>NZ_PHGZ01000009.1 GCF_002795405.1 Caviibacterium pharyngocola | reverse complement strand
CTGCGCTTGCGGAGTCACTTGCTGCGCTTGCAGAATCACTCGCTGCATTTGCCGAGTTCGCAGCGTCTGTTGCTGAGCCTGCGGCTGCTGTTGCGGAATCGCTTGCTGCACTTGCAGAATCGCTCGCTGAATTTGCAGAGTTAGCTGCATCTGTTGCTGAGCCGGCGGCTGCTGTTGCAGAATCGCTCGCTGCATTTGCAGAGTTAGCTGCGTCTGTCGCAGAGCCTGCAGCTGCAGTTTCAGACGCCTTCGCGTTAGTTTCTGAAGTTTTCGCATTCGCTGCTGAAGTTGCGGCGTCGCTTGCTGAATTTGCAGCGTCTGTTGCAGAACTTGCTGCCGAAGTGGCTGAATTTGCTGCGTCTGTTGCGGAGCTTGCCGCTGCACTTGCAGAATTACTTGCTGCAGTTTCAGAGGCTTTGGCATTAGTTTAAGTTTTCGCGTTAGTTTCTGAAGTTTTCGCATTCGCTGCTGAAGTTGCGGCGTCGCTTGCTGAACCTGCTGCCGCAGTTTCAGACGCCTTCGCGTTAGTTTCAGAGGTTTTAGCTTTTGCTGCAGAAGCTGCTGCGTCGCTTGCTGAATTCGCAGCATCTGTTGCAGAGCTTGCTGCAGAAGTGGCGGAATTTGCTGCGTCTGTTGCGGAACTTGCTGCTGTAGTTGCAGAAACCGCTGCATCGCTTGCTGAAGTTGCGGCTGCTGTTGCAGAATTTCCGGCTAGTGTTGCGGAACTTTCTGCAGCACTTGCAGAACTTGAGGCTTTTGTTGCTGAAGTTGCGGCTCTTGTTGCTGCATTTGCTGCATTAGTTGCCGAGGTTGATGCGGCGCTGGCGGAGCTTGCTGCGGCGTTGGCGTGGCTTGCGGCTTGTGAGACGGCGTTGTTAATCTCGGTGAGCGAATCAGTTACCGTTTTGGCGGCATTTTTGGCGTCGGTGATAGCTGCCGATGTTGTATCGGATAAGCCGTAAATAATATTACCGCTTGCGTCCGCGGTGACTTTTAGATCCGAGGTGGCACCGAAGGTGATTTCGTTGCTGGCGGTATCGGAACTCCATTGTTTTCCTGTGGTTGCCGTGCCGGCTGATTGTGAGTTTGCAATATTAAATTTGTATGTTGAAGTTGTGCCGCCGGAAGTAATATCCGCTTGTAATTTGCTGGCAACGGCATAAAGTTGCGAACCGTTGATAGCTTCGGTTGACGTGGCGCTTAATTTACCCGGTGCGACGTTTACGATTAAACGTTGTTCATTTGTTCCGGTACCACCCACGCTGACGAAACTACCCATACTGGAAATGCCGCCGGCAAAGTTTTCATAGACGTGTCCGTTAATGGTGACGGAACCTAAACTATTGGTGTCTTGCACGCTGTAACCGGTGGAATTCGTCCCCAAAATCACCGCGCCCACTAAGCCGTTGCCGTTACTCGGTTTAATATTATTACCGATTAACACCATATCTTTTGCGGAAGCGGTGCTGTTATTACCGATTACATAAGAGCCGAGAGCATCCCAGTCGATTGTGCTGTTCGAACCGAAAATTCCGCCGACACAACTTTGCGGATTCGGCGTATTGTTATGACCGAATACCACTAAATTGCCCATATTGTTACAATCGCCATTAATGCTATTGTTATTGCCGTAATTCGTCACTTGCGCGGACGCGCTAAAGCTTAGTGCGCCGGCGGTCAGTAATGCGCCGAACAAGACGCCGTAACCGGCTTTTAGTACAGTTTTAGTGACTGCGGTTTGGTTGTTTGATGAAGATTTGACTTTACCTCTCGCCAATTCGGATACGACAACTAATTGCTTAGTCGCGGCATTCCATATGACTTTAAATATATTGTTCATATTGAACTCCTGATTAATAGTTAATAAACAAAATCTTTTAGGTTACTTTTTGATCAAAAATAAATTTTGGACGCAAAAAACCTCTTAGGGCTTCCCGACGAGCGGTCGGGATGCGCCTATGATCAAAGTTGAATCGTTATTAAAATTAATTAAGACAGCTAAAAAATATGCATATATTTTTTGCGAACTGACAACATACTAGTTAAAATATAGGTATATCTTTACTTAATTTATGCAAAATTATGCAAAATTATGCAGATACTATTGCGGATTGCCCGCCCACACAACCATTACTTTGTCGTTTTCCAACTGACGCGTGAATGCAAAATAACGTCCGTTTTTGACCGCACTTTGTACGCCCGCTCCAATTGCCGGATGCTGTTGGCGGAACTGACTCAGTTTTTGCCAATGAGCGAGTAATGCTTGTTTTTCCTCTTGACTGCCAAGATCTTTCCAATTCATATCGGAGCGCGTGCCTTGCATCGGATCGGAACCTGTCGGCCCGAATTCACGACCGCTTTCGTCACCGTAATAAATTTGTACGGCGCCGGGCGCTAACAGCAATAAATTTGCCGCCGTTTTTTGTTTATCCGTGTCTTGCTCGCTATCCGAATGGAAGAACAATCGGGTGTCGTGAGAAGAAAGATAGCTTAGTACATTGAAATCTTGTAATTTGCCGTTCATTTCTTGATACACCGGATCGATTTTCGCAAAGCAATTCAAGGATTCTTTGGCTTGATCTTGGAAATCAAAATTGATCATTGCGTCAAAGCCGTTTTGGTAATAACTGCTTTTCGCAACACCGTGCCCCCAAGCTTCGCCCGTCATCCAAAACGGTTGCGCGAAACTTTCTTTCGGATTGGCGGCTTGCCATTCCTGTAGAGCTTTTTGGGCTTGATTTTTGAGTTGGAGCCAAGTGCTTTGTTCAACGTGTTTTGCGGTATCGACGCGGAATCCGTCCACGCCGTATTTACGCACCCAGTCGGTGAGCCAAGTGATTAAATAATCACGCACTTTGGCATTTGGTAACGCTTTCGCGTCGGTATCTTTTTGTCGATAAAACGGCGGTAAATCCACCGCACTTTCCGCTTCGGTTTTTAAATCCGGAAGCGAGGAAAGAGACATTTTGAGGTCATCGAATTTCGGGCTGTCGTAATCGCCGATGTCGGAACGCACCCAATCTTTGCCCCACCATTTTTGCCAACCGTCTTTATCGGAGAATTTGATGTAATCGTTAAAACTGTGCCAATTTTGTCCGGTTTTCGGTTTCCAGTTCGTCCATTTTTCACCGAGCAATTCGCGGCGTTCGTCATCTTTTAAATAAAACGCGCCGAAACCGAATTCTTGCATATCTGCCAAGGTCGCATAGCCGGTGTGGTTCATCACCACGTCGAACAAGACGCGAATGCCACGTTTATGTGCTTGTTGAATGAAGTTTTTCAGATCTTGTTCGCTGCCCATATTGGCATCGACTTTCGTCCAGTCTTGGTGATAATAACCGTGATAGGCATAATGCGGGAAGTCGCCTTTCGCACCGCCGCCGACCCAGCCGTGCATTTGTTCCAACGGCGAGCTGATCCAAATGGCATTGACGCCAAGTTGTTGTAAATACGGAAGTTTTTCGGTTAAGCCGACTAAGTCACCGCCGTGGAAAGTACCGATTTCTTGCATTCCGTCTTTTTGGCGTCCGTAGCTGTTATCGTTTTTCGGATCACCGTTATAAAAACGGTCGGTTAACACGAAATAAACCGTGGCGTTTTTCCAGTTGAATTCTGCGGATTTTTCACCCGCACTTTTGACTTTTTCTAACAATAACAATCCGTTAGATTGCGGATGCGGCGTGAAGGTAACTTTGCCGTTTTGCACTTTGGCGGTTTCGCCGGAATAAAAATCGCGTAGCGTTTCACCTTCGGCAAAACTCTCGGCGACATCAATTTCCACCGGTTTGCGATCCCACACTTGGCAGGTTTTTGCCGCGGCGATTTGCGGTTCCGGCGCTTTTTCGATGCTGACGCGTAAGGTCGGTGTACCGCTGCGCATATCGATTTGCGCTAAATAATCCGCGTCTTTAAACAGACGAAGTTGTGGCACGTCGCCCGCGCACGGGATCAGTGAAATTGTTTGGTTTAATTTGACCGCACTTTGCGGTTGATAGCATTGATTATTAAAGGTGAACTGTAACGGATAGGTTCCCTTTTTCAATGCGGTTTTCGATTGAAAGAGTTGTTTTTCACTTTCGGTCAAATCACGAAAATGCCCGCTTTGCCAGCCGGTTGTCGCGCACGCCGTGATCGAACAAAACAACGAAAGATAAAGTAGGTGTTTTTGCATATTTCATTCCTTAGATTTATCCTTAGAATCCATTTCGTTCGGTTACTTTATAGTTTTTTATTAATATCGACCGAACGCCACATAAAAATGTATAGCAAGTTAAAAAAGGTGTGATACAAGGATACGTTCATACCACACCAAGATAATTTCTAGCCTTTCACACCACCTGCGGTTAAGCCGCCGACTAACCAACGTTGGGCAAGTAAGAATACTGCCGTAATCGGAATCGCCGAAAGTACCGCTGCCGCCGCAAAGTCACCCCATAAGTAGTTTTGCGGGTAGAGGTATTGTTGCATTCCCACCGCGAGGGTGTAGCTGTTTACATCGCGTAGTAATAAGGAGGCGACCGGCACTTCCGTGACTGCGGCGATGAAAGAAAGAATGAACACCACGGCAAGAATCGGTACGGAAAGCGGTAATAAAATCAAACGGAACGCTTGCCAAGGTGTGGCGCCGTCTAATGCCGCCGCTTCTTCCAGCGAGCCGTCGATAGTTTCGAAATAGCCTTTGATTGTCCACACGTGCAACGCGATACCGCCTAAGTAAGCGAAGATCACGCCCGCGTGGGTATTCAAACCGAGGAACGGTACATATTGTCCCAAACGGTCGAATAAGGCGTATAAGGCAACAAGTGACAATACGGCAGGGAACATTTGGAAAATCAACATTCCTTGTAAGATCGTTTTTTTGCCTTTAAATTTCATCCGCGCAAAGGCGTAAGCACAGGTTGTGGAAAGGGTGACGATACCGATTGAGGTAATGGTTGCCACTTTAACGGAGTTCCATAACCAAAGTAAGACCGGAAACGGCGGTGGTGTGACGGAGCCGTCTTCGTGCACCACTTCAAAGCCTAATGCCAATTTCCAGTGTTCCCACGAGATTTCGCTCGGAATAATGTCGCCGATCGCCAAGTTGCCCGGACGTAGCGAAATGCCGATAACCATTAATAGCGGGAACATAATGAGCGCTAAGAAACCGATTAAAAGTAAATGGGTCGCCCATAAACGATAACGCATAGATTTTGGTTGTACGATAGCCATAATAATCTCCTAATCCAATTTCATTTTGCTGGCTTTAATGTTCAACAATGCTAAACCGCCGACCAACAAGAAGATGATGGTTGCAATCGCCGCCGCCAAACCGAAGTCTTGGCTGCCGCTGCCTTCGAAAGCGATACGATAGGTGTAGCTTACCAATAAGTCGGTGTAACCCGCCGGCGTGGTGGTGCCGATCATATCCGGACGACCGTTGGTTAATAATTGAATCAAGACGAAGTTGTTAAAGTTAAACGCGAAGGAGGCAATCATTAACGGTGTCAACGGTTTTAATAACAACGGCACGGTAATTTTGCTGAAGTTTTGCCACGTTGAGGCACCGTCCATTGCGGACGCTTCGTAAAGATCTTGCGGGATCGCTTTTAATAAACCCATACATAAAATCATCATATACGGATAACCCAACCAAGTATTGACGATTAAAATCATCGCTTTGGCGAGGAACGGATCGTTAAACCATTCCGGACGAATGCCGAATAATTGGTTTAAGATCATATTGATTTCACCGAAACTTTGGTTAAATAACCCTTTAAATACCAAAATCGAGATGAATGACGGTACGGCGTAAGGCAAGATTAATAATAAGCGGTAAATCGCTTTGCCGCGCAAGGCTTCCCATTGCACTACGCAAGCCAACACCATTCCGATAATTACGGTGAATACTACGGTTAATACAGAGAACACTACCGTCCAGATGAAGATTTGTAAGAACGGTTTTTGAATACCTTCATCGGTAAAAATTTTCACGAAATTATTGAAGCCGGTGCCGACGGTGAAACCCGGTTCTAAGGTTTCGCTTAACCAATCGCCGCTTTCGTTCACTGCTTGGAAGAAACCGGTTTCCATATTGGCGCGATATTTTTTGCCGTTTTCGTTGTTGACTAACACTTGATTCGCTTCGTCATAATGATAACGGGCTTTTTGTTCGGAGAATTGACGTAACGAACTCATTGTTAATTCGTTACCGTTCGGTAATACGACGGTCATCGCTTGTAACGCGCTACGATTCTGCGTAATCACTTTAAGCGGTGCGACATCGCCTTGCGGTTCGTCTTGTTCGGTGACGACGACTTGTTTATCGTTTAATGCGATGCTGTCGGAGACGAAAACGGATTCCATATCGCCGTGACGTAAGGCGATTTTAAAGCGGTTGTCCGCTTGCGGATATAATTTGAAATCGTATTTTTCGCCGGAAAAATAATGTTGTTGTCCCAACACGCTTAATGCGCGTTCAAAAGCCAGTTGGTTTGTTCCGCTATAGTTGGTAAATGCGATCGCGATGGTTGCGACCAACGGGAAAAGAATAAAAATCGTCATCCCCATAATGCCCGGATACACATAGCGCCACGCATAAACTTTTTTGCTGCTAAAAATATAAATACCGGAGGTCAAAATCACTAAGGTTAAAATAGCAAAGAGGTACTCGCCTTGCGAATACATTAGCATAACAAGATAAAAATCAATCAGTAATACGGCACCGATAAGGAGGTATTTCAACCATATATTGAATGAGGATTGCGATTTGGTCGGGTTAACCGTTTGTTGCATAACACACCTCGAAATGTTGGAAAAACAGACCGCACTTTAACTGTGCGTGTAAATTATTCAATTATTCGGTTATAGTCAGTTCTACAACCTTTAAGAACGAACATCCCTGTTCGAAATAATAAAGCTCTCCGTTAATAAAAAACGAACACCTAAAACAATGATCCGGCACGGGCGCTCGTCCCGTGCCGATTAGTCAGAAACTATTGTTGTTTTTGAATACGCGCACGCGCATCATCCAATGCTTCTTTCACGCCTTGACGGCCGCTTACCGCATTCACGATAGCTGCTTTTTCTGCATACCAGAATGCTGCCATTTGTGGAATGTTCGGCATAATTTCACCGTGTTGCGCGTTCGCCATTGTTGCTGCAATGCGTGGATCTTTAGCCAATTTTTCTTGGTAAGATTTTAATGCCACTGCGCCAAGCGGTTTGTCTTTGTTCACTGCATCTAAACCGCTGTCGGTTAAGAGGTAGTTTTCTAAGAACTCTTTAGCTAAGTCTTTGTTCGGGCTTGCGGAGTTCACACCGGCACTTAACACACCAACGAACGGTTTAGACGCTTGACCGTTTAAAGTCGGTAATTGTGCGACGCCGTAGTTGATTTTGCTTTTCTCGATGTTGCCCCAAGACCAAGGACCGTTGATAGTTAATGCGGTTTCGCCTTTGTTGAAGCTTGCTTCTGCAACGGAGTAGTCCATATCCGCGTTGATGACTTTGTTTTTCACCATATCAACGACGAATTGTAAGCTTTTCACGGAACCTTCGTTGTTCACGCCGATGTCGTTCACGTCATATTTGCCGTTTGCATATTTGAATGCATAACCGCCGTTAGATGCGACGACCGGCCAAGTGAAGTATGGTTCGGACAAGTTCCACATAATGGCGTTTTTGCCTTCTTTTTTGAATTTTTTATCTAATTCGACGATTTCTTCCCAAGATTTTGGCGGTTCAGGTAATAAATCTTTGTTGTAGATTAAAGATAAAGATTCGATTGCAACCGGATATGCAATAAGTTTGCCGTTGTAAGTTTCCGCATCCCACGCGAAGTCAACGAATTTGTCTTTAAATTCTTTGCTTGGTTGTAATTCAGCCAATAAACCCGCTTGTGCATAGCCGCCGAAACGGTCGTGTGCCCAGAAGATGATGTCCGGACCGTCACCTGTAGAAGCAACTTGAGAGAATTTCTCTTCTAATCTGTCCGGATGTTCGACTAAAACTTGTACGCCGGTGTCGGCTTCGAATTTTTTACCGACTTCGGCAAGACCGTTGTAGCCTTTATCACCGTTAATCCAGATAACAAGTTTACCTTCGGTCATTTTCGCCATAACGGAAGTGGAAAGAACCAAGCTTGCCGCTGCTGTCAAGGTAAAGGTTAAGAGTTTTTTGTTCATAGAATCGCTCCTTTGTGATGGATTTAATTTGGATAATAAGGATAAGAAAACACAACCTATCCGGAGTTGTTGCAAATTATGCAGTAATATTTTGATTTGTTATCCTCCCCCCTCCTCCTCCCTCCGCTAAATATCCGCTAATTTCGTCCTTTTTTGCGTTTTTTGTGATACCTGTCACAAAAACAACTTAACAAAATGTGACCCCCTTCACAAAAAAAAGCGCATTCGGCGTGAACTTTTCATTTTTTAACGGAATGAATGTTTTTTCGTCTAATCCTTAAAAAAAATGCAAAAGGATGATTTTTTTCAACAATATATAGAGGATTATAGGCACCGTAATGAAAAAGGTTGGGCTGGATGACAGCAAATAATAAAGAGGTTTTATATTATGGCAAATGTATCGTTACGCAATGTAGGTAAATCTTATGGCAACGTACATATTTCTAAAGACATTAACTTAGAAATCAATAAAGGCGAATTCGTCGTCTTCGTCGGGCCTTCCGGCTGCGGTAAATCGACTTTATTGCGTATGATCGCAGGACTTGAAGACATTACCGCGGGTGAATTATATATCGGCGATAAATTAATGAACGATGTGCCGCCGGCAAAACGCGGTATCGGTATGGTGTTCCAATCCTATGCGCTTTATCCGCACCTTGATGTCGCCGAAAATATGTCCTTCGGTTTAAAACTTGCCGGTGTCAACAAAGCGGAACGTGATCAACGCGTCAACCAAGTAGCGGAAATCTTACAATTAGCACATTTATTAGATCGTAAACCGAAAGCATTATCCGGCGGTCAACGTCAACGCGTAGCGATCGGTCGTACCTTAGTTTCTCAACCGGAAGTGTTCTTATTAGACGAACCGCTTTCCAACTTAGACGCTGCATTGCGCGTGCAAATGCGGGTCGAAATTTCCAAATTACACAAAAAATTAAACCGCACGATGATTTATGTTACCCACGATCAAGTGGAAGCGATGACCCTTGCGGACAAAATCGTGGTGTTAAACGCAGGCGGTATCGCGCAAGTGGGTAAACCGTTAGAACTTTATCATTATCCGGCAAATCGTTTCGTCGCAGGCTTTATCGGCTCGCCGAAAATGAATTTCTTACCGGTGAAAGTGGTCGGCGTGGAAGAAAACCGCGTTCAAATCGAATTACCTGATGCAAACAGCAACTTCTGGATTCCGGTGAAAGGCGAAGGCGTGAAGATCGGCGATAACTTATCGCTCGGTATTCGTCCGGAACATTTAGTGCCGGCGGATCAAGCACAAGTCACTTTGCAAGGTAAAGTGCAAGTGGTCGAATTACTCGGTAACGAAACCCAAATTCACTTGGAAATTCCGGCAATTAAACAACCTGCGTTGGTTTATCGTCAAAACGACGTAGTGTTAGTGGGCGAAGGCGATACCTTTAATATCGGTATTATTCCTGAACGCTGCCATTTATTTAAAGAAGACGGCACCGCTTGCCCGCGTTTATTTAAAGAGAAAGGTATTTAAAGATTCCGGCATTGATTGCAACGATGAATGCCGACAAGCATATCAAGTAATTGATATATCCCTAAATATTATTTATTAAATAATGAGGTCAATTATGAACAGTAAAAAGACTCTACTAGCAGTAGCTATCACAGGCGCATTAATCGCAACCAGCGCAAGTGCGGTTGATTTCCACGGTTATGCTCGTTCCGGTATCGGCTGGACATCCGGCGGCGGTGAACAATCTGCATTTACAGTAAATGGTGGTGGTTCTAAATATCGTTTAGGTAATGAATCCGACACCTATGCGGAATTTAAACTAGGTCAAGAACTTTATAAAGACGGTGACAAATCCATTTATTTTGATACGAATGTAGCTTATGGCGGAACTTTACATAATAATGACTGGACTGCAACAAGCCCTGCATTGCGTGAAATTAACGTTCAATTCAAAAACTTCGCAGACAGCTTACCGGGCGCAACATTATGGGCTGGTAAACGTTTCTATCAGCGTCACGATGTTCATATGAACGACTTCTACTACTGGGATATTTCAGGTCCGGGGGCAGGGGTTGAAAATATCGACCTTGGCTTCGGTAAATTATCTTTAGCAGTCACTCGTGATACTGAATCTGGCGGTGCGTTCTCATATTACTACGATCCAGTGACTAAATCATATAAAAGCAATTATGATGATGACGGTTCTGTGACTAAAAAAGATGTATATAACGATATTTTTGATATTCGTTTAGCAGATATTAAAGTCAGTGAAAACGGTCGCTTAGAATTAGGCTTTGATTATGCAAATGCTCATACTTCAGATGATGCTAAATTTAATGATCCTAAAGCCTCCAAAAACGGTTATATGATCACTTTAGAACATACTCAAGGTAACTTCTTCGGTGGTTTCAACAAATTTACCGCACAGTATGCAACCGATTCTATGACTTCTTGGAATAATGGTCACGCTCAAGGTTCCTTATCTAGCAATAAAGGTCATATGCTTCGTTTAATCAACCAAGGTGTGGTTCAAGCGTCTGACAAAGTTGAAGTAATGTATGCTTTAATCTATGAAAAAACAGACTTAGATAACAAACGAGGCAAAACTTGGTACTCCGCAGGTATCCGCCCAATGTATAAATGGACTAATACAATGAGCACATTGTTAGAAGTCGGTTACGATCGTATAAAAGATCAATACAGCGGTAAGAAAAACGACTTAACTAAAGTTACACTTGCCCAACAATGGCAAGCCGGTAACAGCATCTGGGCACGCCCTGCAATCCGTGTATTCGGTACTTATGCACACTGGAACGATAAATTCAACCAAAGCAACCGTACTAACGCAGGTTACAAAGCGAAAGACGGCGAATTCATCGCAGGTGTTCAATTTGAAGCTTGGTGGTAATCCCTCAGGGTTTACCCGAAATACAGGGGAAGCTCGCCTTCCCCAGATCACCCAAAATTGTTTTACGAGGTTAATATGAAAAAAACACTTTTAACGACCGCACTTTTTTTGGCTAATATGTTTGTTGTTTTGCCAAGCTCGGCAGCCCCGCTTCATATTAACTCGACGGCATTGTCACAAGTTCATTGGCAAGACATTCCGTTATCCGAAACAGTGAAAACAACCTTAAACGCACAACAAAAACAAAGCTTCACCGCGCAATTCGCCGGTGTGGAAAGCCCGATTGCCGCCTATCGTATTCCGGCAAGCCAAGGCACGGTGGAAATCACCATTGACAGCCCGATTTTAGATAAAGAAGTTTTTGTGCCAAGTGCGGTGGTTTTAGACGGTAATTTTAACGTTGCCGCCACATATCCTTCTTCCGAATTTAAATTTCAAGAAGAACGCGGATTAAAACCTAACAGATTAAGCGCCGAATTAAACCTAACACCGGCAGCTAACCAAGATTATATTTACTTGTTGATCTACACAACTCAGCAAGATTTAAACAAAACGACGCTGGTGCCGCATCCGTCTAAAGTATTCGCCAAAGCGACCGGCAAACAACCGCCTTCAATTCCGGATATTGAAGTGCGACACAGCTTAAACGGCGAAGTGGCAGTGAATGTCACCGGCGCCAACGGCACACGTTTCATCGGCTTACCGACCGAAATTTTCACCGGCAAAAAAGCGCAAGCGACTCAAGTGGGCGCCGCCCAACAAGCCGCACCGACCGCCGCAGCTGCAAATGCCAAAGCGGTGAACACACCGGTCGATAAAGAAACGGAAGCATATTTTAAACAAGCCGTCAGCAAAGCATTAAAAGAAAACGATGTGAACCGCGCATTAAATTTAGTCAACGAAGCGGAAAAACTCGGACTTACCTCCCCGCGCAAAGTTTTCTTACAACAGGTTTCCTCTAAGTAGTAACATCCTAATGTCTTTTTCATTATGGTTTTGCCACCGTGAAAGCGGTGGCTTTTTTTGGACTATTTTTGGCTTTAATCCGTTAGATTAATGGTTTCCGCAATCTCAATATGCGAGGCGGTATAAGCAGGTAGTTTTTGTAATTCGGTCGGACGTAAGCGATGAAATGTTTCCGCTTTGCGGATTAAATCGGGTAATAAGAGATCTATTCGTTTATGTGCGTCCGGACTGACAATATCTAAAATAAGATAACAATCTTCATCAAAAATATGTTTGGCATAAATCACAAAATTATCAAAAGTTCGATTACAGCCATTCCGGTGTCTCCACTTCCTTAATGTCCAATCCTCCCGATATAACGCAATATGCATTTTATTTAACAGGCTAGTCATCGCTTGAGGGTTGTTTTCGAATTGACCGAAATGACCTAGAAAATCCGGATATTTTCCGGTATCGTGAAAAAGAGCGATTCCGACAGCCACGCGATCAATGCAGGGCGTGTCGGATAAATCCGAATCAATCAGCACGCGAGAAACCATTCTAATCTCTCGCCTTCATCATTTCATTAACATCGTCCTGACTAAGCGTTAAATTCGATAGACGCACGATTTCAATGCCGTCTTTACGTTCTTGGATATGTCTTAAATAAACTTCTAATGTATGTTTAGCACTGGCAAGCGCTTTAAATTCGTCAAAAAAATCTTCATAAATTTCATTTTCATAACGGTTTTTAATTAGATTAATGCCGAAATCTAACGCTTGGTTTACCAACTGCAAGCTATATCTTTCGTTAGTATCCACATTGGCAAGGCGGGATTTAATCAGAATATTCAGTTTTTTTAAAGATTGTGCAAGCGCGCCTACCTCTTTAAATACATCTTCAACCGTGGCTTGCGTATTTGCCATTGTTCTGATTTCTTCGACACTGTGAGAAATATTATGAATTAGATTCGGTTCGGACTGCCCGTTCACTGCAATACCTAACCCTAGCATTAATGCCTTTGCCGCATTTGCCTTTTTCATCATACTCCTCAAGAATTTAATTTGAATTGGCGGAAGAGAATGGGAGTCGAACCCACCCAAGATTGCTGGCAACCTTAACAGGATTTGAAGTCCTGCCGCTTCACCGGAAACGACGCTCTTCCGTAAGAGATAGCGCAACTTTAAACCAAATCGGCGGATTATTCAAGTCGTGCGCGATTTTCTGTGAAGTTTCGCGCAAAATAAGCGGACTTTTCTACTGAATTTCAGCGCAAAAAACAGTATGATTAAGCCAAGCAAAAACTAACAGGATTCGCAAAAATGACCGCACTTTTCCGCCAACTTCCTTCGACCGATAAATTATTACAACTCGCGCAAGAGGAGCAACTTATCGCCGAGTTCGGGCGTTCCGCCGTGGTGAATTGCTGCCGCGCGTTATTGCAAGAAGCGCGCGAGCAAATAAAATCGCAACAAAATCCACCGCACTTTTTCGCCGATTCCGCCCTTCTCACTCAAGCGCTCCGCCGGCGTTTAACTCAAGCGCAGCAAGTAAAAATTCAGTCGGTGCATAATTTGACCGGTACGGTGCTGCACACAAATCTTGGACGTGCTTTGTGGTCGGAGGCGGCGCAAAATGCGGCGCTCACCGCAATGCGGCAAAATGTTGCGTTGGAATATGATTTACAGGAAGGGAAACGCAGTCATCGCGATCATTATATCAGCGAACTGCTTGCCGAACTCACCGGCGCCGAGGCGGCGTGCGTGGTGAATAATAATGCGGCGGCGGTGTTATTAATGTTGGCGACCTTCGCCAAAGACAAAGAAGTGATTATTTCCCGCGGGGAATTAATCGAAATCGGCGGCGCTTTCCGAATTCCCGATATTATGGCGCAAGCGGGCTGTAAATTGGTGGAAGTCGGCACCACCAATCGCACTCACTTAGCGGATTATCGCCGCGCAATTAACGAAAATACCGCCTTTTTAATGAAAGTTCATAGCAGTAATTATCAAATTTGCGGCTTTACCGGCAGTGTATCGGAACAAGAATTAGTCGAATTAGGACAAGAATTTTCCGTGCCGGTGATCACCGATTTAGGCAGCGGCGCGTTAACGGATTTAGCGCAATATCATTTGCCGCCGGAACCGATGGTGCAAGAAAAATGCCGTCAAGGTGTCGATTTAATTTCCTTTTCCGGCGATAAGTTACTCGGCGGCCCGCAAGCCGGCATTATTGTCGGTAAAAAAGCGCTGATTGCGCAACTGCAAGCGCATCCGTTAAAACGCGTCTTACGCTGCGATAAAGTGATTCTCGCCGGCTTGGAAGCCACGTTGCGGTTATATTTGCAACCGGAACATTTAACGCAAACCTTGCCGACATTAAACTTGCTCACTGCACCGCTCGCGCAACTGACGCAGCACGCCGAAAAGATAAAAAGCCTGTTGGAAAATCGTCTCGGCGCCGATTATCTGGTGCAAATCGAAGCCGGCGCAGCACAAATCGGCAGCGGTTCGCAGCCTTTGGCGCGAATTCCTTCCGTCGCCGTTACCTTGGAAGGTAAAAACGGGCAAAAACCTACCGCACTTTTTGCTCGCCTGAAAGCCTTGCCGCAACCGGTGATCGGGCGGATTGAACATAACAAACTTTGGCTTGATTTACGCAGCGCGGCAAATCTCGACACATTGCGCACCACTTTGGAGGCATTATGATTATCGTCACATCCGGTCATATTGATCACGGCAAAACCGCATTGTTACAGGCGTTAACCGGCACCAACACGGCACACTTGCCGGAGGAAAAAAAGCGCGGGATGACCATTGATCTCGGCTATGCTTATTTGCCTTTGCAAGACAAGATTTTAGGCTTTATCGATGTGCCGGGACACGAAAAATTCTTGCCGAATATGCTCGCCGGATTGGGCGGTATTCATTATGCAATGTTAATCGTCGCCGCCAATGAAGGTATTCAAGCGCAAACCCGCGAACATTTGGCGATTTTACGCTTGCTGCAAGTCGAACGAATTATGTTGGTGATCACCAAGGCGGATTTGGTCGCGCAGGATGACATTGATGCACTCGTCACGCAATTATATCAAACCTATCCGTTTTTAGCCCGACAACCCGTTTTTATTACCTCGGCGAAAACCGGACAAGGCATTGAGGCATTACGCGATTTTCTCGCCGCCTTGCCGAATCTTGCCGAACGGGAAAAACCGTTTCGTTATGCTATCGACCGAATTTTCAGTATAAAAGGCGCAGGCACGGTAGTGACCGGCACGGCGTTTTGCGGCGAAGTGCGAATTGAACAAGATCTTTGTTTATCGAACGGACACAAAGTGCGGGTGAAAAATATTCACGCGCAAAACCAACAAAGCGAAGCGGGTTATGCGGGTCAGCGCTTGGCGTTAAATATTCATACGGATTTCGACCGCACTTTAATCGAACGGGGCGACTGGTTATTCGCGCAACCGCCGCTCGACCCGACGGAGCGCGTCACCCTTTGGGTGGAAAGCGAAGCGGCATTAAACGAAAGCCAACCGGTACATATTTACCACGCCGCCAGTCGCACCACCGGCAAATTGACTTTATTGCAAAGCAAATCCCTCGCGCCTGCGCAGCAAGGGCTTGCCGAGTTAGTGTTGGAAAAACCGCTGTTTTTAGCCTACGGCGACAAACTGATTCTACGCAGCGGCGACGCGAAATCCATCGCAGCGGGCGCAAAAGTGATCGAAATTAACTCGCCGAAACGCTACAAACGCACGGAAGTGCGGTTGAAATATTTACGCAATTTAATTCAAAGTGCCGACAGCACCGAACGCCTTCGCCTTTACTTACAACAACGCGCCGTACCGCGCGCGCAATTAATGTGGACGGAACAACTCGGCGCCGCACAATTAACCGAGATTTTGAGGAAAAACGGCGATATTCAATTTCAGGATTGGTGTTTTAATGCCGATTATCAAGCGGAACGCGCGCGCGAATTATTGCTTGCGTTAGAAACATATCACGCCCAACACGCTGATCAAGCGGGTATCAGCAAAGCGCGTTTATATCGTATCGCGGCGATTAATCATCCGGAAAAACTGATTTATCATTTTATTGATGAATTGTTGGAACAAGGCGCCTTACAACAAACACGCGGTTGGCTACATTTACCGGAGCACAAAATCCGCTTTTCCGACCAAGAACAGCAATTATGGCAATTCGTGCTGCAACAATTTTCCCGCCAAAGCGGACAAGCCCTCTGGGTGCGCGATTTAGCCGACAGCTTAGGGCAAGAAGAAAACGCAATGCGCAACTTTTTGTACAAAGCAGGCAAATTAGGCTATTTAACCGCCGTAGTGAAAGATCGTTTCTTCTTAACGGAGGACATCTACGCCTATTCGCGCTTAATCAAACAACTTATCGCCCGCCAAGGCGAAGGGATTTCTGTCAATCAATTACGCGACGAACTAAATTGGGGACGCAAACTCACCGTGCAACTAGTGGAATATTTCGACCGTTGCGGATTCCTACGTCGCAAAGGCAATTTACACATCCTACGCGACGGCGATATTTTTGATTTATAAGAAAAAAGCAGAAAAAGTGCGGTGGATTTATTGGGAAAAAACAAATGGCAATTTTGGTTACTTATTCCCACTGCACTTTTTAATTTTCTAAATCCACGCTGATGACTTCGGGCAGATCTTTGAGCAATAAGTACACTTGTTGCACTTTGGCGCGGTCGGTGATAAGGCATTTTATGCTGAGTTTTAATTCGCCGTTCGGTTGATCTTTAATGGCGAAATTATCTGCCCGATATTGATTGCTGATCAGTAAATCCGTGACTTTTGCGATACCTTGCGCGTTGTTTAACAACACGTTAATCCGCGTTTTGCGGGTTTTACGTCTGCTGCGGCGGACAAGTTGTTGCACCGCGGGTCCTAGGCGAACTGCCAATAAAATCATTAGGGTGGCGACTGTGGCGTCGAAAAAGAAACCGGCGCCGGTGGCAATGCCGATCCCTGCCGCCGCCCAGATAATTGCAGCGGTGGTGAGGCCGGAAATGGCGTCGTTGCTTTTACGCAAAATCACACCGGCACCGAGAAAACCGATGCCGCTAATTACTTGCGCCGCCAAGCGCATTGGGTCGGTGCGGATGTTTTCGGAAACTTGCGCGTAATGCTCCGCCGCTTGAATGGAAACAATGGTGAGTACGCAAGTAGTAACCGCAATAATTACGCAGGTTTTCACACCGACCGGTTTGTGTTTTAATTCCCGTTCCAGCCCGATCATCCCGCCTAATAACATTGCCACGGTCATTTTGATTAAAATGGTTAAATTCGCCGATTGAAAAAACGACGCCAATAATGGAAATTCGATAGTCATAAGGTTCCGTTAAAATAAAATGAAAAAGATTATGCAGCGTTATTGTACGCTGAATTGTGCAATAACGGAAATGTCGCAAAAGTGCGGTGATTTTTTCAGTTATTTTAGAAAAGATTTGAGTCGATACACCAATAATGCGGTGAGGATCAACAAACATCCCAAGCCTTTTTGCCAAGTCAAGATTTCGTCTAACAACCAGATGCTTAGTCCGAGCGTCCACACCGGTTCTAAGGTCATAATAATGGCGGCGACAGTGATATTGCAATAACGTTGCCCCAAGGTTTGTAGGAAAAAGCGAAAATTTGTGGCGATGAGCACGCTTGCGCCGAACCATAACCAAGTTTCAACAGAAATCGAACGCGACCAATCTTCCGTCAGAAGCGAATAAATGCCGCACAGAGTGCCGACGCACGCCAGTTGAATAGTGGTGAGCGGTAAAGGTGAAACGGATTTAGCGTATTGATTGTTTAACACGAAATACACGGCGGCGCTTAATGCCGCACATAAATAAAGTACGGTGCTGAGCGAAAAATGTAATTCGCCTTGCGCGGCGGATAATAAATAAAGTCCGCAAGTGGCAATCGGTAAGGCAATCCAAAATAGCGCGGCGGGTTTCTGCTTAAACAATATCCAACCGATAAGCGGTGCAATCAGCATTGATAAACTGAAAATAAACGCACCTTCACCGAATTGTGTGCTGTAATGAATAGCGATAATCCAAAATGCCAGATCCAAGGTGAACATTATGCCGACCGAGGCGCAGGCGATACGTTGCGAGGCGGATAACGCCTTTAATTGCGGATAGGCAAAAGGCAAAAACAACAATGCGGCTAAGGAAAAACGCAAGCCGAGAAAGCCGACGGGCGGCATTTCGGCAATGGCATATTTGGAAAAAAACCAGCCTATTGCGGCGATAACCGTGACAAAAAGCAGAATGGTTTCTCCGAGATATTTTTGCATTGCCGCCTCGTGTGATATGCCCGCCAATCGCAGGCGGTTTGATTTTAGGCGTTCGAGCGGGAATAAGCCGCCGCTTCGGCAATCAATTCGTCGCTCGGACGTTGATGCGTATAAAGCACGAATTGTTCCACTGCTTGTAAGGTCATTACTTCCGCACCGGAAATCACTTGTTTACCCTGCTCGCGCGCATATTTGATCAAAGGCGTTTCCGCCGGCATCGCCACTACATCAAAAGCGGTTTGTGCTTGATCGATTAAGTTTTGCGGGAAAGATAAATCGAATTCTTCTTTGCCGCCTTTCATTCCGATCGGTGTAACGTTAACCAAAATATCCGCTGCTTGATCTTGCAAGCTGTCGATATATTGATAACCGTAAAGATCCGCGAGGTATTTACCGGTTTGCGCATTGCGTGCGTACACTTTTAGGTTAGCGAATCCGGCATTTTTAAAGGCGGCAACCACTGCTTTCGCCATTCCGCCGCTGCCTTGCACAAGCACTTGCGCGTTTTTGTTCAAGCCGTATTTTTCGATTAATTTCGCAATGGCGATGTAATCCGTGTTATAGGCTTTTAAATAACCGTTATCGTTGACAATGGTATTCACCGATTCGATCGCTTGCGCCGACGGATCGATTTCGTCCAAAAACGGCATACAACTTTCTTTGAACGGCATTGATACCGCACAGCCGCGAATACCTAGGGCGCGCACGCCTTTTACCGCGTGTTCGATATCCGTGGTGGTGAAAGCTTTATAGACAAAATTCAGCCCTAATTTTTGGTAAAGATAGTTGTGAAAATATGTTCCCGTATTACCCGGACGGCCGGATAGCGACATACAAAGTTGCGTATCTTTATTGATCATAGAAGACTCCTAAATGTTTAAATTAATCGCGTCATCAATAAAATATTGATTCATATCGAACGCTGGTTTCGCTGCGCGGTCTTTGCCCACGGTTTTCGCCGGTACGCCCGCCACCGTGGTATATTCCGGCACGGCTTGCAGCACCACCGAATTAGCGCCGATTTTGGCGTAACGTCCGATTTCAATATTCCCTAAAATTTTCGCTCCCGCGCCGATCATTACGCCTTCGCGCACTTTCGGGTGGCGATCGCCGGATTCTTTGCCCGTACCGCCTAAGGTGACGCCTTGTAAAATGGACACATCGTTTTCAATCACCGAGGTTTCGCCCACCACAATGCCCGTGGCGTGGTCGAACATTATGCCGCAGCCGATTTTTGCCGCCGGGTGAATATCCACGTCAAAGGCGACGGAAATTTGATTTTGTAAATAAATCGCCAGCGGTTTGCGGTTTTGTTTCCATAAATAATGAGTAATTCGATAACTTTGCAGGGCGTGGAAGCCTTTTAAATATAACAATGGCGTGCTCCACAATTCCACCGCCGGATCCCGTTGACGCACGGCGCGAATATCGCACGCCGCACTTTCGATGATACTCGGTTGCGCTTGATAAGCTTCTTCGGCAATTTCGCGCAGGGCAATCGCCGGCATAATCGGATTCGCCAATTTGTTGGCGAGAATATAACTGAGTGCGCCGCCGAGATTATGATGTTTTAAAATGGTTGAGTGGAAAAAACTGGCTAACATCGGTTCGCCGTCCACTAATTCCTTGGCTTCTTGACGGATTAAATTCCAAACTTCGACAGACACCTTTACTCTCCTTTGCGTTCTCGCCCTAATAAACTCATTGCGACGTCTTGCGCATTTTTGCCGCAGAATAATACTTGATATACTTGTTCGGTAATCGGCATTTCAATGCCTTGCCGTTGCGCAAGCAAATAGGCTTCTTTGGTGTTATAAAAGCCTTCCACCACTTGCCCGATTTCCGCCATTGCTTGTTGTGCGTCAACGCCTTGACCTAACATCAGACCGAAACGACGGTTGCGCGATTGATTGTCGGTACAAGTCAACACCAAATCGCCCAAACCGGACATTCCCATAAAGGTGTTCGGATTGGCGCCGAGCGAAACGCCCAAACGGCTGATTTCCGCAATGCCGCGCGTAATCAATGCGGTTCGCGCATTGGCGCCGAAGCCCATTCCGTCCGACATTCCCGCGCTGATGGCTATCACGTTTTTGATCGCGCCGCCGAGCTGTACGCCGATCATATCGCGGTTGATATATACGCGAAAATGTTTGCTGCAATGGATTCGCGCTTGAAATTCCAAGGCGAAAGTTTCGTCGTTAGAGGCTAAGGCGATTGCCGTCGGCATTCCCGCCGCCAATTCTTTGGCAAAGGTCGGGCCGGACAACACCGCTAACGGGAAATGCTTGCCTAAGCGTTCTTCCACCACTTCTTGCAATAAGCGTCCGGTATCGCGTTCAAGTCCTTTGGTCGCCCACGCAATACGGCTGTCGGCACGCAAGTGCGGTTTAATTTTTTCAATCACTTCGCCGAAAACGTGACTCGGCACGACGATTAATAAATCTCTGGATTTTTCCACCGCACTTGCCAAATCGCTTTCGATGCATAAGGCATCGGGAAAGCTTGCCCCCGGCAAAAAAGCGGCGTTTTGACGTTCTTCCGCCAAACGTTGCATATGTTCGGGATCGTGCCCCCAAAGATAGGTCGGATAGCCATTACGCGAAAAGGCGATAGCCAATGCGGTGCCGTAAGAACCGGCGCCGATAACGGTGATGGGTGAGGCGGAGATTGTCTTATTCATCATTTATGCTCCTAAAACAGCGAAATTTGATAAAAACGAAAAGGGTGAGAAAAATTCCCACCGCTTAATTCGTTAATCGAAGGCATTAATGAACTTCTTGGTTTCCTTCTTGTTCGCTTTGTTGTTGCTGACGTTGCAAATAATCCATAAATAAGGCATCAAAATTCACCGGTGAAAGATTTAACGGCGGGAAAGTGCCGCGATTCACTAGGCTGGAAACCAATTCGCGCGCATAAGGGAACAACATATTCGGGCATTGTGAGGTTAAGCAATGGGCTAATTGCATTTCTTCGATACCGCTGATAGCAAATACGCCGGCTTGTTTGACTTCGCAAATAAACGCAACGTCACCGCTGTCTTCCAAGGTGGTTTCGACGGAAATATTTAAACAAACTTCGTATAAATCGTCGCCGAGTTGTGTGGCTTCGGTGCTTAAATCAAAGCCGAGTTTCGGTTTCCAATCTTGTTGGAAAATATGCGGTAGGTTCGGCGCTTCGAAAGACACGTCTTTCACATAAATGCGTTGAATTTGTAATACCGCTTCGGTCACTTGTTCTTCCGTTGTCGCAACGTCTTGATTTTGTTCGGTCATTTTTTCATCCTTAATTGGTTATTTATTTTTTTTGACTAAAGGTAAATTTGCAGAACGCCAGCCGGTAATACCTTCTTTTAAGCTGTAAACGCGGCTAAAGCCTTGTTTCGCCAATAATTCGGCGGAGGCGCCGGCGGTCATTCCCGTCGCACAGGCTAAAATCACCGGCGTATCTTTATGATGCTCGATTTTGCCGAGATTTTGATTTTTGATTTCGCTCGGCAACACATTAATGCTGTTGATAATATGTCCGCGTTCAAATTCGTCCAAGGTACGCAAATCGATCACGATGGCTTCCTCGTTATTCATTAAACGCACTGCCTCCGCATTATCAACGATTTTCACTTTCGTGGTCAGCGCTTTCACCGTGGTGTAAATCACCATCACAAAGACGGCGATCCAAGCCATAACCATTAATGTATGATTCTTGGCAAACGCCGTTGCCATAGGAATAAATTCTTGCATTTTGTTCTCAATGTTTAAGTTTAAAAATAAGGGTTTAAGTATAACCGCACTTTATTCATCTTTCAAAGCAACTATTACAATTTAATTGATCTATATTATAGATATAACCGTCGTTTATTGTTATATTAGCGCCGTTTTCAAGGACTAAAGAGAAATCGAATCAATATCTTCCCTTCCTTGTTATCCGTATGTTTCTGTCGTTAAGAAACCTACTTTTCTTATTACTTAGAACAAAGGGGTCAACAATGTTCTACATTCAATTTGCAATCGTATTGATATGTATCCTAATCGGTGCACGCATCGGCGGTATCGGTTTAGGGGTTATGGGCGGTTTAGGTTTGGCAGTTTTAGCCTTCGGCTTTAACTTACAACCGGCAGGCTTGCCTATCGACGTTATGTTTATGATTATGGCGGTAGTTTCCGCTGCGGCGGCAATGCAAGCTGCCGGCGGTTTGGATTATATGATTAAAATCGCTACCAATATTTTGCGTAAAAATCCGAAACACATCACCTTTATGGCGCCCGCCGTCACTTGGTTATTCACCTTCTTGGCGGGTACCGGTCACGTGGCTTATTCCGTTTTACCGGTTATCGCCGAAGTTAGCCGTCACAGCGGCGTGCGTCCGGAACGTCCGCTTTCAATGGCAGTTATCGCATCTCAATTCGCCATTGTTGCTAGTCCGATTGCTGCGGCGGTGGTTGCAGTTGTTAACTTCCTTGAACCACAAGGTATTCATTTGGGCGACGTATTGATGGTGACCATTCCTTCTACTATTTTAGGGATCGCGTTGGCTTGCGTATTCGTCAATAAAATGGGTAAAGAATTAAAAGATGATCCGAATTATCAACGTTTACTGCAAGATCCGGAATACGTGAAAGCAAACAGCGCACAATCCAACATCGCCGAAATCGAACTTAAACCAACCGCGAAATTATCTGTCGGCTTGTTCTTATTCGGTGCACTTCTTGTAGTGTTAATGGGCGCAATGCCGTCATTACGCCCTATGTTTGGCGACAAACCTATGGGTATGGCACACACTATCGAAATCGTAATGTTAACCGTTGGTGCATTAATTATCTTAACCTGCAAACCGAACGGTAACGCCATTACGCAAGGTTCCGTATTCCACGCCGGTATGCGCGCGGTTATCGCTATCTTCGGTATCGCGTGGTTAGGCGACACCCTAATGCAAGCACATATGCCGGAAATCAAAGAAAGCGTGAAAGCCTTAGTCGAAACCGCACCTTGGACTTTCGCCTTCGCGTTGTTCTTACTTTCCGTATTGGTCAACAGCCAAGGGGCGACCGTTGCGACCTTATTCCCGCTCGGTATTGCACTTGGCATTCCGGCGCCGATTTTAATCGGGGTATTCGTTGCGGTTAACGGTTACTTCTTTATTCCGAACTATGGTCCGATCATCGCTTCTATCGACTTCGATACCACCGGCACGACCAAAATCGGTAAATTTATCTTCAACCACAGCTTTATGATTCCGGGCTTGCTCAGTATGGTCTTCAGCTTAGCCTTCGGTTTGTTATTTGCGAACTTGTTCCTCTAAGCTGAATCCGGTTAATCATTTAGCCTGATCTTTCAACCTCGATTCTATGGAATCGAGGTTTTTTTATTGCCGTTTTATCCTCAAAGTGCGGTGGTTTTCGGCGGAATTTTTTCGCAGGCAAAAACACAGTGGATTTCCGCCGCAAAGCCTCGCATAATAGGGCAAACAATCACAGAAGGACTGCAATAATGACAATCGACAAACAACTTATTCTTGATGCTTTTCATTTTCGCCACGCGTGCAAACAATATGATCCGAGCAAAAAAATCAGCGACGAAGATTTTCGTTTTATTTTAGAAACCGGTCGCCTGTCGCCAAGTTCTTTCGGCTTTGAGCCGTGGAAATTTTTCGTCATTGAAAACCGCCGACTGCGCGAATTGATTCACGACAACGCGTGGGGCGCGAAAGATAAAATTATGGATTGTAGTCATTTTGTCATCGTCACCGTGCGCCAACCCGACACCTTGCTTGCCGACGGCGACTATGTGCAACATATAATGCGCGATGTTCACCACATTCCCGACGAGGCGCGCAAATTACGGCAAAATTTCTACCGCACTTTTACCGAACAGGATTTCGCCTTAACCGCTAATCCGACGGCGTTTTATCATTGGGCGTGCCGTCAAAGCTATATCGCAATGGCGAATATGTTGACCGCAGCCGCAATGATCGGCATCGATAGCACACCGATTGAAGGTTTCCCGTTGGAAAAAATGAACGATTTGTTGGTCGAACAAGGCTTATATGATCCGAAAGAATACAAACTCAGCGTAATGATCGCCTTCGGTTATCGCGTAAACGACCCGCGTGAGAAAACTCGCCAAGCCTTTGAAGACGTCGTGGAGTGGGTGAAATAATGCTTTTTTTAGCCAATAAAGTGCGGTGAATTTTCACCGCACTTTTGCAAATGCTCTCCATTTGATAAAAATCGCTAGACATTCCGCCGTAAAAGCCTAAAATCAGCAATGTTTTTTTGATCTTAATCAATTTTATAGGAAAGCTATTTATGAAAACTATCGTTATTGTCGGCGGCGGTGCCGGCGGGTTGGAACTTGCCACCTCTCTCGGTGAAAAACTAGGACGTCGCAAAAAAGCGCGCGTAATC
The DNA here is from genome assembly GCF_002795405.1 of Caviibacterium pharyngocola. Classification (GTDB taxonomy): domain Bacteria; phylum Pseudomonadota; class Gammaproteobacteria; order Enterobacterales; family Pasteurellaceae; genus Caviibacterium; species Caviibacterium pharyngocola. Next base: position 1,286 of record NZ_PHGZ01000009.1, on the reverse strand, counting down.
TTAATCGATCGCAACAGCACCCACCTTTGGAAACCCTTATTGCACGAAGTCGCCACCGGCTCCTTAGATGATGATATCGACGCCGTGAGCTATCGCGCACACGCGAAAAATCACCATTTCGAATTTCAACAAGGCACCTTAAACGGCTTGAATCGCGAACGAAAAACCGTCACTCTCGCACCGATTTACAACGCGGACAACGAATTATTGGTTGACGAACGCCATATCGCTTACGACACCTTGGTGTTGGCAATCGGCAGTAAATCCAACGATTTCGGCACGCCCGGCGTGGCGCAACACTGCATTTTCTTAGACAGCGCCGAACAAGCTAAAATTTTCCACCAACGAATGATGGAATTATTCCTGAAATTCGCCAATAACAACGAAAAAGAAGTGCATATCGCCATTGTAGGCGGCGGTGCAACGGGCATCGAACTTTCCGCCGAATTGTATAACACCGCCAAACATTTACATCATTACGGTTTCGGTAAACTGAATAACACCAGCTTAAAAGTCACCTTACTTGAAGCCGGCGAGCGTTTATTACCGGCGCTGTCGGAACGCATTTCCGCCGCCGCGCAAAAAGAATTACAGGCATTGGGCGTAGAAGTGCGCACCGGCACACCGGTTACCGAAGCGGTGGAAAACGGGTTAATCACCAAAGACGGCGACACCCTTTACGCGGATTTAATGGTTTGGGCTGCCGGTGTGAAAGCTGCCGACATCATTAAAACCTTCGGTTTAACCACCAATCGCCTTAACCAAATCGAAGTGAGAGAAACATTACAAAGCAAAGATGACGATGATATTTTCGTCATCGGCGATTGCGCCGCATTAATGCAAGCGGACGGCAAACTTGTCCCGCCGCGCGCCCAAGCCGCGCACCAAATGGCAACCGCCTGTAAGAAAAATATTCTCGCACAATTAGCCGATAAACCGCTCAAACCTTTCGTGTTCCACGATTACGGCTCACTAGTCTCCTTTTCAAAATTCGGCACGGTGGGCAATTTAATGGGTAATTTAACCAAAGGTTCAATGTTCGTCGAAGGCAAAATTGCCCGCATTGTGTACCTTTCGCTCTATCGAATGCACCAAGCCGCATTGCACGGTTGTTTCAAAACCGGCTTGATTTTACTGGTCGGCAGCATTAACCGCTTACTGCGCCCGTCAATGAAATTGCACTAAAAAACTAAATTCGGCGGAAGTGCGGTGATTTTTCACCGCATTTCAGTTCATTGACAAAGTATCCTTAAGTAGGATGGGCTTTAGCCCATCATATTGAAATA
>NZ_PHGZ01000008.1 GCF_002795405.1 Caviibacterium pharyngocola | reverse complement strand
TTGCCGCGGTAGCGGAAGAGGCTGCGGAAGTTGCCGAGTTGCTCGCTGCCGTTGCGGAGCTACTTGCTGCAGTCGCGGAAGATGCAGCGGAAGTTGCTGAGTTGCTGGCTGCCGTTGCAGAACTGCTTGCCGCGGTAGCGGAAGACGCAGCGGAAGTTGCCGAGTTGCTCGCTGCCGTTGCGGAGCTACTTGCTGCAGTCGCGGAAGAGGCAGCAGAAGTTGCCGAGTTGCTCGCTGCTGTTGCAGATGAAGCGGCGGAGCTTGCGGAATTGCTTGCAGAGGTCGCAGAAGATGCGGCGGAACTTGCTGCTGCGATCGCCGAACTTGCTGCAGTTTCAATTTTTGCTAAATTTGCAGTGACGGTTGAGGCGGCAGCTGTGGCAGTTGATGCCGCCGAGTTTGCCGTGCTGACAGCTGTTTTAGCGTCGGAAGCTGCTACTATTGCTGTTGATAACGCTTCTTTCGCCACTGTTGCGACAGCATATAATTGGCTACCGTTAATTGCGTCGGTTGATGCTGCTGAAATGAGACCTGCCGAAACGTATTGAAGCTGGCGTGTAATCGTTGAGTTACCGATAGAAACGACCGCACTTGAGCCTGTTCCTACATAAGTAATTGTTTGTGCGCCGGTTGAGTTGGTATAGGTTAATTTTTTAGCGTCATTTCCGGTGTTAGCTGCCGTAGTAACTGATTCAATACCGATTGCAACAGAATTTTCAATACTTGCTTCAGCTCTAGTGCCAAGTGCTGAGGTACCGTTCGCAGTCGCGTTAGCTTGCGAACCATATGCAACAGAGTCAACTCCGGTAGCTTTTGTATCCCAACCGATAGCCACAGCTAGATTTTTAGTCGCTATAGAGCTTGCGCCGATAGCGATTGCACCGGGGGCTGAAGCCGTTGCTGGATTAACAGCATTATTTCCTTTACCACCACCGCTACCAATCGCGATAGCATTCGTATCGCCTGTAGCAATACCTCCGGCGATAGACGTACCTTGAGTTGAACTGGCAGTAATAGTGGTTCGTGTACCTTGAATTGCGTCTGCATTAAATGCAGTGAGTATAGTGAATGCGCCAAGTACTGCGGTTGCAGCGGTTTTAGTATTTGGGCTTAATGAATATGAAGAAATATGGGTAGGTTGTTCTTTATTATTATCATCGGAATCGGATAATAATGTTGAATAGCTAGACGACTTGACTCTTCCTTTACTTAACTCAGAGACAGCGATCCATATTTGGAGAGTTTCGTTCCAAATGACGCGGAATATTTTATTCATTATGAGGTTACCTTTAGGTTGTTGTTAAAACTAATCTTTTTGAAGTTAATTTAATTTGCATTAAGTCAATACTCTAATTATTCAGACGTGTATTCTTTTTTATTTGATATTATTTGTCAAGTTTTTTTGAATTTTTTAGCGAAAATAGTTTTATTGTTATAACTATTTGACGGTAGGTTCTCGGTAGGAAATTGACTTATTCTGTCAGTGATCGGAGACAGAAGTAAAAAATTTAGATTTTTTTGTTATAAAAGGTTTTTAAATTCTGTTTATTTAATGGTAGAGTTAGGGAAGTTTGACTTTTTTGTCATATTGATGGAGTGAGTGGCGCAATCGTTTACTCATAATTTGTAATCAACCAATTTGAAGGAAACATTATGTTAATTGGTGTACCTAGAGAACTGCTTGATAATGAACGTCGCGTGGCGGCAACGCCGAAGAGTGTTCAGCAAATTTTAAAACTCGGATTTGACGTTATTGTGGAACACGATGCGGGTTTTAGAGCGAGTTTTGAAGATCAAGCATTTGTTGCGGTGGGCGCGAAAGTCGGTTCCGCTCAAGACGTTTGGAATTCGGACATTATTTTTAAAGTTAATGCCCCGACTGATGCGGAAATTGCGTTAATTAAAACGGGCGCAACCTTGGTCAGCTTTATTTGGCCTGCGCAAAATCCAGATTTAATGGCGAAATTGTCGGCGAAAAACATTAATGTATTGGCAATGGACGCCGTGCCGCGTATCTCGCGCGCGCAATCTTTGGATGCGTTAAGTTCGATGGCGAATATTTCGGGCTATCGTGCCGTTGTTGAAGCTGCGCACGAATTCGGCAGTTTCTTCACCGGACAAATTACCGCGGCAGGTAAAGTACCGCCGGCGAAAGTGTTGGTTATCGGCGCGGGTGTTGCCGGTCTTGCGGCAATCGGTGCGGCAAATAGCTTGGGTGCGATCGTTCGTGCATTCGACTCCCGTCCGGAAGTAAAAGAGCAAGTCAAATCAATGGGTGCGGACTTCCTTGAGATCGATTTCAAAGAAGAAGGCGGCAGCGGCGACGGCTATGCGAAAGTAATGTCGGAAGAATTTAACCGTCGTGCGATGGCGCTTTATGCGGAACAAGCCAAAGAAGTGGATATTATTATCACCACGGCGGCGATTCCGGGCAAACCGGCTCCGCGTTTGATCACCAAAGAAATGGTTGATTCGATGAAACCGGGTAGCATTGTGGTGGACTTGGCGGCGGCGACCGGCGGTAACTGCGATTATACGCAAGCCGGCAAAGTGGTCACTACCGATAATCAAGTGAAAGTGATCGGTTATACCGATTTCCCAAGTCGTTTACCGACGCAATCTTCTCAACTTTACGGCACGAACTTAGTCAATTTATTAAAATTACTTTGTAAAGAAAAAGACGGCAATATCGATATCGATTTTGAAGATGTCGTATTGCGCGGCGTAACCGTCATTCGTAACGGCGAAGTGACTTGGCCGGCGCCACCGATTCAAGTTTCCGCACAACCGCAACAAAAAGCAGCGGCAAAACCGGCGGAGAAAAAAGAAGAAAAACCGGCGGATCCTCGCATTAAATACGGCGTAATGGCTGCGGCGGGTGCGGCGTTCCTTTGGCTAGGTTCCGTAATGCCGGCGGCATTCTTATCTCACTTCACCGTTTTCGTGTTAGCCTGCGTTGTGGGTTATTACGTCGTTTGGAACGTAAGCCACGCGTTGCATACGCCGTTAATGGCGGTGACCAATGCGATCTCCGGTATCATTATCGTGGGCGCGTTGTTGCAAATTTCTCAGGGTAGCTTCTTCGTCAGTTTGTTATCCTTTGTCGCAATTTTAGTAGCAAGCATCAATATTTTCGGTGGTTTCAAAGTCACCCAACGTATGCTTGCGATGTTTAGAAAAGGTTAAGGAGAGAAGCAATGTCCGAAGGTTTAGTACAGGCTGCATATATTGTAGCGGCATTACTTTTTATTATGAGCTTGGCAGGTCTTTCTAAACACGAAACTGCTAAAGCGGGATGTTGGTTCGGGATTGTCGGTATGGCGATCGCGTTGGTCGCAACGATTTTCGGCCCACATTCCGAAGGAACGTTATGGATCATTATCGCAATGATCATCGGTGCAGCGATCGGTATTCATCGCGCATTAAAAGTCGAAATGACCGAAATGCCGGAATTGGTGGCGATCTTACACAGCTTCGTAGGTCTTGCTGCGGTGTTGGTCGGTTTCAACAGTTTCGGGTTACATAGCGAAGCACAATTTGTTGTGCCGGAAGGCGTGGAATATGTTACCGAAGCGGCAAAAGCGCTATTAGCACAACAAAAAGCGGATTTCGCTGCGGAACAAGCGGTATTAGCGAATATTCATAACGTTGAAGTATTCTTAGGGATCTTTATCGGTGCGGTAACCTTTACCGGTTCCGTTGTGGCATTCGGTAAATTACGCGGTATCATTAATTCCAAAGCCTTAATGTTACCTCATCGCCATAAATTGAATTTAGCGGCGTTAGTAGTTTCCGCATTATTAATGGTCGCATTCTTAAAAGCACCGCATAATATCTTCCCTGTCTTATTAATGACCGCTATCGCATTGGCGTTCGGTTGGCACTTGGTTGCTTCAATCGGTGGTGCGGATATGCCGGTTGTGGTATCTATGTTGAACTCTTATTCCGGTTGGGCGGCTGCGGCGGCAGGCTTTATGTTGAATAACGACTTGCTGATCGTCACCGGCGCATTAGTGGGTTCTTCCGGTGCAATCCTTTCTTACATTATGTGTAAAGCGATGAACCGTTCGTTTATCAGCGTAATTGCCGGCGGTTTCGGTAACGACGTGGTGGCAAGTTCAGACGAAGAACAAGGTGAACACCGTGAAACCACTGCGGAAGAAGTGGCGGAAATGTTGAAAAACGCAAGCTCCGTTATCATCACTCCGGGATATGGTATGGCAGTGGCACAAGCGCAATATCCTGTGGCGGAAATTACACAAAAATTGCGCGAACGCGGCGTGAACGTTCGTTTCGGTATTCACCCTGTTGCCGGACGTTTGCCGGGTCATATGAACGTATTATTAGCGGAAGCGAAAGTGCCTTATGACGTCGTGCTTGAAATGGATGAAATCAACGAAGATTTTCCGGATACCGATGTGGTCTTAGTTATCGGCGCAAACGACACCGTAAACCCAGCCGCAATGGACGATCCGAACAGCCCGATTGCCGGAATGCCGGTATTGGAAGTGTGGAAAGCGGCGAATGTTGTGGTATTTAAACGCTCAATGGCGGTCGGTTACGCCGGCGTTCAAAATCCGCTATTCTTCAAAGAAAACACCCAAATGCTATTCGGTGACGCGAAAGAAAGAGTGGATGACATTTTAAAAGCACTTTAATTTTCAACACAAAAAATAATTAAAATTTATACCGCACTTTAAGAGAAGTGCGGTATTTTTTTGCTGATTTTTATTTTCCTTTGAAAAAATGTGGTTTGGTTACATTTTTCCTTTGAAAAAGTGTGGTTGATTTACATTTTTTCCTTTGAAAAAGTGTATTGGGTTGTTTAGAATAACGTAAAAAGCAAAGCAGGATTAGATATGCAGCGTTTTATTCTAGATAAATTAATTCAATGGAAAAATAAACTCAATCGTAAGCCTTTGATTATTCAAGGAGCTAGACAAGTCGGTAAAACTTGGGCGATGAAACATTTTGGCGAACAATGTTTTGAACAAACGGCTTATATCAATTTTGACAATAATCCGAGAATGAAAACACTGTTTTCCGGCGATTATAATATTGAACGTTTGATTTTGGGACTGAAAATCGAAAGCGGTGTGGATATTCAAGTGGAAAATACCTTGTTAATTTTTGATGAAATTCAAGAAGTACCGCAGGCGTTATCTTCACTCAAATATTTTTACGAAAATGCACCGCACTTTTGCATTGTCAGTGCAGGATCTTTGCTCGGCGTTTCTTTGCATCGACAGGTTTCATTTCCTGTAGGGAAAGTGGATTTTTTGCCGATGTATCCGATGAGTTTCGGGGAATTTTTATTGGCGACGGGAAATTCGAATTTATTGGATTTGTTGAAATTACAAGATTGGCAACTCATCACTGCGATGAAATCCCGTTATATCGAATTGTTGCGTCAATATTATTTTGTCGGCGGTATGCCGGAAGCGGTAAAGATTTTTGTGGAAACACAAAATCTCTTAGCGGTTCGGGAAGTGCAAAATCACCTTTTAATGGCATACGAACAAGATTTTTCCAAGCATATTCCCGATAATCATACCGTGCAAAAAGTACGCGCATTATGGAATGCGATTCCCGCTCAATTAGCAAAAGAAAATAAAAAATTTGTGTATGCAAATTTACAAAAAGGTGCGCGTTCCAAAGATTATGAAATTGCCTTGCAATGGCTTAAAGACAGCGGGTTAGTACAAATTGTACCGCGCATTAAAAAATCGCATTTGCCGTTGAATGCCTATCAAGACGGTGCGTTTAAGCTATTCGGTTTAGATGTGGGATTGCTTTCGGCGCAAAGTTATCTCGACGAATCCGTTTTTTTAGAAGGAAATCGCTTATTTACCGAATTTAAAGGGGCATTAACCGAGCAATATGTTTTGCAACAACTCATTGCCAATCAAGAAAATCCGCTGTTTTATTGGGCGACGGAAAAAGGCACGGCAGAAGTGGATTTTGTTCTACAGCAAGGGCAATATGTCGTTCCGATCGAGGTAAAAGCGGAAGAAAATTTGAAGTCTAAAAGCTTGAAAGTTTATGTAGAACAATTTGAACCGCAAAAGGCACGCCGTTTTTCTATGGCGGATTATCGAGAGCAGGATTGGCTGGTGAATGTGCCTTTATATGGCGTACAAAATCTGTAAAAATAAAGTTTAATGCACCATTATTTTCAAAAAAAACACCGCACTTTGATCTGCTCCCCAAAACTTGGACAGATAATTTAACTTAAATATTGAGCTCTGTAATTTGCAGGGCTCAAATTTTTTAAGCTTAATTTTATTCGTTCTTCATTGTAATAACGAATGTAATTATGAAGTGTTTGTTCCAGTTCGGCAATATTAGCAAACTGTTTAGTGTAAAAACATTCTGATTTTAATACACTGAAAAAACTTTCGATGACCGCATTATCATAACAATTTCCGCGGCGACTCATACTTTGCATCGCATAAGGCGAACCATCTTCTCTAATCAACAGCTCTCGCCAACGCGTAAGCCCGTAAAGCACGCCTTGAGCACTGTGAATTATCGGCAAATCATCCGGCTTTAACTGTTTTAATGTCTTCTTCAACATCTTGCTCACAAGCGCAAAAGATGGACGCTTACCTATTTCATAGGCAATAATTTCCCGATTCGCCAAATCCATCATCGGGGATAAATACAACTTTTCATTGCCCACTCGGAATTCAGTGACGTCAGTCACTAATTTTTGTTTCAGTTTGTTCGCCGTAAAATCACGTTCCAATAAATTAGGTGCAATATGACTTGTTTTTCCCCATTTTCGCCGACGTTTGGCTTTTACACTAGATTGAATACCCAATGCCTGCATATGTGACAGCACCGTTTTACTGCTTAAGAAAATTCCTCGTTCACGCAGTTTTACGCGCAATATACGATACCCGTCACGTCTGTCATTAGCCTCATAAATACGCCGTATCTGTTGCCGAATGACGGTTTTATCTTTTGCCGTTGTTTTATAGTAATAAGTTGAACGGGATAAGCAGAGAATTTGTAATAATAAGGGCAATTTATGTTTATCTTTCAATGCGTTGACGATTTGTCTTTTTTCCGCTTGGCTTTTTCCTTGTCCAACTCCTTGAGCTTTTTTAGCACATCATTCTCCGCTTCAAGATATTCGATGCGTTTTAAAAGCGCTTTAATATCAGTCGGGTCTTTGATTTTTTCTGCACCGTCATATTTTTTCATTTGTCGTGGGGTTCTCTTGTTGGGTTGGCGAATAAGCCCTGTTTTACCCTGTTTTTTAAATCTTTGCAACCAGTCGACGATGACAGAATGGTTTGGTATATGATACTGTTGCGCTGCTTCTCGTACACCGAGTTGGTCATTCAAGACCTGTTTAACGATATTTAATTTAAACTCGAATGAATAATGTTTACCCATAAAAATCTGCACCTTAATCTGTTGGTTAATTTGTCCAACTTTTGGGGTGCAGATCACTTTGTGATATGGCTTTTAAAGTGCGGTGGTTTTTTCTAAATTTTATACAAATCCAATCGTCCGTTTGTTTTCCGCTTTTTTCAACAAACATTCTTCTTCCAATGCGTCAGCCCATTCTTCAGCATTGTCAAATTCGGCGAAGCGGTGACGGCGGGCGACGGTGGCGAAATCGCCGGGCGTTAAATGATAAAGTCGGGCGATTTTTGCTTGAGTCGGTGCGTTGAGCGCGAAACCTAATTTTTCACATTGCGCTTTGGCAAGGGCTAAGCGTTGGCTTTCAGTAAGATAATCAAATTGCAATTTCAAATCGAATCGGCGCAACGATGCCGGATCCAATTCGTCTAATAAATTGGTGGAAACCACCATTAACCCGTCAAACTTTTCAATTTGTGTAAGCATTTCATTCACTTGGCTTCGTTCCCAACTGCGTTGAGCGCCTTGTCGGGTGAATAAAAAGCTGTCCACTTCATCTAAAATTAATAATTGATTATTTTCTTTCGCTTGCGCAAAGGCATTAGCGATATTTTGTTCCGTACCGCCGACATACATATCCAATAAATCCGAGCCTTGCACCACCAAAGGTTTCATTTCCAATTCTTGCGCTAACCATTTCGCCCAAGCGGTTTTGCCCGTTCCCGGTACGCCGTAGCAACAAATTCTGCCGCGTTTTGTGCGTTTTAAGCCTTCGCTGATTTTGTAAATATTGCTTTTGCAAGAAACATAATCCAAGGAATAATCTGCCTGTTTATTGTCGGAAAGCGGTGCGATTTTTTGGTATCCTTGCGCCGTTAAAGTTTGGTTAAAGACTTTAATCACTTGTTCGGCAAAATCCTGTTCGGAATGTTCCGGCAGAATTTCCGTCACAACATTCAAACCTCGATGAACGATTGCCGGCGTTAACCCTTTAACTTGCGCCAGATGCTGAACATAAGCCTCGGATAGCTTGTCGCCGGCAAGTGATTTAATCAAATTTTCCTTGTTTTTCAAAGGTAAATCCGGCATTTCAATTACCAAATCATAACGGCGCAAATAGGCGTTATCCATACAATTCACATCGTTAGAGATCCAAATCATCGGCACATCGTTATTTTCCAAAAATTGATTTACCCAAGCTTTGTGTTCTTGCGCAACGGAGCGCTCCAATAAACTACCGCCGAACACATCTTCCACTTCGTCAAAAATAATCAAGTTTTTCCCGCCGGCCAATAATTTTTGCGCCAGCTGACAATTCTCCAAACGAGTTTTACCGGAAAGTACATCGCCCTCTTTATCCATATGCGCCATCAAATAGGTTTCTAAATTTAATGCTTGTCCCAGCAATGTTGCAAATTCCGTTTTGCCGGTTCCCGGCTGTCCATAAAGCAAGATATTCACGCCTTGTTTACCGTTGCCGGTGGTTTTACGCAAATAATTTAACGCCATTTCGCGCATATCCTGAATATGATCGAAATGAGATAGACTCAAGGTTGGCGATTTTGCCGTCGTGGTGCAACGACTGAGTAACATCACTTTGGTTAAAGGTTGGCTAATAAATTCATCAAAATCTAAGGTTTCGCCCCATTGAATATAGTCATCAACATCATTAGGCGAATAACCTCGCCCGAGTAAACCATAGCAAGTTAATTTCCTGTTTTTAGAAAACACCCGCATCATTTCCGATTTTTTAACTTCTAAAAGTTCCGCCAAAATAGTCGCAATACGCGGTAAATCCATTCTTGAAAAAAAGCGGGCTAGGGCATTTATCTCTCTTTCGCAATGAAAATGCACCAAAAAGCGAAAAAAAGTTTCTTCAACATTATTGAGGTCAAGAAATGCGGTTAATTTATCAATATTTTCATAAGCAATTTGCAATTTCTCCGGAATTTCCACCGCACTTTTGATCGTTTGGAAACGCTCGGTTAATAAAGATCTGGCAATGGGTTTTAAATTGTCATTATTTTCTAATTCCATCGGTAAACCCAGCGCGTTAGCGACATCATCGTCACGCCAGTTGTTATTGCGGATAAAGGATTGGAATAAATTATGCTCAAACAACATTTTAAGCATCATTTGCTCGGCATAAAGAGAAACCGTCGGCGGATTTAATTGATATTCGGTACACATAAAACATTCCTTCTTCTGATCTCACATCAGTAATTTTATTTGGCAATACGACAAGTTATGTCGTAAACAGGTTTTGGTTTTATGGTATAAGTCGGACGTAAGAAATATGAGGATTAGTTTTGATATTTCAAGGTGGAAAATTTTTAAATTTGCGATCTTTATCGCGAAAATAGAAGTGGTTGTTTGGCAATAGGGTTACATAAGTTATATTCATTGCATCTTGACTAAGGCGAATACTCGCCGTAATATCACACTAAAGATGAGGAAAATGTGAGAATTTTAAAATCAAAATTTTTTGATAAATTTGCTCGGAAATCTCAAATCTCTGATGAAATTTTGAAAAAAACGATTGAAGACATTGAAAATGGTCTAATTGATGCAAATTTGGGAGCTGGCGTTATTAAACAACGTATTCCTAAACAAAGTCGGGGAAAATCAAAAGGATATCGGAGTATTATCATATATAAGTTTGCAACATTGAGTATTTTTGTTCACGGCTATGATAAAAAAGACCAAGCAAATATTTCATCCGATGAGCTTTTAGCGTTTAAAGCCTTAGCAGATGATATTTTCACGTTAACTCAAGAACAGCTCCAAATAGCTATTGATAACAAAATATTTATTGAGGTAACTAATAATGAAATATAAAAGCCCTGCTTTTGAAGCAGTACATTCTATTGCAAGTGATTTAAACCAATTAGGGTTGATACCGAAAAAGCGTATGCAACATTTTGATAAGTCTTGCTTAACGCCTGTTGAACCATTGTTAAGTGATCAAATTCGAGCTATTCGTGAAAAAGAAAATGTCTCTCAAACTGTCTTTGCTCATTATTTAAATGTTAGTAGTAATCTTGTTTCCGACTGGGAACGAGGCATAAAAAAACCGAGTGGCGCAGCGCTAAAATTACTTACTTTAGTTCAACATAAAGGTATTGATGCGATTGCTTAATTCACAAGTTGCAGGCTAGATGTAAATGCTTGCACCGCAATATTAGGCTCTTCTTCCGCACCGTTCTCTTGATCGCCGATATATAATCCCTTAAGAGAGGATTTTTCTAATGCGGCTTTATCTGTATTGATAAGAATATGTTGATATTGAGGAAGTGCGGTTGAAATTTCTTGCAAAATATTGGCTCCGGCACCGCCAACACCAATAAAAATAATATTAGATGTTGCAGAAATAGCTACTTTAGGCTGCGCAATTTCTTGTGTTGTCGTAGTGATTTGAGTACCGGCAGGTTGCGTTGTAGATTTAATTTTGGTGTTTTGCTTTCCGAATAAGGATAAGATTTTGTCTAACATAGTTTTCCTCTGAGTTAGGTAAATAAGTTTGTTTATGGCATTAATTGAAGAAAAAATGTAGGGACACACTGCGTGTGTCCGAGGTCGCACGCAGTGCGACTTTACATAAATCTGTTTTTTTCTAAATAAGCTAAATAAAGCTCTTTTATTGCATTATAAAATTTATCTTCTTCACTAATAACTGCCGAAAAATGGTAAGTATTAAAGAGCGGAATTTCTTTTCCATTTATCTCAATTTTATATAAATGAACGGAATCATTAGGCACTTTTGCAATAATTTCCGCTTTTCCTAATGTTTCAGGGGCAAAATTTGCAATAACAATAATATCTGGATCTAACAATTTAATTTGTTCTTCAAAGAAATTTTTATCTTTCGTATTCGAACCTTCAATAAAGCTATTGATTAATGCCCAATCCGCAGAATAGTGCCCGCTATCATTTGAATATTTAGATAAATTCATAAATGCAAAGCTAAGTTTATCTGCTTCTGTTCCAATTTCTTGAGCTAATTTATTAGAATCTAAACTATCCCATTCAGGAAATTCTTTTGTTCCTTCTGCTATTTGAAACGCTTTTGCCAATTTAATAATACGGCGATGGAAAGCTGAAGAACTTACTGATTTTTTGTCTTGGTTTTTAGGTGAATAAGCACCTTCTCGATAACGTTTCAGCATTTCTTCTGTATAAGATCCTTCCATATCTAAGGCTTCACGTCCGATAAAAAGAATTTTTTTCTTTTGCACTGTATAAAACGAATAAAATCCATCTTCCACAAATTCTTTTTCAGAAGATTCTTTCAATGTATCTTTCCATTCCCTGAAAAGGTTTTGTAGATCATCATATAATTTTGCATTTGGTTCAGCATTATAAAGATCAGAAATTGTTTTAGTGTTATTTGGCATAATTTACTCCTATATTTGTAAATAAGGTTAATGTGAAATTTTATTAGAAAGAAGTATAAAGAATTTATATGATAAATTTTATTGCATAAAAATTCAGAAATTGAATTTTATACCGATTGAGGTACATCTTGCTCCTTTTCCAAAATCCGACTTTTTGCCACTTCTACCAAAAGTTCAAATTCACGCACTATTTTAGATGGGAATGTTCTCTACCTTCCTGATGGCGCACGTTTCTAAACGTGCGCCATCAGATCTTATACCATCTTTATTAGCCAATCTCTTTCAACAGCGCCTCCACAAACTTCGGCACAATCTCCGTCGCTTTACCATAACGAGCCGATTTAAATGATGAAGCCTTTAAGCTCTTTTCAAGGTTTAATTCCATAGTTTCCGCTCCCCATTTATCAGCTTCTTGTACAAAATTTGCTGCTGGATAAACGTTGCCTGATGTACCGATGGAAATAAAATAATCACACTCGCTCAATGCTTGGTAAATACGTTCTATTTCTAATGGCATTTCGCCAAACCAGACAATATGCGGGCGGAGCTTTCTCGGCTGTTCGCAGCAGGTGCAGCGGTCGGCGTTGGTGATGTCTTTTTCCCAATCATAGACTTTGTTTGACCACACACAGCGGGCTTTAAGTAATTCACCGTGCATATGGATAATATTTTTCGATCCGGCACGTTCGTGCAAGTTATCCACATTTTGCGTCACTAATAGAAAATTTTCGCCCAATTTATCTTCTAATTTGGCAAGGGCGATATGCGCCGCATTGGGTTGAATTGTTGGGTCAAACAATTTACGGCGGCGTTCGTTGTAGAACTGTTGTACCAACTCTGGATTGCGCATAAAGCCTTCGGGCGTGGCGACATCATCAATTCGGTGATTTTCCCATAAGCCGTCAGAGGCACGGAAAGTTTGAATACCGGATTCGGCAGAAATACCGGCGCCTGTGAGTACAACGATTTTAGGTAATTTATTTCTCATTATTTGTCCTCTTTGTTAATTTCTTATAACAGGTTTTAGCTTGAGATTATAAGTCGGGAATATAGAAAAACTCTGCTCTCAACCGAGAGCAGAGCAGTATTAGAAATTTAATTGCTCAATATTATCTTCGGCAATTTGAGCAAAAGGTTCTAATAATTCGAAGATTTGTTTGGCGAGTGTTCCGTCTAAGACACCTTGCCAAGTTTCTGCATTCCAATTTCGTAAATTGTGATCGCAATATTTCCATTTAAGCCAATTTGCTTCTTGTTTAAAGCCGGTTTCTTGCGGATTAAACTTTTCTGATAATAGTTCGTAATTTTTAGATTCAATTCGTTTTTTATGAGCCCAAACACCAAAATAACTTTTTTTAAAGAACGGCTCACCAAATTCAATTCCGACTCCCCAAGTCGTTTTATCTGGTTTATTTTCATAAGTATCATAGAAAAAGCCAAAATAATTCTTTTTATATGAACGATTAGAATAAACTCTCCATTTTTTCTCTTTTAATTTAGGAAAATTTTTTTCAAACAACTCATTGAGTTGATTTTCTAGTTTAGTTATTAATTTCTCATAAATAAGATCTTGTTGCTCAATAATACTTATTGATGCACCTAATAGATCTTTTTCTAAAATAATTTGTTCTAATAATTTATTGCTATTTTGATCAATTCCCATAATATCCTCTCTTAAAAAGTTTTTAATATCTTCACTAAATTGCATAATTCTTGGTGCAACAATAGGTGTTTTGTCCAACCATTCGATTAAATGTTGTGCTGATAATAGTTTGGCTTGCTCACCTAAATATTTCCATTCTTCTTTAGTAATGGAGTTTTCACCGGGCATATCACCAAAAACGCTTAAATAAAGTAAACAAAATGGTACATTATATTTTTCCAGATCTTTCGCATAATCTTTCATTTGCGCCGGCTGATCGCTTGCCCAACGCAATTTATTTTCAATAGAAACAATCCATTGCCGCTTATCTTTAATCCAACCTTCGATAAAAATATCGTGTCGTCGTAGATCTTCAAATGTCGGCATTTCTGTGCGAACAATTATCTTGTCGTAAGCAAGAAATTCCGGCTTCTTAATAGATTTTAAAAAGCTGTTAAGAAATAGATCTTGCTGTCCGTGCTTTTCTTTAGGATCAAGTAAAAAAGCCAAAATCGTCGAAAGCCCGTTTTCATCAGTTTTAAGGAAATGTAACGGATTAAAATAGCCAGCATCTCGTAATTGATTTTTATCTCGTTCTATACAATAACTTTCGATAATTTTGGCAAGTTTTCTTAAGTTTGAAATAATTTGTGGATTTTGCATTTGATTTTACCTATTTGAAAGTATTGTTAATCATTTAATAAGTTTGCCCAAATTTCTAAAGTATTTTCCTGAATAATACCTTTTTCTTCTCCTAATTTTATCGCTAATTGTTGTAAGTTTTTGGCTAATTCAGGTTGGCCGCAATAATGTAAACTGCGAATAATTCTGCTGATTTTCTTACTTTCGTGACCGATATTGCGTAACCAATATGGACGAGATTGAATATCATCTTTAACTATCCAAGTATTATCTTTGAGATAAATACCAAAATAAAATAGGATCTTTTCTACTGCCAATAAGAATTTAATTTGAATTTCAGCGTTATTTTTAAAAAAATCTAATTCTTCTGCGGTAAAGTGCGGTAATTTTTTATTCCATTTTGAAAGCGTATCCACCGGAAAAAGCCAAGGAATATAAAAATATCCATCGCCGATAATAGCCGAGGGTAAGTTTAATAGATCATTTAAATCAAAACCTTCCGGTGTTTTGCGTTGTTCAAGATAGAATTCAATAATCGGGTGCGCCATTTTTTCTCCTAATCGGTTGAGGTTAAGTCGATAATAATCCTTAAAGCGACAAGTTATGTCGTATTAATTTTTATACGAATTTTGGCTAAATTAGCGCGTACTTTAATCAATAACTACTTTCTCAATATCCCAAATATCTTCACCGAATTTTCTAATCCACCATTCTAGCATATCACTATCGGCGACAGTGGCTTGAATTCGGTAATAATCGGGGGTTTCTTCTAAGATAATTTGATCTTTAGAAAGCGGTGTTTCGGTTAAGTGAAAGCCGGCGGAGTGGGCTATGGAAAATGTGAGTCGAACTTTTTGCCCTGTACAGCTAAAACCCAGATAACCGTCGTCTAAATATTTGCTCAGGCTAAAATCTTTCGGACGTTCGAAGTTAAACGTGGAAACTTCGGGTTTTTTTAGACGATGTAGGGCGAGTAGACGTTGATTATCAAAGCCTTCATAACGGGCGATAAGATAAATGGTTCCGCCTTGTTGGGCGAGGGCAAGAGGCATTACGGTCGCTTTCTTTTTATTGCCTTGTTGATTTTGATATTCGATATGGAGCAGTTTATTTTGGAAAAGTGCGGTGCTAACGGCGTCAAAAATTGTCGGTGAAATTTTTGCCGGCAGTAAAGGCTGGCTAGTCGGTACGCTGCAGACTTTATCTAACCATTTATATTCCGGACTTTCTTTGCCGAACTGTTTTTGATAGCGAGCTTCATCAAAAAAAGGTTTTAGAGACTTCATAATATTTGCCGGCAATAAATTTTTTAAATGTTGTTCGGCAAGCATTAACAGCAAGGATTCTTGGGCGGTTAAGTTGGGAATATCCAAACCTTTAGAATATTCTTTCCAACGATATGCGTGTTCGCGGCTGCGATCGTCTTTTTCAATATCAAAATGTTCGCACAAGGATTTAAGCGTGCGTTGCATCGTGCGAATATCCTTTTGATAACCCAATTCTTCCAACTGTTCGTGTAGTGCTTTAGCAGTGATGTAGCGACCTTTTCCTTTAGGAATTCGGCGCAGAATATCTAAATGATAAAAGGTGGTTTCGATATTTTCCGGTCTTTTCGGCATAATTTTACCCTGTTAAATAGTGAAGAAATCAACAGGGTAAACTGTATCATAAAGTTATTTTACGACGCAAATTGTCGGTTTTATGTCGGCTAAATAATAAAATCAGAAGAATAAAATATTTTCCATTTATCAATAATTTCGGTAAATTCCACCGCACTTTTATCATTAATGACGCAATAAATTTCACCGTGATAGGTTGTAATCGTGAATACCGAATTCGGCGGAAATACCGGTGCCGGTGAGGATGACGATTTTAGGAAGATTATTTGTTATTTCTTGCTCCTTGATTTTGATTTAAAGAGAATCATAAAACGAATTCCAATAATTTGCGGAGCAGAAACGGAAATAGAAAACATCTTTTATTTCAAGCTTATTGAAATTTTTTGTCACAGTCTTTAATATCGCAAGTATTTTTATTAATTAACTGAGAAAATTATGCAAAAAGAAATCGAATCTCACCCGTTTCCGGCGATTTTACCGCCGAATGCGACGGTTATGATGATGGGCAGTTTCCCGCCGAAAGAAGAAAAACGCTGTATGCAATTTCATTATCCGAATTTTCAAAATGATATGTGGCGGATTTATGGCGCTGTCTTTTTTGACGATGCGGAATATTTTCAGATGAAAGGCGAGAAACGTTTTGATCCCGAACGAATCAAGGCGTTTTTATATGAAAAAGGTATCGCGTTGTGTCCGACGGTAAGAAAAGCCATTCGTGAGCAGGATAATGCGGCGGATAAATTTTTAACGATTGTTGAGGCGGTAAATTTGGCGGAGGTATTGCCGCAAGTGCCTCAATGTCGTTGGTTATTTACTACGGGCGGCAAAGCAACGGAGATTTTGTTGGATTTATTGCCGGAAAAAGTTAAAGCACCGAAAACCAATGAATTTATTGCCTATCCTTATCCGAATCGTCAGTTAAATTTATACCGTTTGCCTTCCACTTCACGCGCCTACCCGCTTAGTTTTGCAAAAAAAGCGGAATCTTACCGCACTTTTTTTCGTCTTGCAGGATTGATTGAAAAATAAAGGCGCGATGTTCGTGCCTGTTAATTATTGCGAGGCTTTGAGTTGTTGATAATATTTTTCATATAAATCGACGGCTTCACCGACATCCAGTTGCCACGGGCTGCGATCGATCAGATCTTGGCTGAAAAAGACCGCTCTATCTTCGGTTAAACTTTTCGGTAAACGCTTTAAGGCTTCCATATTGGAAGTCGGGTAGCCGATACTGAGCGTTAATTTTTCCGCAACGTCCGCGCTGAGTAAATAGTTGATAAGCTTATGTGCAGCTTCGGTATTTTTGGCGGTGACTGGAATTGCCAGATTGTCGATCCAAAGCGGCGTGCCTTCTTTCGGATAAACCATATCGATTTTCGCCCCTTCGTTTTTGGCGATGCGAACGGAACCGTTCCACAGAAGCCCTATATCCGTTTCACCGGAAATAAACGCATTGGACGGGTTATCCGAATTAAACGCAAGAATATTCGGGCGAAGTTTAAGTAATTCGTCATAAGCCTGTTGTAACACTTGCGGATCTTGTGTATTCGGATCTTGACCCATTTTCAGCAAGGCGATATTAAATAATTCGCGCGGGTCATCTAACATTTGTAATTTGCCGGCAAATTCCGGTTTCCACAAATCCGCCCAAGATTGAAAATGTGTCGGATCTTGGGTTTCCGTGTTATAAGCGATTCCGGTCGCGCCGAAAAGTTGCGGTAACGAATATTTGTTACCTTTGTCAAAAGGGCGATCAAGCATATTCGGATCCAATTCGCTAATGACCGGTAATTTACTGTGATCCAACTCTTTTAACATTCCTTCTCGTGCCATTTTCGCCACATAGTAGCTGGTCGGCGCGATCACATCATAGCCGCCGTCGGCACCTAAAGTTTTTAACTTGGCATACATAGTTTCATTGGATTCCAAGCTGGATACGATCACTTTAATGCCGGTTTGCTTGGTGAAATCGTCCAATAATCCATCGGGAACGTATTCGCTCCACGTATATAAATAAACCGTAGATTCTTCGGCATAAGCGGTTTGTAATAGGCTTAAACCGAATAAGCCGACGGTGATTGCGCAGGTGGTTTTTTTCATCTCAATCGCTCCTTGAGAATAAACGAAAAGGTATCGGTTTTATAACCGATAGGTGAGCGCCGAATGGATACGGACAGGGCATTGTAAGACCAATGAATCGGAATGTAAATAAGCAAAATACCGTGTCGGAACATTCGTTTCTACGCAAAAAGTGCGGTGATTTTTCGGGGAGTTTTCAGACATTAAAAAGCCTCCGAGGAGGCTTTTATTTCGGGCTTATTTTGCCGCTTTTAATTTTTGATAAAATTCTTCGTAATACTGAACGGCATCACCCACATCATCTTGCCAGTAGCTGTTTTGTAGAATTTCACTGGTCGGATAAATTGCCGGATCTTGTGTGATTTCCGCAGGCAATAATTTTAACGCTTCTACGTTAGAAGTCGGATAACCGATTTCTTCGGTTAATTTCGCCGCAGTTTTTGCACCTAACATATAGTTGATCAATTTATGCGCGCCGTCCGGATTTTTGGAGGTCGCAGGAATCGCCAAGGTATCAACCCAAAGAACCGGGCCTTCTTTCGGGAACACCATATCTAAAGGCGCTTGTTCTTTTTTCGCGATACGCACGGAGCCGTTCCATAATTGACCGACGCTGACTTCACCGGAAATAAAAGAGTTTGCCGGATTGTCGGAATTGAAAGAAAGTACGTTCGGACGTAATTTCAACAATTCTTCATAAGCTTGCTCGATAATTTTCGGATCTTGAGTATTCGGATCTTGACCTAATTTTAACAACGCAATGTTAAATACTTCGCGCGCATCGTCAAGTAATTGAACTTTACCGGCGAACTCAGGTTTCCATAAATCGCCCCAAGCAGTGAAATCGGTACCTTTGTAATCGTTGGTATTAAATGCGATACCCGGTGCGCCCAATAATTGAGGCAAAGAGTATTTGTTACCTTTATCGTAAGGTTTATCCAACCAGTCCGGATTTAATTCGCTGATAACAGGTAATTTGCTGTGGTCTAGCGGCATTAGCATACCTTCACGAGCCATTTTCGAAACAAAGTAGTTTGATGGTGCGATAACATCATAACCGCCTGCAGCACCTTGCGTTTTGATTTTCGCGTACATTGTTTCGTTGGATTCCAAGCTTGAAACAATGACTTTAATTCCGGTTTCTTTGGTAAATTCGTCTAATAAACCGTCCGGTACATATTCCGTCCAAGTGTAAAGATAAACGGTATCGTTTGCCGGCGCAGGCACAGCTGCTTCCGGTGCTTTAGTTTCGGTTGTTTTGGTTTCTTTGTCGTTACAAGCCGTAAGGGCAACTGCGATCATTCCTGCTGTGAAAAGACCTGCAAATTTTTTCATTTCTATCATTCTCCTGTTAAGAGTGAAAAATTCACCGCACTTTCGGGCGGCATATGCGGATTATGACTGATAGGTTATCGGTATAATCAAAAAACGCCTTGCTGGGCAAGGCGTATTTTATGTGATCTTGATCAATTTGTGAAACGATATTTGTATTAATGCTTATCTTTTCGCGCCACGATTTGGCTGAGAATAACCAATGAAAGCGAGAAGATGATCATTATCGTCGCAAGGGCATTTACTTCAGGCGTGACGCCGGTTTTTACCAAAGAGAAGATCTTAAGCGGTAAAATTTCATAGCTTACGCCGCTGACAAAAGAAGAAACCACCACATCGTCTAATGAAATGGTGAAACTCAATAACCAACCGGAAACCACGGCTGGCAACGCAAGCGGAAGAATGATTTTACGCAAAATCGTGACTTCGCCCGCACCAAGATCTTTCGCCGCTTCCAACATTTTGGCGTCGAAACCTTTTAAGCGTGAGAAAACGGTCACGACCACATAAGGCAAACAGAAAGTAACGTGCGCCAGTAACAACGACCAGAAACCTAAAGAAATGCCGACGATCATAAATAACGCCAATAAAGATACCGCCATTACGATATCCGGCGACATCATTACGATAAACAACATTCCGCTTACCGCTTGTTTTCCGCGGAAACGATAGCGATAAAGCGCAATCGCGGTTAAGCTGCCGACGATTGTTGCCAACGTGGCGGCAAAGAATGCGATTGTTACGGAATGCACCGCCGCTTGGATTAAGGTATCGTTGTTAAATAAACGTTCGTACCAGTTCCAACTGAATCCTTTCCAGTTTAAGCCGTAGCGATCTTCGTTAAAGGAATTGGTGACTAAAATGATGATTGGGATATACAAATAAGCGTACACCACAAACATAAAAATATTGCGTAGTAAACGACTCATTATTCCAACTCCATTTTCTTATTCATTAATTTGCTCGCTTTATAGTAAACAAAGATGAGCAACGCCATTAAAATGGTTAAACCGATACTGATTGCCGAACCGAAAGGCCAGTTGCGCGAAATTAAGAATTCGCTCTTAATCACGTTACCGACTAACAAGACTTTCGCCCCGCCGAGTAAATCCGCCACATAGAACATACCCATTGCCGGCAATAATACCAACAAACAACCGGCGATAATGCCCGGCATCGTCAACGGAATGATGACTTTGACGAAACGTTGGAAACCGTTGGCACCTAAATCTTTCGCCGCTTCCAATAAGCGTAAATCCAATTTCTCGATAGCAGCGTATAACGGTAAAATCATAAACGGCAACAACAAATACACCAAGCCGATAATTACCGCGACTTCGGTATTCAAAATACGAATCGGCTCGCTAATCAAGCCGAGGCTTAATAACGTGTTGTTTAAAATGCCTTTTACGCCGAGGAAAATTTTCATTCCATAAATGCGAATTAATGAGTTCGTCCAGAACGGCAACACCACTAAAAAGAGCAAAAGCGGGCGATATTTCGGTGAAATTTTCGCAATCATAAAAGCAAAAGGGTAGCCGATAATCAAACAAATGATCGTGGCGATACCCGACATATAAAGCGAGTTCCACACCACTTGCGCATAAAGCGGCTCGAATAAACGCCCGTAGTTTTCCAAGGTAAACGGAAGGGCGTAGAAATCGCTGCCGTCACGGGTTAAAAAACTCACAGTCAGCACCAAAATATTCGGTGCCAACACAAAGAAAATCAACCACGCGAAGATAATGGCGACAGCAATATTTTGGAATTTATTACTTGCTATCTTCATCGTCTAGTACGACCTCCCAGCCTTCGTGCCAAGTAAGCGCCACTTTTTGACCGACGGAGTGATCGATATGCGGATCATCCTCGTTAAAGAATTCGCTAACCAACACTTTCATTTGATTATGATCCAAAATAATATTGGATTCTAAAGTCATTCCTTTATAAGTGCGGTCGGAAACGTGCCCGATAATGGCTTTGGAATGTTCGTTCTCGTCCAATTCTTCAATAACGATATCTTCCGGACGCAATAAAACTTTCAAATTTTGACCCGCACTTACCGGTAAATCCGTATAAATTTCGCAAATACGACCTTCCACGTTCGCCTTCACGGTTTTTTCCGTAATACGTTCGATCACTGTCGCATCAAATACGTTAATTTCGCCGATAAAACGTGCGACGAAAAGATTTTTCGGATCTTCATAAATCTCGCGCGGCGAACCGTCTTGCTCGATATTACCTTTGTTCATTACGATAATACGATCGGACATCGTGAGCGCTTCTTCTTGGTCGTGGGTAACGAAAACGAAAGTAATACCTAATTGACGTTGCAATGCTTTCAGCTCGTTTTGCATTTCTTTACGCAATTTATAATCGAGCGCGGAAAGGGATTCGTCCAATAATAAAACTTTCGGCTTATTCACCACGGCGCGGGCAATGGCGATACGTTGTTGTTGACCGCCGGAAAGCTGGGTCGGTTTGCGTTCCGCCATTTCTTCCAAACGAACCATACGCAATGCTTCCATTACGCGCGGTTTGATTTCATCATTAGGCACTTTTTGCATCCGTAAACCGAAAGCGACGTTTTCAAAAATCGTCATATGCGGAAAAAGTGCGTAACTTTGGAATACGGTATTGACGAAACGACGTTCGGCTGGCACATCAGTAATATCTTCGCCGTCCAGAATGATAGTTCCTTCATTCAATTCTTCAAGTCCGGCAATTAAACGTAAAACCGTTGTTTTACCGCAACCCGAAGGCCCTAAAATAGTTAAAAATTCACCGTTGTTAATTGTTAAATTAAAGTTATTGATGATAGTTTTACTATCATAAGACTTAGTAAGAGAACGAAGCTCAATAATCGGCTTGGTTTGAACTGAATTTTCCACTAGCTTTGGTTTTCTCCCTAACGAACCGACGGAAAATCGGTATTGAGTAGAAACAAAAATACTTACAACCTATGTAAGCGCCCAATAAAATAAATGCTAATGATATAGCGATTACCCTATAATTAAAAGTAATTAATGCGCTTTTGGCTAAAAAAATCCTATTTTTTCTTTTAGTTATGAAAGATAAAACTTTATAGAACTTTGTCATATATCAATATCGCGCGCCGAATGAACGGCTAGAATGGGCAATCATTTGTTTCTATTGTAAAAAAGAGATTATTATGGACAAAATCGCACAGTATAAAAACGGATTGTTAGAGCGTTTTTTACATTACGTCAGTTTCGATACGCAATCGAAAATCGGCGCAAAAGTCTCTCCGAGTTCCGCCGGTCAATTAAAATTGGCGAAACACTTGCAACAAGAGCTTTTCGCCTTAGGATTACAAGACATCGAAATCAGCAAAAATGCCGTGGTTACGGCGTTTTTACCTTCCAACGTTAGCCCGAAAATGCCGACCATCGGCTTTGTCGCCCATTTGGACACTTCACCGCAATGCAGCGGCAAACACGTTCGTCCCGAAGTGATCGAAAATTATCGCGGCGGTGATATTGCGCTGGGTTTGGGCGATGAATTTATCAGTCCGGTTTATTATCATTTTTTGCAAAAATTGGTGGGCAAAACCCTGATCGTGCCGGACGGCAACACCTTGCTCGGCGCGGATAATAAAGCCGGAATCGCAGAAATAATGACCGCACTTTGCTATCTAAAGGAGAACAACATTCCGCATTGTAATATTCGCGTTGCTTTCACACCCGACGAAGAAATTGGCTTGGGAATGGATTTCTTCCCGACGGAAAAATTTCAATGTCATTGGGCTTACACGGTGGACGGCGGCGAAGTCGGCGAATTGGAATACGAAAACTTTAACGCTGCCAAAGCCGTGGTGACCATTTACGGACGCAATATGCATACCGGCACGGCAAAAAATATTATGGTCAACGCCTTAACCTTGGCGTGCGAATTTCAACAAGGCTTTCCGGCGCAAGAAGTGCCGGAAAAAACCGACGGCAGACAAGGTTTTTTCCATTTGGAAAGTTTCGTCGGCGATGTGGAAAAAGTGGAATTACATTATCTGATTCGTGATTTCGACCGCGTTAATTTCGAACAACGTAAAGCCTTTTTATCAATGTTAGTTGTTGATTTTAATCGGAAAAAACGCTTGCGTCGAAAAGCGGAAATCGTAATGCAAGATAATTATTACAATATGTACGACACCATCCGAAAAGTGCCGGCGGCGGTGCACCTTGCCGACACCGCGATGAAAAAGTGCGGTATCGAACCCTTACATAAACCGATTCGCGGCGGCACGGACGGCGCAAAATTAGCGGAAAAAGGCATAGCCTGCCCGAATTTGTTTACCGGCGGTTATAATTTCCACAGCAAACACGAATTTATTACCTTGGAAGGAATGATGGATAGCGTCAAAGTGATCGCGAAAATCGCCGAATTAGCGATTAAAATCAGTTAATTTCCGAGAAAAAATTGCCGAGAAATCGGTGATTAAGACTGGTGACAAACCTTAATTTGTTGTATTTTCAATACGGACGCACTGCGTGCGTCCGAATATACAAACCTCTTTGTCAACAAACTGCTCGACGAAAAAAATCGGCGATTTTTTTGCAAAACAACCCGAAAGGTCAATCAAATAATTCCCGCCAGATTTGTTGGATAAAACGGCGTTCTTCGATGAATTCCTTGTCGCTTATCACGGAAGGCTGACCCAATAAATTCAAATGATGAATACGGTTGCGTAAATCCACATAACATTTTTTCAGTTGTTCGGAAACTTGTGCGGAAATGACCGCACTTTCCGCCATAATCTCGAAAATTCGCACATTATCCGACCAGCGAGTTAAATCCGGATGTTGCGGTGCGTTCGCCAACACAAGGTATTGCGCGATGAATTCGATATCCGTAATTCCGCCGGCGTCGGTTTTAATATTAAATTCGTTTTCGCGGCGGGCGGATAAATGTTGATACATTTTTTCGCGCATTTCGCGCACGTCTTGTTTGAGTTTTTCCATATCGCGCGGCGCGGCGAGCACGTTGCGGCGGATGGTGTCGAACTGTGCGCGTAACGTGGTTTCGCCGTAAACCGCACGAGTGCGTACCAAGGCTTGTTTTTCCCACGTCCAAGCTTCGTTGAGCTGATAATTTTCAAACGCAGATAAAGAACAGCCGAGCAATCCGGCATCACCGGACGGGCGAAGGCGCATATCCACGTCGTAAAGAATCCCCGCGCTGGTATTCATACTGAAAATACTGATGATCTTTTGCGCCAAACGAAGATAAAACTGATTGCTATCAATCACTTTTTTACCGCCCACCGTTTGCCCGCTGCGCGAATTATCGTATAAAAAAACCAGATCCAAATCGGATTTATAACCCAATTCGATGCCGCCTAATTTGCCGTAGCCGATAACCAAAAAGCCTTTTTGATTTTCCTCCAAGAATTCCGGTACGCCGAATCGCACACTGACTTGTTGCCACGCCAAATTCACCACTGCTTCGATAATGGCTTCCGCTAAAAAGGTTAAATGATCGCTGACTTTCATCACCGGCAAAGCACCCAAAATATCGGCGGCGGCAATGTGTAGCAGAGTAGATTGCTTAAATTGGCGCAAACCGTTGATAAACTGTTCTTCGTCATCTTGCGGCAAACGAAGCAAATATTGCTGCAATTCGTCGGAATATCGGCTGAAATGGATCGGATTGAGCAACGCGTTGCGATCCAATAATTCGTCCAATAAAATCGGGTAGCGCGCCACTTGTTCGGCGATCATTTTTGATTGCGAACATAATTCGATAAGTTGCGTGAGCGCTTGTGGATTTTCTACCAATAATTCCAAATAGGTGGTGCGGGTGAGAATCTTCTCGATAATATCAAGAATACGCGGCAACAGCGTTCGATATGCCTGATGCGCAAAAATTTGATTAAGCAACATCGGCATTAATTGCGCCAACACAATCCGCCCGCGGCTGCCGACGGAGCGGTGCGATAGATCGTGACGAAATTGCGCCAATTTTTCGATTATTTCTTCGTGATCTTGCTCGGCGACGCCGTTTTCTTGCAATAGCTGCGCGATGTCGTCTTCGTTTAGATCTTCATCTAAAAAATCGCGCCAAGCATTGTCTTCCGTGTTTTCTTCTTTTTCTTCTTCCTCACCGATTAAATAATGAAAAACCGACCGCACTTTTTGTTGGTGTTCGGTCAAGACCTGATAAAAACTCGCCCAATCTTCAATCGGATAGCGAATTTCGACAGGATTTCCTTGCGCATCCCATTGAGTAAAACAGGCGGTGGCTTCGACTAAACGCCGGCGATCTTGTTCATTGGTCGGCAGCAGTTGGGTTTGTTGATCTTTAATCGCCTGCAATACGTTTTCTACTCGACGTAAAAACAAATAGGCGAGGCGCAATTCTTCCGTTTGTTGCGGAGAAATCAAGCCGAGTTTTGCCAGTTCGGGCAGCAATTTGAGTAATTCGTGGCGTTGCAAACTGATTTCTCGCCCGCCGCGAATCAGTTGAAATACTTGCACGATAAATTCGATTTCGCGAATACCGCCGGCACCGAGTTTGATATTGTCGGTTAAACCGCGGCGGCGCACTTCGCGCTCGATTTTATGTTTCATTTCGCGTAAGGATTGAATCACGCTGAAATCAATGTAGCGGCGATACACAAAAGGTCGCAGTAGTTGTTGCAAGGTGCGAATATTCGGATCGTGCGGATCGGCGCCTAAAATGCGCCCTTTGATCATCGCATAACGTTCCCAATCGCGCCCTTGTTCTTGATAATATTGTTCCATCGCATTGAAACTGAGCGCCAAGGCGCCGCTGTCGCCGAAAGGGCGCAAACGCATATCCGTGCGGTAAACAAAACCGTCGGGCGTGTATTGATCCAACGCATTGATGAGGCGCTGCCCTAAACGGGTAAAGAATTTGTTGTTGTCAATGGAACGGCGCGCGCCCACGGTTTCGCCGTTGGCGGGATAAGTGAAAATCAAATCGATGTCCGAGGAAAAGTTCAGTTCGAATCCGCCTAATTTGCCCATTCCTAGAATATACAGCTGCTGCGGATTACCTTGGCTGTCCGTCGGCGTGCCCATTTCCGCGCAGGCTTGGGCGTATAACCAATCGCGCGCGGCGATGATCAAGCTTTCGGCTAATTGCGAAAGGCGGATAAAAATTTCTTCCACCGTGCCGAGATTTAAACTTTGGCAAATGCTTAATTTCGCCATTTCGCGATTCCGGAAACGACGCAGAATTCGGTACAACTCCGTTTCGTCGCACGCGTCTTGCAACGCGAGGCGTAATCTTTCGTCGTAATCGCCACAATCGCTTAATTGCGGAATTTGTTGCAAACATTGTTGTAAAAAGTGCGGTTGTTTTTGCAATACTTCTGCGCAGAAATCCGACATTGCCGCCGCATATGCCAAACGATTAACGGCGCTTTGCGGCTGTTGTGCGTCTTGTTCAAGTCGAGCATAAAGAGTTTCGTCGTATTGCTCGGGAAAATGCCGCAATAAGCTTTCGGCGAAGGTGCGCAATAATTCGGCGGAAGGTTGGCGTGTTTGCAACATAAAAAATCCTTATAAACAGATCCTAATGTTTTGATTGTAAGGGAAACGGCACGGCTTGGCGATAAGATTTCGTGCGTGATGTCGATAAAATTCTTGTACGGCTCGGATAAAATATTATAGACTTAAGGCTCATTAGTCGGGGTGCTATAGCAGCTGAGATGATACCCGTGAACCTGATACAGTTAATACTGACGTAGGAAACTAATAATCCGATTTCCCTTTATTCCGTCAATATTGCTGGTCATTCTTTTTCATTAAAAGGAAATACTATGCAATTCAAATACTTAAATCTTATTCGAGAAACTAATCCGCTGGTGCATTGCATCACCAATATCGTCGTGGCGAATTACACCGCAAACGGCTTATTGGCGTTGGGCGCGTCGCCGTTGATGTCGGCGAATGTGGCGGAAATGGACGAAATTCCCGCCTTTTCCCAAGCTTTATTATTAAATATCGGCACCTTAAACGGCACGGATGCGGAGGCAATGCTGGCGGCGGGCAAGCGCGCCAACCAAGCGGGTATTCCCGTCGTGTTGGATCCGGTGGGCGTCGGCGCGACGAGTTATCGCAAAAATGTGGTCAATCGTTTGTTAAGCGAAGTGCGATTCGCTTTAATTCGCGGTAATGCGGGCGAAATTGCGGCGTTGGCAGAAAGGGATTGGCAGGCGAAAGGCGTAGATGCGGGAAGCGGCGCGGCGGATATGCGTGAAGCAGCGAAATTCGTCGCGCAAAAATACGGCTGTATTGTGGCATTAAGCGGCGAAACGGATTGGATTAGCGACGGCGCGCGACTTGTCGGTGTGCATAACGGCACGCCGCTGTTTCCGCGCATTACCGGCTCCGGTTGCTTGCTCGGCGCGGTGTGTGCGGCATTTCTCGGTGTAGCGGATAAACGCGATTATTTTGCCGCTTGTGTCGAGGCTTGCACCTTTTATGCGGCGGCAGGTGAAACGGCAGCGGAAACTTTATTGCCGACACAAACCGGCACATTTAGCACCGCACTTTTGGATCAACTGGCGGCGATGACGGCACAACAAGCGGAAGAAAAAGCGAGGGTAAGCGATGAGTAATTATGTACAAGCATTAACCATAGCCGGTTCGGACAGCGGCGGCGGCGCGGGTATTCAGGCGGATTTGAAAACCTTCCAAATGCGGCGTGTTTTCGGCACTAGCGTGATCACTGCGGTCACGGCACAAAATACCTTGGGCGTGTTCGATATTCATTGTATTCCGCTCGCCACCATTGAAGCGCAGCTGAAAGCGATTGAAGAAGATTTCAACATTTCGGCGTTTAAAATCGGGATGCTCGGCACGGCGGAAATTATCGAATGCGTGAGTGCGGCGATAAAGCGCGGTCAATTCGGGCGATTGGTTTTAGATCCCGTAATGATCGCCAAAGGCGGCGCGCCTTTATTACAACAAAACGCCATTAGCGCAATGAAAACTCATTTGTTGCCTTTAGCCGATGTATTAACACCGAATTTGCCGGAAACACAGGCTTTGACGGGCATTGAGGTGGTAGATTCGGCTACGGCGGAACGTGCCGCGCGAGCATTGCAAGAACTTGGGGTGAAAAACGTGGTGATTAAAGGCGGGCATCGTGAGGATTCGCAAAGCGAAATTTGTCGCGACTGGGTGTTTACGCCGACGGGACAATTCGTGCTGGAAAGTCCGCGCTATGCCACGCCGCACACCCACGGCACGGGTTGCACCTTTTCCGCTTGCTTAACGGCGGAGCTTGCCAAAGGCGAGAGTATCGAAAGTGCGGTGAAAACGGCGAAAGCTTTTATCAGCGCGGCAATCGCCAATCCGCTAAATATCGGACACGGACACGGACCGACCAATCATTGGGCGTATCAAACAATATAAGGAAATCATTATGTCGAAGTTAAAATCGAGCCTATTTTTCACCGCACTTTTCGGCTTTTCTGCCGCGCTTTCGGCGCAAACGCTGAATGTTTATACTTATGACAGCTTTAGCGCGGAGTGGGGCGCAGGGCCGAAAATTAAAGCGCAATTCGAAGCAAATCACCCGCAATGTGAGGTGAACTATGTGCCTTTCGATAGCGCGGGAACCCTGTTTAATCGCCTGCGTTTGGAAGGAAAGAAAACCAACGCAGATGTTGTCATCGGGCTGGATAATTCAATGCTGGAAGAAGCGCGTCGCAGCGGGTTGTTCGCCGAACATTCGCTGGATTTAACGCAGCTTGCCGTGCCGAACGGCTGGGTGGATCCGATTTTCGTGCCTTATGATTTCGGGCAATATGCTTTTATTTACGACAAAGACAAATTGCCTAATCCGCCGAGCTCTTTAAAAGAATTGGTAGAACGGCAGGATTTGCGCGTGATTTATCAAGATCCGCGCACCAGCAGCGTCGGGCGCGGATTGGTGATTTGGTTGAATGCGATCTATCCCGCCGAGCAAGTTACGCAAGCGTGGCAAACCTTGGCGAAACACACCGTAACCGTCGGCAAAGGTTGGTCGGAAACTTACGGCGCTTTTTTGAAAGGCGAGGCGGATTTGGTGCTCAGTTATAATACTTCACCGCTGTATCATTTGCTCAACGAACAAAAAGCCAATTATGCCGCGGCGGAATTTTCCGAACCCGCGGTGTTGCAAATCGAAACCGCCGCGAAATTAGCTCAGCGGGATAATGCTTGTGCCGCTCCGTTTATGCAATTTTTGCTTGAACCGCAAGCGCAAAAAGAGATCGCCTTAGGCAATGTGATGTTGCCGGTAATTTCCGCCGAAATCGAACCGCACTTTGACGCCTTGAAAGCCAAACAAGCGCAAAAATCGGTGGTGGATACGACAAAAATCAGCGCGCAAGATCTGAAATCTTGGATCGCCGTTTGGCAAAACGGTTTAACGAAATAATGGCGAATGTTCTCTTTCGCCCGAAATATTACCTTGCGGGAAGCAGCGTTATCGCCTTGATTGCGCTGTTTTATTTTATCGCGCTGAACGCGGTGTTTTCCGTCGGCGGCGAATATGATCTCTCGGCGTTTTGGCAAGATCGTTATATTCATCGGGTAATCGGATTCAGTATCGAACAAGCGCTACTTTCCGCGTTGTTGTCGGTGATATTCGGTTTTTTATTTGCCCGCGCATTTTTTTATCAAGCCTTTCCGTGCAAACGGAAAATCCTGAAATTGCTTTCTCTCACCTTTGTATTGCCCGCGTTGGTGGCGGTGTTCGGGCTGATTTCCGTTTACGGCAATTCCGGTTGGACGACAAAATTGACCGCACTTTTAGGCATCGAAGGACAAAATAATTTTTACGGTTTAACCGGCATTTTAACCGCCCATTTGTTTTTCAATATTCCCTTGGCGGCAAAAATGTTTTTGCAATGTTTGCAAAGTATTCCCAATCAACAGCGGCAACTCGCCGCGCAGCTGAATATTCGCGGTTGGCGATTTATTCGTTTGATTGAATTGCCTTATATTCGCGCTCAATTATTACCGGTTTTCGCGCTGATTTTTATGCTGTGTTTCACCGGTTTCACCATTGTGTTGACCTTAGGCGGCGGGCCGCAATATACCACCTTGGAAGTGGCAATTTATCAAGCGGTGG
Organism: Caviibacterium pharyngocola; assembly: GCF_002795405.1. Lineage (GTDB taxonomy): Bacteria > Pseudomonadota > Gammaproteobacteria > Enterobacterales > Pasteurellaceae > Caviibacterium > Caviibacterium pharyngocola. Next base: position 147,372 of record NZ_PHGZ01000008.1, on the reverse strand, counting down.
TGTTTGAATTCGATCTGCCGAAAGCAGCATTATTGGCGGTGCTGCAATTTGTTTTTTGCTTGCTGTTATTCAGCGTGATGAGTGCTTTAAGTAAAACGCCGAACACTCAATTAAACGGCAAAAATTTGTGGCGGGATAAGCAATCAGGTGCGGTGAAAATTTGGCAAGTTTTTTATCTTTCCGCAACTTTGCTATTTTTAATAACGCCCTTGTGCGGCATTATCGTAAATGCTTTTTCATCGGAAAATATTCTGACTGCGTGGCAAAATCCGCAACTTTGGCGCGCCTTGGGTTATTCGCTGACCATCGCGCCGGCTTCCGCTTTCGTCGCTTTATGCGCGGCGTTGGCGCTGTTAAGTTTTTCGCGTCGCCTGCAATGGCAAGGTTTTCCGAACGCAGCAAACGGGGTGATAAGCGCGGGAATGATCATTTTGGCAATTCCGACCTTGGTATTGGCAATCGGGTTGTTTATTGTTTTACAATCTATCGAATTTAATCGCTTGCATTTATTTATTATCGTGGTGCTGTGCAACGCCTTGGCGGCAATGCCTTTTGTGTTGCGCGTGTTGGTGGTGCCGATGAATAATAATATGCAATATTATGAGAAACTTTGTCAGTCGCTGGGCATTACCGGCTGGGCGCGCTGGCGTTTGATCGAGCGCCATTCTTTGCGCGAACTGCTGCAATACGCCTTTGCTTTGGCGTGTGCTTTATCGCTCGGCGATTTTACCGCGATTGCGCTGTTCGGCAATCAGGATTTTACTTCATTACCGCATTTGTTATATCAACAGCTCGGCACATATCGCACGGCGGATGCCGCGGTCACGGCGTTGATTTTATTGTCGGTTTGTACGTTGCTTTTTATCTGGGTGGATAATCGTCACAATGATCGAACTTAACGTTTTTTTTGATTACTCGGCAATGCCGATGACATTCGATTTGCATATTCGTGCACAGGAAAAAGTCGCTATTATCGGCGCAAGCGGTGCGGGAAAAAGCACTTTATTGAACCTGATTGCCGGCTTTGAAACGGCGAATCGCGGGCACATTCGGTTAAACGGCGAAGATCATACGCATTCCGAACCGCATCAACGTCCGGTGTCCATTTTGTTTCAAGAAAATAATTTATTTCCGCATTTAAGCGTCGGCGACAATATCGCCTTGGGCTTAAAACCGAGTTTGAGATTGAATGAAACGGAAAAAGCCGCAATTCGGCAAGCGGCGGAAGCTGTGGGCTTAGCGGAATATTTAACGCGTTTACCGAACGAATTATCCGGCGGGCAAAAACAGCGCGTGGCGATCGCCCGTTGTTTGTTGCGTGATAAACCGATTTTATTATTGGACGAGCCTTTTTCTGCGCTAGATCCCGCATTGCGAGCGGAAATGTTGAATTTAATTGATGAACTGTGCCGACGCAAAAAACTGACGCTGATTATCGTGACGCATCAACCGCAAGAATTACAAGGTCGCATTGATCGCCTGATTCGAATTGAAAATGGTAAGATCAGTGAGAATATCTTGTATTTAAAAAATATTTAAGCATAAAATAGACCGCACTTTAGCAACAAGGACAGGTTATGACTACAACAACTATTCAAATTCCCTCCATTACACCGCATCCGACTTTAGAATATTGGTCGGTGTGTAAAATCGAAGCATTGTTTGAAACGCCTTTTTTAGATTTAATTTTTCGTGCGGCGCAAGTTCACCGCGAGCATTTTAATCCGCAAGCGATTCAGCTTTCTACCTTAATGTCGATTAAAACCGGCGGCTGTCCGGAAGATTGCGGTTATTGCCCGCAATCGGCACGCTATCAAACCGGCGTACAAAATCAACAACTTATCGATGTAAATGAAATCGTGGAAAAAGCAAAAATCGCCAAAGCGCGCGGCGCGGGACGTTTTTGTATGGGCGCGGCGTGGCGCGGGCCGAAACCGAAAGATATAGAAAAAATTACCGAAATTATTAAAGCGGTAAAAGAATTAGGTTTGGAAACCTGCGGTACTTTCGGTTTATTGCAAGACGGAATGGCGGAAGATTTGAAAGACGCGGGATTAGATTATTACAATCATAATTTGGATACCTCGCCGGAACATTACGAAAAAATTATCGGCACGCGCCAATTTGACGACCGTATTAATACGCTGGGCAAAGTGCGCAAAGCCGGATTAAAAGTATGCTGCGGCGGTATTATCGGCATTAACGAAACACGCAAAGAACGAGCGGGATTAATCGCAAGTTTGGCGAATTTGGATCCGCAACCGGAATCCGTACCGATTAATCAGTTGGTGAAAGTGGAAGGCACACCGCTTGCCGACGCGCCGGATTTGGATTGGACGGAATTTGTCCGCACGGTCGCGGTCGCGCGAATCGTGATGCCAAAAAGCTATGTGCGCCTTTCGGCGGGTCGTCAAGGAATGTCGGAAGAAATGCAAGCGATGTGCTTTATGGCGGGCGCAAATTCGATTTTCTACGGCGATAAATTGCTCGTGACCGCCAATCCGGAGGAGGACGGCGATCAGGTGTTAATGGAAAAATTGGATTTAGTCCCCGAAACCCAAGAAAATAAATATCCGCTCGGCGAGTAACGGGTTAATAATACAAAAGGCGGTATTTTGCCGCCTTTTGAATTGATGACAAGTTAGGATTTGTTATCAATCTGAGTAGTGGAACCACGCAACGATGTGTAACCGATTGTCGGACAAAAAGAAAAAACCTTGCCGTTTCCGACAAGGTTTTGATAAGCCCTAAATAAAATTACAGAATAGATAAGACGCTTAGAGTTTATCAGCGTTTTGTTTCAAATATTTCGCCACGCCTTCAGGGTTGTCTTTCATCCCTTCTTTACCTTTCACCCATTGTGCCGGACAAACTTCGCCGTGTTCTTCGTGGAATTGTAACGCATCGACCATACGCAACATTTCGTCGATATTACGGCCTAGCGGTAAATCGTTAACCACTTGGTGACGAACTACGCCGTCTTTATCGATTAAGAAGGATGCGCGTAACGCTACGCCTGCCGCCGGATGTTCGATACCGTAAGCTTGTGCGATTTCGTGTTTTACGTCGGCAACTAATGCGTATTGTACTTGACCGATACCGCCGTTGTCGGTCGGGGTGTTACGCCACGCGTTGTGCGTATATTGTGAGTCGATAGACACACCGACAACTTCCACGCCGCGTGCTTGGAATTCTTTATAACGGTGATCGAAAGCGATTAATTCGGACGGACAAACGAATGTAAAATCTAACGGATAGAAGAAAACTACCGCCGCTTTACCGGCAATGTGTTGTTTTAAGTTGAAGTTTTCAACGATTTCGCCGTTGCCTAAAACTGCTGATGCGGTAAAATCCGGTGCTTGACGGGTAACTAATACCATAGTAAAAATCTCCTATTGAAAATTGATGGATATATTCCGCTAATCCTAATACAAGCGGAACTGACAAAAATATTCTAGAAAAATCAACCGCACTTTAATAGTTGTTTTTATCTATCGAATTGATTATTTTAATCTTAAATTTTAACGAAATATTACGGAGCGAAAATATGTCGGAAAAACATTCGTTAGCCACCAAATTGGTGCATTCGGGACGCAGTAAACGGGTGACGCAAGGGAGCGTCAATCCGGTGATTCAACGCGCATCTTCTTTGGTTTTCGATACCTTGGCGGATAAAAAGCAGGCGACGATTAATCGCGCCAAAGGCGGGCTTTTTTACGGACGTCGCGGCACATTAACCCATTTTGCTTTGCAAGAATTAATGTGCGAGCTGGAAGGCGGTGCCGGTTGCTATCTTTATCCTTGCGGCGCGGCGGCGGTGACAAACAGCATTTTATCTTTTGTGGCGCAGGGCGATCATATTTTGATGACCGGTGCGGCTTATGAGCCGACGCAGGATTTTTGTAATGTGATTTTGCGTAAAATGGGCGTCAGTACCACTTATTATGATCCTATGTGCGGTGAGAAAATCGCCGAATTAATGCAACCGGAAACCAAAGTGGTGTTTTTGGAAGCGCCGAGTTCTTTAACGATGGAAGTGCCGGATATTCCGGCGATCGTTCGCGCCGTGCGCGCCGTTAATCCGGACGTAGTGATTATGATCGACAATACTTGGGGCGGCGGTCTTTTGTTTAAAGCTTTGGAACACGGCATTGATATTTCCATTCAAGCGGGAACGAAATATTTAGTCGGTCATTCGGATTTAATGATCGGCACGGCGGTGTGTAACGCGCGTTGCTGGGATCAGTTGCGCGAACATTCTTATTTAATGGGACAAATGGTGGACGCGGATACCGCCTACAGCACGGCGCGCAGTATTCGCAGTCTCGGCGTGCGTTTGAAACAGCACGAAGAAAGCTCGATCAAAGTGGCGCAATGGTTGGTGCAACAACCTGAAGTGAAAGCGGTTTATCATCCGGCATTGCCGAGCTGTCCGGGACATTCGAACTTTAAGCGCGATTTTACCGGTTCCAGCGGGTTATTTTCCTTCGAATTGACGCAAAAATTAACCCAACAACAGTTGGAAAATTTTATGGATCACTTTGAATTATTCAGTATGGCGTATTCGTGGGGCGGTTTTGAATCTTTAATTTTATACAACCAACCGGAAGATATTGCGCGCATTCGTCCGGCAATCGAACGCAAATTGACGGGGACGTTAATTCGTTTGCATATCGGTTTTGAAAATGCGGATGAACTGATTGCCGATTTGAAAGCCGGTTTCGAACGGCTGAAATAGAAAAATCAGGCGCGAAAATAATCTTTCGCGCCTTGTTTTTAGATATTATTTTAACTTCACTTCTTGTACCCATTTATCGGTCAAACGTTTCCCTTCCGCCGCGGAGCCGAAATGTTCGAAATCAATATGAATTAGATTTAACTTTTTCGGATCGGCGGATTTCGGTGAGGCTTCCGCGTTGATATTGGTCGGAATTTGATATACGCCGGTTTCGCGCCAAGGCAATTCTTGCGCCTCTTTGCTTAACGCCCAATCGACGAATAATTTTGCGTTGTCGAGATTGCGCGCGCCTTTAATAATGCTTAATCCGCCTAAAGAATAGCTATCGCCTTCGCAAGGCAAAATAAATTCCACTGGCGCGCCGTTTTCCCGTTCCGTCACATAACTGTGTACGAAGCCGACGCTCAGTGCGCTTTCGCCGCGGGCTAAATTGGAGGTGACTTGGGCGCTTTTCACATATTGCGACACATTCATATCCAGTTGTTTTAAAAATTCAAAGGTTTGCTCTTCACCCCAGATCTCGATCAAGGTAGCAATTACGGTGTAAGTCGTGCCGGAAAGTTGCGGATCGGCAAGTTGAATTTGTCCTTGCAAACGCGGATCCAATAAATCGCGCCAACATTTCGGATAGGTATCAATGCCTAATTGTTTGAATTTTTCCGTATTGACGCCGAAACCCAACACCAGCATATAAACAATCGAGGTAAATTCGCCTTTTTTATCCAATAGCGGTTTAAATTGTGGCATCGTTTCCGCTTGCTTCGGCGCCGAATAATAAGGGCGCGGCAAGAGAAAGTGCGGTTAAAATCGGTTTAATTTTCATTGCTGAGTTCCTTTTACATCAATGATGACAACTTCGGATTGCGAGCCTAAACGTAGCGGGATGCCCCAGAATCCGTAACCGGAGGTGACAAAAAAATGGCTGCGGTTGATTTTTTCATAGCCGTAATCCAGACGATATAACATTCGGGTAATTAAATTCGCCGGAAAAATTTGTCCTTTGTGCGTGTGTCCCGACACTTGGATATCGATAGGCAAGTTCGCGTGTTCAAGAATTTCCGTCGGGCGATGATCCAACAAGAAAATCGGCAGCGCCGTGTTCACTTGCTTGAGGAGCTGCGCCGTTGTCGGACGTTGGGCGAATAAATCGTCGTTACGTCCGATTAAGACGAAACGATCCGCAATCACGGCGGATTCATCGGATAACACCCGAATGCCCGCTTTGCGGATTTCTTGCGTAATTTCACGTTGATAACCGAAAAAATCGTGATTGCCCAAAGTGGCGTAAACGCCAAGCGGTGCGCGCAGTTTCGCTAAGTGCGGTTGCATTTTTTGCGCTAAATATTCATCGACGTTATCATCCATAATATCGCCCGGCAGCAAAATCACATCGACGTGCTCCGCGTGCATTATTTCCGCCAAACGATCCAATTCGGCGTTGCCGAAAAATCGTCCCAAATGCAAATCGCTCGCCACGCCGATACGCAACGGCGCCAGCGGTTTGTCTAGGGTGATTTGATGATGAATAACCTTGGGCGTATAAGCGTTATATACGCTCAAACCCAATAAAGCACAAAGCGCGACAGGATAAGCAATGCGCAAAGTGCGGTTTAATTTTTCGATGGAAATTCGGCTTTTTAACAAGCGGAAAATAACGGCGAAAACGGCACTGATTAACGCGGCGAACAGCAAAATTACGAGAATCAACGCGCTTAAACGAAACATCGGTTGAATGCGCAAGATCGTTAAGAAAATAATCGCGTTGGCGGAAAAGTAGGTGAAGATTGCGATCACTCGGCGTACTTTGTGGCTAATTTTTCCGCTCAGTAGCCAATATAGGGTGCGGTTAAAGCAATAGAGAAAAAGCTGTAATGCAATCACCGCGACGGTAAAGGTGATGTAATGGCGTAATTCCATTGTTCTCCTTGATGAGATAAATCCGGTTAAATATAAAAGAAAAAGTGCGGTGATTTTAACCGCACTTTCGAGTTTGTCAATGTTTAGGCGTGTATTTCACTCCGTTTAGACCGCTGTTTGGAAGATAACTTCACGGGCTTTTTGCTGATAACTATTGATTTGATCAAAGTTCATATAGCGATAGGTATCGTCTTTATCTTGTTGTAAACCGGCGGCATAAGATAAATATTCTTCCGGCGTCGGCAATTTACCGAGCAATGCCGATACGGCGGCAAGTTCTGCGGAGGCAAGATACACATTCGCGCCTTGTCCTAAACGGTTCGGGAAGTTACGAGTAGAGGTGGACACCACGGTGGAATTGCTTGCTACGCGCGCTTGGTTGCCCATACAAAGGGAGCAACCCGGCATTTCGATACGCGCACCGCTTTTGCCGTAAATGCTGTAATAGCCTTCTTCCGTTAATAACGCCGCATCCATTTTGGTCGGTGGCGCCAGCCATAAACGGGTCGGGATCATTTCTTTGAATTTCGCCAATAATTTACCTGCCGCACGGAAATGTCCGATATTGGTCATACAAGATCCGATAAATACTTCATCGATTTTATCGCCTTGTACTTCGGAAAGTAGGCGAGCGTCGTCCGGATCGTTCGGCGCGCATAAAATCGGCTCTTTGATTTCGTTCAAGTCGATTTCAATAATCGCCGCATATTCCGCGTCTTGATCTGCTTCCAACAACTGCGGATCGTCCAACCATTTTTCCATTCCCTGAATACGGCGTTCAAGGGTACGCGCGTCGCCGTAACCTTCGGCAATCATCCATTTAAGCAGTACAATATTGGATTGCAGATATTCGATAATTGGCGCTTTGTCCAATTTGATCGTACAAGCCGCCGCGGAACGTTCCGCCGAGGCGTCGGATAATTCGAACGCTTGCTCCACTTTCAAATGTTCCAAGCCTTCGATTTCTAAAATGCGACCGGAGAAAATATTTTTCTTGCCTTTTTTCTCCACCGTGAGCAAGCCTTGTTGAATCGCATAATACGGAATGGCGTGCACCAAATCGCGCAAGGTAATGCCCGCTTGCATTTCGCCTTTAAACCGCACTAATACGGATTCCGGCATATCCAACGGCATTACGCCGGTTGCCGCTGCAAATGCCACCAAGCCGGAACCCGCAGGGAAAGAAATCCCGATTGGGAAACGAGTGTGCGAATCGCCGCCGGTACCGACGGTATCCGGCAATAACATCCGGTTGAGCCAAGAGTGAATTACGCCGTCGCCCGGTCTGAGAGAAACACCGCCGCGATTCATAATAAAATCGGGAAGCGTGTGGTGCGTCACCACATCGACCGGTTTCGGATAAGCCGCCGTATGGCAGAACGATTGCATCACCAAATCGGCGGAAAAGCCTAAGCAGGCGAGATCTTTTAATTCGTCGCGCGTCATCGGGCCGGTGGTATCTTGTGAACCGACGGAAGTCATACGCGGTTCGCAATATTGTCCCGGACGAATACCTTCAACGCCGCAAGCGCGTCCGACCATTTTTTGCGCCAAGGTAAAACCGCGTGAATTTTCCACCGCACTTTGCGGTTTGGCGAAAATATCCGTTTCCGGCAAACCCAATTCGCAGCGCGCTTTGTGCGTTAAACCGCGACCGATAATCAACGGAATTCGTCCGCCGGCGCGCACTTCGTCCAATAACACATTGGTTTTTAAGCTGAATTCCGCTAGCACTTCGTCACTGTCGTGGCGACAAATTTTGCCTTGATAAGGATAAATATCAATCACATCGCCCATATTTAATGCGCTGACATCCACTTCAATCGGCAAGGCGCCGGCGTCTTCCAAAGTATTAAAGAAAATCGGTGCGATTTTGCCGCCCAGCACCACGCCGCCGGCACGTTTGTTCGGAATATGCGGAATATCCTCGCCCATAAACCAAAGCACGGAGTTGGTCGCTGATTTGCGTGAGGAACCCGTGCCGACCACATCACCGACATAAGCCAACGGATAGCCTTTTTGTTTTAATGCCTCTAATTGTTTAATCGGGCCGATATTGCCGGCGTCGTCCGGCTCGATCCCGTCGCGCGCATTTTTCAACATTGCCAAAGCGTGCAGCGGAATATCCGGACGCGACCACGCATCTTGCGCCGGCGATAAATCGTCGGTATTGGTTTCGCCGCTGACTTTAAAAACGGTAACGGTTAATTTATCCGCTAATTTCGGACGGGATAAATACCAATCGGCGTTTGCCCAAGATTGCAAAACTTGTTGCGCGTAAGCATTACCTTGCTTCGCACGCTGCGCCACATCGTGAAAATTGTCGAACATTAATAGCGTGTAAGACAGCGCTTTCACCGCATAAGGCGCCAATTTTTCGTCGTCAAGTGCGGTCAATAACGGCTCGATATTATAACCGCCTTGCATTGTGCCCAATAATTCCACCGCTCTTTGCGCGGAAATCAACGGCGACGCCGCTTCGTTTTTGCAAATCGCGGCTAAAAATCCCGCTTTCACATAAGCCGCTTCATCCACACCGGCGGGAATACGATTTTCAAATAAATCCAGCAAATAATCCGCCAGTTCCGCAGGCGGATTTTTCAATAATTCAATCAGCTGAACGACTTGCTCCGCATTTAACGGTTGCGGCACTACGCCTTGCGCGGCACGTTCGTCGATATGTTGGTGATAGGTTTGTAGAAAGTTTGACATTGTGTTTCCTCGTGTTTGCTTTTATTGTTAGGGATTCGTATCGAAAAACGAATTTATCCGTTGCACGAACAAATTCGCTTCGGAAACGGGAAGTCGAAAACCGGCTTGCGTTTAAAATACTTTCTTAAAAGGCTTAATGATAACTTCGCCGTAAACGCCGGCTTCAACGTAAGGATCGGCGCTTGCCCATTGTTTTGCCGCCTCTAAACTGTCGAATTTAGCGATAACCGTTGAACCGGTAAAACCGGCTTCGCCCGGATTTTCATCGTCGATTGCCGGATTCGGGCCGGCGGTTAATAAACGATCTTCTTGTTGTAATTGTTTTAAACGCGCGAGATGTTGTTCGCGCACGGCTAAACGTTGCGCTAAGGTGTTCGGTTTGTCTTGGGCAAAAATAACGTAATACATACTAGCTCCTTTATTTGGGGATTACTGACAAGTTAATTGAGATAAAGCGCGGTCTAATTCGGGATTATTTTCGCGCGGAATAGTGCGGGATTTACCTGCCTTATCGACAGCGACGAAAGTGAAAATCGCTTCGGTGACGCAATAACGCTCTCCGATCGGTTCGCTCGCCACTTTTTTCGCCCAGACTTCGATTTTAATTTGAACGGAAGAACGACCGACTTTGACGCATTGTCCGTAGCAGCACACCACATCGCCGACGGCAATCGGGCGGATAAAGGTCATACTGTCCACTGCGACGGTCACGACGCGTCCGTGCGCGATTTCTTTGGCTAAAATCGCACCGCCCATATCCATTTGCGACATAATCCAACCGCCGAAAATATCACCGTTGGCGTTGGTATCGGAGGGCATTGCCAAGGTTCTTAACAATAAACTGCCTTTTGATTGGCGACCGGTATTCGTTTCAATAAAATCCGACATAGTTTTTCCTTAATCATTCGTCCGTTTTCGGAAGGTAACGATAAATATATACGCCGCTGAGTAGGGTGGCGACAAGCGTCATTCCCAGAATGCCGAAGGTTTTAAAATCAACCCAAATGTCATCGGAAAAATAACGACTGATAATTATGTTAACCAACATACATAAGAGAAAAAAGCCGACCCAAGCGAGATTGAGTTTTTCCCATACCGCGTGCGGTAATTGGATTTCTTTGCCTAATAATTGCTTGATTAGCGGTTTTTTGAAACCGAATTGGCTGATTAATAAGGCTAAGGCGAAAACGGCGTACACCACGGTGACTTTCCATTTCAAAAATTCCAGTTCGTTGAAATAGGCGGTCAGCGTGCCGAAAAAGACGACGGCAACGCCCATAATCAGTTGTTGTTTTTCAATTTTGCCGTATTTGAGTTTTAACACGATTAGTTGAATTACCGTGGCGATAATCAATGTTAACGCCGCTTCGCGGATACCGACTAATTTATACACCGCAAAAAATAAAATCAACGGGATAAATTCTAAAAGTTGCTTCATATTATGCCTTTTGAATAAATAACGAATAAAAACGATAAGTAAATATCAAGGAAAAAATATTGATCACCGCACTGATTAAAGCAATTAACACATCAAACGGCATATTGCCGCCGAACGCCGCTAAATTTCTCACCAGTAACGGCAAGGCGAAATAAATTAATAGCGTATAAATAAAGAGTACGGCGGTTCGCTTAAATCCGCTCAGCCATACGGTTTTGATGGTTTCCGAAACGCCGACCGGACGTACCAAATAATGCACCGTGGTTAAATTTAACCGAATAAACACGAAAATTCCCAGTGTAATGGCGAATAAAGAAAAAATGGACGGCGAGGTTTTGTTAAACATTGCAACAAAAATTTCGATCACGCCGATAATCATTGGGAAAACGGTAATCAAGTTAAGAAAAATCAAACCGGGTAAGCGTTTGAAAGTACGCAATAAAGTATCGCCTAATGCCGGCGTGCGGCGTTCGCTTAATTGATGAAAGGTTAAAATGCCCCACGCGGAAATAAAGAACGTGAGGAACAGTTGGGCGAAGCCTAATACGGCAATGTCGTCACTGACTGCAACATTTGCCAATAATTCCGCAGCGGCGGGATCCGTCGCTTGATTAAGTGCGGTCTCTATTTGCGGAGAAATTTGTTTTGTCACTAAGAAATTAATTGCCAAAGAAACCGCGAAGAAAATTGCGATAAATTGCGCCGTAATCGTTCGTTGATTACGCATAAAATTCAGGCTGTCTTGAAAGATTTGAGTGAAATTAATGGGCATTTTTTCCATCCGAATTGTGAATAAAATGTAATGTCTCATTATACAATGTTTGTTATAAAATGCATAAAAAACCTCATTTTTGCGCTAGATCAAATTATCCCTTTGTTAATTAAATGAAAAATCTGAAATTTTTTTGAAAAAATGATTAACAAATTTTTAAAAATTTGATCTGGCTCACGAAAACGCTAATCATAAAGTGGTATATTTCTTTCCGTCTGAAAGACACAACTTTTATGAGGGTATTGAGAACGCCTGTCTCATTAAATCTAAAAATTAATATAGAGGAATTGATTATGAAAAAAACTGCATTAGCATTAGGTATGGCGGCGGCATTAGTAGCAGGCGCGGCAAGCGCACACGAAGCGGGAAGTTTCATTGCGCGCGGCGGTCCGATTTTAGTTATCGCTAATTCGCATTCTACAACCAAAACCGCGACGGAAATCGGTTTGGATGTAAATAATAATGCGCAATTAGGTTTAACCGCCACCTATATGTTAACGGACAACTTAGGGGTTGAGTTATTAGGTGCAACACCGTTCTCTCACAAAATTACGGCAAATATTCCCGCACTTAACGCGAATTTAGGCGAAGTGGCGAAAGTGAAACATTTACCGCCAAGCCTTTATTTACAATATTATTTCTTAGATAAAGATTCCGGCTCTCGTCCTTATGTGGGCGCGGGTTTGAACTATACGCGTTTCTTCAGCGGTAAATTAACTTCCACCGGTGAACAAGCGGGTATCACCGATTTACAAGTGAAAAAACACTCGTTCGGTCCGGTATTGAATGCGGGTATTGATATTAAATTAACCGATAATTTATATTTGAATACCGCAATGTGGTACACCCATATTAAAACAACTGCAAAATTCAGCGCCTTGGGCGGCGATCACGAAGTGAAAATCAAACTTGATCCGGTTATCTTCTTTGCCGGTTTAGGTTATCGCTTCTAATTCCGATAAGGAAAGAAAAGAAAGGCTTATCTTCGGATAAGCCTTTTTTATGCTTTTTTATCGCTCGGCGAAATCGTTCACCGAGCAATGGAGCAAATTAGATCTCGGCATCCAAATCTTGAATCAAGATTTTGGAACGACGTTGATAATTATAATTCTCACGCTTGTATTGCGGCAAATCTGCCACGTCGGCAAGGCGGAAACCGCGTTCTTGGAACCAATGGACGGTGCGCGTGGTCAACACGAATAATTTCGCGATATGGGCTTCGCGCGCACGTTTTTGGATAGCTTCCAATAAAATATCGCCACGCGACGAATTGCGATAATCCGGATGCACCGCCACGCACGCCATTTCCGCCATATTTTCCGCCGGATAGCGATTGAGCGCCGCACAAGCAATGATCACGCCGTCGCGATCGATAATGGTGTAATTGGCGATTTCCATTTCCAGCTGTTCGCGCGAACGTTTGACTAAAATACCTTGCTGTTCCAACGGATGAATCAATTCCAATAAGCCCGGGATATCCGCAACGGTAGCGATACGAATTTCTTCGGAACTTTCCATCGAAAGCTGCGTTCCAACCCCGTCACGGGTAAAGAGTTCTTGTAATAAAGAACCGTCCTCCACATAACTTAATAAATGCGATCGTTTAACGCCGGCACGACAAACGTCGATTGCTGCCTGTAAAAAACGTGCTTGCGAGCTATGATATTGATCTTTCTCGATTAATTCTTGCAAATGCATTGCGGCATCTTGCGGCAGTAAATCGGAAATGGTTTCTTGTCTTTCATTCAAGATCCCTTGTGTCGGCGAAAAACCGATCAATTTTTCCGCTTTCAGTTTAATCGCCACTTGCGTCGCCACTTCCTCAAAAGGCAAATTGAAGGTTTCGCCGGTGACGGAAGGCGCAATCGGGCCAAGTAACACAATAGAATCCCGTTCCAGCTGTTGCTTAATGTTATCCGTATCAATACGACGAATTTTGCCGCTCAACATATAATCCACACCGTCGTCCACGCCGATAGGTTGGGCGAGGATAAAATTACTACTAACGACGTTAATCACCGGCGAATGCGGCAAACGTAAAGAAAGACGGGAAGTGATGTCGTAATTTAATTTTCCCACCGCCTGTTTCACTAACTCAAGCGTGCGCGGATCGGTGATACGAATATTTTTATGATAATGGGTTTCAAGTTGATGTTCTTGTAACAAATCGTTAATTTGAAAGCGAGCGCCGAAAACGATCACCAGTTTAATCCCTAAACTGTGAAGTAGGCTTATGTCACTGATAATATTGATAAAATTCGGGCAAGCAATGGTATCGCCGTCAAGCATAATGACAAAAGTTTTGCCACGGTGCATATTGACGTAAGGCGTCGATTGTCTGAACCACTGGACTAATTCTGTGCTGCGCATATTACTCTCTTTATATAATTATTCATTTTATATGAATTTATATTCATTTAAAAAAATATGCAAGTAAATTTTTATGCGTTGAAAAAAGAGGCAGGGTAAAACCGAAAGTGCGGTGAATTTTCACCGCACTTTGTGAGAAACGTGATTAAGCAACCACGTTGAATTGTGCTTTCATTAGCGCTTCGAAATCCGTGCAACCGCCGATTGGTTTTTCATCAATGAAAATTTGCGGCACGGTTTCCACCGGTTTACCGACGGAAGCGGATAAATCCGCTTTGCTGATCCCCTCGGCGATAATATCTACATAACGATAATCAAAATCTTCGAGGGTGGTTTTTAATTTTTCCGCTAAGTTTTTAGCACGCACGCAATAAGGGCAGCCGGGACGACCGAAAATCACGACAAACATAATAAGTTTCCTTTTGTTGGTTATTCATTCCCGTCCATTTTACCCGATTAAATAAAAAAGCATAAAGCGTTTTTCGACATTGTTGCGATTGGTATAATGTATTAAAATTCACTCATTGCATTTCACGGAAAACGACTATGACAAATCCTGTATCCACATCTGAAACTTTAGATTGTATTTTATCTCATCGCTCCATTCGTCGCTTTAAGCCTGAACCGATTGACGTCGATATTATTCATAAATTGGTTGACGCGGCGCGTTTTGCGTCCACATCGAACCATTTGCAGTGCGTATCCATTATTCGCGTGACGGATCCGCAGCTGCGTGAGCAATTAATGACGTATTGTTCTAATCAAGAATATGTCAAAAGTGCGCCGGAATTTTGGGTATTTTGTGTGGATTTTCAAAAACATAAACAAATTTGCCCGCAAGCACAGCTGGATTATATCGAAGTGTTACAAATCGGCGCGGTGGATACCGGTATTATGGCTCAAAACGTGCTGTTGGGCGCAGAAAGTTTAGGACTGGGCGGCGTGTTTATCGGTTCGTTACGCAATGCAATGGCGGAAGCGGGCGAACTACTGAAATTGCCGCAACATACTTTGCCGATGCTGGGATTATGTCTAGGCTATCCGGATCAAGATCCGCCGTTAAAACCGAGATTGCCGCAAGACAGTCTATTTTTTGAGAATGAATATCGTCCGTTGGATGAATCAATTTTGGCGCAATATAATGCGGAAGTCGCCGATTATTATCGCGAACGTAGCGGTATTGATATGGATTGGTCGCGTAATGTGATTAAAAGTTTAGCTCGCCCGGTGCGCCCGCAGGTGTTAGATTATTTACATAAACAAGGTTTTGCGAAAAAGTAGGTCGCTATGAAACTGTTGATGCTATGCCGAGAGCCGCGATTATATAGTTGCCAACGTTTGAAAGAAGCGGCGGAAAGCAGCGGACATCAAATCGATATTTTGGATCCGAATCGCTGTTTATTAAAACTGTCGCAAAACGCACCGCACTTTCGCTTGTATTATCAGGCAAATGCGGACGCCGAGCCTTATTTGTTGCCGGATTATGACGCCGTTATTCCGCGTTTCGGCTCCGCTAGCACGAAAATGGGCTGTGCGGTGTTGCGTCATTTCGCAGCGCAAAACGTGCCTTGTTTAAACGATGAAACGGCATTTTTTCAGGCGCGCGATAAATGGCTGAGTTTGCAATTATTAGCGCAACAAGGCATTGCCGTGCCGGATTCCTTATTGCCCGGCAATGAATTTCAGGCGGCTCGTGTGATGAATTATGTAACCTCACCGACCATTTTGAAAACGCTGAACGGATCGCAAGGTATCGGAGTGATTTTAGCGGAAAAAGCCCAAAGTGCGGTCAGTATTTTGGAGACCTTAACCCATACCGACGTGCCGGTGTTATTGCAAGATTTTATCGCAGAAGCGCAGGGCAGTGATTTTCGCTGCTTTGTGATTGGCGATCGCGTGGTGGCGACAATGCGACGCAGCGGGCAAAATGGCGAATTTCGCGCAAATTTTCATCGTGGCGGTACGGCGGAAAAAGTGCAATTAAGCGACGAAGAAAAAATGATCGCCCTACAAGCGACGCGCATTTTGGGATTGGACGTCGCTGGTGTTGATTTAATTCGTTCCGCAAGAGGATTATTGGTGTTGGAAGTGAACGCCAGCCCGGGATTGGAAATGATCGAAAAAACCAGCGGCATTGATATCGCACTTCAAATGATCGCATTTTTAGAGAAAAAAGTGCGACTTTTGCAACAAAATGCGATGGAAAAATAAACGTCCGAAAATGTAAAAGTGCGGTGGAAAAATCGTAAATTTTTTGTTTTAATAGACTACATTAAAAAGACGGGCGGTTAAAGACCCGTCGCAATCAACATCAAAAGAAGTAAGGAGCGGTCAATGATTATTTATTTACACGGTTTTGACTCCAGCAGTCCGGGCAATTACGAAAAAATTATGCAGCTGAAATTCATTGACGACGATGTGCGCTTTGTCAACTACAGCACGTTACATCCTCGCCACGATATGCAATTTTTATTAAATGAAGTGCACAAATTGGTTTCAGAAAGCAAAGACGAAACCCCGTTAATTTGCGGTGTCGGTTTAGGCGGCTATTGGGCGGAACGAATCGGTTTTCTATGCGGCATCAAACAAGCGATTTTTAACCCGAATTTATTCCCTTATGAAAATATGACCGGCAAAATCGACCGACCGGAAGAATATGAAGATATTGCCACAAAATGCGTAGAAAATTTCCGCTTAAAAAATAAAGGAAATTGTTTGGTCTTTTTATCCACGCAAGATGAAGTGCTGGATTCCAACCGCAGCGCGGAAACGCTTTCACCGTTCTATGATGTCGTCTGGGACGAAAATGAAACCCATAAATTCAAAAAAATCGCCCATCATTTACAGCGTTTAAAAGTTTTTAAGGTTGAGTAAGAAGTAAAAAAACAGGCGAAATGCCTGTTTTTTTACTTGAGCACATCTTATTTCAAATAAGATTTAATAGTTTGTTCGATTTGGGCGATCCAATCCAGTTCATATTGCGTGAAGCCGGCTTGGAGGCGGGCGTTGGTGTTGATGGCGCCGCGGAAAATTACAATACGATATTTGCGTAATAATTCGCCGAAACATTCCATTGCATCAAGTCCTCTTTGTTTGGATAGGGCGTGATACCAATGATTGCCGATGGAAACGTGGCCGATTTCATCGCGCAGTACGATGTCTAAAATGCGGACGGCGGCAAAATCTTTGCGTTGTGCGATTTTTTCTTGTAAAACCGGTGTGGCGTCTAATCCTCTGGCTTCTAATACGCGCGGCACTAACGCCATTCGTTCCCAAATATCGTGTGCGGTGGCTTGCGCCATTTCCCATAAACCGGCGTGACCTTCAAAATCACCGTATTGATAACCCAAAGTGATAAGATGTTGATTGATCAAGGTAAAATGCGTGCTTTCTTCTCTGGCAACGCGTAGCCAATCTCGTACGAAAACGGCACCTTCGCCCAATTCTTGCTGCGCGGCGCGCCCGAAACGCCAAGCGGCATCCAAGCCGAGATTAATGGCATTAAATTCAATGTGCGCAATGGCGTGCAAGGTGGCGGCGTAGCCTTCTTCGCTGGCAAAAGAACGTTTCGGCACGTCTTTCGGCGCGACTAAATGCGGTTTCGGCGGAATGCCCGCGATATCTTGTGTCGGTACAACTTGCGGAAAATCTTCCGTTTCATTGAATTGAATATGCGGCAAGATATCATCATATAAGCTATTGACTAAACGGCATTTTTCGGCGGGATCGGTTTCTTTTAACGCCTCAATGACCAGATCCCATAAATATTGTGGTGTGTAAAGTGCGGTCATTTTTTTCTCTATTTCGGTTGAGTATAACGGATTAAGCCTTCTTGTTGCGTCGTGGCGATTAGTCTGCCTTGTCGGTCGAAAATTTGCCCGCGTGCAAGTCCTCGGGCGCCGTAGGCATTATTACTTTCGATTGCATAAAGCAACCAATCGTTTAAATCAAACGGGCGATGAAACCAAATGGAATGATCAATAGTGGCGACTTTCATTCCGGATTGTAAAAATCCGGTTTCGTGCGGATGAAGTGCGGTCAATAACGGATGAAAATCGGAAAAATACGCCAATAAACATTGTTGAATTTTAGCATTTTGCGGCACTTCGCCGTTACTTCTCACCCAAGCATATTGCACCGGCGGCAAGGAAAGCCCTTTAAAAGGATTGTTGATGTATTTGGTGCGAATATCAAAAGGACGCTCCGCGGTAAATTTATCGCGGATATTTTCCGGAATATATTGCGCCAATTTTTGCAACACCACGGTTTCTTCGGTGAAATCTTGCGGCGCGCCGATATTTTCCGGCATTTGACTTTGATGATCAAAGCCCGTTTCTTCCGTTTGAAAAGATGCGGTAATGTGGCAAATGGGCTCGTTATGTTGAATGGCTTTAACGCGTAATGCGGTAAAATTACGCCCTTCGCGCAAGGTTTCGACATCATAAATAATCGGGTGCTGGCTGTCACCCGGCGATAAAAAATAAGCGTGACAGGAATGTAGAAGACGATCTGTCGGCGCCGTTTGAATGGCGGCGGAAAGTGCTTGAGCCACCACTTGACCGCCAAAAACTTGGCGTAAGCCGAGATCTTGGCTTTCGCCGCGGAATAAAAAATCGTCGATTTGTTCAAGTTGTAATAATCGAATGAGTTTATTTAATACGTCCGACATTGTGTTTCCTTCTTTTATTAGTCTATTCTTTAATCGCTTAATACCGGCGAAAAGGGAAAGATTTGCAATCACTGCCGCCTTATTGCATAATGTACGCCTTAACTGTTCCAGTTAATTCAATGGAAACCTCCTCGGTTCCTCGCAATGGCGTCCGGTTTACCCGGTCAGGTTCGGAAGAAAGCAGCCAAAGTCGGAATTGCCGTGTGCCGAGATCAAGCCGGGGAGGTTTCCGCCCGACTTTTCTTTCCTGTTATTCGATTCTCGCCGCTAATTGTTTAAAGAACCCGTTTTCTTTCGCGATCAATTCGGCATAAGTGCCTTGTTCGATTAAACGGCTGTTATCAATAATACAAAGTTGATCGAATTGTTCGATCGCGGTCAGACGGTGGGTTACCATCACCAATGTTTTATTTTCGCTGTGCGCCAAAATAAGGCGTAGAATTTGCCGTTCGGTTTCACGATCCAAGCCTTCCGTCGGTTCGTCGAGTAAAAGAATCGGCGCGTTATTCAGTAACACGCGCGCTAATCCCAAACGGCGCTGTTCGCCGCCGGAAAGCGGACGCCCGCCGTCGCCGAGCCATAAATCCAAGCCTTGTTCTTGTTCGAGCAAATTGCTTAAACCGACTTGTCGTAAAATTTCGATCATTCGTTCATCGCAAATTTCTTGTGCAGCAGCGATTTGCAAATTATTGCGTAAGGTATCGCTGAAAACGTGAACGCGTTGAGTTAAAAAGCAAACGGCTTGTCTCAAACTTTGTTCCGAATAAGCTTGAATCGGTTCGCCGGCGAATAAAATTTGCCCTTGTTGTGGATCGTAATTACGCACCAATAGTTGCAATAAGGTCGATTTTCCGCTGCCGGTTTTGCCGAGCACGGCGATTTTTTTGCCGGCTTTGATGTCGAGGGTTAAGCGGTTTAATGCCGCCTCTTGTCGTTCCGGATAACAAAATTCAAGATCACGGATTTCAATGTCTAGTGCGGTGTTGCCAAGTGCGGTGTTTTTTTCAAGTGTTTTTGTTCCGTCAAAATGGACTAAGGGCGCTTGATTCATTAATTCGCTCACCCGCTGTGCAGACGCGACGACTTGCCCGATGTGCAAAAATGCCGCGCCCAAGGGCATTAAAATTTCAAAAGCAGCAAGGGCGGCGAAAGCAAATAAAGCGACGAATGCGGCTTTATAGTCCGGTTGTGCGAAATCTGCGGTGGCGGCAAACCAGAGCGTAATTGCGACGATCAATCCGTTGGCGAATAACAAAAGTGCGGTGGATAATCCGGCTAAATTGGTTTCCCGTTGCTGATAAGCCTGCCATTGTTGTTCCGTTCGGGTTAATTGTTGTTTCAACGGACGTTCTGCGTCAAAGAGTAATAATTCCGCTTGCGCTTGAATAAACTCTACGAATTGTGTGCGATATGCGGCGCGCGATTGTGTCAGGCGCTCGCCGAATGTGGTACCTAAATAATAAAATAAGCTTGGCACGATCAAAAGCAAGCAGAGCAGTGTTGCGCCGATAAACAACGCAAGATAACGATTAAATAAACTTAAGCCGATCGTCAGAAATAAAATCACGCAAATCGCGCTGATAAAAGGTGCGATTAAGCGCAAATATAGGCTGTCTAAGGTATCAACGTCGGCAACTAAGCGATTGAGTAAATCGCTGTTGCGATAACGGTTAAGCACCGCCGGACTGAGCGGGATGATTTTGCTGAACACGGCGACGCGTAATTTGGCTAATACGCGGAAAGTGGCGTCGTGCGTGACGATTTTCTCAAAATAACGGGCGACGGTGCGACCGATAGCTAATCCGCGCACACTGGCGGAAGGATAGAAGAAGTTAAATAACGAACCGACACCGGCGATTGCCGTTGCTGCAAGAAACCAGCCGGAGACCGTAAGCAACCCGATACTGGCGGCGAGTCCGGTTATCATTAATACCAGCCCTAAAAACAGCACGAATTTTGCTTGTTTGAATAAGCGTAAAAAAGGGAATAAGACACGCATTAATTAATATCCTGTTTACGTTGAGCCAATAATTCGGCGAAGAAACCTTGATGTTGTAATTGTTCGAAATGACCTTGTTGCACAATTTCGCCTTGGCGCATCACCAAAATCAGATCGCATTGCTTCAAATCTTCGATTCGGTGCGTGATCATCAGTGTCGTTTGTCGGCGACTGATTTGTCGTAAGGCTTGCAGCACTAAGTTTTCCGACTGTGCGTCAAGGCTTGCCGTCGGTTCGTCCAACAGTAACAATCGACCTTTGCGTAATAAGGCGCGCGCCACGGCAAGACGTTGTGCTTGTCCCACCGAAAGCCCGATGCCGCCTTCTTTAATTTCGCTGTCTAAGCCGAGTTTATCGGTAAATTCCGTCGCTTGCGCTTGAGCTAGCGCTTGGGTGATTTCCTGTTCACTCGCTTGAATGTCGCCTAATAATAAATTTTCGCGAATCGAACCTTGTAAAAGTAACGGATTTTGCCCGACCCAAGCGATGTTCTTGCGCCATTGAATGCGATCCAACGTATTCAGTTCGATACCGTTAATGGTTAAACTGCCTTGATATGATAAGAAACCGAGCAGCACATTAATTAACGAGGTTTTGCCCGCGCCGCTTTGCCCGACTAAAGCGATGTGCGCATTGGACGGAAGATAAAAATTCAGCGGTCGGGTCAAGGCTTGTCCTTGCGGTGATAAAATCACTAAATTTTCCGCGCGAATTTCCACCGCACTTTGATTGTCCGGCAATCGTGCTTGCGCTTGTTGAGTATTGAAAGAAGGTTGTTCGAGAAACTCCACAATGACATCCGCCGCGCCGATACCCGCCGCACGATCGTGATAATAGGTGCCGAGATCGCGTAGCGGTTGATAAAATTCCGGCGCTAAGGTTAAACAAAAGAAACCGGCAAAGAGCGTAATCGGCGTGCTGTAGGCGCCGAAATTAATTTCACCTAAATAGCTGAAACCGAAATAAACCGCCATTAAGGCAATGGAAACGGAGGTGAAAAATTCCAATACGGCGGAAGATAAAAACGCTATTTTTAACACGTCCATTGTGGTTTCGCGGAATTCTTCCGTGCTGTCTTCGATGTGTTCGGTTTGTTCTTGCGCGCGATTAAATAAACGTAAGGTTTCCAATCCGCGCAATCGATCGAGAAATTGTCCGCTTAAACGGGCAAGGGTAGCCATATTTTTTTGGCTGCTGTCCGCCGCGGCGATACCGACTAAAATCATAAAAATCGGCACCAACGGCGCGGTGAGCATTAAGATTAATCCCGCCGCCCAGTTAATCGGGAAAACGGCGATTAAAATCACGACGGGCACGATAACGGAAAGCGCTTGTTGCGGCAAATAACGGGCATAAAAATTATGCAAATTTTCCACTTGTTCCAGCATTATGGTTGCCCACGCGCCTGCCGGTTTGCGGTTGATGACCGCAGGGCCCACTTGATGAATTTTATCGAAAATTTGTCGGCGTATAATTTGACGTAAATTTTGACCGCACTTAAAGCCGATTTTCTCACGCGCCCAAAGGATGAATGCGCGCAACGCAAAGCCGACAATCAAGCCGATAAAATGAGGGAGCAGTTCCTCACGCGCGGTGCCGACGATAATCAATTCGTGCAATAGCGTGGCGAGTAAATAAGTTTGCGCCACTAAAATCAAAGAGGAAATGCCGGCAAGTAAAATATTCAAACCGAGTAATTTTTTGATCGGTTTTTGTTGAGTTCGCAACCATTGTTGTAGATATTTTTGGCGAGCTTTATCCATAAATGCGTTCTTTATTTGAGTGATAACGGAAAATCGGGCGTTAATAAAATATACCGCGCGATTAAAGTGCGGTATATTTTATCGTAGTTTTCAGATGAGACGTTTAGGCTTGTACATCAAGAAAACGTTCTGCATCCAACGCCGCCATACAACCAGTTCCGGCAGAAGTGATCGCTTGGCGATAGTTGTGATCCATTACATCGCCGGCGGCAAACACGCCTTCCACGGAAGTTGCCGTCGCATTGCCTTCCAAGCCGGATTTCACCACGATATAACCGTTTCTCAATTCAAGTTGATCGGCGAAAATTTCCGTATTCGGCGCGTGACCGATGGCAATAAATGCGCCGTCTAATTTTAAATCTTCCGTTTGTTCGGATTGAGTATCTTTCAAGCGCACGCCGGTTACGCCCATATCATCACCCAACACTTCGTCCAAAGTGCGGTTGGTATGCAGAATAATTTTGCCTTCTTCCACTTTTTTGTTTAAGCGATCGATTAGGATTTTTTCTGCGCGGAAACTGTCGCGACGGTGAATCAAATGCACTTCCGAAGCAATATTCGCCAAATATAAGGCTTCTTCCACCGCCGTATTGCCACCGCCGACCACGGCAACCGGTTTGTTACGATAGAAAAAACCGTCGCAAGTGGCACAAGCCGAAACGCCGCGACCTTTATAAGCTTCTTCTGAAGGCAAGCCCAAATAACGCGCGGAGGCGCCGGTGGCGATAATTAGCGCATCACAACTGAAAGTTTGTACATCGCCGTAAAGTTTGAACGGACGAGAAGATAAATCGACGCGATTAATATGATCAAAAACGATTTCCGTCTCGAATTTTTCCGCGTGTTGCAGCATCCGTTGCATTAATTCCGGCCCGGTGGTATCGCCGAAATCGCCCGGCCAGTTTTCAATTTCCGTTGTGGTGGTTAATTGACCGCCTTGTTGCAAACCGGTGACCAAAACCGGTTTCAAATTGGCACGAGCGGCATAAATCGCGGCGGTATAACCGGCAGGGCCAGAACCTAAAATCAATAATTGACTGTGTTTAATCTCAGACATAAAGAATCCTTGGTTAAGATGTTATAAAAATGTTTCTTCACATAGCCTTATTATAGATCGTTTCGTAATTAAATCTATTAATAGAGAAGCGAATACAGCAATCGGCGATATTTATTAGTAATCGGATCCGTCGCACCGATAGCGCTCAAAATAGCAAGAAATTGTTGTTTTACTTCACCGTTTTCGGCGCCGAGATCTTTTTTCAGAATATCGAACAGTAAATTTAACGCATCTTCGTTTCGATTGGCTTGATGTAATTGAACGGCAAGTTTTAACGCGATTTCCGCCGTCGGATTTTTCGCGAAATCCGCTTGCAACTGTTGAATTTCCGGCGTATCCGCCGCTTTGATTAACAGCTCGATTTGCGCTTGCAAACCTTGCCAACGGCCGTCACGGTCTTGCAACGGAATTTGATTTAAAATTTCTTGCGCCGGCTCGACACGTTTAATCGCAATATAGGTTTCCGCATAAAGCAAGGCAATATCGCTGTTTTTCTTATCCGATAGCTCCCACGCCTCTTTCAGCAACGGCAGCGCCGAGTTGTAATCTTCCGCTTGTAAGAAATCCAACGCCAAATTAAATTTGATTTCTTCCTCTTTCGGCAAAATTACGCTTAAACGCTGTTGCAACAAATCCTCCTCAAGCGCACCTTGAAACGCATCCAACGCCTGTCCTTGTTTGAATAAATAAGTCGTCGGCAAGGCTTGAATCCGAAACTGCGCCGCAATCATTTGCTCGGTTTCGCAATT
The DNA here is from genome assembly GCF_002795405.1 of Caviibacterium pharyngocola. Lineage (GTDB taxonomy): Bacteria > Pseudomonadota > Gammaproteobacteria > Enterobacterales > Pasteurellaceae > Caviibacterium > Caviibacterium pharyngocola. The sequence continues at coordinate 123,188 of NZ_PHGZ01000008.1, read as the reverse complement.
AACCTTCCCTAAAACAAACTGACCTTGATATTTCTCGGCATAACGCGATAAAAGTGCGGTGAAATCCACCGACGTTTGATGACTTGGCGCATAAAACGCCAATACTAAAGGCACAGTCTGAGACTGTTGAAGAATCTCCGTAAGATTTTGTTCATTAATTTCAATAATATAGCTCGTCATATCGAATCCTGATTAACATAAGTTACGCAGAATTGTAACAAAGTGCGGTGGGTTTGGAAAATGTTTCCTTGGGTAATGTGAAATTAGCCAGAAAGCCGATTAAAGATTGCGCCGACTCTTTTGAATGGCTACAAAACTCCCCCTAAAACTGTTAAAATTTCGTGTAATTTTATTTGAATCAGGAATGTGTTGTGGCATTAATTAGTTTAACGAACGGGTATCTTTCTTTTAGTGATCATCCTTTGCTGGATTATGCGGAATTGCATATTGAAGCGGGTGAGCGGGTTTGCTTGGTCGGGCGGAATGGTGCGGGTAAATCGACGTTAATGAAGATCTTAGCCGGTGAAACGCAGATGGATGACGGGCGTTTGCAGTTCGAGCGGGATTTGGTCGTGTCGCGCTTGGAGCAAGATCCGCCGCGTAATGCGCAGGGAAATGTGTTTGATTACGTTGCGGAAGGCGTCGGGCATTTGGCGGAATTGTTGAAAGAATATCATCATATTTCCCTTGCATTGGAACAAGATTACAGTGAGACCCAACTTAATCGCCTGGCTCGCGTTCAAGCGCAACTTGATCACGCGGACGGTTGGCGTTTTGAAAGCAAAATTAAGGAAGTGTTGGCAAAATTAGCCTTAAATGCGGATACGTTGTTGTCCGAATTGTCCGGCGGCTGGTTGCGTAAGGCGGCGTTGGCGCGGGCGTTGGTGTGTGATCCGGATGTGTTGTTATTGGATGAACCGACAAACCATTTGGATGTGGATGCGATCGAGTGGTTGGAAGAATTTTTGTCAGGCTTTGCAGGCAGTATTGTGTTTATTTCCCACGACCGTTCATTTATTCGCAAAATGGCGACGCGAATCGTGGATTTAGATCGTGGTAAGTTGGTTTCTTATCCGGGTGATTACGATGTGTATTTAACCACGAAAGAAGAAAATTTACGCGTAGAAGCCTTACAAAACGAATTATTCGATAAGAAATTGGCACAAGAAGAAATTTGGATTCGTCAAGGCATTAAGGCGCGCCGCACGCGTAATGAAGGGCGTGTTCGGGCGTTAAAAGCGCTGCGTGAAGAACGTCGTCAACGGCGAGATGTACTGGGCACGGCAAAATTGCAAATCGATCATTCCAGTCGTTCGGGCAAAATTGTGTTTGAACTGGAAAATGTGAGTTATGAAATCGAAGGCAAAAAATTGCTCGATAATTTTTCCACGACTATTTTACGCGGCGATAAAATTGCTTTAGTCGGGCCGAACGGTTGCGGAAAAACGACCTTTATTAAGTTATTGCTCGGTGAAATTCAGCCGACATCGGGCAGTGTACGTTGCGGAACTAAGTTGGATATTGCCTATTTCGATCAATATCGGGCGGATTTGGATCCGGAAAAAAGCGTAATGGATAATGTTGCCGACGGGAAACAAGACATTGAGGTAAACGGGGTAAAACGTCACGTTTTGGGCTATTTGCAGGATTTTTTATTTCCGCCTAAACGTGCAATGACGCCGGTGAAAGCTTTATCCGGCGGTGAACGCAACCGTTTGTTGTTGGCAAAATTATTGCTGAAACCGAATAATTTATTGATTTTGGACGAACCGACCAATGACTTGGATGTCGAAACGCTGGAATTATTGGAAGAAATCTTAACGGATTATCAAGGCACGTTATTGATTGTCAGCCACGATCGTCAGTTTATTGATAACACGGCGACGGAATGTTATATGTTTGAAGGCGACGGCGTGTTGAATAAATATGTCGGCGGATTCCACGATGCGAAACAGCAACAAACCAATTATTTTGCCGTAAAAGCAGAAAATGCGGCGAAAACACCAAGTGCTAAAAAAGAAAGTGCGGTGGAAATTAAACCGATTTCGGCGCCGACGGTTAAAAAAGCGGTTAAATTATCTTATAAAGAACAGCGGGAATTGGAACAGTTACCGCAGTTATTGGAAGATTTAGAGCAAAAAATTACCGCACTTCAAGAGGAAATCGGTTCGCCGGAATTTTTCCAAGGTTCTCGCGATTACACTTCGGCAATATTGCAACAATTAGCCGATACGGAACAAGCCCTTGAGGACGCCTTTATGCGTTGGGAAGAACTGGAAGAAAAGAAAAACGCGATGAAGTAATCCGAATTTAACGGAGAAAAGCTTAAAAAACCTAAGAACCGAAATGATTCTTAGTTTTTTTGTTTGTCTTAAAATAAGTTACTAACGAAAATCACCAAAATAATCAGCGGAACGACAAATTTGACATAATTGAACCAAATTGTCGAAAAGGTGGAATCCGGTGTGGCGGACAATTCTTTTTTCGCATCATCTTTTAATACGAATCCGACGAAAACGGCACAACCTAATGCGGTTAATAAGAATAAAATATTGCCACTGACATAATCGAAGGCATCGAAAATGCTTTTTCCGAAGAATGTAACGTCTTTTAGCACATTGTCGCTTAAAATAGACGGAATGTTTCCGAACAAGAAAATACCGCCTAAGGTTAAAATGATCGCTTTGCCGCGGCGCATTCTGAGTTTTTCTTGAAGTGCGGTGATAATAACTTCATAAATAGTAATTGAAGTCGTTAATGCCGCGATTAATAGCAAGCCAAAGAAAATAATCGCAAAGAATCGTCCCGCCCATAAATGTGAAAATACAATCGGCAAACTTTGGAACACCAATGTCGGGCCGGCGTTCGGTTCGATACCGAAACTGAATAGGGAAGGGAAGATCATAAAGCCGGCAAGTACGGCGATAATCGTGTTGGTGAAACCGGTGATAACGGCGGTTTGAATTAAGTTTTCTTCTTTGCTGAGATAGCTGGAAAGGGTGATCAAAACACCGAAACCTAAACTTAATGCGAAGAATACTTGTCCCAACACCATAATAAATAATTGCGGGGTGATTTTAGAAAAATCCGGTTTGAGATAGTAAATAATCCCTTCCGCCGCGCCGGGCAAGGTTACGTTTCGAATGACCATACCGATTAAGAAAATAAATAACAACGGCATTAAATATTTTACCGAACGTTCGATACCGCCGATGATGCCTTTGGCAAGAATAATATAGTTGACGGCAACAAACAGGAATGTGTAAAGGGTGATTTCTAACGGACTGTTGGTAATATGCAGATCATAGAAATCTTTTGCCACATCTTTGGTGATGGTTTGGGAAATATCTAAATTGCCGGTGATCAAATTGATGATATAGCTGATCACCCAGCCGCCCAGCACCATATAATATGCCATAATCCCGAAAGCACCGAGTAATCCCATATAACCTAAGATTTTCCAGTATTTCGAGATATTTTTACCTTGCAATTTATCACCGAAGGCGTCAATGGAATTGACTCTTAAACGGCGTCCGATTACGTTTTCAACCAAGATCATCGGGATACCGATAAGGATCATTGCGAGACAAAAGAGTAATACATACGCGCCACCGCCGTTTTCACCGACCAAATAAGGAAAACGCCAAGTGGCGCCGAAACCGACGGTTGCACCCGCAACGGTAAGTACATAAGTTAATCGACTCGACCAAGTTTGTCTTTCTGTTTTTTTCGTCATAGTTTATTGAATGTCCGTTTGTAATGAATGGCTATTTATAGCATATTTTTTTCAAACTTTCTTGGCTTTAACGCAGAAAATTTCAAATAATAAGGCAAATAAATAGTTTTACAGTTAATTATCCGTTTTTTCTTTATATTCGCAAAGATCTTCGATAATGCAAGAGCCGCAGCGCGGTTTTCTTGCGATACAGGTATAGCGTCCGTGCAAAATCAGCCAATGGTGCACATTCACTTTAAATTCATCGGGGACGACTTTGAGTAATTTTTCTTCCACTTTCAGCACGTCTTTGCCCGGCGCGAAACCGGTGCGGTTGGCAACGCGAAAAATATGCGTATCCACGGCAATGGTCGGGTGCCCGAAGGCGGTATTTAATACTACATTTGCGGTTTTTCTGCCGACGCCTGCCAAGGCTTCCAGCGCTTCGCGACTTTCCGGTACTTCGCCTTGATGTTTTTCCACCAAATCGCGGCAGGTTTTCATAATATTTTCCGCTTTGCTGTTATATAAGCCGATGGTTTTGATATAGTCTTTCAGTTTATCCAAACCGAGATCCAAAATGGCCTGCGGCGTATTGGCGACGGGAAACAGTTTGTCCGTCGCTTTGTTGACGCCTTTATCCGTAGCTTGCGCCGATAAAATCACGGCGATCAATAGCTCGAAAGGTGAATTATAGCGGAGTTCGGTGGTCGGCGTCGGATTGTTATCGCGCAGCCGAGTTAAAATTTCAATGCGTTTCTGTTTATTCATTTTTTTCGCTGATCAATGAGGTTTTTTACTGCCAAAATAATGCCTAAACCTAAGAATGCACCCGGCGGTAAAATGGCGAGTAAGAAATTATTGTCCATATGAAAGAGTTCAAGGTGTAAGCCGTTCGCCCAATTTCCCAATAAGTTTTCAATGCCGATAAACAGTTTTCCCGTGCCGACGATTTCGCGAATCGCGCCCAGCACAAACAAACTGAAAGTCATTCCCAAGCCCATTGCGAAACCGTCGAATAAAGACAGTAGAACGTCATTTTTCGAAGCGAAGGCTTCGGCTCGCCCGATAACGATACAATTCGTCACGATAAGCGGAATAAAAATACCTAGCGATTGATACAACGTATAGGTGTAAGCGTTCATAATCAGTTGCACTAGGGTGACGGTGGTGGCGATAATCATCACATAAATCGGAATTCGGATTTCGTGCGGAATTTGTTTGCGGAACAGCGAAACCACCGTATTGGTACTCATCAATACGATAATTGTCGCCAAGCCCAAACCCAGTGCATTCGTCGCCGTATTGGACACCGCAAGCAACGGACAAAGCCCTAATAATTGCACTAAAGTCGGGTTATTGTGCCAAAAACCTTGTTTTAATAAATTTGCCCAAACCGAAGGTTTTTCCGCCGTTTCAAGGGGGGCAGAGGATTGATGTTCGGGTAAAGTGCGGTCAATTTCCGCGTGATTTTCTCTCATAATAATTCCGTTTTACTGATGATTTTCCGCTTCAAGTTGGGCAAGATTTTCCGCTAAGATCAAAGCGGAACGTTTCACTTGATTGACCACCGCACGCGGCGTAATGGTTGCGCCGGAAAATTGATCGAATTTCCCGCCGTCTTTTTTTACCGCCCAATCTTGTAAGTTATCCGAAGTGATTTTTTGTTGCGTGAAACTCAAAATCCAATCGGAAACGCGGGTTTCGATTTTATCGCCCAAGCCGGGAGTTTCTTTGTGTTCGATCACGCGCACGCCTAAAATTTCCTTTTGCGGCGTCATACCGACTAACAAACGAATATTGCCCGAATAGCCGTCCGGTGCAACGGTTTCGTAGGCGTAGGCAGTAATTTGATTTCCTTTTTTCGCCGTACAAATTTTGCCGATACGCACGGCTTGCAACGCCGCCGAATTCGGCGCGCGACAGGAGGATAGTAGATCGTTGTCATAATATTGCGGCGGAATCACTTGAGATAACAAGGCGATTTGTTGTTTTGCCACGGCGCTGTCGATTTTATCTTTTGTTAGAAAATACACGCCGGCGGAAAGTGCGGTGCAAATCAGCGCAATAATGGAAAGCAATAAGCCGTAACGAGCGGAAATTTTTGCCGATTGCATTATTTCCCTCCTTTTTTGAAATGACCGCTTACGCGCGGGCGGGTGTAATAATCGATTAGCGGCACGCAAATATTACCGAGTAATACGGCAAAGGCGACGCCGTCGGGATAACCGCCGTAAAAGCGAATCAAGCAAACCAAAATACCGACTAAAGCACCGAAGATTAACTTCCCTTTCGGTGTAATGGAGGCAGTGACGGGATCCGTCGCAATGAAAAATGCGCCGAACATCGTTGCGCCGCTAAACCAATGCCACAGTGGATTCGGTGCGAAAGCCAACAGATTTTGCACAAAACCGAACAAAAATATCACCGCTAAAAAAGCCACGGGAATTTGCCAATGGATGATTTTTTTCCAAATTAAGAACAACCCACCGAGTAAAAAGAACGCGTTGACCTGCGCCCAGCCTTGACCCTCGGCAATGGCGCCGAACGGCAGTAACGAACCGAAAATCGGCGAATGTGCAATATCGCTTAATGCCGCGCCACTTTTTATGCCGGTTTTTACCGCATCTAACGGCGTGGCTTGAGTAATGCCGTCAATGGCGGCGGTAAGTTGGTGTAAACTAAATCCATCGGTGCTGAAGCCGGTGAAAATTAACGCATAAGCGTCGGCAAATGTCGGCGGCTCGTTAAGCAACTGAACCGGCGGTAGCCAAGTGGTCATTTGTAACGGGAATGAAATCAACAAAATCACATAGCCGACCATTGCCGGATTGAATAAATTTTGTCCTAGTCCGCCGTAAACGTGCTTGGCGAAAATCACGGCGCAAAAGGTTCCGATCAAAATTACCCAATAAGGCGCATAAGGCGGAATGGCAACCGCGAGAATAAGTGCGGTCAAAATTACGCTAAAATCCGCAATATAAAATAATTTCGGCTTATGGCGTAATAGGGTGACGATAAATTCCAAGGTCAGCGCCAAACCGACGGCAAGCGCCGCTTGAATCAGCACGCCGAAACCAAAATAATAAATTTGCGCAATAATTGCGGGAATCATTGCGATAATCACCCATAGCATAATGCGAGCGGTAAGCTTGCCCGAATGCGTATGAGGAGAACTGATCATTTTAAACATTTAACATCTCTTAATATTATTCGCTTGCAGAAAAAACATTCGGCTTGCGACGTAAATTTATTCTAGGGTTTTCGCCGTTTCCGCTTGCTGTGCCGCTTTTTTCGCTTTGGCGCGTGCAATAGCGGCGGCAATCGCAGCTTTTTTCGGATCGCTTTCCGTTGGCGGTGCGCTCGGCGTTTCTACGGATTGTGCGAGCGAATTGGTTTCCGTTGCGCTCGGCGCAGGGTTTTCCGCTGGCGCCATTTGTTGTGCCGCTTTTTTTGCTTTAGCGCGTGCAAGTGCGGCGGCGATAGCGGCTTTTTTATCATCAAGTGCGGTAGAATTTTCGTCCGTTTTCTGTGGATTATTTTCCGTCGGATTTTGTACCGCACTTTGCGCATTATCTGCCGTTTCCGCTTGTTGCCGTGCTAATCTACGCGCTTTGCGTTGGGCGGTGATGTCGGTATTATCCGGTAGAATTTCGCCTTTTTCGCCGACGATGGTTTTAATTTCCCGAATTTTCGGGGTATCCGCGTTTTCATTATTTTTCGCTTTTAAGCGAGCGAGCGCCGCTTTAACGGGATCGACACCTTTTGGTTTCGCCAATTCTTCCCGACGCTGTTCCGCCGCTTGTTGCGATCTGGCTTTACGCGCTTGTTCTTCTTTTTCTAATCGCGCTTGTCGAGCTTCAAAGCGGATTTTCGCTTCTTCGGCTTTGCGCGCTTTTTCTTGAATGTCCCAAATTTTCGCTTTTTCTTGGCGGAAATATTGGATAAGCGGAATGTGGCTCGGACAAACATAAGCGCATAAGCCGCATTCGATGCAATCTTTAAGGGAATATTGCTCCGATTTTTCGTGATCCTCGCTGCGGGCGAACCAATAAAGTTGTTGCGGCATTAGATGCACCGGACAAGCGTCCGAACAGGCGGAACAACGAATACAAGCTTGTTCTTTCGCCGGCGGTGAATATTCGAAATGATCCGGCGCCAATAAGCAGTTGGTGACTTTGGTGACCGGTGCGTTTAGATCCGGCAAGATAAAGCCCATCATCGGACCGCCCATAAAAACCGGAAAACGCGCGTCATATTGATAATTCGCCTGTTGCAATAAATGTGCGATCGGTGTACCTAATCTGACCCAGCGATTGCCTTTGTGCGGAATTTTATCGCCGGTGAGGGTGACGACGCGTTCGATTAAAGGTTCGTCATTTATGACCGCTCTTTTAATGGCGAACGCCGTGCCGACGTTGTGCATTAACACGCCGATTGACGAAGAACGTTGTCCGCTCGGCACTTCCAAGCCGGTCAAAACTTGAATTAATTGTTTCGCCGCACCGGAAGGATATTTGGTCGGAATGACGCGAATTTCAATATCATTCGCCCCTTGCAACGCATCGCGTAGCGCTTGTACGGCTTCCGGTTTATTGTCCTCAACGGCGATAACCACTTTTTCCGGACGCAAAATATAGCGCAAAATGCGAATTCCCTCGATAATTTCTTGCGGATAATCGCGCATTAATCGGTCGTCGCAAGTTATGTAAGGCTCGCATTCCGCGCCGTTGATAATTAATAATTTTACCGCTTTTTCCGCCGAGTGAATTTTTGCTGCGGTCGGGAAAACCGCGCCGCCAAGTCCGGCGACACCGGCAAGATAAATTTTTTCGATCAGCTGTTCCGGCGTTTGGGTGAGAAAATCTTCAATGGGAAATTGTTCGCGCCATTGATCCGCGCCGTCCGCTTGAATGGTGACGGTTAATTCCGTCAATCCGGAAGGGTGCGCAGCGACATAAGGTGCAATGTCGATTACGGTGCCGGAAGTGGGCGCGTGGACGGGCAGCGTGCGCAATCCTTCGCCGGATGTGAGCGCTTGACCTTTTAACACTTTATCGCCGACTTTAACCAATAAATTGCCTGCGGAACCGGCGTGTTGTTTCACCGGCACATAAAATTTATGCGCTAAGGGTATATCGCTTATCGGCGTTTGATTGGATTGAGATTTCATTTCCGGCGGGTGAATGCCGCCGTCGAAATCCCAAAGTTTGCCTGAATTGAAACGGGTTAAAACATCCGTCATTTTTCCCCCACAATGATTTTTTTCTGCGCCGACGTAGTATCCACCACCGGAATGACGAGTTTCGGATCGAATTTCCAATCCCAATTATCAATGGTTTTTTGTGTTTTTATCATTGAAATACAGTCCGTCGGGCAAGGTGCGACGCAAAGCTCGCAACCGGTACAAAGATCCGGAATAATCGTGTGCATTGCGCGGTTTGTGCCGATAATGGCATCCACCGGACAAGCTTGAATACATTTTGTGCAGCCGATACACATATTTTCGTCGATAAAAGCGACTTTCGGCGTCGGATCTTCGGTAAAATCCGTTGCCGGCACGTCAACGCCGAGTAAATCCGCAATTTTAACCACCAAAGGTTGCCCGCCGGGAACGCATTTGGTAATCACATCGCCGTTTGCAATGGCTTCGGCATAAGGTTTGCAACCGGGATAACCGCATTGTCCGCATTGGCTTTGCGGCAACAAGGCGTCGATTTTCTCGACGATAGGATCCGCCTCGACTTTAAGTTTGACCGACGCAATGCCCAACACGACGCCGAAAATCAGGGCGAGCAAGGCGATAGCAATCAGAATGTAATAAAGCGTTGTCATTGTTACACTCTCACTAAACCAGTGAATCCCATAAAGGCAAGGGACATTAATCCCGCGGTAATTAATGCGATTGACGCCCCTTGGAACGGCGCAGGTACATCGGCGGCAGCCAAGCGTTCGCGCAATGCGGCGAATAAGACTAACACTAACGCGAAACCGAGCGACGCGCCAAAGCCGTAAATCACCGATTCGGTTAAATTGTGCGCAAGATTAATATTCAGTAATGCCACACCCAGCACCGCGCAGTTTGTGGTGATCAACGGAAGAAAAATACCGAGTAAGCGATAAAGCGTCGGGCTGGTTTTGTGAATCACCATTTCGGTGAATTGCACCACGACGGCGATCACTAAAATAAATACAAGGGTGCGCAAAAAGCCGCCGTTAAGCGGAGTGAGCAAATAGCGATCAACTAAATAAGAACACAAAGAGGCGACAGTTAAAACGAACATTGTTGCCAAGCCCATTCCTACCGCCGTTTCAATTTTTTTCGACACGCCCATAAACGGGCAAAGTCCTAAGAATTTTACCAGCACAAAGTTATTAATAAGCGCCGTGCCGATAATGAGTAAGAGATAATCCGTCATAGTGTTTTCATTGATTGATATAAGCCGTCTATTATCCTCATTTCTGAGGTTGAGAACAATACAAACTTGCTAACCATTTATAATTAATCAGGGAAAATTCATAAAATTCGACCGCACTTTGGTCGGTGAAAAAAGCGAAAATCAGCTTTTTAGCAGTAAAGGGAGCAGATCCGAAAAGGTCGAATGACGAAAACAAAATCCCGCCTGTTGTAAGCGAAGCGGCAGAATTTTTTGGCTGTCCGTCAGAAGGCGAGCACGTTCGCCGAGTAAAATATGTAGCAGAAAAGCGGGCGCGTGCATAAAGTGCGCTCGATTAAGCGCCGTGCCCAGTAAACGGTTAAAATCGGCGTTTGTGATCGGATTCGGCGCGCAAAGGTTAAACGCACCGCTGCATTGCGGCGAAGTTAATAAAAAAAGAATCGCGTTGAGCATATCCGTTAAACTGATCCACGCCCAATATTGTTTGCCGCTGCCGAGTTTTCCGCCGAGACCGCGGCGATACAGCGGTAAAATGCGTTTGAGTGCGCCGCCCGACGGATCGAAAACCATTGCGGTGCGTAAAATGCAAACGCGGCAATTCGCTTGTTGCGTAGCTTGTTCCCATTGGCGGCAGAGTTCGGCGGCGAACGAAACGCCGGCGGGTGAGTGTTCCGTTATGCTTTGCGATCCTTGATCCGCATAATAACCGGTTGCCGAACCGGAAATAAAGGTGTGCGGCGGTCGCTGTCCGTTATTAATAAGTGCGGTCAGTTTTTGAGTTAAATCCACGCGGCTGTGAATAAGGCGTGCTTTCTGTTTTGCCGTCCAACGATGATCGAAAATCGGTTCGCCGGCTAAGTTGATTACCGCATCGAATTCGTCGAGATTGGTGTAATCCTTTAAGGAGGAAATAAACTTAACGGCGGGAAAACGCGTTTGCGCCGTATTCGGCGAACGGGTGAGCGCGGTAATTTGGTGACCGGCGCGCAATAAAAGAGGAATTAATGCGCTGCCGATAAAACCGGTCGCGCCGGTAAGCAAGATACGCATTTTCCCTCCCGTCGGTTAAAGCGAATTTTCAAAAAGTCGTTGAATATTATCGATTAATTCATGCACGCCGGTGCCTAATGTCGGCGTGATGAAAATCGTGTCGTCACCGGCGATGGTGCCTAAAATACCCTCGGATTTTCCGATAGAATCTAGCAAACGAGCAATCAGTTGCGCTGCACCGGGACTGGTTTTGATCACGATGAGAGAATCATTGTGATCGATATCCAACACCAAATTTTTCAGCGGACTGCTGGTGTTCGGTACGCTTAATTCGTTCGGCAGGCAATATACCATTTCCATTCGCGTATTGCGCGTGCGCACCGCGCCGAATTTCGTCAACATTCGCGATACTTTCGATTGGTTAATATTATTGAAACCTAATTGTTGTAGCGCACTGACGATTTCGCTTTGCGAACCGAAACGTTCTTGCGCCAATAATTCTTTAAAAGCATTGGTGAGGTTGTCTGTTTTTTCGTTTGTCATTCGTTGTCGTCCGATTTTTACTTTTGCATAAGTTTTGCATAAAAAGTCAAAATAAGTAAATAAATTTTTATGTATTATGCAGTCTTTTTCTATGAACGGAAAATAATTTTTTTGAAAATTTGAGTTAGATCGCACAATTACTTTTCTGTGTTTGAATTTAAACAAGGAATTTCTTAAAATTCGCAGAGTAATATTTACGGTTTACATTAAAATAAGGAGTTTTAAATGAAAGTAGCAGTTTTAGGCGCAGCGGGCGGTATCGGTCAAGCCTTGGCATTATTATTGAAATTGCAATTACCTGCGGGTTCCGAGTTGTCTTTATATGATATTGCACCGGTAACACCGGGTGTGGCGGCAGATGTCAGTCATATTCCGACGGCGGTGAAAGTGCAAGGATTCAGCGGCGAAGATCCGACACCAGCGTTGCAAGGTGCCGACATCGTGTTAATTTCCGCCGGTGTAGCGCGTAAACCGGGAATGGATCGTTCCGATTTATTTAACATTAACGCCGGTATCGTGCGTAACTTAATTGAAAAAGTGGCGGCGACTTGTCCGAAAGCTTGCGTGGGTATTATTACCAATCCGGTGAATACTACCGTGGCGATTGCGGCGGAAGTATTGAAAAAAGCGGGCGTGTATGACAAACGTAAATTATTCGGTGTGACGACATTAGATGTGCTTCGCTCCGAAACTTTCGTTGCCGAATTGAAAAATCTAAACGTTTCCCGCACCACCGTACCGGTAATCGGCGGTCACTCCGGCGTGACGATTTTGCCTTTATTATCACAAGTACCTTACGCGGAATGGAAAGAGGAAGAAATCGCGCCGTTAACCAAACGCATTCAAAATGCCGGTACGGAAGTGGTGGAAGCTAAAGCTGGCGGCGGATCCGCAACCCTTTCAATGGCGCAAGCAGCGGCACGTTTCGCCCGTTCTTTAGTTAAAGGATTAAGCGGTGAAACCGTGGTCGAATGCACTTATGTGGAAGGCGACGGTAAGTATGCACGTTTCTTTGCTCAACCGGTTCGTTTAGGCAAAGAAGGTGTGGAAGAAATTCTGCCGATCGGCCCGTTAAGCGCATTCGAACAAAAAGCTTTGGAAGATATGCTACCGACCTTGCGTGCGGACATTGAATTAGGTGAAAAATTCGTCGGCTAATTAAAAATTCGAATTACGAAAAACACCGCGTATTGCACGCGGTGTTTTTTTTGTCTTGAAAAAATAGTTAAATAAAACCGTGAGTTATGTCACAAATTTAAAAATATCCGTTTGCTTAATCGGGGTGAATTCCGTATTCTACGCACATCAAAAACAAGTGCTGCGATAAGTAGCCGACATATTTTGCTTTCCGAGTAGTGCCTCATTGAGGCACTTTTTTTTATTCTCAAAATTTGTCGAAAACTCTAATCTTCCCATTGATATGTCGGATTTATAATATCTTCCGCTTCATACCAAGGTAAAACTAAGGTGACATTGCCGTAAGCATAGGCATTTAGCGCATAAGGCGGGTAAACGAAGTTGATGCCGTTTTGATTGAAATAAAATTGTTTGGAAATATAAAAATCCGTTTTGGGCGTGAAAGGTTGCTGTTGTGCCATTATTTCATATTCGTAGTAACGCCAAAGCAGTTCTGCCGCTTTTTCTTGTTTGTCTTTCGGAAGAATATCCTCAAGTCTCAACACGGCTTTTTTATCCGTATCGATATTGATATATAAGGTGTAATGCATTCCGTGCGCACCGCCCGAATAGGTGGAAAGCTCGTTGGAAAAAGTGACGATATTTTTGCGCTGTCCGATATAATCCGATTGGATACGGAATGCCATTCCCAATCCCGGTTCGTTTTTCAATTCTTGAATATCGCTTTGATGACTTTCTTGCAAGAGATTGACAATATCTTCTTTGCTCGGATTATCCGATTTCGGCGTATTTTCCGATAATAAATAGCTGTAAGTTTCTTGCAACAACAGTTTATCCAACCAATCGAAACCGGTTTCTTGCAAATCTGCAAAGGTTTCGACCGTGGCTTGGGTGATGGCGTATTCGTCTTTTTTATCCGGAGTGAATTTGAGTTGCTTGGATTGATCAAACAACACCGTTCTTTTCGGCATTAAGGCGGGAAAAGTGGATCCTTGCTGAGATTGCACCGCACTTTCTTTCGGTTGGGAAAATTTAAGACCGGCTGTTTCTTTTTCGTTACAAGCAGACAATAAAAAAGCGCTGCCGAGTAAGACGAGGGAAAGTGTTTTTTTCATCAAATATCTACCTTATGGTTGAAACCCGCTATTTATGGCGGATAATTTAATTGGAAGAGGCGTAATCTTCCCCTTCAGAGCAACACACAGGGCCTCGCTCTTGTGAGACCCTGCGTGTTGAAACATAAGTTGACCTTTTTAGCCTGAATAAAAAAGAACGAAACGCCCTTTTTTATTTTGTGATTACATTTTTTCGACCGTTTTAATGCCCAGCAAATCCAAGCCCTGTTTTAAGGTTTTCTCGGTGAGTAACGCCAGTTTTAATCGGCTGAGTTTAACTTGTTCATCGTCGTTGTTCAGAATCGGGCAATGTTCGTAAAAACCGGAGAAAATCCCTGCCAATTCATATAAATAAGCACAAAGAATATGCGGTGTGCCTTCTTTGGCGACGATTTGGACGGCTTCTTCAAATTGTAATAGTTTGATAGCGAGCAAGCGTTCTTTTTCATCGCTTAATTGAATATTTGCCGCAGCAAGTGTCGCTTCATCAATTTGCGCTTTGTTAAAAATCGAACGGATGCGTGTGTAAGCATATTGCATATAAGGCGCGGTATTGCCTTCGAAACTCAACATATTATCCCAATCGAACACATAATCCGTAGTGCGATTTTTGGATAAATCCGCGTATTTCACCGAACCGATTCCCACCGCTTCCACAACGGCGGCTTTTTCTTCGGTGGAAAGTGCGGTGCTTTTTTCGGCAATTAATTTGTCCGCGCGTTCAATGGCTTCGTCCAATAAATCCGCCAATTTCACCGTGCCGCCGGTACGCGTTTTGAACGGTTTACCGTCTTTGCCCAACATCATCCCGAAGTTTTTGTGTTCGAGTTGGAAACTGTCCGGCACATAGCCCGCTTTACGCGTGATCAACCAAGCTTGTTGCATATGTTGGCTTTGGCGCGTGTCGGAGAACACCAAGGCGCGATCCGCTTTTAAGGTTTCATAACGATATTTTGCCGCGGCAATATCCGTTGTGGTGTAAAGGAAACCGCCGTCCTTTTTCTGTACGATAACACCCATCGGATCGCCGTTTTTATTTTTAAATTCGTCCAAATACACCACCAAGGCGCCTTCGTCCTCCACGGCTAAGCCTTGCGCTTTCAAGTCGGCGACAATGCTCGGCAACATCGGATTGTAAAGACTTTCGCCCATTACGTCTTTTTCCGTTAAAGTGACATTGAGGCGATCATAATTATGTTGATTTTGCTGCATTGTGATATTGACTAATTTTTTCCACATTGCGCGGCAATATTCGTCGCCGCTTTGCAATTTCACCACATAACCGCGCGCTTTTTCCGCAAAGGCTTCATCGCTGTCATAATGTTCTTTCGCCGCGCGATAGAAAGCTTCCAAATCGCTTAATTCCATTTCGGAGGCGTGTTCGTTTTCCATTTTTTCCAAATAAGCGATCAACATTCCGAATTGCGTGCCCCAGTCGCCGACGTGGTTAGCGCGGATGACTCGATGACCTAAAAATTCCAAAGTACGCACGACGGCATCACCGATAATGGTGGAACGTAAATGCCCGACGTGCATTTCTTTTGCCACGTTCGGCGAAGAATAATCCGCCACAACGGTTTGTTTTTCCACCGCACTTATGCCTAATTTAGAATCCTTTAAGGCATTTTGCAGATTATCGGCTAACCAATGTCGATCGAGAAAAATATTAATAAAGCCCGGACCGGCGATTTCGGTTTTTTCCGCAATATCGCTAAGTTCCGCCTGTTCCAATACTTTTGCGGCGAAGTCGCGCGGGTTAACGCCTAATTTTTTTGCCGCCGCCATAATTCCGTTGGCTTGATAATCGCCGAATTGCACTTTGCCCGATTGACGTACCAAAGCGTCGCAATGTTCCTCTGCGCCCGCTTTAATCATTGCTTGCTTAATTTTATCGGCTAAAATGGATTGAATATTCACTTGTTTAATACCTGATGTTGAATTGTGAAAATAATCCGTTATGATACCGTTCTTTCGCTATTCAGAAAAGACGATATAAGAAAAAATGACAACTTTTAATGTACACCATCCCTTATTTGCTACAAATCCGACGGGTTTGCAGGAATTTATTGAATTTGAACGGAAAATCGACGAACTTGCGGCGCAAATGCGGATTCGATTAAGCGAGTATGAAATCGATCATTTGGCAATAAGAGTAAATCAGCGTAAAGATGCCGAAGATCGGCTGACAGCTTTGCTAAAGTGCGGTACAATTTTGAGCGATAATATCGTCAACGGACGAAACATTTATTTGATAAAACTAAATGAACCGTTGATTTTTGCCGGACAAACGGTCGATATTGTCGAGTTACCGTTTCCTAAAAATAAGAAATATTTGTACGATTCTTGGGAACATATTGAGCTTGTAATGCCTTTTTTGTATAAAGAATCGACAAATGAATGGGTTGAACGCATTAATTCGTTATTTTTATGGAACCGATTAACCGATTTGAATGTCAAAATCAGCGAACCGAAAGTAGAAGGTGAAAGACTTCCGAATCCTTCGATTGCCGTCAGTTTTTGCGACGAAAGACGAAATCATACTTGCATTAAGGTTCACCCATATAACATTAAAAAAATAATTGAGGTTTAACGCCAATGAAAAAAGCAGCTTTAGCATTAACCGTTTTATTAGGCCTAGGACTAACTGCGTGTTCATCGAACACAGACGAAAACACTTACAAAGGCGAAGTGCTTTTCAGTGCTTATGAAGGTAACAATTTAAAATTAACCGTGCGTCAAAACGATTGCGATCGTCCGGACGGTAAAGTAGAAACCGTTGAATTGGTTCATCCGTATGATTCCAATTTAGTGGTTGGTTCTTGTGTTTTGGTATCCAAAGATGACAATGGTGTGAGCATCACAAACATCTCCAGATCCAAATCTGCATCTTGGTTATCCAGAACGGGTAAACATTAATTTTTATTTAGGATAGTTTTATGAAAAAAACGGGTTTAGCAGTAGCAATCTTATTAAGCTTAGGCTTGGTCGGTTGTGCGAATCAAGATATTTATAGCGGTAACGTCTATTCCGGCGATCAAGCGAAAGAAGCGCGCTCAATCAGCTACGGTACCATCGTGTCCAGCCGTCCGGTGAAAATCCAAGCGGATAATCAAGGCGTCATCGGTACGGTCGGCGGCGGCGTATTGGGCGGTATCGCCGGTTCCGGTATCGGCGGCGGCACAGGTCAAGCGATTGCGACAACCGTAGGCGCGATTGCCGGTGCGGTGATCGGTAGCAAAATCGAAGAAAAAGCCAGCCAAGTGGATTCTTTAGAGCTTGTGATCAAAAAAGATGACGGCAAAGAAATCGTTGTCGTACAAAAATACGATGCGAGTTTAGTACCGGGTGCGCGCGTGCGCATTGTCGGCGGTTCTACATTAAACGTCTCCGCGCTGTAAAAGCTAAACTTTTTACCGAATCAAAGGCTTTCGGATTGTCCGAAGGCCTTTGTTTTTTCTTACGGGAAATTTTTGCCCTAGGCTACAAATTTCGGGTCAAACCGTGCTAGAATAGCCCGATTTTTAGTTATGTCTTACTATAAGGTTAATGAATGAAAGCCTCTATTATCAATAAGTTAGATAGTTTGAAAGAACGCCACGAGGAGCTGGAAGCTTTGCTCGGTGATCCGTCGGTTATCAGTGATCAAGATAAATTCCGTGCTTATTCCAAAGAATACGCTCAACTGGAAGATGTGGTGAAATGTTTCGCCCGCTGGAATCAGCTGCAAAAAAATATCGAAGACGCCGAATTATTGCTCGACGATCCGGATATGAAAGAAATGGCGGAATTGGAAATCGAAGAATCGAAAGCGGAAATGGAAACGGCGGAACAACAACTGCAAATTTTGTTATTACCGAAAGATCCGAACGACGAATATAACGCCTATTTGGAAATTCGCGCCGGCACGGGCGGCGACGAAGCGGGTATTTTTGCCGGCGACTTATTCCGTATGTACAGCCGTTATGCGGAAAGCAAACGCTGGCGTATCGAAGTGCTTAGTGCTAACGAAAGCGAGCAGGGCGGATATAAAGAAATTATCGTGAAAGTTAACGGCGAAGGCGTGTACGGACAATTAAAATTCGAATCCGGCGGTCATCGCGTGCAACGTGTACCGAAAACCGAATCCCAAGGGCGTATTCACACTTCCGCTTGCACCGTCGCCGTAATGCCGGAATTGCCGGAAAGCGAATTACCGGAAATCAATCCGGCGGATTTGCGTATCGATACTTATCGTTCTTCAGGCGCGGGCGGTCAGCACGTTAATACCACGGATTCCGCCGTGCGCATTACCCATATTCCGACCGGCATTGTGGTGGAATGTCAGGACGAGCGTTCGCAACATAAAAATAAAGCCAAAGCGATGTCGGTGCTTGCGTCACGAATCGTTCAGGCGGAACAGGAAAAACAAGCCGCCGAGCAAGCGGATACACGCCGTAACTTATTAGGCTCCGGCGATCGTTCGGATAAAATTCGCACCTATAACTATCCGCAAGGACGGGTGACGGATCACCGTATCAATTTAACCGTGTATCGTTTGGATGAAGTGATGAACGGAAAAATCGACGAATTGATTCAACCGATTATTACCGAATATCAAGCGGATCAGTTGGCGGCGTTATCGGAACAAAATTAACGCCGATCGGATAAAAGTGCGGTATTTTTCACCGCACTTTTTGTCTTAACGCACATAAATTCTTTCGCAAATAACAGAGGGCTTTTTCGTGACGGACGAAATAACGACACAAGAAAAATTCGAAACGCAGACGTTTGAGGCACAAACTTACGAAGAATGGCTGAAATTTGCTGCCGAATCTTTACAAAGCAATGCGCGCGATAATCCCTATCTGGATGCGAAAACGGACGTTTATCTGTTGCTTTCGACCGTCACACAACGTCGTCAGGCGTACATAATGGCATTTCCGGAAACCTTATTGACACAAGAAGAAATGCGTCGTTTGTCACAATTATTATCCCGCCGCGCAAAAGGCGAACCTATGGCTTATATTCTCGGCGAACGGGATTTTTGGTCGTTGAATTTAGCGGTTGCGCCGACAACGTTAATTCCGCGTCCGGATACGGAAATATTGGTAGAAAAAGCGGTTGAATTAGTAAAAAATAAAATAAATTCACTGCACTTTAACCGACAAAGTTTTTCCATCTTGGATCTCGGCACGGGAACCGGCGCCATTGCCTTGGCGTTAAGCGCAGAATTAACGGATTGGGCGGAAAAATTCGGCGTCATATTGCGCATTTGGGGCGCGGATTTCTTGCCGGATGCCGTTGAATTGGCAAGATCGAACGCACGGCGCAATCATATTCATAACGTGGAATTCGTGCAAAGCGATTGGTTCGACAACATTCACGAATCCTTTGATATGATCGTCACCAACCCGCCTTATATTGACGCACAAGACGAGCATTTAACCCAAGGTGACGTGCGTTTTGAACCGCTGACGGCATTGGTAGCGGCGGAAAATGGCTTCGGCGATTTGCGCCATATTATCGAACAAGCGCCGAATTATCTCAAACCGCAAGGATATTTATTGCTGGAACACGGTTGGCAACAGGGCGAAAAAGTGCGGTCTTTTTTCGCGCAGAATTTATGGCAAGGGGTTGAAACCCTGAAAGATTACGGTGACAATGAACGCATTACATTAGGAAGATTGAAATAGAAAATGAAATATCCTCGCAAAGCGCTTTATGAAGAAATTAACCGATTTTACCTGATTACCGGTGAGGATGAAGGTGAAAGCGAACCGCGTATCCGTGGACTTATCGGCGGCTTGGTGCGCAAAGCACGGAAAGCCATTGATCCGAATTGGGAAACGAAGCAAAAAATTCACGCTTTGTTACAGTTGATGTACGGCGAATGGGGATTTCATTGCGACTCCAATCAATATTACGAATTAGAAAATTTCTATTTAGAGCAAGTATTAAGCCAACGAAAAGGAATGCCGGTGACATTAGGCGCGATTTTGCTGTATTTAGCCGAGAGTTTGGACTTACCGATTTATCCGGTGAATTTTCCGAGTCAGCTAATTCTGCGGGCGGATGTGGACGGCGAAACCGCGTTTATTGATCCTTGGAACGGCAAATATATCTCGCAGGAACAGTTACAAAAGCTATATGAAGGCGCACTCGGTTTCGGTGCAGAATTGTCGGCGGAAAGTTTGGCGATTGCGGATGTGGAAGACCTCAATATACGTTTTCAACAACTGGCAAAACACTCGTTGCTGCAAGCTTATCGTAATTATGAAGCCTATAATTACATCTCGGCGTTATTGTCAATGCGTCCCGACGATCCTTATGAAATTCGTGATCGCGCCATCGTATTGACCCAAATGGGCTGCATTAATGCGGCGATTGAGGATTTCGAACTTTTCTTGGAAAAATGTCCGGACGATCCCACCGCACTTTTATTATTACCGCAGCTGGAAAATTTAAAATCGGAATCGGAACCTGTTCATTAATAAGGAATGCATTATGCAAAATAAAATTGTTCGTTTAGATAACATTGAAATTGCCAATAACAAACCTTTTGTGTTATTCGGCGGAATGAACGTGCTGGAAAGTCGCGATATGGCGATGAAAGTGTGTGAAAAATATGTGGAAGTGACGCAAAAATTAGGCGTGCCTTATGTATTTAAAGCTTCTTTCGACAAAGCCAACCGCTCGTCGATTCATTCTTATCGCGGGCCGGGAATGGACGCGGGATTAAAAATTTTCCAAGAATTAAAAGATACCTTCGGGGTAAAAATTATTACCGACGTGCACGAAATTTATCAATGTCAGCCGGTTGTCGATGTGGTGGATATTATCCAGCTGCCGGCTTTTTTAGCTCGTCAAACGGATTTGGTGGAAGCAATGGCGCGCACCGGCGCGGTGATTAACGTGAAAAAACCGCAATTTTTAAGTCCCGGACAAATGGGCAATATTGTGGAAAAAATCGCGGAATGTGGTAATGATAAGGTTATTTTGTGCGATCGCGGCACTAATTTCGGTTATGACAATTTAATCGTCGATATGCTCGGTTTCGGCGTGATGAAAAAAGTGTCCAAAGGTTGTCCGGTGATTTTTGACGTCACCCATTCCTTGCAATGTCGCGATCCGTTCGGCGCGGCGTCGGGCGGTCGTCGTGATCAAGTCACCGAATTGGCGCGTTCGGGAATGGCGCTCGGATTAGCTGGACTCTTCTTAGAAGCCCATCCGGATCCGAATAATGCCAAATGCGACGGGCCTTCGGCATTACCTTTATCTAAGTTGGAAGCTTTTGTAGCGCAAATGAAAGCGATTGACGATTTAGTCAAATCCTTCGAGGAAATTGATACCGCAAATTAGATGAAAAGTGCGGTGATTTTCGCAGAAATTTTGTAAACGGATTGTTAAAGTTTATTGTCTGTTGTATAGTCAAATCGTGATGACTTTAACCAACCGTTTGATAAAGGAGATCAGATAATGAATATTGTTTTTCTAGACAGTACCGCTGTACCGAAACATATACTGATTCCGCGTCCGAGTTTTGCGCATCAATGGATTGAATACGAGCACACCTCGGCGGCGCAAACGGTAGAACGCGCCAAAGACGCGGATATCGTGATTACCAGCAAGGTGATTTTCAGCCGCGAAGTAATGCAACAATTACCGAAGCTAAAATTAATTGCGTTAACGGCGACCGGCACGAATAATATCGATTTGGTTGCGGCGAAAGAATTGGGTATTGCGGTGAAAAACGTTACCGGTTATTCATCGGTTACGGTGCCGGAGCACGTTTTAGGCTTAATTTTTGCTTTAAAACATAGCTTAATGTGCTGGTATAAAGATCAACTCGCGCAAAAATGGGCGGATTGTAAACAATTTTGTTATTTCGATTATCCGATTACCGACGTGCGCGGTTCCGTGTTGGGCGTGATCGGCAAAGGTAATTTAGGCACGGAAATCGGTCGTTTGGCATCCGCGCTGGGAATGCAAGTGATTTATGCCGAACGCAAAGGCGCGCAACATATTCGTGAAGGTTATTTGCCTTTTGAACAAGTGCTTAAAGAAGCGGATATCGTCACTTTGCATTGTCCGTTGACGGAAAATACGCAAAATTTAATTAACGCGGAAACATTAAAATTAATGAAACCGACGGCGTATTTAATTAACACCGGACGCGGGCCGTTAGTGGACGAGCAAGCCTTGGTCGAAGCCTTGGAAAATCGCACCATTGCCGCTGCCGCCTTAGACGTATTAGTGAAAGAACCGCCGGAAAAAGATAATCCGTTAATTCAAGCCGCCGCGCGCTTACCGAATTTGATTATCACGCCGCACATTGCGTGGGCGTCGGACAGCGCAGTGACCACTTTAGTCAACAAAGTGAAACAAAATATTGAAGACTTTGTGGCGACAGGAAAATAGAATCAGGTTATAATCCTGAACATTTAATCAACACTTTCCCCTGTTTTACAGGGGAAATTTATTATCGCGGCGGTATTTTTACGCCGCCATTTTAATCAAATAAAAGAACGACGATGAATCTTCCAATTTCCTTGTTTATCGCTTTACGTTATTGGCGAGCAAAAAATACCGACCGTTTCGGGCGTTTAGTGACCAATTTGGCAAGTATCGGGATTGTGCTCGGTGTCACGGCGCTGATTATTGTTTTATCGGTAATGAACGGGTTGGAAAAACATCAAAAACAACAAGTGCTTTCCGCCATTCCGCATTCCGTGATTATGCCGACGAGCGGTGCGGTTTCCTTGAGCGATCCGCTTCCCTCGTTGCCCGATTTCGTGCAAAAAGCCGTTCCCGTGAATATCACCGGCGTGATTTTTCAAACGCCGAACGGCGTCAGCGCCGGACAAGTGATCGGCATTCGTGATTTTTCCGATGATCTATTATTGCAAGAATTTGATCCCGCAAAATTTTCGCAAATTTTGCCGAGCGGCGAGTTTAAGTTAATTATCGGTTCGCAATTAGCACTAAAATTACAGCTGCAAATCGGCGATAAAGTGCGTTTAATGATCACTGAAAACAGCCAATACACACCTTTCGGGCGCGTACCCGTGCAGCGCTTATTCACCGTGAGCGATATTTATTTTTCCGGCACGGAAGTGTCGGGCTACGAAGCATTTGCCAATTTATCCGACATCGGGCGCTTAATGCGTATTCGTCCGGAACAAGCGCAGGGTTATCGTTTATTTTTAACCGATCCGTTTCAAATTACTGATTTACCGACATTTTTTAGCGCGGAAAAATGGACAATCGATGATTGGCGCACGCAAAAAGGCGAGTTTTTCCAAGCGGTGAGAATGGAAAAAAATATGATGGGTTTGTTAATCAGTCTGATTATTATTGTCGCCGTATCCAACATTATTACTTCGTTGAGTTTAATGGTGGTGGATAAACAAGGCGAAATCGCGATTTTACAAACTCAAGGACTGACCAAATCTCAAGTCCGTCGTATTTTTATTTTACAAGGCTTTTTGGTCGGTGTAGTCGGCACCTTGATCGGCGCGTCGGCAGGCGTATTGATTACCCTGAATTTGAACGAAATCATCGGCGTTTTGAATCCGCAAGGGATTTTTCTACCGACGGATATTAACATAATGCAAATTGCTTCGGTGATCGGATTTTCATTGTTATTATCTTTATTATCAACAATTTATCCTGCTTATCGAGCGGCAAAAATTGAACCGGCGGAAGCCTTAAGATATGAATAAAGTGCGGTGGTTTTTGCGAAAATTTTATCGTGTTACGGAATAAACCTAAAATATGAATACAGAAATTTTATTAACTTGTCAGAATGTCAGCAAAGATTATCAAGAAGGCTCGATTCGCACGCAAGTGTTGAAAAACGTGAATTTCTCAATGAATACCGGCGAATTGGTCGCGATCGTGGGTAGTTCCGGTTCGGGAAAAAGTACCTTGTTGCACACCTTGGGCGGATTGGATCAACCGACGCAAGGCGAAGTGTTTATTAAAGGACAATCTTTACAAAAAGCCGGCGCCGACGAATTGGCGCGATTGCGCAATCGTTATTTGGGTTTTGTGTATCAATTCCACCATTTAATGGCGGATTTTACCGCTTTGGAAAACGTGATGATGCCGATGTTAATCGGGCGCCATAATAAAGCCGAAGCGCAAGATCGTGCGGAAAAAATGTTGGCGGCGGTGGGCTTGTCACATCGTATTTCGCATCGCCCTTCTGCTTTGTCCGGCGGCGAGCGGCAACGAGTCGCTATTGCCAGAGCCTTGGTGAACGAGCCGGCTTTGGTGCTGGCGGACGAACCGACGGGAAACCTTGATCGCAATACCACCGAAAGCATTTTCGAATTGATTCGACAGCTGAATGAAGAACAAAAAACCGCCTTTTTATTGGTGACGCACGATTTAAATCTCGCGGAAAAATTGTCTCGTCGATTGGTGATGCAAGACGGCGTATTGCGCGGAGAAGATTAAATGAACACGCCGTTTTTTATCAGTTGGCGTTATCAACGCAGCAAGCAAAAAAATCGTTTGGTTTCCTTGATTTCCGCCTTTTCCGGCATCGGTATCGCGTTAGGCGTCGCGGTGTTGATTATCGGTTTAAGCGCGATGAACGGATTCGAACGGGAACTCAATAATCGCATTTTAGCCGTAGTGCCGCACAGCGAAGTGTCCGCCTATCAAGGACAAGGTGAAAGCGGCGTGATTGAAAATCGGCAAAAATTGACCGCACTTTTAAAGCAAGATCCGCAAATTATCGGCGTATCGCCCTTCGTCAGTTTCACCGCTTTGGTGGAAAACGGTGCAAAACTTAAAGTGGTGCAAGTGAAAGGCGTGGAACAAGCCGCGCAAGATCAAGTGAGCAGCTTAGGCAAGTTTGTTCTCGGCGACGGTTGGCAAAAATTTGCCCAAGAAGGCGGTTTAGTGCTCGGATCGGGGATTGCTCGTGATTTAGCCGTGGCGGAAGGGGATTGGGTCACGCTGTTGATTTCTCATTCCGACGGGCAAACTAATTTATCCCAACCGGAACGCCACCGTATTCAAATCAGCGGTATTTTGCGCTTAGACGGGCAGTTGGATCATAGTTACGCCTTAATGCCGTTGGCACAGGCGCAATCCTTATTAGGCTATCACGCAGAACAAGTGACCGGCGTTGAGTTGAAAGTCGCCGATCCTTTTGGCGTGCAAGCAATGCAATATCCGATGTTGCAAACCTATCCGCAAATGCTGTATGTGCAAAATTGGATTGCGAAATTCGGTTATATGTACCGTGATATTCAACTGATTCGAATGGTGATGTATATCGCAATGGTGCTGGTGATCGGCGTGGCGTGTTTTAATATTGTTTCCACCTTGATTATGGCGGTGAAAGATAAACAGGGCGATATTGCGATTATGCGCACCTTGGGCGCCAACAACCGCTTTATCAAGCGCATTTTTATTTGGTACGGCTTACAGGCGGGAATGAAAGGTTGCTTAATCGGCATTATTTTGGGTATAGTATCCGCATTGAATCTCACCGCTATCATTCGGAGTATCGAATCCCTTATCGGTCGGAAATTATTATCGGACGGTGTTTATTTTGTGGATTTTTTACCCAGCGAATTACATTGGCAAGATGTGGGGTTGGTGCTGGCGGCGGCGTTGGTGTTAAGCTTAATCGCCAGTTTATATCCAGCAAGCCGAGCGGCGAAATTGCAACCTGCTCAAGTTTTGAGCGGGCATTAACGAAATAATAAATATATTATCAAACTAGTTTACTAGTACATAAAGTCGTGTTACATTGAACACCAATGTATTAATGACAATTTTAATCTTTCGTCGAGCCCGATTCGACGTATCCTTTTTAGTATTTAGAGAGAGTGAAGTATGACCAAAAACAAAAATAACATTCGTATTGCAAACGATGACACACGCATAGCCAAAGTGGAACAAGTTTTACCGCCGATAGCCTTATTGGAAAAATATCCGGCGAGCGAAATTGCGGTGAGAACCGTTAAACAAGCCAGAAAATACGCGCATAATATTATTCATCGCGAGGATGATCGCTTATTGGTGATTATCGGGCCTTGTTCCATTCACGATCCGAAATCCGCATTGGAATATGCGCACCGCATTAAAGCAATGCGCGAAAAATACAAAGACACCTTAGAAATCATTATGCGCGTTTATTTTGAAAAACCGCGCACGACCGTAGGCTGGAAAGGCTTGATTAACGATCCGTATTTGGATCACAGCTACGCGTTAAACGACGGTTTGCGTATCGCGCGTAAATTATTGTCGGACATTAACGATCTTGAAGTGCCAACCGCCGGTGAATTTTTAGATATGATCACGCCGCAATATATCGCCGATTTTATGAGCTGGGGCGCCATCGGCGCGAGAACTACGGAATCGCAAGTACACCGTGAACTTGCGTCCGGTTTATCTTGTGCGGTGGGCTTTAAAAATGCAACCAACGGCGGCGTGCGTATCGCATTGGACGCTATCGGCGCGGCGGAAGCACCGCATTATTTCTTATCGGTAACGAAATTCGGTCATTCGGCGATTGTTTCGACCAAAGGAAATAACGATTGCCACATTATTTTACGCGGCGGCGATAAAGGCCCGAATTACAGCGAAGAAGATGTGAAAACCGTATGCGCGGACATTGAAAAGAGCGGTCGAATTCCGCACGTTATGGTGGATTTCAGCCACGCCAACAGTTCGAAACAATTCAAAAAACAACTGGATGTTTGCCAAGAAGTTTGCCGCCAAGTCGCCGGCGGTTCCGAGCATATTTTCGGCGTAATGGTGGAAAGCCATTTGGTGGAAGGTCGCCAAGATTTGGTTGACGACAAAGAATTGGTGTACGGTCAAAGCGTAACGGACGCTTGTATCGGTTGGGACGATTCCGAACGCGTGCTACAAGAATTATCCGATGCCGTGAAAGCGCGTCGCCAAATTAAGGGCTAAGCCGATTACACAGCGGCATTAACGCAAAAGTGCGGTGATTTTTTTCAACATTTTTGCGGCTATTGCCTAAGCGAGATTTATTGCGGGTGTCGTGAAAAGCACCCGCACTTTTTTATCCTCGTTTTTGAGATTAAACGCGGGAAAAATCCGCGGCTTTTTTTATTCTTTTCTTAAATCTCCCGTCGATTTGTTATATCATAGAACACCCTTTTTATTGAAAATAAATCGAACGTTATGGCACAACAAAACACCTCAAAACCTCAGCGAACAAAAGAGAAAGCAATCGAGCAAATGAACGTCGCGCCGCATTCTATTGAAGCGGAACAATCCGTTTTGGGTGGGATTTTGTTGAGTAACAGCCATTGGGATGCCGTTGCCGAGCGGATTATCGCCGAAGATTTTTACACCTTCGAACACCGTTTGATTTTCCAAGAAATGACGAATTTAATTCGTCAAAACCAACCGATCGATTTACTTACCTTGGATGACGCGCTGAAAAAGCGTGAAGTCGCCGATGAAGTGGGCGGGTTTGCCTATTTGGCGGAATTGTCCAATAACACGCCGAGCGCGGCGAATATTATCGCTTATGCGGACATCGTGCGGGAAAAGGCGATTTTGCGCGAGTTGATCGCGGCGGGAAACCGTATCGCCTCAATGAGTTATGCGACCAAAGGGCAGGATGTCAAACAAATTCTTGACGAGGCGGAAAAGGAAGTCTTTGCGATTGCCGAAAAACGCACCTCTTCCGGCGAAGGGCCGCAAAACATTGTTGATATTCTGGAATTAACCATCGATAAAATCGAACAGCTGACCGAGAACAAAAATCATAACGGCGTCACCGGCGTAACTACCGGATTTATTGATTTGGACAAAAAAACCGCCGGTTTACAACAATCCGATTTAATTATCGTTGCCGCGCGTCCGTCGATGGGTAAAACTACTTTCGCAATGAACTTATGCGAAAACGCTGCGTTAGCCAGCGACAAACCCGTGTTGGTGTTCAGTTTGGAAATGCCCGCCGAACAACTGATGATGCGTACTATCGCTTCGCTTTCCCGCGTGGATCAAACCAAAATTCGAACCGGACAAGGTTTGGACGAACGAGATTGGGCGCAAATCGGCAGCACCCTCGGAATGTTTAAACAAAAACCGAATTTATTTATTGATGACGCTTCCGGCTTAACACCGACGGAGTTACGTTCGCGCGCGCGCCGAGTGCACCGTGAAAATCAAGGCTTGAGCCTGATAATGGTGGACTACTTGCAACTTATGCGCGTGCCGGGCGCCGATAATCGTACCTTGGAAATCGCGGAAATTTCCCGTTCTTTAAAAGCCTTGGCGAAAGAATTGGAAGTGCCGGTGATCGCCCTTTCTCAGTTAAATCGTACATTGGAAAACCGCACGGACAGACGACCTGTGAACTCGGATTTGCGTGAATCCGGCTCCATCGAGCAGGATGCGGACTTGATTATGTTTATTTATCGTGACGAAGTTTACAACGAAAATTCCGAAGACAAAGGCATTGCGGAAATTATTATCGGTAAACAACGTAACGGCCCGATTGGAAAAGTGCGGTTGAAATTCCAAGGACATTTCTCGCGCTTTGACAATTTGAAAGAACAACCGGAATATATTGATGAGTATTAATTATGATGCATATGAAACCGGCAACGGCAAAAATCAGCTCCGTTGCTTTGAAACACAATATTCGAGAAATTAAGCGCAAAGCGCCGAACAGTAAAATTATCGCAATCGTCAAAGCGAATGCATACGGACACGGCGTAGTGTTTGTGTCCTCCGCGATTGAGCAAATGGTGGATTGTTTCGGTGTGGCGCGTTTGGAAGAAGCGCTTAGTTTACGATCCAACGGTATCACCAAACCGATCTTGCTGTTGGAAGGTTTTTTCTCCGAAAAAGATTTGCCGATCATTGCGGTGAATAATATCCAAACCATCGTGCATAATCGCGAACAATTAACCGCACTTCAGCGGGCGGAAGTGCCGAATCAAATTAAAGTGTGGGTGAAAGTGGATACGGGAATGCACCGTTTGGGCGTATCCTTGGAACAAACGGACGAATTTTATCGCTTGTTGCAAGATTGCCCGAATGTAGATAAAAACATCGGTTTCGTCAGCCATTTCAGCCGCGCGGACGAATTGGATTGCGGTTATACGGAAAAACAATTAGCGGATTTTTTACGCGTAACGCAAGATAAACAAGGCGAACGCAGCATTGCAGCGTCCGGCGGTATTTTGTTCTGGCAGGAATCGCATTTAGATTGGATTCGACCGGGCATTATTATGTACGGCATTTCGCCGAACAATACGCCGAGCAAAGAATACGGCTTAATTCCGGTGATGACGTTAACCTCATCATTGATTGCGGTGCGCGATCACAAAAAAGGCGAACCGGTGGGATACGGCGGTCGTTGGGTCAGTGAAAAAGACACGAAAATCGGTGTGATCGCCATCGGTTACGGCGACGGTTATCCGCGCGATATGCCGAGCGGTACGCCGGTTTATGTTAACGGACGCCGCGTGCCGATTGTGGGTAAAGTGTCAATGGATATGCTGACGGTGGATTTAGGCGCCGACAGTCAAGATCAAGTGGGCGACGAAGTTATTTTATGGGGCAAAGAATTGCCGATTGAAGAAATCGCACAAATCGGCGGCGTGTTAAGTTATGAATTAATCACCAAACTTACACCGCGCGTCTTGACGGAATATATCGATTAAACGGCGAATATTACGCGGCGGCTCCTCCTTGTTTGTCCTCCTCCGTTCGAGTGAAAATAGAGGAGTGGCAACGCCGTGCGATTAGGCTATACTATTTCATATTATTTAAATTAAGAAGGAAACGAGAATGCAAAATATCAATCCGACCACAACAAGCGCTTGGAAAGCCTTGGAACAACATAAAGCGACTTTCGGTCAAACCACGGTGCAACAGCTTTTCGCCCAAGAAAATGATCGTTTTGACGCTTATTCATTGACGTTTAACGATGAAATTTTGGTGGATTTTTCAAAAAATAATATCAATCAAGAAACCTTGAGTTTGCTTCGCCGCTTAGCGCAAGAATGTGCTTTAAGCCAAGCTACCGAAGCAATGTTCAACGGCGAAAAAATCAACCGCACGGAAGATCGTGCCGTATTACATACCGCACTTCGTAATCGTTCCAATACGCCGGTATTGGTGGACGGCAAAGACGTAATGCCGGAAGTGAACGCCGTATTGGCAAAAATGAAAGTTTTCTGTGATCGCGTGATTTCCGGCGAATGGAAAGGTTATACCGGCAAAGCCATTACCGATGTGATTAATATCGGTATCGGCGGATCGGATTTGGGGCCTTATATGGTGACCGAAGCATTGCGTCCGTATAAAAATCATTTAACGATGCATTTTGTCTCTAACGTGGACGGTACGCATATTGCGGAAACTTTGAAAAAAGTTAATCCTGAAACTACATTGGTTTTAGTCGCGTCAAAAACTTTCACCACCCAAGAAACAATGACCAACGCGCTTTCCGCGCGCGAATGGTTCTTAGCGGCGGCAAAAGACGAAGCGCATATCGCGAAACATTTCGCCGCGTTATCCACCAATGCGAAAGACGTTGCAAAATTCGGTATCGATACCGAAAATATGTTTGAATTCTGGGATTGGGTCGGCGGACGTTATTCGTTATGGTCTGCGATCGGTTTGTCTATCGCCCTTTCTATCGGCTTTGAAAATTTCGAAGCGCTATTAAGCGGTGCACACGAAATGGATAAACACTTCCGCAACGCGCCGATCGAACAAAATATTCCGGCGACGCTTGCCTTAATCGGTTTATGGAACACGAATTTCCTCGGCGCACAAACCGAGGCGATCTTGCCTTACGATCAATATTTACATCGCTTTGCCGCTTATTTCCAACAAGGCAATATGGAATCGAACGGTAAATATGTCGGTCGCGACGGTAAAGTGGTGAACTATCAAACCGGCCCGATTATTTGGGGCGAACCGGGTACAAACGGACAACACGCGTTTTATCAATTAATTCACCAAGGTAAAACTCTGATTCCTTGTGACTTTATCGCACCGGCGCAAAGCCACAATCCGTTAAGCGATCATCACAGCAAATTATTATCCAACTTCTTCGCCCAAACCGAAGCGCTTGCATTCGGCAAAACCAAAGAAGAAGTGGAAGCGGAATTCGTGAAAGCGGGTAAATCCTTAGATGACGTAAAAGACATCGTGCCGTTTAAAGTGTTCACCGGCAACAGACCGACCAACTCGATTTTATTACGCAAAATCACACCGTTCAGTTTAGGTGCGTTAATTGCGATGTACGAACATAAAATCTTTGTGCAAGGCGTTATTTTCAATATCTACAGCTTCGACCAATGGGGCGTAGAATTAGGTAAACAACTGGCAAACCGCATTTTGCCGGAATTAGCTGATAACGAAAAAGTCTCCGCACACGACAGCTCCACAAACGGATTGATCAATCAATTCAAAGCGTGGCGATAAGCATAGCGGAATTAAATATTACAGAAAGGGCGTAGCGATACGCCCTTTTGGTTTGTTGACAAAGAGGCGTGTATATTCGGACGCACGCAGTGCGTCCCTACATCGGATTTTAATTTATTGAAAAGTAAGAACTTTTTTATTCTCTTTCCGTAGGGACGCACTGCGTGCGTCCGTATTATAAATTACAATAAATTAAGATTTGTGATTAATTTAAAACGGCTTTACCACTGCTTTTTAAAGTTGGCAAAGCCACCGACTTATAATTGACCGATTGCGACCCTAGGTCGCTGTCAGGCAAGTCTGAGGGAAAAAAATTATTTTTTCCACACAATATGATATTCGCGATCTTCTTCACGATGTGAAATCAGGAATTTGGCGAAAATATCGTCCATTTCATCTTGTTCGTTAACTAAACCGATCCAAACTTCGGCATATTCGTCGGGATCAATCAACACGCCGATTTCTTGTTCCCAATCGTCGGCGGTTTCAACGAATTCCACCGCGCCGCGTTCTTCAAATTGCAGATTAAATAATAAAATATCCGCAGGATCTAAATTCTCGCCCGCCATTTCCAAAAAAATATCATAGGCAATATCAATCGCCGCATCGGGATCCAATTTTGTATAAATATCAGTCATTTATCAATTCTCGCTAAATAAAAGTCGGGTTATCATAACACAAAAGAAAAAAGTGCGGTCATTTTTGACCGCACTTTTGCGCGAATGGTTTGTTGTCAACCTAGCCCGTATTACGCATACCTGCTGCGATACCTGTGATGGTGATCATCAGCGCTTGTTCGACATCCGGATTCGGATTTTCCGGATTTTCGCGTAAGCGGCGGAGTAATTCCACTTGCAACAAGTTGAGCGGGTCAGTATAAACGTTGCGCAAGGCAATGGATTCGGCAACCCAAGGTAAATCGGACATTAATTGATCTTCGTGGGATAAAGACAAAATGGTTTTAATGTCTTCTTGCAGCTGTTCGCGCAAGGATTGACCGAGATACCATAATTCTTTTTTCACCAAATGTTGATCGTAATGTTCGGATAACCAAGTATCGGTTTTACTGAACACCATTTCTAACATTCCGATACGCGTAGAGAAAAACGGCCATTGTTTACACATTTCTTCGATAGTTTCGCCTCTGCCATTTTCAATGGCTTGGCGAACGGATGCGCCCGCGCCTAACCAAGCCGGTAGCATTAAGCGGTTTTGCATCCACGCGAAGATCCAAGGAATCGCGCGTAAACTTTCGACGCCGCCGTTCGGATTGCGTTTTGCCGGACGTGAACCCAACGGTAATTTGGATAATTCTTGTTCAGGCGTTGCGGAACGGAAATATGGCACGAAATCTTTGTCGCCGCGCACTACGCCGCGATAAATTTCGCAAGAAGAATCGGATAATTCGTTCATCACTTCACGCCAAGAATCTTTCGGTTCCGGCGGTGGAAGTAGGTTCGCTTCTAAAATAGCGCTGGCGTAAAGATCCAAACTGCCGACCGCCACTGCCGGTAAACCGAGTTTGAAACGGATCATTTCGCCTTGTTCGGTAACGCGTAAACCGTTTTTCAATGAACGCGGCGGTTGAGATAATAATGCCGCGTGCGCCGGTGCGCCGCCGCGACCGATTGTACCGCCGCGACCGTGGAATAAAGTCAGTTCGATACCGAGTTTTTCGCACAAGTTGACTAATTGTTCTTGCGCGCGATATTGCGCCCAAGACGCCGCCATCATTCCGGCGTCTTTCGCACTGTCGGAATAGCCGATCATCACCATTTGTTTGTTGTTGATCACACCGCGATACCAGCCCACATTGAATAATTGGGTCATTACTTCTTCGGAGGCATTTAAGTCGTCAAGAGTTTCGAACAACGGCACGACCGGTAAATGATAAGGCACGCCGGCTTCTTTTAATAATAAATGCACAGCCAACACGTCCGAAGCGGTGCGCGCCATTGAAATGATATAGCAGGAAATGACGCCTTCTTCTTGCTCCGCAATTACTTTGCAGGTATCCAACACTTCTTTGGTTTCTGCGGAAGGCGTCCAATCGCGCGGCACAAGCGGACGGCGTGAACTTAACTCACGAATTAAGAAGGCTTGTTTATCGTCCTCCGTCCATTGAGAATAATCGCCTAAACCGATATAACGAGTGATTTCGGCGATCGCGTCGCTGTGGCGCGTACTTTCTTGACGAATATCCAAGCGGGATAAGGACAAACCGAAACAACGAACACGACGTAAACAGTCTAATAACGCACCGTTGGCGATAATGCGCATACCGCATTGTTGTAAAGATTGGTAACAGTCGTAAAGCGGTTCCCAAAGTTGTTCGTCGCGGGTGAGAATATCGCTTTCGCCGACGGTGTGCGGTTTGCCTTCGATCAACTCGCCGTAATACGCCACGGTTTTCACTAATTTGCTGCGTAAGTCTTTAATTACGACGCGGTAAGGCTCCAAATGATCGCCGTATTTTGCACGGAATTCATCGGTGCACTGAATAACGGAAAGCTCGTCGGCTAATACTTTAATATCTTCTAAAAATAATTCCGCTGCTTTCCAACGGTTCATCGCCAACACTTGACGAGTGGTTTGCGCGGTAACAAATGGGTTGCCGTCACGGTCGCCGCCCATCCAAGATGAAAATTTCACCGGCGCTAATCCGACAGGATGTTGCACGCCGAAGTTTTTTTCCAAATGGAAATTAATTTGACGACAAAATTCCGGCACGGCTTTCCATAAACTGTTTTCAATCACTGCCATACCGCTTTTCGCTTCGTCCACCGGGGTCGGGCGTTGTGTGCGAATTTCATTGGTGTGCCAAGCTAACGCGATAAGTTGCATTAAACGACGTTTTAATTTGGTACTTTCCGCTTCGGTTAAATCATCGTGTTCCAAAC
This sequence comes from Caviibacterium pharyngocola, assembly GCF_002795405.1. Lineage (GTDB taxonomy): Bacteria > Pseudomonadota > Gammaproteobacteria > Enterobacterales > Pasteurellaceae > Caviibacterium > Caviibacterium pharyngocola. The sequence continues at coordinate 88,960 of NZ_PHGZ01000008.1, read as the reverse complement.
GGTTTAAGCAACGGTTGATTTCAACGTGTTTATGCCCTAAAGAACGGCGGGTGACTTCCGTCGGGTGTGCGGTTAAGACTAATTCCACCAATAATTTTTCAACGGTTTCGACCACTTTTTCTTTCGGCACGTTTTGTTCTTTCAAACGGGCGAACAAGGCTTCCAATGAACGGGAGGAGGATACTTGGTCAACGTGGCGACGGGAAATGGTTTGATATTGTTCCGCAATATTGGTTAAGTTCAAGAAATGACTGAACGCACGGGCAACGGGAATAATATTATCGTTCGAAATAGTTGCCAAGGTATCTAATAATCGGCTGCGGGCTTTTTCGTCGCCTGCGCGGGAATCGCGTGAAAGAACACGAATATTTTCAATTAAATCAAGAATATCGCTACCTTGCGCGTCGCTGATAGTTTCCCCTAAAAAATGTCCCAACATATTAATGTTGTTACGCAGAGTAGAGTATTGTTGAATCATAATAACCTCGCTGGAAAAGAATAAAATGGGTGTGTTGCTATAGATATAACCAAAATTTGCAAGAAAGGTCAAATAGAATTAATTCGAAAAATTAAAAAATAATAAAAAAACGCAATTTATTATTTTTATTTAGAAAAATAATTAAAATTTTAGATTTTATTTAGTGGTGTTAATTTAATGTTAAATTTAATTCTAGTCCGGAAGATAACCGAAAATAAATCAGGCGATTTGTGGGAAAATCGCCTGATAGGTTAAAGATCGCAGAGAGAATTATTGTTTCTCGACAACGTGACCGACTTCTTCGCTTAAACCGATAATTTGTCTAAACGCATCTAACAGCTGCTCTTTATTATTTGCCACATAATAATGCTCCTTGACGCATTTTTTCCAATATTCGGAAGCGCCCTCGTGCTTGCCGATATAACCGAAGGCGATAAAACCGATGCGCGGAGGTTCTGTCTCATAGTGCGGATCTTGTAATGCATTTAATTTTTCAATGATCTTGTCGCACATTCCTTCTTCAACTAATTTTTCCGAAATTCCCGGGCTTTTATCTTCATATTCAGATTTAGGATAAAAGTTACGGAGGCTGTTGTTTAGTGCAAAACCCAGACCGAATTCATCTACACCATCGGAAAGAATTAACAATACTCTCCTTGTATTCATTTGTGCAACATTTGGTTTAGCCTCGTTTGCCCCATTAACATCCATAAGTAAATTGGCGCCGATTATTACTCCCGAACTGATAAGCGTGTTGCCTCCCGGTGTAATTCTCACAAAGTCTCGAGTTAAACGTTTTGCTTTCCCGTATCCATACCAATTACTAGTAGTTGGCAGTGCACTAGGCGCGATCACCTTGCTATGAAGTAGATCCGTGATGCAGTGCCAGTATTGATGATTGATAGTAAAATCATATGCCTGTTTTGTTCCGCTAAAGCCCTCAATGCGCTTGATAGTTTCAGGAATATCAATATTTTCGACGTTAATTGCATCGATACCCACTTTTATCAGTGCGGCATCCTCCTGACTAAGTGGGTCAGTCCAATGAAGCTTGCCTCCGAAAACTTCAGTAGTGAGTTGTTCTACAGTGGGGTTTATCGGTTTAAACGCATAAGGTAAATAACATTTATCAGGATTTTTATCGTATTTATCAAATTGTTTAGCTCCGGCGGCAAAACCAACAAAGCGAATACGATTTTGCTTGTGTATTGACGGGTTGATTTTATTTACACTTTCATTTTCATCGTCTCCAAGCGCTTCGTTACTAATAGTTTGAACCACTTCTCGTAATATTTCAATTTTGCTAGGGGCCTTAGGTGCCTGTTGATTTTTCTTTCTATTATCATTCACCTTTTTCTCTATTTGGTGCAGCATCGAACCGCTAAAGTCGGTAACCAATACCACATCAATAGGAACGATGTCACTGATATTTTTTTGTAAATAGATTTTATCCGATTGAATATTGACATATTCGCCGAAGGTTAATTTGGCTTCATAAGATTTACCGAAATATAACCAAGAAGGTCGCTCGAAGGATCCGCTGATTTCACAACTAATGTTGCGCGTTAGTTTGCCCTCCGAATTGAGTAAACGTTTACAACTATATTGATACTCGTCATTAATTTTTTTGTTGCTAGGATCTTTAAAATAGGTAGCCGGATGGTAGTAATATCTGGCGATGCCTTCAATTAATTCTTGATTGCGCTTATGTTGCGCTTCCCGTAATTCCTCCTCAGGGATATCTTTAGCTTCCTTTGTTTTCAGCGTCGGATTTTGGCGTTTCACATCAAAGTGGCTTCTACCTCTTTCCCTAAATTCGTTATTTTCTGCAATCAACGCCAAACCCGCTTGTTCTATGCCTTGCGAAAAGCGTGCTTTGTCTAAATATAAACCGGAACCGTCCACGGCAAGGGCGACAAGGGCAAGAATAACAAACGACAAAACGGCGATCATAATTGAATATACGCCTTGCTCGTTGCGATAAAACGAACGTATTACACCGAAAAAATCGGTGATAAAACGAGATTGTTTTTTCATCAAAATCTACCTTATGATTAAAATCTCGCCGTTTACGGCGGATAGTTAATTGAAAGAGGTGTTACTTCTTTCGGATTAATGACAAAGTTTAATTTGTTGTATTTGCAATACGGACGCACGCAGTGCGTCCTAGACTGATGACAAACCTTTATAGCCATTTATCATCATTTTCCTTCTCCCCTTGTGGGAGAAGGTGCCCGCAGGGCGGATGAGGGGTAATAATTTATCGTCATTACAAAATGTTATTTTGCTTCGCAAAATCCCCCTCATCCTGATTTTTGTTTCTGAACGAAACAAAAATCTGTCCTTCTCCCACAAGGGGAGAAGGGAGTGAATTTCGCCGTGCGTCGAGACATATTGAAACGGTTTCATATTAACGACCTACTGCAAAGGAAGAAGAACGCAAGATATCTTTTTCTGTTTGTTCTTTAGAAAGCACTAAGGTCTTAAACCAGCTGTGTTGTTCGACGCAAACCGTGACTTGATACAACGGAATTTTCTTTGTCGCATCGGCTTCGGAAAGCGGCGAAAGTATTTTGAAATCCGGGTTTTGATCTAATGTTTGATGAGAAGGGTTACATTTTGTATTGCTTCCCTTTGTGCCGAGCCCCCTATAATCTTTGATAGGATATTCCTCATTTTCTTTCAGTGGACTCAGGATCAAAGATTCCACCAACACATAAAGTTTCGGGTGTTGCTTATTCTCTCCGAACATCATTCGCTCGGCGATCGTTTCAAAGTTTTGCAGATCGTCTTGAGTCACCCAAAGATAGGGACTTCTTTCGTGTAATTGGAGGCGTTCGCGTAATAAGCCCGTTAAGGAATAGCTTACGTTATCCAATTTACCTATGGTTGAACGCAATACCACCAAATCGCCCATAAATGCCAAAATGACACCTAAGAAAAGGATGGCAAAGACAAATTCGATCGTCACTGCACCGTATTGATGACGAATAAATCGCCGTAACAAATTAAAATTGGAACTTGTCTCTTTCATATTCCTGCACCGTAATAATTTCTCGATTAAACATTCGGCTAGCCCATTCCGTCGGAAGCCACGGTAGCGGCATTAGGTAATTGTAATGATAACTCAACCGATAGCGCGCGATTGCACCAAGTTCACCGTTCGGCGCTTGTACAACATCGTTGATGGTGATCGGTTTGCGGAAATTTTCCTTAACCAAATCTTTAATGCTTTCGGCATAATCCACGCCGACGTCGATTTTTTCATTTTTCACCGCAAAAAGCGCTAAAACCGGATTTCCTTGTTCTTGATGTCTCGCTAACAAGATTTTCTTGAAAGATTCGGCATAATCGGCATTCGCCGCCTGAGTATTTTTAACCAACCGCACGCTGTCGGTGATTAAAAAATCCCAATAGGCGGTAAAAACCGAGAGGCGACAAAGTTCCAAAATCATCAGAAAGACCATAAAGAAAATTCCTATGGTCAATCCGAATTCAATGCTGGAAACGCCTCGCCGACAGGATAAAAAGTCGTTGATTTTTTTCATTGTGCTATCACTCGATATTATCGTTTAGCCGTTTTTTTATTCGGTTTATCAAAAGCGCCTTGGTTTTTTTTCAATGCCGCCACCAGATCATTCGGCGAAGAATTTAACCGCTCTTTTTTAATAATATCCAACGCATATTCCGTATCGCCGCTTTTCACTAAGGCGAAAACCAAGTTATGCACCAAACGGGATTCCTTCACGCCTTTTAAATATTGCGGCAATAATAATTGCACGGCGTTTTTATAATCACCGTGAATAATTTTCAACATTGCCAAATTATTCACCGCGATCACATCGTTGATAAATAAATCTCTGGCGGCGGCAATATCTTGCTGTGCGCGCTGCATATTGCCTTGTTGGGCGAAAATAACGCCGCGTAAATTATGCGCTTCGGCGTTTTTCGGGAAACGTTCGATGAGGCTGTTAACACTCATTAATGCATTGTCAAAGTTTTTTAATTGAATTAAATCGCGCACTTCTAATAATGAAGCGGATTCATAATAAGAATTTGTAACGTCGGTCAGCGGTTTTACTTGATATAACGAGGCTTCGTAATCGCCTTTGTTATAATAAGCGCGCGCTAATTTATAACGCGTGGCATCATCCTCGAAGGATTTTAATTGCTCGCGATATAAGGTAACTAATCCGCTGTAATTTTGTGTGGATTCGTATAATTTTTCTTTGGAAGAAAAATTATCGTCTTCGACCAATGAAGAAGAAAGGGAATCCGCACAGGCGGCAACGGTTAAACTTAACGATAAAATTAAAACATTTTTTAAAAAACGATTACACATTTGGAAAGACCCTCATAAAACCCGGCACCACAATTAAAATGACGATGGGGAACATAATAAATAAAATTAACGGAACACTCATTTTCGCCGAAAGCGTACCGAGATATTCTTCAAGCGTTAATAACTGCATTTCGCGCATATCGGAAGATAATTGCAAAAGATGAGAATAAATTGACGAACCGAAATTTAAGCTCTGTTGCAACACAGTGGTAAACATTCGGATTTCTCTTGTCGGCAAGGACGCGGGTAACGAATCAAGTGCGGCCAATAATCCGACGATTTCCGCTTTACGGATAATACGCAACATTATGTAGCTTAAATCGGGATTTAACGTTTTGAAATCTTCCGCGACGCGCAATAACGACGCGTTGATTGTCATCCCCGTTTGCACGCAAATCGCCACCAAATCGACGAAACCGGGCAAATCGCTCATAATTTTTTTGATTTTCCGTTTCAGCAACATTTTGGTTAATATCCCCGGAATTATAATCATTGCGACAAAAATTCCGCCGAAAACCATTGCCATATCTTTTTTATTCGCACTGTTATCGGCGAACAATAAGAAATAAAACAAGAAAATAACCAATGAGATCGCCACTTTATATTTAAGATTTTTATCGATTTTATGAATAAACGATAAATATTTGCTGTTGCCAACCAATAAAGATTCCAGCTCAAGCTGCTGTTTATTTTTTTCTTTTTCGTTATCCTGCGATTTCTTTTCTTTCGGCACTTTGCCGGAAAGAATATCTTTATTTCGCGATAATTTATTTTTACTGATTATCGCAGTAAAGAAAAATAGAAAGCCGGAAACGGTTAATAATAAGAAAATAAATATTGCGTTGTACATTAGGATACCTTTCTCATTAACCACCAAATAATCGACATACCTAAGGTTTCGCTGCCGATAACGTAATAAAGAATTAATCTTCCTTGCGGATCATTGATAATAAAATCAAAATTTTCCGGCATCATAAATTTCATAAAGATAAAAAATACGATGGGAAAAGATGCAACGATAAGCGCGGACATTCTGGCTTCCGAAGTCATCGTACGTTTTTTCTTTTCCATTTTTTTGTTATCGGCGATCGCACGTCCGAGTCGATTAACAACTTCGCGCATTTGCCCGCCTTTGGATAAGTTCACGCGGATAATCGTAATAAAGAAGTAATATTCTTTATAAGGATAACGGTTATAACTATCTTCAAAAACCGCATTCACATCTTCACCGATGGACAAGCGTTTATGAATCGATTTAAATTCACGACCGATTTGTCCGCCGACGTCTCTGCCGCAACGTTCCAACGCTTGTAATAAACCGGCGCCGGACGAGGTGGCGGAATTAAGAATTTGAATGATTTCCGGAAATAATTCTTCAAACTCTTTTCGATTGCGATATTCGCCTAATTTCCAGATAAATATCACGAATAGGATTAAATAAATCGCTAAAAAGAGTCTTTTATCAACTTTTAAATAAGCGGAATTGATATACAACATAAAAAATAACACCAGCACGCTGATTAAAATATTTCTTAATAAATTGCATTCTTTTCCGCCGGTAAAATAATGTCGTCAAAGTGCGGTCTTAAATTTAATTTTTTTGATAAATTCTTCGATCGTTCTGGTTGATGTATCATTTTGGTTTACTTTCTTTTTTAGCCGCAAAAAATTGACAGCGACATAAGAAAGTAGAAAACAACCGAAGGCGACGACGGTGTAATAAAAAAACATTATATTCCTCCGAATATTTGTTGCAGTTCGTCGCTTAAATTAAAGATCTGCGCATTTTGGTACACCACGGAATTGGATAACAAACCGTGCGAAATAAATTCGCCGATAATTTTTCCTTCTTTATCGTGATATTGGCTCGGTTGATAAGTAAAAATATCTTGCAACACGATTTGTCCGCTTTCCATTCCCATTATTTCGGTAATATTGGTAATTTTCCGCGTACCGTCGTTTAAGCGCGAGGCTTGCACGATAATGTTAATCGCCGAGGCAATATTGCGTCGAATGGCTTCCAGCGGAAGCGACGCATTCGACATCATCACCATACTTTCCAAACGCGATGTGGCATCGCGCGGACTGTTGGCGTGTAGGGTGGACATTGAACCGTCGTGACCGGTATTCATCGCTTGCAGCATTTGGAAAGCTTCCGCACCACGACATTCCCCGACGATAATCCGTTCCGGACGCATCCGCAGGGCGTTGATCACCAAATCTTGCATTGTTACCGCGCCGGTGTGTTCGATACCCGCGATACGGGTTTCCAAACGAACGACGTGCGGCTGCTCCAAACGCAACTCGGCGGTATCTTCTAAGGTGATCACGCGTTCGGTGTGGGAAATATAGTTCGATAACGCATTTAACAGCGTAGTTTTACCGGAACCCGTCCCGCCGGAAACGATGATATTCACGCGCGAGCGGGCGGCGATAATTAAAAAATTCGCCATTTCCAAGGTCATCGAGCCGAAATTGACCAATTCTTCCAGCGTTTTTTTGTTTTTGCTGAATTTACGAATGGAAATGGACGTACCGTCCAAGGCAATCGGCGCAACCACCACGTTTAAACGGCTGCCGTCGGGTAAACGCGAGTCCACCAGCGGCGAGCCGTCGTCGATCCGACGTCCGACGCGCGCCACCAAACGTTTGGCGATATCGGTTAATTGTTCGTTGTTGATAAATTGTTTGGCGGTTTTTTCCAAAATACCGGCATGTTCGACCCAAATATCATTTGGGCCGTTAACCAAAATATCATTCACCGTATCATCTTCCATTAGCTCGCGTAACGGGCCGTAGCCGGTGATTTCATCGGCGATGATTTCCGCCATCTCGCCGGCGTCAAGTGCGGTGATATATTGCCCGTTTTGTGTGCCGACACGATAGACAATCTGGGTTAATTCATTCAGAAGCGTTTGGCGTTCCTCTTGAATTTGTTCGAGTTTTTCGATATCCAGATTACTTAACACTGCATTTCTGAAAAATACTTGTTGTTCTTTGTTTAACATAATCGTTTTTCTTATTTATTCAGTAGTTTTTGTAATAAGGACGAAAATAACCCTTTGTTGTCCGTCGATGTGTTATTTCTCGGTAAAATACCGATAATTTTCATCGCTAAGGAGAAAAAGGCGTTTTTGTGGATTTTCTTAAATTTAACCCAGAGTACGTTTTTACTCACCGTATGAGGAATAAACGGAATCACCGTATCCACTTTCGTATTTAATAAGGTTTCGATATCGGCTTTCGACATTAATTGATCGTTTTTCGCCTTATGATCCGAAATACATACGAAAGTGCGGATGATTTGATTACTGTTTTCGCATTGATCTAAAAATTGTTTTGCCACGCGTAAAGAACCGATATGACGATCCACGACAAGAATAAAATTATTCCCGTATTCAAAGAAATTCGGAAAATAATCCTTATTAATATTAAAAATAGGTTGGTCATAGATAATAAAATTGTATTTTTCGGTCTGCGCACTGGTTAATTTTTCGGCTTTCCCGTTAAATAAATCCAGATAATCGTCATATTTAACGATATCGCCTTGCAATTTTTTATCAAATAACAAATCCAAATCTTGCGAGCCGTTCGGGCCTTGCGCTAATAAGACGGGAATTTTTTTATGGGTAATAATTTGATTGGCGATGTGCGAGCTGATAAAACTGCTGCCGATCCCGCCTTTACAACCCAACACGCAAATTTTAATGGTGTGTCGGTTGTGTTCCGTATGCATTTCGGAGGCGGTGATTTTTTCCATCATCAAATCTAATTGCGTATCGGTATGGAAATATAAAATACCGCGTTTTAACAATTTTTCCGCCATTGTGATGGAGTCCGAATTGCCGATTAAACAACACCATATGTTTTGCGGAACGATCGTATTAATATATTCGGCAATTCGGACAATATCGGTTTCATTATGAATATCGATAATAATGCCGACGATATCTTCCGCGTTTAACGCAATATTGGAAGTAAATAAATCGGCATTTAAAATTTCGATATATTCCATACCTTGCACGCGCAAGCGTTGCGACACTTTATCTTGAATTTCCGTCGAAGTGGACAAAACGGCAACTTTTCTGCTGCTGTGAATCGCGGGTTTTTCTTTATCAAGTAATAGCATAATGACTCCGTGCCGTTAGTTTTTTAAATGAATGCGCGAATTGCTTTTGCTAGCGCAATAATCGTATTGAGCGGGTGCGACATTTTCCCCAATTTCTAGCGGGCAATTAATTTTGTCGGCGGAAATGCGTTGCACTTCCACGGAAAGCGGATACAACGGGCGCACTACGCTGTCTTTTTGTAACAGAACGTTGTCCGCTTGAATATGACGGCGGAGCAATTCTTTGCGTAAATAGACCGCTCTTTCTTTGCTGAGACGACCGTTCCAGAAAATCACCACTTTTTTGTCGAGATCCCGTCCTACATTGGCGCTGACCGAGCGCACTAAATTCGCCATTGCGGTGTCGCTGTAGTCTTCCAGCACAAACAAATCCTTCATTAATTCATAGCGGGTTTGTTTGGCGCGTTGCGGCTGGGCGACGTTATCCGGATCGAGCGCATAGTCGGCGCTTGCCGATAAACTGCCAAGCAATAATAGGGTGTAGCATAAAGTTTTTTTGCACAGAAGCATCATTGGATGAACCCTCCGTTTTGTAAGAAATTCGACGTCAATGTTTTGTGATAGACATTTTTAAACGGTGTTAAATTAAAGAATCGTTCCATTGTGCCGGTTTGTTCGAAGGTCGGATAAACGATGTCTTTTGAATTGATCGGTTTAACCAAATTCACCGTAGCGACCACCACCAATTCTTTCACATCGCGCGAAGTGGAAACGCTGCGGAAAAACGCCCCTAAAATCGGTAAATCGCCTAATAGCGGCACTTTTGACACGCCTTCCAAATCGGTGGAACTGAGTAATCCGCCGATGATGAAACTCTCGCCGTTGCCCACTTCAAAGGTGGATTTCGAGCGACGCGTGTGGAAATACGGAATATTACCCACGTCCGCATAAGCGTAGCTGCCGGCGAGGGTGCTGACTTCTTGCGCGAGGACTAAACGTACGCGATCATTTTTTTGCACCTTGGCGCCCACTAATAATTTCACCCCGAAATCTTTATAAGTCACGGTTGAACCGCCGTCGCTGTCTTTTTGCACATAAGGCACTTCGCCACCGACGAGAATATCGGCGGTTTCACCGGATAACATTGAAATATTCGGCTCGGCAAGCACTTTACCGTTATTCGTGTTATTGATCGCATTAATGAATAATCTCAGGTTATTGGCGTTAATCAACGAAATCGAACCGCCGGACGCGTCGAACCCGCCGCCAATCACTGCGGAACCGCCGGTTAAGTTATTTAATAAGTTACCCGCCGGATTGCTCCAGTTAATACCTAAAGCGTCGGAAAGATTTTTGTTAACTTCCACCACGGTTAATTTCACATTAATTTGCGTCGCTTCGGAAACGTTCGAATTATTGATCACGCCGGTATATTGATATTTATCCAAAAACGGCGCTTTTTCTTCCGAAGTACCGTGTTTGACCGTGTATTCGGTCACTTTTGACGGCGCACCGATGGCTTCGCCCACAATGCGGTTTACTTCTTCACTTTCTTGATCCGAGGCGGCTTTACCTTCGATCACATAAGCCTTACCGACTTTTTTCACTTGCAAATTGGAGTTCGGGAAACGCGCTTTGATTTGCTTGTTCGTATCGGTGATATTGTTGATAAACGCGTTCACGTTTAAGGTATCGGACAACAAAATATTGCCTTGGGCGTCAAATGCCATCACGTCCGTTACGCCTTCTTGTTTGGCGTAAACCATAAAGCTGTAATCATCCAACACTTCATAATTGGCGATATTCGGCGAGGAAATAAAAATCGTATCGACTTTTTTATCCAATTCGAAATATTGGCTTTTGCCTTGTTCCAAATAAAGCGGTTTGGCGAACGCGCCGGAAGAATAGGCGAGCATTAAGGCTGCAAAACAGCTCAACAGGCGTTTGCATAAGATTTTTTTGTTCATCAACATAATAAATTATTGACCTCTTAATTTTCTGATAAACGAACCTTTATGGTTAGCGGAATTTTTGGATTTTCCGTCTTCAGGGAGCACCATCACAACGGCGTCTTTTGGTAAACTGTAAAGGGTTTTCACTTGCTCGGTGTTGAGTTTCAGCGTGACATAGCCCGCAATACCTTTGTGTTTTTCTTGTTCTTCCCAAGTGTAAGCGCGGCGACCTAACAGCGGCACGTCAGTGATCAACTTCACAAAATCTTGGGTATCCAACTGATCGTTATAGGGATGGTCTTGCTGGCTGTATAAAGAAACGGATTGACCGATTTGCAAGGTATCCAAAATATAACTGTTATTCGGTTTGATATTGAGGCGATACGCCACTTCTTGTTTCGGATCTAAGCTGAATAACAAGAAACGCGGATCATCCGGCGCAACCAATCTTTCTTTGGAAAGCATAGAGCCGGCTTGCAAATTTTCGCTCACCAAAAAACCTTGTAAGGAAAAATTATGCTGTTCTTGCAACAACGACTTAATATCGTTTGCCACGAGCGGATCATTTTCCGGCACGTCTTTTTCGCTCAAAATATAATCTTCCGCTTGCACTAACGCACCTTTCGGTAAATCTTTTTTCAAAGAGGCAAGTGTGATCGTGGTATTTTTCACCACGACGACCGGTTGTTCTTCGACGGTTTGCTCGGTTTTCACCGCAGTATCATCGGGGATCATAAAGAACAAGCCGCTTAAGCCGACGGCTAAAATTAGAAACGAGATTGTAAATAAAAATCGATAATTCATTTTATACCCTTGTAATACGCCGACAGGCGAGTCAAGTCTTAAGGTGATTAAAGATGAATTAGTAATAAATTGATTAAAAATCCACAGCTTATGGCAACGCCGTAAGGAAGACCTTGTTCTCGGATTGCGGTTCTAAAAAAGATCAAACCGATAATAACGACAACCAAACCGGAAAGTGCGGTGAAAAAAACAAAAGAAATTATTTGTTCATTGGGGAGCGCCAACATCAGAACGCTGATCATTTTGGCGTCTCCCCCGCCCATTACTTTCAATGTGAATAATAAAAAGCATATTACTAATGCAACAACGGCCGACAATACGAAAACGGTTTCATAATTAAGCCAAGCCAACGCGATGACCAAGGGAAATAATATTCCGATGCATTTATTGCTGATGATTCTGGATTTAATATCGGAATAAGAAATTCCTAACAAAATCAATGTGATTAAGCAATAAACCGTGATCGTCGCATATTCTTTTATCATTATGGTTTTAAAATGTATTATTTAAATTTTATTTTAAAAACCGGTGGCTCGGATGAAGGAAGGGAAGTGAACCACCGGGGATATTAATTCTTAATCTTATGCAAGATTTAATTGTCTTTATTCTTCTTTTGGTGAGATGCTCTCCACTAAAGTATCGAATTTTGCAGATAATTTAGAGAGGAATGTACCATCGTCATTACCGAATACAGCGGTAATAAACACTGCTACGGCAACGGCGATCAAACCGTATTCGATAGCAGTTACACCTTTGCTATCTTGCATAAAATTACGAATTGTTTCACTTACATTAATATATGCTTTAGTTGTTAATTGGTTAAGCATAAATATCTCCTATAGTTGAGTTTGACAATATTAAAGAGTAATTACTAAATTTGATCATATGGAGCAAAACACACAATTAAATTTAAAATGTAAATTACTGTAATCATTTTTTGACTTATGTAAATATCAGTTATTTCCCTAAGTCGCGGCGCATTATAGATAAAAAAACAATCTTGTAAATACTATTCCATATAAAAATTAATAGTTTTTGTTAAAAAATAAACTTCATTTGAAGCATTTGTGATCTTTGTCACAATTTTTTAAATAGTAAAATAAAGCTGATTCGTTTTAGTAAAATTTAATTTTTAAGGTGTGATTGTTTTTTATTTTTGAGATTTTTATAAGTCTGGAAATATATTTTTATTGCTTTAACGGTTTAGTGAAAATAAATTTTAATTGTGCTTTAACGATTCAGGTTATTTATTTTTAAATTTATTTATGATTTTTAATTTGGTTAATTTTAAATAAATTATTGAAACTGTATTTTAATTTTATAAATATTTATTGTGAAAAGGTGTTTTGCTTTTTTTAATAATAAGTTGCGGAGTGGTTTTTTATTTTTATTGGTTTAATGTGAAAGTAATGCTTTATTTTTTTAAGAGGAATCAAGAATAAAAGTGCGGTGGTTTTTACGCAAGAAAATATAAAAAGAGGCGTTCTGTGCGTTTTATTTTATTGACAAAGTATATTTAAGTAGGATGGGCTTTAGCCCATCATATTGAAACTATTGGCTTTTTTTGAGGGGCTAAAGCCCATCCTACAAATAAAATACAATTTAAATTAGGTTTGTCAGCAATCTGGGACGCACTGAGTGCGTCCGATATGGAAAATTGGTATTGATTAACGTTTTTTCACGGATTTGCGGATCACTAATTCGGGATATAATTCGATAATATGATGCGAACCCGAATTATCGTTAATCCGTTCGAATAATAAATTCACCGCCTGCGCACCCAAACGGGATTTGGATTGGTGCACAGTGGTTAACGGCGGTGAGTAGAAACGGGAGGAGTGAATATTATCATAGCCGATAATCGAAATATCCTCCGGCACGCGCAAACCTTTTTCGCCGATCGCCGAAATTGCGCCCAGCGCCATTACGTCGTTACAACAGAACACGGCGGTCGGCAGTTTTTCTTGCGCGAGAATTTTGTTCATACATTCATAACCGTCCTCCGGCTCGAAAAAGCCTTCCATTACCCAGTCGGGATTAATGGAAAGTCCCGCTTCTTGCATTGCTTTGACAAAGCCTTCATAGCGGGTTTTCGCCGTGGTTTTGACCAATTCGCCGGCAATAATACCGATATCCGTGTGGCCGTTTTCGATTAAATGTTTGGTGGCGATATAGCCGCCTTCAAAACTGTTGTCTTGAATAATATCGGTGTGTTCGTTATTCGGGCCCCAATCCATTACCACCATCGGCAGATCGGTGAGATTCGCTAGTAAATCTAAAGAATCTTGCGCATATTCGGAACACATCACCAAAATGCCGTCCACGCGTTTTTTGGCGAGCATTTCGAGGTGGTTTTTAATTTTTTCCGGATTATTTTGCGTGTTACATAAAAACAGCGAATAACCTTGGCGATAACAATGTTCTTCCACGGCGTGAATAATTTCGGCGAAATAGGGTGCTTCGCTGGTGGTGACGATCATCCCGATGGATTTGGTCGTGTTCACTTTTAAGCTGCGTGCCACCGCACTCGGCGAATAATTTAATTCGCGAATGGCTTGTAAAACCAATTTTTCCGTTTCTTCCGCCACAAAGCGGGTTTTGTTGATAACGTGTGAGACGGTGGTCGTCGAAACGCCCGCCATTTTCGCAACATCTTTAATCGTTGCCATATTGTCCTCCAATAAATTTGCCGGCTATTATAAAGATTCGGCGGGCGGAGGTTAATACGCGAGACCGAAAAATTTGCGGAAGGTCACATATTTTGCCGAAAAAATGAAAATTATTTCTTTTTGTTGCAACTCTTGATAGAATGCCTTACCTTTTTAGTCAATTTTAGGAGAGTAGTATGGGCACTTTCGGCTATGCAATGTTAGTTGTCGTTTTAGCTTTAGGCGTGATCATCACCCTTGCATCATCAATTTTTTAATGTTTGATTTTAAACCGAATAAAAACAAAAACGCTTTTACGAAAGGGATCGTAAAAGCGTTTTTTCTTTAATGTTCATCCGATAGCGATTTACGGTCGGTATCGATTATATAAGAACGGAAGCGCTCGGTTATTGGCAAAGGGATTTGCGTATTCGAACGTAGGGCGTCCCAAACTGATGACAAAGTGCAACCAATCCCTTCTCCCGCAAGGGAAGAAAGGAAAATGATGATAAATGACTATATAGGTTTTCATCAACCTAGGAGGCGCTGTGTCCGTATTGTAAATCCAACAAATTAAGGGTTATCATCAGTCCGAACGGCTTTGATACTTAATTAATCTGCCGTTTTTCCGGTTGTAATTCTTGGGTTTCCCAACCGATATATTCGCCTTCGAATTGATTCGCCGCTTGTTCGAAATGTTCGACGAAAGTGAAAATGTCCGGCGTGTCCAAGGTGATTTCTTGTTCTAGTTTCACGATAAACATTTCTTCATCTTCATCAATCGGAAACGCTTCTTCGCTGTGTTTTAGATCGCTGACGGGAATATCCGTCGAGTGAATATAATCTAAAAAGCCGTACATTGATTCTTCATCACTAAAATGAAAGTTGTGTTCAAGCGCGTAAATATCCGCCAGATTGCGTCCGTTTTGCTGCAACATTTCTAATAATTCGTCTGTAGCGTTAATTTTAACTTCCAACGGCGAAGGCAGTAGAAAATCAAAATAAGTTTCCCAATGAGGATCCTCTTGCACATCAATCTGCTCGACTTGCGGAAATTGCTGCAATACCTCTAATAACGCGCTGCTGTCTTGGCAATAAAAATGCAATTTTACCTGATTATCGGAAACCATATAACCGGCGTAAAGCAAATCGGGCAGGGTAGCTAATAATCCGGTGATTTTCACCAAATCTTTGGTAATGCGTTGATAGGTTTTTTCCGACGGAAAGCCGTTTTCTTCGCCGCGATAAGGCAGAGAAAATTGGGCGATTTTGTCTTGCGTCACACCTTCGTCATATTTTTCGCACAACGCCCAGTTCACCGCAAAAATCGCCGGTTTTTCATTGATTACCGAGCGATAATGTTGCCAATGTTGATCTAAATCCATCGTCTCATCCTTATTTAAATTCCGCCCAAATCGGCGCGTGATCGGAGGGTTTTTCCATCGCGCGAATATCCAACGCAATGCCGGTGTCAATGCAGCGCGCGGCGAGCGCTTGATTCGCTAAAATATGATCGATACGCAAACCGCGATTGTCATCAAACCCTTTCGAACGATAATCGAACCACGAAAATTTATCGTTCGCCGCCGGATTTAAGTGACGGAACGTATCCACCAAACCGTAATCATACAGGCGTTGATACCATTCGCGTTCTTCCGGTAAAAAAGAACATTTACCCGTGCGCAACCAGCGTTTACGGCTTTCTTCGCCGATGCCGATATCCAAATCGCTCGGACTGATATTCATATCGCCCATAATCACGATGGGATTGTCCGGCGAATGGTCGTGCTCTAAATAATGTTGTAAATCCGCATAAAATTTCGCTTTCGCCGGAAATTTCGTCGAGTGATCGCGACTTTCGCCTTGCGGAAAATAACCGTTAATGACGGTCAAGGTACCGAACGGCGTTTCCGATTCGGTCATAATAATGCGTTTTTGCGCATCTTGATCATCGGTCGGAAAGCCTTTGCGCACGGTTTTGGGTTCTTGCTTTAACAACATTGCCACGCCGTAATGTCCTTTTTGTCCGTGATGATAAACGTGATAACCCAAATGTTCCACCAACCCGTAAGGAAAATCCTCGTCCGCCACTTTAATTTCCTGCAAGCCCAAAATATCCGGACGATAGGTGTCGATAATCGCCTCAAGTTGATGCGGGCGAGCGCGTAATCCATTGATGTTAAAAGACATTATTTTCATATTTATTTATCGAATCCGTTAGCGTAATAAAATTATCGGGTATTATACCCGTATTCCGTTTATTTCAAAAATGCGAAAAAAATCACCGCACTTTTCCTTGATTGATTTGCCGATCAAGTGCGGTTGTTTTTTTGTGCGTTTTTGTGTTGCGCTAATAAATTTTCTTCCTGTTTCGGCATTTGTAAATAAAATCCTTGGGTTTGAATTTGCGCCGCCACTTCTTGATTTTTTGCCTGAATCAGCGGTTTTTCGCCGTTTAAATTAAACAACATCACAAAAATCGGCGTGCCGAACGCCTCGCGCAAAGCTTGCGGCACTTTGTCGAAATTATCGCGTTTTTCCACATAAAGATACATTCCGTCTTTTTTCCGACTTTTATAAATCGCACAGAGCATAATTTTGTCACCTATTTGTTTTTATTCGTTTTTTGTAAAAAGTATTTGATGATTTTACCGCAATTCTTTATGATCGAACCACTCTATTTTTATGCGGGAATCACTTATGGCACAAGATATTGTTGAACTTCGAACCGGACAATTTTCATCGGTTTTCCTCACATTAAACAGCGCCAGCTTAACCGTGATCAAACGCGCTTTAGTTAAAAAAGCCAAAAAATCGCCTACATTTTTTCAAAATATTGCCGTCATTTTACAATTCAACCCGTTGCTCGAAAAAATCAATTTACCTGCGCTCAAAGCCTTATTGGCGGAATTTAACATTCACATCATCGGCGTCAGCGATTGGCAAAATAATTTACAGAAAGAATTGATCCTCGCGGCGGACTTGCCTGTGCTGGGAAAGAGCGGTGATTTTTCCGACATTTTGCCCGAACCGCGTTATTTGCCGACCCAAGTGGTCGAAGGCAACGTCGAAGCCAATCAAGTAATCTATGCCAAAAACAGCGATTTGATTATTCACGGCAATGTGGAGGCGGGCGCGGAAGTTGCCGCCGAGGGCAATATTCATATTTACGGCAAACTGCGCGGACGCGCAATGGCGGGCGTGAATGCCAATTCCGGCTCGATTTATGCGCAACATTTGGATGCCGAATTTGTCGCCGTTAGCAGCCGATTTTTATCGCGCGATAAAATCCCGCAAGAATTTATGCAACGCGCCGTGCGAATTTTTGCCGAAAAAGAGAAATTAGCTTTTCGAATTTTAGGTGAGTATTAGAGGCGATTGCCATAAAACGGAATGGTGCGCCGATATGCGCGTTTAATTGTCGGTTCTCCATTTGATCAATCTTTCCGCCAAGGCTAAAAACTCCGCGCGCTCGTGGCTTTCCAACCGATCTAATAAACGCTCCAAACTTCTGGCTTGATCCATTGTACGATTACTGCTATCCGTCAACAAATCCGCCACATCACAATGAAAAATCTCCGACAATTCCACCAAACGCAACACCGTCGGCACGGTTTTCCCGCGCTCCATTCGAGAAATCGCATCATTGCTCATATCCAAAATTTCCGCTAATTGCGCTTGGGTCAACCCGCTGGCTTGACGATATTTCGCAATCGCCCGCCCGATGGTTTGCATAATTTGTTGCGTTTTGTCCGTCATTGCTTTTCCCCTTCGTTGAAAGAAAGATAATAAGCATTGACTTTTTTCCATAAATGGCTAATTATTCTTATATTAGACCGTAAAAGTCTAATTTAACTGATTTTTTTGTCGCCGCTTGTATAAAATCTGCCGAAAGACAATTTTTATAAAAAATTTTTTATCGCGACATAACCTGACGTGTAATCCGTTTACAATCTGATTAAAGTAATAGGAAATCAATTAACGGAAATCAAAAAATGAAAAAAAGCGAAGTATTAGCCAAACGCATCAGCACCATTTTAAACCGCTTAAATCAAGGATTACGCCTTGATATTAATGAGCTTGCCGGTGAATTTGATGTTTCCTTAAGAACGGTACAACGGGATTTTAACGAACGTTTAAGCTTTTTACATTGGGAAGAAGAAGGCTCGCGTTTTTACAAGCTAGACCGCCAAAAATCCGGCTTTTTAACCCACGAAGATATTCAATGTTTCGGACGATTTGTCGGCGTTTCCGATTTATTTCCCGAAAATGACCGCACTTTTTATCAAGAAAGCCTTTTGCAAAGCGTACAAATTAAAGGCGTGCAATTAGAAAAAATCGACGGCAGAGAAAAAGAATTTTCCCTGATTCAACAAGCCATCGGCGAACATCAACAAATCAGTTTCAGCTATTACAAACACAGCACGCAACAAAATAAATTCTACCAAATCGCCCCATACAGCCTCACTAACAAAAACGGCGTTTGGTATGTTATCGGCACGGATCACGACAAACAAAAAACCTTTTGTTTCACCCAAATCAGCAAACTGACATTAACCGGCGAAAGTTTCCAACCGAACGAAAAACTTCTCAAGGAAATCCAAAGCAACGACAGCTTATCCCACGGCAATCAAGTGGGCGAAGTGCTGGTGAAAGTCTCCGCCTACGCCGCACCTTATTTCCTACGCCGTAACTTATTACCGAATCAAAAATTGGTGCACAAAACCGAAAACGGCGAACTGATCCTCTCTTGCGCCAACATCAACGAACTCGACATCGTCCCGCTCGTGCAATACTGGATCCCGCATTTAACTATCATCAGCCCGGCGGAAATGCAGACGAGAATGGTGGAGAGGTTGCAGCAATATTTGGCGAATTTAAATTAACCTCAAATAATAAAACTAGGAGAAAAATATGGCATTACCTATTTCTACAGGCGCTTTTCTAGGTTCAGTTTTTGGACCTATAGGTTCAGTTATTGGGTCATCACTTGATGAATCTTTAAAAGCATTTGAACAAGATAAAAAACAGTTCATTAAGAATTATATTCCTGAACTGGAAACTCATTTTGATCGCTATCAGCAATTATGCCAATCAGATGATATCTGTATTGCTGCTGTGGGGGATTTTAACCACGGCAAAAGTTCTTTATTAAATGCTTTGATCAATCAAAAAGATTTTTTTAAAACCTCTGATCAACGAGAAACCACTGAAAATCAGACCTATACTGATGAAGAAAACAAAATTATCTGGTTGGATACTCCCGGATTAAATGCAGATCCTTCTGGTTCTGATGATAAAAAAGCAAATCAAGGTGCTTTTATCTATAGTGATATTCTTTTATTTGTACATAATTTATCAACAGGTGAACTTGATAATGCAGAGAAAGAATACTTAGAGGATGTAGTAAAAAATACCCCGACAGTAAAAAAAGTATTAGTTCTAACAAAATTAGATAAGTTCTCACAAAGTCAGCAACAAGAAGAAGTGATTAATAAGATCCAAGAGCAAATTCAAGGAATGCCATTAGATTTGTTTACGGTATCTGCTGACCGTTATTGGAAAGCTACCGAAAAGAATCAGCCTAAATTCGTTGAATTAAGTCAGATTAACGAACTTAAACAGTATCTTGTTGAATATGCGAATCAGTTAATTTCAGAAAGACCGCAATTAAGAGCGGACTTAAAAGTAGATCTGAAAGAGAAATTAAACCACATCTTGCTGACAGTTGAGGAAGAAATTCAACAAGAAAAAGCGAAGTTTAATTTTAATCGTCAAGAGTTTTTAACGCAATTAAACAAACATTTAAAAGCATTTAACTAATTATTACCGGAGAAAAAATTATGGCATTACCTTGGTTAATCGGTGCCGCCGTTGTAGCGGTTGGTGCAGCAGTTGCAAAATCAATCAGCGATGATAATGAGCGTGAAAGAGAAAATGCGAGAGAACGTGAGCGAGAAATTGAGCGAGATGCGGAACGCAGACGTGAGGAAGCTCGCCGTGAAGAAGCAAGACGAGAAGAAGCAAGACGAGAAGAAGCAAGACGAGAAGAAGCAAGACGAAGAGAAGCTGAGCAAAAGCGCTATCGAAATGCGGTGCAAAAACTCGAAATGTTTGTAAAAGATCATCAATTAAAGCTAACTGATAGTATGAAAGCTGATTTAGAGACAAATCAAGTTGGTAAAGTGCGAACAAAATTACTCGCAAACTGGGAAAAGAAAAATAACAACCCAACTCAAAAAGAGTTACAAGAGAAATACGACACTATTTCTGAATTAATTAGAGGATTAGATGATGAGCAATAATCAACTTCAACAGTTTTTTGAAAGTTTGGAAAATACACAAGCGACATTTATTCAGTTAAACGAGGAGGAAAATTTGCTGAAAGAGAAAATTCAAGCAATTCAAGAGGTGTTTTCCAAAACAATAAAAGCAGATCATCAGTTAAACAAGGAAAGTTTATTTGCGATCAAAATGAATGAGGTCAAAACTTCGCTAGAAGATGCATTTAAAAAATGGGAACACAAGATTAACGAAAGTTTGCCTATGAAAGCCCTTTCTGAATCTTATAAAGATAGAATTATTTTTCTGGTATTTGGTAAGGTGAATGCAGGTAAAAGCTCATTTATTAATAATGTGGTTGAAACTTATCAACGATTATTTCCAGATGAAACCGTTTCTCGCTTTTATCTAGATAAAGCAGGAGAAAAACAACCCTTTACAGAGGAAAAATTTGCCGAAGGTATGACGGAAACGACTGCTCAAATGCAAGGCGTTGAGCTAGGTAAACATTTTGTACTATTAGATTCGCCGGGTTTACATTCCGTTACAGAGGAAAATGGACATTTAACCCAAACCTTTTTGGACAGTGCCGATGCTGTATTATGGTTAACTTCCTCTGATTCACCGGGGCAAGTACAAGAGCTTGAAGAATTAAAATCTCAACTGGTAAAAGGTAAACCTTTATTCCCAGTTATTACACGCAGTGATGATAAAGAGGAAGATTGGGATGATGAAACAAATACATTAGTGGAACAGTTTGTTGATAAAACAGATGAAAATCGCAGATTACAAGAGCAAAATGTATATGATCGCTTGCGAGAAAAAATAAGTGAAGACGATATGAAACAACCTGTTTCTATTTCTGTCTTTACCTATAAACAGCATCAAAATCTTGAACGTTCCGGTTTAAATAGATTATTTACTCAACTGGGTGAGTTAATCGCTCAAGCTTGCGAATACAAAGGAAAAAAAGCTCAAGCTCAGTTGGATAATTTTATTCAAGATAATGTTGTGGCATTTTTTAAAGATCAACAAAAAAATGATTTAATGACATTAATCCGTGAGCTAAAACAAGAAATTGTTGCAAGCACAGCACGCTTAGCGGAAAATCAAAAGATGATTGCCAATACCATTTATCTTGATATTGATAGCCAAATCTTTTCCATTGTAAACAGACATAAAGACAGTGCTAACAAAGTTGCAATCATTGACGAAATAAGCCAAATTTTGCAAAAAATACTCACTGAAGAATTGGCGAAACGCACCGCAAAATTAGGTGCGACATTCAAGGAAATCACTGCTTCATTACAAGCAGATCATATCGATGATTTTGAAGCAGAGTTTGTTACTTATTCTCAAGTAAAAGGCTCCGTAGGTAAAAGCATTGCCACTTCTGGCGGTGCAGCTGCCGGTGCTGCAGGCGGTGCTTTTTTCGGTTCTGCTCTAGGACCTATCGGTACGATTGCAGGCGGTGCACTTGGCGGTCTTATAGGCGGTATCTTAGGTAGCAAAGGCGGTGATTATCTCGTTGAAACTGAAACAGTTAAAGAAAGAACCGGTTTTAGCACCGATAAATTAGAAAAAAGTATTCGCCGAGAACTTCGTTCTATTGTTGATAGCCTTGTTGATAAAACTATCAAAGAAACCTGTAGTCAGCTTAAGCCTGTAGAAACAATTTGCTCAAATATTGAAGAAGAAGCAAATCGTATTTTAACTCATTATCAAAGATAAGGAATAACAATGAAGCAAGCTTATTCTGAGATTTTAGATGAACTTAAACAGACCAAAGAAATTGTGAATAATCCTGAATTGCTTTCTGAAGTAGAAAAAAGAATGCAGGAAGAACAATTACAAGTGATGGTATATGGTGCTTATAATGCAGGGAAAAGTACTTTAATCAATGCACTGCAGGGAGAGGAGATTGCGAAAACAGGCGATATTCCAACTACAGACAGCGTTGATCGCTATCAATGGAATGATATTATTTTGCTTGATACACCGGGGGTTAATGCCCCCATTGCTCACGAAAATGTCACAATGGAGCAACTGCAAAGAACGGCAGTTGTTCTTTTTGTCATTCGTGATGGCGATATGGACTCTAAAGATATTTATCAGCGATTAATCGATCTGATTGGGCGTAAGAAAAAAGTTTTTATTATATTTAATAATAAACTCAATGAAGAAGAACGCCAAATTGCTGTAGAGCATATTAATAGTCTTCTTGCTAAAACATTAAAAGAGGCTAACCTTGAGTTATCTTATTTACAAGAGCTAGAAATTATTGCTATTAACTTAAAAACATCCCTCAAAGCTCGTTTAGAAGATAAAGCCCCTTTATTGGAAATATCTGGCTTCAATATTCTGATTGAATCACTAAAAAACTGGATTATTCAACAAAGTTCAGAGCAAGAAAAATTTAATCAATTTAAACACTATCTTTATGAAAATTGGTTTGATCCTAAATTACAAACCTTAAAAGCGCAACTATCCACTGGCAAACGCCAAGAAGTTGAACAGTTAGAGCGAGAAAAAGCTAATCTTCAACAAGAAAAAAACTTTTTAAAATTAGAGGTTGGACAAGAAATAAGAAACCAAGTTGTCAGCAATAAAAGAACCCTTTTAGAGTTATTCAGAACTGTCAATGATAGTGGGCAACTAGAAGCAGATATTGAACGTATTATTTATTCGATGAATAAAGCCATTGAAGACAAACTACAAATTCAATTAAGTGCTTTATCAAATAAATACACTATTGAACAACCACAAATGGAAAATAGTCCACTTTGGGATACGGCTGGCGATATTTTTAAAAAAGCCATTTCAGATAAAAATAATCTGACAGAGCTATTAAAAATTGGACGTTCGTTTAAAGTTCCACTTTTAAAAGGAAGATGGGAGAAAACATTAGGGCGTTGGGCAGGACGTGCGGCTATACTTTTGCAGACTGGAATTGCAATATGGGATGCTTATTCTTCTGCGAAAGAACAAGACGAATTAAACGATCAGCAACGCCAATATATGTTAGAACTGCATCAAGCAGTTGAACGTATTTGCAACGATTATCAAACTAATGCAATTACAGCAACTGATAAAGCGATTGATGAGATGTTTAATCCAAAACTTGATGAATTACAAAAACAAATTTTGGCTTATCAAGCAGAGGACAATAAATTAAGTAATGATTATATTGCTTTAGAACAAAGTAAGCATAATATTGAACGAATCAAGTGGTATGCATAAAACCTTCCCTTGCACTGCCTGTGGCAAATGTTGCCAACGAGTGAATAACAGTGAGCAAACCGCTTTTCTTGATCGGGGGGATGGGGTTTGTAAACATTTTGATATGGAAACTAAACTTTGTTCGATTTATGAGACAAGACCTTTAGTTTGCCGTGTTGAAGATTATTACAAAGCCCATTTGGCTCACTTGTATTCTTGGGATGATTTTGTTGAAATGAATATCCAAATTTGTAATAGGTTATAAATTATGCCAATTCCAAAACAACTTATCGAAACTTGTCCTAACTGTAATTGGAAAGCCGATTTTATTAACAAAACCGATTGCATTGTGGCAGTAAAAATTTGTCCGAAGTGCGGTGAAAAAACACAGATGAAAGCATTATCTGATTTTTCATTATTAGAACAACTGCAATTAAAACTTAAAAATTGGTAAGGAAAAATGATGACACAACAGAAATCTCTAATCACCCAATATCTCTTTCAAACAACATTGTGATATTGAAGATTTTCCGAGAATTTCTGTTTAAGAATACACCGCACTTTTATTGAAGTGCGGTGTTTTTTTATTGATTTAACACATTAAATACTGTCGATAACGGATAAAATAACATTGTTCTTCCGTTTATTTTTTCTTCAAATGCTCGAAAGCCGAAATGCTCATAAAATTGTTGCGCGTTGTCATCTTTGGCTGTAACAACGATAGCTGCTGTACCTAAACTATTCTTTTTCACGCGTTCTATGGCATCAAAAAGTAACACGGAACCTAACCCTTTACCTTGATGATTTTCATCAATGGCTAATCTGCCGATTAATGCGACAGGAAAAAGGTTATAGCGTAATTTTTGATAAATTTTCGCCGGTAGGACATTAATTGGAATGGCGGAAGAAGATAAGGTGTAATAGCCAATAACATTTTTGTCTTCTGTAGCGAGAACATAACATTTGGCAAGATTGCGTTTGATGTCTTGGGAAACTAAGCGAGCAAAATAATTTGTGAGTTCCGCTGATGTGCTTTTAAAGCTTTTTTTATTAAATTCAGCGGATAATTCATCAATAAGATATTGCATTATTAATTTGCCTTAATCAGTAGCTTATGGCGTTCTTCCGCTTTTTTCATCGCCTTATTCGGCTCGTTAGGTTGATTTAATGCTTGTAAAAAACGTTCCTGATCGGCTAAGGAAAGTTTAATCATCGAATATTCTTCAATGGTTTTTTTGGCTTCCGCATATAAAGATGCGGCAACAAAATCGGTAATTGTTCTGCCGGTAATTTGTGCGGCTTGTTTAACCATTTCGTAAATTTCCGGTTTTAGTCGGGTTTCTAATCTTGCTACGCTCATTGGGATTTCCTTCTTATATGTAATTTATTACATAATTTACGGCAATTTGCCGTTAATTTCAAGGCGATCTTTGTTTTGTCTATTTTTCACGTTATAACGACATATCTTTTAGGCTTTCTTGTATCTCAAGAAAGAATCTGACAAAATAAACCTATTGAGCAAACTATTTTACGGAACAAACTATGACGACCCTAACCGCCCAATCTCTCCAAACCTACTTTAAACAACATCGTGATATTGAAGGCTTTTCCGAGAATTTCTGTTTAAGAATACACCGCACTTTAAGTTGGTTAAAGAAAGCGGAAAAGGCGGAAGATTTAGATACGAAATTTATCGCCCTTTGGATTGCGTTTAATGCGGCTTATGCTCGTGAGTTGGATCAGGTAAAAGATCGGGCGGTATTTAATGAATTTTTATTACGAATTTGTGCTTTGGATGAAGATAAGCGGATCTATGATTTAATTTGGAAACAGTTTCCTCAATCAATCCGTTTGTTGTTGGGTAATCAATTCGTGTTCCAAGATTTTTGGGATTTTCATAACGGCAAGATTTCGGAAAAAGCCTATAAACTGGCGGAAATGCGCAATCGCGAGCGTTGTTTGTCCGCGTTGGAAAAGCAAAAAACCGAATGGATTTTAGAGGTGATGTTTTCTCGTTTATATACGTTGCGTAATCAAATTTTACACGGCGGTGCAACCTTTGATAGCTCGGTTAATCGTGAGCAGTTGCGCGACGGGTGCAATATTCTTGCTTTGCTTGTACCGGCGATGGTGGAAATTATGCTGAAAAACCACAACGAAATCGACTGGGGCAAGCCGTTTTATCCGGTGGTGAAAGATTAAGAAAAAATACCGCACTTTTGCCGAAGTGCGGTCTTTTTATTTGCATTTTCTAAATGAGTTTCTATAATAATGTATCTACAAAAAGATATACGAGGTTTATATGTTAGAAACTTTAATTTTGAGTAAATGGGGAAATAGTATGGCAGTACGTTTTCCAAAATCTATTTTGGCGAAATTTAATCTTGCCGAAGGAGATCGTTTGCAAATTGTTTCTTCGCCTGATAATTCCAAACTGATTTTAGAGCCGATTAGAGAAACGATGCTTGGTGAAGAAAAAATTCTTACACCAAGAGATTGGCAATTAATTTTAGATTTATTAGATAATCCGCCTAAACCGACGGAACGCTTATTAAAAGCCGCTCAAGCTTTGCGGGAAAACGATAATGAATTGGCGTGAAGAACCTTTAAATAAAGGGCATAATCGAACATCATTTGATTGTGGAAATGATGATCTTAACCATTTTTTGCGACATTATGCGCGGCAGTCGCACAGTAAAAATACGTCTAAGACCTATGTTGCGATTGATGATCAAACCGATGGTATTATCGGTTTTTATACTATTACATTAGGTTCGGTTTCGCCGAAATCCGCTCCGATAGAATTTTCTCGTCGTTTTGGCGGACATTCATTGCCTTTATTTACCCTTGCTCGTCTTGCGGTGGATAAGAAATATCAAGGAAAAGGATTGGGCGGGCAATTATTACTGAAAGCTGCGAAACGTTGTTTTGCCGTTTCGGCACAGGTCGGCGGAATAGGATTATTTATTGAAGCGAAAAATCAAGACGGCGCAAATTGGTATCGATTATTCGGCGGGGTGCCGTTAATTGATGAACCTTGCGCGTTAATTTTGCCTTTTTCGTCATTAAACGCGGTTTTAAAATAACCCGAAAAACCACCGCACTTTTGCTTAAGTGCGGTATGTTTTTTTATATTTTTATATTACGACGAATCGGATTTTGCATTGAGACTAAGGTTTCGGTGGATTGGATTTCGTCGATCGCTTGAATTTTTCGGGTTAACACTTGGTGTAATTCTTCCATACTGTGGGTCATCACTTTAATGAAAATACCGTAAGTTCCCGTCGTGTAATAGGCTTCAATCACTTCATCGATACTTTCTAATTGTTTAATTACACCGCCGTAATCTTTGGCACGTTTTAAGGTGATGCCGATAAAACTGCACACGTCGAAACCTAATTTACGCTCGTCTAATTTAATCGTCATTTCTTGAATAACGCCGGCTTGGCGTAGTTTTTCAATGCGAATATGAATGGTTCCCGTACTGACGTTAAACATTTTCGCCATTTCCGCATAGGATTTTTTTACATCGCTGCTCAGGACTTCAAGAATTTGTCGGTCTAAGACGTCAATATTTTGCATAATCAATCCTTTATTTAATAAAAATTGCCTTTGTTTAGAATATGTTTTGATTTTATATTAAAAAAATATAAAAAATCAAACAAATTTTCTATTTACTTAGAAAATATTTAGTGATATTGTTATTTCGACATCGGATGATAGTCAATTTTCGGGAAAAGATTATCGAATCGATAATCGGAGAAATCGAGTTGGGCAATAAGAGGAGTTCGTAATGAAATTAGTCACGGCAATTATTAAACCTTTTCGTCTGGATGATGTGCGCGATGCGCTGTCGGATATCGGTATTCAAGGGATTACCGTTACCGAAGTAAAAGGTTTCGGCAGACAAAAAGGGCACACCGAGTTGTATCGCGGGGCGGAATATATGGTGGATTTTCTGCCTAAAGTCAAAATTGATATTGCGTTAAGCGATGATCGCGTGGATGACGTTATCGACGCAATTTGTCGCGTGGCAAGAACGGGGCATATCGGCGACGGAAAAATCTTTGTGAAACCGTTGGAACGCGTGGTGCGAATTCGTACCGGCGAAACGGACGACGAAGCGGTTTAAATTTGATCGATTAGTGTAGGTGATTTATGAAAAAGTTAATTTTACTCGGATTGTTAGGCGGTTTATCGCCGATGGCGTTCGCAGATTTGGCGGATTGGGTTCAACCGATGTCAGTGTTACAAGGCGGCGATACGACGTGGGTAATCGTATCGGCGATTTTAGTGTTATTTATGACCATTCCCGGTTTGGCGTTATTTTATGCGGGAATGGTGCGTAAAAAGAACGTGCTTGCCACAATGATGCAAAGTTTTGCGGTATGTTGTTTGATCGCGATTTTATGGATGTGCTTCGGTTATAGCCTTGCCTTTACGCCGAATAACGGTTTTCTCGGCGGGACGGAACGTTTCTTCCTCAGCGGTTTGAACGTCTTTACCGAGCGTAGCGAATTAACGGTTTATCCGGGCGCCGGCACGATTCCGGAAAGCGTATTCGTAATCTTCCAAATGGCGTTCGCGATTATCGCCGGCGCGATTATTACCGGTGCTTTTGCCGAACGGATGAAATTCTCCGCATTATTATGGTTCGTCGGATTATGGTCGGTGTTTATTTATGTGCCGACGGCGCACTGGGTGTGGGGTATGGACGGCTGGCTTGCCAGTGACGGCGTATTAGACTACGCAGGCGGTACGGTTATTCATATCAATGCCGGTGTGGCGGGCTTGGTGGCTGCGTTAATGATCGGCAAACGCGTCGGTTACGGACGTGAAGTGATTACGCCGCACAACTTGGTGTTAACCCTCATCGGTACGGCAATGTTGTGGATCGGTTGGTTCGGCTTCAACGCCGGTTCCGCATTAGCGGCGGACGGCAGAGCGGGGATGGCGTTGGCGACAACACAAATCGCAGCAACTTCCGCAGCCTTAACTTGGGTATTAATCGAAGTCTTGTGCAAGCATAAACCTTCCGCGTTGGGTCTGGCTTCCGGTGCGGTCGCAGGGTTGGTCGGTATTACGCCGGCGGCGGGTTTCGTTTCGGTGCAAAGCGCGTTAATTATCGGCGTAGTGACCAGTGCGGTGTGTTTTGTCGGCGCAACAAAATTAAAATATTGGTTTAAATATGATGATACGCTCGATGCGTTCGGGATCCACGGGATCGGCGGCATTGTCGGCGCAGTATTAACCGGTGTGTTCGTTTCAACCGATATTTCCGGCACGGATACCACCCTTTGGATTCAAATCGAAAGCGTGTTAATCACCATTGCGTTCAGCGGTATCGGTAGCTTTATCATCTTGAAAATTATCGATAAAACCATCGGTTTACGCGTGGATTACGACGAAGAACGTCAAGGTTTGGACTTGGTATTACACGGCGAACGCGTAGAATAAAAAACACAACATTTTTCGACCGCACTTTTAAAAGTGCGGTTATTTTTTGCAAGTTTTTAGGTTTCTTTCTTTAATAAAGACAATAAAAATAAAAAGGTGGAACAAATCACCACGGAGGGGCCAGCCGCCGTATCGTAAAAGGCGGAGAGGGTTAAGCCGAGAGAAACCGATAGCATACTGATGATCACGGCGATAAACGCCATTGCTTCCGGCGTGCGGGCAAAACGTCGCGCAGTTGCCGCGGGAATAATCAATAGCGAGGTGATAATTAAGGCGCCGACGAATTTCATACTTAAGGCAATGGTAAGTGCGGTTAAAATCATTAAAATAAAGCGCATTTTTTGAATATTAATGCCTTCTACTTGGGCAAGCTCGGGGCTGATTGTGGTGGAAAGTAGAGGTTTCCAAAAATACAACAAAGTGATCATTACCACGGCGACGCCGGCTGCGATTAAATAAAGATCCGTGTAATTAATCGCAAGCAAATCGCCGAATAAATATGCCATTAAATCGACGCGCACGTTTTGTAGCAATCCCACGGTCACGACGCCGAGAGAAAGGCAACTGTGTGCGATAATGCCGAGTAGGGTGTCCACGGAAAACTGCGTGTTGTTTTCCAACCAAACCATTAACACGGCGAGCAACAAGGTTAAAATTAAAATTGCAACATAGGGATTAACCTGTAAGAAAATGCCCAAGGCGACGCCGAGCAGCGCCGAGTGAGAAAGCGTGTCGCCGAAATAAGCCATTTTGCGCCACACGACAAAGGCGCCGAGCGGGGCGGTGATGAGCGAAAGTAAAATGCCGCTTAACCAAGCCGGAAATAAAATATCAAACATTTTTCGTTGCGTCCTCTGCGCTGACTTGGTGGGTACATTGCTGCGAATGGGAATATCGGTTGCAACATACATCGCCGTGAATATCGTGTTTGTGATTGTGATGATGCGTATAAAACGCAATATTTTTCGACAGTTGATCGCCGAAAAAGTGGATAAAAGTCGGATCGTTGGACACGCTTTCCGGCGTGCCGGCGCAGCAAATATGCTGATTTACGCATAACACTTCATTCGTATCCGCCATTACGATATGCAAATCGTGCGACACCATTAAAATAGCGCAGTTCAGTTCTTTTTGGGTTTGATGAATTAGTTGATATAGTTCCACCTGACCGTTTATATCCACGCCTTGGGTCGGTTCGTCCAACACCAATAATGTCGGTTTATTTAAAATCGCCCGCGCCAATAAAATCCGCTGCATTTCGCCGCCGGAAAGCTTTTGCATACTGTTTTTCAACAGGTGCAACACGGATAAACGCGTGAGAACGTGCGTAATATCTTCTGCCGAAATACCTTTTTTTAGCGATAAAAATTTCTCCACCGTAATCGGCAAACTGTGATCCAAATGAATTTTTTGCGGCACATAACCGATACGGAGATTTTTATGATAAATCACTTCGCCTTTTGTGGGCGTAAGTAATTTTAATAACACCTTTAATAAGGTCGATTTCCCGCCACCGTTCGGGCCGACGATCGTAATGATCGAATCGGGATAAACGGTTAAATTAATATTTTGTAACGCATTTTTTTGTTCGAATCGGACGGTAATGTTTTTTAATTCGACCAAGGGCGTTTTAATAGAACGGATTTGCATTATGGATGTGTTTCGACTGCGAAAAAAATTGGCTTAACATAGCTTATTTTTTCCGCTTTAACAAGTTCGGAATGTAATTATGTTTATAATTTATTCGGTCGGCGGTTTTTTTCGATCTTTTGAGGAATTTTTTGAATTATCGTTGGTCATAGAACAATGCAGAGAATGTATTAGGCAGTAAGAGAACACAATAAATGGCGCAACACGTTAAATTGGCAAGAGACCGACGTAGAAGAAAATCGCGGATTAAAGCGCTGATTTTCTTTTTGGCGTTAGCGTCCATTTTAACCGGTATCTTATTGAGTTTAAAAGAATCCGCCGAAAATACCTCGCCGATGAGCGCCGACAGCGCCGCACAATATCAATCCTTAAATGAAGCCGGAAAAAAAGCGCCGGACGTATTGGATACCTTCACCGATGTGAAAGACGGTGCACCGCAAGGCAATGTCGCCACAGTGGCAACCAATGAAAACGACTCGCCGGCGGATGAAACGACGGTATCCGCAGAATCCGGCAAATCTAATGCGGACGATAGCGAAACGATGGCGCAAGAACCGAATTCTCCGACACCAATCGCCGAACGGGCGGAACATTCTCTTTCGGGAAAAGAGGAGGATGCCACTTCCTATGACGACGAACTACAAGCGCAAGATGATGAAGTCGATGAAGTGAATTTAGACGATGACGAAATGTCGCAGTTGCCGGAAGATGCACAAAGCGCGCTAAACGATTTATTGGATGTCGCCGATCAAGCCATTCGAATTAAAGATCAGTTCAGTTATACCGTGGCGCGCGGTGATAAATTAAAAGACGTATTGGAACAATCCGGTTTGGAAGACGGCACGGCGAAAGATTTGATCGCAAGTTATCCCGAATTGAAAAACTTAAAAGCCGGACAGCAATTCTATTGGATTTTGAGTCGAGAAGGCGAGTTGGAATATTTAAACTGGCTGGTTTCGGAAAAAGAAGAACGTATTTACGAGCGGACGGAAAGCGGTAAATTCAAACGCCAAATTTTAGAGAAAAAAAGTGTTTGGAAAAAAGAAGTATTACGCGGACAAATTAACGGCAGCTTTGCCAACAGCTTGCGTGCGCTCGGTTTGGACGGTAAACAAATTATTCAATTAACCACCGCACTTCAATGGCAAGTGAGTATGAATAAGTTGAAAAAAGGCGATAAATTCGCCGTGTTGGTGTCGCGCGAATATTTGGATAACAAACTGACCGGACAAGGGAATGCGGAAGCCATTCATATTATTTCCGAAGGGAAAAGTTATTACGCAGTGCAAGCCGGCAACGGACGCTATTACAACCGCCAAGGCGAAACCTTAGGCAAAGGATTTGCGCGTTATCCGATGCAGCGCCAAGCGCGTGTTTCCTCGCCGTTTAATCCGGCACGTCGCCATCCGGTCACCGGAAAAGTAAGACCGCATAAAGGGGTGGATTTCGCGATGCCGGTGGGCACGCCGATCATTGCACCGGCGGACGGTACGGTGGAAAAAGTAGCGTATCAAGCCAACGGCGCGGGACGTTATATTATGATTCGTCACGGGCGTGAATATCAAACGGTGTATATGCATTTAAGCAAACCGTTGGTGAAAGCGGGGCAAAGCGTAAAACGCGGCGAACGTATCGCCTTATCCGGCAATACCGGACGTTCCACCGGCGCGCATTTGCATTATGAATTCCACATTAACGGGCGACCGGTGAATCCGCTTACGGTGAAACTACCGGGCACCAGCAGCGAAATGGCGACCGCCGAACGTAAGCAATTCTTGTTGCGCGCGAAAGAAGCCGAACGTCAACTTAAGTTATAAGTGCGGTGGAAATTTCCGCAAAAACCGATGCAGTGTACGAATTGCATCGGTTTTTTTATTCTTTTTCTTGAACTTAAAACAAAGCGTGATAATATGCGTGAATTATTTATAGGAATTATTATCATTTGTAACTTTTGTTATGATTAAACGTCGTTATTTGTGTCTTGCGCTTGTGCTGCTGTCCGTCGTGTCGCTGTTTTTAGGCGTTAGCACGGTGAATTTGCAGGGATTGCTGAATCTGGATCCGGCGCAATGGCATATTTTTATCATCAGCCGTATTCCGCGTTTAATCAGTATTTTAATCGCCGGCTCGGCGTTGGGGATTTGCGGCTTGGTAATGCAACAACTCAGCCGCAACCGTTTTGTTTCGCCGACCACCGCCGGCACGATGGATAGCGCCCGTTTGGGCATTTTAATTGCTATGCTGCTGTTTCCGGCGGCGTCAATGTTGCTAAAAACAGCGATTGCGATTTTGGTGTCTTTTCTCGGCACTTTGCTATTTATGACGATCTTATCCCGCCTGAAATTTAAAGATACTATTTTCGTGCCGCTGGTCGGCATAATGTTCGGCAATATTATTAGCTCGATCACCGCATTTATCGCCTATCAACAAGATCTTTTGCAGAATTTGTCCGGTTGGTTGCAAGGGGATTTTTCGTTGGTAATGGCGGGACGTTACGAAATTTTGTATTTCAGTATTCCGATGTTGATCATCGCCTATTTATTCGCCCAACGTTTTTCCATTGTGGGAATGGGGCAGGATTTCGCCACCAATCTCGGCTTGAATTATCAACAAGTGCTGTATTTAGGCTTGATTATCGTCGCAACCGTTTCCTCGGTGATCATTGTTTCTATCGGCGTGATTCCGTTTTTAGGCTTGATTATTCCGAATATCGTGACCCTTTATTTGGGCGATAATCTGAAAAAAATATTATCTCACACCGCACTTTTAGGCGCGGTATTCGTTCTGTTCTGCGACATTTTGGGGCGCTCGATTATTTATCCGTATGAAATTTCGATTAATGCGGTTGTCGGCGTATTCGGCAGTGCCATTTTCTTGTATTTATTATTAAAACGGTATCAAAATGCGTAAGAATACGACTTTTTCTCGTCAGCTGGTGATCTTATTCGTCTTAGCGATACTCTCGGCGGTGTTATATTTAACCTATAATTTACCCAATCGTTGGGAATACGCGCTAAACAGCCGCATTTTGGCTCTGTGCGCCATTGTTGTCACCGGCATTTCCATTGCCTTGGCAACGATGATTTTTCAAACCATTGTAAACAATCGTATTTTAACGCCGAGCATTTTAGGGCTAGACAGCCTTTATTTATTAATTCAAACCGCCATTGTGTTTTTATTTGGCTCCGGATCCTTGACCTCAATGGATCCGATTTTGCTGTTTGTCATTTGCACGGCGGCAATGATCCTTTTCTCCTTGGGTTTATATCATTTTCTGTTTAAACGAGAACAGCAAAACATTTTCTTTTTATTGTTGGTCGGCATTGTTTTCGGCACTTTTTTCCAAAGTTTAACCACCTTTATGGAAGTTTTGATCGATCCGAACGAATTTCAAATCACGCAAGACATCGGGTTCGCCAGTTTTAACCGCATTAATGTCAAAATTTTATGGGTGGCGTTGGCGATCTTAGTCGGCGTGATTGCCTATTCAATGCGCTATTGGCGCTATTTCGACGTAATGGCATTAGGGCGCGATCAAGCGATTAATTTAGGCTTGGATTATCCTCGCCTGACTAAGCAATTATTGATTATCGTCGCAATTTTAATCTCAGTCTCGACCGCACTTGTGGGGCCGTTGACCTTTTTAGGTTTGCTGGTGATGAATTTAACCTTTGAATTTATCCGCACCTATCGCCATTTCGTGTTAATTCCGGCGGCGATGTTGATTTCGGTGATCACCTTGGTTTTCGGGCAATTATTAGTGTCCCAAGTGTTCACCTTTAATACCACATTAAGTATCATCGTCAACTTTGTCGGCGGCGTGTACTTTATTTATCTGTTATTACGAGCAAATAAAAAATGGCAATAGAAATTAAGCGTATTCATAAAAGTTACGGAAGTAAAAAAGTGGTGGATGATGTTTCGGTGACGATTCCGCAAGGCAAAATCACCTCTTTTATCGGACCGAACGGCGCGGGCAAAAGCACGTTATTAGCCATAATCAGCCGTTTATTGTCCGCCGACGGCGGTGAAGTGTTTTTGAACGGGCAGTCGCTGCATAATCAAAAAAGTGCGGATATCGCTAAACAATTATCCATTTTAAAGCAATCCAATCACATTAATTTACGTTTAACCGTGGAAGAATTGGTTGCCTTCGGACGTTTTCCGTATTCCAAAGGAAATTTAACCGAAAACGACCGCACTTTTATCGACAACGCTATCGATTATATGGATTTGGGCGAATTTCGTCATCAATATATCGACAATCTCAGTGGCGGACAGCGCCAGCGCGCTTATATCGCAATGACGTTGGCGCAAGATACGGATTATATTTTGTTAGATGAACCGCTGAATAATTTGGATATGAAACATTCGGTACAAATTATGCAAGTGCTGCGCAAATTAACTACGGAATTGCATAAAACCGTTGTGATCGTCATTCACGACATCAATTTTGCCTCTTGCTATTCGGATTATATTATCGCGATGAAGAACGGCAAATTGGTTTGTCAGGGCGAAGTGGACGACATTATGCAAAGTGCGGTGCTAGAACAAATTTATGATATGCAAATTCCGATTC
Source organism: Caviibacterium pharyngocola (assembly GCF_002795405.1). Taxonomy (GTDB): domain Bacteria; phylum Pseudomonadota; class Gammaproteobacteria; order Enterobacterales; family Pasteurellaceae; genus Caviibacterium; species Caviibacterium pharyngocola. The sequence goes on along the minus strand of NZ_PHGZ01000008.1, from coordinate 53,480 downwards.
AGGAAATTAATCGACATAAAATCGCGGTCTATTTTAGACATTAATCAATAAAAAGGAGCTATTATGAAAAAAGCCTTATCAATGTTAGGTCTTGCATTAATCGGCGGATTTTGCGTGGCAAGCGCGAATGCCGCAGACATTACCGTGGAAAACGCCGCGGGTAAACAAGTGGTGCCGCAAAATCCGCAACGCGTCGTCGTTTTGGATTTCTCCGCGGTGGATACACTGCGCGCATTAGGCGAGAAAGAGAAAATCGTCGGTGTGCCGAACAGCATTCGCGTACCGCAATATTTAAGCGAATTTGCCGCCGAACCTTATGCCAATGTGGGCACGCCGCCGGAACCGGCATTTGAGAAAATCAACGAATTACATCCGGATTTAATCATCGCCACCGGACGCCAAGAAAAAGTGTTGGATCGTTTAAAAGAAATCGCACCGGTGTTTTTCATCAAAATCGATTACGATAATTTCTATCCGAGCTTCCAACAAAATATTCTTGCAATGGGACAGATCTTTGCGAAAGAAAACCTTGCCCAAGAGCAATTAGCGCAATTAGATCAACGAATGACAAAACTTGCGGCATTGGTGAAAGACAAAACCGCATTAATGACGTTGGTTAACGAAAGCAAAATGAGCGCTTTCGGCGAAAGTTCGCGTTACGGTATCGTTTACAGCGGTTTCGGTTTCACGCCGATTGATAAAAATATTAAATCCTCCACCCACGGAATGAGCATCGGATTCGAATATATTTTAGAAAAAAATCCGGATTATTTATTGGTGGTGGATCGCACCGCCGCCATTACGGACAAAGCGGATAATGCGAAAAACGTGCTGGATAACGCCATTATTCAACAAACCGACGCTTATAAAGCCAATCATATCGTTTATTTAAATGCGGCTAATTGGTATTTAACTTTCGGCGGATTGGAAAGTATGAATACAATGGTCGATGAAGTGCAAAACGCGGTGAGTCAATAAGTAGAGCATAAAAAGTGCGGTCGATTTTGACCGAATTCAGTTTGTTGACAAAGTTTTTTATTATGGGGCGTATGCCATACGCCCCTACATAAATATCATAACGTTTTGATTTACAATGGATTTCTAATTTTTCGTAGGGGCGTATGGCATACGCCCCTTTCGCATCATAGGTTTATCAATAGCCTGAAGTGCAGATCAAAATCGACCGCACTTTAGCCTATCAATCAACAATCCTATCTACGCATCATTTTTTGCACCGATTTATTCATTTTCTTATGCCATTGATCGGCGATCATTTTCTGCGTGACGTATTTTCCTTTTTTATCATAAGCCTGTTCTTCCGGTAATTTTTCAATGCGGCAGGCGCAAACTTTATATTCCGGAATACGCGCGAACTGATCTAAAGCTGCGTTGGTCAGCCAGTTGCAATCGCCGTCAGGGAAGTGGAACGGCATCCAACATTCGCCCGGATTGGTCTTGTCGGAAATGCGCGCTTCGGAAGTAATGGATCCGCGGCGTGAACTGACCGTAATCCGTTCGCCTTGGCGAATGCCCAAATGTTCCGCATCCTTGGTATTGATTTCAATAAAGGAATGACCGGCGATTTCCATTAATCCTTCGGTTTTTCCCGTCATCGCCCGCGTATTGTAATGATACAAAATCCGTCCGGTGGTAAGCATTAGCGGGTACTCTTTATCCGGCAGCTCTTGCGCCGGTGTATAAACCGTCGGATAGAACAAACCTAATCCGCGGGTAAATTTACCCGTATGCATAATGGATGTACCGGAATGATATTTATCCGTACAAGGCCATTGCAAGGATTTCGTCGGTTCGTTTTCCAAGCGTTCATAACTAATGCCGTAGAAAGACGGTGTGAGCGACGCCATTTCGTTGAAAATTTCCGCTGCCGACAAATTCGGTTGGTTATAGCCCATTCGGCGCATTAGATCACACAAAATATCCGTATCCAAACGGCTGTTCCCCGGCAAGGTTACGGCTTTGCGCACTCGTTGCACGCGGCGTTCCGTGTTGGTGAATGTGCCGTCTTTTTCCGCATAAGAACGCCCCGGCAAAACAACATCGGCAAGCAGTGCAGTTTCCGTCATAAATAATTCTTGCACCACAAGAAAATCTAAGGCGGACAAGGCTTTGATAACGTGATGGGTATCAGGATCGGTCACGACCGGATCTTCGCCGCAAATATACAAGCCTTTTATCTCGCCGCGAATTGCGGCAGGGAAGACATCCGTAGCGTGTAAACCGACTTCCGACGGCAAAGGCACGCCCCAAGCTTTTTCGAATTTCGCCCGAATTTCCGGATTGGTCACCGGTTGATAACCCGGATATTGGGTCGGACTAGCGCCCATATCGCAAGCGCCTTGCACGTTGTTTTGTCCGCGTAACGGATTTACGCCGCAACCTTTGCGCCCTAATTTACCGACCATCATCGCCATATTCGACATCGACATTACGCCTTCCGTACCGGTGGAATGTTCGGTAACGCCCAAGCAATAAATAATCGGCGCGGTTTTTGCCGTAGCGTAAATACGGGCGGCGGCGCGCAGATCATCGGGATCAATATTGCAGATTTTCGCCACGCGTTCCGGCGTGTAATCTTTGACGATTTTCTTCAACGCCTGAAAACCTTCCGTGCGTTCGGCGATAAATTTTTCGTCGATTAAACCTTCTTTGATAAAAATATGGCACATTCCGTTGGCAAAGGCGATATTCGTGCCGGGACGTAATTTCAAATGAATGTCCGCTTGGCGGGTTAATCCGATATCGCGCGGATCCACTACAATAAGCTTCGCACCTTTACGCACGGCTTCGCGAATTTGCATCCCGACCACGGGATGCGCTTCTTCCGGATTGGAACCGATTAATAAAATCGCCTCAACATCGTGAGTAATATCGTAAATCGGATTGGTCATTGCGCCGGAACCGAGCGTTTTCGCCAAGCCTTCCACGGAAGCGGAATGGCAAACGCGCGCGCAGTTATCCGTATTATTGGTGCCGAAACAGGTGCGCACCATTTTTTGCACCATATAAATATCTTCATTGGTGGAACGCGAACAAGCAAAACCGGCGAGGGAATCGGCGCCGTATTGCCGTTTTAGTGCCATAAATTTCGACGCGACCAAATCTAAGGCTTCATCCCAACTCGCTTTGCGGAATTTACCCGTGGCGCGATCTTTAATTAACGGATCGGTTAAACGATCGTCCGACATTACGAATTTATAGGATCCGAAACGTCCTTTAACGCATAATCTGCCGCCGTTCGACGGACCGTCAACGCCTTGCGCACCGACTAATTTATTGTTTTTCACTAAAAGATCATATTGGCAACCCACGGCGCAATGCGGGCAAGTGGTGCGCACGCGTTGAATTTCCCAACTGCGGTAGGTTTTTGCTTCTTTTTTGTAAATCGCACCGGTCGGGCAGGCTTCTGCGCAGTTACCGCAAGATTCGCATTCGGTTTGTTTCCAATTTTTGCCGAACGGCGTTTCAATGGTGCGGAAAATGCCGCGCGAAGTTAATTTAATCGCATTGCAACCGCTAACGTTGGCACAAGTATTAATACAACGTTGGCAGTGGATACATAAATCCGGACGATAGCCTAAAAACGGATTATCTTCCACCGCCGGCACTTCAATTCCCGGACTACGCACGCTTTGATAGCTGGATTCCGTAATGCCACATTCGTGGCATACTTCTTGTAATTCGCACACGCCGTTCGACGGGCAAGAAAAGCACACTAAATTATGATGAGACAGAATCAAATCCAACGCCATACGACGCGAACGAACCACTTTGTCTGTTTTGGTGCGCACGCTCATTCCGTCGCGTACAAGAGTGTTGCACGACGCCGTGAGTTTTTCCATTTCGTCCACTTCGACCACACAAACCCGACAAGATCCGATGTTGCTGACTTCTTTTAAATAGCATAGAGTTGGAATCCGAATGTTGGCAGCTTTCGCCGCTTCCAGAATGGTCATTCCTTCTTCCGCTTGAACGCTCACGCCATCAATAGTTAAATGAATCATAAATTGCGCCCTCCCTGTAATACGCCGCAGCCGAAATGGTCGCAACGTAAACAACGTTCCGCCTCTTGCATCGCTTCTTCATAAGTGTATGGATTTTCAACGTGTTCGAAATCGCATTTCCGTAAATAAGCCGGTCGCTCGGTGGTGTTTGCCCGTCCGACTTGAATGCGTAAATTATCTTTTGCCGGCGGCGCTTTGGTATCACAAGGAAATTCGTGATGATAACCGAGGTATTCGTCGATATTGTGCGCCGCTACTTTTCCTGCGGCAATGGCTTTAATTGCCGTTGCCGGACCGGTTGCGCAGTCACCGCCGACAAACACACCGTCCATATCGGGTACGGCAGTAGTTAAATCGGAGGCGAAGATGCCGCGTTTGGCGCGCATTCCGAATTGTTCGAAAGGTAGGCTGATAATATCTTGTCCGACAGCAATTAAAATTACATCGCAAGCAATAGAAAACGGCGGTTTTTTCGCCGCGACAGGGCTAGGTCTGCCTTCGTGATCATAAGGACCGGTCATCTGCGGCTGCACCACCAGACCGACGCAATCGTCCAGTTCGTTTTTTTCGATAGCAAGCGGCGCGGCGAGGGTAATCAACTCGATACCTTCCATTATCGCCGCTTCGATTTCGCTGTGAAGTGCGGTCATATCGTCTTGTCTTCTGCGATAAACGATACGCACGTCTTTGGCATTACAACGCACTGCCGAGCGCGCGGCATCCATTGCCACATTGCCGCCGCCGACCACAACGACGATTTTGCCCGAATAATCGGGAATTTTTCCGTTACCGATGTCGTCCAGCATTTTGACTGCGGAGAACACGTTATTGGCGTCAGCACCTTCTACTCTTAAAATTTTGCCTTTTTGTGCGCCGATAGCGACGAACATTGCATCGTGTTGCGCGCGAATCTCTTGCGGCGAAATGTCTTCGCCGACGTTCACGCCGTATTTCACTTCAATATTACCGGCGGAAAGAATCGCATTTAAATCTTGATCCAACCGCACTTTTGGAAAACGATAGTTCGGAATGCCGTAGCGCAACATTCCGCCTAAGGCTTGTTGACGTTCGTAAAGGGTGACGCGGTGTCCCATTTGGGCTAAGAAGTAGGCGCAACTTAATCCGGCTGGCCCGCCGCCGATCACCGCCACTTTTTTCCCCGTATCCGGTAAAGGTTTCGGCACGGCGACCGTATCCGCCGCCACTTGATCGACGGCGTATTTTTTCAATGCACGGATATTAATGGCGTCATCAATTAAACGACGGCGACAGCGTTCCTCGCAAGGATGTTCGCAAATCAGCCCGCACGCGGTCGGCAATGGATTATCTTTACGAATTAATTGGATAGCGTCGGCGTAATTGCCGTCACCGATATGGGCGATATAACCGGGAATATCCACGTGCGCCGGACACATATTAATGCACGGAATTTTTTGTCCGACGTTGTCTAAACAAGACTTATGCCGAATATGGCTGTCGTATTCGCTTTTAAATTCCTCGATACTTTCCAACACTTCGAATGCCGGTTGATAGCCAATCGCGCAGTCGGAGCCGTCGCGAATCATCAAGGCTAATTCGCGGATTTGATCCATTACGGATTGATCCGCTTCACCGTCCAGCACTTTTCTAATTAAAATGGCGAGCTGCGGCAGCCCGTCGCGGCAGGGGACGCATTTTCCGCAGGTTTGCCCGACGGAAGAACGCAACGATGTATATTGCACGACTAAAGGGCAAGTTCCCGGAGGGAAACTTTTGACTTTATTAACGAATTTATCAATCAATGTCCCTATTTTCGTATCGTAATTATTTGACGGCGTGAGAAAATACTTCGCCATAAGTCATCACTCCTTGTTTTTTCATTATGGATTGTTGTGTTTTAAAAAAATTGAAAAAATATATTAAAAATATAAAAATGAGATAAGTTAATCTATAACATAAATGGTTTTATGCTGTAAATAGGCACAATTAAAATATGCCTTTGATGTCACAATATTCTTTTTTTGATCCGATTGATTCGTTTCTTTTTACAAAGTGCGGTGTTTTTTTTGGTGAGAGTTTACAAATGAGTGTAAACGATGCCTTTGGGTTACGATGTAAACTATATATCAGGTTGTATCATTTTTCCTTCTCTCCTTGTGGGAGAAGGTGCCCGTAGGGCGGATGAGGGGGATATAAACTAAAGCGACCCGAAGGTCGCTTTTTATCAAGATATGATTAGTTGAACATTGCAGAAATGGATTCTTCGTTACTGATGCGACGAATCGCTTCCGCAAGCATACCGGAAAGGGTCAATACGCGTACTTTGCCTAAGGCTTTGATTTCCGGCGTAAGCGGGATCGTGTCGGTAACAACGATTTCGTCTAACGCATCGCTGGCGATATTTTTCGCCGCCGCACCGGAGAACACCGCGTGCGTCGCATAAGCGAAAACGCGTTTCGCGCCGCGTTCTTTCAAGGCTTCCGCCGCTTTGCATAACGTACCGCCGGTGTCGATCATATCGTCAACCAAAATACAATCGCGACCCGCGACATCACCGATAATGTGCATTACTTGCGCCACATTGGCTTTCGGACGACGTTTATCGATAATTGCCATATCGGTATCGTTCAATAATTTCGCAACCGCACGGGCACGCACCACACCGCCGATATCCGGTGAAACCACCATCGGTTTATCTAAATCGGTTTTCTTCAAAATATCGTGAATCAATACCGGCGAACCGAAGACGTTATCCACCGGCACATCGAAGAAACCTTGAATTTGTTCTGCGTGCAAATCGCAAGTTAACACGCGATCCACACCGACGCTGGATAGGAAATCCGCCACCACTTTCGCAGTAATCGGCACACGCGCGGAACGCACGCGGCGATCTTGGCGAGCATAGCCGAAATAAGGAATCACGGCGGTAATACGACCCGCGGAAGCGCGACGTAACGCGTCAACCATCACAATTAATTCCATTAGGTTGTCATTTGTCGGGGCGCAAGTCGATTGGATGATAAAGACATCGCTTCCGCGGACGTTTTCGTTGATCTGAACTTGAATCTCACCGTCGCTGAAACGACCGACGGTCGCATCGCCTAATGAAATATATAAACGTTCGGAAATTCGTTTTGCTAGCTCTGGCGTTGCATTACCAGCGAAAAGTTTAATGTCGGGCATTGTAAATTTAACCTCAGGATTTTAGATGGTAAGAAAGTTTGTATTAAAACTATCGATTGGTTTCATTAGGGCAATTTCTCTAACATTTGATGTAGCGGAGAATAATTCAGTCCTTTTGCCACAAAACCAAAGAATTTTTCAGGTTTAGCGCGAAGTACGGCTTGCGCGGATTGTTCGTCGTTACATTCCGCAAACACGCAAGCTCCAGTTCCCGTTAATCTTGCCGGTGCATATTTTAACAATCGCAGAAGTGTTTCTTCAACCTCTGAATAATGATTTCGGACAACTTTTTCGCAATCATTGGTATATTTCTCATTCAATAACTGCGCCAACGGACGCTTCGGCGTATCGCGCGGTAAATTGGGATCTTTAAAAACGACGGCGGTGGAAATAGAAACGTTCGGTTTGATGACCGCGTACCATTTTTCCGGCGGCGAACAAAAAGTGAGTTTTTCGCCGACGCCTTCGGCAAACGCCGCTTTGCCGTGAACGAAAATCGGCACATCAGCGCCCAATGTTAAGCCTAATTCGGCAAGTTCGTTTAAAGATAAACCGGTTTGCCATAAATGATTTAACGCTACCAGCGTGGTTGCCGCGTCGGAAGAACCACCACCGACACCGCCGCCCATCGGCAAAATTTTATCCAAAACTAGATCTGCACCGAGCGTCGTACCGGTTTTTTCTTGTAGCAGGCGGGCGGCGCGATAAATTAAGTTATCTTCGGTTTTTAAATCGGGAATATCAGGTTTTAGCGTAATTTTTTGATCGTCGCGCAACGCGATTCCCAGCCAATCACCGAAATCTAAAAATTGAAATAAGGTTTGCAGCTCGTGATAGCCGTCGGCACGCTTGGCATTGATATAAAGGAACAAATTCAGTTTCGCCGGACAAGGAAAAAACAACATATCGCCTTGTTTTTTCGGCAAAAGTGCGGTGGAAAATCGATAAGGTTTCATTAATATTTCCAGCTATCCACACGAATTTTTAAAGTTTGTTCGGCATTTTTTAATAAAATGTCTTTCGGCAAGGCAACGCTTTGATCCGTATGATAATTTAAATAATCCGCCGTCCAAAGCGTTCCGTCAATGGGATAACCGAAACCGGCGAGCAAATGATTGGCGCCGACTTTGTAATCTGCACGCTCGTTCGGTTCGCCTTTCAACCAAGTCGCGAATTGTTCAAGCGGAATGTCCATTCCGACGATTTCGCGTAGCAACATTTTGGCATCGGCTTCGGAACGTTGATTGCCTTTGTTATCGGAAATTGTCATTCCGTTTGCGTGCATTTGAAATTTTAATGTAGAGCTGCTAATCGTTGAGGAAAGAAATAACGTATAGGCGCGCGGATTGTTATATTGCCAATCGAAACGGCTGGAAAAACGTTCTTTGGCGCTAATATAGCCCAACTGTCCGGAGGCGGAATAAGCTTTGATCGCTTTGATTTTTTGTAAATGCGTTTGCCACGCGGCATCGGTTTTCTCGATGTATTGAACGTTATTCGGACGTTCGTCGCTAATGTCTAAGCTTTGACAGCCGGCGAGCAATAACGCCGCGAGCGATACGAAAAGAAATGTTAAGTTTTTCATAAAAAAAGAGTATCAAAAAAAGTGTGCTTATTTTACGTTTTTCACCCGGCTTAGTAAAGCCTCGTCAGTTTGTCGTATTTTCCGTAAAGTGCGGTAGAATTTCCGCGCGTTTTGCTTTTATCACATTGATTCGCCGACGATTTAATTCGGTGCGAATCGCCTGTTTTTCAAATCCTTCGGCAATAATATCTTTCACATTGACGGCTAACGCCGCTTGATAAAGCGCCCAAAGAAAATCCGGCTGCGGATAGGCGGCTTGTTCGAAACCGGTGCGTCCGCGCGTATCGGCGAGACAAACTAACATTAATTCGCGCGTGCGCTGCGGTTTGCGCCAAATATCCAATTTATTGAATAATTCGACGATCGTATCAGGGCGCAAAGCAAAAGCTTTGTGAATATGGCTGTGATATTCGCAAGTCAATTCGGCAAGTTCTTTGATATAACTCGGCACGGTCAGGCGACGACTTAAGCGGCGAACCGGTTCGACACCTGCTTTTTCGTGACCGTAATGGTGCGGCAGAATATCTTTCGGCGTTAAGGCTTTGCCTAAATCGTGACAAACTGCGGCAAAACGCACCGCACTTTTGTGGCAATCTTCCGCCTCGGTTAAACGCACCGCTTGTTGCAAAACTAACATCGAATGTACGAAACTATCCACTTCCGGATGATATGTCACCGGATTCGGCACGCCGTAAAGAGCGTCGATTTCGGGGAATAATACGGCTAATGCACCGATTTGCCGCAAGGTTTCAAAATAGATTTCGGGATGGCGTTCGTTTAACGCTTTTTCCGTTTCTTGCCATACGCGTTCCGGCGTGAGGTGGCGTAGTTCGCCGCTTCGGGTGATTTGTTTCATCAACGCAAAGGTTTCTTCGGCGATGCGAAAACCTAAATGGTGATAACGCGCAGCAAAACGTGCGACGCGTAATACGCGCAAGGGATCTTCGGCGAAAGCGGGAGAAACGTGACGCAAAATGCGTTGATTGAGATCGGAAATGCCGTGATAAGGATCGTGTAATTCGCCTTGAGCGTCTTGTGCGATAGCGTTAATTGTTAAATCACGGCGTAATAGATCTTCTTCTAAGCTAATATGCGGGGAAAAATCGCAAATAAATCCGGTATAACCGGCGCCGTTTTTGCGTTCGGTGCGGGCGAGGGCGTATTCTTCTTTACTGTCGGGATGTAGAAAAACCGGAAAATCTTTGCCCACTTGTTGATAGCCTTGCGCAAGCAATTCTTGCGGCGTGGCGCCGACCACCAACCAATCGCGATCTTTTACCGCCAAACCGAGCAGTTTGTCGCGCACCGCACCGCCGACCAGATAAATTTGCATTCCCGTTGCCCTAAAAAAATTAAGACCAGCCGTTATTGCGACGGCGTTTCGGGATGATAAACGGAATCAATAAACCGAATAATAATCCCACGCCCAACACCGCGCCGCCGTAGATAAACCATTGAATGGCGATTTCGCGTTTACCGGCATCTAACATTGCTTCTAAGTCGCGATTTTTATTTTTGGTGATTTCCAATTCACGATTCAGTTGCGAATTTTGCTCTAACAATTTGCTGCTTTGTTCTTCCGCTTGTTTGCCACGGCGTTGAATTTCCGCCGTGCGTTGTTGCCAATCACTGTCTAAGCGATTGAGTTTTAAGGTTAATTCTTGAATTTGTGCTTTGAGTTTCGGATTTTCTTCTTTACTGCTCGGCGTTGAAGTCAGTTCGCTGGTTAAAATCCACGCTTCGCGATTTTTACTGTCGCGCACTAAGGTATATTTATCTTTGCGATCCAACACGGTAACAGCTTCACCCGATTGAATCGAACCGGCGATTTTGAATTGTTCTCCCGCACCTTTACGCAAAAAGGTAGATAAATTTTCCGTCACATATTTGGTTTCCGCTTGTGCTGTTTGAAAAAATGTGCCGAAAAGTAGAGAAAATATAAAAATTTTAGTAATTTTTTGCATACGAACCGATTCCAATGGGTGAACAATAAAAAAAGTGCGGTAAATTGTACCGCACTTTGCGAGAGAGACAAAGCACAGAATGCCGCTCCCTTTGACGCTGAATTTTCGACTAAATGAAAATCGCGTGTAAAATATAATAAATGATAATGGAAAATAATGCGCCCGCCGGTAAGGTAACCACCCAAGAGGCGACGATATTGCGGATAACCGTTAAGTTTAACGCCGCGATACCGCGCGCAAAGCCGATACCTAAAATTGCGCCGACTAAAGTTTGTGTGGTGGAAATCGGTAAACCCGTACCGGACGCTAAAACTACAGTGGTCGCAGTGGCAAATTGCGCGGCAAAACCACGGCTCGGCGTTAAATCCGTAATACCGGTACCGATTGTCGCCATTACTTTGTAACCCATAATAATCAAACCTAATGCAATGCCCAACGCGCCTAACGGCAGAATCCACCAAGCCAGCGGACTATTCGCCACGATTTGCCCTTGATTATCCACAATCGATACTACGGCGGAAACCGGGCCGATCGCATTGGCAACATCGTTCGAGCCGTGCGCGAACGCCATTGCGCAAGCGGTGAGCAACATCAAAATGCTGAACACTTTTTCCACTGCGCCGAATGTGCCGGAACGCACGGTTTGGCGGAATTTTTTACTGCGGAAATAGAAATAGCTGGTAACGATCGAAATGGCACTGATTCCCACAGAAATCACGGTGGTTTCCGTTCCGCTTAAGTGTAAACCGACGTGCTTCAATCCTTTGGTAAGGGTAACGACACATAAAATAAAGATAGTCACACCCATATAATAAGGCCCGTATTTTTGTGCGTTACGTAAAGGTTTTTCCGTATCGAAGATTAATTTTTGCGTGCTGAAGAAAATCACATAAGCCAGAATACCGGCGATAACCGGCGTAATAAACCAGCTGCCGACGATATTGCGGATTGAGCCCCAATCGACGGAATGCGGTCCGACGGTGACGCAGGCGAAACCGATGATCGCACCGATAATCGTATGCGTGGTGGATACCGGCCAACCCATTTTTGAGGCGAGCAAGAGCCATAAGCCGGAAGAAAATAGCGCAGCCATCATCCCTAACGCGAGCACTTCGGGCGTTGCAGCGTATTCAATGGTATTAATCACACCGCTTTTAATGGTTTCGGTCACTTCGCCGCCGGCAAGATATGCCCCGGCGGATTCAAAGATCATCGCAATAATAATCGCTTGTTTGGCGGTAATCGTTCCCGAACCGACGGAAGTACCCATCGCGTTAGAAACATCGTTGGCACCCACGCCGAATGCCATAAAAAAGCCGAATGCGGCGGTAATAATAACGAGTATCGTGCCGTAGTGTTGAATAAGTTCCATAGTGTTTCCCCTATGTTATCGAGTTGTGATTAAGAACGAGCCAACATTAATTCAATGCGCGAACCTACGCGTTGGGCTTGATCCGCCAACACACCGATCCATTCAAGGATTTTATATAAGAACATTACGTCGATAGGGTTATAACGTCCTTCTACGGAACGTAACATTAAACGTAATTTAATTTGCATTTGATCCGTATCGTCTTCAATATCGTCTAACGCCTGAATCATATTATTGACGAAATTCAATTCACGACCTTTAAAACCGGTTTCCAATAAACCGTCCATTTCGTCGATCACGCGATGCGCCTGCACGGTGGCGTCCAAACTGCGGCAGACATATTTCATAAATTCTTCTTGCATTTCTTGCGGGAAGGAAAATTGACGTCCGATCATTCGTCCGGCAATGTCTTTGGCGTAGTTGGCAAGTTTGTCTTGCTGCGTAACCAATTCCAATAAATCCGTGCGATCAATCGGCATAAACAAACCGCGCGGCAGTTTCAAACGAATTTCGCGTTTTAATGAATCCGCTTGACGTTCCGCTTCCGAAATTTGTTGACGCACTTTTTCCGCATTTTCCCAATCGTTTGTAAAAGTATATTCAAAAAATTGCACTAAAAAGCTGCAGCATTCCGTCACTTTATTGGAATGTTGCTGCAATGGTTTTAACGGTGAGTGAGCAAATAATCCGAGGATATTATTTACTGCCATAGAAAACTCCTTAATGGGGTTGATAACAATTCTGCGCGCATATTACTCTATGTCGGTGAAAAATTCACGATTTTAATCGAAAAAAATTGCGATTTATCGGATAATGCGGATAAACGGGTTGTAATCCGCTTGTTTTAAAATAGCTAATGTTTTGATATTAAAGGAATTAATGATGAGTAATGAAGTGGAACTCAAATTGGCGGTGTCGCCTGATTTTGCCGAATTTTTAAGCCAAGCGCTCAGCGGACTGAACGTAATATCGCAACAAACGATTTTCTTAGGAAACAGCTATTATGACAGCACCGACGGCTTTTTCGCCGCGCATAAAATGGGCTTGCGCATTCGTCGCGAAAACGATGATTTCACCTTAACGTTAAAAACCGACGGAAAAGTCGCCGGCGGCTTGCATATTCGCCCGGAATATAATGTCCCGTTAGCGGAAAACAAAGCGGATTTAACCGAATTAGTCACGCGCTACGATTTGGATAAAAGCTGGTTGCAGTTGTCGCTACAAGCTATTTTTTCAACGGATTTTCAGCGTCGCCTATGGTTGGTGGAACAGGGCGGTACGGTTATTGAAGTGGCGTTGGATCAAGGCGAAATCGTCGCCGGCGAAAAACGCGAGCCGATCTGTGAAGTGGAATTCGAATTAAAACAAGGCAAAATTACGGATTTATTGCGTTTTGTCGCTTCTTTAACCCTAGAAAACGGCGTTCGCCTTAGTTCGGCAAGCAAAGCACAGCGCGGCTATCGATTGGTTGCCGGAAAAATGCCTTCCGCTCAAGATTGGCTGGAACGTTGGAAAGATTTTTTACAAAGTTCGCAAAATATGCCGAAACCGTTGCAAAAATTGACCGCACTTTTTCAGTTCGAACAGGATTTAATCGAAGAAACCGTCAATTTGGGCGCGGATTTCTTTGCGCAAAATTTCTTGCGCACGGTGGAGCGGGTCGGTGCATTTTTTAATTTGTATCATTTTTATAGTGAAAACGGCAAATTGCTTGAAAGTGCGGTGAACGAACAGATTGAAAGCGGACGATTACACCGCGAAGATGATCTGATGTTGCGCTTGTTAGATAGCCATTCGCGTTTATTGGCGGCAATGAAAGAGATTATTCGTTTCCATAGCGAAACCAAAGATAACGCCAAAGCGATGGCGAAATTATTGGAATTATTACATTCGGCGCAATATGTGCACAGAATGTTGGATTTGATTTTATTAACGTTAAACGAGAACGATTAAAAAATGGCAAAAGCACCGAAAACGGCTTATGTATGTAATGATTGCGGCGCGGAATTTTCGCGCTGGCAAGGGCAGTGTTCCGCCTGTAAAGCGTGGAATACCATTAGCGAAGTGCGATTAGTCAGCGCCTCGGCGAGCAAAAACGACCGTTTCAGCGGTTATGCCGGCGAAACGCGGGCGAAAATTCAAACGCTGGCGGACATCAGTTTGCAAGAACTGCCGCGTTTTAGCAGCGGATTTAACGAGTTGGATCGCGTTTTGGGCGGCGGAATCGTGCCGGGCAGCGCCATTTTGATCGGCGGACATCCGGGCGCGGGGAAAAGTACCTTATTATTACAAGTAATGTGCGGTTTGTCGCAAAAAATGACCGCACTTTATGTCACCGGTGAAGAATCCTTGCAACAAGTGGCAATGCGCGCCAGTCGATTGGGTTTGCCGCCGGATCGCTTGAATGTGCTGTCGGAAACTTCGGTAGAACAAATTTGTCAGCTGGCGGATCAACTCAAACCGCAAGTGATTGTGATCGACTCCATTCAAGTAATGCATTTAGCCGACATTCAATCCTCACCAGGCAGCGTGGCGCAAGTGCGCGAATGCGCGTCGTTTTTAACCCGTTACGCGAAAACTCGCCAAGTGGCGATTGTGATGGTCGGGCACGTCACCAAAGACGGCACGCTCGCCGGCCCGAAAGTGTTGGAACACGTTATCGACTGTTCTTTACTGCTGGAAGGCGAAAAGGATTCCCGCTATCGCACTTTGCGCAGCCATAAAAATCGCTTCGGCGCGGTGAACGAATTGGGCGTTTTTGCGATGACCGAACAAGGCTTGCGCGAAGTAAAAAATCCGTCGGCGATTTTTTTAAGTCGCGGCGAAGAACAAACGGCGGGCAGTTCGGTGATGGTGTTATGGGAAGGGACACGTCCGTTGTTGGTAGAAATTCAAGCGCTGGCGGATCATTCGATGTTGGCGAACCCGCGCCGCGTGGCAGTGGGCTTGGAACAAAATCGCTTGGCGTTATTATTGGCGGTGCTACATCGTCACGGCGGATTACAAATGTCGGATCAGGATATTTTCGTTAATGTGGTCGGCGGTGTAAAGGTGACGGAAACCGGCGCGGATCTCGCGTTATTATTGGCGTTGATTTCCAGTTTCCGCAATCGCCCGCTGCCGCAAGATCTGGTTGTATTCGGCGAAGTGGGATTGGCGGGCGAAATTCGCCCTGTGCCGAGCGGACAAGAACGTATCAGTGAAGCGGCGAAACACGGCTTCAAACGTGCGATCGTCCCCTTCGCGAATAAACCGAAAAGTGCGGTGCAAAATATGCAAGTTTTCACCGTGAAAAAATTATCCGATGCATTGGATGTGTTGGATAATTTATAAACCGAGGGCGGAGGCGTTTAAATACAGCCTCCGCAGCTGCCGCAGCGCCAATCTTCCCGATTGACCGCTTGATAAAAGTGACGAAAATAGGCTTCTTCTAACGGCACGTCCGCTGCAATAAATACATCGCTTAGCCAGTCGATATTGGCGACAATCCAATCCTCTTTGTCCAAACCTTCCAAATAAAGCTCGTCATCAGGATCGATAAAATTATAAATACCTTTCGTGCCCATATCTTTCTCGCGCTTATTTTCGGGCAAAATCAAGTGTTGATCTTGATAAAAAATTTCCCAATGCCCCAAACAGAGCGTATTACCGCGCGAGGTCCAGCGCGCATTAAACGGATTTGTCATAAAGTTCACATTATCTAAAGTTAAACGGCGGCGAAATGTTGCCGATTTGGTTCTTTATTTTTACAAAAAAAACGCATAAAAATCTAATGAAATAGTGTAAAATCAGGAAAGATTTGTATTTTTTAGCATAAATTACCTCTATTTAATTATCGGAAAGACTATGGAAAAGAAACTCCCTAAAGCGCTTGATGCGATTGACATCAAAATTCTGAACGAATTGCAACGTAACGGCAAAATTTCCAATATCGATTTGTCTAAAAAGGTCGGTTTGTCACCGACACCCTGTTTGGAGCGGGTGAAACGCTTGGAAAAACAAGGCGTGATAATGGGTTATCGAGCATTATTAAATCCGGAATTATTGGATTCGCCGTTATTGGTAATCGTCGAAATCACCTTGGTGCGCGGGCGTCCGGACGTGTTCGAGGAATTTAACGCCGCCGTGCAACAATTAGACGAAATTCAAGAATGTCATCTGGTTTCCGGCGATTTTGACTATTTGCTCAAAACCCGCGTGGCGGATATGGCGGCGTATCGTAAACTGCTGGGTACAACCTTGTTGCGCTTGCCGGGCGTAAACGACACGCGTACTTACGTCGTAATGGAAGAAGTCAAACAAACCAATTTTTTACAATTAAAATAAACAATGATTAAACGAATTACCGCGCATTTTACCCCGAAACAATATCTCGTCGAAATGTTGTTAGGATTGACCGCACTTTTCGGTCTTTATTTAATTATCGCTTGGTCGGGTTACAGTCCGTTGGACAGTTCTTGGTCGGTGTCTTCCTCGCAGCCTGAAACCATTAATAAAGCCGGCAAACTCGGCGCGTGGTTTATCGATCTGTTTTTCGCTTTATTCGGACACATCGGCAACATTATGCCTTTCGTGTTATTTATCGCGCCGATTTATTTTATCCGCACCAAACGTCGCGACAGCCTAACGTGGACGCGCTTATTTTTGCGCTTGTTCGGTTTCTCCTTGCTATTATGCGGATTAACCGCTTTAGCAGCATTGTTATTATCAAACAGCCTGTATTATCTGGCGGGCGGTGTATTAGGCGGTAGTTTGGTGGTTTCGTTTTTTCCGCTAATCGGTAAATTCGGCATTTTATTAAGCGGCTTTATTTTAAGCGTGGTCGGCTTTATCGTGTGTTCTGGCGCGTCGTTGATTCGTTTGTTGGTGAAATTTTATTATTGGCTAACGATGAAAAACGAAGAACCGGCAACGGAAACGGAAGAACAACCGCTTGCCGAAGAAAACGAATTCGTCGAGCCACCGGAAGAAATTAAAATTCCGCAATCCGCCGTGTTCCAAACGGAAGA
Source organism: Caviibacterium pharyngocola (assembly GCF_002795405.1). GTDB lineage: Bacteria > Pseudomonadota > Gammaproteobacteria > Enterobacterales > Pasteurellaceae > Caviibacterium > Caviibacterium pharyngocola. The sequence goes on along the minus strand of NZ_PHGZ01000008.1, from coordinate 36,366 downwards.
AAAAAACGATTCTGCGGAAGAAGTGGATTTGGTGGACGTTAATCGCTTTATTCAAATCAGCGGATTGAATAACGAAAAACCGACGGAACAAGTGACGCAGTCCGTATTGCAACAAACGCCGATTCATTCAGAACCGTTGCACGAAAATATTACTGCGGATGCATTTAGCGGATACGGCGTGGATCAAATCGACGATTTACCGAATGTAAGTATCGCGGTAATGGATGTTACGGCGCACAATCAAAACTTTGCGCCGACAGCGCCGCTGCCGCACACTCAAGTGCAACAGCAAGCGCAACAAAGTGCGGTGGATTTTAGCCGAGAATCCGATTACACCTTTGAACGTGACGAAATGCCGATCCCGACGGTTTCCATTCCGCCGGTGCAAAGTGTTGCGCCTGATTTTGATGCCTCGGCGTCTATTACGGTTCGTTTGAATGAAACGGAAAGTTTAACGAAAGAAGCGGACGACGCGGAAATGACGGAGCTTGCCCGCCAATTCGAAGAACAGCAAAAACAGCGTTTCGCCGAAATGGAACAGCGCGCAAAAGCAATGGACGCGGAAGACGCGTTGAATGTGATTCTAAATAAAGAAGAAAGTGCGGTGGAAATTTCACCGACAATTACTGCCGCGCCGGATTACAAACCTTACGGCAATTCGTTGATTCACCCCGCATTGCAACAAAAAGCCGTCAGCAAAGCCAAACCGACCACGCCGTTGCCGAGCTTGGATTTGTTGGAACATCGCCCGACGCAGGCGCAAGATATTACGCAAGAAGAAATTATCGAAACTTCGCAACGTATTGAACAACAACTGCGCAATTTTAACGTAAAAGCCACGGTGAAAGACGTGTTGGTCGGGCCGGTGGTTACGCGTTACGAGTTGGAATTACAACCGGGTGTTAAAGCCTCGAAAGTCACCGGAATCGATACGGATTTGGCGCGGGCGTTAATGTTCCGTTCCATTCGGGTGGCGGAAGTGATTCCGGGTAAGCCTTATATCGGTATTGAAACGCCGAATACGCACCGCCAAACCGTGCCGCTGCGCGATGTGTTGGACAGCGACGAATTTCGTCAATCGAAATCCTTGTTATCAATGGCGCTCGGTAAGGACATTAGCGGCAAACCTGTGGTGGTGGATCTGGCGAAAATGCCGCATTTATTGGTGGCGGGCTCGACCGGTTCGGGTAAATCCGTGGGCGTGAATACAATGATTCTCAGCTTATTATTCCGCGTCAAACCGGAAGAAGTGAAGTTCATTATGATCGACCCGAAAGTCGTGGAGTTATCCATTTATAACGATATTCCGCATTTATTGACGGAAGTGGTCACCGATATGAAAAAAGCGGCGAACGCGTTGCGTTGGTGCGTGGACGAAATGGAACGCCGTTATCAACTTTTGTCCGCGTTGCGCGTGCGTAATATCGAAGGTTATAACGAAAAAATCGACGAATATAACGCAATGGGAATGCCGATTCCGAATCCGATTTGGCGACCGGGCGACACAATGGATGCCTTACCGCCGGCGTTGGAAAAACTCAGTTATATTGTGGTGATCGTGGATGAATTTGCCGATTTGATGATGGTCGCCGGCAAACAAATCGAAGAATTAATCGCGCGCTTGGCGCAAAAAGCGCGAGCTATCGGTATCCATTTGATTTTGGCGACGCAGCGCCCGTCGGTGGATGTGATCACCGGTTTGATTAAAGCCAATATTCCGAGCCGAATCGCCTTTACCGTGGCGAGCAAAATCGACTCGCGCACTATTTTGGATCAAGGCGGTGCGGAAGCCTTGCTCGGACGCGGTGATATGTTGTATTCCGGACAAGGCTCCTCGGATCTTATTCGGGTGCACGGCGCCTTTATGAGCGACGATGAAGTAGCGCGTATCGCGGACGATTGGCGCGCGCGCGGCAAACCGAATTATATCGACGGCATTTTGGACGGCGCGGAAGAGGAAGAATCCGCCGACGGCGAACGCGGCGCGGATGACGGCGAGCTGGACGATTTATTCGATCAGGTAATGGAATTTGTTCTCAGCACGGGCACGACCTCCGTTTCCTCCATTCAACGCCGTTTCCGTGTAGGTTTTAACCGTGCGGCGCGCATAATGGATCAAATGGAAGAACAGGGCATCGTTTCCGCACAACAAAACGGCAAACGGGAAATTTTAGCCCGTCGCCCCGACTATTAATCCGGCGCTAAGCGAAAAATTAATCGGCGGGTGAACGAACCCGCCTTTTTATTGTCATAAAGGTATGATTAATTTTCTGTATTAAAGGAAAATCCGAATGTTTCAACACACAGAGCCTCACAAGATCGAGGCCCTATGTGTTGCCCTGAATTGGAAGAGGTTATGCCTCTTCCAATTAAATTATCCGCCATAAATGGCGGGGTTTCAACCATAAGGTAGATATTTGATGAAAAAAACAACCTTAAAACTCACCGCACTTTTATTGGCTTCCGTTAGCGGTTTCGCTTGGGCGGACGCGGCGAGCGAATTGCAAAACCGCTTGAACAAAGTGGATGTATTAAGCGCGGATTACACGCAAAAAGTCAGCGATCCGAAAGGCAAAGAAATTCAGCAAGGCAGCGGTAAAATTCAGATCAAACGCCCGAATTTGTTCCGAATGGACAATAAATCGCCGCAAGAAACACAAATTATTTCCGACGGCAAAACCTTGTGGTTTTACGATCCTTTCGTCGAACAAGTCACGGCGAATTGGGTGAGCGAAGCGGTGAACAACACGCCGTTCGTGCTGTTAACCAGTAATGATTCGAGCCACTGGAAACAATATACGGTGGAACAAAAAGCCGATACATTTACCTTAAAACCGAAATCTGCCAAAAGTAATATCAAACAATTTGATATTCGTATCGAAGCGGACGGCGTGTTGAAAAATTTCAGCACCATTGAAAAAGACGGACAAGCGAACTTGTATGTGTTGCGCAATATTACCAATCAACCTCTCGCGGACGATTTGTTTAAATTCAGCGTACCGAAAAATGCGGAATTAGACGATCAGCGTAAGAAAAAATAAATCTCTATAAACTTACATTTCGGCACGGCATTTACCCGTGCCGATTTTTTTATTTTCGGCTAAAATAGTCGGCATCTCATTATTTGATTCAACCGATGATTCACGGGAGGTTGAAATGTCTAATCTTAGTTTTGATTTTGCGGAAAACGATTTTCGCCCGCTTGCCGCGCGAATGCGCCCGACATCATTGGCGCAGTATTGCGGTCAATCCCACTTGCTCGGCGAAGGTAAACCGCTGCGTAAAGCTATCGAAGCGGGGCATATTCATTCGATGATTTTCTGGGGCCCGCCCGGCACGGGCAAAACTACTTTGGCGGAAATTATCGCTGCGCGAATTAACGCCGAAGTGGAGCGTATTTCGGCGGTCACCGGCGGCATTAAAGAAATCCGCGAAGCGATCGACCGAGCAAAACAAAACAAACTGGCGGATCGGCGCACGATTTTGTTCGTGGATGAAGTTCATCGTTTTAATAAAAGTCAGCAAGACGCGTTTTTACCGCATATTGAAGACGGCACGATTATTTTCATCGGCGCCACCACGGAAAATCCTTCTTTCGAATTAAACAGCGCCTTGCTGTCGCGTGCGCGCGTGTATATTTTAAAATCCCTCACCACGAAGGAAATCGAAAAAGTCTTACGCCAAGCGGTGGAAGATGAAACGCGCGGCTTAGGTAAAGAGCGGTTGATTTTAGCGCCGAATTTTCTGCAGGATTTAGCCGAATATGTTAACGGCGACGCCCGCTTGGCGTTGAATTGTCTCGAATTAAGCGCGGATATGGCGGAAGAAGGCGAAAACGGAAAATTATTAGACCGCACTTTGTTGCGCGAAATATTGGGCGAACGGCAAGCGCGCTTTGATAAACGCGGCGATCGTTTTTATGATTTGATTTCCGCCTTGCATAAATCCGTACGAGGCTCGGCGCCCGACGCGGCATTATATTGGTATGCGCGCATTATTACTGCCGGCGGCGATCCCTTATATGTGGCGCGCCGTTTGCTTGCCATTGCCTCGGAAGATGTGGGCAACGCGGATCCGCGCGCAATGCAAGTGGCGATTGCCGCGTGGGATTGTTTTACCCGCGTCGGCGCGGCGGAAGGCGAAAGAGCCATTGCTCAAGCCATTGTGTATCTTGCCGTAGCGCCGAAAAGCAATGCGGTTTATACCGCGTTTAAAGCAGCGAAAAAACTCGCGACGGAAACGCCGGATTATGATGTACCGGAACATTTACGCAACGCGCCGACCGAATTAATGAAAGGCTTGGGCTACGGTGCGGAATATCGCTATGCCCACGACGAGCCGAATGCCTATGCCGCCGGCGAAAATTATTTTCCGGAGCCTTTGCAGGATACGCAATATTATTTTCCGGTTGCCAGAGGAATGGAAATTCAAATCAGCGAAAAATTGGCGCGCTTACGCGAATCGGATAAACAAAGTAACAATATTCGTTATAAATCACGCGGATAACTGGTTTATTTTTGCAAACCGAGCTAAAATAATCCGCATTATAGAACTGTACAAAATCAAATTAGATTAAGGTAACAATATGATCGATCCAAATTTATTGCGTAATAATCTTGCGGAAGTCGCGGAAAAATTAAAAATCAGACGCGGTTTCGAATTAAACGTCGAAAAAATCGCCGACTTGGAAGAACAACGTAAATCTTTGCAAGTAAAGACGGAAACTTTACAAGCGGAGCGTAATGCGCGTTCCAAAGCAATCGGCGCGGCGAAAGCACGCGGCGAAGATATTGCGCCGTTGTTGGAAGAAGTGGATCATATGGGCATTGAGTTAAGTATGGCGAAAGCGAAACTTGACGATGTGTTGGCGGAATTAAACGAAATCGCCTTAACCATTCCGAACATTCCGGCGGATGAAGTGCCGCTGGGCAAAGACGACACGGAAAATAAAGAAATTTCCCGCTGGGGCACGCCGCGTACCTTTGATTTTGAAATTCAAGATCACGTCACTTTGGGCGAACAGCTTGACGGCTTGGATTTTGCCTCCGGCGTTAAATTAAGCGGCGCGCGTTTTGCGGTAATGAAAGGTCAAATCGCTAAAATGCACCGTGCATTGGCGCAATTTATGTTGGATTTGCACACCGAACAACACGGTTATACCGAAACCTATGTGCCGTATTTGGTTAATCATTCCACATTATACGGTACGGGACAATTACCGAAATTCGGCGAAGATTTGTTCCATACTAAACCGTTGGAAGGCGAACAACCTTATGCGCTAATCCCGACGGCGGAAGTGCCGGTGACCAATTTGGTGCGCGACGAAATTATCGACGAGGCGGATTTACCGATAAAAATGACCGCACATACGCCTTGTTTCCGTTCCGAAGCGGGATCTTACGGTCGTGATACGCGCGGATTGATTCGTATGCACCAATTCGACAAAGTGGAAATGGTGCAAATCGTCGAGCCGGAAAAATCAATGGAAGCTTTGGAAGAATTAACCGGTCACGCGGAAAAAGTATTGCAATTATTGAATTTGCCGTATCGTAAAGTGTTGCTTTGCAGCGGTGATATGGGTTTCGGTTCGGCAAAAACCTACGATTTGGAAGTTTGGGTGCCGGCGCAAAATACCTATCGTGAAATTTCTTCTTGCTCGAATATGTGGGACTTCCAAGCGCGTCGTATGCAAGCGCGTTGCCGCGCTAAAGGCGATAAGAAAACCCGTTTGGTGCACACCTTAAACGGTTCCGGTTTAGCAGTCGGACGCACCTTAGTCGCAGTGTTGGAAAACTACCAAAACGCAGACGGTTCCATTACCGTGCCGGAAGTTTTGCGTCCTTATATGGGCGGAATCGAAGTGATCGGCAAATAAATTTCGGTTAAAGTTCAACAAACACTAAAAAACTCGGCGCGAAAATGCCGAGTTTTTTTATGCCTATTCGACACGCTCAAAATTTTCAAAAAAACCGACCGCACTTTGAAAATGCTCGCCGTAAAAAATTAACGGAATACGCTGACGTAACCACACCGGTACATTATGTTTTTGCCACAGTTTTTTGATGTCTTGTCGAATTCCTTGCGGATTGCGCACTTTGCCGCCGTAAGCAAAACGAATTTGAATCGGCAAAGTTGTCGGCGGCAGCGGTTGAATATGATTTTGCCATTTTGCCATATATCCGTTCGCCCTCTGTTCCAGCACAAATTCGCCCAAATCATCAGGCAGCGAAAGCCGTTGGTTCGGTACAACGGGCAAAATCACTCGGCTTAAATCGGCAAAATCGGGCGTGAGGTATAAACGTTGTTGATAGCGACGAATTTGTTGCTCGGCAAAGCGAAAATGCGGATTGCGATCCGAACGGGCGAAAATCACGTCCCGAATGATTTGTTCCGTTTGAATTAACGAGGGCATTTGCAAACCGAATTCCGCCAGCCATTGTCTTAACAGCGCTTTTTGTTTCGCCGGCGAATATTCCGCAAAGTCGATCAGTGATAAAGTGCGGTCGGATTGACGATAGATTTTTTGATAATCTTGCGCCAATAATTCGTTAATCAGCTGTTGTTGTTCGAAACAATGTTGCGCGGTGCGTTGTACCGCGTCGTCAAAATGCTGCCAACGGCGGCGCAAAATCGGCAGAGCGGTGTTGCGCAAAAAATTGCGTTCATAGCGATTATCCGCATTGCTTTCGTCTTCAATCCAACTGAGATTTTCCGTGCGAACATAATCTTCCAATTCGGCACGTGAAAAGGGGAGCAGCGGGCGAAAAATCGGCACGCCAAATGCGCAACTGTTCACTTGCATTGCGCTTAATCCTTGCAATCCGCTACCGCGTTTTAACGCTAAAAAGAAGGTTTCCGTTTGATCTTGCTGATGATGCGCGGTTGCCAATACTTCATTTTCCGTCAAATAGCGTTGAATCGCTTGATAGCGCGCTTCTCTGGCGCCAGCTTCAATGCCGTTTTCGCTCGTCGGCGTAACACGTTCGACAATAAGCGGAATGTTGAATTGTCGGCACATTTGGTGACAATGTTCCGCCCAGTCATCCGCATTCGGGCTGAATCCGTGATGAATATGAATAGCGCGCAGCTGTAAGTGCGGTTGATTTTCGGCGAGTTTAGCAAAAAGAGCAAGCAAGGCGGTAGAATCCAATCCGCCGCTAAAGCCGATAAGAAAACGTTGTTGATGCGGATAATACCGGCTGATTTGCTGTAAAAATTGCGGATAAATCGACATTTTTATTAAGGGCGACGGTTGCCGCCCTGCGTTCGGGTTAAGCGATTTTATTCGCGCGGTATTGGCTTTTCGGCGTAACAATCAAATCGCGCGCGGCGATAAGTTGCAATTCATAGGAGCCCGCACGGTGTGTGGTTTCCATTACGTCGTTAACCGCGTTAGCCGTGTGTTCGAACGCTTCTAAATCGGATTTGCCGTTTAGCAAATTCGCGATAAATAATCCGGCGGTTAAATCGCCGACGCCCACAGGTTCTTTGGCAAAATCGTGCAGTGGGCGGCTAATGTGCCAAATGCCTTCTTCCGTTGCCAATAACATTTCGAATTTGCTCGGATCTTGTCCGACTTTGCTCAAATGTTTCACCAATACTTTTTTCGGGCCTTTGCTGCGGATCACTTTTACCGCCTCAATGGCTTGCTCGAAGTTTTCCACGGTTAATCCGCTCAGTTCGCGCAATTCGACCAAATTTGGCGTCATAATATCGGCGTGCGCCATTGCGATGTTGATTAAGCCTTCTTTTACACCGTCCGCCACGATACAGCCTTTATCCGGATGGCCCATTACCGGATCGCATAAATATAGCGCGTTCGGATTGCGTTGTTTTACTTTATGCACGGCGTTGACGATTTCTTCCACTTGCTCGGCGGAACCGATGTAGCCGGAAACCACGGCGTTACATTTGCTTAATTCGCCGATTTCATCGATACCGCGCAGAATTTCGCCGATTTGTTCTTTCGGAATTACCATTCCCGTCCATTTGCCGTATTGGGTATGGTTGGAAAATTGCACGGTATTCAACGCCCAAACGTCAACACCGAGTAATTGCATTGGAAAAGTCGCGGATTTATTGCCCGCATAGCCGTAAACGACGTGAGATTGAATTGAAAGGATGTGTTTCATTATAACTTCCCGATAAATTAATAAAATCTAACAAAAGAGCGGTTAAAAAACCGCTCGATTTAATTTTTTAGCAATATCCGTAACTCATTAAACGATGATAACGACGATCCAATAAGGTGTCTTTATCTAACACGTCAAGATCGGCTAAATCGCTTAAAAGACGTTGTTTGAGATTATTCGCCGTTTCTTCATAGTTGCGATGCGCGCCGCCGAGCGGTTCTTTCACGATATTATCGATTAATTTTAATTCTTTTAGACGATTGGCGGTTAAGCCCATTACTTCCGCTGCGGTGGAAGCTTTGTCGGCGCTTTTCCATAAAATAGAGGCGCAACCTTCCGGTGAAATTACCGAATAAGTGCTATATTGCAACATATTGACTTTATCGCCCACGCCGATTGCCAAAGCACCGCCGGAGCCGCCTTCGCCGATAACGGTGCAAATCACCGGCACTTTTAAGGTGGACATTTCGCGTAAATTGCGCGCAATGGCTTCCGATTGACCGCGTTCTTCCGCGCCGACGCCCGGATAAGCACCCGGTGTGTCGATAAAGGTAATAATCGGCAGATTAAAACGTTCCGCCATTTGCATTAAACGCAAAGCTTTGCGATAACCTTCTGGTGCCGGCATTCCGAAGTTGCGTTGTACTTTTTCTTTTACGCTGCGACCTTTTTGATGACCGATAACCATAACCGGTCTGCCGTCTAAGCGCGCCAATCCGCCGATAATGGCTTTATCGTCGGCAAAAGCGCGATCGCCGGCGAGCTCTTCAAATTCGGTGAAAATATGTTCGATATAATCCAAGGTGTACGGACGATTCGGATGACGCGCCATACGCGAAACCTGCCACGCATCTAAATTGGCAAAGGTTTTTTGCGTTAATTCGGCGCTTTTCTTTTGTAAACGCGCAATTTCGTCGTCAAGGTTAATTTTATCGTCTTGATCGGCGACGGAACGTAATGATTCGATTTTTGCTTCCAATTCCGCGATCGGCAATTCAAAATCTAAATATTCTTGGCTCATTTGTCTTTCCTACATTCAGTGATTCGGCACAAAATTACACCGCACTTTAACAAGATTTTCGGCAGGGTGCAAATCTGCCGAGCATTGTATGCTTTTTTTACAAAAAAATCAGGCGTTTTATGCGGAAATTTTGCTGGTAAGAGCATTTGCGGCGCGTGTGATTACGCGCCGTGACCTTTTCTTTATTTACGCGGAATTTCTTCTTGGCAATGCGGACAGTCTAACAAATGTTTTTGATTATTATGCACGATAAAATGTCCCATTTTTTTGGCTTTGGTATCCAAATATTCGGTATTGTAGCGGTTTTCGCCGACATTCAACGGCACGCGTTCCACTACATTAATGCCCGCTTTTTTCATCGTATCGATTTTTGCCGGATTATTGGTGAGCAAACGCACTTGTTTCACGCCTAACAACTCGAACATATCGGCGCATACGGAAAAATTTCGTTCGTCCGCGGCAAAACCGAGGGCGAGATTCGCCTCAATGGTGTCCAAACCTTTATCTTGTAAAGAATAGGCGCGGATTTTATTGATCAAACCGATGCCGCGACCTTCTTCGCGATGATAAATCAACACGCCGCGTCCGGCTTCGCTGATTTGTCGCAACGCCGTTGCCAGTTGAAAACCGCAATCGCATTTTAAACTGTGCAATGCGTCGCCGGTTAAACATTCCGAGTGAATACGCGCAAGCACCGGCTCCGCTTGATCGGCAATATCGCCCATTACCAGCGCAATATGTTCTTTTTTCGTATCGGGAAATTCAAAGCCGACAATCCGAAAAATACCGAATTCGGTCGGCAGATTAGCTTCAGTCACAAGCTGAATTTTTGACATAAACGAATCCTTATTCTCTTTTTATTGAATAATGCTAAAATAAGCCCTTCAAATCTTTTTAAGTTATTAAAATGTTAAAACGCCTGTCATTATATACCTTATTGCTTTGCTTTGTCCCGATTTTTGCGTGGTTAAGCCATTGGCAATGGCAAGAAAACGAAACGAACGGCGCCGTTGATTATTTTTTATATCTGGTAACGGAAACCGGCAGCTTGCCTTATGCCTTGTTGACTTGCGCATTTTTTATCTTCTTGTATTTCCGCGCGATAAAGGATAGAAAAACGGCGCTATGGATCATCGCGTTAATGCTGTGTTCCATCGGTTTGACCCAAGGTATAAAAAGCGGATTAAAAACACTGTTTGCCGAACCGCGTCCGTTTGTGGTTGCAATGGAACAACATTCGGAAGTTGATCGACAATTTTTTTATAATGCAGATCGCAAATCGCGCGCCTATTGGGTGCGTCGATATTATTCGGATTTGTCGCTCGAACCACAATCCGTTCCTTCTTGGTTGATCGAACATCGCGCGAAAGAAACCGGTTATTCTTTTCCTTCCGGTCACAGTATTTTTGCCGCCTCGTGGCTAATGTTGGCGGTGGGATTTTCCGAGCTTTTCGGCAAACAAGCGCCGAAAATCAAGAAATTCGTTCCTGTTATCGCGATTTGGGCGTTATTAATTTTAATCAGCAGATTACGTTTAGGTATGCATTATCCGATAGATTTAGGTGTTTCCATTTTAATCGCTTGGCTGTTACATCTCGGATTATTTGCTTTTTTGCAGAAAAAACTGATCTTTCGCATAGAAAAATAGGGCGAAGTGCGGTTAAAATTTGGCGAGTTTTTTTATACGTAATGGCGTTTGTCGTTGCAATTTATCGCGTTTTACCTCGTGAGACGCGAACGAAATGAATGTTTAGTTTAAATCAAATTGGAGAGAAAAAATGTATTACGGATTTGACATCGGCGGCACGAAAATCGAACTTGCCGTTTTTAATGAAAAGTTGGAAAGACAGTATTCCGAACGCGTGCCGACCCCGCAAGATAACTATGAAGAATGGTTGAATGCCATCGTAAATTTGGTGAAAAAAGCCGATGAAAAATTCGGTTGTAAAGGCACGGTCGGGTTAGGTTTGCCAGGATTCGTTAACAAAGAAACGGGCATTGCGGAAATCACCAATATTCGCGTTGCCGATAACAAACCGATTTTGAAAGATTTATCCGAACGTTTGGATCGCGAAGTGCGGGCGGAAAACGACGCGAATTGCTTCGCGCTTTCCGAAGCTTGGGACGAAGAAAATCAACAATATCCTTGCGTATTGGGCTTGATCCTCGGCACCGGTTTCGGCGGCGGTATCGTCATCGACGGCAAAGTACATTCCGGACAAACGGGAATGGCGGGCGAGCTCGGTCATTTGCAATTAAATTATCACGCCTTGAAATTATTGGGCTGGGATAAAGCGCCGATTTATGATTGCGGCTGCGGCAACCGTGCCTGTTTGGATACCTATTTATCCGGTCGCGGCTTTGAAATGCTCTATCGCGATTTAAAAGGCGAGGCGTTATCCGCCAAAGAAATTATCGAAAAATTCTACGCCGGCGAGCAAAGTGCGGTGGAATTCGTCGAATTATTTATCGAACTTTGCGCGATCTCAATCGGCAATATTATCACCGCACTTGATCCGAATGTGATCGTGTTAGGCGGCGGCTTATCGAATTTCGATTATTTATACGAAGCCTTGCCGAAAGCCTTACCGGCACATTTAATGCGCAGTGCGAAAATTCCGTTAATCAAAAAAGCGCGTTACGGCGATTCCGGTGGTGTGCGCGGCGCGGCGGCGTTATTTTTATCCCGCTAAAACGACAACGCCCTGAAAATCTCAGGGCGTTTTTTTATAAAAAATCCGATTCCAACACCAATTTCCCTTGTTCCACGCGAATGCCTTTGGCGAATTTTTTGATGATCGCATCGCGCGCTTTGCTGTCATCCAACGTGTAGATCGGGATATGGTTAATTAGACTTGCAATGTTCTGGCTTAAAAAGGGCATTATGCCTTGCAGTTGTTGCATTGCGCTATCCGGCGAGCCCGACCAACGCAAAATTCTGACGTCTTTTAAATAAACCGAACCTTCTTGCGGATCATAATAGGGAACGGTGTCGAAGGTTAAATTCAACGTGGCGACGATAGGTTTATTTTTGAGGCTGAAACTGCCGTCGATCGTACCGCTGATTTCCACTCGTTTTTCGTCAATTTGTCCGACTTTTGTGGAAAGATCGTGTAAATTATAGTCAATATAAAATAAACCGGGTAAACCGAATTTATCGTTAATTTGATTTTTCTTTGCCAAATAAGCGTTGATTTCGTTTTCCGTCACGGAAAACGCCGAGGCATTGGCGGCAAAAAATATGCCTAATAAAATCAGGCAATAAGAGAATAATTTGTTGAACATTTCGGCTCCTTGGGTTCTTTTTTCCGAGAAAAATATTTTTATGCTAATATAGACAAATTATTTTGCATTTAAATCCAATGTAGTCGATTTATTGCGGATAAACAAATTATTTTGCGGATTTTCACCGCACTTTTTAGCAAAAACAAATAAAGAGAGACGAATAATGTCGGCGTCCGACCAATTATCTTTTACTGATTATGTGCAGCATATGCTTGAGCGTTATCGCGGCGAGCGAATAACTCGTTTCGACTATGCGGGCGAAATATTTTGGCTTAAGCAGCCGGAAAAATTAACCGGTGTTTGGCGGATATTAAAACCGCAGCCGAAAGCGGCGTTCGCGCGGGAGTTGCGCACGCTAAGCGAGTTAAATCGAAAAAATGCGCCGGTGCCGCAATTAATGTTGTTCGGTGAAGATTTTTTCGTATTAAAAGACGGCGGCGTGTCTATCGGTTCTCGCTTGAGCGATGAAACTTTGGATGCCACGCAAAAAATGCAATTCGTGGAGGACGCGGCGAAAGCTTTGGCGAATTTGCATCAACAAGGTTTGATTCACGGGCGACCGGCGCTGCGCGATATGCTTTGGGATAACGGAAAAGTGCTGTTTATCGATTTCGAATCCCGCGAATCCAAGGCGGATTTGCTCTCGCGGAAGGTGCGCGACAGTTTGATTTTTATTCACAGTTTAGGGCGAACCGGAGAGTTATCCGACGATGAAATGAAAAACTGCATCGAAAAATACCGCACTTATTGTGAAAAAGACGTGTGGCAAAAAACGCTGGCGACCTTGCGACGCTATCATTGGTTATATCGTTTCTTGTTATTATTTAAATCTGTGGCGAAACGCGATTTGGTCGCAGTTTATCGGATGTTTGAAAACGTCCCTTTTGATTAACCCTGAGGAAATTACAATGAAGAAATTAATGATTTTATTTTTTGCGCTGGCGTTGACGGCTTGTACGGTAGGCGGCGGATTCGGTGTCGGCGGCGGAAGTAACGGTGTCGGATTGGGCGTCGGTGTCGGCAGTGGCATTCGATTCTAACGCGGATTCGGCGATGAACGCCGCGAAAGTGCGGTGGAAATATTAAGATTTTTTGTGCAAAATAACCAATGATAAGCTGTCGTGCGTGATTTTTTATAATAAAAACTTGATATTAATACCTAAAAGCCCTATAATGTCACCATATTTCGGACGCGGGGTGGAGCAGCTTGGTAGCTCGTCGGGCTCATAACCCGAAGGCCGTCGGTTCAAATCCGGCCCCCGCAACCACTTTACAACAAGTTCAGTAAAGGAACCCCAATTTTGGGGTTTTTTTGTACGAGCAATTTAGATGTAGAACTGGGCTGATTGCCCTTTTTTTATGTCTTAATTTTGAGTTTTAGGAGGTTGTTTTGGCAACTTTAGAGGAAAAATTACAAGATTTATTACAAAGTTCGGTAGAAGATTTAGGCTGCGAACTTTGGGGTATCGAATGTCAGCGCAGCGGTCGATTTTTAACCGTTCGCTTATATATTGACAAAGAAGGCGGCGTGACGGTTGATGATTGCGCCGATGTCAGTCGCCAAGTCAGCGCAGTGCTGGATGTGGAAGATCCGATTGCGGATAAATACAATCTTGAAGTGTCTTCACCGGGTTTGGATCGCCCGCTGTTCACTTTGGCGCAATATCAACGTTTTATCGGCGAAGATATTGCATTGCATTTGCGTATTCCGGTGTCGGATCGTCGTAAATGGCAAGGTAAATTGGAAAAAATCGACAATGATATGTTGACTTTAACGGTTGACGGTCAGGAACAAATTTTTGTGTTCGGTAACATTCAAAAAGCGAATGTTATTGCGAAATTCTAGATTTAGAAAGGGAGAAGAAACCATAATGAGCAAAGAAATTTTATTGGCGGCGGAAGCCGTATCAAATGAAAAATTATTACCGCGCGAGAAAATTTTCGAAGCCTTGGAAAGTGCCATTGCGCTTTCGACAAAAAAGAAATACGAACAAGAAATCGACGTGCGCGTAGTGATTAACACCAAAACCGGCGAATTCGACACCTTCCGTCGTTGGTTGGTCGTAGAACACGTTAACAACCCGACCAAAGAAATTACCTTGGAAGCGGCGCAATTCGAAGATCCGAACGCGCAAATCGGCGATTATGTGGAAGATCAAATCGAATCCGTCGCCTTTGACCGCATTACAATGCAAACCGCGCGCCAAGTGATTAGCACGAAAATTCGTGAAGCGGAACGCAATAAAATCGTCGAACAATTCCGTTCGCAAGAAGGTGAAATCGTCACCGGTACCGTGAAAAAAGTGAACCGCGAAAGCATTATTTTGGATTTAGGTCAGCAAGCGGAAGCGGTGATTATGCGCGAAGATATGTTACCGCGCGAAAATTTCCGTCCGGGCGATCGCGTGCGCGGTGTGCTTTATAAGGTGAATCCGGAAAGCAAAGGCGCGCAATTATTCGTTACTCGTGCGAAACCGGAAATGATCATCGAATTATTCCGTATCGAAGTACCGGAAATCGGCGAAGAATTAATTGAAATTAAAGGCGCGGCGCGTGATCCGGGGTCGCGTGCAAAAATTGCGGTGAAAAGCAACGATAAACGTATCGATCCGGTGGGTGCTTGCGTCGGTATGCGCGGTGCGCGCGTTCAGGCGATCACCAACGAATTGGGCGGCGAACGCGTTGATATCGTGTTATGGGATGATAATCCGGCGCAATTTGTTATTAATGCAATGGCACCTGCCGACGTAAGTTCGATTGTGGTGGACGAAGATAGTCATTCGATGGATATTGCGGTTGAATCTGCGAATTTGGCGCAAGCCATCGGTCGTAACGGACAAAACGTGCGTTTGGCTACGCAATTAACCGGTTGGACGTTGAACGTAATGACCACGGACGAGCTAAACGAAAAACATCAAGCGGAAGACAATAAAGTGGTGAAACTCTTTATGAACGCCCTTGAGATTGATGAAGAATTTGCGCATATCTTGGTAGAAGAAGGTTTCTCCACCCTTGAAGAATTAGCTTATGTGCCGGTGAGCGAATTGACCGCGATCGACGGTTTGGAAGACGAAGATTTGGTGGAAGAACTTCAAACCCGCGCGAAAAATGTGTTAACCGCGACCGCACTTGCGGAGGAAGAAGCGTTAAAACAAGCGCAAATCGAGGATCGTCTGTTAAATCTTGACGGAATGAATCGCCATATCGCCTTAAAATTAGCGGAAAAAGGCATTACCGGACTAGAAGAACTGGCCGAACAAGGCGTGGACGATTTGGCGGATATTGAAGAATTAAGCGCTGAACAAGCGGCGGAATTAATTATGGCTGCGCGTAATATTTGCTGGTTCAGTGAAGAATAAGGAGTAATAACATTATGACGGATGAAGTAAAACAATCGAATGCTCCGAAAAAACTGAGCTTACAACGTCGTACTAAAACGACCGTGAGCGGCACGACGACCGGTGGTCGGAGCAAAGAAGTGCAAGTCGAAGTGCGTAAAAAACGTACTGTGCCGACTGAAGCGGCGATCAAAGCGGAAGAACAAGCGAAATTAAAAGCGAAGGAAGAAGCGGAGAAAAAAGCGGCGGAAGAACAAGCCAAACGCGAAGCGGAAGAAAAAGCGCGTCTTGCGGCGGAAGAAAAAGCCAAAGCGCAAGCAGCGGCAAAAGTGGCAGAAAGCAAAACAAACGAAAAAAACACCGCACTTAAAGCGGAAGCAAAAGCCACGGACAGCGAAAAAGAAAAACGTCGCGCCGAAGAAGCGGAATTACGTCGCAAAGCGGATGAATTAGCCCGCCAAAAAGCCGAAGAAAAAGCGCGTAAAGCGGCGGAAGAAGCCAAACGTTATGCGGAAATGGCAAACGAACACGGCAATAACGACGGTTCGGACGATTATGCGGATTATCATTTGACTTCTAGCTATGCTCTTGAAGCGGAAGACGAAGAAGAACGTCGCAATGAAAATCGCGGTCGTGGTAAAAATAAAGTGGCGAAAGCGAAAAAAGGCGGACGTGAGGATGAAAGTTCCAAAAACGAGCGCGAATCGAATCGCCGTAACCAAAAAGACGGTAAAGGTGGCAAAGGTAAACAAGCGAAGAAAGGCAGCGCCATTCAACAAGGCTTTACCAAACCTGCCGCACCGGTTAACCGCGATGTGGTGATCGGCGAAACCATTACCGTCGCGGAACTTGCCAATAAAATGGCGGTGAAAGCTACCGAAATCATCAAAACAATGATGAAAATGGGCGAAATGGTGACGATTAACCAAGTGATCGACCAAGAAACCGCGCAGTTGGTTGCGGAAGAAATGGGTCATAAAGTGATCTTGCGTAAAGAAAACGAATTGGAAGAATCCGTATTGGAAGATCGTGACGTCAATGCGGAAAAAGTGAATCGTGCGCCGGTGGTGACTATTATGGGTCACGTTGACCACGGTAAAACTTCATTGCTTGACTATATTCGTAAAGCGAAAGTCGCCGCAGGCGAAGCGGGCGGTATTACGCAACATATCGGTGCATACCACGTTGAAACCGAAGACGGCAAAATGATCACCTTCTTAGATACCCCGGGACACGCGGCGTTTACTTCTATGCGTGCGCGCGGTGCGAAAGCAACGGATATCGTTGTACTTGTCGTTGCGGCGGATGACGGAGTAATGCCGCAAACCATCGAGGCGATCCAGCACGCGAAAGCGGCGGGCGTACCTATTGTGGTGGCGGTGAATAAAATCGATAAACCGGAAGCCAATCCGGATCGCGTAGAGCAAGAATTGTTACAACACGAAGTGATCGCGGAAAAATTCGGCGGTGACACGCAATTCGTTTATGTTTCTGCGAAGAAAGGTACCGGTGTTGACGAATTATTAGATGCGATCTTATTGCAATCCGAAGTGCTTGAATTGACCGCCGTGAAAGACGGTATGGCAAGCGGTGTGGTGATCGAATCTTATCTTGATAAAGGACGCGGCCCGGTTGCGACTATTTTGGTTCAATCCGGTACTTTACGTCGCGGCGATATCGTACTATGCGGTTTTGAATACGGTCGTGTTCGCGCAATGCGTGATGAAGACGGTAAAGATATCGAAGCCGCCGGCCCGTCGATTCCGGTGGAAGTATTAGGCTTGTCCGGCGTACCGGCTGCCGGTGACGAAGCGACGGTTGTGCGTGACGAGAAAAAAGCGCGCGAAGTGGCATTATATCGTCAAGGCAAATTCCGTGATGTGAAATTGGCGCGCCAACAAAAAGCGAAACTGGAAAATATGTTTAGCAATATGGCGGAAGGCGATGTGGCTGAACTTAACGTTATCGTCAAAGCGGACGTACAAGGTTCCGTCGAAGCGATTGTTCAAGCGTTACAAGAATTGTCAACGGACGAAGTGAAAGTGAATGTCGTCGGCTCCGGCGTAGGCGGTATTACTGAAACCGACGCAACGCTTGCTGCGGCATCCAACGCGATTATCGTTGGCTTCAACGTCCGTGCCGATGCCTCCGCTCGTCGTATCATCGAATCGGAAAACATTGATTTACGTTATTATTCAATTATTTACGAATTATTAAACGAAATCAAAGCAGCAATGAGCGGTATGTTACAACCTGAATTCAAGCAAGAAATCATCGGCTTGGCTGAAGTGCGCGATGTGTTCCGCCATCCGAAATTCGGTGCAATCGCAGGTTGTATGGTAACCGAAGGTATCGTGAAACGTAACAACCCAATCCGCGTTCTACGTGATAATGTGGTTATCTTTGAAGGCGAACTCGAATCTCTCCGCCGCTTCAAAGACGACGTATCCGAAGTGCGTAACGGTATGGAATGTGGTATCGGCGTGAAAAACTACAACGACGTGAAAGTCGGCGACCAAATCGAGGTATTCGAAGTGGTCGAGGTTAAGCGTTCGATTTAATTCGTTCTAAAAGTTAAAAAGCTGGGTATAATGCTCAGCTTTTAATTTTTATACAGAGTCTTGAAAAAGATGGATGAGCTCATATCTTAATAGAGCAATGACAAATTTTTGATCATTGCTCATATTGGTAAACAGAGAAATGGAGATATAGCTAAATGTCTAAACAGAGTTCATCGCAGCTAAGTTCTTTAGCTTCAAGTGTTTTAAGAGATCCTAATTCATCTCAAATTCAAAAAAAATTAGCAGGTTCTGTGTTAGCTCAAACTAATACTGATAAAATTACTAGTAGTGAATTGGAAACAAAAGCATCAAAAGCTTTAAATTCTGAACATTATTCTGATATAACCAAGTCATTAGCTGGTTCTGTTTTATCTCAATCCAGTAAAAACAGATAAGGTATCGGAGAAGAAATAAAGTTAGTTCAATATATTATCTTATGTTGAATTAACTTTTTCTTTTATTTTAAATTTAGTTTAATTTACGATGCCATCTTAAATTAAACTAGATTTCTCTTTACTTATCTTATAATTTTTAGTTTAATTTACGATACTATCTTAAATTAAACTGAAAATATCAATATGAGTTTTTATAAACGCCAAATGTCATTGTTGTTAAAAACATTGATTAAACAATTTCCTGCCGTGTTGATCACAGGTCCGAGACAAGTGGGTAAATCCACCTTATTGCAACATATTAATGAAGATTATCAATATATTAGCTTTGATGATCCCGTATTGCTTGCTCAGGCACAGAATGATCCGACGCTGTTTATGCTTAACCACAGCGGTAAGTTGATTTTGGACGAGGTGCAATATGCACCCGAATTGTTTTCGAGTCTAAAACTTGCTATTGATAAACAGAAACAAAACGGACTTTATTTACTTTCCGGTTCACAAGCATTTCAGTTAATGCAAAATGTCAGCGAAACCCTAGCGGGGCGGATTGCGATTTTAAAATTGCAGGGCTTTTCCTTAAGAGAAATTCAGCAATCGGATTTCCATTCGCCTTTTGTACCGACCACAGAATATATCGTTCGTCGTGAAAAAGCGGTAAAACCCATTGAAAATATTTGGAAAATCATTCATCAAGGCTATATGCCGCGCTTGTATGAACAAGAAACAAATTGGGATATTTATTATGCTTCTTATGTTTCCACTTATATTGAACGAGATGTACGCGCTTTAACTAATGTGAGTAATATCAGCGATTTCACCCGTTTTATGGTAGCGATTGCAGCGCGTAGCGGCGAATTATTGAATTACAGCAATGTAGCGCAAGAAGTGGGCGTGTCGGTGGATACGGTTAAGCGTTGGACGACAATTCTGGAAACTTCCGGCATTATCTATTTGTTGCGACCTTATTATAATAATCACCTCAAACGCGCGATTAAAACGCCGAAAGTTTATATGTTGGATACCGGTTTAATGGCGTGGTTGACTAAATGGTTGACGCCGGAAACTATTTCGCAAGGTGCAAAGAGCGGTCAATTTTTTGAAACTTTTGTGGTAAGCGAAATTATCAAATCTTTTTATAATAACGGTATTGAACCGCCGATTTATTTTTATCGTGATACCAACCAAAAAGAGATAGATTTATTAATAGAATATGACCGCACTTTATATCCTGTGGAAATTAAAACCTCTGCAAGCCCCGATAAAAAAATGGCAAAAACGTTCGGAATATTGAAAGATAATTTGCCGGAAGCAGAGATTCAAATCGGCACAGGTGTAATCATCAATCAATATCCGCAACGTTTATGGCTAGCGGAAGATCTGGTTGCTTTACCGATTTCAATGCTTTAGTTTCTCTTTTTATACACAATTATACATCGCGTGTATAATTATACATTCGATGTATAATTTTATATAAAATCCGTTTTTTCTATTACAACGGACGTGCTGCGTGCGTCCGTAAAGGATTTAGGCTATAATTTTCCCGTTTTATCTCAACATATTAAAAAATGTCAAAAAAACACTTGACATTCGTTTTTAAAGGGCAAAACTATGGCACAGCACAGCACAGCACAGCACTTGCACAACTTATCGCTAAACTCAAGGAAATTTTTCAAATAAATCAACCCGATCTCGATTTTGGGATCTACCGCATACTCAATTCCCGATCTGCTGAAATTCAACAATTCTTAGAAAAACGCTACCTAACAAAATCCGCACGGCAATGAGCGATTTCAACCAAGAAACCGCCGTTTATAACCATTTATACACCTTCTTTTCCCGCTATTATGATAACGGCGATTTTATCAGCCAACGCCGCTATAAAAACGACACTTACGCCATTCCTTATTCCGGCGAAGAAGTGATGTTGTATTGGGCGAATAAAGATCAGTATTACACCAAATCGGGCGAAAATTTCAGTAATTATGCCTTCCATTTGCCGAATGGCAAAAAAGTACAATTCCGTTTAATTGAAGCGGATATCGCCAAAGATAACCGCAAAGATAACGACAAAATTCGATTATTTGTCCTTGCCGAACCGCAAATTAAAATCGAAGTTGATGAAAACGGCGATGAAATTCAAAGGGATATTTTGCCTATTGAAGAATTAAGCGATGAATTGATTATCCGCTTTGAATATAAAGCAGTCAAAAAAGGTGAAAAACAACCTACATACACCGATCAAGCGGTCGCATCTTTGCAAAAATTTGCATTTCAAAATCAAGATTTCTTACAGCTTTTCGATTTAATGCCAACAGATAATGATAAATCTCGCACATTAGTCAAAAAATATCTGCAAGATTACACCACAAAAAATACCGCGGATTATTTTATTCATAAAAATCTAGGCAAATTCCTAAATCAAGAGCTGGATTTTTATATTAAAAATGAAGTGATGAATTTAGATGATATTCAGCAAGAAACCGCATTTTCAACCATTGAACAAAACCTAAATTTAATCAAAACCCTAAAAACCATCGGGCAGGAAATTATCGCTTTTCTTGCACAATTAGAAGATTTCCAAAAGAAATTATGGCTTAAAAAGAAATTTGTGGCAGGCAGTCATTATTTAATTACGCTTGATCATTTATCGGAAGAATTAATTGAACAAGCCCTACAAAATCCAAAACAGCTGGAGCAATGGAAAGCGTTATTTAATGTAGATGCAAGCGGTGAGATCGCCGAAAAACTTTGCAAAAATCAACCGCACTTAGTGGTGGATACCTCGCTTTTTGATACCGAATTTCAAGCAAAAGTATTGAGAGAAATTGATAATTTAGACGAACAAACCGACGGCTTACTTATTCATTCCGATAACTTCCAAGCGTTAAATTTATTGCAGGAAAGATATAAAGAACAGGTGAAATGTATTTATATTGATCCGCCGTATAATACAGATGGTGATGGTTTTCCATATAAAGATAGTTATAAACATTCAAGTTGGATTAGCTTTATGGAAAATAGAATTAACATAGCTAGAAAATTACATAAAGAAGAAAGCCTATGTTTTATTAGCATTGACGAAAATGAAACAAAAAATTTAAGTTTTTTAGCTGAAAATATTTTCTCACATGAAAAATCTCATGTAGTTGATCTAATCTGGAATACTCAGCATAGCCAACAAAGTGGTTTATTTTCTGTATATCATGAATATGTACAAGTTTATTCAAATATTCCATCTAATTTATTTGATAATTTTGATGGTGGAACTGGCGAAATTATAGCAGGTGCAATGAAGAAAATATCTGCGGCTAATCCTGCAAGTGAATTTACATTTCCTACGGGAGTTAGATTTGATGGAAATGAAGGACAAGAATTAACAGGAATTTGGGGAGATACAGAAACATTAGAATTGGTAAGTGGACGATTTATTTGTGAGAACGGAAAATTGAAATATCCCGTTACACTTAAAGCAGGTTGGACACAAAAAAATCAGATGCATCAATTTTTTTATGGAAAACGTCCTGTTTTTGATACAAAAGGTCAGGAAGTTATTGACTTCTTTTTCACAGCTACAGGTAAATTAAAAAGTATTAAATTAAGAAGCAAAATTACACCTAAAAGTTTATTGCCAGAATTTGGAACAGTATCCCAATCAACAGAAAAATTACGTCATATGTTTAATGCGGAATTGTTTGGAAGACCTAAGCCAGTAGAAATGATTAAATATTTGGTTGGATTACCGACTAAAAAAATCAATTCACCTATTATTTTAGACTACTTCGCCGGCTCAGGCACAACCGCCCACGCGGTAATTAACCTAAACCGCGAAGATAACGGCAAACGCAAATATATCCTAGTTGAACAAGGCGAATATTTTGACAGCGTATTAAAACCACGGGTGCAAAAAGTGGTTTACAGCGAAAAATGGAAAGACGGCAAACCGGAAAAAGGCGACAACGGCTATAACGGCGTTTCCCAAATCGTCAAGGTGCTAAAACTGGAAAGTTATGAAGATACGCTCAACAACCTTGAACTAAGAAAACCCGTTCAAGATCTAGCCGAACTCGGTTTATCGGAAAGCGTACAAAACGACTACTTATTGCACTATATGCTCGATGTGGAAAGCCAAGGCAGCTTGCTTAACACCCAAGATTTCCAAAAACCGTTTGATTATCAGCTCAATATCGCAACCAGTTCGGCAGGGGCATATCAAGCTCAACGCATTGATTTAGTGGAAACCTTTAACTATTTGATCGGCTTGTGTGTAGAAGAGGTTGATGACAAACGAGAAAAAGGCATCGTAAGCGTTATCGGTAAATTACCTAACGGCGAAAAAGCCTTTATTTTATGGCGAGATATGGAAAAAATCGGTTATGACGAATTAAACCGTTATTTAGACAGCCGTTCCATTAAAGCCGGTGACAGCGAATTTGACCTGATTTATATCAACGGCGATCACAATATTCCAACGGTATTTGCCGATAATGATGACGTGGTGAAAACCTTAAAAGTGCGGTCGATTGAAAACGAATTTTTAGAACGAATGTTTGAATAACCGACAGTGTAGGATGGGCTTTAGCCCATCATTTTATATCAGGTTTATTTTTGATGGGCTAAAGCCCATCCTACAATTTTAAAAAGAGAATATAAAAATGCCACGCACCTTCCATCAAGACCTAATCCTAAACCAATGGGCATTATCTTTATTTAACCAACAAGATCTTGCCCAATTTAAGCACCGCCTTGGCGATAAAGAAGGCGTTAACCAAGACGGACAAACTCAATATTTCCACGCATTACAATGGCAACTGTTTGACAGCGATAAAATATCCGTTGCCGATTTACGCCGTTACGATTTAAATATCGTGCAACATTGGCAACAAATTACCGAACAACGCAATAAAACCGAAGGGCATATTTTACATTTAAAATATTTCCAATATCTTTCATTATTATTTAGCGAAATTTATTTGGATTATTATTTTAACCAACCTGAAAAACTCTTAAATGAACTGAATGAACAACTCAGTTTACATTTAAGTTTAGATAAAGATGCACCCGAATTTCAGCCATATCAAAAAGATGAATTAAATAAAATCGCTTTTTGGAACGCAACGGGCAGCGGTAAAACCTTGTTAATGCACGTCAATATTTTGCAATATCAACATTACGCCAAAAATAAAAAAGATCTTACCGTATTTGTGATTACCCCAAATGAAGGGTTATCCAAACAACATTTAGGCGAGTTTCATCAATCTAATTTCTCTGCAGTAATTTTTGATAAAAACAAAGGTATTCAAACCAGTGGATTATTTAACGATATTCAAATTATCGAAATCAGCAAACTTGCCGAAAAAGATGGCGAGAGCACAGTTGCGGTGGAAAGTTTTAGCTCAATGAATAAATTGGTATTGGTGGACGAAGGGCATCGTGGTTCATCGGGTAAGGAATGGTTTGAACGCCGTCAAAAAATGATTGGCACGGACGGCTTTGCCTTTGAATATTCTGCAACCTTTGGGCAAGCGGTGAAAGATCGTAAAACTGTTGCGGATATGGAGCAGGAAATTCGTAAGAAAAAAGCCAAACTTTTGCCTGAAAAATTAACCGCTAAACAGATAAAAGCCTTGCCGTTAAGTTATGAAGAATTACGTCAAGCTCGTCAAATGTCGGTATTTGAAAGCTATGCCAAATGTGTGCTGTTTGATTATTCCTATAAATTTTTCTATCAAGACGGCTACGGCAAAGAGAGCTTAATTCTCAATATGAAAGCGGAAGATTATGAAAACAGGGAAAATCTGTGCAAATATTTTACTGCGTGTTTGCTCTCGTTTTATCAGCAGCAATATCTGTTTGCAAAAAATCAGCCGAAACTGACCGCTTACAACTTAGAAAAGCCGTTATGGATTTTTGTCGGCAATACGGTGAACACGGAAGATAGCGATATTCTGCAAGTTATTCAGCTATTTGCCTTTTTCTTAAACCCAAAAAATCGCACGGTGGTGAATACTTGGTTGGAAGAATTTATCGAAGACAGCACAACACTTTTAGATAACAAAGGCAATGCGATTTTTAAACATCGTTTTCATTATTTAAATGAGTGGAAAGGCAATATTGACGGGCTTTATTTGGATATTTTGCAAAAAATTTTTAATGCCGAAAGTTCACAAACCTTGCAATTAAGCAATATCAAAAAAGCCAGCGGTGAAGTGGCGTTAAGCGTGGGCAATTCACCAGCCTTTGGCGTGATTAATATCGGCGATAGCCAAACCTTGATGAAAGAAGAGAGCAATTATCCCGATCTACGTTTTGCTCAAGATGAATTTTCAACAGGATTATTTAGCACGATTAACAAAAAAGATAGCCGTATCAATTTGCTGATCGGTTCGCGTAAATTTACTGAAGGTTGGTCGAGCTGGCGAGTTTCTACAATGGGCTTGCTCAATATGGGCAGAGGCGAAGGTTCGCAGATTATTCAGCTGTTTGGGCGTGGCGTGCGGTTAAAAGGTGAAGATTTTTCCCTGAAACGCACCGCTAAACCGCCGAAAGGCTTAGGACTGGACAAGTTGGAAACCTTAAACGTATTCGGGATTAAAGCCGATTATATGCAGAAATTCCGTGAATATTTGCAAGAAGAAGGCGTGAATACGGAAGAAACCTTGCAAGTGGAATTTGCCGTGGCAAAAACCTTGCCGAAAACCGTGCAGCTTAAAACCTTACGCTTAAAAGAAGGCTATAAAGACAATCAAAAAATGGGCTTTAAACGCCAAGAGCGAGCCGAACTTTATCAGGTTCCTGCAAAATATCAGGGCAAAATCAAACCGATTTTAGCCGTAATGGATCTTTATCCGAAATTGGAAGCCTTAAGCACTACAGGTATCCGCAAATCGATCAACGATGAACGCCTAGAAGTTAAACTCAATCCGCAAGCCATCGCCTTTTTTGATTGGGATAAGATCTATTTAGAAATCCAGCAATACAAAATGACGAGAACTTGGTCGAATCTGCAGGTGAGCCTTAACGGATTGAAACAATTTGTCACGAAGAATAAAGATTGGTATTGCCTGTCTGCACCACAATCTTTTGTTGCCGTGCAATCTTTTGCGGATATTGAAAAGCAGCAAGGAATTTTAATTGAGCTATTAAAAATCTACACAGAACAGTTTTATAACCGTTTAAAAGCCGCTTATGAAAATCAATTTTTTGAAACCGTTTATGTCACGGAAGAAAACGGTTCGCTGTTGGATAAATATCAATTTGAATTAAGAGAAGATCCGCAAGTGTATAACCGAGAAAGTGCGGAGAAAAAACTTAAAGAATTATCTGAGCTTGTGCGTGAGCATAAAATCGAAGAAGCCTTTGAGCAGCATAAGCAATTACCGTTTAATGGTTTAACAATGATCTGCTTTAAACCGCACTTATTTACGCCGCTTTTGCATTTAGAAAAAAGCACGGAAGATTTCCCGATTAAACTTGCGCCATTGCCACTTAAAGCGGAAAGCGAACGCCGATTTATTGCAGATTTAGAAAATGCAGAAAAAAGCGGAAAACTTACCGCTTGTTTAGGTGGACGCTCCCTTTATTTAATGCGTAACGCAGACCGCAAAGAAAAGGGATTAGGGTTTGCCTTAGCAGGTAATTTTTATCCGGATTTCTTATTGTGGGTAGTAGATCATCAAAGCGGTAAACAATGGCTGAATTTTATCGACCCGAAAGGGATTCGCAATATGGATAAAACCGATGCGAAATTCGGTTTATATCAAGAAGTAAAAACCTTACAAGAAAAAATCAACGACCCAAATTTGATTTTAAATAGCTTTATTTTATCCATCACCAAATATGACGATTGGACGAATATCGATCAAACCACAGAAGAACTGGCAGAGAAACATATTTTGTTTATGGATAAGGAAGATTATTTGGAACAATTATTTGAAAGAATGGAATAAAAAATGAACATCACCCCTTATCACGCACGTTATTTTGCCAATGAATTGATTTGTCGCCGCACGGACGATAATCGACTTTCGCAATCATTATTTGATGCTAAGGTAGATCTCAATCCGCACCAAATTGACGCGGCGTTGTTTGCCTTGAAAAATCCGTTACAAGAAGGTGTTTTGCTTGCCGATGAAGTAGGTTTGGGTAAAACCATTGAAGCAGGTTTGGTGCTTTGCCAAATGTGGGCGGAGCGGAAGCGGAAGTTGCTGATTGTTTGCCCTGCGATTTTGCGTAAACAATGGGCGAATGAGTTGTATGAAAAGTTTGATTTACCGACTTTGGTGGTGGATAAAACCGTGGTAAATCAAGCAATGAAAGGCGTAAGCGGTGCGAAATTGCTGAATTTTTGCAAAAATCAAATCAGACGAAAAGTGCTGATTGTGTCGCACCAATATGCCACCAAAGAGATGAATACCTTCAAGCAGTTTGATTGGGATTTTGTGGTGATTGATGAAGCACACAAAATGCGTAATGCCTATAAAGCCGACAATAAAATGGGGCAGGCGATGCGAAAAGCCTTTGGCGGCAAGCGAAAATTATTGCTCACAGCAACACCATTACAAAATTCCTTGATGGAGCTTTATGGCTTATCGACCCTGTTGGACGAGCATATTTTTGGTGATCGCAAATTCTTCCAACGGGAATTTGTCCGCCGTGGCAATTTGCCTGAGTTGAAAAGCCGAATGGCGACCTTTGTAAAACGCACCTTGCGTAAAAATGTGTTGGAATATATCCGCTATACGGAACGCAAAACTTTCACCCAAGAATTTACCCCGACCGATAGCGAGCATTTGTTATATCAACAAATTTCTGAATTTTTGCGTAAAGAGAGCAGTTACGCCTTGCCGAAAACACACAAACATTTGACCGCACTTATTTTGCGAAAATTGTTGGCTTCCAGCTCCCTTGCGGTGTTAGGGACGTTACGAGCTATCCATAGCCGTTTGCTTGCCCTTCAACAAGCTCAAGAGTTGCCTGAATTTGAGCTGTTCGATGGCGAAGATCTGACCGATGAAGATATTGAAATTGATGAGTTAGAACAAGAAGAAGGCGAAGAAAGCGTTGCTGAAGAGCTGAATAAAACAGCATTGGCAAAAGAAATTGCAGAAATTGAGAGTTTTATTGCCTTGGCGGAAAGTTTGACAGTGGATAGCAAAGTGATTGCTTTGCTCACGGCGTTACAGACCGGTTTTGAAAATATGGCGGCGTTAAATGCTCCGCAAAAAGTGATTATTTTTACCGAGTCGGTGCGAACCCAGCAGTATTTGTTCCAGTTTTTGCAAGAAAACGGCTATCAAAATAATGTGGTAATGTTCAGCGGAAGCAATAACGATCCGCAAGCGGTTGAGATTTATCAAAGTTGGTTGGCGAAAAATGCCGGCTCGCCGAAAGTCACGGGATCCGTTGATGTGGATAAACGCACGGCATTGATCGAACATTTCCGTGATAACGCACAAATTATGATTGCCACCGAAGCGGCAAGTGAAGGGGTAAACTTACAATTCTGTTCCTTACTGATTAACTACGATCTGCCGTGGAATCCACAGCGAGTAGAGCAGCGGATTGGGCGTTGTCATCGTTACGGGCAGAAATTTGATGTGGTGGTGATTAATTTCTTGAATAAACGAAACAAAGCGGATCAACGTGAGTTGGAATTATTGACGGAAAAATTCAAACTGTTCCAAGGCGTATTGGGTGCTTCCGATGAAGTGTTGGGCGAAATTGAAAGCGGTGTTGATATTGAAAATTGGATTGCGAAAATCTACGCCACTTGCCGAACGGAAGAGGAAATTCAGCAAGCTTTTGATGAATTGCAAGCTAAATTCGCTGACCAAATTAGCGACCGATTGCAAGAAACGAAAAATGCCTTAGTGGATAGTTTTGATCAGTCGGTGTTGGAACGTTTAAAAGTGATGACACAAAATCGCTTAAACGAAATGGAATATTGGTTTTGGTCGTTAAGCCGTTTTGCTTTAGATAATAAAGCACAATTTAACCAGACGGATTGGTATTTTTTACTGCAAGATTGCCCACAAGTCGGCATACCGCTAGGACGATACTTATTGCCACGAAAAGAACGAAATCCGCAAATTCAAGGCTATGAATATCGCTTAAATCATCAGTTAGGCGAATGGTGTATTGAGCAAGGCTTACAGGCTTTCACACCGGATTGCAGGCTGGAATTTGATTATACGAATTATTCTGAAAAGATCAGTTTGCTTGAACATTATCAAGGCAAATCGGGCTGGTTGCGGTTGGATAAAATCAATGTGCAATCCAATGCTGAAAACCAAGAACGTTTGGTGTTTACGGTATGTGATGAGCAAGGAAATGCCCTTGATGCCGAATTTGCACAAAAACTCTTTTTACTTTCGGCAAATGTGCAAAATTCTACACCAAAGGCACCGCTTGCATTTAAGCAATTAAATCAATCCGAATTGGAAAAAGCGAAATCACAAATTCAGCAAGAAAACAGTGCATTGCTAATGGAAAAAAGCCGTCAGATAAATGCGTGGGCAAAAGATCAAATGCAGGCTGCGGAAGATAACATTAAGGAAATTAAAGATGAACTTCGTGAGAAAGAAAAGGAAGCTGCATTAGCCGATAATATTAAACAACAAATTGAATTACAAGAAGAAATTGCCAAGCTTCGCAAAGCCTTGCGTAAAGCACGCAATGAATTGGACGATGTGCAAGATGAGATTGCCGATCAAGAAATGGCGTTGTTGAGGGAGTTGAAAGCGAAGGTGAATCAAACAATGACAGAGGAGAAGGTGTTTGAGATTGCTTGGCATATCATATAAAAGTGCGGTGGTTTTTCTACGTATTTCTTTCGGTATGTATCGGGCATTCAACGGAAAATTAGGAAATTCAACGGATTTTACGGTATAATCGCCCTACTTTTTAGGCGAGGCTCGCCTTATATATGGAGAAAATATGAGTAGAGAATTTAAACGTGCGGATCGCGTAGCGCAGGAATTACAAAAAGAAGTCGCAATTATTTTACAACGTGAAGTGAAAGATCCGCGGATCGGAATGGTGACGGTTTCCGATGTGGAAGTATCAAGCGATTTGGCTTATGCAAAAATATTTGTGACGTTTTTGTTTGATCACGATGAAGACGCGATTAAACAAGGAATGAAAGGCTTGGAAAAAGCGAGTCCCTATATTCGCACCTTGCTCGGCAAAGCGATGCGTTTGCGTATTGTGCCGGAATTACGCTTTATTTATGACCAATCTTTGGTGGAAGGAATGCGGATGTCGAACCTTGTCACAAATGTGGTTAAGGAAGATGAAAAACGTCACGTTGAAGAATAGTCGCTGAAGAAAATGAGTAAACCGCGTAAAAAAGGACGTGATGTACACGGCATATTTTTGTTGGATAAATCTCAAGGGATGAGTTCCAACGATATTATGCAAAAAGTGAAACGCTTGTTTAATGCCAACAAAGCGGGGCATACGGGCGCGTTGGATCCGCTTGCTACGGGAATGTTGCCGATCTGCTTAGGCGAGGCGACGAAATTTTCGCAATTTTTGCTTGATTCCGATAAGCGTTATTTGGTCACGGCAAAATTAGGCGAGCGCACCGATACCTCTGATTCCGACGGAAATGTGGTGCAAACCCGACCGGTTGAAGTGGAAACCTCGCAAATTTTGACCGCACTTGAAGGCTTTCGCGGCGAAATTTTGCAAGTACCGACAATGTTTTCGGCGTTGAAACACCAAGGAAAACCGCTTTACGAATATGCCCGCGCCGGAATTACTATTGAGCGGGAAGCGCGCCCGATTACTATTTTCGAATTAAAATTTATCGATTATCAAGCGCCTTATCTTCATTTGGAAGTGCATTGTTCGAAAGGTACTTATATTCGCACCTTGGTTGATGATCTGGGCGAAACATTGGGTTGCGGCGCGCACGTTACAATGCTGCGTCGGCTTGCAGTGGCGGATTATCCCGCCGATAAAATGCTTACGTTGGAACAGTTACAACAAATTGCTCAAGCACAATCTTTCGATGAAATGGATGCTTTACTGCTTCCGTCGGACAGCGCGGTTTCACGCTTGCCAAAATTAATGCTCACCGCCGAACAAAGCAAAGCCGCCGGTTTCGGTCAACGAGTGAAATTCGATAATCCACAAAATCTTTACGGACAAGTGCGGTTGTTTTCTGATGAAAACCTATTTCTCGGCGTCGCTTTAATCGATCCGAATAATGTCATTCGACCGCAAAGAATGATTAACTTCAGTTAAAAAATAGCCGCGACTTAGGTCTGCGGCTATTTTGTTTAGGGGGTTATTCCCACTCGATTGTTGCCGGCGGTTTTCCGCTGACGTCATACACTACACGGGAAATTCCGTCCACTTCATTGATGATTCGATTAGAGATTTTACCGAGTAGATCGTAAGGCAAATGCGCCCAATGTGCGGTCATAAAATCGATAGTTTCCACCGCTCTTAGTGACACGACCCAGTCGTATTTGCGTCCGTCGCCCATTACGCCGACGGATTTCACCGGTAAGAACACGGTGAAGGCTTGGCTGACTTTGTAGTACCAACCGCTGTTATAAAGTTCTTCGATAAAGATCGCATCGGCTTTACGCAATAAATCACAATATTCTTTTTTGATTTCGCCTAACACGCGCACGCCTAAGCCGGGACCCGGAAACGGGTGGCGGTTGAGCATTTCGGCAGGTAAGCCGAGCGCCAAGCCGATTTTACGCACTTCGTCTTTGAAAAGTTCGCGCAACGGCTCGACTAAGCCGAGTTTCATATAATCCGGCAAGCCGCCGACGTTATGGTGCGATTTGATGACGTGCGCTTTGCCTGTTTTGCTGGCGGCGGATTCAATAACGTCGGGATAAATCGTGCCTTGTGCGAGCCATTTCACGCTGGCTTGTTTATGCGATTCTTCGTCGAAAACGTCAACAAAGACTTTACCGATAGTTTTACGTTTGGCTTCCGGCTCATCAATACCTTTAAGGGCGTCTAAGAAACGATCTTCGGCGTTGACGCGGATAATATTTAAGCCGAATTTATCGCCGAACATTTCCATTACTTGATCGCCTTCGTTTAAGCGAAGCAAGCCGTTATCTACAAATACACAGTGCAAATTTTTGCCGATTGCGCGGTGAAGGAGTAGTGCGGTGACGGAAGAATCTACGCCGCCGGACAAGCCTAAAATCACTTCGTCGTCGCCGACTTGCGCTTTAATGCGCGCAACGGCGTCTTCAATGATGTTTTCCGGCGTCCAGTTGGTTTCGCAACCGCAAATGCCGACCACGAAATTTTTCAATAACTCCAAGCCTTGTTTGGTGTGGGTTACTTCCGGATGGAATTGCACGCCGTAAAAACGACGGTTTTCGTCCGACATTGCGGCAATCGGGCAAGTCGATGTCGTACCGGTCACTTGGAAATCGGTCGGTAAGCGAGTTACTTTATCTCCGTGGCTCATCCATACGTCCAATTCTTGTTCAAGATCAGCGAAAAGTGCGGTCTGATTTTGGCGAGAAACTTGCGCATAACCGAATTCACGATGATCGGAAGTTTCTGTTAATCCGCCAAGTTGCATAGCCATTGTTTGCATACCGTAACAAATGCCTAACACCGGCACGCCTGCGTTAAACACATATTCCGGCGCTCGAGGACTGTTTTCTTCGGTGGTACTTTCAGGCCCGCCCGAAAGAATAATCCCCGTCGGGCTAAATTCACGGATTTGTTCTTCCGTCACGTCCCAAGCCCAAAGCTCGCAATAGACCCCGATTTCCCGCACACGACGTGCGATAAGTTGAGTATATTGCGAACCGAAGTCTAAAATTAAAATTTTGTGGTTGTGGATGTTGTTCATTGAGTTTCTCTGATTGATAATCAACCGTCCGATTTTTTCGGACATTTACTAATGTATTAGTGTAAACCGTGACAATCTGTCACGGTTTCATTGATTAAAATAGTTACAAAATGTAACCGTTTGAGTTGACCACAATATCTAGCCAACTTGGTTTCTAAATTGAAACGATGAGATTAGTAAAAAAATTACAAAATCCCACCGCACTTTTTTAACCCATACGATAATTCGGCGCTTCTTTGGTAATGGTCACATCGTGAACGTGGCTTTCTTTAATGCCGGCGCCGCTGATACGCACGAATTGCGCTTTGGTGCGCAGTTCTTCGATAGTGGCGCAGCCGGTTAAGCCCATACAAGAACGTAAACCGCCCATTTGTTGATGGATGATTTCTTTTAGGAAACCTTTGTATGGGATGCGTCCTTCGATCCCTTCCGGCACTAATTTATCTGCGGCGTTATCGGATTGGAAATAACGGTCGGACGAGCCTTTTGCCATTGCGCCTAAAGATCCCATTCCGCGATAAGATTTAAATGCGCGACCTTGGTAAAGCTCGATTTCGCCCGGTGCTTCTTCCGTTCCGGCAAACATTGAACCGACCATTACGCAACTTGCACCGGCGGCAATGGCTTTGGCAATATCGCCCGAATAACGGATACCGCCGTCGGCGATTACCGGAATACCGCGTTCTTTTAAGGCTTCCGCCGCATCAGCAATAGCAGTGATTTGCGGCACGCCAACGCCGGTTACGATACGGGTCGTACAAATGGAACCCGGTCCGATACCGATTTTCACCGCACTTGCGCCTGCGTCTGCTAAGGCAATCGCGCCGTCGGCGGTTGCGACGTTACCGGCGATAATCGGTAAATTCGGGTATTTTGCTCGCGTTTCGCGCACACGTTGTAATACGCCTTCGGAATGACCGTGCGATGAGTCGATAAGCAATACGTCCACGCCGGCTTTTACTAAAGCGTCGATACGTTCTTCGTTACCTGGACCGGCACCAACGGCGGCGCCCACGCGTAAACGACCGAATTCGTCTTTACAGGCGTTTGGTTTTTGTTCGGTTTTTTGGAAATCTTTTAAGGTGATCATTCCTTTTAATTTGAACGAATCATCGACCACTAATACTTTTTCTACACGATGAGTATGCATTAAGCTGAAAATTTGTTGGCTGTCTGCGCCTTCTTTAACGGTCACTAAGCGATCTTTCGGCGTCATTAAATCTGCTACGGTTTTGTTCATATCTTTCACAAAACGCATATCGCGACCGGTAATAATACCGACTAAAGTGCCGTTTTGATCAACAACAGGGAAACTGGCAAAACCGTTCTTTTGCACGATTTCGGTCAATTCGCCGATACTGAGATCCGGACTGACAGTGACCGGATCCGATACGATACCGCTTTCGAATTTTTTTACTTTACGCACGCGATCCGCTTGGCGTTCGATGGACATATTTTTGTGAATAAAGCCGATACCGCCTTCTTGCGCAAGGGAAATCGCCAATTTGGTTTCGGTAACGGTATCCATTGCAGCGGAAAGCATCGGAATATTTAAGCGGATAGTTTGGGTTAGTTGGGTGGAAAGATCGGCTGTGTTAGGAAGCACGGTGGAATGTGCCGGAACAAGCAAAACATCGTCGAATGTTAGCGCTTCTTTGATTACTCGTAGCATTGCAATATTCTCTCTTAGAAAGGTTGAAATTTAAAAAGGATGTAAAAAATATTGCGTCGGGATTATACAGATTTTCTCGCGATTTGGGAATGTGTTTTTATAATTATTTTCCCTTTTTAAAGAATTATGATAAAAAGTGCGGTAAGTTTTTTAGAATTAATATAGGAAATGCGAATGTCGGATTTATTAACGATTTTAGCTGACGGTAAAACACATTCTTACGAAAAACTCACCGCACTTTTACCGCTTGAACGAGCGGAAATCGAGCGGCAAATCGCCACGTTGTGTGCGCAAGGAATTTTTATTAAACAAAATTCGCACGAGGTTTGTTTGCAGCCTCAGTCCGACTTATTGAATTATGTGTATTTGTCGGAAAAATTGTCGCCTTATTCTGTGGAAGTTAAGCCGGTTATTTCTTCGACAAATCAATATATTATCGAAAATATTGTGCATTTGGAAAAAGGCGCGCTTTGTTTTGCCGAATATCAATCCGCCGGGCGCGGGCGTCGCGGACGCCAGTGGCAGTCGCCCTTCGCCGGACAAGTCATTTTAAGCTTTTATTGGACGCTGGAACCGCAAAAATCCTTAAACGGATTAAGTTCGGTTATCGGCATTGCGATAGCGGATTTTCTCAAAGATGTCGGTGTGAATGTCGTGGGCTTGAAATGGCCGAACGATATTTTATTGTTCGGGCGAAAATTAGCCGGAATTTTAGTGGAAATTATTAATCATAAGAACGGATTAACCAATTTGGTGGTGGGCGTTGGGATGAATCTGGCACTGCCGAAGCAAAATCACCAAATAGATCAACCTTGGGCGGAATTGGCGGAAGTGTTACCAAATTTTGATCGTAATGAGCTAACCGTTCGGTTGGTCAAAAAAATCTATGCGTATTTAGCGATTTTTGAAGAGCAAGGTATCGCTGCGTTTTGTCAACGTTGGCGTGAGTCGGATTATTTTTTCGGTGAAGAAGTGAATATCATTAGCGAAAAAGAAACGGTTAGCGGTATTGCGCAAGGCATTGATGAAGAAGGCTATTTATTACTGCAAACGGAAAACGGGCTTTGTCGATTTAACGGCGGAGAAGTTTCTTTAAGAAAGAAAAGCTAAGAATGAAGTGCGGTGTAAAAACAAAAATTTTTTAACCGCACTTTGTCTAGATGATTAGATAACTTTTTGTATTAATGCGGAAATATCTTGGGCGAATTCTTCCGCCTCCGCCATTGCGCTGATTTGTTCGTGCGAATAAAGATTTCCGTTATAAACCGCAATAATACTGGTGTCATTCGGTTGCAGAAAATGCGTTTCCCCGAATTCAGTGT
This sequence comes from Caviibacterium pharyngocola, assembly GCF_002795405.1. GTDB lineage: Bacteria > Pseudomonadota > Gammaproteobacteria > Enterobacterales > Pasteurellaceae > Caviibacterium > Caviibacterium pharyngocola. Next base: position 797 of record NZ_PHGZ01000008.1, on the reverse strand, counting down.
AACGCGTGGCGCCAATACTGATGATTGCTTTTTTCGGATAGTTCGCCTGTTTTAGTAATTCGGCGATATTATTCATCGGATCTTGATCCGGTTGATGGTTCATTCGATCAATAATCCAGTCGATTAATTTTTGATGGAAATAGCTGTACCCGAGCGTCGGGCTGTCAATGCCATATTCCGCCAATTTGCCGTTGCGTTTATGAAAACAGGCGATACGGAATTGATCCAGATTTCCGCTCGGCTCAAAATGATCCAGCGCGATTTGAGTTGCCGAAATCCCTTTCGAATGGGCGCCCCAATTTTTCTTTTCACAGATTTTGTGCGCGTTCGGACGACGGATAGAGCAGTCGTTATAAGCAGCAAAATGGGTCGGGCGAAGTGCGGTCACTTTTCCGTCAGAATATTCGACGTCGCAAATCAAGGCGACTTCCGGTTCGATTTGTAAGTTGTCCGCATCCTTGGGAAAACGAATGCAATCGTGCGAAAGCGGAAAGGTAGCGAGAAATTTGTCCGCTTGTGCCAAGCTTTCGCTCGGTACATAAAAAGGGAAAATAGCTTTCGGTTGAATGGCTTCCGTCGTTTTTATTTTCACAAAATCAGCCGCTTCACCAGCTTGTTCTAAATGTCCGGCGAAATTGCCCGCCACGCCGAGACCAATAAAATGAGTTTTTTGCATCGTATTTTTCCTTTCTTTTTATAAATAATTAGCAAAATCTTAACATAAAAGTCGCAAATTGAATAAAGAACCGACAAAAAAATAGAATTTTAAATTTTTTTGCAAAAAAGACTTGCAAGGC
>NZ_PHGZ01000007.1 GCF_002795405.1 Caviibacterium pharyngocola | reverse complement strand
GGGCTAAAGCCCATCCTACGCATAAAATACGATTTAAATCAGGTTTGTCATCAGTCTAACCGAATGTAACAACATTCGGTTTTTTTATGGCGGAAATCGGCAAACTAAGGCATTAAATCTACCGTGACATTGCCTTTTAATCGGCAGCTGCACGCTAGTACATAGCCTTCGGCGATGTCCGTTTCTGTTAATGTCGCTTGGCTGTCGGTTTCATAGTCGCCGCGGATAATTTTGGTTTTGCACGAGCCGCAAATTCCGCTGCGGCAGGCGGCGATAATCGGTTGTTTATGTTCTTCCAGCGCGGCGAGCAAAGTCATTCCGACCGGTACGGAGAAGGTTTGTTCCACCGGATTGGTGATGCTTAAGGTGAAGCGTCGGCTGTTGTCGATTAAGCAATTTTCGGCGGAGGAGTGGAATTGTTCCAAAAAGAAACGTTCCGGCGGCACGCCGAGACTTTCCGTCATGGCTTGCAGATCTTTCATATAGCTTTCCGGCCCGCAAGTTAACACCGTGTAATCGGCGATATTCGGCACCAATTCGCTTAACATTGCCGGGCTAATTCTGCCGGCACGAAAGCCTTCTTCAACATCCGTACTTGTGTTCATAAACAGTTGAAGTTGCGGATATTGATCTTTGAGTAATTGCCATTCCCGTTTAAAAATGACGTCTTTCGGCGAATGAACGCTATAAATGACGGTCACCGCTACATCGGGTTTATTCACCAACAACCAGCGTGTCATCGACATTATCGGCGTCACGCCGCAGCCGCCGGCGACCAAAAGATAGCGATCGGCGTGGATCTTGGCGCAAGTAAATTCGCCCATCGGATCAGACAACCACAAACTGTCGCCGACTTTCACTTCTGAGGTGATCCAATTCGATCCGATTCCGTTCGGAATGCGGCGCACGGTGAGAGTAATAAAACGGCTAATACCGGGCGTGGAGGAAAGGGTATAGGCGCGTGCAATATCCGGCGTGTTTTTAATACTAATCAGTGCGTATTGACCCGGTTCGTAAGGATAAAAATCTTGCGCGATTAATTCAAGCGTATAAACATCGTCCGTTTCTTGAACGATCGAATGTACTTGCATTTCATTAGTACAAAGTGGATTTGGGTTAGACATAGATTATTCCTATAAAAGTGCGGTCTTTTTTAGCCGAGTTTTATAAAAAAACGCTAAAATCGACCGCACTTTAATGATCACGATTATTTCGCTAATGCTTCAGCCATATCTTGTTCCGGCGTGGTTAAGCCTTTTAAGCCGAATTTCTCGTTCAACAACGCCATTACGTTATCGGTTAAGAATGCCGGTGCGCTTGGGCCGGTATAGATATTTTGTACGCCTAATGCCAATAGCGTGAGCAAAATCACGATAGCTTTTTGTTCGAACCAAGAAAGCACTAAAGTAAGCGGCAATTCGTTGACGCCGATACCTAATTTTTGTGACAAATTCACCGCAAGCATAATGGCGGAATAGGCGTCGTTACATTGACCGACGTCCAGTAAACGCGGTAAGCCTTCGATCGTGCCGAAATCTAATTTATTGAAGCGATATTTACCGCAACCTAATGTCAAAATGGCACAATCGGACGGCACTTGGCGCGCGAAATCGGTGTAATAACTGCGTTCGCCTTTGCTGCCGTCACAACCGCCCACAAGGAAAACGTGACGTAATTTTTTCTCGGCGACTAAGTTAATTACGGCGTCGGAGGCGTCAAGCAAGGTTTGGCGACCGAAACCGACGGTAATTTGGTGTTCCAATTCGCTGTACGGGAAGCCTGCCATTGCTTGTGCTTTGGCGATCACTTGGCTGAAATCACGATCGTCTAAATGGGTTACACCCGGCCAGCCGACAATGCTGCGGGTGAAAATGCGATCGGCGTAATTACCCACATTCGGATCGATGATACAGTTTGAGGTCATTACGATCGGTCCCGGGAATTTGGCGAATTCTTTTTGTTGATTTTGCCAGCCGCTACCGTAGTTGCCGACTAAGTGCGAATATTTTTTCAATTCCGGATAACCGTGCGCCGGCAACATTTCACCGTGAGTATAGATATTGATGCCGGTTCCTTCGGTTTGTTCCAAAAGGGCTTTCAGATCTTTCAAATCGTGTCCGGAAATCAAAATACATTTGCCTGCCACAGGTTTGACGTTGACTGTAGAAGGAACAGGATTGCCGAACGCCGCCGTTTCGCCTTTATCCAACAGCGCCATTACTTGGAAGTTCATATTACCGATGCCGAGCGCGTTGGTGAGTAATTCGTTTAAATCGGACGGTTGCGTGCCGAGCCACGCCATATAGCCGTGGAATTGGCGATACACTTCGTTATCGAACTGACCCAAAACATAAGCGTGTTCCATATATGCCGCCGCACCTTTCAAACCGTATAAGCAAAGCATACGCACGCCGTGTAAATCTTCGCCGATGTCGGCGCGATCAAGATTTAGGGCGAAATCTTCCGCTTGTTTGGTTAATTCGGCAATGGAATCGCCTTGGAGTTTAAGGTGTGTCAACGGGTGATCCGGTTCGATACTCGGATTGATTGCGCGACAGCGTTGAATTAAGTCGTCGCGATATTGTTCCGCTTGGCGTGCATATTGAATAATTCGGTCGGAATCGAAGTTCACATTGGTTAAAGTAGAGAAAAACGCTTGCGCACTGAATGCGTCGATTTGATTATCAATGATACCTAAATCGCGCGCTTGAATCGCCCAAGCGGACAAGCTTTGTAGCGCCGCCACTAATAAATCTTGCAAATCGGAAGTTTCCGCCGTTTTGCCGCACATACCTTGCGCGTAACTACATCCGTTTCCCACAGGTGTACGCATTGTTTGTTCGCATTGAATGCAATACATAAAATCACTCCTCAAAAAAATAAAATAACTGAGCAAAAAAGTAGGCTATTAGCCAAGCAAATAGTAAAGCTTTTGATAAATAACTCAATAAAGATTTTTATCAATTTCACCTTTTATTGATCTAGATAGAAAACTCTACTTATAAAGTGTTAGTATTTGTTTTTATTGAGAATTATTCGATCTTATTAGGTATATGGACTGGTGATTTATATAGAAATAAAAAAGTGCGGTGAAAATTGAGCTGCATCTTAATTGGTCGGATACTTAGTCCGATTTTTGGTAGGAAGAGCATTTTAACCGCACTTTCCGGTCGGCATTTAATTTACAATGCGTTAAGTTAATAATTGCATAATAACATCTTTAAAATGCTGATTTATTGGATAAGTTTGATCTAGATAAGTTAAAATTTCTCCGGCAGATGCTTGATTATGATCATAACCTTGGGTGAATTTCCTAATCAATTTAACTTTCGTCGGATGTATTTGCTCGAAACGTCTGGTATTATTGAATTTGTCTGTGAACACAGGATTTTCTTCTCCCGCCGAATTCCATAAATCAATTATTCTATTAATCGCCCTTTGCTGTATTAAAAAGAAAGCGGATAAGACTTCTCCACGCTTTTCTCTGGAGAGTCCTAAATATAGACACGTCATAATTTCATTTATTAACCACGATTCTTCATAATCGTTATCATTCGGTAATCTTATCGGAACACATAAGTTTTTATCAAATTCATCTCGAGACCATACTAACCTGCCGTGATCATATGGAATCTTGGCTAATTCTCTTTTTTCAAAGATTGCAAATTCACAAAAAATTTCATCTTGAAAAAGAACTCTATGTCCATCAACCGTATTTTTATAAGAAAAAGATATGTTGTTTATATTTTCTAACCAAAATAAATTATCAATATATCGATTTTTATATCCGTCTTGTACTATGACAAAAAAATCTAGATCTGAATATTGATCAAGTCTTTCGTTATGTAATCCGCACGACCCTAAGGCAAGTAGAGCCAATGTTCCCTCATTATTTTCAAGCGATTTTGCAATTTTGTCTAATCGATCTAATAGCGCTTCCTTTTTATCTAAAGTATTTTTCATAATCGGTTTCCAGTTTTTCAGGCGTCAAGTTTGGCGAATATAATTCTTCGGATTCTATCGTGTATTTAGCTACCAAGCTTGCATATTTCATACATTGTATTTCGGATAGCCCTTTACTATAGGCATAGAAAAATCCTGCGACAAAAGAGTCTCCGGCACCGTTACTATCTACTATATCTTCAACTAAAATGCTTTCTTGAAAATAAGTTTTTCTCTCTTTCGTTAGAATTTCCGCACCTTTTTTACCGTGAGTGCAAACAACAAAAGAACGATTTTCAATGAGTTTGTTCATTAAGTCAGTTACTTCTTTCTCTGAATTTAAAGCATCCGAGCTCATAAAAATATAATTTGCATAGGGTAAAAATTCCTGATGCCAAGGATTTTTACCATCATAATTATGAATGTCTAAAACAATTTTATCTTTATATTTCGGTAAAATCGGAAATAGTTTTTTTACGAAGTCACAAATATCCAGAAAAATCAGATCGGCTTCATCCATTAATTGACATACGCTTTTTATGTCATAGTCTTGACCGGACTTGCCATAATGCGTATATATGCTAATTCGGTCTCCTTTTTTATCCATTAGGTTAGTATGCCTTTCCGTAGATATTTCATCGATAATATAAAACCCTTCAATTTTCTCCACCAATATTTTTTCTTTAATTCGTTTACCCGATTCGTCTTCAGATATTTTTGTCACGAGGCGGGTATCAAAACCAAGCCTTTTAAAATTAAATGCCTTTCCGGCGGCTGTTCCTCCGATAACTTCTTTATATTTACTCGCAAAAATCGTTCCGGCGTTTTCAATAAATTTATCTACATATATTATTGTATTCCAAGCACTGGTGCCTATTATTAGCATTTTCATATTTTAACTCCCTATGATTTCTTATTTTAAGGCTACTTTATAAATTATTATATATGGAATACAGCATAAAGGATATTTGTAATAGTCAACAGCTTAAACAGTTTTGACCATTGTTTTTCTACTTAAGTGCCTAATATTCTAGAAAGAATTTATCACTTTAAGCGGTTGAGTTTCTAAAATTTTGTAGTATCAATATATGGATGATTTTTAATCATTAAATACGAAAGATTAACCGCTTTCTCTTCTAGCTTTTCATTTCTAATTTATTAATGCGGTAATGGAAAGTTTTTTCGGAGGGTTGAAAACGAAATATTATGACACCTGTACGTTCGATATCAGCGGAGAATTTGAATTTTTTTGAGGCGTTTCATCTGTGCGTCAAAATATAATAGTCCTTTTGTCGGCAGGATAAGTGCGGTAAAAAATGACCGCACTTGTGAGAAGAAAATGAAAGAATTTACTAATTATTTTCCGCTGTCGCCGTAGTTGCCTAATACACGGGCGCTCGGATCGTTGACATTACAGCCTTGCCATTCTTTGTTCGGCATCCAGAAATCTTTAATCCAATGAGATTGACCCGGATAGAATTTTTCAAAAATATCACGATACAACAAGGATTCTTTGGTAAACGGCGTGGCGTAAGGATATTTGCTTTTCGCGTTTGCCAAATCTTGATCAGAATAGCGGCTTTCGGCGAACGCTTTTAAGTGGTCAACCATCGAGTGACCGACGGCATCGCTGAACGCCGCTTTTTCGCGATAAAGAATACTGTCCGGTAAATAATCCAATCCTTCGAAAGCTTTGCGTAATAAATATTTTCCTTTGTTGTAAACGTTCATTTTGCGTTCAGGGTTAATGCTCATTGCATAATCGACAAAATCAATGTCGCTGAACGGTACGCGTGCTTCCAATGAGTTCGCTGCTAGACAACGGTCGGCGCGCAAAACGTCGTACATATATAGTTCACGAATACGTTTTTGCGCTTCTTTTTGGAATTCGGCGGCGTTCGGGGCGAAATCCGTGTATTTATAACCGAAAATTTCATCGCTGACTTCGCCGGTTAATAGCACTTTTAAATCGGTATGTTGACGAATATATTTACACACTAAATACATTCCGATACTGGCTCGCACGGTGGTAATGTCCCAAGTTTCCAAGTGCCAAATCACTTTTTCAAGGGCGTCTAGCACTTCGTCTTTTGTCATAATGACTTCGGTATGTTCCGTGCCTAAAAATTCGGCGACTTCTTTCGCGTATTTTAAATCGATCGGATCGGTATCCATTCCGATAGCAAAGGTTTTAATCGGTTTATCCAAATGTTTTTGTGCGATGGCGCAAACGAGGGAAGAATCCAAACCGCCGCTTAATAAAAAGCCTAACGGTGCGTCGGCGCTTAAGCGTTTGATGACACCGGCTTCCAATTTGCTGCGTAAATGTGCGGCGATAGTGTCCACATCTTGCTCGACCACGGTTTTCGGATCGGCAATGTCGTTATAACAAATAAATTCGCCGTCGGCATAATAATGTCCCGGCGGGAACGGCGAAACGTCGCGACAGAACGGCACTAAGGCTTTGGCTTCGGAGGCGAAGGCAATGCCGCCGTTTTGTTTGTCATAACCGTAAAACATTGGACGAATGCCCATCGGATCGCGTCCGGCAAAGATTTTGCCCGTTTTGCCGTCAACCAACACTAAAGCAAATTCCGCATCAAGCATTTTCATCATTACATCGATACCGACGCGTTCATAAAGCGGAATTAACACTTCGCAATCACTGCCGGAACGGAATTGATAGCCGCTTTCCAACATTTGTTTAAGGTGCGGATAGTTATAAATTTCACCGTTACAAACCAGCTGAATACCGTGATGATTAAAAGGCTGGTTGCCGTTATGGCTTAAATCCATAATGGATAAGCGGTGGAATCCCCAAGTACAACCGTAAGCGGTGGTTAAGCTTTGATGATCCGGCCCGCGATGAAAAAGTGTATCAAATCCTTGTTTTAGTGCCTCTGAAGGCGCAGAGGAAGAAAAAATAAATCCGCACATAATAATTTTACCTTAAGTTTAAAAAGCGATTTCACGGAATGCTTTGTTTATCTCTCACGTCCGTTTGAAAAGGACGCCGTTTTGATTCAACCGAATGCACTACGCAATTAGAATCGGTTTATCTATTGTGCGAATAATCTAGCATAATATTTATTTAAATGGAAATATTTTTATATATTTTTTAATATTTATTTTTTATTGATAGATTTTATTCATGTTTTGAAGTGATAAATGAGGTTTTGTTCAAGCCATAAAAAAACCTACCGAGCGGTAGGTTTTTAGGATTAATTCAAAAATTATGCGTAGTACATTTCGAATTCGACCGGATGCGGAGTCATATTTAAACGTTCCACTTCTTTACGTTTCATTGCGATGAAGGTATCGATAAATTCTTTACTGAATACGCCGCCTTGAATTAAGAATTCGTAATCTTTTTCAAGGTTGTTTAATGCTTCTTCCAATGAGCTGGAAACGGCAGGGATTTCTTTTAATTCTTCCGGCGGAAGATCGTAAAGGTTTTTATCCATTGCATCGCCCGGATGAATTTTGTTGATGATACCGTCTAAGCCCGCCATTAATAATGCGGAGAAGGCTAAGTACGGGTTCGCCAACGGATCCGGGAAGCGCGCTTCGATACGAATCGCTTTCGGGCTGGTTACTGCAGGGATACGAATAGAAGCGGAACGGTTACTTGCGGAGTAAGCAAGCAATACCGGCGCTTCAAATCCCGGTACCAAACGTTTGTATGAGTTGGTGGACGGGTTGGTGAACGCATTCAACGCTTTCGCGTGTTTAATGATACCGCCGATGTAATAAAGTGCGGTTTCGGAAAGACCGGCATATTTATCCCCTTGGAATAAGTTTTTGCCGTCTTTGCTTAACGACATATTACAGTGCATACCGGAGCCGTTGTCGCCGGTAATCGGTTTCGGCATAAAGCACGCAGTTTTGCCGTGTTCTGCGGCAACGTTTTGCACCACATATTTATAGATTTGGGTTTCGTCCGCTTTTAACACCAATGAATTGAATTTGGTTGCAATTTCATTTTGACCGGCAGTCGCCACTTCGTGGTGGTGCGCTTCGATCACTAAGCCCATTTCTTCCAAGATCAAACACATTTCGGAACGAAGATCGTGTGCGGAATCGTTCGGCGCAACGGCGCAATAACCGCCTTTTTTCAACGGACGATAAGCGTTGTTGCCGCTTTCGTAGCGTTTGTTGGTGTTCCACGCCGCTTCGATATCGTCAACCACATAGGAGTTGCCGTTCATCGAAGAATCGAAACGAACGTCGTCGAATAAGAAGAATTCAGGTTCCGGACCGAAGAATACATTATCGGCAATACCGGTGGAACGCATATAGTTTTCTGCGCGAGTTGCGATTGAACGCGGGTCGCGATCGTAGCTTTGCATTGTGCTCGGCTCATACACGCTACAACGAATGGAAAGGGTCGGAATTTGCGCGAACGGATCGACCACAGCGGTTTCCGGAATCGGCATTAAAAGCATATCCGCTTTATTAATGGCTTTCCAACCTTCAACGGAAGAACCGTCGAACATTTTTCCGTCTTCAAATAAATCTTCATCAACTAAGCTGACCGGTAAAGAAACACCGTGTTCTTTACCTTTGATATTCGTGAAACGGAGAAGAACAAATTTAATATCGTTTTCTTCAATAAGTTTGAATACATTAGCGACGGCGTTTGCGTTTGACATATGTTTAATCCTCTGTATTAAGCTGGTTAAAGTTAAGATGCTGTGTATTATTATAAATCACGGAATTAAAAATAACATATCATTTATAAAAAACAAGTGATTTTTTAAAATTTTTTAAGTTATTTTTGTTTTTAGAAGTTTATTTCTAATAAAATGTTTAAAAAATTAGTTTTTGATCAATAAAAACGGGCTTTTGTGCAACCGAGTCGAATACAAACCGGCGAGCGCGATTATTTAATAGCTCAAAAGAGGAAAAAGTTGTATAATCTGCGACCTTTCGCACACTAATCGTTTAAAATTTCATCTTTTGTCGAATTTGCACCGGTAAACGGGTTAGAAGATTGAATAGGCGTATGCGCGCCGTGACGGATTTATCGCTACAAAAGCGAACGTTTTAAACAAATGAAAAGTGCGGTGGAAATTTTTTATTTTTTACTCAAACCAAGACGATTCAAATGACAGATAAAATTGATATTCAAAAATTGCGTAACATCGCAATCATCGCTCACGTTGACCACGGTAAAACCACCCTTGTGGATAAATTGTTGCAACAATCCGGTACTTTAGAAGCCAGTCGCACCGATGCGGACGAACGCGTAATGGATTCCAACGATTTGGAAAAAGAACGCGGCATTACCATTTTAGCAAAAAACACCGCGATTAACTGGAACGATTACCGCATTAATATTGTGGACACACCGGGACACGCGGACTTCGGCGGCGAAGTGGAACGAGTGCTTTCAATGGTGGATTCCGTATTATTGGTGGTGGACGCTTTTGACGGCCCGATGCCGCAAACTCGTTTCGTGACACAAAAAGCCTTTGCCCACGGTTTAAAACCGATTGTAGTAATCAACAAAGTGGATCGTCCCGGCGCGCGTCCGGATTGGGTTGTGGATCAAGTGTTCGATTTATTCGTCAATCTAGGCGCAACGGACGAGCAATTAGACTTCCCGATTATTTACGCTTCCGCCCTAAACGGCGTTGCCGGTTTGGAACACGAAGAATTGGCGGCGGATATGACCCCGTTATTCGAAGCTATCGTGCAATATGTGGAACCGCCGCAAGTGGAATTGGACGCCCCGTTCCAAATGCAGATTTCACAGTTGGATTACAGCAGCTATGTAGGTGTTATCGGAATCGGTCGCATTAAACGCGGCACGGTGAAACCGAATCAATCCGTCACCGTGATTGACAGTGAAGGCAAAACTCGCAACGGCAAAGTCGGTCAAGTGCTCGGTCATTTAGGTTTGCAACGTTATGAAGAAGATTTGGCGCAAGCGGGCGACATTGTGGCGATTACCGGTTTGGGCGAATTGAATATTTCCGATACGATTTGCGACATCAACAATGTCGAAGCCTTACCGGCATTAAGCGTTGACGAACCGACCGTAACAATGTTCTTCTGCGTAAACACTTCACCGTTCTGCGGCAAAGAAGGTAAATTCGTGACTTCACGCCAAATTTTGGAACGTTTGAATAAAGAATTGGTGCATAACGTGGCGTTACGCGTAGAAGAAACCCAAAATCCGGACGAATTCCGCGTTTCCGGTCGCGGCGAATTACATCTTTCCGTATTAATCGAAAATATGCGCCGTGAAGGATATGAATTGGCGGTATCACGTCCGAAAGTTATCTTCAAAGAAGAAAACGGACACAAACAAGAGCCTTTCGAACAGGTGACCATCGATATTGAAGAACAACATCAAGGTGCGGTAATGGAAGCGTTGGGTATTCGCAAAGGCGAAGTGAAGGATATGATTCCGGACGGCAAAGGCAGAACGCGTTTGGAATATGTGATCCCAAGCCGCGGATTAATCGGTTTCCGTAACGAATTTATGACAATGACATCGGGAACCGGCTTGTTATATTCTACTTTCAGCCACTACGATGACGTTAAACCGGGCGAAATCGGTCAGCGTAAAAACGGCGTATTGATTTCCAACGCAACGGGTAAAGCCCTTGCTTATGCCCTTTGGGGATTACAAGAACGCGGTAAGTTGATGATCGATCACGGCGTGGAAGTGTATGAAGGTCAAATTATCGGTATTCACAGCCGTTCCAACGATTTAACGGTGAACTGTTTGCAAGGTAAAAAATTGACCAATATGCGCGCTTCCGGTAAAGATGACGCCATCCAATTAACCACGCCGATTAAGTTCTCGTTGGAACAGGCTATCGAGTTTATTGATGACGACGAATTGGTTGAAGTGACGCCGAGCTCGATTCGTATCCGTAAAAAATTATTAACGGAAATGGATCGCAAACGGGCGAACCGCACCACAACCAGCACCAGTACGCATTAATTTTCAAAACTCCCGCAATAACGACCGCACTTTTTAAAGTGCGGTCAATTTTTTTCAAGATTCGTCAATTAAATATTTTCCGCTTAGGAACTTTCTTTTCTCCGCCGTCGTCTAAGAGGCACTTATCTTGTTAATTTCTCGGAACATCAATGAAACCTTTTTCTCGTTTTAATTTACGCAGCACCACCCTCATTGCGTTGGTCGCGCTCTATTTCACGGTGGTATTAAATATTGCCTTTTACAATAAAGTGTTGACGCTGCATCCTTTCACCGGACAACCGAGCGATTACTTTTTGCTCACCGTGCCGTTTTTCGTCTTTTTTACCTTAAACGCCGTATTTCAGCTGTTAGCGCTGCCTTTTGTGCATAAAATTTTGATTCCCTTATTGTTAATCATCAGCGCGGCGATCGGCTACAGCGAATTGTTTTTAGACGTATATTTCACCACGGATATGTTGGAAAACGTGCTACAAACCACTCCTGCGGAAAGCTTACGAATGGTGACGTGGCAATATGTGTTGTGGATTACGGTATTCGGCGTTTTGCCCGCCTTATGTTATCTTTGCGTGAAAATAAATTACCGCACTTGGTATAAAGAAATTTTCTATCGCATTGCGGCAATCGTGATTTCCGCCTTGGTGATTTTAGGTATTGCGAAATTGTATTATCAAGATTACGCCTCCTTTGTGCGCAACAACAAACAAGTGCCCAACTTAATTTTACCCTCTAATTTTATCAGTGCGGCGGTGAATGAAGTTAAACGCGTACAAGAAGCCAATCGTCCTTACGAACAAATCGGCTTGGATGCGCAGCAAGCCAAACCGGATCCTTATCGCCATTTCACCGTAATTATCGTCGGCGAAACCACGCGTGCGCAGAACTGGGGATTAAACGGTTATGCGCGTCAAACCACGCCGAAACTGGCGGCGCGCGGCGAGGACGTGATTAATTTTAACAACGTCAACAGTTGCGGTACGGCGACGGCGGTTTCCGTGCCTTGTATGTTCTCCTATTTAACCAAAGATCAATATAACGGATCCAAAGCGGAAAAAATGGATAATTTATTGGACGTGCTGCAACGCGCCGGCGTGAATATTTTCTGGTTGGATAATAACAGCGATTGTAAAGGCGTATGCTTGCGCGTGCCGAACCAAACCATCGATATGAGTATGAAAGATTATTGTACGGACGGCGAATGTTTGGACGAAGTTTTGTTGCGCGATTTTGATAAAATCCTGAATGAATCCGACAAAGATACCGTGTTAGTGTTGCACACGATCGGCAATCACGGCCCGACCTATTACGAACGCTATACGCCGGAATACAGACGTTTCATCCCGACTTGCGATACGAATCAAATTCAAAATTGTTCCAAAGAACAATTAGTGAATACCTATGACAACGGCATTTTATACATTGATAACTTTATTGATACGGTGATCGGTAAATTAGAACATCGAGACGATCTGGAAAGTGCGGTGTATTATGTGTCCGATCACGGCGAATCCTTGGGCGAAAACGGAATGTATTTGCACGGCGCGCCTTATGCCATCGCGCCGGAACAACAAACTCGCGTGCCGATGGTGTTTTGGTTCTCTAACACTTGGAAGAAAAACGAGGGTGTGGATTTAGCTTGTTTACGCGAAAACGCCAAAATGCAAACCTATTCGCACGATAATTTATTCAGCACCGTGATTGGAATGATGGATATGAATTTAAAAACCGACGTTTATCAAAAAGATTTGGATATTTTATCGAGTTGTAAAAAACATTAATAAATAGAACAAGTTAGGCTTTCTATTGGTCTGAAATTCATTAAAAATTTAATGGTATTCTTATAACGAAAGTGCGGTGAAAAATTTAAGTATTTTTCACCGCACTTTTCTTATATCGCGTTCCGATTATTTTTGCGTAAGATAATCTAACACCACTTGATGATGATCGGTGGTTTTGAATTTATCGAAAACCTGCGCAATTTTGCCTTGTTCGTCAATTAAAAAGCTAATGCGGTGAATGCCGTCGAAGGTTCTGCCCATAAATTTCTTTTCGCCCCATACGCCGAATTGCTCCGCAACTTGATGATCTTCATCGGCGAGCAAAGTGAAATTCAAAGCTTTCTTTTCAGTGAAATTCGCTAATTTTTTCGGTGCGTCCGGACTAATACCTAAAATCACCACGCCTAATTTTTCCAATTCGCTTTTGCTGTCGCGCAATCCGCAGGCTTGTGTCGTGCAACCGGGCGTGAGCGCTTTCGGATAAAAATAAACCAACACTTTTTTGCCGGCGAAATTATCGAGGGAAACCGGATTATTGTGTTGATCGAGTAGGGAAAAGTGCGGTGCAATATCGCCGACTTTTAACGTATTCATCATTTATCTCCTTAAAAATTCGGGTTATGGTGAAAAAACTGAAAAAATCACTTGCAAATTAAGGTTATTTTAGCGATCTTAGGGAAAGTTTTTCAAGCGAACTCAACATTGATAACAAAAATAATTCGGAGGTTTTATGACTGCAGGTCGTCCTTTATTTTACGGTAGTATTACCGCATTAATTACCCCAATGAACAGCCACGGCGAAGTGGATTTCGATACCTTAAAAAAACTGGTGGAGTATCACATTGCCGCAGGTACGCACGCGATTGTATCGGTCGGCACGACCGGTGAATCCGCGACGTTAAGTATTGAAGAAAACGTCAAAACGATTTTAAAAACCTTAGAATTCGCCGACGGTCGTATTCCTGTGATTGCCGGTACCGGCGCAAATGCCACCAGCGAAGCCATTACAATGACCAAGTTGCTAAACGATAGTGGCGTCGCCGGTTGTTTATCCGTGGTACCTTATTACAACAAACCGACGCAAGAAGGGATGTATCAACATTTTAAAGCCATTGCCGAATGCACGGATTTACCGCAAATTTTGTATAACGTACCGGGCAGAACCGGTAGCGATATGAAACCGGAAACCGTCGGTCGCTTGGCGCAAATTAAAAATATCGTCGGGATTAAGGAAGCCACAGGCGATGTCAGCCGCGTCGCACAAATCAAAGCCTTGGCGGGCGATGATTTTATTTTCTTGAGCGGCGATGATGCGACCGGCTTGGAAAGTATGAAATTGGGCGGTCAAGGCGTAATTTCCGTCACCAACAACGTCGCGGCGGCGGATATGGCGAAAATGTGTAACTTGGCGTTAGAAGGCAAATTTGACGAAGCCGATGCGATTAACGAGCGCTTAATGGCGTTACACAAAGATTTATTCATCGAATCCAACCCGATTCCGGTGAAATGGGCGGCGTATAAATTAGGCTTAATTCCTGAGCCGGTATTACGTTTGCCGTTGACTACATTAAGCGAAGCGGCGCAGCCGAAAGTGATCGACGCACTGAAAATCGCCGGTTTATTATAATTCGTCCGTTTTTTCGATTGGGGTCTGTCGAGTTATCGCAGACCCTAAACTTTTTGTCGCTTTTGTTGTCCAACTGGCTGAAAAAGTGAATTTTAATAAGAATTGATCTGTGGATCCCTTTTAACTTGAGGATAAATTTATGAAAAAATGGTTATGTACCGCAACAATGTTGACCGTGTTGGCGGCTTGTTCGGCAAGTAATGAAAGCAAGCAACAAGCAAACGATTCTTTTGAGAAAAAAAGCGCGGAACTCCCTGCGTTTGCGCCTTTAGCGACCGGCGGTATTACCTTACCTAAACAAGATCAAACCTATCAATTACCGCAAATTAAAGCGGCACAAAGTCAAAATATCGACATTCGCCCGCCGACAAGTCCTTTGGCAATTATTCCGAATTCCATTGCACAATTTGACGGCGAACGTTCGTTGATTGCTTATCCATTATCTTTGCAAGATGTTTATAATCTCAAACAAGTGGAACGCTTGTTGAAAGAACAAAATATATCTTATAACCTGCAAGGCGAGAAAATTTTGACCGATTGGGCGCCGACGGGTCGTGCCGACGATGTGGGAAATCCGCAAATTCGTTATCAAATCGAACAAATCACTACGCGCGACGCTAGAGCGTTATTGGTTTCCATTGCGCAAATGAAACGGGATGAGATTATTTTCACGCCGACGCAAGCGGACAAACAACGCTATACCTCCGATCGCTTGAATACCTTAGTCGGTGATTTAAATGCCGCCTATCGCAAACAACAAAATGATCTCAATAATGTCGGTTATACGCCGATTCAAACCGCACTGGCGACGGACACCAACGGCAGAACGGCATTAGCGATGAATGCCGGATTTAGTCAATCTTGGGAACGTTTGGCGGGTGCTTTGCCGCAATTAGGCTTCGAAACCAAATCCCAACAAGCGGGACGCGGTTATCGCGAATTAAAATACAGCCCGTTAGAGGATAACGACTGGTTGCGTTTCGGTGTGAATAAACCGGATTTGGAAAAAGGCGTTTATTCAATGCAATTAAGCGCTTTAGGCAAACAAAGTGCGGTGGTTATTTCCGATGAAAAAGGCAACGCCTTATCCGGCGCACAAGCACAAGCCGTTTATCAGGCATTACAAGCGTTATTGGCGAAATAAGGCAGTTGAAATCAATATGTGGGGCGTGTTAAACACGCCCTTTTTATGCCTAAAACAATAAATTGCATAACGATTTTTTGCGCTGATTTATAGAAATTTTGTGAAAAATTTCGCAAAAAAATACCGCACTTTTTCGGATGAAAAGTGCGGTTATTTTTTGTATCGTTTTTATTTATTTTTTCTTCGCATATTTTAATGAGTCGATTGCGACGGCGAAGATAATAATGCTACCTTTGATGATATATTGCCAATACGGGTTGACGCCGATATAGGTTAAACCGTAGTTAATAACCGTGAAGATTAACACACCGGTGACCACACCGATTACGGTTCCGACACCGCCGGCGAAGGACACTCCGCCGACCACGCACGCCGCGATTGCATCCAATTCGTACATAAAGCCGAGGTTGTTCGTCGCACTACCGATACGACCGGCTTCCAACATACCGCCGAAGGCGTAGAACATACCGGCGATCATATAAATCACCACAAGGTTACGAGTGACGTTTACGCCGGATACGCGTGCCGCTTCAGGGTTGCCGCCGATGGCGAAGATATTTTTACCGAAACGGGTTTTGTTCCACAAAATCCACACGAAAATAGAAGCTAACGCCGCATAAATGGTGATATAAGACAGTTTGAAATCGCCTAAACGGAAGAAACCTTGCGCAAAAGTAGAGAAACTTTCATTGAAACCGGCAATCGGTGAAGAACCTACCGCGTCATAGTAAAGCGAGTTAATCCCATAGACGATGATCATCGTACCCATTGTGGCGATAAACGGCGTAACGTTTAAATAAGCGATGACCAAACCGTTAACCAAACCGATAATCGCGCCGATAACACAAACGGTTAAAATGACGACAGGAATCGGAATTTCCGCCAAGTCCGGAAATACGCGGTTCATATTATCCATTGCTTGTAACATTGTTGCGGAAATTACCGCCGCCAAGCCAACCTGACGCCCTGCCGATAAGTCGGTACCTTGTGTGACGAGCAAACCGGCAACACCTAAGGCAATAATTAAGCGCACGGAAGATTGGGTTAAAATGTTACTGAAGTTTCTTAAACTCAAGAAACTCGGATCTTGGAGGATAATAATGCCAAGTAAGATCAACAATACAAAGTAAATGGCATTTTGTTTCAGGAAATCAAGCGATTTGTTTTGTTTTAAAGCAGACATAATACATTTCCTTTTTCAACTATAAATATTTTGCCGCAAGTTGCAAAATTTCTTCTTGTGAGGTTTTCGCCGTTTCAACGATTCCCGCCACACGTCCGTTACTCATTACTAAAATTCGGTCGGTTACACCTAATAATTCCGGCATTTCCGATGAAATCATAATAATGCCCTTATCTTTTTTCGCCAATTCCATAATTAATTGATAAATCTCGTATTTTGCACCGATGTCAATCCCACGGGTCGGCTCGTCGAGCATTAAAATTTCAGGTTGAGTAAGTAACCAGCGACCGATGACGACTTTTTGTTGATTCCCGCCGGATAAGGAACCGATAGTGGTTTTATGCGACGGCGTTTTCACGTTCATTGAATCGATCACCCATTGGGTGTCGCTTTTCATTTTTGCGCTACTGAGCAAACCGAAACGACCCAAATAGGATTTCATATTGGAAATCAATGAGTTAAATTCAATGTTCAAATTCGAATAAATGCCGGTCGAACGGCGTTCTTCGGTCACTAAGGCGAAACCGTTATTAATGGCTTCAAGTGCGGTGTGATTTCGCATAATTTTGCCGTTTAACTTCACCGTGCCGCTTTTGCGTTCGCGTACACCGAAAATGGTTTCGACAATATCCGTCCGTTTAGCACCGACCAAGCCCGCAATGCCGAGAATTTCGCCTTTGCGCAATTCGAAGCTGACGTCTTTAATAGACGGTTGATTCAGCGCGGTGAGATTTTCCACCTCAAGAATCACTTCTTTCGGTTCATTGCTTTTCGGTGGGAAACGCTGAGTTAATTCGCGTCCGACCATCATCGCCACAATGCTGTCCATTGTGGAATCTTTCACCGCCACGGTGTTGATCCATTTGCCGTCGCGCAGAATGGTAATTTCATCACAAATTTTGAAAATTTCGTCCATTTTGTGCGAAATATAAATAATGCCGCAACCGCGATCTTTGAGTTTGGCGATAATTTTAAACAAATGTTCGACTTCTTTTTCCGAGAGAGAGGACGTCGGTTCGTCCATAATCACAATTTTCGCGTGATAGGAAAAGGCTTTGGCGATTTCGATCATTTGCATTTGCGATACGGATAAATTCGCTACTTTTTCGCGCGGATCGATGTCGATGTCCAATTCGTCGAAAATGGCTTTGGTGTCGTTATACATTTTCGTGTGATCGACGAAAATGCCTTTTAACGGATAACGACCCAACCACAAATTATCCATTACGTTACGTTGGCGCACTAAATTTAATTCTTGGTGAACCATTGAAATCCCGTTTTCCAAGGCTTCTTTAGACGTTTTAAAATTAACCGGTTTGTCTAAAAAAAGAATTTCGCCTTCATCTTTTGCATAGATTCCGAATAAACATTTGAGTAGTGTCGATTTGCCCGCGCCGTTTTCACCCATTAAAGCGTGCACCGAATGAGAACGCACCGTTAAATTGGCTTTGTCTAAGGCTTTGACACCGGGAAAGGATTTGCTGACATTTGTCATCGTGAGCAGCACTTGGCTGTCTTGATTTTGAATTTGCGCTGTCATATCCAACCTCACAGAAAAGGGGAGACGAAGCTCCCCTAAGGATTACAACAATTATTTTAAAAATTCGCTTAAATTATCCGCGTCAACACCAACGTAAGGAATACGCACGACGCGTTCTTCCAATTTCCAGTTTGTGCCTTCGGTCGCCGGTTTGCCTGCGGCGAGGTTGTTGGATAACTGTACCACGGCTTTACCTTGGTTCACACCGTCGTTCAATACCGTACCGGCAATTTCGCCTTTCTTAATTAATTGAAGCACTTCAGGCAAGGCATCCACACCGAAAATCGGTAATTTTTTACCGTGCGCTTTTGCCGCTTCCAACGCACCCATCGCCATACCGTCGTTATTGGCGATAATCACTTCGATGTCGTTTGCTTTCGAGCTGGATAACCAAGCATCCACTTTATCTTTTGCCAACGCCGCATCCCACATACCGGTATCGATAAATAATTGATCAGTTTGAATACCTTGACGATTTAATTCTTCGATAACATATTTGGTACGCGCTTCCGCATCCGGATGACCCGGTTCACCTTTTAACAAGACATATTGAATTTTACCGTCTTTATTTAAGTCGTAAGCGGCATTCGCTTTCCAATGTTTCGCGATCAAATCCCCTTGAATTACGCCGGATTCTTTCGGATCGGTACCCACATAGTAAGCGTCTTTATAGCTTGCAATCGCTTTATCACCCGGATCTTTATTAAAGAACACCACAGGAATTTCTTCCGGTTTGGCTTTGCTGATCACAGTCGGCGCAGCGGCAGGGTCAACCAAGTTGATCGCCAAAGCTTTCACGCCTTTGGAAATTAACACGTCCACTTGGTCGTTTTGCACGGATTGAGCGTTTTGCGAGTCGTTCATCAGCAATTCGACGTCTTTAAACTGTTTCGCTTCTTTTTCGATTTCTTGACGCATTAAAGCCATAAAGTTATCGTCGTATTTGTAAATGGTTACACCGATACGAGTAGCCGCTTGCGCTGCTGTTGCGGCAACACCGAGACCCACTGCTAAAGCCACTGCATTTAATACTGTTTTTTTCATAAAAACGCTCCTTGAGTGCATTGATAGTTGAGCGATATGCTTGGGATAAAGCCATATCGAGTTAAATTGCGCTAGAGAATATCGAAAAAAAAATGCGAAGACTGTGATCCCTCTCACATTTATGAAAACGATTACAAATGAATGCGCAAAAATGCAATGGAGATCACAAATTAAAGAAAATTTTCCGTTGAAAAACGACGCACTAAAGTGGGATTAAACTGAATGTGTACGGGTTTTTTCACTTTATTATCCACTAAACTTAATGCCAAATTTGCCGCATAAGTTGCCATTAAATCAATAGGATAGCGAATCGTTGTGAGTTTCGGGATCAAATAGCGAGCAATGGGCATATCGTCAAACCCGATGATCGAAAATTGTTTCGGCACGTTGATGTTGTTTTCATTCAACACCGAAATCGCGCCCGCCGCCATACTGTCGTTATAGGCGACCACGGCGGTTAAATCGGAATTATAACTGAGCAGATTGATCATCGCTTCCTCGCCGCCTTCGAAATCCGGCGAACTGTGGGCGATAAAATGCTCGGAAACGGGAATGTGATAATGTTCAAGTGCGGTCAAATAACCTTTAATTCTTTCCGTTTCATCGGTAATCTGATGATTCGAACCGATATAGCCGATATGTTTATGTCCGAGCCGAATCAAGGTTTCAGTGGCTAAAAAAGTGCCTTTTTTGTTATCCAAACTGACACAACGATTTTCATAACCTTGTACCACGCGATTGATGATCACCATACCTGAAATGCGCGCTAGATAGCCGCGCAATTCATCGTCGCTTAAGGCTTTGGAATGCACCACCAAACAGCTGCAACGCTTGCGCAATAAGGTATCAATGGCTTTTCGTTCTTTTTCTGCATTATGGTAGCCGATACCGATGAGAATGGTTTTTTGATGAGTTTCCGCCACTTTATCCACCGCTTTCACCAAAATGGCGAAAAACGGATCCGTCACGTCGGTCACTACAACACCGATGGTTTCACTGGTTTGCGAGGCGAGGGCTTGCGCGTTGGCATTCGGGTGATAACCTAATTTTTCCACCGCACTTTGCACCGCAAGACGGGCTTTTTCACTGGAAGAAGGATGATTATTCAGCACACGGGAAACCGTGGCAACGGAAACGCCGGCTTGTTCGGCAACTTCACGAATTGTAATCATTAAATCCTCCGGCGGTCAAAATCAGTCTGTTCATCATATAGAAAAACGGATAAATTTGAAAACGGTTACTTTTAAAAATGAAACCCATATCACAAAAAAAGGCTATTTTTCATTAGATTTGTGATCCGGTTAATAGTTTATTTTTTTGTATCTGCTATCTTATAGCGAAATTAAAATGTAATCGCTTTCATCGAAAATGTCATTTTCAAAGATGATCAAAATTAAAATCATCGTGCCGGATGAAAAGAAGATTTTTACGTTTGCACGCATAGCAAGGAGTTTATTTATGCTAAGAATTTCACGCGCCGGCAGCGCACCCGACGGCTTGCCTTTTCAACAGTTTTGTTTAACTAACGGGCGAGGGATGAAAATTCGTCTCACGGATTGGGGCGCTACTTGGATTTCTTGCAAAGTACCAACGGAAAAGGGCTTGCAAGAAGTATTATTGAGTTGCGCCTTGCAAGATTATCCGAAACAAGGTGCGTTTTTGGGGGCTACCGTAGGGCGTTATGCCAACCGTATCGCAAACGGGCGTTTTCGTTTAAACGGCAAAACCGTTAATCTGACCAAAAATCAGGGAAAACACCAGCTGCACGGCGGAAACGGTTTTGACAAAGTGCGTTGGCAAGTGGAAAAGTGCGGTGATAATTTTGTTTGTTTTTCTCATTTCTCGCCGCACGGCGATCAGGGTTTCGAAGGCAATGTGCAAGCCAAAGTGACCTATCGTTTAACGGAAGAAAACGGCGTCGAAATTACCTTTGAAGCGCAAACGGATCAAGATACGCCGCTAAATTTAACCAATCACGCCTATTTTAATTTGGTCGATGCCGAAACGGGCGCGGATGTTCGTCAGCATCATTTGCAATTAAACGCCGATTATTTCTTGCCGGTTGATCGCGAAGGGATTCCGAGTTCGCCGTTGAAAGCCGTTGCCGATACCGCCTTTGATTTCACTAAGGCGAAAGCCATCGCGCGTGATTTTTTACAACAAGAACAATGCCTGACCAAAGGTTATGATCATTCGTTTTTATTGCGTCGCGGCGAGGAAAAACCTTGCGCAATTTTGACCGCACTTGACAGCCCGATTCGTTTGGAAATGTTCACCACACAACCGGCGCTACAGGTTTATACCGGCAATTATTTAGCCGGCACGCCAAACGCGAAAGGCGGGCGTTATGCCGATTACGCCGGCATTGCTTTGGAAGCGCAAAGTTTGCCGGATACACCGAATCATCCCGAATGGTATCGTTTCGGCGGCATTACTCAAGCCGGTAAGCCGTATTTTCATCGCACGGTTTATCGGTTTGCATAAAACCGTGCCGCGAATGCCTCCGTGTTTCGGAGGCTTTTTTGTTTTGCGGTTGAAGGAAAAATGTGATAATTTCCTCGGTCAATAAGACGGTAATTTTTAATCCATATGAACAACGAAGAACATCTAACTCAACCGGACGGTTTAGCCAAAAAAAGTTTTTTTCAATCGCTATTCGGGCGTTTTTTTCAGGGCGAACTGAAAAATCGCGAAGAATTGGTGGAAGTGATCCGAGATTCCGAACAAAACGAACTGATCGATCAAGATACGCGCGAAATGATTGAAGGCGTAATGGAAATCGCCGAATTGCGCGTGCGCGACATTATGATCCCGCGTTCGCAAATTATTTTTATTGAAACGGAACAAAACTTGGATTCTTGCCTTGAAACGATCATCGAAAGCGCGCACTCGCGTTTTCCGGTGGTGACCGACGAACGTGACAATATCGCCGGTATTCTGCACGCCAAAGATTTGTTGAAATTCTTACGTTCCAATGCGGAAGAATTTAATTTATTGCCGTTGCTTCGTCCAGCCGTAATCGTGCCGGAAAGTAAACGGGTGGACAGAATGTTGAAAGATTTCCGTTCCGAACGTTTTCATATGGCGATTGTGGTGGACGAATTCGGCGCGGTGTCAGGTTTGGTAACGATCGAAGATATTTTAGAGCAAATCGTCGGCGATATTGAAGACGAATTTGATGAAGAAGATGTTGCCGATATTCGCCAACTTTCGCGTCACACTTATGCGGTGCGCGCCTTAACGGATATCGAAGATTTTAATCAGCATTTTAATGTGAATTTTGCCGACGAAGAAGTGGATACCGTCGGCGGCGTGGTAATGCAAGCTTTCGGCTATTTGCCGAAACGCGGTGAGGAGATTACGCTGGAAAATCTGCATTTTAAAGTTACGTCCGCCGACAGCCGTCGGATTATTCAATTACGCGTCACCGTGCCGGACGAACAACTCGCCGAGATTGAAAAAACGGAAGACGAAACGGAATCGGTGTAACGGAAAATTATTTAAATGAACGCGTATTTAACTTATCTCGTCGCCGCATTATTCGGTGCGTCTGGCGTGCTGGCGTTTTCGCCTTTTGATTTGTGGGGTTTTGCCTACGTTTCGCTTTTCGGTTTGATTTGGATTGCAAAAAATCCGCGTAAAAAGACCGCACTTTGCGGCGCATTTTTCTGGGGCGTTGCATTTTTCAGTTTAGGCGTCAGCTGGTTGAACGTGAGTATTCACCAATTCGGCGGCGCGCCTTTAGTTGTCAGCTATTTGTTAGTCGTATTACTTGCGGCATATTTGTCGCTGTATCCGGTGCTATTCGCCTATTTTATTCAACGTTTCAACGTTAACGGTTTAATTGTGTTCCCGATCCTTTGGACGTTGACTGAATTTTTGCGCGGTTGGGTATTCACCGGTTTTCCTTGGTTGCAATTCGGCTATACTCAAATCGACAGTCCTTTTGCCGGCATTGCGCCGATTTTCGGTGTGGAAGGACTCACATTCTTCGTAATGTGGGCAAGTGCGGTGTTTTTTAGCCTTGTTTCCGCATTGTTTAAACGCCCTCGCAAGTTTAATGTCGCGATTGCACACGGCTTATTGTTATTGATTGTCGGCGGATTGAGTAGCCTTTCTTCTTCATTAAATTTCGTTAAAGAAGTGGAAGAAAAAGGGCTTAACATCACGTTGGCGCAAGGTAATATCGAACAAAATCTAAAATGGGATCCGGATTATCTGTATCAAACCTTGGATATTTACAGCCGATTAATCGGACAATATTTAGGCAAAACGGATTTGATTATTTTGCCCGAAGCGGCATTGCCGACCTTGGAAAATCATATTCAACCTTTCCTCGAACAACTTAATCAAGCCGCCGAACAACAAAGTACGGAAGTGATTATCGGCACGGTTTATCGCGACGAACAACAGGGAAAATTACTCAACTCGATTATTGATCTTGGTGATCCCGCACAGCCGTATCAACCGAACACGCCGAACCGCTATAGCAAATCGCATTTAGTGCCTTTCGGCGAATATGTGCCGCTAGAAAACTTGTTGCGCCCGTTAGGTTCGGTATTTAATTTACCGATGTCCGCGTTTCAAGCGGGCGACGATATTCAACCGCCTTTCAGCGCAAAAGCGCGACGTTTCACTCCGGCAATTTGCTACGAAATTATTTTCGGCGCGCAACTGCAACGCAATATTACGCCGCAAACGGATTTTCTTCTAACGATTTCCAACGACGCGTGGTTCGGCGACAGTATCGGACCTTGGCAACATTTGCAAATGGCGAGAATGCGAGCCTTAGAATTCGGCAAACCCTTGATCCGCGCCACGAATACGGGCATTTCCGTATTTATCGACGCCAAAGGGCGTATTATTGCCCAAGCGCCGCAATTCGTCGAAACCACACTCACGCAGCACATCATCCCGACGCAAGGCAAAACGCCTTATGCCGCTTTGGGATCCGCGCCGCTGTATTTAATAAGCGCCATATTGATATTGCTGCGCAGCCTCGGCGCATTAATCAAACGCCGATTGCTAAAAAGTGCGGTGTAAATCGAAGGAATTTTGCCAAAACAAAAACACCAAGCCGAACGACTTGGTGTTTTTCATAGAAACCGATTAACGGCTACGGAAGATAATACGACCTTTGCTTAAATCATAAGGTGTCATTTCAACTGTCACTTTATCACCGGTCAAAATACGAATATAGTTTTTGCGCATTTTGCCCGAAATATGCGCAGTAACAACGTGACCGTTTTCCAACTCAACGCGAAACATCGTGTTCGGCAAGGTTTCCAAAATCGTACCTTGCATTTCAATACAATCTTCTTTAGCCATTCATTCCTCTAAATTTTGGGTTAATCAATCAAAAAACGAACGGATTATACTCGTTAAAAGCAAAATCTAAAAGGATTTTGTGCATTTAGTATGGGAGATAACGCTAAGTCATTGATGATAAGAATTTTTATTTAGATTCCAGTTTGTAAATTTATGCAATTAAATTTGTCTTTATCAGCCCGAATCGCTACAATATTAGAAGTTTTTTAATCATTTTTAGCCCTCTAGCAAAAGGTCATTTATCGTATGTCAAATACCCAAATTCACACCGCTAAAGAAGACGGTGAGATTGATTTAATCGAATTATTTTCGGTTCTGTGGAAAAAGAAACTTTGGATCATCCTCTCCGCCTTTGTTTTCACCGCATTAGCCGGTGCTTATGCCTTTACGGCGAAAGAACAGTGGACGTCTAAAACGGAAGTTATTGCGCCTAAATTAGAAGACCTTGGCGATTATTTTAGCATTCGCAAAGAATACGCACGGATTTTAGGTGGTGAATTTGATCTTGGGGCATTTTCAAACGGTTTATTCGGAAAATTTAATTTATATACCGAATCTCTAGATAAAAGACGTGAATTTTTCGAACAATCCGATTTATATAAACAATTAAGTGAAAGTGCATCTGAACAAGAGAAAATTAAAACTTTATCCGATCTGATTACCAAAAATATCACCATTACAAAACCGGATCCGAAAAAAGAACCTGATTTAATTGGACGACGCATTAGCTTTTTTGCCGAAACCCCAATCTCGGCACAAGAGACCTTGAATCAATTTGTTCTTTTTAACAGTCAACTTGCTTATCAAGAAGATGTTAATGATTTCTTAATCGCTTTTAATGAACAAATCGAAGATTTGAAATATGAGAAAAGCAAATTCGAACGTGATTTAAAAATTCAAAAAACAGTTCAGTTGGATAATTTGCAAAAAGCATTAAGTATTGCGAAAGAAGCAGGAATTAAAGAATATACTAAGTCCTTTAATTCTACAAACGAGGCTGTCTTACAAGGAGTCGCTTTAAACGATGCCAAAATCCCATTGTCTGATTCAAAATTGAGCGACAGTACATATCTATTTATGCTTGGAGAAAAATATCTGAAAGCACAAATTGATGTAGTTTCTCAAACGGATATCGTTTACCCGCCGAGATATTATGTGGTTACGGAGTTACTTTCAGAATTGGAACCATTGTTGGAAAAAACAAAAACAGCTAAGGCACAAGCGTTCAGCTATCAGGCATCGCCGGATTATCCTGTGGTGAAGGATAAGCCTAAGCGGGTAATTATTTTAGTAATTGGTTTTTTGATTGGAATGTTATTAATGATCGCCTATTTATATAGTGTCAGATTGTTTAAAAAGGATTGATTTATGAAAAAAGTGAATATCGGATTACTTGGCGCATTAGTAAATAGTACTAATTTAGGATGCTGCGCCTTAACTTATGGAGCAATTAGTTTATTAGAGAATTTATCTAAAAAACTAGGATGTGAATTTCATTATACCATATTTGAATGGTTTCCTAATGAAAATAAGTTAAGTCAACTATCTCAATCTTTAAATGTACCGCTAGAAAGATTAAATAATGTCAAAACCGGTAAATGGCTTAGATTTTATAAATTCCAAGAAAATCAATTAGCCTTACAAGAGATAAAAAAGTGTGATGTTGTCATATCTATTACTCAAGGTGATAGTTTTTCCGATATTTATGGAATTAAACATTTTTTGTCTTGTTGGGCTGAGCAGAATATTGTTTTAAAAGAAAATATTCCACTAATTTTGGGACCGCAAACATATGGTCCGTATAATTCTTGGATAGCTAAGAAACTAGCTAAAAAAGTTATCAATAATGCCGATGCGGTATTTACTCGAGATTCTATGTCGGCAGAGTACTTAAAATCTCTTGGTGTAAATAGAATCGTTCATACTGTAACTGACTTTGCTTTTGCAATGGGATATAAAAAAACAGTATTAAATAATGATAATTTAAATGTGGGGTTGAATATCTCAGGCTTATTGTGGCCTGAAAAAACAGAAGCTACAAATACTACGTTCAAATTAAAATGTGATTATGAGGTTTTAATTAATCGTATTATTGAACATTTATCAGTACGGAATGCGAATATTTATCTTATCTCTCATGTAGATGAAGATTATCAAGTTTGTAAAAAAATATTTGAGAAATATCCAAACACAGTTTGTGTAGATAAGTTTAATACTCCAATCGAGGCAAAATCATTTATTTCTGGACTTGATTTGTTTTTAGGTTCTAGAATGCACGCTACGATAGCGGCATTTTCGTCTGGTATTCCGCTTATTCCTATTAGTTATAGTCGAAAATTTGCAGGTCTATTTAATGATTTAGATTATAAAATTGGAGTAGATTTAAGAAATACTGACACAGAATCAGCGACAGAAGCTACTATCTCATATATAGATAATATTCAAAATCTAAGAGAGGCAATATCAAATAGCAAATCAACGTTAATGCAAAAATATAATTCTCTTATAGAAAACCTTGAAACGGAGTTACAAAGGGTCATTAAATAATGAATCATAAAAATGTAGATTTGTATAAAGAATATTGCACTGGTTGTGGGCTATGTTCGTCTATTTTAAACGTACAATTTGAGAAGGACGAAAAGGGGTTTTCTTGGCCGATTTTGTCTGATAATGAAAAGGAATTCTGCGAGAAAGTTTGCCCGGCTGGAGGGAATGCATATAGTGACTACACCTCTCCTTGGGGGAAATATATAAATCTATATGAAAGTTGGGCGAATGATTTTGATATTAGAAATAAAGCATCCAGTGGTGGAACACTAACGGCACTTTGTTGCTATTTGTTAGAACACAAATTAGTAGATGGTATTATACAAACAAAGGCATCTTCACAGGTTGTTTATGAGACAGAAACAGTGATAAGTACAACTATTGAAGAAGTCAAAGCCTGTATGGGATCTAGGTATAGTATTTCTTCTCCATTGAAAAATATTAAGCAGATTGTCGAAAATGGAAAGATTTACGCTTTCGTTGGAAAACCTTGTGACGTAGCTTCTTTAAGAGCTTATTTAGCATTAGATCCTAAATTAGAAGCTCAAATTAAATATTTATTATCTTTTTTCTGCGCAGGGGAACCTAGCGATATTGCACAAACTAAATTGCTCAATACATTAAACTGTAATGAGGCAACAGATTGTATATCATTACAATATCGCGGAAACGGCTGGCCCGGGGAAGCGATCGCTATAAAAACCGACTATTCTTCAAAATCTATCTCTTATGATGATTCTTGGGGAAAAATTTTAGGTCGAGATGTTCGTCACATTTGTCGTTTTTGTATGGATGGTATAGGTGAATCAGCTGATGTTTCTTGTGGTGATTTATGGCATCTAACTCCGGATAATAAACCGAATTTTTCTGAGGCTTTAGGACGTAATATGTCTTTTGCGAGGACACAAAAAGGAGAAGAACTCATGCAACAGGCAACTAAAGCTGGTTATATTGCATCAGATATTACTAACGAGGAACAATTAAAGTTTGTTCAAACATATCAATATACCAGACGGGCGACAATGTATGCTAAATTAATGGCTATGAAACTAATGAGAAGAAATACGCCTGATTATAATGTTGAAAAAATGAAGAGAATGTCTCGTTTAGTTAATCTAAAAACTCAAGTTAGAACTGCATTAGGCATTTTGAAAAGAATATATAATAAGAAGATTTAATATGAAAGATAATAAAACTCTAAGAAAAAATATTTCTTATGTACTATCGAGTAATATGATAATAGCTCTTATAGGCTTAGTGAATGTTTTTTTATTTCCTAAGATAATGACAGTAGAATCATATGCTTTATATCAGAGTTTTATGCTTTATATCACCTATATTACTATTTGTCATGCCGGTTTTTCAACCGGTATGGCAATTAATTATGCAGGGAAAAATTTTGAAGATATTAGTTTGAGAAGATTTAAGTCAGAGATATTTCTATTATTTTTAATTGTTTTATTTTTCTTCTTTTTTATATCCATAATTTACTGGTATAGTAGATATGAGGTTTTTTATTATCTTGTATTAGTTATAATCCCCTATGTTTTAGTCGGAAGTTATAAATCACTTCTTCAGTCCTGGAATAAGTTTAGATACTTTACTATTATTAATTTATTTGAAAGTGTTAGTATAATTTTAATTTCGTTATTGATTTATTTTATTTATAACGAATTCTCAGGTGAAAGTTATATATATATTTATCTTTCTGTTTATTGGGTTGTGTTTATATATATATTCATAAATCTATTTAATATGGTTAAAAAAACAGAGAGTATATCCATTTTTTCTCAAGATAATAAAAATACTTGGAGGCTTGGGGCAATTTTTGTTATTGGTAATTACATAAATATACTTTTTATTGTAATGAACAAGCAAGTTGTTCAAATATTTTTTTCCATAGAGGAATTTGCATATTACAGTTTTGGTATATCACTGCAAACCTTGATAATGCTTTTTGTTACGTCAATTTCACAGCCTCTTTTTACAATTATGGCAAAGAATATATTTTCTAGTTCAGATTATGATAAAATCAAAGATTTACTAATTGTTTTTAGTTCCTTTTCGGTCTGTGGTTATTTTGTTGTATCATTTATAATAAAAAGATATATACCTAATTATTCTAATAGTTTGGATATTACAGCTATCTATTTTATGGCATTTCCGGCTATATATATCATTAATTGTCTATACTTTAATTTTTATAAATATAAGAAGCTAACAAAATATTATGTAAAACTGATGTCAGTTATGTTTGCTATTATGTTGGCCCTAAATATAATGGCAGCCTATTTTTTTGCTGATATGAAATATGTTGCTATATCTACAGTGGTTGCTTACTATATTTTTCTTTTTTGTGGTGGAATTAGACTAAGCTTTATTACAATAAAGATAAAAGATATTTTATATCTGATTGTTTTTATGCTTTCTTTTATTTTTATAAATTATTTAAATAATAATGATATGTTGTCTTTAATATATATGTTTTTTCTTACTTTGTTTTTTTCAATATTTTTCTATAAAAACTCAATTTTTGCCTTAATAAAGAAGGAAATATAGATGAATTTATTTAAAATTCCTATTTTAGGAAAATTTTTTTTACATTATCTAAGTAATAAACAAGGTGGGGAGAAAACATCGGTTATTTTGAGAAAATTTATCAAATCTGAGTATAATGTTGATATAGAGCTTTATACATATGGTGGCTGCTTTAGCAATAAATTCAATATTGGCGGAACGGTTAAAATCGGAAGATATTGCTCTATAGGTCCTGATGTTTGTTATTTAGGTGCTAACCATCCTATGGAGAGAGCAGTTATGTCAGCCTATTTTTATAATAAAAATTTCTCAGGTTTTGATGTAAGAGATGTTGAGCGCAAAGAATTAATAATAGGTAATGATGTTTGGATTGGAAGAAATGCAACTATTCTTTCTTCTTGTTCTGTTATTGGAAATGGTGCTGTTATTGGTGCTGGAGCTGTAGTGACAAAAGATGTTCCGCCTTATGCAATAGTAATTGGCATCCCTGCAAAAATCTTACGTTATCGTTTTAATCAAGGAATTATAGATAACTTAGAAAAGAGCCAATGGTGGAAGTTTACTCCAGAAGAGTTAATGGAGTTTTATAGTGACATTGATGAACCGGAGTTATGGAGTCAAAAATTGCTACAGCTGGCAGAGAAAAAACTAACGAAGTAATATGAAAAAAATCTATATTGTTATTTTAAATTATAATACTTGGAAAGATACGATTGAATGTCTGGAAAGTGTATTAAAAAGTGAATATGAAAATTATCAAATTATTGTTGTTGATAATAAATCACCAAATAATTCAATGAAGTTTTTATTAGAGTGGGCAACGGGGAATGTATTAGCGGAATGCCAGAATAAACTACTTTATAATTTAAGTAACCCACATATTAGTAAACCAATAGAATATAAATTCTATGCTGAGGATGATTTATATAATGATTCTGCTCTGGATTTAACTAAGAAAGTAACATTTATTCAGTCGAATAAGAATGATGGCTTTGCTAGCGGTAACAATTTAGCAATAAAATTTATTCAAAAAGAGAGTGATTTTGATTATATCTGGTTATTGAATAATGATACTGTTATAAAATTTGATTCATTATCAAATTTGGTTTCTTATGCAGATTGCCATAATATTGGCATATGTGGATCAAGTTTAATGTATTACCATGCTCCTGAAAAAGTTCAAGCATACGGAGGAACGGTAAATAAATTTTTCGGTACGTCGTCTCATATTTTGGATAGAAATCTTATCGAACAGGAATTAGATTACATCGTAGGAGCCTCCTTCTTAATATCGAAAGATGTTATTAATTCTATCGGACTATTACCGGAAGATTATTTTTTATATTATGAAGAAACAGACTATTGTTTTAATGCTAAGAAGCATGATTTTAAATTAGGCATTGCATTAAATAGTACTGTTTATCATAAAGAAGGGGGAACAACAGGGGCTAGCCAAAACCCAAATGAAAAAAGTGAATTTAGTGATATTTTAACTTTTAGAAATAGAGTTAAATTCCATAAGAAATACCTAGGTGGCGGAGTAGGTCT
The DNA here is from genome assembly GCF_002795405.1 of Caviibacterium pharyngocola. Taxonomy (GTDB): domain Bacteria; phylum Pseudomonadota; class Gammaproteobacteria; order Enterobacterales; family Pasteurellaceae; genus Caviibacterium; species Caviibacterium pharyngocola. The sequence continues at coordinate 63,524 of NZ_PHGZ01000007.1, read as the reverse complement.
ATGGATAGGGAGTGCAATCACTATTTTTAATAGATTCAGACGGAGTCAATTTAAAAGAGCATATCTGATGCTAAGGAGTATTATCCGTGGTAGCAATTAAGTCTATTAAATTAGATTTAAGAAGTCTGATATTATTTATTCTTATTTCATGTATCCCATTTCAGAATTTTATATTAAATCAAAGTAGTTTAGGTATCTTTGGTACGAATTTGTCTATGCCTATTTTTTATTTATTGTTTTCTTACTATACGATAAAAAATATAAAAAAATTAAAGGTAAATAAAAGTCAAGTCTTTTTTATAGGATATATATTATTAATAACTCTACTATTTCTTTTATTCTCTGATTTTCAAGTAAAAGGGGTTAACTTAGTTATAAAAGCTATAAACAATATGCTTATTTATTCACAGCCTTTTATTGTATTTTATATATTTAATAAATTTTTTAAAGAAAGAGAGTATATTCTTATTTCAATAAAGGTTTGTTTTTTTATTTTTATATTCTTGTTATCTATTCTGATTTTAACTAAATTAAATATTTTAAATTTAGATGATATCGCCATCTTCAATGGAATTCCTAACCATAATATGAGACCTAGATTGTTTTCAATGGAAAGCTCGCATGCGGTGACAGTTTTTATTACCTTTGGAATGATCTCATTGCTTGGTTCGGAGAGTAAAATTTATAGAATAGTCATATATATTATGTTATGCCTTGGGATTTTCTTACTTCAATCTAAAAGTGGAATCTTACTATTTTTTATAATTTCTATCTTTCTTTTTAATAAGCTGAAATTTCAGGTAAAACTAATCTTAGTCTTATTCATGTCAATTTTGTTTTACCAATATATGCAAGAGAATTTTTCGCTTTATTTTAATAATATTTTATTAGGATTTGAAGAATATACATCTTTTACAACACGAACCACTTTGATATTAGCTGGAATTTTATCTCTGTTCATTTATCCTCTAGGTACGGGGTTTGGCGCTTATATTTCTTTATTTGATAATAGTATTCAAAATTCAATGGAATTAATGAATTCTATATTCATAATCATAGGTCTTATTCCGAATTTTTCCGAAGTAGAAACATATCTAATTGAAGCTAATAACTACTCCACTAAGTCGCTTTTTTTTGATTTTATAATGTATTTTGGTGTTTTTGGATTGTTGTTTTTCTATAAGTTTCATAAAACTATTTATAATAATATAAATAATAATATTATTTTATTTTTCTTTATTTTTTTAACTTTGAACCATACTTTTTTTGTTGATAGTGTATACTTATATAATTTCTGGTTTGGATTCGCATTTATATATAATTATTGGAGGTTGAGTAGTGAAAAATATATTAATATTGGCAAGTGATTATCCGTATCCACCTAATCATGGGGGGCGAGTTGATATTTTTGAAAAAATAAAAAATCTTAAATTAATAGGTTTTAATATTTATCTTATATCAACAGTAAGAGAAGCAGTAAAAGAAACTGATATTGATTTTATGAATAATGTTGTATCTGAAAATATAATTTTATTAAGAAATAGAAGTCTTTTAAGCTTATTTTCTATAAATCCATTTCAGATTCAAAGTAGAAAAGTTGATAATCTGAAAATAGGTAAGGAAATTATAAATATAAAAAGTATCAGCTTTGATTATTGCTTAATTGAAGGGCATTATTGTTTTGGTTTGTATGATTTATTAAAGAGTAAACTTACTATAAAAAAAGTTGTCTTGCGTGTTCATAATGATGAAAGTGTTTACTTCAAAGAATTGGCGCTGTCAACTAAAAATATATTTAAGAAATTATTTTTTTATTTTGAATTTATTAAGTTTAGGATATATGATAATAAGTTAAAAAAAAGAAAAGATATAAGTTTAAACTTACATATATCAAGCAAGGAACTAGACTCTTATATGGATAGAAATATTGGAAAGAATGTTTTTCTTCCTGCTTCGATTGATATAAGCTACATATTACCATATTCTGTAAAGAATAATAAAACAGTTTTGTTTCTTGGTTCTTTATTTATGCCAAACAATATAGAAGGGGTATTTTGGTACTTAAATAATATACATAAAAGGCTTTGTGAGAAATATACTGATTATAATTTGATAATAGCCGGTAATACAAAAGGAGTTAACTTATTTCATTTAAATAATAAATTATCAAATTTTGATAATATAAAATTTGTAGATTCGCCTAAAGAACTATCTGATTTATATGCAAAATCGTGTGTTTTTATAAATCCGATGTTATCGGGAGCAGGAGTTAAATTGAAAACAATTAATGCTATCCAGAACGGGCTTCCGGTTGTTTCGACTTCAGTAGGCAATGAAGGTACAGGTTTAAAGCCTGAGAAAGATATTTTGGTCTCTGATGTACCTGAGTTATTTTTTCAGAATGTTTGTAGGTTGTTAGATGATGAAGATTCAAGAGCAGCATTAACTAATAGTGCACAGGGTTTTATTAGAAATAACTATAATCAAGTCAATAACCTTAGAGAGATTTTAAAATGAAAAAAGCACTAATTCACGATTGGTTTTCAGTCTATGCGGGCGCTGAAAAATGTATCAGTAGTTTTACCAATATTTGGGATGACTTTGAAGTTTATAGCTTAATTGACTTTTTGGATGATAAAAATAGAGAATTAATTTTAAAAGGGAAAACGGCGCATACTAGCTTTATTCAAAAACTACCGAAGGCAAAAGAAAAATATCGTAATTATCTACCGCTCTTTCCTTTTGCTATTGAACAATTTGATTTAACGGACTATGACTTAGTTTTATCTTCTTCACATTGCGTAGCTAAAGGTGTATTAACTCATTCAAATCAATTACACATCAGCTATGTTCATACTCCGGTCAGATATGCTTGGGATTTGTACTTTCGTTATTTAGAAGAAAGCGGTTTAAATAAAGGACTAAAAGGAATTTTAGCAAAATATTTCTTACATAAAATAAGAATGTGGGATCTTTCAACGGTAAATCGAGTCGATCATTATGTTGCTAATTCTCAATATATTGCAAATCGTATAAAGAAAGTTTATGGGAAAGAATCCGATGTTATTTATCCGCCGGTTGATGTGAATAAATTTCAATTATGCGAGCAGAAAGAAGATTTTTATTTAACGGCATCTAGACTGGTTCCTTACAAAAAAATCGACTTAATCGTTGAGGCTTTTTCACAAACGGATAAGAAATTAGTCGTTATCGGTTCTGGTCCTGATATGGAAAAAGTTAAATCTAAAGCCGGTAAGAATATTGAAATTATGGGTTATCAAGAAGATTCGGTTTTAATTGATTTAATGCGCCGAGCAAAAGCTTTTGTTTTTGCGGCGGAAGAAGATTTCGGTATTATTCCTGTTGAGGCGCAAGCTTGTGGAACTCCTGTTATTTGTTTTAATAAAGGTGGAACAAGAGAAACAGTTATAAATAATGTAACCGGCGTTTATTTTAATGAACAAAATGTTGAGAGTTTATTGACCGCACTTAATAAATTTAATCAAAACCAAGATGGTTTTGAGCCGCAGATTGTGCGAGAAAATGCACTAAGATTTTCAGTCGAAAGATTTGAAACCGAAATTAAGCAATATATTGAAAAAAAATATGAATTATTTAGAGGGTAACAATGATTAATATTATTTTATGCGGTGGTTCCGGAACTAGATTATGGCCATTAAGTAGAACACAGGTTCCAAAACAATTTATCAAATTATTTCATGGTAAGTCGCTTTATCAATTAACGTTGTCTCGTAATATCCAATGTTGTGATTCTGTCATTTCGGTAGTTAATAATGATCAGTTTTCTTTGATTGAAGAACAATCATCCGAAGTGAATAATATATCTTATCTTAAAGAACCTATCGGTAGAAATACTGCGCCGGCTATCGCATTAGCGTGTTTAGGATTAAATCCGGATGATATTGTTTTAGTGACTTCATCGGATCAATTAATAAAAAATGAAAAGAATTATCTTGATATGGTTAAGAAAGCAAAGAAATTTGCTGAAAATGGATTCTTAGTCACATTCGGCTTAAAGCCTAAATATCCTGAAACTGGATTTGGTTATATAGAGACATTAGATGAAGAGAATGTACTTAGTTTTAGAGAAAAACCGAATTTTGAAACCGCTAAACAATATGTAGAAAGCGGAAGGTATTTTTGGAATTGTGGTATTTTCTGTTTTAAAGCCGGCGTCTTATTATCGGAATTAGAAAAATACTCGCCGGATGTTTATAAAGGTGCCAAAGCGGCTTATGCAAATAGAATGGCACAAAATAACGTCGAATCTATTAATATGGATGATATGCTGAATATACCATCGGATAGTATTGATTATGCGGTAATGGAGAAATCTACAAAAATTAAAGTGGTATGCGGTGATCTGGGTTGGTCTGATGTCGGTAGCTTTGATTCTTTAGAAAAGGAATTTGCTAAGGATGAAAATAGTAATACTGATACGGAATGTTATGTTGCTATTAATAGTAATAACAATTTTATATGGAGCAACAAAAGAGTTGTAACGATTGATATTGATGATTTGATTGTTGTTGATACGGAAGATGCATTATTGATTGCTAAAAAAGGATCTTCTCAGAAAGTTAAAGAAGCAGTTGAGTATTTAAAAGAAATTGAGCCACAACTGATAAAGTAATAATTAACTTTTAATTAACGGGGTTGAATATCTTAATCAAAATTAAATGTGTATATAGAAAATATTTTAAATAGTTATTGTGTATAATGGGGTAATATTGTGAATCGAATTGTTTCAGTTATATTTTTGATTATTTTTGATCTTTTAGCTATTTGCTTAGCTATTATGTTAGCTGTATCAGTTAGAAAGTCATTGAATTTATTTTTTGATGTTCCGGTTATTGGCTATTCATATATTACCTTCGGCGGGGTTTATGTGACATTAATCTTAATGTTGATTTATTTCGGTGTATATACTAAACGTTTTGATTTTTGGCACGAGAGTCGAATTATTTTGAAATCTTGCTTTCTCTCGTTTGTAATGCTTTTTGCCGGATTGGCATTAGGACAGTATGCCGAGTTCTATTCCAGAAGTACGTTAATATTAATATTTATCTTTTCATCTATTACGATCCCTCTCTCAAAATTATTTGTAAAAAAATTTTTATTCAAGTTAGGTTTCTGGCAGAAACCGGCGAAAGTGATTAGTAACAATGAGGAGTTTAAAAATCAGTTATTTGAAGATCGTTATTTAGGATATGTTAAAGTACAAGGGCTTGAACGTGGAACAATATTTATTGATGGTCAATCAATAGACAAGGAGAAATTAAATAGAATTATTGAAAAAAATATAAAAAATAGTAGAAAAATAATTTTTACACCTGTGTTAAGTGGATATGATTTTTCACATTCTTATATTTATAATATGTTCAATTCTAGAACTAATATATTTACATTAGAGAATGAGTTATTAAGTAAATATAACAAATTTATAAAATCCGTATTAGATTATTCTTTAACTTTATTATCTTCTATATTATGGATTCCTTTGCTTGTTGTTATAGCTATTTGGATTAAGTTAGATGATCCTAAAGGAAAAGTTTTCTTTAAACAAAAACGATTAGGATTAGATGGGAAGGAATTTATGTGTTATAAGTTTCGTTCTATGTATTCTGATCAATCTTTTATGGAGCAATGGCTGAAAGATAATCCTGATGAAAAAGCTTATTATGATAAATATCATAAGTATATTAATGATCCTAGGGTAACGAGATCAGGCTCATTCTTGCGTAAAACCTCTTTAGATGAAATCCCGCAGTTGCTGAATGTCTTAAAGGGTGAGATGAGTATAGTAGGTCCTCGCCCTTATATGGTGAGTGAAAAAGATGATATAGGTTCGAAATCTTCTTTAGTTCTGGCGGTTAAACCGGGAATAACTGGCCTTTGGCAAGTAAGCGGACGCAGTGAAGTTGATTTTGATAGTCGAGTGGATATTGATGTCTGGTATATGAAAAACTGGTCATTATGGAATGATATTGTCATTTTATTAAAAACTATAGCGACTGTGTTAGGACGCAATGGTGCTTATTAATGAGTGTGAAATCATAATTCAGCCTAGAATTTAAAAAGTAACAAAATAATATGGAAAGCAGAAATTTGGAATATAAATCTGATATTCCAGAAAAAGAGAACCGTTTAAAAGCCGAAATTGTTTCTTTTTTGAATTCTGACGGTGGAGAAATTTTACTTGGTGTCGATGATGATGGAAACGTATTGCCCGAGAAAATTTCTAAATATAAGGAATGGGAAGAAAAACTAAATAATTGGATTTTTAATGCTTTTTATCCTGCAGTTGTGGATTTTATTCGGTTTGATACTTCGATACCTTTTCGCATCATCATTAAAAAAGGCTTAAATAAGCCTTATTTTTATAAAGATGGTGAAGGTTTTAACGCAAAAGGCGTTTTTGTGCGAGTAGGTAGTTCCAAGCGCGTGGCAAGCTTTGATGAAATTCATCGAATGATTACAGCAAGCAAGGCACACGAATATGAAACCCGCTCTTGTGAACGTTCGGATTTAACTTTTCATTATGTAGAACAAAAATTTGCTGATCAGAATATTGAATTTGATGCTTATGGCTTGGCGCTACGCTTGTCAAACGGTGATTATAATAATGCAGCATTGTTGTTAAGCGATCAAAATCCGACAATTACAAAATTCGCAGTATTTCAAGGGACTGATGTTTCGATATTTTTAGATAAAAAAGAATTTTCAGGCTCAATTATGAAGCAAATTGATGATGTGTTGTATTTTGCTTATTTATCTAATAAAAAGAAAATCACGTTTGATGGTAGTCCGCAGCGTAAGGAATATTTAGATATTCCTGAGCGGGCATTAAGAGAGGCTATCGTAAATTGCTATTGTCATCGAGATTGGACACTAAGTGGCGACATAAAGTTGGAATTCTATGACGATCGCGTAATGATATTTTCTCCGGGATCATTGCCAAATGGTTTAACTCTGGAAAATATTAAGCAAGGAATGACGGCTAAAAGAAATCAAATTTTAGTCACCGCACTTGATAAAGCGGACTATATTGAGAATTATGCATCAGGTGTTCGACGTATTTTTTCTGAATATCAAGGGTTTGCAAAACAGCCGTATTATCATATTTCAGATAATGGAGTGATTGTGACATTGTTTAACCGAAATTATAATGTCGGAGAAAATGTCGGAGAAAATGTCGGAGAAAATGTCGGAGAAAATGCCACTGATAATTTATCCACTAATAAGAAATTAACTCGACGCGAAAATATTATATCAGCAATGTTAAGTAATCCTAGAATTACTGCAGCAGAGCTAGCTTTGTTACTATCGGTTTCTCAACGAACAATAGAACGGGATATAGAACAATTAAAGTTAGTAAATAAAATTACTCGGGTTGGCAGTGATATTCAAGGTCAATGGATAATTAACCAATAAAATTTGTATATACTCATTAAGATATTAGAAGAACTTACTTCAAGAGGAAATTGATATGAAAATTCTAGTCACCGGCGGTGCCGGTTTTATCGGTTCAGCGGTCGTTCGCCATATTATTAACGACACACAAGATTCGGTTATCAATGTAGATAAATTAACCTATGCTGGCAATTTGGAATCTCTTGAGTCTGTTGAAACTAATCCGCGTTACGCTTTTGAGCAAGTGGATATTTGTGATAAAGCAGAATTAGAACGTGTCTTTAATACGCACCAACCGGATGCTGTAATGCACTTAGCTGCAGAAAGTCACGTCGATCGTTCGATTGATGGGCCGGCGGCTTTTATTGAAACTAACATTGTCGGGACTTATACGTTACTTGAAGCGGCGCGTAGCTATTGGAATGGTTTACCTGAAGATAAAAAAGTGACATTCCGTTTCCATCATATTTCCACTGATGAAGTCTATGGTGATTTGGAAGGAACGGATGATCTTTTTACCGAAACGACGCCTTATGCACCAAGTAGTCCATATTCTGCTTCAAAAGCATCAAGTGATCATTTGGTGCGAGCTTGGTTGCGTACTTATGGTTTACCGACGATTGTCACCAACTGTTCCAATAACTATGGCCCTTTCCATTTCCCTGAGAAGTTGATCCCATTGATGATCTTAAATGCCTTAGAAGGTAAAAAATTACCTGTTTATGGTAATGGTATGCAGATCCGTGACTGGTTATTTGTAGAAGATCACGCTCGCGCATTATATAAAGTGGTAACAGAAGGCGAAATTGGTGAAACCTATAATATTGGCGGACACAATGAAAAAGCCAATATTGAAGTGGTTCGTACAATCTGTGGTTTATTAGAAGAATTAGTGCCGAATAAACCCGCCGGTGTGGTTAAATATGAAGATCTTATTACTTATGTAACCGACCGTCCGGGACACGATGTTCGTTATGCGATTGATGCAACCAAAATCGGCAAAGAACTCGGTTGGAAACCGCAAGAAACCTTCGAGACCGGTATTCGGAAAACTGTCGAATGGTATCTTAATAACAAAAAATGGTGGAGCCGTGTGTTAGATGGTTCTTATAACCGTGAGCGTTTGGGTAGCCAAAAATAAAATATAGCAATGGATATTTCAACTGCATCGCTAAAACATTTACTTTCACTTGGCGAATCTAGCCAAGTGGAGTTTAAATTGGCTTTAGGTCGAGAAGGAAAAGGAGAGCTCCCCAAAGATTTTTGGCGAAGTTATTCAGCGATGGCAAATGCTTATGGCGGTTGGATTATTTTAGGTATTAAAGAAAAGAATAATACGTTTTCCGTTGCGGGTATCAGTGATATTGATAAGTTACAAAGAGAATTATTTAGTTTACTAAATAATCGTGATCATATTAGTGCGAATTTAATTTCTGATACGGATGTGGTAACGCATATCATTGAAGATAAGAAAGTGCTTGCAATAAAAATTAAGCAGGCATCGCGTAAAGAAAAGCCGGTTTTTTTAACTAAAAATCCCTTTGGGAATACTTACATTCGCTTGTATGATGGCGATCGATTATGTAGCGATGAACAAGTAAAAAGAATGCTCTCTGAGCAACTAAATGATAGTTTAGATAATGAGATTTTATCACCGCACTTTTCTTTTACAGAAGATATTGAGCATTCAACATTAAATACCTATCGTAACAGATTATCAGCACATAAGCCGGATCACCCATTCTTAGATTTTGAACCTTTTGAGTTTTTCAAAAAGATTGGCGGTTGGAGAAAAGATCGATTTTCGGGAAAAGAAGGGATAACCCTTGCAGGTCTTTTGATGTTTGGCAAATTTGAAGCTATACAAGATCATTTTCCACATTATTTTATAGATTATAGAGAGCTTTCTGAAAATCGTTGGGATGAACGTATTTTTCCTGATGGGACTTGGTCAGGAAATTTATTTGATTTTTATCGAAAAGTTTATCAAAAACTTGTTTCGGAAATAAAAATTCCTTTTAATTTACAAGGTGATCAACGGATTGATGAAACGCCGGTGCACGAGGCTCTTCGCGAAGCTTTAGTTAATACTTTAGTGCACGCTAATTATGCGGAGAAAACCCCTGTTTTGATTGAAAAATCAGGTAGTTCATTCCGTTTTAGAAATCCGGGTATTTTACGCATCACGCGAGATGAATTTTTTAGTGGCGGTGTGCACGATTGCCGAAACAGTTTATTACACCAAATGTTCTTATTAATCGGTTTGGGAGAACGAGCCGGTTCCGGTGTGCCTAAAATCTTAAAAGGTTGTGATATTGCACACTGGAGAAAACCTATTCTTGAGGAAAAATTAGACCAACCGCAATATACTACGCTGATATTTGAGCCTAGTATCAAAGATACACAGTTGAATTATAGCCAATCTGATAGTGTATCGGAATCAAGTCGGGACCAAGCCGGGACTAAGTCGGGACCAAGTCGGGACCAAGCCGGGACTAAGTCGGGACTAAGTTCGTCACAAATCAATATAAATTCGGAGCTATTAGCATTATTACAACAGATTGAAGATGAACTTTCTATTCAAGAACTAATGAATTTAGTCGGAAGAACAAACAGAACAAAATTTAGAAAACAATATATCCAACCTTTAATGGAATTAGGTTTACTTGAAATGACTATTCCGAATAAACCTACGAGCTCCAAGCAACGTTATAGAAAAACTAATAAATAGGAAAAACTTAATGAAAGGCATTATTCTCGCAGGCGGTTCAGGCACCCGCCTTTACCCGATTACACGCGGTACCTCTAAGCAGCTACTGCCGGTTTATGACAAACCTATGATCTATTATCCGCTGTCAGTTTTAATGTTGGCGGGTATTCGTGACGTACTTATTATTACTACTCCCGAAGACAACGCGAGTTTTAAACGCTTGCTTGGCGACGGTTCTGACTTCGGCATCAATTTAAGTTATGCCATTCAGCAGAGTCCGGACGGTTTAGCGCAAGCTTTTTTAATCGGTGAAGAATTTATTGCGAATGAGCCGGTTTGTTTGGTGCTTGGCGATAATATTTTCTACGGTCAGCATTTTTCTCAATCCTTAAAAGAAGCCGCAGCCTCGGTACAAATTAAGGGGGCGACGGTATTCGGCTATCAAGTAAAAGATCCCGAACGTTTCGGCGTGGTAGAATTTAATGAAAATTACACCGCACTTTCTATTGAAGAAAAACCGGCGCAACCGAAATCAAATTGGGCGGTCACCGGTTTATATTTCTACGATAATCGAGTGGTTGAATTCGCAAAACAAGTAAAACCTTCTGCGCGTGGCGAACTTGAAATTACCACCCTTAATGAAATGTACCTTAATGACGGATCGTTAAATGTGCAATTATTGGGGCGTGGTTTTGCGTGGTTAGATACAGGTACGCACGACAGTCTTCACGATGCCGCCGCGTTTGTGAAAACAGTTCAAAGCTTACAAAACTTACAAGTGGCTTGTTTGGAAGAAATTGCTTATGCCAATGGTTGGTTAAGTGCGACGCAAATTGAAACTTTAGCGAAACCAATGGCAAAAAATGAATACGGTCAGTATTTATTACGTTTAGTAAAAGGCGGCAAATAATGGCAAGATTTTTAATTACAGGCGCAAAAGGGCAAGTTGGGCATTGTCTTGTTCAACAATTACAAGACAAAGCGGAAATCTTAGCGATTGATCGCGATGAATTGGATATTACGGATCGTGATGCCGTATTTAAAGTCGTAAAAGATTTTCAGCCCGATGTTATTATTAATGCTGCGGCACATACCGCCGTGGATCGTGCGGAAACGGAAATAGAACTTTCCGAAGCAATCAATGTAAAAGGTCCTGAATATCTTGCCCTTGCTGCCAAGGAAATCAATGCCGCTATTTTGCATATTTCAACAGACTATGTATTTAACGGTGAAGGCACTCAAGAATATAAAGAAGATGATGCTACCGGTCCTCAAGGTGTGTATGGTAAAACTAAATTAGCCGGTGAAATTGCGGTACAAAATGCAAATCCTCGCTCAATCATATTACGCACTGCGTGGGTGTTTGGTGAACACGGACATAATTTCGTCAAAACAATGCTTCGTTTAGGTAAAGAGCGTGATACATTAGGGGTAGTTGCCGATCAATTCGGCGGACCGACTTATGCCGGAGATATTGCCGCCGCGTTGATTTATATTGCCGATGAAATTATTCGAGGCAGAAAGGACGTATTCGGTGTTTATCATTTCACAGGCAAACCTTATGTCAGCTGGTGTGAATTTGCACAAGCTATTTTTGCCGAGGCCATCTCGCAAAATGTGTTAGAAAAAGCACCGCTGGTAAATGGTATTGCAACAAGCGATTACCCGACACCTGCTAAACGCCCGGCAAATTCACGTTTAGATTTAAGCAAAATAAAAACGACATTTGGCATTGAACCGAGCGATTGGCAAAAGGCGTTAAAGAACATTAAGGCTTACGCATAATGAAAGAGTGCAAAATATGTTAAGTAAAGTTGAACGTTTAATTGATGAAATTAACAAGTTGCATCTTGCATTTTCACAAGATTACTTCGAAACGGGAAAAATTGAGAAAGTAAATTTAAAGCATACTTTTGCAAAAGTACCGACTGAACATATTTTGTCTTATCGTTTAAATTTACACGAATCAATTAATGATTACCTTTTTCGTGCGGATTTATATGATGTTCCCTATTTTTATCGTGTAAAAACTTCCGAGTCTATTTTAGATAAAATCGAACGTTTTAAAGAGCGTTCGGACGGTTATCCTGTCAATAGCATTATGAATGATATTTTTGGCGCGAGAATTATTGTTGAAACCGAAGATATTACTCAAATAATGGATAAATTGGATGAGTGGAAAGAGAAATTCGGGCTAAAAAATTGGTATTTGCACGATAAAGACGAGTACGTTGGTATTCATATTTATTTTAAAAATTCCAATAACTTTTACTATCCTTGGGAATTACAAATTTGGGATAGAAAAGATGCGGAAAAAAACATTCAAAGCCATATTAAATATAAACGAAATTTCGTGAAATAAAGGATACTTATGAAAATTATCGATACAAAAATCCCTGATGTAAAACTACTTGAACCGACCGTATTTGGCGATGACCGCGGTTTTTTTATGGAAACCTTTCGTGATCAATGGTTTAAGGAAAATGTAGCGGAGCGCACATTTGTGCAAGAAAATCATTCTAAATCCATAAAAGGCGTGTTAAGAGGATTACATTATCAAACTGAAAACACGCAAGGAAAATTAGTCCGCGTTATTCGCGGGGCTGTTTTTGATGTGGCGGTGGATATGCGTCGAAATTCGCCGACATTCGGACAATGGGTCGGTGAAATTTTATCGGCGGAAAATAAGCGCCAGTTATGGGTGCCGGAAGGATTTGCACACGGATTCTATGTTATCAGTGATGAAGCGGAATTTGTTTACAAATGTACGGACTATTACAATCCGAAAGCTGAACATTCTCTACTTTGGAATGATGCTACGGTCAATGTTGAATGGCCGCTGGAGGGAGAACCGAGTTTATCGGCAAAAGATTTAGCCGGTAAACATTTTGCCGAAGCGATTTTTTTTAACAATTAAGCTACAAAATAAAGAAAAAACTGGTATAGTTCTGCTATATCAGTTTTTTTATACGGATTTTTTATGAACGTCTCTCTTTCTTTACATTTAACATCTGAGCCTCAACCCTCCCTCCTCACCTTTGAAAATAATCAAGCGGTAATTCATTTGCGGGAGAATTTTGACCGCACTTTGGTGCAAAAAGCGGCGCGGAAGTTGCGTGGGCAGGGGATTAAAGAAGTCGAATTAGTCGGTGAAGAATGGGATTTAGAAAATTGCTGGGCGTTTTATCAAGGGTTTTATACCGCGAAGCAAGATTATGTCATTGAATTCCCGCATTTAGCGGATGAACCGCAAGCGGAATTGTTCGCGCGTATTCAATGCGGTGATTTTGTGCGAGAAATCATTAACTTACCCGCATCCGTGATTACGCCGCAGGTGTTGGCGCAGCGGTCGGCGGAATTTATTCGCGAATTTGCGGCGGAATATGCCGAGGAAAGTGCGGTGTCTTTTCGTATTGTTTCGGGGGAATCGCTTGTTGAACAAGGTTATCAAGGTATTTGGCAAGTGGGCAAAGGCTCCGATAACCCGCCGGCGATGTTGCAGTTGGATTTTAATCCGAGCAATGATCCGAATAGTCCGGTATTAGCGTGTTTAGTGGGCAAAGGCATTACGTTTGATAGCGGCGGTTATAGCATTAAACCGAGCGATTCAATGAGCACAATGCGCACCGATATGGGCGGCGCGGCGTTATTAGTCGGCGCCTTGGCAATGGCGATCGCCGGCGGATTAAATCGACGGGTGAAATTGTATTTGTGCTGTGCGGAAAATATGGTGAGCGGCAGCGCTTTAAAATTAGGTGATATTATCACCTATGCCAACGGCGTAACGGCGGAAATTCTGAATACCGACGCCGAAGGACGCTTAGTGCTTGCGGATGGTTTGATTGAAGCGGATAAGCAAAACCCGCAATTTATGATTGACTGCGCCACCTTAACCGGCGCGGCGAAAGTGGCGGTGGGTAACGACTATCATTCTGTGCTTTCAATGGATGATCAACTGGTTGCTGATTTATTCGCTGCGGCAAAACAGTCGCAAGAACCTTTCTGGCGTTTACCTTTCGAGGAATTTCATCGCGGGCAAATCGGCTCATCTTTTGCGGAAATCGCCAATATCGGCACAGTGCCGGTGGGCGCAGGCGCGAGTACGGCGACCGCGTTTTTATCCTATTTTGTGAAAAATTATCAACAACATTGGTTGCATATCGATTGCTCGGCGACGTATCGCAAATCGGCGTCCGATTTATGGGCGGTGGGCGCGACGGGCATCGGCGTGCAAACCTTAGCGAATCTTTTGTTAAACAAAGCGGAACTATAAGGAGAATGTATGACATTGGAAAGAACCCTGTCGATTATTAAACCCGATGCGGTCGAACGCAATTTGGTCGGCGCGATTTTTGCGCGTTTGGAACAACAAAAATTCCGTCTCGTCGCGATAAAAATGCTGCATTTAACAAAAGAACAAGCGGAAGGATTTTATGCCGAACATCAAGGCAAAGAATTTTTTGCCGATTTGGTGAATTATATGATCTCCGCGCCGGTGGTGGTGTCCGTGTTAGAAAACGAAAACGCGATAAAAAACTACCGCACTTTTATGGGCGCCACCGATCCTGCCGCTGCCGAAATCGGCACGTTGCGCTATGAATTTGCTTTAAGCAAACGGCAAAATTCCGTGCACGGTTCCGACAGTGCGGAAAGTGCGGCGCGCGAAATTGCCTATTTCTTTGCCGATTCGGAACTCTGCCCGCGCTAATCGGCGTAAAGCAAGCTTCGATGCCCGTTGCGTGATTTTATCGCGCGGCGGGCGATTTCTTTTCTGGCTATATAAATATACAGTGAAATGAACGAATTAATGCTTGCCTTTTGAACAAAAAAGCGTATTATAGCCGTCCAGACGGAAAAACATCTAAACTAACAATTAAAAGGAACGTTATGTCATCATATTTATTTACCTCCGAATCCGTATCGGAAGGACATCCGGATAAAATCGCCGATCAAATTTCCGATGCGGTGTTGGATGAAATTTTAAAACAAGACCCGAAAGCGCGCGTGGCGTGCGAAACTTACGTCAAAACCGGTATGGCGCTGGTCGGCGGCGAAATCACCACATCGGCTTGGGTGGATATTGAAAATTTAACCCGCCAAGTAATTTGCGAAATCGGTTACGAACATTCCGATATGGGATTCGACGGACATTCTTGCGCCGTATTAAACGCGATCGGCAAACAATCCGCCGATATTAATCAAGGCGTGGATCGTGAAAATCCGTTGGATCAAGGCGCGGGCGACCAAGGTATTATGTTCGGCTATGCCACTAACGAAACCGACGTGTTAATGCCGGCGGCGATCACTTATGCGCACCGTTTAATGGAACGCCAAGCGCAAGTGCGTAAAAGCGGCGTGTTGGATTGGTTACGTCCGGACGCGAAAAGCCAAGTAACGCTAAAATACGAAAATAACAAAATCGTCGGCGTGGATGCCGTGGTGCTTTCCACCCAACACAGCGACAACGTGGATCAAAAAACCGTGCACGAAGGCGTAATGGAAGAAATTATTAAGCCGGTGTTGCCGAGCGAATGGTTATCGAAAGACACCAAATATTTTATCAACCCGACCGGTCGCTTCGTTATCGGCGGACCGATGGGCGATTGCGGCTTAACCGGTCGTAAAATCATCGTCGATACTTACGGCGGTGCGGCGCGTCACGGCGGCGGTGCATTTTCCGGTAAAGATCCCTCTAAAGTGGATCGCTCGGCGGCATATGCAGCGCGTTATGTGGCGAAAAATATCGTCGCGGCGGGCTTGGCGGATCGCTGTGAAATTCAACTGTCTTATGCAATCGGCGTCGCCGAGCCGACTTCCGTAATGGTGGAAACCTTCGGTACGGCGAAAGTGGCGAACGAATTATTGGTTGCGCTGGTGCGCGAACATTTCGATTTACGCCCTTACGGCTTGATCAAAATGTTGGATTTGATTCAACCGATCTACCGCCAAACCGCTGCTTACGGACATTTCGGGCGCGAACAATTCCCTTGGGAAAAAACCGATCGCGCAGCCGAATTAAAAGCCGCGGCAGGATTGTAATTTTTGCAATTCGAGTGATAAATTTAAGTAGGATGGGCTTTAGCCCATCATATTGAAATAGTTATATTTCTTGATGGACTAAAGCCCATCCTACATATTAAATACGACTTAAATCAGGTTTATCACTAACCTAGGACGTACTACGTGTGTCCAAATTCAAAGATCCCTTGTTTATTCTTCCACTAAATTTTTATGCCACATCCCGATGAATTTCGTCTTTTAAAAATGCAGGTTCAACGCCGACTTGCTGCTTGTTTATTGCAAGCGAATCAACATTTTAACCAAAATTTCCCAATGCCGACGGTGAGCTATGATCTACGCGGGGTTAAAGCCGGTACGGCGTATTTGCAAAAAAATCTGATTAAATTGAACCGCACTTTGCTGCAAGAAAACCCGACGGAATTTATACGCCAAGTGGTGCCGCACGAATTGGCGCATTTGATCGTGTATCAACTGTTCGGGCGCGTTAAGCCGCACGGTGTGCAATGGCAAACAGTAATGCGCGAAGTGTTTCGACTGCCGGCGGAAACTTATCACCGATTTGCCCTTGATAACGTGCAAGGACAAACTTTTCCTTATGCTTGTCAATGTCAAATTCACCAGCTGACTGCGCGCCGTCATCAAAAAGTGCAACGCGAAAGTGCGGTGTATTTTTGTAAAAAATGTCGGACACCTCTCAATTTTGTTAAAAATTTTGATCCAAATGAAAGACAAACCTAATGATTTTTTTAAAATATGCTATATTAGCACCGATTTTTTTAATCAAAAGGAGAAAACAAAATGAAAAAAATTTTTGTCGTAGCCCTCGGTGCTTTTGCGTTGGTATCCGCTGCAAATGCGAATGTTTATGTTCAGGGCGATTTAGGTTATTCAAAAATCAAAAGTTCGGGCGGGGAGCTTAATTTTAATAAGAGTGCATTCTCACCGAGCCTAGCCGTCGGGTATAAATTTGTCGATTGGCGTTTAGCCTTGGATTACACCCATTACGGAAATGTAAAAAAATCTTATACGGATGTGGACGAGTTGGGTGATTCTATCAGCGGTTCGGGTGAATTGAAAACCCATTCTTTCGGGTTATCGGCAATTTATGATATTAGCTTGGATACGCCGATTAAACCTTATGTCGGTGCGCGTTTAGGACTAAACAACCTAAAATGGACGGAAAATTCAACAGAAACAACTTCCTCCGTTAAGACTTCAACCTCTAATAGCGAGAGTTCCACCAAATTCGGCTACGGCGTATTTGCCGGTGCAACATATGAATTTGCACCGAATTGGTCATTAAACGGCGCCTTAGAATATAACCGTTTAGGCAAAATTGAGGACGTGAAATTTAATCAATACGGCGCGAAAGTCGGTCTTCGTTACGAATTCTAGCCTTAATTTTTGCGTAAAGTGCGGTCAAAATCGGCCGCATTTTTTGTGCCCGTTGTTTCCCGCTTGAAATTTTTGTTTTCAGACCTATATTTAATCCGCATTTATTTTAATGATAATCAAGGATAAGTTTATGGCACAAAATCAAGAAACTCGTGGTTTTCAATCGGAAGTGAAACAACTTCTGCAATTAATGATTCATTCGCTTTATTCTAACAAAGAAATTTTCTTACGCGAATTAATTTCCAACGCCTCCGACGCGGCAGATAAACTGCGTTTTAAAGCCCTTTCCGCACCGGAATTGTACGAGGGCGACGGCGAACTCAAAGTACGCATTAGCTTTGATGCGGAAAAAGGCACCATTACTATCAGCGATAACGGTATCGGGATGACGCGCGAACAAGCGGTTGACCATTTGGGCACGATCGCAAAATCCGGAACAAAAGAATTTTTGACCGCACTTGGGCAAGAACAAGCCAAAGACAGCCAACTTATCGGGCAATTCGGCGTGGGTTTTTATTCCGCCTTTATTGTTGCCGATAAAGTCACGGTAAAAACCCGTGCGGCGGGCGAAAGTGCAGAAAAAGGCGTGTTGTGGGAATCCGCCGGCGAAGGCGAATATTCCGTGGCGGATATTGAGAAAAAATCCCGCGGCACCGAAATCACCTTGCATTTGCGTGCGGAAGAAAAAGAATTCGCTAACGAGTGGCGTTTGCGCGAAATTATCGGTAAATATTCCGATCATATCGGCTTGCCGGTGGAAATTTTGACCAAAGAATACGACGAAGAAGGCAAAGAAACCGGCATTAAATGGGAAAAAATCAACAAAGCCCAAGCCCTTTGGACGCGTTCGAAAGGTGAAATCAGCGATGACGAATACAAAGAATTCTATAAACATTTAAGCCACGATTTCGCCGATCCGTTATTGTGGGCGCATAATCGTGTGGAAGGTAATCAAGAATACACCAGTCTGCTTTATGTGCCGTCGAAAGCGCCTTGGGATTTGTTTAACCGCGAACATAAACACGGCTTAAAACTTTATGTGCAGCGCGTATTTATTATGGACGACGCGGAACAATTTATGCCGAATTATTTGCGTTTTATGCGCGGTCTTATCGACAGCAACGATTTGCCGTTAAACGTTTCGCGCGAAATTTTGCAAGACAATAAAGTCACCGCCGCGTTACGCAAAGCCTTAACCAAACGTTCTTTGCAAATGTTGGAAAAATTGGCGAAAGACGATGCGGAAAAATATCTGCAATTCTGGAAAGAATTCGGCTTGGTGTTGAAAGAAGGGCCGGCGGAAGATTTCGCCAATAAAGAAACTATCGCGAAATTGTTGCGTTTCGCTTCGACGAAAAACGACGGTGCGGAACAAACCGTTTCGTTGGAAGATTATGTGGCGCGAATGAAAGAAGGGCAAAAAGCCATTTATTACATCACGGCGGACAGCTATATTGCGGCGAAAAACTCACCGCACTTGGAATTGTTCAACAAAAAAGATATTGAAGTGTTATTGCTTTCCGATCGTATCGACGAATGGATGCTCAGTTATTTAACCGAATTCGACGGCAAACCGCTACAAACTATTACTAAAGCGGATTTGGATTTGGGTGATTTGGCGGATAAAGAAGCGGAAGAACAAAAAGAGCAAGATAAAGCCTTCGGTTCCTTTATCGAACGGGTTAAAACCTTACTGGGCGAACGCGTGAAAGCGGTGCGTTTAACTCATCGCTTAACGGATACGCCGGCAGTGGTTTCCACCGATAACGATCAAATGACCACGCAAATGGCGAAACTATTTGCCGCCGCCGGTCAACCTGTGCCGGAAGTGAAATACACGTTCGAACTCAATCCGGAACACCCGTTGGTGCAAAAAGCCGCCAACACTGCGGACGAAGACGCCTTTGCGAACTGGATCGAATTGTTGCTGGAACAAGCAATGCTTGCCGAACGCGGTTCGTTGGAAAATCCGACGGCGTTTATTAAACGTGTAAATCAGTTGTTATCTTGATAAATTTCGTTAGAATAGAGGTGCGGCAACTTCGCCGCACCGAAATGTTCGACGTAAATAAAGGATCGATTATGAAAAAACTTCTGTTAATAGCGCCATTGTTACTGTCCGCCTGTACAATGCTTAACCCTACGACAGAAAAGCTATCCGCAAGTTGCCAAGCTTATTTTACTTGCATTGATACGAATTTGGCGAAATCCGGCTTGCCGGCGGAAACGCGAAACAGCGTAAAACAGGGTTTCGACGGCAGCAAAACGAAACTCCGTGCATTATCGGTTCAACAGCAAGATAAAATTTGTCAAACGAGGCTAGCCTTGTTAAAACAACAGTCAAAAAAATAATCAGTAAGCCGGCATTGTTCCGGCTTATTATTTAGGTAACAAAATGAGCATTTTCGTGGCGTGGGGAAACAGTAAGGATGAGTACCCGTTAGCGCAAATTCCGCAGGCGTTATGGTCGGAAAAAATATTGGCGGCACCGAAAGAGCATATTCGGTTACAGCGGCGTTATCGCTGTCGGCGGGCGGCACATTTTTTATTGTGGCAATTATCGCAAAAAGCCGGCGTCGATCCGGCTTTGTTGGCTCGGATTGAACAAACGGATTCGGGGCGACCGTATTTTCCCGTGCAACATATTGATTTTAATATCAGTCATTCCGGCGATTGGGTGGCGGTGGTGTTGCAAGTTTTGCCGCAAGGACAAAAAAGTGCGGTGGGAATTGACATCGAATTTGCCGAAAAATCGCGAAATTTCACCGCACTTTTACAACATTTCGCCGCACCGCAAGAATTAAACTGGTTTGCCGATTTGCCTTCCGAGGAAAATTTTTATCGCATTTGGTGCGGGCGCGAGGCGTTATTAAAATCGCAAGGTGCGGGCATCGCGAAGTTATCCGAAGTGCAACATTATCCGCAAAATTTAACGCTTTATTCACAACATTGCCCGCGCGGCGAGTTGATTTTTAGCGCGGAATTACCGTTTTATTTTGCTTTGTTTGCTAATCAATCCCTTGATTCGACACAATATTTTGCTTGGCGAGCGGGAGTGTTGAGCGCGCAATCTTTGGCGCAGGCGATAAAATATCAAGTCAACCCTTTAAAATCGTAAAATTAGCCTTAAATAGATTAGACTTGCGCGAATATTTTGTTTAGACTTGTAACAATTTTTTGACAAACGGAGAAAATGAATGTCCTTGAACGGTTCAGATCAAGATCCTTGGGGTAAGCCGGGGAGCAGCGGGCAAAAGCCGGAGAATAATCAACCGAATGGCGGCGAACAAAAGCCGAATTGGAACGATAATTCTCAAAATAAAGAACAATCACCGCCGGATATTGAAGAAGTTTTCAGTAATTTACTGAAAAAATTAGGTGGCGGAAACGGTGGTAAACAGCGTGGTAACGCACCGAGTTTTAATGCGGGCAGATTGTTGCCGATCGCCGTTACCGCAGGTGTGTTGTTTTGGGGGATTAGCGGGCTTTATACGGTGAAAGAGGCGGAACGCGGCGTGGTGTTGCGTTTCGGTGAATTGAATTCTATCGTGCAGCCCGGTTTGAACTGGAAACCGACCTTTATCGATTCCGTGATTCCGGTGAATGTCGAGCAAGTGAAAGAGTTAAAAACCCAAGGTTCGATGTTGACGCAAGATGAAAATATGGTCAAAGTCGAAATGACCGTGCAATATCGCGTGCAAGATCCGGCGAAGTATTTATTTAGCGTGACTAACGCCGACGACAGTTTGAACCAAGCGACGGATAGTGCGCTGCGTTATGTTATCGGGCATATGTCGATGGATGATATTTTAACCACCGGACGTTCGATCGTGCGTGAAAATACGTGGAAAGCCTTGAACGATATTATTCATTCTTATGATATGGGCTTGGAAGTGTTGGATGTGAACTTCCAATCCGCGCGTCCGCCGGAAGAAGTGAAAGCGGCGTTTGACGATGCGATTAAAGCGCAAGAAGACGAACAACGTTATATTCGTGAAGCGGAAGCTTATGCTCGCGAGCAAGAGCCGATCGCGCGTGGTAATGCGCAACGCATTATTGAAGAAGCGACTGCTTATAAAGATCAAATCGTATTAAGTGCGCAAGGTGAAGTGGAACGTTTGCAACGTTTATTGCCGGAATTTAAAGCCTCACCGCAATTATTACGCGAGCGTTTATATATTCAATCGATGGAAAAAGTGATGGCGAATACGCCGAAGGTGATGTTGGATGCAAACGGCGGTAATAATTTGACCGTGTTGCCGTTAGAACAAATTTTGGCAACGAAGAATGCGACTAATCCTCAACAACCGAAAAGCGATAGCGCGCAAAGTGCGGTGAATTTTAAAGCAGGATCGAGCGAACCGACAACTTCGTCGTCACCGACGGTAGCTCCGCAAAATGTTGAAAACCGCCAAGGGAGATTTAATTAATGCGTAGATTTTTAACCCCTGTCATTATCGTATTAATCGCGGTGATTTATTCGAGCGTTGTGATTGTTGACGAAGGCACGCGCGGCATTATGTTGCGTTTCGGCAAGGTTCATCGCGACGCGGATAACAAAGTGGTGGTGTATAACCCGGGATTGCATTTTAAAATTCCGTTTATTGATAACATCAAAGTCTTGGATGCGCGTATTCGCACCTTAGACGGTCAAGCGGATCGTTTCGTCACCGTAGAGAAAAAAGACTTGTTAGTCGATTCCTATGTTAAATGGCGCGTGAGCGATTTCGGTCGTTTCTTTACCGCGACCGGCGGCGGCGATTATACCCAAGCGGCGAATTTGTTGCGTCGTAAAGTCAATGACCGTTTACGTTCCGAAATCGGTTCCAGAACGATTAAAGACATTGTTTCCGGTACGCGCGGCGAATTAATGGCGGGCGCGAAAAAAGCCTTAAATACCGGACAAGACAGTACGGCGGAATTGGGTATCGAAGTGATCGACGTGCGCGTAAAACAAATTAACTTGCCGGACGAAGTGTCTTCTTCCATTTATCAACGTATGCGCGCCGAACGTGATGCAGTGGCGCGGGAACATCGTTCGCAAGGTAAAGAAAAAGCGGCGTTTATTCAAGCCGATGTGGATCGTAAAGTGACGGTGATTTTAGCCACCGCCAATAAAACAGCGCAAGAATTACGCGGTAGCGGCGATGCGACGGCGGCAAAATTATATACCGAGGCTTTCAGCAACGAACCGGAATTTTACAGTTTCGTGCGTAGTTTAAAAGCTTACGAAAACAGCTTCGCAGGCTCGGATAATATGATGATCCTAAAACCGGACAGCGAATTCTTCCGCTTTATGCAAGTGCCGAAGAAATAATCGAACGTATCCTCACAAAAAAAGTGCGGTCGGAAAATAAAAAATTTTCGACCGCACTTTTTGTTTCTTTTATCCGTTCTGGAATAGAGGCGTAGATAGGTTTAACAAAGAAAGGTAATAATGATTGCTGTTGAAATATTCAGGTGCTAGAATTTGTTCAAATGGAACATCGCTATAAGGAATAATTATGATTAAAGAGAAAAATTATGATGAATATCTAAAACAACAGGTGCGATTAGGATTAGAAGATGAACAAAACGGCAACTTCGTTTCCGTAGAAGACTGTTTTGCCGAGTGTGAAGAAATTATCTATAAAACGCTCTCGGATAGTCAGGATGCAGTTTATGCCTAATGCACCCAAGCAAGTTGTGTTAACGCAAAAAGCCAAAAGGGATATTCAAGAAATTATCCGCAATGTAGTAGATTACACCTCACACTATTCTAGTGGCGAAACGCTTGCAAATGAGTTGAAACATAAAATCTTGATGTTAGGATTTATTCCCAAATCAGGTAGAAATGGTATCGTTGAAGGAACAAGAGAGTTATTTTGTCGTAGCTATCGCATTGTTTATAAAGAAACGGAGCTGCAAGTTAGGATTTTAACTGTGATACATAGTCGTAGAAATTATCCTTAATTGTAAAAAAGTGCGGTCGGAAAATAAAAAATTTTCGACCGCACTTTTTGTTATTCTTCCAATATCGTTTCTTTTAAATATTGGTAAATTTCCCGATAAGCTTTCGGCGGTTTGTTTTGTTCTTTTTCTTTTTGCGCGGCGCGGATTAAATTGCGCAGATGTTGGCGTTCGATTTGCGGGTAGTCAGTCAATAAATCTGCAAGAGCGTCGTCGCCTTTTGTAATTAATTCGTCACGCAGCAATTCCAATTTATGCAGCATTGCCTGCTGTTGATTATGTTTGTTTTCGATTTTATCCAAGGCTTCTTGAATCGGTTCGACATCCGTATTGCGCAATAATTTGCCGATATATTGCAACTGGCGGCGTCTTGCTTCTTTTTGTACCCGTTGGGCGAGCGCGATGGCATCCAGTAGCGTTTCGTCCAATGGAATTTTATCCAAATTGGTTTTGGTTAAATTCACTAATTTTTCGCCGAGACGTTTTAAGGCTTCGGCATCGCGTTTGATTTCGCTTTTACTGACCCAAATAATTTCTTCTTGTTCTTCTGTTTCCCAATCAAACACTTCTTTTTTACGTTTTGCCATTGTTTTATCCTGTTGCTATCCGAATCAAATTACCGACTAGTTTATCATAAAATTCAATGTTTGCCGAAACGTGACACCATTGGTATTAGCGGGCGATTTGAAAATAGGCTAAAATATCAAAGAATTTATATTTGACCAAAAGGACGACAATGAAAAATCAACAAAATCCGACCGCACTTTTAAAACAACAAGAACAAGAACTGCGTGAAGCGGTGGCTTATGCGGTGGAGATCGCGCAGAAAGCCGGTGCGGAAGCGGAAGTGGCGGTGACGAAAGTGAGCGGTTTATCGGTTTCGACGCGTTTGCAAGAAGTGGAAAACATTGAATTTAATAATGACGGCGCGTTAGGTATTTCGGTTTATTCCAATCGGCGTAAAGGTAATGCGTCCACGTCGGATTTAAGTCGCGAGGCGGTGAAAAGTGCGGTGGAAGCGGCGTTGGCGATTGCGCAATATAGTTCGCCCGATGAATGTGCGGGATTGGCGGAGCGGGAATTAATGGCGTTTGAGGCGCCAGATTTGGATTTGTATCACGCGGCGGAAATCGATGTGGATCAGGCGGTGGATTTGGCATTGGAAACGGAACGCTATGCCTTGGATTATGATAAACGCATCGTGAATAGCGAAGGGGCGGCGTTTAATTCCCATACCGGTGTGCGGGTGTATGGAAACACTTACGGGATGTTGCAGAGTTATTTATCCAGTCGATATTCGTTATCTTGTTCGGTCATCGGCGGGGCGGATGAACAGTTGGAACGCGATTATGAATATACGATTTCGCGTCGTTTTGACAAGCTTTCCGCGCCGAAATGGGTCGGCGAAAACAGTGCGCAAAAAACCTTGGCGCGTTTGCAACCGCAAAAAATTGCGACGCAAGAAGTGCCGGTGATTTTTCTTAACGATGTGGCGACGGGATTAATCGGGCATTTGGCGGCGGCGGTGAGCGGCGGCAGTTTATATCGAAAATCCAGTTTTTTATTGGATCATTTGGGTAAACAAGTATTGCCGGATTGGTTTCATATCAGTGAACGACCGCATTTGATCGGGCAGTTGGCGTCTTCGCCTTTTGATAGCGAAGGCGTGCGAACGGTTTCGCGCGATATTATTGAACAAGGTGTGTTACAAACCTATTTGTTGACTTCTTATAGCGGAAAAAAATTGGGAATGCAGAGCACCGGTCACGCCGGCGGGATTCATAATTGG
Source organism: Caviibacterium pharyngocola (assembly GCF_002795405.1). Classification (GTDB taxonomy): domain Bacteria; phylum Pseudomonadota; class Gammaproteobacteria; order Enterobacterales; family Pasteurellaceae; genus Caviibacterium; species Caviibacterium pharyngocola. The sequence continues at coordinate 38,226 of NZ_PHGZ01000007.1, read as the reverse complement.
TTGGTAAAAGCGAATTTTTCCGGCGGATTGACCGCACTTTTGCGTGAAATGGGAACGGGATTGTTGGTGACGGATCTCTTGGGCCAAGGCGTGAATTTAGTCACCGGCGATTATTCGCGCGGCGCGGCGGGATTTTGGGTGGAAAACGGTGAAATTCAATATCCAGTAGCGGAAATTACCATTGCCGGTCAGCTTAAAACAATGTTGGGTAATATTGTTGCCGTTGCCGATGATGTGGAAACCCGCTCTAATATTCAAACCGGTTCGATTTTATTGGAGAAAATGAAGATTTCCGGTAATTAGTTTTTAAATGAGAATAATTCTTATTGACAATAATTCGTATTTTGCTAAAATGAGCGCGTTTGTGCAGTATTGCAGTGGAAATGAATTGATTTCACAACGCCTGCCTGCAGTAGGCTATGTATATCGAAACATTTTTGGTACTCCGAACAAGTAGAGTAGAAAGTAAATTCGTTAGGGTATTTAAAAGGCTGAGGTTTAAACTTCAGCCTTTTTTTTGTTACAATAAGTAAAATCTCAATCACCTAAAAGGTTTAGTTAAATGAAAAAACATCACGTTGAAATTTTGATTTCCGAACAAGATACACGTTCCCGTATTCAAGAATTAGGGCAGGAAATCACTCAGTTTTATCAACATAAACAAATTGAAAAATTAATCGTCGTCGGGTTGCTACGCGGTTCGTTTATGTTTATGGCGGATTTGGTGCGCGAGATTCGTTTGCCCGTTGAAATTGAATTTATGACGACGGCAAGTTACGGCAGCGGTATGACGACCAACCACGATGTCAAAATCAGCAAAGATCTTGATGGTGATATTAAAGACGAACACGTGTTAATCGTCGAGGATATTATTGATACGGGTTATACGTTGCAAAAAGTGCGTGAAATTTTGAAATTGCGCGATCCGGCGTCGTTGGCAATTTGTACTTTATTGGATAAGCCTTCCCGCCGTGAGGTGGAAGTGCCGGTGGATTGGGTCGGTTTTACTATTCCGGACGAATTTGTAGTGGGATACGGTATTGATTATGCGCAAAGACACCGTAATTTAGGCTATATCGGTAAAGTTATTTTGGAAGAATAATCCGTCAGGACGGCGCGAATGAGAAAGGAAAAAGGCTTGTATTACTACAGCCTTTCAGACTGATGACAAACCTGATTTAAATCGTATTTTATGTGTAGGATGGGCTTCAGCCCATCAAAAAATATAATTATTTCAATATGATGGGCTAAAGCCCATCCTACTTAAGTATACTTTGTCAATAAACTAAAAGGCTTGTGTTTATACAAGCCTTTTTACGTTTTAATTTTCTTGTTGTTTGGAGCTTAATCTGGCTAAGCCCACGTCGCAACTTTTAATCTGTGTAGCCAATTCCATTTCAAGAATTTGCTGTTTACTTTGTTTCAGTTTACTTTTGATTTTGTTTAACTGGGTGTGCGTGCCCGGTTGTTTTTCCGCTTCGGCAATGAGATTTTCCGTTTGCTTAAATAGTTTTTCGCATTGCTGCGGCATTGCGGTTTGTGCTTCTTTGGCTGTGGTAGGTAAGGCGCTTAATGCGCTTACGGCAAATACGGCCGTCAGCAGTAATTTTGTATTTATTCTCATTAAAACCTCTTTTCCCTTTATTAAAATTAAAATAATCAACAAACGCAGAGGAAATTATCAGAATACGGAGAAAATGTCTAGTTATTCGTTGATTTTTTATTCCGTATTGCGATCTCGTGCATAATAAATGTTGTAAAAATGTTAATAAAATTTATAATTTGACACAAGTCAATGAATCAATATATGTTTATTTATTGTTATTTTTGATTTAAATCTAAAAATGTGATCGGTATTACATTTTTACTATTTTTAATCCTTATGATTAGTAGTAGAATACATACCGATCTTGGGTTACCTATATAATGGTCCACTGCAAGCTGTAAATTTTGTGTGAATTTTATGTTGTAGTGATAATTGTGAAGGTAATTCAATATAGTTAGCTTAAAGAGGTTATCTTTAAGTGTATGGGGTGGTTACTTAGTAATCATTTGTGAAAGACTTGTAGCATTTACAAGGAGTCGAGATGTTAGACGTTGTTGAACTCTCTAGATTGCAGTTTGCATTAACTGCGTTGTATCACTTTTTGTTTGTGCCGTTGACATTGGGTCTGTCCTTCCTTTTGGTAGTGATGGAAACCCTTTATGTGGCAACCGGCAAAGAAGTGTATAAGGATATGACAAAATTCTGGGGTAAATTGTTTGGTATTAACTTCGCTTTAGGGGTAACTACCGGTATTACTATGGAATTCCAGTTCGGTACTAACTGGTCATATTATTCTCATTATGTAGGCGATATTTTCGGTGCGCCGCTTGCTATCGAAGCATTATTAGCATTCTTCCTTGAGTCAACTTTCGTTGGGTTGTTCTTCTTCGGATGGGATCGTTTATCGAAAGGCAAACATTTATTAACCACTTATTGTGTGGCTTTCGGTTCAAACTTATCCGCAATGTGGATTTTGGTTGCAAACGGTTGGATGCAATATCCTGCAGGTTCCGAATTTAACTTTGAAACAATGCGTATGGAAATGACCAGCTTTATGGAGCTTTGGTTAAATCCGGTCGCACAAAGTAAATTCTTACACACTCTCTCCGCAGGCTATGTCAGCGGTGCGTGTTTTGTTCTCGGTATTAGTGCGTACTATATCTTAAAAGGTCGCGATATCGGTTTTGCAAAACGTTCTTTCTCCGTCGCTTCCGTATTCGGTATGATTGCGATCGTTTCCGTATTAATTATGGGTGACGAATCCGGTTATGAAATCGGTCAAACTCAACCGGTTAAATTAGCTGCGATGGAAGGTGAGTGGCATACTCAACCGGCTCCGGCAAGTTGGAATGCTATCGTCGTGACCAATGAAGCGGAAAAACGTAATGATTTTGCGTTCCAAATCCCTTATGCTGCAGGTATTATCGTGACACGTTCATTGGATAAAACCTTCCCGGGCGTCAACGATTTACAACAAATCAATGAAGGTCGCGTGCGCAACGGTATTGTCGCTTATGCATTATTACAACAATTAAAAGCCGAGAAAAAAGAATTCGGTCAAGTGAACGAAATGACAAAAGCGCAATTTAATGCGATTAAAACGGATCTCGGTTTCGGTTTATTGTTAAAACGTTATACGGACAAAGTGGTTGATGCGACGGAAGATCAAATCAAACAAGCGGCGGCGGATACCATTCCTAACGTCGGTCCGACTTTCTGGTCTTTCCGTGTGATGATGCTTGTCGGCGGATTGGTGCTTCTTCTTATCACTGCGGCATTCGTACAAAACGTGCGTAAAACCGTGGGACGCAGCCCGTTATTGCTTAAAGCGTTATTATGGGGTATTCCTCTACCTTGGATCGCAATCGAAAGCGGTTGGTTCTTGGCGGAATACGGACGTCAACCTTGGGCGATCTACGATGTATTGCCGGTGGGCGTGGCTGCATCCGATTTAGGCGTCGGTGATCTTTGGTTATCTATCGGCTTAATTTGTGCGTTATATACTGTTTTCCTTGTAGCGGAAATGTACTTAATGTTCAAATACGGTCGTTTGGGTCCGAGTTCATTAAAAACCGGTCGCTACTATTTCGAACAATCATCTAAATAAGCAGGAGCCTAACTATGATTGATTATGAATTTCTACGTTTTGTTTGGTGGATCTTAGTCGGTGTATTGCTTATCGGGTTTGCAGTAACTGATGGATTTGATATGGGCGTGTTAACTTTGTTACCGTTTGCCGGTAAAAAAGAAGTGGAAAAACGCATTATGATCAACTCGATCGCGCCTCACTGGGACGGAAACCAAGTGTGGTTGTTAACTGCGGGCGGTGCAATGTTTGCTGCGTGGCCGTTGGTTTATGCAACTTCGTTCTCCGGTTTCTATATCGCAATGATCTTGGTTTTAGCCGCCTTATTCTTCCGTCCGGTGGGCTTGGAATATCGCGCCAAAATCGACAATCCGGCTTGGCGTACTGCTTGGGACTGGGGTTTATTCATCGGCGGTTTCGTACCTTCATTAGTGTTCGGTGTGGCATTCGGTAACTTATTACAAGGCGTGCCGTTTGAATTCAACGACTTAATGCAAGTGAAATATACCGGTTCATTCTTTGAATTATTGAATCCGTTCGCATTACTTTGCGGTTTGATCAGCTTATCTATGTTGACCACCCAAGGTGCGGCTTGGTTACAAATGAAAACCACGGCGGAATTGCGTGAGCGCGCTCGTGTGATTACTCAAGTCGGTGCATTTGCAACCTTGATCACCTTCGTATTGGCAGGTGTATGGCTATACTTCAAAGACGGTTTCGTATTAACTAGCGTGGTGGATCACAATGCACCTTCTTCTCCGATCGGTAAAGAAGTGGCGATCCAAGTAGGTGCGTGGTTCGATAACTACAAAGCCGCACCTGTATTGTTCATTTTCCCTGCGTTAGCGGTGGGCGGTGCATTACTCAACATTCTTGCGTCTAAAGCGAATCGTTGCGGTTTTGCCTTCTTGTTCTCATCATTAACAATGGCTGGTGTGATTTTAACTTGCGGTATCGCGATGTTCCCATTCGTTATGCCTTCAATCACACACCCTGATATGAGCTTGTTAATGTGGGATTCCACATCCAGCGAATGGACATTAACCTTAATGCTCGGTTTAGCATTGGTATTCGTAGTCATCCTCTTGGCTTACACCATTTGGTCATACGCGAAAATGTTCGGTCGATTGGATAGCGACTTCATTGAAGAAAACAAAAACTCATTATACTAAGGAGATCAACTATGTTTTATGTACTATGGGTAGTGGGTGTTTTGTTCGCCGTGATGGTGAGTGCCGTGATTACGATCGGTATTGAAAAAACAGGTAAATTTGACGAGTAAGTTAATGATTGATTCACTGTATCAATTAGTCAATAAGGGCTCGTGGCGAGCCCTTTCACTTATTTTTGCAATAATCTTAACCTTATTCTTTTTCTTTAATATTAACGAATTTTCTTTACAGCTTAGAACCGCACCGGTCTATTGGATCTTATTGATTCTTTGGGCGACCGTAATTTTATGGATCCACGGTATCGGCTTGGAAATTCGCAAAATCTTATGGAAAACCGTCTTTTCCCCAATAGTCGGTTACCTTGTTGCGATTATTGCATTAGCACACAACTTAATCAGTTAAAAAACAGGAATTGTTTTTCTCACAAGAACAATTCCTGACTTTCCAACGGAAATATTTTTAATTCCGACCGCACTTTACGCTTGCTTATCCCGTTTAGTCGCTCTAAAATACGCCAATTTTCCCTTGATAAAAAAGGGTGGTAATAATTTTCGAAGGTTTGGCTAAAAAATGATAAATTTTTCCTTTCCGATTCGCGTGTATTATGAAGACACGGATGCCGGCGGCGTGGTTTATCACGCACGCTATTTGCATTTTTTCGAACGAGCAAGAACGGAATATCTACGCAATTTATCTTTTTCTCAACAAACCTTGCTGGCGGAACATAATCTGGCATTTGTTGTCAAATCTATGCAAATCGATTATCGCTTTCCGGCAAAACTGGACGATTTATTGATTGTGGAAACGGCGTTAAGCGAATTAAAAGGCGCGACCGTCCTGTTTACGCAAACATTAAAAAGGAATGAAACGGTTTTATGCGAAGCTGTGGTAAAAGTGGCTTGCGTGAACCTAAATAAAATGAAACCTGTTGCGATACCTGCGGACATCAAAGCGGCGTTTCAAGCAAACTAAATTATAGGTATATTAATTTCTCGGAGTTATCTAATGACCAGTGAATTGAACTTTTTAGATTTATTTCTAAAAGCAAGTATCGTCGTTCAAATTGTTATTTTAATCCTCATCTCGTTCTCGATTATTTCTTGGGCGATTATTATTCAACGCAGCCGAATTTTGACTCGCGCATTAAAAGAATCTTCCGCGTTCGAAGATCGTTTTTGGTCGGGCGAAGATTTAAATAAATTATACGACGGTTTATCTAATCGTCGCGATATTTTAACCGGCAGCGAACAAATCTTTTTCGTTGGTTTCAAAGAATTTTCTCGTTTAAAACAAGCCAATCCCGATGCGCCGGAAGCTATTATTCAAGGGACTTCGCGCGCAATGAACTTAGCGATGAATCGCGAAGTGGAAGATCTCGAAACTCGCGTACCGTTTTTGGCAACCGTAGCGTCGATCAGCCCTTATATCGGTTTGTTCGGTACGGTTTGGGGAATTATGCACGCCTTTATGGCATTAAGCGGTGCCAAACAAGCTACGTTACAAATGGTTGCTCCGGGGATCGCGGAAGCCTTGATCGCTACGGCGATCGGTTTGTTTGCGGCAATTCCGGCGGTAATGGCATATAACCGTTTAAGCTTACGCGTGAATAAATTGGAACAAAATTACGGTAACTTCATCGATGAATTTACCACGATTTTACACCGTCAAGTATTCGGTCGCAGTCACCATAATTAAGATAAATTTTGACCGCACTTTGAAAAAGTGCGGTTGGTTTTAAACAAATTTTAGAGGCAACTATGTCTTATCGTCGTAAACGTCGCGATATTAAATCCGAAATTAATATCGTTCCTTTTTTAGATGTGTTATTGGTGTTGGTGCTGATTTTTATGGCGACCGCGCCGATTATCAGCCAAAGCGTACAAGTGGAACTGCCGGATGCGGTGGATAGCCAAAGCGTATCGAATGAAGATAAAGTTCCGGTTATTTTGGAAGTGTCCGGAATCGGAGAATATGCGATTTCTATCGGTGGCGAACGCTCCGAAGGTTTGACCGAAGAAATGGTAACGCAAATGTCTAAACAAGAGTATGATAAAGATAACAATACATTGTTCTTAGTCGGCGGAGCAAAAGATGTTCCTTACGAAGAAGTGATTAAGGCGTTAAATTTACTCCATTTGGCAGGCATAAAATCAGTCGGATTAATGACTAACCCGATTTAAAGAATAAGTAGGTATTATTGTGCAGAATAATCGACAAAAGAAAGGTATCGATGCGATCATTATTTCGTTCGTATTGCACATTATCTTGTTTGGTTTGTTGATATTGGGTTCTTTCTATCATAATGTCGAAATGATGGGCGGTGGCGAAGGTGACGGCGATGTCATCGGTGCCGTAATGGTGGATACGGGGGCGGCGGCTCAGGAATGGGGACGCTTGCAGCAGCAAAAAAAAGGTCAAGCGGATAAACAAAAACAGCCGGAACCCGTTGAAAAACAAACTCAGCAAGACGAGCAACAAGCGCAAATCGAAGAACAAAAACGCCAACAAGAACTGGAACGCCAAAAGCAATTAGAACGGCAAAAAGAGCAAGAACGCCGTAAAGAGCAAGAGCGTCAAAAACAACTTGAACAGCAAAAGCAACAAGAAGAAAAAGCGCGCTTAGAAGCCTTAGAGAAACAAAAACAAGCCGAAGAAGCCAAAGCAAAACAAGCAGCGGAAGCCGCGAAATTAAAAGCGGATGCCGAAGCGAAACGTTTAGCGGCTGCGGCGAAACAAGCGGAAGAAGAAGCCAAGGCTAAAGCGGCGGAGGCAGCGGCGCAAAAGGCAAAAGAAGCGAAAGAAAAAGCCGAAGCGGAGGCAAAAGCTAAAGCGGAAGCGGAGGCAAAAGCCAAAGCGGATGCCAAGGCGAAAGCCGATGCAGAAGCCAAAGCGAAGGCAGATGCTAAGGCAAAAGCTGATGCGGAAGCTAAAGCGAAAGCGGAAGCGAAGGCAAAAGCGGACGCGGAAGCTAAAGCCAAAGCCGATGCAAAAGCCAAGGCGGATGCGGCGAAACGTAAATCCGAACAAGCTGCATTGGATGATTTCTTAAACGGTGGCGACATCGGCGGCGGAAGCGCGCAAAAAGGCGGTAATGCCAACAAACAAGGCAGCCAAGGTAGCGGCGCGGGTTTAGGCGCCGGTGACGGCGGCAAAGTCGGCGATCAATATGCCGGAGTCATTAAAAAAGAGATCAAACGTCGCTTTATTAAAGATCCGAGCTTTGCCGGTAAAGTCTGTAGTATTAAAATTCAGTTGGAACGTGACGGCACCATCTCCGGTTATCAAAAAATTTCAGGGCCGGATGATATTTGTACCGCGGCATTAAGTGCGGTCGCCAGAACGAAAAAAGTGCCTGCGGCACCGTCCGACGCGATTTATAATAAATATAAAGCACCTATTATTGATTTTGATATCAAATAGTGCGGTGTTTTTAGGAAAGTAAACTTAACCTAGGGTGAATTAAATGAAAATATTTTTTCGTATAACCAGTGTTATCGCAATGGCGTTGCTCTTATTGGCAAAGCCTGCATTTGCCGATGATGAAGTGCGAATTGTAATTGATGAAGGTGTGGACGGCGCGCGCCCGATTGCCGTCGTGCCTTTTAAATGGAACGGTGCCGGTTCCGCACCGGCGGATGTGGCGGATATTATTTCTGCAGACTTGCGCAACAGCGGAAAATTTAATCCGATTGCGGTGAATAAAATGCCGCAACAGCCGACTTCCGCAGCGGAAGTTAGCCCTGACGCGTGGTCTGCATTAGGCGTGGATGCCATTGTGGTCGGACAAGTAACACCGAACGGCAACGGATATAGCATTGCATATCAATTAGTGGATACTATCGGTGCGTCAGGCTCCGCCGGTGCGGTGCTAAGCCAAAATCAATATGCCGTACCGGGTAATGCGATTCGTTTAGGTGCGCATACCGTCAGTGACGAAGTGTTTGAAAAATTAACCGCAATTCGCGGGGCGTTCAGAACGAAGATCGCCTATATCGTGCAGAAAAACGGCGGTTCAAAACCTTATCAAGTGCGCGTTGCCGATTATGACGGTCACAATCAATTTATCGTTACGCAAAGTTCGCAACCTTTAATGTCGCCGGCTTGGTCTCCGGACGGCGGAAAATTGGCTTATGTGTCCTTTGAAAAGAGAAAGGCGCAATTAATTGTGCACGATCTTCGTTCCGGTGCGCGCAAAGTTGCGGCGTCTTTTGACGGACATAACGGTGCTCCGGCGTTTTCACCGGACGGTTCGCGCCTTGCATTCGCCTCTTCTAAAGACGGCGTGTTAAATATTTATGTAATGAATTTGGGTAGTGGGCAAGTTTCTCAGTTGACTAGCGGAGCGGGTAACAATACTGAACCTGCGTGGTCTCCGGATGGTCAATCAATCGTGTTCACATCCGATAGAGGCGGTTCGCCGCAAGTTTATCGTATGAGTGCCTCCGGTGGCGGCGCGTCATTAGTAAGCGGCGGCGGTCGCAGTTATAGTGGGCAAATTTCGGCTGACGGTAGTACGTTGGTTATGATTTCAGGTGATCATATTGTGAAAAAAGATTTGGCGACCGGTTCGACCGAGATGCTAAGTTCGACTTTCCTTGATGAAAGTCCGAGTATTTCACCGAACGGAATTATGATTATTTATAGCTCTACACAAGGCTTAGGAAAGGTGCTACAATTAGTTTCCGCGGACGGTCGTTTTAAAGCGCGTCTTCCAGGAAGTGATGGACAAGTTAAATTTCCAGCTTGGTCACCATATTTGAGTAAAAACTAGGAGAAAAAGTTAAATGAAAAACTTTGCAAAATTATTAGTAGTAGCTGGCTCAGTAGCAGTATTAGCAGCTTGTGGTTCATCAAAAACCGATTCAAGCGCTGACGCAGCAAACGGTCAAACATTCGGCGGTTATTCCGTTCAAGATTTACAACAACGTTATAACACCGTTTATTTCGGTTTCGATAAATACAACATCGAAGGCGAATATGAACAAATCTTAGATGCACACGCAGCATACTTAAATGCAACTCCGGCATCTAAAGTAGTTGTTGAAGGTAACACCGACGAACGCGGTACACCTGAATATAACATCGCATTAGGTCAACGTCGTGCAGATGCAGTTAAAAACTTCTTAGCTGCTAAAGGCGTTCAAGCAGGTCAAGTTTCAACCGTTTCTTACGGTGAAGAAAAACCGGCTGAATTAGGTCACGATGAAGCGGCATACGCGAAAAACCGTCGTGCAGTGTTAGCATACTAATTTAACGATTTTAACGTAGTATGTGTTAAAAACCGGGTTGGAAAGCCCGGTTTTTGTTTTTTCTCATCAAATTCTCATCAGAGGAATCTGATGATTTGGTGAGGATTCAGTCAAATAGACAAAAAAGTGAAAATTTTTATTGATTATTAAAATAAAACCAGTATTATAAGCCTCCGTTACGAAGCAATATGTTTGCGGGTCGTTAGCTCAGTCGGTAGAGCAGCGGACTTTTAATCCGTTGGTCGAAGGTTCGAATCCTTCACGACCCACCACTTAATCGTAACATTCCCTTTTGGGTCGTTAGCTCAGTCGGTAGAGCAGCGGACTTTTAATCCGTTGGTCGAAGGTTCGAATCCTTCACGACCCACCACTTAATCGAAATATTCCCTTATGGGTCGTTAGCTCAGTCGGTAGAGCAGCGGACTTTTAATCCGTTGGTCGAAGGTTCGAATCCTTCACGACCCACCACTTAATTGTAACATTCCCTTTTGCGGGTCGTTAGCTTAGTGGTAGAGCAGCGGACTCTTAATCCGTTGGTCGAGAGTTCGAATCTCTCACGACCCACCAATGATTTCCTCTTAAATTTCTCTTTTATTTATTGATTCATTCCTATTAAAGATTTTTGCGGCAATTTTATTTATTTTTGCGATCCGCTACGCAAAAACAAGGCGTTTTGCTTTGTGCCGTCGTATTTCTTTTTTAAAGTGCGGTCATAATTTCCTAAATTTTTAAAAAGTGATGTAATGAAAGGATTTACTTTAACGGAAATGTTGATCGTGCTACTGATCATCAGTCTTCTTTCTATGTTAAGTTTACCCCTTTGGCAGCAAACGAATACGCAAATGTTGTTAACCAAAGAACAGCAAAAACTCTATTTATTTTTACGCCAAATTCAAGCGCGGGTCGAAAACTCTAATGACGTTTGGTTGTTATTGGCAAATCGCGATATGGAACAAAACAAATGGTGCCTCGGCGCGCAGATTAAAAATGATTATTTATGCGACTGCCTTTCTCCGCACCATTGCCCGCAAGAAATCGCGGCACAATTCTATTATCCCTATTTTCCGGAAAAAACAATGCTGGTCAGCAAATCCTATTATCCGAAGGAAATCACCCGATTAAGCGGCATTCGTAATACGGCATCGACCGTTTGTTTTGTGTTGCAAGCGGAACAAAACCGTACCTTATTTTCGTTTTTTAATGTGGGCAGCTTAAAAGTGAAAGATTATCAATCTCTTAGTGCCTGTGTGAATGACGGCGCCTAAGATGATTCGAGTAATGTATCGCGGGCAGACATTGTTGGCATTAATGTTGTCCGTTTCCTTGTCTGCTTTTTTGTTATGGATCATTATTACTTTTTATGGGCAGAGTATTCGTCAAAACGATAACCTGATGTTACGTTTGCATTTGCAAAACGAATTGCAACGCGCCGTTCAGCTTATCGGTAAAGATTTACGGCGCGCGGGATTTCGCGGTGTGTCCGATAAATTGAATCTTGATAATCTGGCGCTTTTTGAGCAAGAAAACGGTGCGGCATTGGTGATCGCACAAGCGGACGCGGAAGCGAAAAACAGCTGCGTATTATTTTTTTACGATCTGGACGGAACGGGCTGTATCGGAACGACGTACAAAGGCGGTATTTGCGTAGATGCCGACGGGCAAAATAACGCCAAAGAAATCGAACGTGAGCTTTTCGGTTATCGCCTGAATAAAAAAATGCTGGAAACTCGATTAACCTATAAAAATTCGGTGAATGCAAGTTGTACGCAGGCGCAATGCCGTAGTTATTTACAACAACCCGCTTGCAATAGCGGCGGTTGGGTGGATTTATTTGATGAAAATGAGATTGAAATTACTCGGCTGGAATTTATTTCAATTCAAGATCTGCAAGGCGTTGAAGTGAAACTTGCCGGCAATTTGAAAAAACGGGCGGATATTCGATACGAAACGGAAATCATTGTGCCCTTAATGAATCGGGATGAAAAATAATGCACTACCGAGGAATGATCACCTTAACCCTATTGCTGCTTTTAAGCAGCTTTGTTTTGCTATCCTTACTCTTTTTTGACGATGTGCTTCGGTTGCACCTCGGCATTACGGCACAACGCAAAAGTTATTTGGCGCATAATTTGCCTTTGCAGCGCATTAGCTACGAGCAGAAAAAGACCATCTGCCAAACTTTGGGGCTGGATAATGATAACAAAAGCGAACGAATGATCTTTGAAAACGGCGAAGAAAACGACCGCACTTCGGATTTTCTTTGGTGTAAACGCATCTTTTTATTGAAAAGTACACCGAAAAAAGCCTTATATGAAGGCGAATTTGATCTTTATATTGACGAACGAGCATTGCCCGCGTTGCGTGCGAAATTGGAATTTCCCGCGTCAAATGCGGCGACGGATCGTAATGATCATTTTTATTGGTTTGACGCCGAACAAAGCGAATGGGAAATTAACGGCAACATTAACGCCGTTGTGGTGGCGCAAGGGGATCTAACTTTGAGTGGAAAAGGCAAAATCAGCGGCGCGGTGATTACCAAAGGCGTGTTGAAAAAAGCCGATGCCGTTCAGCTGGTTTACCGAAAAGCGACGGTCAGCGAAATGTGGCGTGCGTTTTCCTATTGGCAGCTTGCGGAGAAAAGTTGGTATGATTTCAATCCCTTATAGTCCGACGCGATATAAAGGAATGCATTTGGTTTCCTTATTGATGACTTTAACCTTATTTAGTGGTATTTTTTTATCCGTTAATCAATGGGCGACTTATCAACGCAAAAGTGCGGTGGAAATTTACCAATATTATCAAGCGCTGCAAATTGCCGAAAATCAACATCAGCGCGTATTTTTAGGACTAAATTGCCAATCGACGGTGGAATTAAACGGCTTACGCTTTCGTGTTCGGTGCGCCGCAGATAAAGTGACCGTAAGCTACCCGACGGGTGAAGTGGTGTTATAAAAAAGGAACGAACGTGTTTACCGTTTACTATTCTAATCAGCTGGAAGTTCAGAAAGATATTTTAATTCATTTAATGGAGAGCGAGCCGTTAAGTGATCCGTTTCAAGCGGAAACCATTTTGGTGCAAAGCCCGGGAATGGCGCAATGGTTGCAATGGCAGATCGCCGAAACGAAAGGCATTGCCGCCAATTTAAATTTTCCGATGCCGGCGAGTTTTATCTGGCAAGTTTATGCGGAAAATCTACCGAATGCGACGCAGCAACATTACTTTGACAAAGCGGAAATCACTTGGCGATTAATGCGCTTGATTCCCGCCTATTTATCGCAAGAAGCGTTTTTGCCGCTGCGCCGCTATTTGGCGTCCTCCACCCAATCGGAACAACAAAAATTGTATCAACTGGCGCGCAAAATTGCGGATTTATTCGATCAATATCTTGTGTATCGTCCTGAATGGATTATGCATTGGGAAAATCGGCAAGACATTGAAATCGAAAGACAAATCGGCGCACAAATATCGCAAGATAAGGATCAACCTTTCGAACAAATTTGCACTCATATTCGCTGGCAAGGTGCCCTGTGGCAAGGTTTAGTCAACGAAATTCGGCAAGAAAGCCAAAGCGGACAAGTGTGGCATCGCGCGTATTTGCATCAACAATTCTTACGACAACTTGAACGCGAAGCGCCGAAAGCGATCCCGAAAAGGCTATTTATTTTCGGGATTTCGGCATTGCCGAAAGTGTATTTAGACACCTTTCAGGCGCTAAGCCGTTATTGTGACGTTCATTTATTTTTTAACAACGGTTGCCGTGAATATTGGGGCGATATTATTGATCAATCCTATTGGCAAACGTTGCAAATTCGATCTCGTCGCGATTATTTTACCCAAATCGACAGCCCGTTGTTTTCCACCGAAAAAAGCGCAAGTTTGGCACGCCAAGAGACGGAGCGTACTTATGATGACGAATTGTTGCAAATCGGCCATCCGCTTTTGGCTTCTTGGGGAAAATTGGGGCGGGATTTTCTGTATTTGCTCACTGATCTGCAAGCTAAAGAAATTTCCGCCTATACGCAACCGAGCGAGCGGCATTTATTAGCCCAACTGCAAGGACGAATTTTAGATTTAGTGCCGAACGGCGCCAAGCCGCTAAATTTGCAAAAAAACGACCGCTCTTTAAGCGTGCATTCGTGCTACAGCGCAATGCGCGAAGTGGAAGTATTGCGCGATTATTTATTGCATCTGTTTAACCAAGATAAAACATTGGATCCGAAAGATGTGGTGATAATGGTGGCGGATATCGACAGCTACACGCCTTACATTCGCGCCGTGTTTAATCAAAGCGAGCCTTATATTCCTTATTCCATTTCCGATAATAAACTGTCGGAAAGCGATGTGGTGATTTCCGCCTTTCTTACCTTATTGAATTTAAAAGAAAGTTTGTTCACCGCCGAGGAGGTGTTGGCATTTTTGGATATTCCCGCCGTTCGCGCAAGGTTTCAAATCGAACACAAGGATCTGGCGTATATTCATCATTGGGTGGCACAGTCCGGCATCCGTTTCGGATTGGAAAAATACCAACAAAATGCGGAACATAACTATAACGCGTGGCAAGCCGGTTTGGAAAGAATGTTGCTCGGATATGCAATGCGCGAAGAAAACGGCATTTGGCAAGACAGTTTGGGATTTGATGACAGCCACGGTTTGCAAGGTCAATCGGTTGGCTGCTTGGCGGATTTCATTGAACATTTATATCAATGGCGACAAATTTTATTAAGCCCTCGTTCCGTTCAACAATGGACGCAGCAGCTTTCCTTGTTATTAGACAATTTCTTTGCCGATGACGAACAAAATCGCGAAACCCTATGGTATTTAAAAGATCGTATTCAATCGGTGCTCGAACAAGCGGTAAACGTACATTTTGACGAATTATTGACGATCGAAGTGATTTGCGATGTGATGACGGAAGCGCTGCAAAACGACACCAACAGCTTGAAATTCCTTGCCGGCAAGGTGAACTTTTGTACATTATTACCAATGCGTTCCATTCCTTTTAAAGCGGTTTGCTTGCTGGGAATGAACGAAAATGACTATCCGCGTCAACATATACCGAACAGCTTTGATTTAATGCAATATCATCATCGCAAAGGTGATCGTTTCCGCCGCGATGACGATCGTTATTTGTTCTTAGAAGCCTTGTTGTCCGCGCAAGATTATTTTTATATCAGCTATGTCGGGCGTTCCGTCGTGGACGATCAAGCCTGCCAGCCGTCCGTATTGGTGAGTCAATTATTGGATTATTTAAACGAAAATATCGCGCCGAATGAAGATGATAACGACGATCGACTTTCCTTGCGCGACAAATTGGTAAAACAACATTCGATGACGGTATTCAGCCCGAAAAACTTTGTCGGAAATGACCGCACTTTTGCCAAAAACTGGCTGCCATTGGCGCAAGGTTCGAATAAAAAAGAAGAGCCGAATTCGGACGGCGGATTGCCTTCCTTTATTCAACCGTTGACCGCGCCTCAGCTCGATGAGATTGAATTGGCACGTTTGATCGAATTCGTACAGCATCCGATCAAATTTTTCTTTGAGCGACGTTTGGGCGTTTATTTGAAACAGTATATTGACAGCATTGAAGAAAGCGAAAATTTCTCCCTGAATAAATTGGATTTTTATTTTATTAATAACGAATTGATTCATTATTCCGCGCAACAAACCGACGAATTTTTCGCCCGTTTAAATCAACGCGGTGTAATGCCGCGCGGCAGTTTTGCCCAAGTTTATGCACGTTTGATTCAAGAAGATATTAATGAATTGAAAACGAAACTTGCCGATTATTTATCGCGTGAGGCAAAAACGGAATATGCGGAAATTTCGTTTGAAACGGCGGGCAAACCCATTCGTTTGCAGGGTGATATAAATCAATTATATACAACGGCAAACGGCGCATTACAACGCGTGGCTTGGCGCGTCGGCAGCGATGTACGGGATAATGAATTAATCGAAAGTTGGATTTATTATTTGGTGCAATGCGCGACGTCGGAAAATGTCGTTACGCCGATGTTTTATGCCAAGAAAAATACCCTGACTTTCAAAACGCTTGATAAAAAGACCGCACTTAAGCAGCTGCAAACTTATGTGAACGCTTATGCGCAAGGACAATCGATAATGCTGCCGACGGTCACGCGTGGCATTGCCGATTATTTGCAGACATTGAAGGTGGATTTAGCCGAAAGTGCGGTGGATTTTGACAGCTATTTCGAGAAATTCACGGAATTGGCGCAAGGTACGGATTATACCGCCGGTGATGTGTATTGGCGCCGTTTATTGGTTCAGCTCCCGCCTCAGGTGTTTGCTTCCGTTCTGACGGAAATTAATCAACGTATGCAGGATTGGTTTGATTTAATGCTGGATTGCGTCGAATACGAGGAAAATTAAGCTCGTTGTGATATAAAAATTCGCCTCTTTAAACCGAAAGGTTTGAAAGAGGCGAATCGATCAAAGTTATATGTGTAGCGTTTTATTGCTTACGCCAAGTCGTGCCGTTCGGGCCATCCTCCAACACAATGCCCATTGCACTTAATTCATTGCGTGCGGCATCCGCTGTTGTCCAATCTTTGGCAGCGCGGGCTTCGTTGCGTTGTTTGATCAATCCTTCGATTTTTTGCACTTCATCATTGTCCGAACCTGCTTGCAAGAAGGTTTCCGGATCTTGTTCCAATAAACCGAGAATTTTCGCCAGCTCGCGTAAACGCGCGGCAAGTCCGTCGGCTTGGGCAGAATTTTCCGCTTTTAATTTATTAATTTCACGCGCCATTTCGAATAAAACGGACATTGCATTCGGCGTGTTGAAATCGTCGTTCATCGCTTCGGTAAAGTCGGCGATAAAGTTTTCTCCGCCCGCGGCTTCCGCATTCGGATCCGTGCCGCGCAATGCGGTGTAAAGGCGTTCTAATGCACCGTGCGCCAAATTGAGATTTTCTTCGCTGTAATTTAATTGACTGCGATAATGAGCGGTCAGTAAGAAATAGCGCACGCTTTCGGCATCATAATGATTTAATACGTCGCGAATCGTGAAAAAGTTGCCGAGGGATTTCGACATTTTTTCTTTATCCACCATAATCATTCCGGAATGGATCCAATAATTGACATATTCGCCGCCGTGCGCGCAGCAAGATTGGGCGATTTCGTTTTCGTGGTGCGGGAACATTAAATCGGAGCCGCCACCGTGAATATCAAAATGCTCGCCCAGTTGTTTGCAATTCATTGCCGAGCATTCGATATGCCAACCCGGACGACCGGCGCCCCAAGGCGATGCCCAGCTCGGTTCGTTTGCTTTAGACATTTTCCACAGTACGAAATCCATCGGATTTTTCTTAATTTCGGAAATTTCTACTCGCGCACCCGCTTGAAGTTGACTTAAATCTTGGCGTGATAATTTGCCGTATTGCTGAAAACTTTCCACATCAAACATTACATCGCCGTTTTCCGCCACATAAGCGTGTCCGCGTTGTAATAATTTTTCCACGATTTCAATGATTTCGGCGATATGATGCGTCGCGCGCGGCTCGAAATCGGGGCGCAATACGTTCAATGCGTCAAAATCCTTATGCATTTCCCCGACCATTCGATCCACTAATTGCTCGCAGCTTTCTTTATTTTCTAATGCGCGTTTAATGATTTTGTCATCCACATCGGTAATGTTGCGCACATAGGTAAGTTGGTAGCCTAAATAACGCAAATAGCGTGCGATCACATCAAAACACACGAAAGTTCTGCCGTGGCCGATATGACATAAATCATAAACGGTGACGCCGCACACATACATTCCCACTTTATTGGCGTGAATCGGTTTAAAAACTTCTTTTTCTCTGCTCAGGGTATTAAATATTTTTAACATAATCTTCTCAATCTTTTGAAATTTGATCTGAAAACTCACCGCACTTTTATAGCACTTCCGGCGGATTTATGGAATAATAACTTTTTTCAATTCAATAGGAAAAATCAAATGGTTACATTACACACGAATTTCGGCGATATTAAAATTGCATTAAACAATGAAAAAGCACCGATTACGGCGGAAAACTTCCTAAATTACTGTAAAAACGGTTTCTATGATAACACAATTTTTCATCGTGTTATCGACGGATTTATGATTCAAGGCGGCGGAATGGAAGCGGGAATGCGCGAAAAAAATACCAACGCACCGATTCAAAACGAAGCTTCCAACGGATTAAGCAACAAGCGCGGCACGATCGCAATGGCACGCACCTCCGATCCGCATTCTGCAACGGCACAATTTTTTATTAATGTAGCGGATAATACGTTTTTAGATTATCGTGCGAAAGAAATGTTCGGAAAAACCGTGGTGCAAGAATGGGGCTACGCGGTATTCGGCGAAGTGGTGGAAGGAATGGACGTCGTGGATAAAATCAAAGGCGTGAAAACCGGCAACAAAGGATTTCACCAAGACGTACCGAAAGAAGAAGTGATCATCACTTCCGTCAGCGTGGAATAATTCGCTGATTTATATGCAGGACGCTTTCGGGCGTCCTGAAATTTATCCGTAATAGAAGGAACGACAATGAAAATTACTGCACTTTGTACCCTTGTTCTCGGCATTGCTTGCGCTTCGTTCGCCGGCGCGACCAATGTGGTGTTGCATACCAATCAAGGCGACATTCATCTTGCTTTGGACGATAAAAATGCGCCCGTGACGGTGCAAAATTTCTTGCATTATGCGCAAAACGGCTTTTATAACGGCACGATTTTTCATCGTGTGATTGACGGATTTATGATTCAAGGCGGCGGCTTCGAATCGGGAATGAAACAAAAACAAACCGACGCGCCGATTAAAAATGAAGCGGATAACGGCTTGAAAAATGAGCGTGGCAGCATTGCAATGGCGCGCACTTCGGATCCGCATTCGGCGACCGCGCAATTTTTTATCAACGTGGCGAATAATGATTTCCTCAATTTCAAAGAAAAAAGTGCGCAAGGCTGGGGCTATGCCGTATTCGGTCAAGTGACGCAAGGAATGGATGTAGTGGATCGCATTACGCAGGTGAAAACCGGTCGTTCCGGCTTTCATCGCGATGTACCGCAAGAGGATGTGGTGATTCAATCCGTGAGTGTGGAATAGCGCGATGAGTAATCAGGAGCAATGGCTGGATTGGGCGGTGGAATTACAAAGTTTGGCGCAAGCCGGACTGTTTTATAGCAAAGATCCGTTCGATAAGGAACGTTTTCAGCGCGTCAGGGAAATCGCGGCGGCAATACTGAGTGAGCGATCCGATATTCCGGTTGAAAAAGTGACCGCACTTTTTTGCAATGAAACAGGATTCCAAACGCCGAAATTAGACACGCGAGCGGCAATTTTTAAACAAGATCGTATTTTGCTGGTGCAAGAAAACGACGGTCGTTGGTCTTTACCCGGCGGTTGGGTGGACGTGGATTTATCCATTAAAGAAAATACCGTCAAAGAAGCGAAGGAAGAAGCCGGTTTAGATGTACAAGCCGAGTTTGTTATCGCGATTTTGGATCGGGATAAACATAATTTACCGAAAATGGCACATAAAGTGTGTAAAACCTTCGTGTATTGCACGGCGTTGGGCGGCGAATTTACGGAAAACTCGGAAACCCTCGCCAGTGATTATTTTCCGCTGAACGAATTACCGCCGCTTTCAACCGAAAAAAATACCGAAAGCCAAATAAGAATGTGTTTCGACGCACATTATGCGGCGGCAACGTGGGAAACATTATTTGATTAGTTATGGCATTTTTTGACACCCATACACACATTGATTATCTGCAACGATTCAGCGGCGAGCCGTTGGCGCAATTAATGCAAAACGCCGCCGATCAGCGCGTTGATAAAATTTTGCTGGTGGCGGTAATGCGTGAAGATTTCGATTCGATCGAAAAAATGACCGCACTTTTTCCGCAACGACTTTATTGCGGTTTAGGTTTACATCCGCTTTATATCGAACGACATCAAACGGATGATTTAACGGAGCTGGAACACCGTTTAGCGACGCGCGATCCCGCTTGTACGGCGGTGGCGGAAATCGGTTTGGAACGTGCGATTCCGGCATTACTCACGGATGAATTGTGGCGAAAACAATGCGAGTTTTTTGAGGCGCAACTGCAACTGGCAAAACAATTCGATTTGCCGGTGAATTTGCACGGCCGTAAGTCGCAAGATCAGTTATTGCCGTTTTTAAAACGGATTCGGTTAACAAAGTGCGGTGTTATTCACGGTTTTTCCGGCAGCTACGAACAAGCCAAACGTTTTGTGGATTTGGGCTATAAAATCGGCGTCGGCGGCACGATCACCTATGTGCGGGCGAATAAAACCCGCAATGCCGTGGCTAAATTGCCGTTAGACGCGTTGCTGCTGGAAACCGACAGTCCGGATATGCCGGTTTTCGGTTTCCAAGGTCAACCGAATCGTCCGGAACGTATCCTTGAGGTATTTAAGGCACTTTGCAGTTTAAGAAACGAACCGCCGGAACAGATCGAAAATACGATTTGGCAAAATAGCGTGGCGTTGTTCGGTTAGTATAAAGAGTGTATAAGAAATACACTCAGTTTATTAACAAAGTATATTTAAGTAGGATGGGCTTTAGCCCATCATATTGAAATAATTATATTTTTTTTGATGGACTGAAGCCCATCCTACCCATAAAATACGATTTAAATCAGGTTTGTCATCAACCTGAGTATATAAAAAACACACTCTTTTTTTATGCCGAGGATTTATTGTGGATTATCTGAGATTTTTTCTTGTTTCGTATAATGAAAATAAAGATAAGCTAACCCGATAGGCGCAATAAAAATCGCGAAACACCAACAAAGCATCATTGTAATGAGCTTGGTAGATAGCATAAGTAATGCATTTACAAAGAATACATTATCACCAAAAATATAATTCATTACGCTTTCATAAACGAAACGGGAATAAGGATATAAAATCTGTAAGATAACTAAAATAATGGTGGTAAAGATTTTATTCTGTGTTGAGGCAAATTCGTTATTCCATACCATTCCGCCAAAGAGCACTGCGAAAAAGATCAATCCGAATAGAAAATGTCTGATGTAATAGGGAAAATTTAATCCACCTAGTGTTTTCTGCCAAAATGTCATTATTTACTCCTTTTTGTACCTGAAATGGGTACGTTATAACTTGCACCTAAAATAGGTGCAATGGGAAATATCAGATTATCAATTCATTCCATTGAGCACAGTTGGCTAAGGGATTTATTCCTTAAACGACGAATCGAGCTTGGACTAAGTCAGCGCGCATTAGGTGAGAAAATGGGCGTTGTGCATTCTTTTATCGGAAAAGTGGAAACGGGTGAGAGACGTTTGGATATTTTTGAGTTTATTGCTTATTGTGAAGGATTAGAGCTTGATCCGCTTGCAGTGTTAGCGCAGATCAAGCAGCATTTTCCTTAATCTAGATGCATTTAGTCGATATGAGTAAAACGATGAATTACCTGATTTGCCGAGCCGCGCCAAACAAGCGCAGGATCCGCTTGTTCTTGAATAAATTTTCCATCAATTAATACATCGATATAAGGCAGCATTTGTTGTTGCGTTTCATCGAGTTCTTCCAACCGATAGCCCGTCCACACCCAAATATCTTTGTCAGGGCATTCGCGTTTAATGCGTTGTACCAGCGGTAAAAGTGCGGTGATATTTTGCGGATGTAAGGGATCGCCGCCGGATAAACTCAATCCTTGCCGTTTTATGCGCGTATCTTTAAGATCCTTGAGAATTTGTTCTTCCATAGCGTGATTGAAAGGTACGCCGGCGGAAAAAGACCAGCTTTTTTGATTGTAACAACCTTTGCAGGCGTGAGTGCAACCGCTGACGAATAAGGTGCAGCGCGTACCTTCGCCGTTGACGATGTCCACGGGATAATATTGCAGATAATTCATCAAATATCTACCTTATGGTTGAAACATTTTTATTGTAACGATTTCGCACGCCCTAATGAGCGCGCGAAACTGTGTCGCCTCGTATTACATATGTTTCACACGGCGTTT
Organism: Caviibacterium pharyngocola; assembly: GCF_002795405.1. GTDB lineage: Bacteria > Pseudomonadota > Gammaproteobacteria > Enterobacterales > Pasteurellaceae > Caviibacterium > Caviibacterium pharyngocola. The sequence goes on along the minus strand of NZ_PHGZ01000007.1, from coordinate 16,170 downwards.
AACTTCTTCCTGTTTGCCGGCGTTGAACGGACGTGCATCCGGACTGCCTAAATAACCGCAGACACGACGTGTCACCGAGACTTTTTCACTGTCGTGATTGCCGCATTTCGGGCAGGTAAAGCCTTTGCTTGTACACTCAAATTCGCCGGTATAGCCGCATTCGTAGCATTCGTCGATCGGCGTGTTAGTGCCGTAATAAGGTACGCGATCATAGCTGTAATCCCAAACGTCCTCTAAGGCTTTTAAGTTATGTTGAATATTCGGGTATTCGCCGTAACAGATGAATCCTCCGCTGGCAAGCGGCGGATAAGGCATCTCGAAATCCAGTTTATCGTAAGGATTGACTTTTTTCTCAACGTCCAAATGATAGCTGTTGGTGTAGTAACCTTTATCGGTGACGCCGTCGATTACACCGAATGTTTTGGTATCCAAACGGCAGAAACGATCACAGAGATTTTCGCTCGGTGTGGAATATAAACTGAAAGCATAGCTGGTTTCTTGTTTCCAGCGAATTGTGGCGTCGCTGAGATATTTGACGATTTCCACTCCTTTTTGACGTAGTAATTCATCGTCGTAAATATGGCGATTGCCATAAAGCGCGTTAATTGTTTCGTGAATACCGATATAACCCAAGGAAATGGAGGCGCGTCCGTTTTTGAAGATTTGCGCGATATTATCGTCCGCTTTCAAACGCACGCCGCACGCTCCTTCCATATATAAAATCGGTGCCACGCGCGCTTTGGTATTTTCCAAGCGGGCAATGCGTGTCATCAAGGCTTTTTTCGCAATCGCTAAACGTTGATCGAGCAACGCATAGAATGTCGCTTCGTCGCCTTTGGCCTCCAAGGCGATACGCGGTAAATTCACGCTGACGACGCCTAAGTTATTGCGCCCGTCGTGAACGAATTCCTCGTTTTCTTGGTAAGCGCCCAAAAAGCTGCGGCAACCCATCGGCGCTTTAAAGGAACCGGTGACTTTCACCACTTGATCATAATTTAAAATATCCGGATACATCCGTTTCGACGCGCATTCCAAGGCGAGTTGTTTAATATCGTAATTCGGATCCGTTTTGCTTTGGTTGACGCCTTTTTTAATGGTGAACACTAATTTCGGGAAAACCGGCGTTTTATGATTGCGCCCTAAGCCGCGAATACGATTGCGTAAAATGGATTGTTGAATCAAACGTTGTTGCCAAGTAGTGCCCAAACCGAATCCGAAAGTGACGAAAGGAGTTTGTCCGTTTGACGTATGTAGCGTGTTGACTTCATATTCTAAGGATTGAAAAGCGTCGAAACATTCTTTTTCGATTAACGCGTCGGCATAGGCTTTCGCATCGGGAATGTGCCATTGTTCGGCGGTTTTCAAATGCTTTTCATAGCTTAATTGCACATAAGGCGCCAATACTTCGTCAATGCGGTTTATGGTTGTGCCGCCGTAAATATGGCTGGCGACTTGCGCGATAATTTGTGCGGTGACGGCGGTTGCCGTGCCGATGGATTTCGGCGGTTCGATTTCGGCATTGCCCATTTTAAATCCGCTGGTGAGCATTCCTTTTAAATCGACCAACATACAGTTAAACATTGGGAAAAACGGCGCATAATCCAAATCGTGATAATGAATTTCGCCTTTTTCGTGTGCCTCGACTACATCACGCGGCAAAATATGGCGTTTGGCATAATGTTTCGCCACGATACCGGCGAGCAAATCCCGTTGGGTCGGAATCACTTTCGCGTCTTTATTAGCGTTTTCATTCAACAATTCCACATTGCTTTGCTCAATCAAACCTTCGATTTCTTTGGTTAAATTGCTACGTTTTTCGCGCGCCAAATCTCTGTCGTGGCGATATTCGATATATGCGCGGGCGATTTGCGGATATTGGCTTGACATTAAATGATTTTCAACGATTTGCTGAATACGGCTAATGTCGATTTCTTGCTGATGATGCGTAAAGATTTCGTCGCAAACTTGTTGACCGATACTGTAGCAATAACGATCATCGTTGATACCGACCGCCAACGCCGCTTTTTTAATGGCGTTGATAATACGTTGAATTTCAAAAACAATGCGCGAACCGTCGCGTTTGATAACAAAGAAAGTACCCATTTTATGTATGACCATATGTTGTGTTTTAAAATAATGAGGCACACTATATATAGATATTCTTCAAATTTCAACCGGCAAAATTTGCCGATTTCGGCTGTATTTTTGTGCAAATGAGAGGTTACTAATTGGTTTTATTAGAAAAAATCATCGTTGTTTATGAGAATTATTCTCAAATAAAAAATGTTATTTTGTGATATGGATCACGTTATTTATTTAATTGTCGAGAGGTTATACAGATGAAAAAAGTGCAGTCGTTTTGACCGCACTTTGAGGGATTATTTCGACTGCTTTTTATACATTGCTTCGATTTGCTCTTTATAGCGCTGTAAAATCACTTTACGACGCAGTTTTAAGGTCGGGGTGATTTCATTCATCGCAGTGCTGAATGCTTGCGGAAGTAAGGTGAATTTTTTAATTTGCTCGAAATTCGGCAATTCTTTTTGCAATTCGGCAATACGTTTTTCAAACATTTTGATGATCTCGGAATGTTTGACCAATTCCATTCGATCCTGATATTTGATGTTTAGTTGTTTGGCGTATTCTTCCAAAGAGGTGAAACAAGGCACGATCAACGCGGAAACATATTTTTTCGCATCGGCGATAATGGCGATTTGCTCGATAAATTTGTCTTTACCGATTTTGCCTTCGATATATTGCGGCGCGATATATTTTCCAGTGGAGGTTTTCATTAATTCTTTAATCCGATCGGTGATGTATAAATTGCCTTGCGCATCAAATTCGCCGGCGTCACCGGTTTTCAGAAAACCGTCTTCCGTGAAGGCTTGCGCCGTTTCTTCCGGTTTTTTGTAATAACCGCGCATTACCATTCCGCCGCGTACTAAAATTTCATTGTTTTCGCCGATTTTCACTTCTGCGCCCGGCATTACTTCGCCGATTGAATTCGGTTCGAAATGATCATCTTTCCAGCACGACACCGTGGCGGTGGTTTCCGTCATTCCGTAGCCTAATTTGATATTAATGCCGATACTTTGGAAAAATAAGCCGATGGAGGATTCTAATTTTGCGCCGCCGCACGGCATCATTCGAATACGTCCGCCGAGCAGATTACGCAATTTGCCCAGCACTAATTTATTCGCTAAAACATATTGTTTTTGCAATAAAAAAGGAACTGGACGTTTTTGGCTTTTCAGATCGAAATATCGATGTCCGACATTCATCGCCCAATTAAAAATCGCGCGTCTGAAAAAGGGCGCTTGTTGGACTTTATCGTGAATCGCGGTGTAAATTTTTTCATAAAAACGTGGCACGGCGCACATTAATGTCGGGCGAATCTCGCTTAATGCCGACCGCACTTGGTTGGTGTCTTCAATATAACAATTTATCGCGCCGCGATGTAACACATAGGCGACCCAAGCACGTTCGAAAATATGAGAAAAAGGTAAAAATGACAGGGAAATATCATTGTGATCGATAGGTTTTAACGACAGATCGTGCGCGTTAAGCTGGTGTGCTAAATTTGCATAATCCAACATTACGCCTTTCGGTTCGCCGGTTGTGCCGGAGGTATAAATCAGAGTGAAAAGATCGCCAAGTCGTTTGTCTGCAAGACGTTGATTCAATTCTGTTTGTTGCGCCGAGGAACCGGTAGCAACAAAGTCTTGCCAATAATAAGCGATGTTGTGATCTTTTAAATCGATCGATTCTTTCATCGCCACAATTTTTTGTAATTGCGGACATTGCGCGGCAATTTCCATTGCGTGATCGAATTGTTCTTGATCGCCGACGAATAAAATTTTGATATCCGCATCATTGAGAATAAATTCCGCTTGTTGTGCGGTGTTGGTGGCATAAATCGGCACGGTGACCGCACGAATTTGTAACGCGCCGATGTCGGTGATTGTCCAACGCGGCATATTATGCGCAAAAATCCCGATTTTATCTTGCACGTCGATATGATTAGCTAAGAGTGCGCGTGAGACTTCATCAATTTGACGCTGAAATTCAGCCCAAGAAATATCTTGCCAGCGATCGTTTTCGTGGTAACGAAGTGCGGTTTGATTTGCCAACGTTTCCGAACGATGATGAATACGGTTGATAAAATGAAAATCGAGTGGATTCATAGCTTGTTTATTTCCCTTTATGAAATCAGATAAACCGTGTTCAATATGAAATTTATTTAAGCGAACACTTGTGCGCTAATATAAAGAGTAATGAGAGAAAATACCAGTAAAAAATCAGAAAATCTAAAGAAATTATGGATTTTGTGAGGGAAATAACAGTTTAAAGAAAAACATTTGTTCGCTTATCTTTTTTAAACGCCTTCGAGGGAAAAGTGAGGAGAAATAAAAAACCGCTCGTAAAGAGCGGTTCCAGTTTATTGACAAAGTATACTTAAGTAGGATGGGCTTTAGCCCATCATATTGAAATAATTATATTTTTTGATGGGCTGAAGCCCATCCTACACATAAAATACGATTTAAATCAGGTTTGTCATCGCTTTTTAGGTGAGCGTTTACAAATGAATGTAAACGATGTCTTTGGGTTACGATGTAAACTATGTTATCAGGTTGTACCTTACACTTTGTCAACAAAAAAACCGCTCGTAAAGAGCGGTTCCAGTTTATTGACAAAGTATACTTAAGTAGGATGGGCTTTAGCCCATCATATTGAAATAATTATATTTTTTGATGGGCTGAAGCCCATCCTACACATAAAATACGATTTAAATCAGGTTTGTCATCGTTTTTTAGGTGAGCGTTTACAAATGAATGTAAACGATGTCTTTGGATTACGATGTAAACTATGTTATCAGGTTGTACCTTACACTTTGTCAACAAAAAAACCGCTCGTAAAGAGCGGTTCCAGTTTATTGACAAAGTATACTTAAGTAGGATGGGCTTTAGCCCATCATATTGAAATAATTATATTTTTTGATGGGCTGAAGCCCATCCTACACATAAAATACGATTTAAATCAGGTTTGTCATCGTTTTTTAGGTGAGCGTTTACAAATGAATGTAAACGATGTCTTTGGGTTACGATGTAAACTATGTTATCAGGTTGTACCTTACACTTTGTCAACAAAAAAACCGCTCGTAAAGAGCGGTTCTTTTTTGCAAAGTTTTAAATCGGGTAGCCAAGTGGTATTACTACCACTCAGCCCCCTAAGAACTGTACAAGCAAATTTCTCTGCATACAGCTCAAGCCTTTCTATTAACTGCTAGGCAGTCGGCTTCACTACTTTTAAATTTAGGCGATGTATTTGACTATGGCATTCTGGATGTACTAAACATCTATTCTTTAATACATCTGTTTCACCATATATTTTATAAATTATATGATGATCGTGCCAGCCTGTTTCTTTAGTGATTGGATTTCCACATAATAGACATTTTCCTTTTTGTTCTTTGTATAAAAACTGCCATTGTCGTCTGTGTGATTGTTCATCATACATCCGCTCTTGAGCTAGCTTTTCTCCATACAATTCCCATTCAGGTAAAAATGGCTTATATTGTGATTTCACTTTCTTGTGTCGTTTGATTGTAACATATCCACAATACATTAAATCTATCGGGATTATTTCCTGCTTATTATTCATTGTTACCGTTCCAAATACCCAATTTCTAGTTGCTGTTGAACAAAAGTATTTCTCTTTAATCCAAACTTTACCTTTGTTTGGGTGTCTTCGACTGCACCAACGCCATAAAGCTTTCCATATCAAACTATCCATTCGGTTGAATATCACTTTTGCGACAGTATGCCTGTGGTAGTTCGTCCAACCCCTGATCATTGGATTTAATACTTTTATAAGATCGTCTTGCTTCGCCATTTTCATTATTGAAATGATCTTTTTAACCTTGTCATAAAATGCTTTCACATTCTTCTTACTCGGTTTAATAATCAATTTCTTATTGAAACGTCTTACCGTCCAACCTAAAAAGTCAAATCCTTGATCTATATGCACTACCTTAGTCTTGCTTTCTGATAGAGAAAGCCCCCTTTCAGCAAGAAAGGTTTTGACTATTGGTATCACTTTTTCTTCCAGTAATTCTTTCGATATTCCTGAAATAATAAAGTCATCTGCATATCTGACTAGGTATGTTCTATGTTTTGCTAATTTAGGGCTATTCTTTGCACCAAAGTGCTTGATTAGCTCTTTTTCTAACCCGTCTAACGCCATATTTGCCAACGTAGGCGAGATAATACCGCCTTGAGGTGTTCCCTCCGTTGTTGCTTTTAGTCGTCCAAATTCAACCACACCTGATTTTAACCATTTCTTGAGTATTCGCTTATTCATTGGAATATGCTTTAACAACCAATCGTGGTTAATGTAGTCAAAACAACCTTGTATATCTGCATCCAGAACCCATTCTGCCATTTGACGAGTATGTGTCCCTTTTGTTGAAAATATACTATGTATATGTGATATAGCGTCTGCCGTTGAACGGTTTAATCTAAATCCATATGAGTTGTTATCTGCTGTGGTTTCTGCAACAGGTTGCAATGCCAGTAGATATAACATCTGCATTGCTCTATCTTTCATTGTAGGTATGCCTAATGGACGTTTCTTTCCGTTTGATTTCGGAATGAATACTCGTCTTAATGGTTTAGGTTTGTACCCTTTACTTGATAGTTCTTGTATAGCAATCCATTTCGATTTTGGGGTATCCCAAATGCGTTTGTCTATACCAGCCGTTCTTTTGCCTGTATTTTCAGTCACTCGTCTTACTGCAATCGCTTTTGCATAAAACGAGCGGGTCAGCATTCGTTGTAAGTTTTTAACCTTACGCCAGTTACCTTCCTGTGTTGCCTTCGCAATCCGCACCTGCATTCCTTTCACATATCGGTTTGCCTTATACCAGTCGATATAATGCCATTGTGATATGTGTGAGGTCGTTGGAGCTGGACTACTGACTAATTTCTTAGTATGATGAGTTCGCTCTTTCATACTTACCTCCGTGAAGAGATAAGTTTTCTTGGTAAAATAGATAGTTCCTCTTTTCGTTTGGATACTCCAAGAGTCGCTATCGTTACCAATAGACTTACACTCTTGGTTTATTATTAAGGATAAAGAGTGCTTTGCGTTGGTTTGTTTGATTATTTCTAATCTGCAAGCCAACGCTCGCTTTCTTTAATTCCTCATTCAAACATTAAGGAATTTGTCAGACATCTTGCGATGAAAGACCAGTTGGAAGTCTGCACCCTTTCGAGTTAGGTCATATTTCATACCCTATCCATACCATTACAGTATGGCATTTGCTTTCTCCAACCTCTTTTACCTACACTCCCAACAGCATTGCTTACGCTTTGCCTGCCTTTTCAGGCGAGAATATAGGCTTACCAAGTTCCATTATTACTACACGAATAGTGAAGATACAATCTGTTTCCCGACAGTGTTATGATGACGTATCCCAAGGCTAAAATGAGATAACCCACTGCATACCATTTTGGTTCAAGCCGATAGCGACCGTAGGCTTGTTCTACATAACGAGAATTACGACTGTTCACTTACGTTTATCTTTCTATTCAACCTAGCCCCTCAACCCAGTGGTCGTTCCGAGTATCTTATTAACATTTCACAATGTTAATAACCTGTACAGGGGGTACATTGTCAGGAAGCTCCGCACATTGCCGTTGCCAGTAATGCACTATCCCTAGGTTACTGTTAGTCATATAACAGGTTACACTCATCTATTTATTGGTAACTAAGTATATCTACCATTAACTAGATTGTAACAATAGTAATAACAGCTTACTCATACTTATCTAAGTGAGTACCTAATTATCATAAATAAGCCCTTGCTGTTGCTTTAAAACTTACCTTTTGCAATTTATTACTAAATTACTTTGTAAATTAACCACTTAATATCAGATAGATCGAACCTATAGCTATGCAAATAGATAGATGATCAGTCTATTTATAGGTATAGATAAGTAAGATTACTGGATACAAGTTTAGGTAAATTTGAGCCGAAAAATAGCCGTGCTGTTACCGCAAGCCATTTACGGGTAGCTATCAATTTCAAGCTACAATGGGTACTTCCTTGTAGGAACATCCCTAAGTAAAGATAAGTAGTAAAGGATACATTCGATCATAAGAAATTCCACTTCCTTACTTTCGGCTTCTCTCAGAATGCTATAAGCCTTTGGGACTTTATTTATAGTAGGTTGCACGATTATTCTTTATGGACAATATTACGTTTTGGATCTGACCCAAGCCACTCTACTTAAAGCAGGCGACTAACGGTAGTAATATCTTTCGATAACGGATCTTGCTTTCTTACTCTCCTCAAACTCCCTCGTACAACGTAGTTGAGTACCTCAGAGTGAAGATCATACCTTATTACCGCATAAAGTTGGAAATCGTCTTCCCCAACTTAGAACTAGATCTTGAGCAACGCTCCGTCTCTAGTCTGCCTACCCAATTATCTCTCGTGAGATATTGAATAGTCGAAAGAAAGCAATAAGAATACTGCTCTCTTTCAGAGAATAAGTCCTTGATATATAAGGACTTATTCCCAGTAAGCACGACACTTGTCGCACTTAGCCTTTGTAGTTGTAGATGTGAGCAACTAAGTCTAATACTTTGTTTGAATAACCGGTTTCGTTATCGTACCAAGATACTAATTTAACGAAAGTATCGGTTAATGCGATACCAGCGTCCGCATCGAATACGGAGGTGAATGCGCAACCATTGAAGTCAGTAGAAACTACTGCATCTTCAGTGTAACCTAACACGCCTTTCATTTCGTTTTCGGAAGCGCGTTTGATTTCTTTACAAATTTCTTCGTAAGTTGCAGGTTTTTCTAAGTTAACGGTTAAGTCAACGACAGATACGTTCGGAGTAGGAACGCGGAATGCCATACCGGTTAATTTACCGTTTAATTCAGGAATTACTTTACCTACTGCTTTCGCTGCACCTGTTGAAGATGGGATGATGTTTTGAGAAGCACCACGACCACCGCGCCAGTCTTTAGCAGAAGGACCGTCAACAGTTTTTTGAGTTGCTGTTGTTGCGTGAACGGTTGTCATTAAACCGTCTTTGATACCGAATTTATCGTTGATTACTTTAGCAAGCGGTGCTAAACAGTTTGTTGTACAAGATGCGTTAGAAACGATGTCTTGACCTGCATAAGCGTCGAAGTTTACGCCACGAACGAACATTGGGGTGTTGTCTTTAGACGGACCGGTTAAAACAACTTTTTTCGCACCTGCAGTGATGTGTTTGCGTGCAGTTTCGTCGGTTAAGAATAAACCGGTTGCTTCAACAGCGATATCAACACCGATTGCAGCCCAGTTTAAGTTTGCCGGATCACGTTCTGCAGTTACACGGATGGTTTTGCCGTTAACTACTAAGTTACCGTCAACCACTTCAACGGTACCGTCGAAACGACCGTGAGTTGAATCGTATTTTAACATATAAGCCATATAATCAACGTCGATTAAGTCGTTGATACCTACAACTTCGATGTCATCACGATGTTGTGCTGCACGGAATACGATACGACCGATACGGCCAAAGCCGTTGATACCAATTTTAATTGCCATAAGATTTTCACCTATAATTTAAGTTAAACAAAAATTGTACGTCATAGTGGAGGTTCCACTTTTCGTCGGAACGGATTATAGCACGGTTTCTTTTTTTGATGAAACCAGACTATCGGCAAAACTATAACAGATAAACTTTTTGTGATCTATGTCAAATTTTTGAAATATTTTTTGAACAATCGGGTGATAAAAACGAAATCTCGCGATTTTTTAGCAAAAATCACCGCACTTTTTACTGATTTTTTATTGATTTGTCGGCATAATGGAAACATTCATTCTTTTTGCTGCGAGGTATCACAATGGCTTTAGGCAATCTTTATATTATTTCTGCGCCGAGCGGTGCGGGGAAATCCTCTTTGATCAGTGCATTATTAGAACAAGATAACGAAGGTAAAATGATGGTGTCGGTGTCGCACACCACGCGCTCGCCGCGTCCCGGCGAGACGGAAGGGGTTCATTATTATTTTGTCTCCCAAACGGAATTCGAACAATTAATCGAACAAAATTTATTTTTAGAATACGCCAAGGTTTTCGGCGGAAATTATTACGGCACTTCGCTTCCGGCGATTGAAAAAAATTTGGCGCAAGGCATTGATGTATTTTTGGATATCGACTGGCAAGGCGCACAACAAATTCGTGCAAAATTACCTTCGGTAAAAAGTATTTTTATTTTGCCGCCGTCGCTTGCGGAATTGGAAAAACGTTTGATTGGTCGCGGACAAGATAGCGCAGCAGTAATTGCCGAGCGAATGTCGAAAGCAGTCGATGAAATGTCGCATTATGACGAATATGATTATGTCATCGTTAACGACGATTTTGCTCAAGCCTTGGCGGATTTACGTCATATTTTACGTGCCGAGCGCTTAACGACGGATTATCAGCGTACACAAAATGCGGTATTAATTAATCAACTGCTGGCAAAATAAGTTGCGTTTTAGTATCATAAGTACCCTTTTTTATTTATTAAACAATTTTAATCTTGGTGGAGTAATTTATGGCTCGTGTAACAGTGCAGGACGCGGTTGAGAAAATCGGTAACCGTTTTGATTTAATTTTAACCGCAGCGCGTCGTGCAAGACAGTTACAATTACACGTTCGCGAACCTTTGGTACCGGAAGATAACGATAAACCGACAGTAATCGCATTGCGTGAAATTGAAAAAGGATTAATTAATAACGAAATTATGAACGCACAGGATCGTCACGAAGCCTTAGCGCAAGAAAATACGGAAACACACTCCGTTTCGTTATTATCCGATTAATTAGAGTGCGGTCGTTTTTTAATTAATTTATCCGTTGGCATTTAATATAAATCGAAAGATCGGGTGTCCTTTGTTTTTGTTTGAAAGTTTAGATCGAATTATTCGCGGCTATTTGCCCGCCGAACAAATTGAATTAGTAAAACGTGCGTTTGTGATTGCCAGAGACGCGCACGAAGGGCAGTCTCGCTCCAGCGGCGAGCCTTATATTACGCATCCTGTCGCTGTGGCTTCCATTATCGCGGAAATGCGTTTGGATCACGAAGCGGTAATGGCGGCGCTGTTGCACGATGTAATTGAAGATACGCCTTATACAGAAGAACAGCTGAAAGCCGAATTCGGTGCTAGCGTTGCCGAAATTGTGGAGGGGGTGTCTAAACTGGATAAATTAAAATTCCGCACACGCAAAGAAGCGGAAGCGGAAAACTTCCGTAAAATGATTCTCGCAATGACGCGCGATATTCGCGTCGTCTTAATCAAACTCGCCGACCGAACGCACAATATGCGCACTTTAAGCGCATTGCGTCCGGATAAGCGCCGGCGTATCGCCAAAGAAACCCTCGAAATTTATGCACCTTTGGCTCATCGTTTGGGCATTGAACATATCAAAAACGAATTGGAAGATTTAGGCTTCGAAGCGATGCATCCGCAGCGTTATGCGGTGTTGCAAAAAGTCATTCAAATCGCGCGCGGAAACCGTAAAGATATGATTTTGCGGATTTCCGACGAGATTAAAGGTCGTTTGAACGATATGGGCATTGAAGCGCGTGTATTCGGACGCGAAAAACACCTTTATGCGATTTATCAGAAAATGCGCCTTAAAGATCAGCAATTTCATTCGATTATGGATATTTATGCCTTTCGCGCCGTGGTGAAAGACGTTGATACCTGTTATCGCGTGTTGGGGCAAATGCACGGCTTATATAAACCACGTCCGGGACGGGTGAAAGATTATATCGCCGTGCCGAAGGCGAATGGTTATCAATCGTTGCATACGTCGATGATCGGGCCGCACGGTGTGCCGGTGGAAGTGCAAATCCGCACTGAAGAAATGGATCAAATGGCGGAAATGGGCGTGGCGGCGCATTGGGCGTATAAACAAGGTGGTAAAAACGACAGTACCACCGCGCAGATTCGTGCGCAACGCTGGTTACAAAGTTTGATTGAGTTGCAACAAAGCGTCGGAAATTCTTTTGAATTTATCGAAAGCGTCAAATCCGAATTTTTCCCGAAAGAAATTTATGTTTTCACGCCGAAAGGGCGCATTGTGGAGTTGCCGGTCGGTGCAACGCCGGTGGATTTCGCCTATGCCGTGCATTCCGACATCGGACGATCTTGTATTGCGGCGAATGTAGATCGTAAACCTTATCCGCTTTCTCAAGCGTTACAATCCGGTCAAACGATTGAAATTATTACCTCGGCAACGGCACAGCCGAATGTCGGTTGGTTGAATTTCGTGGTAACGGCGAAAGCGCGCACTAATATTCGTCACGCGTTAAAAGATTTGCGCGCGGATACCGCACTTTTGCTAGGAAAACGCCAGTTGGTCAATGCGCTGTTGCCGCATAAATTAGATGACATTCCGAGCGAAAAAATCGCGGAATTGTTAGATGAATTAAAACTTGCGAATTTTGATGAATTGTTAACGGAAATCGGTTTGGGCAATCAAATGAGCGCGGTGATCGCTTATCGTTTGCTCGGTGAGACGATCGAAATCGATACGGACGGTCAACCGGATAACGGGAAAAATCCGTTGGTTATTACCAGTACGGAAGGCTTGTTGACATCTTTTGCGCAATGTTGTCATCCGATTCCGGGTGATCCGATTGTAGCGTATGCTAGTCCGGGAAAAGGCTTAGTCATTCATCACGAATGTTGTGCCAACTTAAAAAGCCGGAAATATAATCCGGAGCATTATACTGCCGTCACTTGGGAACAAAGCGACAACAAAGTGGAATTTGAAGCCGAACTGCGCATTGAATTAATTAATCAGCAGGGCGCGTTGCCGAATCTCACCTCGGCGATTTCGTCGCTGGAAAGTAATATTCACAGCATTTGGACGGAAGAACAAGACGGGCGGTTATATCAAATTATCGTTTTATTAACAGCGCGCGATACCCAGCATTTAGCCGGCATTATTCGTAAAATTAAAACGATTCCGGGCTTTGTCAGTATCGAACGTAACACCAACAGTTAAATGGCGACTCAAGTATTAGATGCGATTCCGCTTACGACGCTGTCCGGCGTCGGCGCCGCCATTGCCGAAAAACTTTCCCGCTTAGGCATTTATAATCTTCAAGATCTATTATTTCATTTACCCCTTCGTTATGAAGATCGCACGCGTATTACGCCGATAATCGACTTGCGTCCGGAACAATATGCGACGATTGAAGGCATTGTGCAAACTTGTGAGGTGCAATTCGGCAAGCGTCCTGTGCTTACGGTGAGTTTGTCCGACGGCACATCAAAAATAATGTTGCGCTTTTTTAATTTTAACGCCGGAATGAAAAACAGTTTTCAACTCGGCAATCGCGTGAAAGCTTTCGGGGAAATAAAGCGCGGTCGTTTTATGGCGGAAATTCATCATCCCGAATACCAAATCGTGCGAGATAATTCGCCGCTCGTGCTTGAAGAAACGCTTACGCCCATTTATGCCACTACGGAAGGATTAAAACAAAATACATTACGCAAGTTAACCGATCAAGCTTTGGCGCTATTAGCGCAAATGGACATTGCGGAACTTTTACCGCAAGCGTTTAATCCGTATCCGTTCCATTTAAAAGAGGCGCTGCATATTTTGCATCGTCCGCCGCCGGATATTGCCTTAGTTTTATTGGAACAAGGCAAACATCCCGCCCAGCTACGGTTAATTTTCGAAGAACTCTTGGCACATAATTTGGCTATGCAAAAAGTGCGGTTAAGTACGCAACAGTTTTCCGCCGTGCCTTTGCTACACCAAAGCGAAATCAAATTCCGCTTTTTGCAAGGATTACCGTTTCAACCGACGAACGCACAACGGCGCGTCGTGCAAGAAATCGAACAAGATTTATCGCGAACTTACCCGATGATGCGTCTGATTCAAGGCGATGTCGGATCCGGTAAAACCTTGGTTGCGGCATTGGCGGCGTTGGTGGCGATTGATAACGGTAAACAAGCGGCATTAATGGCGCCAACGGAAATTTTGGCGGAACAGCACGCGGAAAATTTTTGCCGTTGGTTTACGCCGTTGGGTATTGAAGTCGGTTGGCTTGCGGGCAAAGTGAAAGGAAAAGCGCGTCAAAACGCGTTGACGCAACTCCGTGAAGGCAAAGTGCAAATGGTGGTGGGCACGCACGCGCTGTTTCAGGAGGACGTCCAATTCGCCGATCTGGCGCTGGTGATTGTGGATGAACAACATCGTTTCGGCGTACATCAACGTTTAATGTTGCGTGAAAAAGGTAACCGTTCGGGATATTATCCGCATCAATTAATTATGACCGCCACGCCGATTCCGCGCACGTTGGCGATGACGGTTTATGCGGATTTGGATATCTCGATTATTGATGAATTACCGCCTGGCAGAATGCCGATTACTACCGTTACGGTTTCGGAAGAACGACGCGGAGAGATTATTTCTCGTGTCAACGCCGCGTGCTTAAATGAAAAACGGCAGGTTTATTGGGTGTGTACCTTGATTGATGCAAGCGAAGTATTGGAAGCGCAAGCCGCCGAGGCAACCGCGGAAGATCTGCGTAAAATATTACCGCACTTACGCATCGGATTAGTCCACGGTAGAATGAAAGCACAGGAAAAGCAGCAGGTGATAGACGCTTTTAAGAATGCCGAACTGGATCTTTTGGTGGCGACGACGGTGATTGAAGTCGGCGTTGACGTACCAAATGCCAGTTTAATGATTATTGAAAATGCGGAACGTTTGGGTTTATCGCAGCTGCACCAATTACGCGGACGCGTCGGGCGCGGCAGTACGGCGTCTTATTGCGTGTTAATGTATAAACCGCCGCTCGGCAAAGTCTCGCAAAAACGGCTACAAGTAATGCGTGAAAGTCAAGACGGCTTCTTTATTTCAGAAAAAGATTTGGAAATTCGCGGGCCGGGTGAAGTATTGGGAACAAAACAAACGGGCGCGGCAGAATTTAAAGTTGCAAATTTAATGCGGGATCGTAAAATGATCCCGCAAATACAGCACTATGCCCGCAATCTGATTACAACGCATCCGGAAATTGCCGAACTTTTGATTCGGCGTTGGTTGAATAATCGTGAAATATACGGAAATGCTTGATAAATTGCGTTAAAGTGCGGTGTAAAAATAAAATGTTTTTAGATTGAGATAATATGTGCCAAAAACCTACTATTCTGTTTTTTGATTCCGGTGTCGGAGGCTTTAGCGTTTATCGCGAAGTGAAAGCGCTTTTACCGGATAATCAGTATCTATATTGTTTTGATAACGGTGGTTTTCCTTATTCCGAAAAATCCGAGCAAATCATTACGGAAAGGACGTTGGCGATTTGTCGAAAAATCGATAAAGACTATCCTTTGGATTTAATCGTGATAGCCTGTAATACGGCAAGTACGGTCGTATTGCCTGCGTTAAGAGAAGCATTTAATATTCCTATCGTCGGCACCGTGCCGGCAATTAAACCGGCGGCGGAAATTTCACAAACGAAACATATCGGATTATTGGCAACAAAAGGGACGGTTAAACGGCAGTATGTCAATGATCTTATCCAAAATTATGCGTCGCATTGCGTGGTTGAAAAACTGGGAAGTACGGTGCTTGCCGAAATCGCGGAACAAAAATTGCGCGGATCTTCGGTGGACTTACTCGCGTTAAATGAAGAACTAAAAGTATGGCGCGATATAGATGATTTAGATACGGTTATTTTAGGCTGCACCCACTTTCCGCTGATTAAAGATGAAATTCAAATTTGTTTACCGCAAGTGAAATATTTCATCGACCCGGGCAAAGCGATCGCGTTAAGGGTGAAAAAATTATTGGAAAATGTGCAAGTTCGCCCGATTAAGGAAACGAAAAATCTGATTTTTTGTACGCAAAATTTTAAATATGAACTGGTTTTCCAACAAGCATTATCATTATGGGGATTTAATGAATTGCGTGTGTTAACGGGAATTGGCGAATAAATCGTAGATAATAGAGCAAAAAGAAAGCGTAAAGCTTGAAAAATAATCGAGTAATAAAAAAATTAAATTTTTTTGCAAAAAAGACTTGCAAGGCGTTTCGAAATCCCTATAATACGCACCACACAACGACGCGCTGTTGCGAGAGTTAAAATCCGGTGCGTC
>NZ_PHGZ01000006.1 GCF_002795405.1 Caviibacterium pharyngocola | reverse complement strand
ATGCGCGACGCCGGTTATGACGATGATATTTGTGGCGGTATTACGGCGGCATCTTGTATTATCGGACCGTTAGTTCCACCAAGCATTGCGATGATCATCTACGGTGTTATCGCTAACGAATCCATTGCCAAATTATTCGTGGCAGGTTTCGTACCGGGTGTGTTAGTCACCATCGCGTTAATGATTATGAACTACTTCGTATCGAAAAAACGCGGCTATCCGAGAACTCCGAAAGCCTCTTTGCAAGAACGTTGCGACGCTTTCAAAAAAGCCATTTGGGCGGTTTTCACCCCGATTTTAATTATCGGTGGGATCTTCTCAGGTTTATTCACCCCGACCGAAGCAGCGGTAATTGCAGCGGCATATTCCATCATTATCGGAATGTTCGTCTATAAAGAACTCACCGTCAAAATGTTATTCCAAAGCTGTGTGGAAGCAATGGCAATTACCGGCGTAACTGCGTTAATGGTAATGACCGTAACCTTCTTCGGCGATATGATTGCGCGCGAACAAGTAGCAATGCGCATTGCGGAACTCTTTATGGCGGTTGCAGACACTCAAATTATGGTGTTGGTGATGATCAACTTACTCCTCCTATTCTTGGGTATGTTTATCGACGCCTTGGCATTGCAATTCTTAGTGTTACCGATGTTAATTCCGATTGCCGTTCACTTCGGTATCGACTTAGTATTCTTCGGCGTAATGACCACCTTAAATATGATGATTGGTATCTTAACTCCACCTATGGGTATGGCATTATTCGTAGTGGCTCGTGTGGGTAATATGTCGGTAAGTACCGTAACTAAAGGCGTACTACCGTTCTTGGTACCGATTTTCTTAACACTCGTATTAATTACTATCTTCCCGGAAATTATTACGTTTATTCCGAATCTTCTAATGCCATAGGCAAAGAAGAAAAAAATTCCGGAACCGGAAAGTGCGATACATACCGGTTCCTATAAACAACCGTGAATAAAAACGGAAAACAACACTTAAACCTAACTACAATAGAGGTGAATATGAAAAAAACAGCTTTACACAGTGCATTATTCGCAGCAATCGCAATGACCGCATTCGCAGCACAAGCAAGCCAATATCCTGATTTACCGGTAGGCATTACCAGCGGTGCCGGTGCATTAATCGGTGATACCGTTTATGTTGGTTTGGGTACCGGCGGTGACAAATTCTATTCTCTAAACTTAAAAGATAAAGACGCGCAATGGCAAGAAATCGCCGCATTCCCGGGCGGTCCGCGTAACCAACCGGTTGCAGCAGCCGTTGACGGTAAACTTTATGTATTCGGCGGTTTCACCAATACCGACGTTGCAGATAACCAATTAATCAACGACGCATACAGCTATAACCCTGCGGATAACACTTGGACTAAACTTGAAACTCGTTCTCCACGCGCGGCAACCGGTGCGACAGGTGTTGCAGACAAAAATAAAGTTTATTTTGTCGGCGGTGTAAACGAAGAAATCTGGAACGGCTTATTCCAAGACGTAAAAGCAGCCGGTGAAGACGAAGCGAAGAAAAAAGCAGTGTTTGACGCATATTTCAACTTACGTTATCAAGATTTCTTCTTCTCATCCGATATCGTCAGTTATGAACCGGCAACCAACACGTGGCGCAACGAAGGTCACTTCCCGTATTCCGGTCGTGCTGGTGCAGCGGTTGAATTAAAAGACAATAAAATTTTAGTCGTAAACGGCGAACTTAAAGCCGGCTTGCGTACCGCTTCAACCGAATTAGGTACTATCGGTAAAAACGGTATCACTTGGAAAAAACTCGGCGATTTACCGGCACCTAAAGGCGCGGCACAACAAGACGGTATTGCGGGCGGTATGGGCGGTTACACCTTCGGTAACTACATCGTTACCGGCGGTACAAACTTCCCGGGTGCACGCGCGAACTATGAAAAAGGTATCACCGATGCACACCGTACCGGCGGCTTGAAAAAAACTTGGCATAGCGAAGTTTACGCTTTAGACGCGAAAAAAGGTACTTGGAAAATCATCGGTAACTTACCGCAAAACTTAGGTCACGGTGTTGCCGTTACTTATAACAACAAAGTATTGCTTATCGGCGGTCAAACCGAAGGTAACAAACCTGTTGCATCCGTCACTACAATGAGCTACGACGGTAAACGTTTAGTGATTGAATAATCAATCCGCATAAAAAGTCTCGTCTCGTGCGGGACTTTTTTATTAAAATGCGAAAAAAAATCACCGCACTTTTTTGCTTATAACACATTTAATTTAGCGGAAGAAAAAATATGCCGATGACACAAGACATTCCACCACGGGTTTTACATATTCAAAAACTCAATATGCTTAGCGATCAAGATATGTTTAACCGTTACAAAGCCAAACAATTTGAATTCGAACAAGACGCCGACGTTTCGCTGCTCGGTCATTCCTTATTTGATATGTGGTCGGATCTTCCGAACTATCAACCGATTTTAGCCGGTCAACGGGTTGCCAATATGGGCTTATCCGGCGTCAGCACCTATCAATATTTGGATATTATCGTCAGACCGCAACGCATTCGCAAACTCGGCAAAACGGTTTTTGTTTTTCTGGGCGTCAACGATATTTTAAAAGAAATCGACTATTCGCCACGCCAAGTGACAGAATGGTTGGCGGAAATTTTTGCCTTACTACAACAACAATCGCCCGACTCCCGTTATTTTCTGCTGGAAACTGCGCCGGTCGCCGCAACCGTTAATATCGATAACCGTGAAATTCGTGCCTTAAACGACTATGTAAAAAATCACTTACCGCCGAACGTCACCTTTATCGAAACCTACCAAGCTTTTAGCGACGCCGAGCAAAATCTGGCAGCTAACTTAACCACCGACGGAGTGCATTTCACTGCGGTAGGTTATGATATTTTAAGCAAATTATTGACCGCACATTTAACACCGTAATCCTTTCTCACGAAAAACCGGTACGCCGAAAAAGCGCCGTACCGGTTTCATAAAAAGTCAAAAAGTGCGGTATTTTTCTTGTCATTTTTCTTCTCATTTTCCGCCGTTTCGCGTTAAACTAAGGATCCTAATCCTATTATAGATAATGACTTTATGCGTTTACTGATTTTTATTTTGATTACTTTATTATTTCTCTTTCAATACGATTTTTGGTTCGGTAAAAACGGTTACACGGATTATAAAAATACCGCCAAAGAAATCGCCGTTCGCCAACAAGAAAACGAAAAATTATCCCAACGTAATCAGGTTATCGCCGCCGAAATCAAAGACTTAAAAGAAGGTGTTGATGCCATTGAAGAACGCGCAAGATTACAACACGAAATGATTAAATCCGACGAAACCTTTTACCGCATCGTGAAAGAGCATAAATAATGACGAATTCCGACTATCAACTCATCGCCGTCGTACCTGCCGCCGGCATCGGTAGCCGTATGCAAGCGGATAAACCGAAACAATATCTTGAAATTCAAGGGAAAACCATTTTAGCCCATACGCTCGGCGTGCTGTTCGCTTATCCGGCGATCAGCGAGATTATCGTTGCCGTCGCACCGAATGATCCCTATTTGCCGCAACTAAAGTTCGATAATGCGGAAAAAATTCGTTTCGTACACGGCGGCGCAACCCGCGCGGAATCGGTGCTAAACGGCTTGCATCATATTAACGCCAAACAACGCTGTCGCGTGCTGGTGCACGATGCCGCGCGCCCTTGCTTGACTCATCAAGATTTGGATCGCTTGTTACAAATCGACGACGATAACGGCGCAATTTTAGCCATTCCCGCAACGGATACAATAAAACGCGCGGACGCGGCGCAACAAATTCATCACACGGAAGATCGCGCAGGCTTATGGCTGGCGCAAACGCCGCAATATTTCCGTGCCGATTTATTACAAAACGCCTTAGAACAAGCGCTTGCCCAAGGTTTAGCCGTCACCGACGAAGCCTCGGCAATGGAATTTGCCGGATTTCGACCGCACTTAGTGCCCGGTCGCAGCGATAATTTGAAAATTACTCGTCCGGAAGATTTAGCGCTGGCGGAATTTTATTTAAACCGAAAAAACACTACAACCTCACAAATCTAAAGGACATTACAATATGGCAGCAGAAGGTGCAAACCAACTTGTCAGCGTCGTTACGCTATTAGCCGCGGCAGTCGTCGCCGTACCGTTATTCAAAAGGCTCGGCTTAGGCTCCGTACTCGGTTATCTCGCCGCCGGTTTGGTCATCGGCCCGTTCGGATTCGGCTGGTTCACCGATTCGCAAGGCATTATTCATATCGCCGAACTCGGCGTGGTAATGTTCTTATTTATCATCGGGTTAGAAATGAAACCTTCGCATATTTGGGGCTTGCGTAATCACATTTTCTGCTTGGGTGCATTTCAAATCGGCTTGTGTACTGCCGCGTTAACGGCTGTGGGTTTAGCCTACGGTTTCGATTGGAAAGTTGCCTTTGTCGGCGCGGCGGGATTCGTATTAACCTCCACCGCTATCGTAATGCAAGAACTCAGCGAACGCGGCGATATTGCCGCACCGCGCGGACAACGCATCGTGTCAATTCTGTTGTTCGAAGATTTGCTTATCGTGCCGTTATTGGCATTCGTCACTTTCTTGGCACCGACCAATCCCGATCTTGCCGCAGCCGAACCTTTATGGCAAAAAATCGCCATTGCCGGCGTCTCCGTCGCCGTACTCGTCGGTGCGGGATTATGGCTACTAAATCCGCTATTTAAAATGTTAGCCAAAACCCATATTCGCGAAGTAATGACCGCCGCCGCATTATTGGTGGTGTTGGGTTCCGCCTTGCTAATGGAAGAAGGCGGTTTGTCAATGGCAATGGGCGCTTTTGTTGCCGGCGTATTGCTGTCCGAATCCAGCTTCCGCCATCAACTCGAAGCGGACATCGAACCCTTCCGCGGCTTATTGCTCGGTTTATTCTTCCTCGGCGTGGGAATGTCTTTGGATCTTTCCGTGGTCGCGCAAAACTGGCTGTTGATTTTATCCGGCGTGATCGCCTTTATGCTGGTGAAAGGTTTGTGCATTTATTTTGTCGCCCGCGTTACGCGCAATAATAATGCCGATTCCATTGATCGTGCGATTATTATGGCGCAAGGCGGTGAATTTGCTTTCGTGCTTTTTTCCGCCGCAACGGTGCAAGGCGTGATCAGCGCAGAAGTGCAAGCCAATATGACGGCGATCGTCGTGCTTTCAATGGTGTTGACGCCGTTATTTATTATTCTGCATAAGAAATATATTATTCCGCGCCTATCGCACAAAAATGACGAACGCGTCGCCGATCATATCGATGAACAACATCCGATCGTTCTCATCGGTTTAGGTCGTTCGGGACAAATTATTAACCGCCTATTAGTGATGACGGGACACCACCCGACCGTGATCGATAAAGATGCAGCGCTTATCGCCGGAATGAAAAAAATCGGTATTAAAAGCTATTACGACGACGCCACCCGACCGGAATTATTGCACGCCGCCGGTGTGGATAGCGCGGAATTATTGATCATCGCCATCGACGATAAAAAGCAAGCCACGCACATTGTGGAAATGGCACGAAAGCTGAATCCGCAAATCAAAATTATCGCGCGCGCCTACGATCGCGTCCACGTTTACGATCTATATCGTGCCGGTGCGGATATTCAAGTGCGCGAAACCTTCGACTCCTCCGTGCGAATGGCGAAAAAAGCCCTACGTCTGTTAGGAATGCATCCGGAAACGGCGGAAGAAGTGACCCGAACCTATTTCTACAAAGATCGTCATAGTTTGAAATTAATGGCGGAAGTCTATGATCCGAATATCGACCGCTTTGAAAACAAACAGTTGATTCAAATCGCCTTGGACGTCAACCAAGAAATTATGGCGGAAGTGCAACAAATTCTAAATAAAGAGCGTTAAAAGCAAAAAAGTGCGGTAAAAATCACCGCACTTTTCCGTTTTTCCCGATTATAAAATAAACCGACTTAAATCTTCGTTTTCAACAACATCGCCCAAGGCGTCGGCAACGTAAGCGCCGTCAATAACGACTTTTTGTCCGTTCATATCGCTGGCGTTAAAGGAGATTTTATCCATTAAACGTTCCATTACCGTATGCAAACGGCGGGCGCCGATATTTTCGGTTTTTTCGTTTACACGGAAGGCGGCTTCGGCGATTTTCTTCACGGAATCCGCAGCAAATTCGATTTCTACGCCTTCCGTCGCCATTAAGGCTTTATATTGCTCGGTGAGCGAGGCGTTCGGTTCGGTCAGAATACGTTCGAAATCATTTGCTGTTAATGCGGATAATTCCACGCGGATCGGTAAACGACCTTGCAATTCAGGGATCAAATCGGACGGACGCGCCACTTGGAATGCGCCGGACGCGATAAACAGAATATGATCGGTTTTAACCATTCCGTGCTTGGTATTGACGGTGGAACCTTCCACTAACGGTAACAAATCCCGTTGAACGCCTTCGCGCGAAACGTCGGCGCCGCTATATTCGCCTTTCTTACAAATTTTATCAATTTCATCGATAAACACGATGCCGTTTTGTTCCACGGCCTCAATGGCTTTTTGCTTTAATTCTTCCGGATTAATCAATTTCGCCGCTTCGTCATCCACCAACACTTTCAACGCATCTTTGATTTTCATTTTGCGCTTTTTGGTTTGTCCACCGGATAAATTTTGGAACATCGATTGTAATTGATTGGTCATTTCTTCCATTCCCGGCGGCGCCATAATTTCTACGCCTACCGACGGCGCAAGCACATCGATTTCGATTTCGCGATCGTCCAGTTGCCCTTCGCGTAATTTTTTACGAAAAATTTGACGGGTATTACTGTTGGAGTCGTGTTCTTCCACTTGTCCCCATTGATTTTTCGCCGGCGGCAATAAGGCGTCTAAAATGCGATCTTCCGCCGCTTCTTCGGCACGAAAACGATTTTTCTCGATTTCCGTTTGACGCACTAATTTCATTGCACTGTCGGTCAAATCGCGAATAATGGAATCCACTTCTTTACCCACATAGCCGACTTCGGTAAATTTGGTCGCTTCCACTTTGATAAAAGGCGCATTGGCAAGTTTTGCCAAGCGGCGCGCAATTTCAGTTTTACCCACACCGGTCGGGCCGATCATTAAAATATTTTTTGGTGTTACTTCGTGGCGTAATGGTTCTTGCAGCTGCATTCTGCGCCAACGATTTCTCAAGGCAATCGCCACCGCCCGTTTGGCGTCCGCTTGCCCGATAATATGTTGATCCAATTCGGAAACTATCTCGCGAGGTGTCATTTCAGACATAATTTATTCCTTACAATAATGCTAAATTAAGGTAATTCTTCGATAGTGAAATTCGTGTTGGTGAACACGCAAATATCACCGGCGATTTTGAGGGATTTTTCAACGATTTCGCGCGCCGAAAGCTCGGTATTTTCCACCAATGCGCGCGCGGCGGATAAGGCGTAATTGCCGCCGGAGCCAATCGCTAAAATTTGATCTTCCTCCGGTTGCACCACATCGCCGATACCGGTGATAATCAAGCTTTCTTTTTCGTCCGCGACGATTAACATCGCTTCCAATTTGCGTAATGCGCGATCGGTTCGCCAATCTTTGGCTAATTCCACCGCACTTTTTAATAAATGTCCTTGGTGCATTTCCAATTTACGTTCGAACAATTCGAATAGCGTAAAGGCATCCGCCGTGCCGCCGGCAAAGCCTGCCAACACTTTTCCGTTGTATAAACGGCGCACTTTGCGCGCGTTACCTTTCATTACGGTATTTCCGAGAGAAACTTGTCCGTCGCCGCCGACAACCACTTTGCCGTTGCGACGAACGCTGACTATCGTCGTCATATTTTTTCCTTATTCTAACTCAAGACTTATGACGATATATTGGGATAGGCGCCTTGATTTCAAGGCAAGTGCGGTGAATATTTTGCGCGAAATGCGCGTTTTAGCGCAGGAAAATTCCGGCTAAAAACGCGATAAAGACACTTAATCCGAAGTAATTATTGTTTAAAAACGCCTTAAAACAATCTTCGCGCGTGCGATGTTTGGTAAGTTTGCATTGATAGATAAAAAACAAGGCGGCAAAAAATAGCAGAATAAAATATGCCTGTCCGAGTGCGGCGAGATGCCCCACGGCGATTAAAAATAACAAGGCGATAAATTGTAATAGCGCAATGATTTTATTGTCGTATTGTGCAAATAAAATCGCGGTGGATTTTACTCCGATGCGTAAATCGTCGTCGCGATCCACCATTGCATATTGCGTATCATACGCCACCGTCCAAGCTAAGTTCGCGATAAAAAGCAACCAACATTCCAAGGGTAATTGTGCAATTAACGCACCGTATGCCATCGGAATCGACCAACCGAACGCCGCGCCGAGAAAAAACTGCGGCAAATGGGTATAACGTTTCATAAACGGGTAAACAAACGCCAAGCCCACCGCGACGAAGGATAGAATCACGGCGTAATAATTCAGAAATAGCACTAAAATAAAGGAGCAGAAAATCAAGCCGGCAAATAAGATTTTCGCTTCTTTTTCCGTCGCTCGACCGGTCGCCAGCGGACGCTGAGAAGTGCGCTTAACTTGCCCGTCGATATGGCGATCGGCGTAATCGTTAATCACGCAACCTGCCGCCCGCATAAAAATTACGCCTAAGACGAACACCGCCAGCACCTTCAAATCCGGCACGCCTTTCGCGGCTAAAAATAACGCCCAAAGGGTCGGCCACAGCAATAACAGTGTGCCGATAGGCTTATCTAAGCGCATCAGTTGGGCATAAGCGATCAGTTTTTCTTTTGATAACGGCATAGTCTTATCGATGAAACATAAAAGATATGCCATTTTACTGCAATTTCGCTTAAATTGCCTCAGAAAATTGCGCTAGATCAATAATCTGATGACAATAATGCCGGATTAAATCAAGATCGTGACTGACAATCACCAACGCACAGCGATATTGACGACATTGTTCGGTCAATAAATCCAAGGTTTCTTTCTGCGTGATCGGATCCAACCTTGAAGTCACTTCATCGGCGAATAGCAATACCGGTTCGAATAATAACGCGCGCAAAATCGCCACCCGCTGCAATTCGCCGCCGGACACATTTTCCGCACTACGTTGTAATAACTCGGGTGATAATTTCAGCTGTTCGAGTAAATACGGTAATTTGCTGCGATCCAAATTGTGCCGTTCAATCACATCATTCAATAAAGTTTGTAACGGAATGTGCGGCGCAAACGCGGAAGGCGGATCTTGATACAGTTTCAGCACTTGATGACGTTTTGTTTTAATTTGCCATGAAATTTGACCGCACTTGGGCTTCAATAAGCCGCATAAAGCATCGCCCAAGGAGCTTTTACCAATACCGCTGTCGCCGACAAGCCCCAACACCTCGCCTTGATGTAAAGAAAAATTGACGTCAGAAAATAAAGTGCGTTTTCCTCGCGCTAAACTTAATTGTTCCGCCTTACACAACAACGGCGTCATTAATTTTGCTTTAGGTTGCGGCAGCCAATTCGCCGGTGCGGCGGCGATTAGTTGACGAGCATAATCGGAACTCGGTGCAGTTAACAAATTCTGCGCGCAACCTTGTTCAAGTAAACGCCCTTTTTTCATCACCA
Source organism: Caviibacterium pharyngocola (assembly GCF_002795405.1). Lineage (GTDB taxonomy): Bacteria > Pseudomonadota > Gammaproteobacteria > Enterobacterales > Pasteurellaceae > Caviibacterium > Caviibacterium pharyngocola. Next base: position 193,411 of record NZ_PHGZ01000006.1, on the reverse strand, counting down.
TAATTTCGCCGCCAAGCTGCTTCGCCACGTCGATATCGTGCGTAATGGTTAACAGCGCGCCGCCTTGCTGTGAAATTTGTTGTAATTGCCGAATGACGATTTGCTTATTTTTTTCATCCAATCCTTTGGTCGGTTCGTCGGCGATAACCGTTAACGCACCGCCGGAAAACGCCACGGCAAACGCTACGCGCTGTGCCATTCCACCCGATAGTTGATGCGGATAATAAGCGCCGAAAGATTGCAAGCCAAGTGCGGTCAATTTTTCTTGTGTTTTTTGCCGCGCCGCCGATTTTGTCTCGCCGCCGACAAAATACAGAGTTTCGCAAATTTGATTAAAGATATTCATTGTCGGGTCGAGCGATTGACTCGGTTCTTGCGGCAACATCGTCAAGTGCTTTCCCCAAAGCGCACGGCGCTGATTTTCATCACGTTCTTCGCCTTCCCATAAAACGCGGCCTTGCGCACATAATTCCACCGGCAGCGCGCCCATTATGGCTTGCGCTAGCAAACTTTTGCCCGATCCGGTTTCGCCTAAAATGGTTAAATTTTGCCCGCGACATAATTGCAAACTCACCGGCTCGACCAAGACTTCGCCTTGTCGGGTTTTCACGCAAAGCGCTTCCGTTTCAATAAATACGCACATTATTTCATTCTCCCCGACATCAACTGAAAACTGAATACCAATAAACACACTACGATAATCGGCAACATAAAAATATAAGGCGCTTCGTAATAATAAGGGAAAAGTTCGGTCATCATTAAGCCTAATTCCGGTGTCGGCGGACGCAAACCGACATTAATAAATCCCAAAGTCGCCAATGCTAACACGGCATTCGCCGCCGCAAAGGCGCTTAAGGTTAAAATAACCGGTGCAAGTCTTGGGAAAAAATGACGCTTAAAACAATAGAAAAACGACATTCCCATTAAACGAGACGATTGAATTTCATTACTGCCGGCAAGCGTTTGCGTCATTGCGCGCACCACGCGGAAAAATTCCACCCACATCACTAAGGAAATACCCAAATATAACGTCCAAAACGCACCAGGCGATAATGCCGCAAACAGCAGTACAAACAACAAGCCGGGCAACGCCATAATAATGTGGCAAACAAAACTGAAAATTCGGTCGATCCAACCGCCGAATGCGCCCGCCAATACACCGAACAGCAATCCGAACAACAAAGCGCAGCCCACCGACAGCACGATCAGCGAAAAAGAAAGACGCACAGCGGATGCCAAACGCGCTAGCATATCGCGCCCCAGATGATCCGTTCCTAGCCAATAAAGTGCGGAAGGTTTTTGTAAGATTTTGTTGAGGTTTTGAAACGCTTCGTCCATCGGATAATAGTAAGGTTGAAGATAGGCAGCGAGTAATAAAAAAATCAATAAAAAAGCACCGCACTTTTGCGCGCGTGAAAAACCATTCAACATTATTCGTTTCCTCTTGCGGTTTTTATACGCGGATCGATAACGCCGCTTAACAAATCGACAAGCGTATTTAATAAAACAAAAATTCCGCCCATTATTAACGCGGTGCCTTGAATCATCGGCACATCACGTGCAATAACCGCGTGGACTAAGGCGTGTCCGCTGCCCGGCCAAGCAAATAAGGTTTCGACAATTACTACACCTTCAATCAAATACACCAGTTGAACAGAATGATATGCCAGAATCGGGATCGCCGCGTTGCGTAATCCGTGGCGAACAAAGGTCATCGCGGCGCCAAGCCCTTTCAAGCGAGAAAAGCGATAATATTCCGCCTCGGCAACGCTCACCATCGCTTGCCGACTAACGCGAACGGATACCGCGCTCAAGCCTAAGGCTAAGGTCAATGCCGGCAAAATAAAATAAGACCAATTACCATATCCCGCCGCCGGCAACCATTTCAATTTCACCGCAAAGAGGCTAATCAACCCGATACCGATGACAAACGCCGGTAACGAGCGCAAAAAAGTGCTGCCGACCAAGGTGAAACGATCCAAAAGACCGTTCGGTTTACGCGCGGCAAGCAAGCCGAGCGGCGGGCCGATAAGCAGCGCAAAAACTAATGCGACGAATGCTAAGGCTAGTGTATGTCCGAATTGATGACTAATTTCGTGCCAAACGGTTTCTCCGCTGACAAGCGAATGCCCTAAATTGAATTGCAGCAAATCCGCTAACCAATTCGCATAACTTTGCCACCAAGATTGATCCAATGCTAGTTCGCTACGCACGAATTCTGCCGCTGCAGTATCGGTTTGATCATAACCATAACGGCTCGCGGCGATACGATATGCCATATCGCCGGGTAAATTGCGGGTTAAAATAAACGTTAGGGTACCGACCGACCAAATGACCAAAAAGATTTGCCCCAATCGTTTTAAAAGAATATGTAACACGCTCGATTCCTATGATTTATTCTTGCCAAGATAATTTACTCAAGCCGAAATTACGTTCAAAAGGATCGATTTCCAAGCCTTGCAACGTCTTATGCGCGACAGCATTTTGTTGATAATAAACCACCGGAATAATCGGTTTTTCCCGATAAATAATCTCGGCAATTTGCTGTTTGAGCGGATATTGTTGTTTCGGATCCGTCGTTTTCTCCAACTGGGCTAATGCTTGCGTCAAGTTTTCACTTTGCCAATTCATTACGCCCCAATCGCCGCCTTGCGGTGCGAAATCCTGTAATAACGCACCGATCGGATCAGGCACTAAGGCATAATTACGCGCATATAATCCCATTTCCAACGAGCCGTCTTGATGACCGGCGGGAATCTCGGAGAAGTTTCCGACGGAAACAGCAACATCCATTCCGATTTGGCGCCATTGATTTTGCAATGCGGTGGCAATAATCGGCAATTCGGGACGATCGGAGAAAGTTCGCAAAGTAAATTTCACCGGTTTTCCGTCTTTCAATAGCATTCCTTGTTCGTCCGTTTGAAAACCTAAGCGCAGCAATCTTGATTTAATGTCGGCATAATCCGGCGCACTTTGCGTAACATTCAAACGCCAATCGGAAAACGCTTGCGGAAATAATTGATCCGCCGCGCCGTTTTCAATGCGCAAAACGGATTCCGCGATACCGCGACGATCAATGGCGTCGCTTAATGCCTGACGAACTTCCATATCGGCAAATAACGGATGCGTGCCGTTTAGCTTAAATTGAATGGTGCGCGCAATGGAATTCGATTTTAGTTGTAAATTCGGATCCTGACGCAACCGGTTTAAACTCGCCGGTTCAAGATTAAACACCAAATAATTCGGCTCGCTTTGTGCCAATAATGTGCGCATTTCGCTACGACTGTTAGCTAAATAGGACACGTGTTTGATTTTGGCTTTTTCACCCCAATAATCGGCGAAAGCCTCTTGCTCGATTTTTTGCGGCGGCTCGATTTTAAGCGCGCGATAAGGTCCGCTACCGATCAATTTCACCACATTACCTTGTTCGTCAAAGGCGGAATTCGCCAAAATTAAAGCGGAATAATGGGCTAAATAAGCGGGAAAGGCAGCGAGAGGTTTTTCCAGTTCGAATTCAACTTGAAAATCTTCAAGTGCGGTGATTTTTTTAATCAATTTTGCATTTAACACGCTCGGTTTGCTCATTGCCGTCTGTAAACTGTGTAACACGTTATCCGCCGTAAATCGGCTACCGTCGTGAAAAATCACATCACGGCGCAAATTGAATACCCATTTGTCCGCATTTTCATTTGCCTGCCAACTTTCTGCCAAGGAAGGCAATAATTTCCCGTGGCTATCGGTTTCCACCAAGGTTTCCGCTAATTGCAAGCGTTGAAATAAATAGCCCGACTTGCCGGGATCAAGCGAGGTAATCTCCCAAGGCGTTACCACAATCAAAGGTTGTTGTTCGATATTCGCTTGGTTTTCTACCGCACTTTTCGCCCCGTTTTCCGAAAAGAAAAAATATCCGCCGACCGCCAACATTAATAAAAGCAGTAAAATAAGCTTCTTCATTTTGCCAAAATCTCCGTTTTTTTCGCGCTTAAATAAAAATTAGGTCGCTAAATTTAGCATAAATGAGAACTTATTGCATTTATTATTTTTCATTGAAAAACAAGATAACCAATTAATACCATCGCTTTATCTCATATACGAATAATGCTATATTACCATTAAATTCATTAACAAATTTTTAACAATGGAACAATTTACCGAAATCACCGCACAACGTGCGTGGCAAATGATGTGCGAAGAAAACGCCAAGCTGCTGGATGTACGCGATATGCAACGCTTTGTTTATAGTCATCCGAAAGGTGCCTTTCACCTGACCAATCAAAGCTACGGCGAGTTTCAAAAACAAGCGGATTACGAACAACCGATTATCGTCAGTTGTTATCACGGTATCAGTAGCCGTAACGTCGCGGCGTTTTTAGTCGAACAGGGTTATGATAATGTCTATAGCGTGATCGGCGGATTCGAGGCGTGGGTTAAATCAGCATTGCCGCTTGAAACGGCTTATTGCGTCGAGTAAAAAGCGCCTTCACGGCGCTTTTTTATCGGTGAATTTTAAGTTTGATCAATTAAATCCGACGACGGCGACATAACATAAAACCGCATAAAAAATCACCGCACTTATGCCCAAAAGGCGCTTTCCGCTTTGCGGAGCAGTTTGATGTACTTTATAAATGACTCGCGCCATTATTCCCAAAACAAAAGGATACACCCATAAAAAAATCGACATCGCCGTAACTTGAAAATCGGTTAAATTCGTATTTTTCAATAAGTTAGGCGAAATTAACAGCGCCAACGGCCACAGAAAGACCGGTAAGCAAAATCCCATTAGCGCCCAAAAGAAGCCGCTGAATTCCTTCGGCATACTTTGTCTTTTCATTTTTACCACCATTTAGTTAAAATACATAAAATTTATCATAGGAATATAACAAATGGCGTATTTATTTGGTAGCGAAATCCCATTATTAGCGCTACGTTTTCGCGATTATATTCGCGGAAAATACCGGATCGAGCTGGAAATCAAATCGATCCGAGATCAAGCCGGCAACACATTAACAACGGCATTTTTGCCGGAAAATTGCGCTTATCAAGCGGAAATTACGGCGGAAAAAGATCGCTTTTTGACGGAACCTTTCCATTCTCGTTATGAACAAGCCAGCTGGCAAAACGGCGATTTGACGCCGCGCAATCAAGCGCCCGATACGGTTTTTGCCGTCAAACAATGGCTAAGCGCTATAACGAATCAAGGAAAATTCACCTTATTTTTGACCGCACTTTGCGTAACGATTTATGCCTTTCAACTGGTCGGAGCAGAAGATTCGATAATACAAATAATGCATTTCCCCGTAGATAATGAGCAGGCTTGGCAGTTGTGGCGTTACTTTTCGCATACCTTAGTTCATCTTTCGCCTTGGCATTTGGCGTTTAACTTATTGTGGTGGTGGATTTTTGCCGACGCGATCGAGCGTTATTGCGGTGTGAAAAAACTGATTGCACTTTATTTTTGTTCGGCAATTATCAGCGGTGTCGCGCAAAATATTGCCTCCGGCCCGGCGTTTTTCGGCTTGTCCGGCGTGGTGTATGCCGTGCTCGGTTATGTATTTGTGTTGGATAAATTTGATCCGCAACATCGTTTTAATTTGCCGCAAGGCTTTTTTAATGTGCTTTTGGTCGGTATCGGACTAGGTTTTATCAGCCCGTTAATCGGTATTCAAACGGGCAATACTGCGCACATTACCGGCTTGATCGTCGGGTTATCGTTCGGTGTCATTGAAACGAAATTTCGCGCAAACGGATGATTTGAAACAAAAAATACGCTAAAGTAGCCATAGATTGCTCTAAATAAGAAAAAATTATATCTCTCGATTACATTATCCGCCCTAAACGGCGGGTTTTAAGCATAAGGTAGATTTCGATGAAACAATCTATTCGTCATAAAAAAATTATTGAGTTGGTTAAACAGCGCGGTTATTTAAGCACCGACGATTTAGTCAACTTATTGGGTGTCAGCCCGCAAACCATTCGCCGCGATTTAAACGAATTGGCGGAAAATAACCTTATCAGCCGTCATCACGGCGGTGCTGCCTCGCCTTCCACCTCGGAAAACAGCGATTATATCGAACGTAAACAATTCTTTTCTTTAGAAAAACGATTGATTGCGCAAGCAGTGGCAAAAACCATTCCGAACGGTTCCTCATTATTTATCGACATCGGAACCACGCCGGAAGCCGTGGCAAGCGCCTTGTTAGAACATCAAAATTTGCGCATTGTGACCAATAATTTAAATGCCGCTTATATTTTAATGCAAAATAAAACCTTCGATATTACCTTGGCGGGCGGTTCGCTGCGCCAAGACGGTGGCATTATCGGCGAAGCGACCGTCGCCTTTATCGGGCAATTCCGTTTGGATTACGGCATTTTGGGCATTAGCAGTATTGATACGGACGGTTCGTTATTAGATTATGACTATCACGAAGTGCAGGTAAAACGCGCGATTATCGAAAGCTCGCGCAATACGATTTTAGTCACCGACCATTCAAAATTCTCGCGCCGCGCAATGGTGCGTTTGGGTTCGCTCACCGAAGTGGAGTATCTCTTTACCGACAGCGCCCCGCCGCCGGCGATTACGGAATTAATGCAAGGCAGCAACCTGAAGATTCAGATTTGTCGATAAATGCGAAATAAAAAAGCGTGCAGTTTTCAAATGCACGCTTTTCGTTTATTTGATAGCTTATTTCAACGCCATTGCCAACAACGTGATCGGATGCAAACAGGTGGCATTTGTTGACATATCGATTTGCCATTTACAAGTTTCGCACTCGGAAATTACATAATCGAAACCGCCTTGTTCGATATTATCAAATAAGGTCTTACCGATCGCCTGCGCAACGTCGTAGTTTTCCGATTTAAATCCGTAGGTTCCCGCAATTCCGCAACATTGCGACGGCAACATCACGATTTCCAAATCCGGAATTTGTTTCAATACTTCTAACGTATAAGGCGCCCAGCCGGCTTTGTCCACGTGGCAGGCGGTATGATACGCGACGCGCAGCGGCATTGATTTAAAGTGCGGTGCTTTTCCGTCATTAAATAATTGATAAAGATAGCGGGTAACGATATTCACGTGCGGACGAATTTTCGCCGTATCCATTCCCAAAATATGCTGATATTCGTCACGCAGATTCATCGTACAACTGGATGACGTGCCGATGACATCCAAGGTTTTTTGTTCGATCACTTTTTCAATTTGCGCGATATTAAATTGCGCTTGTTTCTTCGCCCGTTCCGGAAATCCGTTCACCATTAACGGCAAACCGCAGCATTTTTCTTTATCCAATAACAGCACGCCGATATCCATCGCATTGAGCAAACGAATCAAATCTTTGCCGAGTTGCGGATTATTGTAATTCACATAGCAACCGTGATAATACACCACTTTCTCACGATAATAGATTTGGCGTTCGAGGGCGTTTTTGTCATACCATTGACGAAACGAACCGAAGGAATATTTCGGTAGGCTACGATGTTGACTGACGTTTAAAGTTTTTTCCAATAAAAAACGCGTGGCTTTTAAGCCGGTGACGGCATTGACGATCGGCGCGAAAGGCGTGTTCATTTTACCCATAATATCGGTGTTGCTTAACACTGCGTCGCGGAGTTTATGCATTAACGGTTTGCGCTGTTGCTCCACATATTTATTGCGTGCCCGAATAATAATGTCACCGATTTTCACATCGGACGGGCACGCGACTTCGCAACGTTTGCAATTCGTGCAGTATTTTAAAGCCTCATCGTATAAAGAAGCGCTTTTTAAGCGCAAACGTTCGCCGTCCGGCCCGGCTTGTTTCGGGCCCGGATAAAACGGATTTTGACGCGAAACCGGACAAACCGCCGTGCACGCGGTACATTTTATGCAACTTTCGAAACTGCTGTCGAACCCGCCGTGGGAAATCGGCAGTCCGGCATTTTGTTTTGCATTTTCAATGAGTTCTTGAATATTCATCCTTTCCCCCTTAGCCTTGCGCCGCCGCAATATTTTCGGCGACCACAAGCGCGGTAATCACGGAGACACCGGAGCTACAACCCAATTCAAGCCCGTTATAACCGCCGATAACATTACCGATCGCATATAAATTTTCAATAAATCGACCGCACTTTTGCACCTGACAAGCCGAATTAATCGCCACGCCCGCCGATTGATAAGGCTGCGGTGCGGCGAAACGATGTGCCGTCCAAGACAAACGTTCGTCTTGTTTAAATTGCGGCGCGCCGATAATATCCGCTTCGAACACCGGTTCGTAAATACGATCGAAATCCGACACCAATCCGTTACTGAAAAAACTGCCCGATGCCAAGACAAAATGATCGGCGAAAATAGCGTCTTTGCGGTGTAAGCGCGTGAAAATTCGGCTGACGCGATTTCCGTCGAATTCCGCACTTTGCGCTTTATCACCGTTAAGCATTAAACCGCCCGCTTGTTCGAAATGCGAACGCAAGGTTTTGTGCTGGCGAATACCCAGTAAAGACGGCGGTAACGTCGGCAATTCATATAAATTCAAGCCGCTCGCTTGCTTTAAGTTATTGAAAAACACAGCGTCGTCAATGCCGAAACAGGCAGGCAAAAAGACCGCTTGCGCACCTGCCGCCGCTTGTTTTATTTCGCGCACCAAATCGCCGAACGCTAATTTGTGTTCCAATAATTGCGAAATATTCACGCTACGAAATTCGCGTGCATTGGTGCGTAAATGATCCAACTCAGGGATATGCAAATACGCGGTGGTGACGCGACAATGCGCAAATTGCGGATTTTGTACCAAATTATCCGCCAATAATTGCGGTTGGAAATCGTGATAACCTTCAATCCCAAGCACGGCAATATGTTGATACGGAAACGCGCTTTCCGTCTCCGCCAACACTGGTAAACTTGCGGCGGATAACCACGCACCGCGCAAACCGCCTAGTGGTGTGACGCGCAGATGATTATGTTCGCTGTCGCCCGCCAAACCTAATTTAATTTGTTGTGCTAATTGTTCGAATCGGCGTGCTTTTTCCAGTACGCGCGCTTTTCCGATTAATGCGTAAGGATGTTGCGGCAGTTGTCGTTCCAACTGCTCGTAAGCCTGTTCAAAGCTTTCGGCTTTTTTTCCGTCGGGCAACTGTGTAAGTAAATCCATCGAACCGGAAGAAAAATCAATCGCCGCCTGACCGTTATTTACAATCACACAACGTTTACCTTGCTGTTGCAGCGCGATCCCACAAGTTAATCCTGCAAGTCCGCCGCCAATAATCGCTACATCAAACTTCATTGCTATCCGTCCCTTGTTGAGCTTGCTCTGCAAGCGGTTGAACATCATTTAATCCCAATAAACCGTAATAAATCCAGCTGCTAAATTCCGCCTCGCGAATGGCGTCGCCCCACGCAATCGGTTCGATACCGCGCCAACGTTCTTCCATAAAGGAAGCCAGTTGCAAAGTGGATTGTCGCGGTGTCGCCACCTTAAAGCGCGACATTAAGCCCGCCGCGCGGCAAGCGCAAAGTTCCGCTTGGCAAGTCCCCATTCCCACACGGGTACGACGGCGTAAATCCACTAAATTATTCACTTTTAGTTCATCGACGGCATAACGCACTTCGCCCGCCGTCACAGCTTCACATTCGCAAACTAAAGAACAATCCAACCGCTCTTTTTCTAATAATCGGGTTGCACGCTGTCCGTGGCGATAAACGGCAGAAATACGAATCGGTGTCGGCAATGAAATAGTTTGGCGATGAACTTCTTCAACGGAACTGCCGGAACCCGGCAACGGTTTTTCCGCCGTGACGCAGCGCGCGGATTTATTTAATTTCTTGCATACCAAATCCGTCGCCCATTCCGCCATTAAGCGATAAGTCATTAATTTACCGCCGGTAATGGTAATAAAACCGTCCAAGCCATCGCGTTCGGCGTGATCTAACAACACGATTCCGCGGCTCACATTACGACCGGAAGGATCGTCATCCGTCGCCACCAACGGGCGAACACCCGCATAGGCGCGCAATACCCGCGTATGACGCAAACTCGGCGCTAATTTTTCCCCTTCGCGGAATAAAATATCCACTTCTTCCGCCGTCACCGTCATATTATCGATTTGATCATAAGGAATGCGGCTGGAAGTCGTTCCGATTACGCAAATGGTGTCGCCGGGCACTAAAATATCCGCATCTGCCGGTTTGCGGCAGCGATTAATCACCAAATTATTAATTCGATGACCCATAATCAACAACGCTCCTTTTGCCGGGAACATTCTGATTTTTAAATCGACGTATTCCGCAATGCCTTGTCCCCAAATACCGCCCGCATTCACGACAATAGGCGCGAAAAATTGCCGTTCGATTTTATTTTTATGATCATAAACGCGCGTACCAATCACACGTCCGCCCTCGCGAATCAGCCCTTTTACTTCGCAATAAGTGAAAATTTTCGCTCCGTGTTCGCCGGCATCCAACATATTCGCCGCCGTTAAACGAAACGGATCGATCGAGCCGTCCGGCACTACGACCGCGCCGACCAAATCAGGATTAACCGAAGGCTCCATTCGTTTCGCCAATGCGGGATCAATGGCGACGGCTTCAATGCCGGAGGCGGTACAAGAATCGATAAACGTCTTTTGAAATGCCATATCGTCTTCCGGCAAGGTGATAAATAAGCCTTTGGTATCTTCGATACAATGCCGTGCGATTCGTTTCAAAATCAAATTTTCTTGAATACATTCGCGCGCCGATTCTTGATCGTTAACCGCATAACGCGCACCGCTATGTAATAATCCGTGATTACGCCCCGTAGCACCCGTGGCGATATCACGGCGCTCCAACAACACGCAATCCAAACCGCGCAACGCACAATCGCGCGCAATACCCGCACCGGTCGCACCGCCGCCGATAATAATGACATCCGTGTGAATAGGAGAGAAATCCGAAGTTTGTTGATAAATCTGAGGTGATATAGGCATAGCTTTTCCCCCACTTTAAATTGAAAAATAAAATCACGATAACTGCTAAACAATTATTATCATAGCTTAAATGTTCGTTTTAGAAAATAAAATGAGTGATTTCATATAAAATATTGTGATATAGATCACTTTATTTTTTCGATTTAATGCCTAACGAAAAATATATTGTGACTTACATCACAATATAACCGAAATAAACTGCAGAGTTTTTTCTTTTGCTATATTATCGCCGCCTAATGTTCGAAAAAGAACATTATTACTGTAAAAAAATAACAACATTTATTGGAGGATTTATGTTTGGTCCATTTAAACCGGCTCCTTATATTGCGGAGCTACCAAAAGACAAAATCGATCCGACTTACAAACGTTTACGTTGGCAAGTCTTTATGGGGATCTTTTTCGGCTATGCCGCTTATTATTTTGTGCGTGCCAATTTCGACTTAGCACAAAAAGGCTTAATTGAAGCAGGTTTATATAACAAAGCTGAATTAGGTATTATCGGTACCGGTGCCGGTCTTGCCTATGGTTTATCAAAATTTGTTATGGCAAGTATTTCCGACCGCTCTAACCCGAAAGTATTTTTACCTTTCGGTCTGTTATTATCCGGTCTGTGTATGACAATGATGGGCTTAATGCCTTGGGCGACTTCAGGCATTGCCGTAATGTTCGTGATGATCTTCTTAAACGGCTGGTTCCAAGGTATGGGTTGGCCTCCGTGCGGTAGAACAATGGTGCATTGGTGGTCAAAATCCGAACGCGGAACCATCGTTTCCATTTGGAACTGTGCTCATAATATCGGCGGAATGATGCCGGGCGTAATGGTTCTACTTGCCAGCGCGATTTATTTTAGTAATACCGGCGTTGAAGCTACGGCGAAAGACGTGTGGCAACAAGCGTTGTACTATCCGGGTATTGCCGCAATGCTTTGTGCAATTCCGGTTTATTTCGTAATGAAAGATACACCACAATCTTGCGGTTTACCGTCGATTGAAAAATGGCGTAACGATTATCCTGACGACTATAACGAAAAAACCTATGAACATAACTTAAGTACAAAAGAAATTTTTGTCACTTATGTGTTAAAAAACAAATTGTTATGGTACATCGCTATTGCCAACGTATTCGTCTATTTAATTCGTTACGGTGTTTTAAAATGGTCTCCGGTCTATTTGGGCGAAGTAAAACACTTCAATATTAAAGGAACCGCTTGGGCATACACCATTTATGAATTAGCCGCCGTGCCGGGCACATTATTGTGCGGTTGGGTGTCCGATAAATTATTCAAAGGTAAACGCGGATTAACCGGATTTATCTTTATGATCCTTACCACAGCAGCTGTGATTGCATTATGGCTAAATCCTGCAACACCGGAAGCAGAATTAGCGCAATATGCAGGCAAAGCGTGGTATGAAAATCCATATCAATTAATGGACTTCATTCTAATGACCACCGTCGGTTTCTTGATTTACGGCCCTGTAATGCTGATCGGCTTACACGCCCTTGAATTAGCACCGAAAAAAGCAGCAGGTACTTCCGCAGGTTTCACCGGTTTATTCGGTTATTTAGGCGGTACGGTTTCCGCATCCGCAGTTGTCGGCTGGGCAGCTGAATATTATGGCTGGGACGGCGGTTTCTATGTAATGATTGCCGGCGGCGTATTAGCGATTCTTCTAATGTTCATCACAATGCTGGAAGAAGGCAAACACAAAGCCAAACTAAATGATCATTATGGTAAATAACCCTTCCTTTACCGCTCGATAGACGCAAATAATTGATCCGCACCCAAAAGTCGAACGAACCTTTCGACCAACTCAAGTGCGGATCATTTATTTACTTTAAACAATTAAAACCAAGCTTCCGAAATGCTCGGAGTTTTTTTTAATTTTGTACTTTTAAAAATGGTAATAATAACAAGACAATACCGGACGCAGCACAGGCGATCACAACAAAAAAGCCATTCCAATGAAAAGACTGCATAATTAGTGCCAAAGGATAACCGGCAAGCGCCGCACCTAAATAGGCAAATAAGCCGACAAATCCCGTTGCCGAACCCGGCATTTTTTTATGTGCACACTCCGCCGCAGCCATTCCGATCAGCATTTGCGGACCAAATACAAAAAAACCGATGGAAAAAAAGACACTTGCCTGCAAAATAAAATTTTCTTTGGTCATCAGCCAAAGTGCCAATATAGAAAAGAAAATACCAATGGCAAACAACAATGCCATTGGACCACGATTGCTGGAAAATAAACGATCTGAGCCCCAACCAGCAACGAGAGATCCCATTAATCCACCAATTTCAAATAACGATAACACAGTGTTTGCCGACACCAAATCATAATGATATTTTTCTGTTAAATAAATATTGCCCCAATCGTTGATTGCTGTGCGCACGATGTAAACTAAGGCATAACTTAATGCCAATAGCCAAATATATTTATTAAAAAAAACATACTGATATAAAATAGCTTTCCAACTTAAATCCGCCCCCTCCTGTTCTTGAGCGAGTTCCAATTTATCATTGCGCCATTTCCCGATACTTGGCAAGCCCATTGATTCCGGCGTATCGCGCAAGCGCCAAAAAAGAAATAACCCGATAATAATCGTAATGATACCGGCAATAGAAAAACCGTGTCGCCAGCTATAATGCAACGTCAAATACCCGACAAGTAACGGAATCAGTGCACCACCAACATTATGCGCAGTATTCCAAATTGACCACCACGATCCTCTCTCCGTGCGGGAATACCACGTTGTTAACAATTTTGAACAAGCCGGCCAGCCCCAACCCTGAAACCACGCATTCAACACCCACAAGCTCGTGAACATAAAAACCGAATCGGACAACCCGAATAAAATATTGGTGATTCCGGTTAGAATCAATCCGATCGCCATAAACAATCGAGGATTGGAGCGATCAGAAAAAATGCCCGAAAAAAATTTCGAAATACCATAAGTGATATAAAACAAGGTTGCCATTATGCCAATGTCGTTTTTATCAATGCCTAAATCCGCAATCAGTGCCGGCACAGCAAAATTTAAACTTTTCCGCGTTAAATAAAATCCAGCATAACCAATATACATCGCCAACATTAAATGAAAACGCCAATAGCGATAAGTTTGATCAATATTTATCTCTGTTTTTTGCATAGTTAATTTCTAGGTAAAGAAACCTTAATCGTTGTACCGTGAAAGTGCGGTGATTTTTCGATTGGATTTGAAATAATCTCGAATGTACCGCATAAAATGCCCGCACGTTCTTGCATTCCGCGAATACCGAAGCCGTTTGAAGTAACATTTTTCACATCAAAACCAATGCCGTTATCACGAATCCTGATATGAACGTTGTCCTCAATACGAATATCAATATAAACATCCGTAGCCTTTGAATATTTAATAATATTATTTAAACTTTCCTGACAAAGACGATAAATTGTAATCTCTAAAATATGTCCCAACTGAGCATTTTGATTATTCTGCCAAGTTAAATGCGTTGCAATTCCCTGATTTTCGAATCCCAATTCAATGAATAAATTTTGTAATGCTTGATGAAGATCTAAATCATCCAATAAGCGTGGGCGAATACGATTTAATAATCCTTTTGTCTTGTCATAAATATTTAAAGATAATTGTTCAATCGTGCCGGCTAATTTTTCGTGCGTTTCAGAATGACCGATACGTTTTAAAATACTCGCTTGAGTACGAATCGCAGTAATATTTTGTCCGATTTCATCGTGTAATTCGCGCGAAATATCTTGCCGAATGGATTCTTCCGTATTAATTAATTGACGAGTTAAATGTTTATTACGATTTAATTCCACCGAAAGACTATAATTTAAATCCCGCTGACGCTGAATACCAACACCTAAAAAGATTCCCGTAATAGTTTGTATTGATAACGTCAATAATAAACCGGTAATTTCCAGATCGGAAAAATGATGTGTCGTACCAATTAATGCGATACTATTTAATAACGTGCCTAATAATGCCCCCTGCCAACCATATTGAAATGCCAACAGAATAATCGGAATAGCCAAATAAAATAACGAAAAACGATTAAAGGCTTCCGGTAACGCCGTTTGAATATAAATATTCAAAATAAACAAAAAGATATAAATTAAAATATGCTTCGTGCGTAGCGTAATCGGCTTTTTCACTAATGCAGCGGTAAGTGGCAACCAATTGGTATTAAATAAAAAATCATTGACCAAATAACAGGCGGGAATAATTAATATTCCGCCAGTAAAACTGACTAAAAAGGTAAAATAAAATTCACCGGAGAAAATACCCAATCCGTTTATTGCGCTGATAATGCCAATTAATAAAAGTTGTAAGCATAAGCATTTTAATTGACTGCCGAAATAATAGCGTTGAAAAATAAAAACTAACGGAAAACTGACTGCACTTAATATAAAAGCCGGTAAATAAGATAACTCCGGAAAAGAAAAGCATAACAAACATAATACGCTATACTCGGCAAAATAGGGAATTACCCAATATTTTTTTGTGATATGTAATGAAATTCCACAGCGCAAGGCAAAGGGTAAAAATAAAAGTGCCAAAACCGGATCGGAAAGCAAATAGTCGGAAATCACCCACAAACAAAAATAGGCGCAAACCACTAAAAACCAACCGTAAATAAAAGCAAAAACAGTTTCCTTGACATCCCATCCTTGAATCAATAATTCGCAAATTTCCCGTTCCCGTTTGGTTAATTGGGTAACCGAATCCGTCGTTTTTGAGGATACCAGTTTTACCGTTAAATCAGGCATTAAATAAACGCCGCCCGCATACACAGTGCGCACCGCTTGCACTAATTCCTCCGGACTACAACGCTTACTTAAATAGCCTTTCGCGCCCAATTCCAAGGCTTTTTTGATCATTAATTCCGTATCGTTCACACTCAACATAATACAGTGAATGCCACTCGGAATATCCTCCAGCAACGCAATGCCGCTTTCTTCCGGCATTGAAATGTCAATAATACAAATGTGCGGCTTTAAACGCGGCAAATTTTGTCGTGTCTCTTTTGCCGAGCCAAATTCGCCGATAACTTGAATATCTTCTTCTAGGGAAAGTAATTGAGCGAATCCGGAACGAACAATAGTATGATCATCGACAAGTACGACATTAATCATCCGTTTATCCTATCAAATGCATAAAAGGGCGTATTGTACACCATATAGCAAAGAAAGTGCGGTGAAAAAATCCACCGCACTTTGTTCCTTGATTAATTTCTTATCGCTTTTTTCTGTTTACGGATTTTCTTTTCTTCGGCAATCGCCACGAAAACCAACAATCCCATACAAACTAAAGCGGAGGTATTTAAAGCAGCGAAGGTACCACTCCAACCGGTTAACCCAAAAATCGGTGTACCGTCGGCAATCATCCCTAAACCGAGTTTAGCAAAGCTATCACCGATTAAGTACGCAAATGTCCCTTTTACTCCGTCGGCTACGGCAATCGCTTTTTTCGGTACAAATCCAACCGCCGCCACGCCGATCAATAATTGCGGACCAAACACCAAAAAGCCGAGCACAAATAAGGCAATCAAATACATATATTCGTTGGTCGCAAATTGATAAAACTCAAGGGTAAAAACGATTAGCACCAAGGCGATACAAGCAGTTAAAGCTCGACGTCCGTTTGCTAAATCCGACAAATATCCCCATAAGAAAGTGCCAACTAAAGCGCCGACTTCAAATAAAGCGAAACCAGAAATTGCTGCATCTTTGGAAAAACCTAGTTCTTGATAAGCATATACCGGTGACCATTGGTCGATACCGATTCGCACGATATAAAGGAAAATATTCGCAAAACACAGCAACCAAATCACTTTATTTCTTAACACATATTGCACAAAAGTTTGCCATTTGGTTAATTGGTTTTCTTCCGCATCACGATCTTCCTCGCTCACTTCTTCACCAAATAATTCTTCTGCTTTACCTAATCCATAAGCTTCAGGTGAATCAGAACCATAACGCAAACCGATAAAACCGATAATTAAAGCGATAATTGACGGGAAAATAAACATCCCGATCACGTGTCCGTTAAACACCACATTCGCACCGAACAACGCCACACCAGCTGCCGCCGCACCACCGACATTATGTGATAAATTCCAAAAACCTAAGAACGTACCGCGTTTTTTACGTGGAGTCCATTTGGTAATGGTTGAGTAACTGGAGGAACCGCCGGTACTTTGGAAAAAACCGCTTAATGCATAAAAGGCAATCATCAAAAATAAAGCCACGCTGCCGCCGCCCATACTCGCACTAAATCCGAGCATACAGATTGCCGATAAAATTAACATAAACGGCACGAATTGTTTCGTATTTTTGCCGTCCGCGTAATAAGACACGACGGTTTTACCTACACCATAAGTAATTGAAAAGCCTAAACCGATCATCCCCAATTCGGTTTTTGTGAGCCCGTAGGTTTCAATCATATCGTTTTGTGCGATATTAAAATTCTTACGAATCAAATACATTGCCATATAACCGATAAAAACCACCAAATAAGATTGCATAAACGGTTTAAACCACATTTTGCGGCGTTCTTCCAACGGAAGAGCCAACACCGGCAATCTAACTTCTTGTAAAAATTTAAGCATAATTTCCTCATCAAATACGATTAAAAAACAATGAGGTTATCTTAGATAAATTTGCGGGTAACGACTTCGGACAAGCACTTAGGAAAAATAGGAAAATTTCTTAGTTTTTGAAAATAACCATAAAGTTTGTGACAAACATCACATTTTAGATAAAAATTAAAAAGGCTTCATTCCTGAAGCCTCAAACAATATTAAAAGTGCGGTCAAAATCAGTAACGTTTTTTAAACGGACGTTGTTGACGATTTGTCGGTGAGGTGTTGCGTTTTACCCGATAAGGTTTCGGCAAGTCGGTAAGCAGGGAATCGGCGTCATATTGACTGACCGGAATGCTGTGTCCGATATATTCTTCGATCGCCGGTAAATTCATTGCGTATTCTTCGCAAGCGAAACTAATGGATACGCCGCTTTCGCCCGCGCGTCCGGTGCGTCCGATTCGGTGTACATAATCTTCGCAATCATCCGGTAAATCGTAGTTGAAAACGTGCGTTACGTCAGGAATATGCAACCCGCGCGCCGCCACATCCGTCGCCACCAAAATATCCAAATCGCCGTCGGTAAATTGTTTTAACAGCGACAAACGTTTTTTCTGCGCCACATCGCCGGTAAGCAAGCCGACGCGGTGTCCGTCCGCCGCCAAATACCCCCAAATGTCTTCGCAACGGTGTTTGGTATTGGCAAAAATAATGCAACGTTCCGGCCATTCTTCTTCCAATAAGGTCATTAATAACGCCATTTTGTCTCGATTGGACGGATAAAATAATTCTTCTTTAATACGATGTCCGGTTTTTTGCAAAGGCTCGATTTCGATATATTCGGGATCGTTCATATCTTCAAATGCCAACTCGCGCACTTTGTAAGACAGCGTGGCGGAAAATAACATCGTCAAACGCTGCGCCGGCGGCGGGCATTTGCGCATAAGATAACGAATATCTTTGATAAAACCTAAATCGAACATTCGATCCGCTTCATCCAGCACCACCACTTGAATATCGGACAGGCGAATTACGCCTTGTTTGACATAATCAATCACACGTCCGGTCGTGCCGATTAAAATATCGATGCCTTGTTCGATAGCTTTAAGCTGTTTGTCATAACCGTCGCCGCCGTAAGCCAAACCGGTTTTTAATCCGGTCGCCGCCGCTAACGATTCCGCATCGTGACTGATTTGCACCGCCAATTCGCGCGTCGGTGCTAAGATCAAAGCGCGCGGTTGTCCTTGGGCGGGATGAGTGACTAAATGATGAAAAACTGCGGTCAAAAATGCGATAGTTTTTCCCGTGCCGGTTTGTGCCTGACCGGCGACATCACGCCCAGCCAAGCTGATCGGCAGTGACAGCGCCTGAATCGGCGTACAATATTCGAAGCCTTTTTGTTGCAAGGCGGATAGGACTTTAGGATCTAAAGTTAAATCGGCGAATCGTTGCCGACTTAAATGGTCATTTTGCATAATACGTTCATTCATTGATGTTTCAATACTCAGCGCGTTACAAAAGTCGGGCGCTATAAAAATTGTGCTAAGAATAGCACGAAGTCGGAAAATCCCCAAAAAACAACCGCACTTTTTTGTAAATATTTCATTCAAAAACTAGACAGAATGCGGATTTAGTGGTAACTTTACGCCCATTCAACCGACCTTTTCGAGGTCTTTTCACTCTAAATCATTACCCAATCTTAATAACATTTCAATTATGCATTTAACAGAACTAAAAAATACGCCCGTTTCAGAATTGGTAACGCTCGGCGAAGAAAAAATGGGGTTAGAAAATTTAGCCCGTTTACGCAAACAAGACATCGTTTTCGCTATTTTAAAACAACACGCTAAAAGCGGCGAAGATATTTTCGGCGGCGGTGTGTTAGAAATTTTACCCGACGGTTTCGGTTTCTTACGTTCCGCAGACAGTTCATACCTAGCCGGTCCGGATGACATTTATGTTTCACCGAGCCAAATTCGTCGATTCAATTTGCAAACCGGGGATAAAATCGAAGGTAAAATTCGCCCGCCGAAAGAAGGCGAACGCTATTTCGCCCTGCTTAAAGTCGATCAAGTCAACGATGACAAACCGGAAGTTTCCCGCAGCAAAATTCTCTTTGAAAACTTAACACCGCTTCACGCAAATTCACGTCTTAGAATGGAACGCGGTAACGGTTCCACCGAAGATTTAACCGCTCGAATTTTAGATTTGGCGTCACCGATCGGGAAAGGTCAACGCGGTCTTATCGTTGCGCCGCCGAAAGCGGGTAAAACAATGTTGTTGCAAAATATTGCCCAAAGCATTACGCACAATTATCCCGAATGCGAGTTGATCGTTCTGTTGATTGACGAACGTCCGGAGGAAGTGACCGAAATGCAACGTTCGGTAAAAGGTGAAGTAATTGCTTCCACTTTTGATGAACCGGCAGCACGTCACGTTCAAGTGGCGGAAATGGTTATCGAAAAAGCCAAACGTTCGGTCGAGCATAAAAAAGACGTGGTGATTTTGTTGGATAGTATTACGCGTTTAGCGCGCGCTTACAACACCGTGACACCGGCATCGGGCAAAATTTTATCCGGCGGTGTGGATGCCAATGCATTACATCGTCCGAAGCGTTTCTTCGGTGCGGCGCGTAACGTGGAAGAAGGCGGCAGCCTCACTATTATCGCCACCGCTTTAGTAGATACCGGTTCGAAAATGGACGAGGTGATCTTCGAGGAATTTAAAGGTACGGGGAATATGGAATTACATCTTTCCCGTAAAATCGCAGAAAAACGCGTATTCCCGGCGATCGATTTCAACCGTTCCGGTACGCGTAAAGAAGATTTACTCACCACGCCTGACGAATTACAAAAAATGTGGATTCTACGTAAAATCCTTAACCCGATGGGCGAAGTGGAAGCGATGGAATTCCTTATCGATAAACTGATGGTTGCGAAAACCAACGAAGAATTCTTTGAAATTATGAAACGCTCATAAGAAATAATTCGATTCAAGGCGCTGATTTCAGTGCCTTTTTTATTGCTTAAAGAAGCAAATCTTTCCGCGATGCAGTATTTATAAAACAAAAAAAGTGCGGTGAAAATTACCGCACTTTTGCCATTCGGGTTTATCCGTCGATTAACGTTGTATTACGCAATAACGATATGCGCAATAGCGTAACCGACTAAACAGGCTGTCACTACACCGATTAAACCCGGTACCATAAAGCTGTGGTTGAAGTAGTATTTACCGATTTTTGTCGTACCAGTGACGTCGAAGTTAACCGTTGCGATATCGGACGGATAGTTCGGAATGAAGAAGTAAGCGTAGGTCGCCGGAATTAAACCGATAAGCACCGGTGCCGGTAAACCTAAGCCGATACCGACCGGAAGCATCATTACGGCGGTCGCAGCTTGACTGTTGATCACCACGGAAACGGCAAATAAGGCGAAGGCGAATGTCCAAGGATAGTGCTCAACCATTGAGGTTACTGCCGCTTTAAATTCCGGCATTGCGTATTGGAAATAAGTGTCGCTCATCCACGCGATACCGAAAATTGCCACACACGCGACCATTCCGGATTTAAATACTACACCGTTCGGTACGGTTTGCGGGTTGGTTTTGGTGGCGATTAAAATGATACCGCCGAAACAAAGCATCATCATTTGGATGATGAAAGACATTGAAATCGGTTTAACCGCTTTACCGTCAACCGGTACGCCGACGGTGCGGATTTCCGGCAACATTGCGATAATTACCACGGAAACCAAAGAAAGTAAGAATAAATACACCGCAAGTTTTGCCGATTTCGGTAATTCGTCATTTAATGAGGTTGCGGTGGTATTCAAAATACGTTCGCGCCATACCGGATCTTGTAAACGACGTTGATATTCCGGATCATCTTCCAATTCTTTCCCGCGACGTAAGCTGTAAAGCGCCATTGCCATTGTGCCGAGGAACGTTGCCGGAACGGTAACGGAGATAATATTCAATAAGCTGATATGTTCATAACCCGGAATTTGCGTGATTTGGGTTAAATAATAGGCAATCGCCGCCGATAACGGGCTGGAGGTAATGGCTAATTGCGATGCCACGGAAGAAACCGCCATCGGACGTTCCGGACGGATTTTATTTTTTAACGCGATGTCACCGATAATCGGCATTACGGAATAAACCGAGTGACCGGTACCCAACATAAAGGTCATTAAATAAGTAACGATTGGTCCAAGGATTGTGACGCGTTTCGGGTTGCTGCGTAAAATACGTTCGGCGATTTGCAGCATATATTTTAAACCGCCGGCTGCTTCTAATACGGAGGCACAAGTTACAACGGCAAGAATCACCAACATTACGTCAATCGGTGCTTTCCCTAACGGCATACGAAGTATAAAAACTTCGATCACTAAACCTATACCTGATATTACTCCAAGACCGATACCGCCGTAACGACTACCGGTATAAAGCATCAAGAGCAGAAATAAAAATTCTAAATAAAGCATAAAATATCCTTCAAAAGAGTTATATGAGAAAGTTAGCGGGTATGATACTGCATTTGGCAAAATGCACAATCGTTTCAACAGGATTTATTACAAAAAATAGCGTTAGATCAATTTTCGCCATAATGTTGTAAGATTAGCCTTAACGGAAGGATTGGATTATTTTGCGGATAAAATAAGGGCGGTAAAAATACCGCCCCGATTAAATTACTGATTGTTTTGAACGTAGTCGATCGCTGATTGAACAGTTGTAATTTTTTCCGCTTCTTCATCAGGAATTTCGATATCGAATTCTTCTTCTAAAGCCATTACAAGTTCAACGGTATCTAAAGAGTCCGCACCTAAATCTTCTACGAAAGAAGCTTCGGATTTCACGTCTTCCTCTTTAACACCTAATTGTTCAACAATGATTTTTTTTACGCGTTCTTCAATGCTCATCTTGCTTTTCCTATTATAGTTAGCCATAAAATAATGGTTTTATAGTGTATGCATTTTTCTCAAAGTTGCAACCGATTTTTACAAGGTCAAACCTCAAACAGAGATAATTCAAACACATACAATAAAAAATAGTTACGTTACCCTGCTAACGCAACAGCCAACGTAACCCGGTTACATCGCTATGCGGATTTTAACATTAACCCTAAGTTTTAGCCAGTTTTTCGAACAAATTCCCTAATCCGCCAAGGCTTTAAAGATATTTCGCTTGCCGAGATCCGGTGTTTTTTGTTTCACCGGCAAGGATAACATCATATATAAACAATCTTTCGCCAGTTTTTCCGCTTGTTCCGCCGTAAGACTCGGATCCAACGGCGATTGCAACGAACAGCTTAAATATTGCGGGATGTCATCCAGATGACTGACCGTAAATACCAGATCTTTATAAGGTAAACGCAGCACCAATTTATCGCCGACAGTGCGATTTTCCCATTGTTGTCCCGGCCCCGGCAACACCACTAAACTTAACGTCCAAGGCGTTAATAAAGCGCCGAGCCATTGATTTTCATACAATGTAAATTTCGGGCAAAAACACGCAATATCGCGACGATAAAAAGGCAAATCCTGCATAGTCGGCACGATTTTTTCCATTGCGCGTTGCAACAACGATGACGGATCTTGATCGAATCCCGTGCAATGAATATCTAAAACCTCCGTAGGTGCAAAACTTTCTCGATTCATACCGCACTTTTCTCGTTATTGTTCGGCATCACGCCGTATTGTCGTAATTGTTCGATAATTTGCGTGCGAATATCCGGCAAGCGTTGTTGTAATAAAGCGCTTAATCCGATCGCCGGTTCGAAACTTTCCGGTTGAATACCAATTAAACATAAATTACGCGGAAATTCATCGGTAAGTTTCAATGCCGACAGCACATCGCAGATCCCCAGTTGGTGCGGCGAGATTTTACGCGAGAAAAACGTTGGTACTTGTTCATCGTATAACACGATGATTTCGCCCGGCGTTTTATTCGCCAATACTGCGTCCACAATAATAATGTGATCGCGGTTCGCCATTATATCCAACAGCTCCATTCCGCAAGTGCCGCCGTCCACAATATCAAAGTGCGGTGAAAAAATCGGATCTTTTTCCAAAGCTTGCACGGCATAAACGCCAATGCCTTCGTCGCTTAATAAAATGTTGCCGACGCCTAAAATTAACGGTTTCATCACAAAATTTTCACCTGTGTCACTTCGCCGTTTTCCGTATTCACAACGTGCACGGCACACGACATACAAGGGTCGAAAGAGTGAATAGTTCGCACCACTTCCAACGGTTTGGACGGATCAGCAACCGGTGTGCCGATAAGCGATAATTCATAAGGTCCCATTTCATCTTTTTCATTACGCGGACCGGAGTTCCAAGTGGACGGCACCACGGCTTGATAATTTTCGATTTTACCGTCTTTAATCACCACCCAGTGCGATAACATTCCGCGTGGCACTTCACCGAAACCAACACCGCGATATTCGCCGTTTGCCGGAATATCCGTTTTCAGATATGCGACGGTATCGCCTTTGCCGATATTTTCGATAAGTTTTTGCCATTGTTCCGCCAAAATATCATTTAATACGCAACAATGCGTCGTGCGGCCGATAATGCGCCCTAATGTGGAATGTAAATCTTCCACCGATAAGCTATTGCCGGTAAGTGCGGTATATAATCCTTTAATTTGATCGAAATGAGTCAAGGTACGTTTGTCTTGCGCGGCGAGACCGGTCATTAGATAAGCCAACGGCCCGACTTCCACCACTTTGCCGTAAAACGACGGCGCTTTAACCCACGAATATTTGCCGTCTTCCTGCCAACCGGTATATTTAGGACGCGTTAACCCCGCCCAAGGCGCAAGCGGTTCATCATCTTCATACCACGAATGTTTACCGCTTTCTTTGATACCTTTAATCACATAATCGTCTTTGTGATTGGTGATCGGGCGGAAAGTGGCGAGATCACCGTTTTCAATATAACCGCCGTAAAGTTCGAAGACTTTATTTTCTTGATCGATCGGATATTCCGGTACGGATAAATAATTGCGTGAGGTCGCACCCAATTTTAACCATTCCGGATAATACGCCGCGATTACCGCAGTATCCACTTTATATACTTGATTTACGAAGTCGTTTAATTTATCAATGCACGCTTTTACGAACATTAAACGTTCCAAATTGAGTACTGCTTGCGAATCCAAATTAATCGGATTCGCTACACCGCCGATCGCCAGATTTTGAATGTGCGGTGATTTTCCGCCGAGTAATGCCACTACGCGGTTGGCATCGCGTTGACATTCCAAAGCCTGCAAATAATGCGCCACGGCGATTAAGTTGACTTCCGGCGGTAATTTCATTGCCGGATGATTAAAATAGCCGTTGGCAAAAATGCCTAGCTGTCCGCTTTCTACCAAAGCTTGAATTTTTTTCTGAACATTACGAAATTCATTGGCGCTGTTTAGCGACCAAGTGGATACGCCTTGCAACATATCCGCCGCTTTTTGCGGATCCGCTTTTAGCGCTTCGGTAATATCCACCCAGTCCATTGCGGATAATTGATAAAAATGAACGATGTGATCGTGCATACTGTGGGCGGCTAAAATCATATTGCGAATGTATTGTGCATTCACCGGCACTTTCGCGTTGATCGCATCTTCTACCGCACGCACGCTGATAATAGCGTGCACCGTGGTACAAACGCCGCAAATTCGTTGCATAATCATCCACGCGTTGCGCGGGTCATTGCCTTTGACGATATTTTCCATTCCGCGCCACATTGTACCGGATGACCAAGCATTCACGACTTTGCCGTCTTCAATTTCACAATCAATCCGTAAATGACCCTCGATACGCGTAATCGGATCAATCGTAATGCGTTGTTTTTCTGTCATACTTTAACTCCATCTTGCACAGTGTGTGTATTTTGTTCTTCTTGCGCTTCTTTAATAACCGGCAATACCGGGAACAATCGAATAATCAGAATGTAAGCACAAATTTCAATAGATATAAAACCGATAGAAATCAATAATTCTTCTGCGGTCGGGAAATAATGATAGCCGTTACCCGGATCGTACATAATCAACGAATAATCCATACGCCATAATGCCGCGCCGATTAACATACTTAATGCCGAAACGAATAACCAACGGCTGTCTTTACGCGGTCGCCCCGCCCCTAAGAAAGAGGTAAAGACCGGCAATAGCAATAAGGAGACTTCCAGCCAGAATAAATAAGCGTGTTTTTCCCATTGCAACACATAATGTAATTTGTCGTGATAAATCAATTCGCCGAAACGCAATCCGACAAAAACCACCATTAACACGCTGGTCGCTTTAATCAGTTGGATAAATAAATGCCGTTCGTCCGGCGCTTTGCCCGCTAATCCCGCTTTCACTAAAGAACCTTCGAACACTACAATGGAAAAGCCCATAATAAAGGCGGTTAAAAGTGAGAAAATCGGTAACATTTCATAACTTTGCCATACCGGATGCACTTTATGACCGGCAACAATCATTAAAGATCCCATTGAAGATTGGTGCATCATCGGCAATAAAGCGCCCAGTGCGACGATAAAAAACATTACTTTATTTAATTTATCGAACCATTTGCGCAAGCCGAAGAAACCTAGTATCACCGGCGCGAATTCCAGCGTGACCACACAAATGTAAATGGTCATACACACCGCGGTTTCAAATAACACGGAGGAGGTGTTAAATTGTCCGGGCACGAAGAAATACGGCATATGCCAATAACGCCCCATATCAATGGTGATAGACAAACCGCCCAAGGTATAACCGAATAAGCTCGCCAGCAATGCCGGACGCACCAACGGGTGATATTTCCCTTTGTTAAAGACATAAACCGTCCACGCCAACGCCCAGCCGCCGCAGGCAAATCCCGTACCGACCAATAAGTCGAAGGCGATCCAAATTCCCCACGGATAACCGCCGTTTAACGCCGTAACCGAGCCGATACCGAAAACCAAACGTTTTAAAATCAACAGTAAACAAATTACCGCAATAGGCGCAAAGACTAAAACGGGAATCGAAATTAATCTTCCGCCGAGAGGACGTGCTCTACCCATTATGTTTCTCCTCCTCTTCTTCCATTTCTTTTTCCATTTCTTTCTTCGCAATCATTCTGGCACGGCGATTAGCTTCGATTTCTTTTTCGTGCATATTACGGTAAGTAATCACCGATAATCCGGCAAGAGCAACCAATGGCAACGCCATTCCGCGATATAAGAAATGTTGTAAGTGTTCCGCGCGCGCACCGGTGGAAAGTTCGTCCAATTTCGGCAAGCCTAAATTTTCATAAGGCACGCCGGCAATCATTAACACTTGCGTACCGCCGGCTTCTTTTTCACCGTAAATATATTGCAAATAGCGCGGAATGCTAGCTTTATAACGATCTTGGCTGTTAACGTGTTGACGCGGATAATAATAATCGGAACCGCGCAATGCGTTTAAACGACGATGGGCTTCTTCCAACAAATCTTCACGCGAGCCGAAAATAATTGCGCCGGTAGGGCAAACATCGCAACAGCCGGGTAATTTGCCGTGATCGATGCGTTCAACGCCTTTTTGGTTACAAAGCTCGCATTTGGAAATTTGCCCGAAAGGATTGTTATAATCGTATTTCGGCACATCGAACGGACAACCAACCATACAATAACGGCAACCGGTACAGATATCAGGATCATAACTCACGATACCTGTTTTAGGATTTTTCGTTAACGCTTGCACCGGACAAACACTGACACAGTTCGGATCAACGCAATGCATACATTGTTTTTTCACATAAGCATAACCGTTTTCCGGCTGGTCTTTAGCAGTACCGTCGCCGTCGCTCCACACTTGAATCACGTTACGCGTATAAGGCGACAATTTATCGTTATTCGACCAACTTTGCTCGCCTTCCGGATTTACCGGCGTATGATTTACCTGTTGACATTCCACCACGCAAGCTTGGCAACCTACGCATAGGGTCGAATCGTATAACATTCCCAAGGCACCCGGAATCGGCTCGCGATTCTGTGCGCCTATCGCACTGGCTTGCGGCGAGACACTCAGTCCGCCCACAAGGCTGCCGGCAAGCCCCGCTTTCAAAAACTTACGTCTATTCATCGTGCTTATCCTTGTTTATCTTGTTCGACTTCAAGTGCTTTACGTTGAATACTTAACTCGCGTAAAGTCATTACGCTGACGCCCGCCAACACACCGGCGGCTCCGCCCAATAAACCGATTGCGGTTTTGGAAATTTCCCCGCCTTCCGTATTCATTACATCCGGTTTATTCACGCGCGGCGTCGGGTTTTCAACGGTTGCCAGTTGGAAAATATCTTTGGTGAAACCGATACCTTTTTCATTACAGCCGTAACAAGGATGTCCGATACCCACCGGCCAGTTATTGCCGCCTACATCGCAAAATTCTAAAGTGGAACAGTTACCATAAGTTTCCGGCCCTTTACAGCCTAAATGATATAAACACCAACCGTTGCGATGACCGTAATCGCCGAATTCTTTGGCGAAGCGTCCCGCATCAAAGTGCGGTCGGCGATAGCAGTTTTCGTGAATTAACCGATCATAGGCAAATAGAGGACGATTTTGTTTGTCCATTGCCGGCAATTTTTTATAAGTGATAATGTAAGCGACAGTGGCAAGGAAGTTATGCGGATTCGGCGGACAGCCCGGAATGTTGATCACAGGAATGCCGGGTAAAATTTCCGATAAACTGACCGCACCTGTCGGATTTTCACCGCTGGAAGGCACACCGCCCCAAGAAGAACAAGAACCGATCGCGATAATCGCCGCTGCATCTTTTGCCGCAGTTTTAATATGTTCGTGAATAGGTTTTCCCGCCACCATACAATACACGCCGCCGTCTTTTAACGGAATGGAACCGTCCACCACCAAAATATATTTGCCTTTATAGTGGTGTATGGCGTTATGTTTATTTTCTTCCGCTTGATCGCCGAATGCGGCGGATAGGGCTTCGTGATATTCTAATGAAATAACGTCAAGCACCAAATTCTCAACGGTCGGGTGAGTAGAACGCAATAGAGACTCCGTACAGCCGGTACATTCCTGCGCCCCGATCCAAATCACCGGCGGGCGTTTCGGCGCGGTGAGCGCATTGCTCATTTCAGCACCCGCCTTTGAACTTAATCCCATTGTCGCCGCAAGTGCGGTACATAATTTCATAAAATCACGGCGGCTGACATCGGCCAGTGAAAATAGTCCGTTCAATTTATCATTCATAATGCACTCCACATTCACCTATAATTTATACGGTTTATTTAATTATCGAATATTACTCCCGTTAGACGAAAAATAATTTGATCTCTGTCATAAATAACAAAATTTTCACAAAATACTTACAAATAGGTAGTTCAATTTAACAAATTAAGAATAATTATCATTAAGAAAAGGTTTTTTATAATAAATCGGATATAAAAAAAGCGATGCATTCTCACGCATCGCTTTAAAAAATAATTCGAAATTTTAGCAAATTACGCCATATATAAACCGCCGTTAACGTGTAACGTCGTACCGGTGATATAACCCGCATCCTCGGAAGCCAAAAACGCCACCGCTTTTGCAATGTCTTTCGGCTCGCCCAAATGACCCGCAGGCACATTAGATAAGATACCGGCTTTTTGCTCCTCGGTTAATACTTCCGTCATATCCGTCGCGATAAATCCCGGCGCTACCACGTTGACCGTAATACCGCGCGATGCTACTTCTTTTGCCAAAGCTTTGCTGAAACCGATTAATCCCGCTTTCGCCGCGCAATAATTGGCTTGTCCCGGATTACCGGACGAACCGACGACAGATCCGATAGTAATAATGCGACCGTAGCGTTTTTTCATCATTGAACGCAACATTGCTTTAGATAAACGATATACCGAAGTTAAATTGGTTTGCAAAATATCGAACCATTCATCGTCTTTCATTCGCATTAACAAATTATCGCGCGTAATACCCGCATTGTTTACCAAAATATCAATGTCACCGAAAGCTTCTTTGATTTGCGCCAGTACGCTATCAATGGATTCTTGATCCGCTACGTTTAACACCAAACCTTTGCCTTTTTCACCCAAATAGGCGGAAATGCTTTCCGCGCCTTTTTCGGAGGTCGCCGTGCCGATCACAAAAGCGCCTTTGGCAACCAATTCTTCCGCAATAGCACGACCGATACCGCGTGTCGCACCCGTAACTAATGCAATTTTTCCGTTCATATTTACTGTTACTCCAACTATTTATGCAATAAGGCAATATTCGTCTGTGGTCGCACCTAGTGCGACCCTGCTTTATTACATTTAATTAAGCCAAAATTTCTTCTACCGAATTTAACGATGCCGGATCATTAACGGCTTTTGACCCTAATTCTTTTACAATGCGACCGGTTAAACCGGTTAACACCTTATTCGGGCCGATTTCAACCAACACTTCAATGCCGCCGCGCGCCATTTTTTCCACGCTTTCCGTCCAGCGAACCGGACTATAAAGTTGGCGCACAAGTGCGGTGCGAATTTCGTGTGTTTCGGTTTCCGCTTTCACATCAACGTTGTTAATCACCGGAATCGTCGGCGTTTTCACCGCAATGCTTTCTAAAGAAACGGCAAGCTGATCCGCCGCCGGTTTCATTAACGCACAATGTGACGGCACGCTCACCGCCAACGGCAATGCACGTTTTGCACCGGCTTCTTTACACGCCGCCGCCGCACGTTCGACCGCCGCCTTGGCGCCGGCGATAACCACTTGTCCCGGTGAATTGAAATTCACGGCGGAAACGACTTCGCCTTGTTCCGCGTTTCTACAAGCATTGATGATACTTTCGTTATCCAAACCGATAATCGCATACATCGCCCCGGTACCTTCCGGCACGGCTTGCTGCATTAATTTACCGCGTAATTCCACTAATTTCACCGCGTCTTGAAAATCAATCGCACCGGCACACACCAAGGCAGAATATTCGCCCAAACTATGTCCAGCCATTACTTCCGGCACTAAAGTCGGATATTTTTGTTGCCAGACGCGATAAATCGCCACGGAAGCCGTTAAAAGTGCGGGCTGAGTTTGCCACGTTTTATTTAATTCTTCCGCAGGGCCTTGTTGAACCAAATTCCATAAATCGTAACCCAAAACCTCGGAAGCCTGTTTAAAGGTTTCCTCTACGATCGGATATTCCGTTGCCAATTCCGCTAACATTCCGACGGATTGAGATCCCTGTCCCGGAAAAACCATTGCAAATTTTTTCATTTTACTTCCCTTCTCACTTCTCTATATATTAAAACCTAACTAATGCAGATCCCCAAGTCCAACCACCGCCGAAAGCTTCCAATAAAAGCAGCTGACCGCGTTGAATACGCCCGTCGCGTACCGCTTCGTCCAACGCTACCGGCACGGTCGCCGCACTGGTATTACCATAACGATCTAAGGTGACGACTACTTGAGACATATCCATATCCAATTTTTTCGCCGTTGCGGCAATAATACGCAAATTAGCTTGGTGAGGAACCAACCAATCAATATCTTTTTTATCCAAGCAATTTGCTGCCAAGGTTTCTTCTACAACGTTAGAAAGTTCGCGCACCGCTAATTTAAAGGTTTCGTTACCTTGCATTTTAATAAAGCCCGATTGCTGTTCGCCGCGTTCAACGTTCGGCAACGAAAGTACGTCGTTTTTATCCGCACTTGCGTGCAAATGAGTGGAGATAATACCTTCCTGTTCCGACGCTTCTAAAATTACCGCGCCCGCACCGTCGCCGAATAAAATCACCGTGCCGCGATCCGTTTCGTCTAATTTGCGCGAATTAAGATCCGCGCCGATGACCAAAGCTTTTTTTACTTTGCCGGTGCGAATAAATTGATCCGCAACGCTCAACGCATAGACAAAACCGGTGCAAGCCGCCGCCAAATCAAAGGAAATCGCATCTTGAACGTCCAACATTCCCTGCACTTGACAAGCTGCACTCGGATAACCGTGAGAATTTGTGGTGGTCGCCACTAAGATTAAATCAAGATCATTAGGATCGATATTCGCTGCTTCCAAAGCGTTTTTCGCCGCTTCAAAGCTCATTGTCGCCACGGTTTCGTGTTCGGAGGCGATACGACGCTCTTTGATTCCGGAACGCGTGGTAATCCATTCGTCGGAGGTATCAACCATTTTTTCCAAATCGGAATTGGTTCTAATATATGCCGGCATATAGCTACCGGTGGATAAGATTCTACTGTACATAACAATCTCGGATCATTAATAAAACGGGTTTAATATTTTTCCAAACCGGCTAAAATTTTCGTCGGAATTTGTTGGCGCGCCTGTAATGCCGCATCCGCAATGGCATAAGCAAAGGCTTCGGAATTTGCACCGCCGTGACTTTTTACCACAACGGAAGTCAAACCGATTAATGACGCGCCGTTATATTGATCGGGGTTGATCTGTTTCAAGCGCTGATAACTGCCTTTTAAGAAAAGTTTTTTCACCAACCACGCGAACAGCGGCTTGCAAATATGATTGGTTTTATTCAAGGCGGCATTTCCTTTAAATAACGAAATCACGTTTTTCGCCGCACCTTCCAGCGTTTTAAGCGCCACATTACCGACGAATCCGTCGTTGACAATCACGTCCGCTTTGCCGTTAAGCAATAAGTCGCCTTCAATAAAACCGATATAATTCAAGGTGGTATTATTTTTTAACATTTCCGCCGCATCGCGAATGGATTTATAGCCTTTAATTTCTTCGATACCGATATTCAACAACGCCACACGCGGGAAAACCAAACCCAAGCGATTTTCGGCAAAAATAGCGCCCATTACGGCGAATTGATATAAATTTTCCGCGCTGCATTCAATATTCGCGCCCAAATCCAACATTACGCTTTGTTCGCCTGTCATTGTCGGGATCACGGAAACCAACGCCGGTCGTTCAATACCTTTTAGCGGCTGTAAAATAATCTTTGCCAATCCCATTAACGCCGCCGTATTACCGCCACTGACGCAACCTTGTGCTTCGCCTTTCTGCACGGCTTCAATCGCCAAACGCATCGACGTGCCTTTGCTACGACGCAATGCATAAGATAATCCTTGCGAATTTTCCACTACGCGCGCGCAATGACAAACGGTTAAACGGGAAAGAATCGATTCGGGAACCTTTTCAAGCAAAGGTGTGATTTGTTGGCGATCGCCGAACAATAATAAAGACAGCATCGGATCATTTTCCAACGCTTTAATTGATGCGGGGATAGTAATACGGGGACCTACGTCCCCGCCCATCACATCTAACGCGAGGGTTAGACGGTTCAAGTGATTACCTTATAAGTAATAAATTACTTATTGATCACTTTACGACCGCGATAGTAACCGTCAGCAGTTACGTGGTGGCGTAAATGTGTTTCACCGCTTGCTTTATCAACGGATACCGCTGCGGTAGTTAAAGCATCGTGTGAACGACGCATATCACGACGTGAACGAGATTTTTTATTTTGTTGAACAGCCATTGGCTATACTCCTAAATTTACTATTTCTTTAAACTAGCTAATACAGCGAACGGGTTCGGTTTTTTTGCCAGTTCTTCCGGCAATTCGCCAAAAACCTGTTCAGCCACGGACACTTCACAGTGTTCAGATGAATGCATCGGAACAATCGGAAGACTGAGTATTAATTCATCTTCAATCGTACCGATTAAATCTATTTCACCGAATTCGTTAAATTCAATCGGTTCATAAATCTCCGGTAATTCATCGGCTTGATCCAAATTAGCCACAGGACTGTAACAAAATTCACAGTGAAGCGTTTGAACGAAAGTTTCCGCACAACGTTGACATTCCGATTCGACGTCAACGCTCGCCTTGCCTTTCATTACCACCAATTTTTGCGGATCAATGAAAAACGATAATGTAACCTGTGCATCGCTGAGCACTTTAACCACCGAATCCGCCAAACGCGTAAGTTGGGACGCGGCGTAATAACCGTTGTAATCCAACCGACGTTGTGCGTCTTTTACCGGATCGGTAGTGAGGGGTAGTTTTACCTTTTGCATAGGGCGTGAATATTACCTTTTGATTGGCGATTAGTCAAAGGAAATTATCATTTTTTATGCGAAAAAGTCGGAATTTCCACCGCACTAATCATCGAGCGACTCCAATATCTCGAATGTCGCTTGCGGAAAATGCCGTTGCAAATAATCCTGCAAATAGCGTTCCGTTTCCGTGCCGATAATTTCATCCGCCGGCGGATAGCGATTATAAATCAACGTATGCAATTCGATACCATACTGGCGGCAAGCGGATAAATTCAATAAAGTGTGATTAATACTGCCCAACTTGCCGGAAGTCACCAAAATCAGCGGATAACCGCATTCGCGCAAATAATCCGCCGTGGTATGCGTTTCGTCATAAGGCACGAACAGCCCGCCCGCGCCTTCTAACAGCACATAATCATATTTCTGCGCCAACTGCGCCGTCGCTGCGCGAATAAGTGCGGTGGAAATTTGCCGATTTTCCATTTTTGCCGCCAAATGCGGCGAGCAAGGATAAGCGAATAAATACGGGCAAGTGATACCTTGCAAATCCTCCGCCGTCGGCGCAATGCCCATTATTTTACGGTGCACCAAAATATCCGACGACATTTCTTCGCAACCGGTTTGAATCATTTTCTGCGTGATGACGGAAAAACCTTGCTGTGCCAACTTTTTGGCATATACGCCCGTCGCCACGGTTTTGCCGATATCCGTATCAATTCCCGAAACAAATAAAATTTGCGCTGTCATTTGTTTTTTCTCCCTGTTTTTGCGCCAAGACAAAAATCGGCTGATAAGTTAACCGCACTTTTCCTGCCGAATCGGCGAAATTATGCCGATAATCTTGCGAAAATTGCTGTAATTGGGTTTTCGTCCAATGCCCTTGTCCCACCGCCGTCACGCCGGTGGCTTTAAGATGTTGCAACACGGCAAGCGGCGAAGAAAAAATTAATCGAATGTTTTGTTGCTGCAAGTGCAGCACCTTGAAATCTTTCTGCAAGGCGTCTTGCCATTGTTGCAAATGCGGATAATTCAAACCGACACTGGTCAAGGCACGAATCTCCGCCAAATTTTGCGGCGCAAAGGTGCTGAATAAAAGATAACCGTCCGGTTTGAGCAAGGCGCGGCTACGCGTCACAAAATCCAAAGGATCATCAAACCATTGCACGGCGGAAGCCGAGACGATCAGATCGTATTGCGCAGGAAAAGTATAATGTTCAGCGTCGGCGCAATAAAAGCGATAATCTTGCCCGTGCAAAATTTCTGCGATTTGCGGCTCCGTGCGACAAAGATCGTTTAAATGCCATTGTTCCACCTGTAATTCGGCGCATAACAGACGGGTGAGTTGCCCTGTACCGCAGCCGATTTCCAATAAGCGGGCAAATTGCCGTGCGCCTTGAGCTAACAAAATGTCCGTCAAGCGACGATTAATTTGTTGTTGCGCCTGCGCTTGCTCGTCATAGGTTGTCAAAGCTTGCGAAAAGCAGCGGCAAATGCGATCTTTATTATGCGTCAACATAATTCCGCCCAATGAGAAAATGCCGCGAAAGGATAATGCGGCAACGCCGATTCGACGATATGATCGCTGTGTTGCCCGAAATAACTTTGCCAATAACGCTGTTGATTTTCCGGCGGAAAAATACGATCTTGCTGCCCGATAACGGCTTTTGTCCAACGAACCGCTTGCGCCGAAGGTTGTTGAATACCTTGATAAAGTGCGGTCAATTCTTGCTGATTTTCCACCGCACTTTGCAGCCCTTCCAGCTGTTGATATTGCTGAAATACAGTTTTATCGCCACACATTCGGCGTTGAAATTTCACCAAATTACTCTCGTTTAATCCCTCCAACGTGCCTTGAAAAATCGCCGTCGGAATACCGAATTGATCGTGACAAGGCGCGCCAGTGCCGTTAATTGCCGTAGCGGAAAGCAAAGGCACGCCCGCCATTACCTGATCCGCCGCCCACACGCCCATTGACCAAGCCACCAGCTTAATGCCTTGGTAAGCGGAAAAATCCACATTAAGGCTAAGATCTTGATAATTATAACAAATCAGCAAATCGGTATCGGGCGGCAAACACAAATGTTCCACGGTGCTCGGCGGCGTTCCCCAACCGGCAAAATAAACGATCAGTTGCGTCCCGTTGTGATAAATTGCTTTTGTTTGCATTTGATAACCTTCTATTTCACTGCCATTTGTTTTAAACAGTCCATAAATTGCACCACTTCGTCCATTGTCATATCCGCCGTTAAAGACAAGCGAATTCTTGACGTTCCTTGCGGCACTGTCGGCGGGCGAATCGGCAGGCAATAATAACCTTGACGCTGTAATTCCAACGCAGTTTCGACGGTTTTTTGATTATCACCGATAATATAAGGCACAATGCAACTTTGGCTCGGCATCGGACGGGCAAAATGCGTACCGATTTGCGCGCGCAGATACTCGCTCAAACGCGCCAAATGCGCGCGTTTCGCGGCAAAGTGCGGTAGTTTTTCGAATAGAAATAAGCTCCACGCAATATTAAACGGCGGCAAGGCGGTAGAGAAAATTAGCGGGCGCATTGTATTGACTAAATAATCTTTCATCACGGCATCGCACACCACATAAGCGCCCATTGACGCCAAGGCTTTACCGAAAGTGCCAACGAGAAAATCGATGTCGCGCAAACAACCCTGCACTTCCGCTTCGCCCAAGCCTTGTTCGCCGTAAGCGCCGATAGCGTGTGCTTCGTCCACATAAAGCAAAATATTGCCGAATCGCTGTTTGAAAGCAACCAGCTGCGCTAAATCCGCCTTATCGCCGTCCATACTGAACACGGATTCCGTCACAATAATAATGCGGCGATAATTTGCCTGATGTTTGTTCAACAGCGATTCCAAATGCGCATAATCATTATGTCGATAACGCAGAAAATCCGCACCGCTTAAGCGAATTCCGTCAATCATACTGGCGTGTACCAATTTATCCGCCAGAATTAAGGTCTTTTTGTCCGCTACAGCCGGTAAAATGCCGATATTGGCGTGATAACCACTGTTGAACAACAACGCGCTTTCTCGCCCGAAACGCTGCGCCAGCAGGCTTTCCAGCGCTTGATATTCGGGAAAGGAACCGGTCAATAATCGCGAGGAAGAAGATGTAAAGTGCGGTAGTTTTTCCGCATATTTTGCCAGAAATTCTTGTTGTAGCGCCGGATCATTCGCCAAACCGAGATAATCGTTCGACGACATATTCAACATTCGGCGACCGTCTTTTTCAATATAACGCCCTTGATGCACCAATTCCGGTAGCGCGCGACATTGCCCGATGTCGCGTAAACGGGCTAAATGTTCGGCATAATCAGCAAGATGATTCATTATAAACGTCCTTGATCACCGCCAATAAACCGGCGGTAAGTGTTGATAATTGCGCCGGTTCGATAATAAAAGGCGGCATTACATAAACCAAGCGTCCGAACGGGCGCAGCCAAATGCCTTTTTCCACGAATTTCGGCTGTAATTGCGCAATATTAACAGGTTCGTGCATTTCAAGTACACCGATCGCCCCAAGAACGCGGACCTCTTTTACCGCGCGAAAACTCGCTGCCGGCGCCAATTCCGCTTTTAATTGTTGCTCAATGCGGCGCACCTTATTTTGCCAATCGCTTGCCAATAATAAATCAATAGACGCACACGCCACGGCGCACGCCAACGGATTACCCATAAACGTTGGGCCGTGCATAAAACATTTCGCTTCGCCTTGGCAAATCATTTCGGCAATTCGTTCGGTCGTCACCGTTGCCGAAAGGGTCATATATCCGCCGGTTAACGCCTTGCCTAAACACATAATATCCGGTTTGATACGGGTGTATTCGGTGGCGAATAATTTGCCCGTGCGCCCGAAGCCCGTGGCGATTTCGTCAAAGATCAGCAATACGCCGTATTGATCGCATAATTCGCGGGCTTTTTCCAAATAAGTCGGCGAATAAAAATACATCCCACCAGCACCTTGTACCACAGGTTCTAAAATTAATCCCGCAATTTCACCGCACTTTTGCGCCAATAAATCGCGCAGCGGTCGGATATCGTCTTCGTTCCAAGATTGATCAAAAGCGGTTTTCGGCTGCGGTAAGAAATATTGCAACGGCAAACGTTGTGCAAACAAGCCGTGCATTCCGGTGATGGGATCGCAAACGGACATTGCGTGCCAAGTATCGCCGTGATAACCGGCGCGGATTGTAGCGAATTTGCAGCGTGTGTTTTCGCCTTTCGCCCGTTGATATTGCAGCGCCATTTTCATCGCCACTTCCACGGCGACGGAGCCGCTGTCGGCAAAAAAGATTTTATCCAAGCCTTGCGGCAACAGCTTAACCAAACGTTGCGCTAATTCGCCGGCGGGATCGTGAGTGAGACCGCCGAACATAATATGGCTCATTTTCGCTAATTGATCGATTGCCGCGCGGTTTAATGTCGGATGATTATAACCGTGCAGCGCAGCCCACCACGAAGACATTCCGTCAATCAGAGTTCGACCGTTTTTCAAGTGAATGGTTACGCCTTCCGCCCGCTCGACGGCATACATCGGCATATCGGCACCCACCGCCGAATAAGGATGCCAAATATGTTGCTTATCCAATTTCAATAAATCTTGCTCGTTCATCTGCGCCTCAATGCGATTCGATTTCAGAAAGTGCTTACCCTAGCGCTATTTTTTCGCGAAAGCAAGCAAGTTCGCCCGATCATTGCACAAGTCGAATAAGTTGTTATAATCCGGATCCGAATTGAAGAAGGAAGATGCTATGTATAATTCAGAAAAAAAACAACCGACGTATTGGCAACGTGTAAAGATTGCGTTTCAATATTTGATGCCGCAGCTTTATTTAACCCGATTAGCCGGTTGGTTTGCAAAACAAAAATGGGGCGCGGTGACGCATTTCGTCATTAAACTGTTCGCCAAAAAATATCAAGTCGATATGACGGAAGCGGCGAAACCGGATTTTAAAGATTACGCCAGTTTCAACGAATTTTTTATTCGCCCGCTTGCGGAAGGCGCGCGAAAAATCGAACAAAATCCGACCGCACTTTGTTTGCCGGCGGACGGACGTATCAGCCAGTTGGGGCATATCGAAGACAATTTATTGTTACAAGCCAAGGGACATTCTTTCCGTTTGGAAGATTTGCTCGCCGGTGATCAAGCTTTAACGGAAGCCTTTAAAAACGGCGAATTCGCCACCACTTATCTTTCACCGCGAGATTATCACCGTGTGCATATGCCGTGCGACGGCACATTGCGCAAAATGATTTATGTACCGGGCGATTTATTTTCGGTGAATCCGTTTTTAAACGAACATATCCCGAATTTATTAGCGCGCAACGAACGGGTGATTTGTGTTTTTGATACCGAATTCGGCACAATGGTACAAATTTTAGTGGGCGCAACCATCACCGCCAGCATTAGCACCGCGTGGGCGGGCATGATCAATCCGCCGCGTCCGAACGAGGTTAAAATTTGGACTTACGACGGCGAAAACGCAATGCAATTACGCAAGGGACAAGAAATGGGCGCCTTCCAACTCGGTTCAACAGTGATCAACCTGTTCCAAGCCGATCGCGTTACTTTGGCGGAATATTTGGATGTGGATGTCCCGACCCGTGTGGGCAATGTATTAGCCTATAAAAAATAATTTTCAACAACAAAGGAAAAACAATGACAAAACAATTTTTCGAACAAGTTTCATTAGACGACGTATCCGCCAAAGGCAGCTACGGCATCGGTTTACAAATCGGTCAACAATTAGTTGACAGCCAATTAGCGGTGAAAGCCGAAGCCGTGGCAAAAGGCATTTACGACGCGCTTAATCAAAACGCACCGGCGTTAGATTTAAACGAAGTCAGCCAAGCGCTACAACAGTTGCAACAACAAGCACAAGAAGCGGCGCAAGCACAATTCAAACAAATTGAAGAAGCCGGTAAGCAATACCTTGAAGAAAATGCGAAAAAAGACGGCGTGAAAGTCACCGATACCGGTTTGCAATATGAAGTGTTGGTCGAAGGCAACGGCGCGGTGCCAAGCCGCCAAGACCAAGTTCGCGTTCATTACACCGGTACATTAATCGACGGCACGGTGTTCGACAGCTCCGTCAAACGCGGTCAACCGGCGGAATTTCCGGTCAGCGGCGTCATCGCCGGTTGGGTTGAAGCCTTATCAATGATGCCGGTAGGCTCAAAATGGAAATTAACCATCCCGCATTTCTTAGCGTACGGCGAACGCGGCGCCGGCGCATCTATCCCACCGTTCAGCACCTTGGTGTTCGAAGTGGAATTATTGGATATTCTGTAAATATTCTTCCGATAAAAAAAGCAAAAACCGTGTCGAAAGGCACGGTTTTTTGTTGTGTTAAAAAATGTATTCCTTGTAAAGCACGTCTATTTCTACACCTTTTCTACCATTCATTTTGATAATCTTTATATATATTTGTAAATATATGTAAAGATTATTTAATCTACTTACTTCTTCAGTCTTTAATTGATTATGCTTTAAACAAAATATAAAGCTATTTTCATCACAATTCGTTTCTATCTGTTAATTTATGAGGCTATCTATATGAACAAGAAATTTGATACTAATATAAATTATTCGATTCTACATACGGATTATTATCACTCTTCCGTAAAACGAATAGGAAAAATCACGTTAACCACTGCTGCAACATTACTGTTATCCATTGGTTATACCAATGCTGCCGATACAGCGACAGGTGCCGGAACTGGTGTAGCTTACGGTACGGGAAGTTCTACTAATGCTGATACCTCCGTTGCGATTGGTAAAAAAGCACAATCCCAAACAGCTTCCGCAATCGCTATCGGTAATGAGTCTAGGGTGGATGGGGATAGCAGTATTGGACTGGGAAACGGCGCACGTGTTGCTTCTAACGGCTATCCATTAACAAGTATTGCTATAGGTAAAAGCGCATATGTACTTAATGGTTCCGGACAACAAGAATATGAACTCAGTTTCGATAAATCCAACTGGAATGTAAGCGGTGGATTTTTCAGTAAAACATATACGCCTAAAGACACTTCACGTATTGCAGGTGGGATTGCAATCGGTACAAACTCTTATGCCCGAACCAGTAGTGTACAAATCGGATCGCATACTTATACAGGGAAAATGGGTGGCATTGATGTTACAGCAGCAACAAATGGTGAAGCCAATATTGTCGGTATGACGACAATAGGAACCAATACCTATAATAAAGGTGCTCTTAGTAGTATGTTGGGCGCATATTCAATTATCACCGGTGATTTCAATAGCTCAGGTGGATTCAATAGTTTATGGTTCGGTTCACAAAACTTTGGTGCCAATGTTTTTGGGTCGCTAAACAGTATTCGTTCTAAAGGACATAATGGTAGTAGCGGCATTGCCAATAGCATAGTTGGTGTTGCAAACACAGCAGAAAATTCGAACGGTGCATTAATTTTTGGTGCCGGAAATAAAATTTCCAACTCTATTCTGTCAATTTCAGGTATTAGCGGAGGAAGCGATACCGTTGATGAAATGTCCGACAAATTAAGATCTACTGTACAATCATCCGAAGGTGGCGCAACACTCGCTATCGGGGGAGGTAATACGGCAGATTATACTCAAGCTTCACAAATGATCGGGGTAAACAACAGCCTAATCGGTACAAACACTTCCGTAAGTAAATATAATTTAATTAACGGTTATAAAAATACCGCATCAAATGTTAATAATATTTCCATTATAGGCACAAAAAATACGATCACGGGAAGTAAAAATATCGTGCTTATCGGTGATAATCATAAGTTAACCGATGTTTCGCATAATATCGTGCTGGGATCTGCCGATACAGAAAATGAAATCACTGCATCCGATATCGTATCTATCGGGCATAACGCGGTAGCCAATATAGCAAAATCCGTTGCGCTCGGTAGTGCCGCCGCAACCACAGGTACGCTAACAGAAAAAACTGCAGGTATAACGGACTACACATCCGTTACTATTCGTAATCAAACCTTCAATAATTTTGCCGGCAGCAAAGCTAGCGGAGTGGTTTCGGTCGGGAAAGTCGGTGAAGAAAGACGAATTCAAAACGTCGCAGCCGGTCTAATTTCAAAAACCAGTACCGATGCAGTTAACGGCAGCCAGCTATACAGTTTAGTCGATACACTCACACCAACTATTTCAATTTATAGTAAAGGAACAAATAGCGGTACTTATACGCAAGGTACAAGCGTGCTATTAAATACGCTAGTAAACGGTTTAAAATTTGATTTTGGTGATGGATTAAGTGCAACTGAAGTAGAAAAAAACGGTGAAAAATATATTTTTGTCGGCTTGGATAAAGATAAAATCAAAACAGATCCTGATCTAAAAGGTCCACAAGGTCCTAAAGGTGACAAAGGCGATACCGGCGCAAGCGGTCCGCAAGGCCCTAAAGGCGACAAAGGTGATACTGGCGCAACCGGTCCACAAGGTCCTAAAGGTGACAAAGGAGATACCGGCGCAACCGGTCCGCAAGGTCCTAAAGGCGACAAGGGAAATATCGGCGCAACCGGTCCACAAGGTCCTAAAGGTGACAAAGGCGATACCGGCGCAACCGGTCCGCAAGGTCCTAAAGGCGACAAAGGTGATACCGGCACAACCGGTTCACAAGGTCCTAAAGGTGACAAAGGCGATA
The DNA here is from genome assembly GCF_002795405.1 of Caviibacterium pharyngocola. Lineage (GTDB taxonomy): Bacteria > Pseudomonadota > Gammaproteobacteria > Enterobacterales > Pasteurellaceae > Caviibacterium > Caviibacterium pharyngocola. The sequence goes on along the minus strand of NZ_PHGZ01000006.1, from coordinate 151,229 downwards.
CTGGCGCAACCGGTCCGCAAGGCCCTAAAGGCGACAAAGGTGATAAAGGTGATAAAGGTGACGCTGGAACAAGCGCTTTATCAACAAAAGAAGAATCCGTTGTTGCTGGCAGTAAAAATATTCAAGTGAAAAAAGCCGCTAAACCAAATAGTACAGGCGGCAATGAATACGTGGTTGATCTTGCCGATGACGTTAAGGTTAATTCACTCACAGCAGGTAATACTACAATCAACTCTCAGGGCGTAGCAATTAAAGGCGGACCGAGTATGACAGCTTCCGGTATTAATGCTGGCGGACAACGCGTTACTAACGTTGCACGCGGTACAAATCCGACGGATGCAGTGAATGTCAGCCAACTCAATGAAACCAACCAACGCGTTGTTGAATTAGATAATCGCATTAATAAAACACGTAAAGAAATGCGTGGTATAGGCGCCAATGTAGCGGCGGGTATTTCCTTACCTCAAGTAAAAACAGCAGGTAGATCAATGCTTGCTGTTTCGGTAGGGACATACAAAGGCGAGTCCGCCGTTGCAGTCGGTTGGTCAAAAGCGAGTGATAACGGAAAAGTCGTACTTAAATTAACTGGTACGGCAAACACCGCCAGCGATGTGTCTGCGGGGGCTGGTATCGGCTTTGAATATTAATCTCGGTAAAACAGGGAAATAATCGCTTATTTCCCTCCGAATGAAAGCAGGTTGTTGAGATTCGACAATCTGCTTTTTTCGCGTTACAACACAATCATATCATCACGATGCACGGCGACGGAGCCGTATTCATAGCCGAGGATGCGTTCGATATCTTGGGATTTTTGTCCTTTAATGCGGGAAAGGGCATCGCTGTTATAACGCGGTACGCCTAAGGCGATGTCTTTGCCGCTACGGGTGCGGATTTTCACCACTTCGCCGCGCGAAAAACGCCCGTCGATTTCCACAATACCCGCCGGTAATAAAGATTTGTGCTGAATTAACACCGCACTTTCTGCGCCGTCATCAATGACCACAACGCCCGCTGCAGGCGCGGCGAACAACCATTGTTTGCGACTTTCCAAACGATCCGTTTGCACGGTAAATTTCGTGCCGATGGCTTTGCCGTAAGCCAAATCCGCGATCACATTCGGTCGGTTGCCCGGTGCGATAACGGTTTCGACGCCGGAACGCGTAGCGACATCGGCGGCGGTGATTTTGGTGGACATTCCGCCCGTACCTAGATTCGTGCCGCTGCCACCAGCGATCGAACGAATATGATCGGTAATTTTATCCACCACCGGAATCAATTTTGCCTGCGGATTTTTACGCGGATCGCTGTCAAATAAGCCTTGCTGATCGGTGAGTAAATAAAGCTGCTCCGCTTGGGCTAAAATCGCAACGAGGGCGGATAAATTATCGTTATCACCGACTTTAATTTCCGCCGTAGCAACGGCATCGTTTTCATTGATGACCGGAATAATGCGATTATCTAACAGTGCGTGCAAAGTATCGCGCGCATTTAAAAACCGTTCGCGATCTTCGATATCCGCGCGGGTCAGCAAAATCTGCCCGATATGAATATCATACACCGCAAACAACTGCTCCCACGTTTGGATCAACTGGCTCTGCCCAACGGCGGCAAGTAGCTGTTTCGAGGCGATGGTCGGCGGTAATTGCGGGTGATTCAAATAATGCCGCCCTGCCGCCATTGCGCCGGAAGAAACGATAATCACGCGAAATCCCGCTTGGTGTAACTGCGTGATTTGGCGCACGATTTCCATCATATGCGCACGGTTCAACTTTGGCGAACCTTGGGTTAAAGTGCTAGTGCCGAATTTAACGACGATGGTTTTTTCTTTTTTGCTGTTTTCCATAAATTTCATTCTGTAGCCGAAAATGCCCTTAAATTAGCATTAAACCTGTAAAAAATCATCTGATTTCCACCGCACTTCTATGATTTAAAACAAATTTTATTTTGATGAAGGGCATATAATATGCAAGGTTTATTTTTATGAAAGGGTTAACTATGACTATGCAAAACGAACAGCACGCCGAGCGACAACGGGAAGTCACCCGCCTCTGCGTGCAAGCGGCGTTAATGCTGTTGCAGCACGGCGCCGAAAGCACCGTTGTGGTGCAAATGGCGAACCGTTTGGGTTTGGCGCTGGGAATGGAAAGCGTAGAATGTGCGCTGACGCCCAATGCAGTGATTTTAACCACTTTGTGCGACGGACATTGTATTACCACGGCGCGTAAAAACGTCGATAAAGGCATTAATATGCACGTTGTGACCGCTGTGCAACGCATTGTGATTACGGCGGAGCATAAAATTTACGATATGCGTCAGGTGCGCGAGAAATTGGATAAAATCAAACCGCTTAAATATAACCGTTATTTCGTCGTGTTGATGATCGGTTTATCTTGCGCCAGTTTCGCCCATCTTTCCGGCGGTGATCCGATGATTTCGTTGATTACTTTCATTGCCGCCGCCGTGGCGATGTTCGTGCGTCAAAGCCTTGCCGCGCGCCATTATAATCCGCTGATCGTGTTTGCCGTCACCGCCTTTGTCGCCTCAATGGTGTCCGGCGTCGCGTTAAAATATAACCTCGGCAATGATCCGCAAATCGCTTTGGCATCGAGCGTTTTATTGTTGGTTCCCGGTTTTCCGTTGATCAATTCCCTCGCGGATATTCTGAAGGGACACGTTAATATGGGGCTGGGCCGCTGGACCATTGCGACGATCCTGACTTTCGGCGCTTGTCTCGGCATTGTTTTGGCGCTCGCCGTATTAGATATTACCAGTTGGGGGCGCTAAATGATGACATTAATTCTCAGTTTATTAGACGATATGTTTTTCGCCGCGATTCCCGCCGTCGGTTTTGCGCTAGTGTTTAACGTGCCGCCGCAAGCCCTAAAATATTGCGCGATTCTCGGCGCGCTCGGCCACGCATTGCGCACTTTTTTGGTGTATTTTGACGTACCTTTGGTGTTCGCCACCTTTCTCGGCGCAAGCTTAATCGGCTTTATCGGCGTTCACCTGTCGCACCGCTATTTGGCACACCCGAAAGTGTTTACCGTCGCAGCGGTCATTCCGATGATTCCGGGCGTTTACGCTTATAAAGCGATGATAGCCATCGTGCAGATTCATCATTACGGCGCGTCGGATCAACTGTTCAGTCAAATGATCGATTATTTTATTAAAACCGGCTTTATTCTGGGCGCCTTGGTTTTCGGCTTAGCCTTGCCCGGCTTACTGTTCTATCGACAAAAACCTGTGGTATAGTAAGCGCAAGACATCAGCCGAATACAAGGAATCTTATGAGTTTAAGCCTTATCGTCGCAATGACAAAAAACCGCGTGATCGGAAAAGACAATCAAATGCCTTGGCATTTGCCCGCCGATCTCGCGTGGTTTCGCCGCAACACCACGGGAAAACCGGTGATTATGGGTCGCAAAACCTTCGAAAGCATCGGTTTTCCGCTGCCTAAACGCACCAACATCGTGCTCTCCCACCGCCCTTATCAACAAGCGGGCGTTATTTGGAAAAATAGCTTGGAAAGTGCGGTGGATTTTGTCAAAGATTCGGCGGAAATAATGCTTATCGGTGGCGGCGAACTATTTAAACAATACCTTCCGCTCGCCGACCGACTTTACCTGACGGAAATTCAAACGGAACTTGAAGGCGACACCTTCTTCCCCGCGATTAACCCGCAAGATTGGCAAATCGACTTTGAAGAATACCGCCCCGCAGACGAAAACAATCCTTATGATTGCCGATTTTTGATTTTGACGCGGGTAAACCGCGAATAATGTAATTACGCTTATTGTAATCAATGCATACCGAACAAGATAAACTTGGCTTTAGTAAACGATTAAAAGCGGCGCTTGAGTTAGCCGGTTCCGATTCGCTTTCCTTATCGGAGATCGCCAATCGTTTTAATCTTCGTCATCCGAATAACCCGATTACGCCACAAGCCGTACATAATTGGCTAATCGGGCAATCTATTCCTACGCCCGATAAAATTGCGACATTGTCTAAATGGCTGAACGTCAGTCCGGATTGGTTGCGTTATGGGAAAGAGGAAACGGAAGGGCAAAAATTGACGTCGGAAGAATTGTTGCTGCTGAAATATTTTCGTTGTTTAACGGCAAAACAGCAGCAATGCATTATTGCGATGTTGAATGAATTTCAAAAATAATCAAACACGGCGCGATTATTTTTTCTGGCATTTCGGGCAGAAAAAGCTGTTACGTTGACCGATAATTAAACTTTCGATTTTTCCACCGCACTTCGGGCAAGGTTTGTCTTTGTGTCCGTACACTAATAATTCTTGTGCAAAATAACCCGGACGTCCGTCGGGTTGTAAGAAATCTTTTAACGTTGTGCCGCCTTGTTTTATGGCATCACTCAACACTTGTTTGATGGTATCGACCAATAAATCCGCTTGTTTTCGGCTGATGGTTTTGGTTGTTTTTTGCAGGTGAAGTCCGCATAAAAATAAGGTTTCGTTGGCGTAAATATTGCCTACGCCGACCACGACCGAATTATCCATTAAAAAAGTTTTAAGTGCGGTGTTTTTTTGCCGAGATTTTTTAAATAGATACTCGCCGTTAAATTCCTCCGATAAAGGTTCGGGGCCTAATTTCAGGAATAGATAAAAATCCTCAAGATTATTCGTCCATAACCACGCGCCGAACCGTCGCGGATCGTTATAACGCAGCAATTTTCCGTTATTCATTACAATATCAAGATGATCGTGTTTATCAATCGGGCTGTCGTGCGGCACAATGCGCACCGAGCCGGACATTCCTAAATGTCCGATGATATAACCTTGTTCCGTGTGAAAAATCAGGTATTTCGCACGACGGCTAAGTGCGGTGACTTTTACACCGTGAAATCGGCATAATTCCGGACTGACTTCCCAACGTAATTTGGCTTGACGCACCACGATTTTTTCAATGAGAAAACCCTTTACATAAGGGCTTATGCCGTTCAGTGCGGTTTCAACTTCGGGTAATTCCGGCATTGGCGTTTCCTTTTGATTAACAGGGATTATGATAATAACGGATGTAAAAAAACCCGAACAAGTCGGGTTCTTTCATCGAAAACTAAATTATTTGATTTTAGCTTCTTTGTAAATAACGTGTTTACGCACTACCGGATCAAATTTTTTGATTTCCATTTTTTCAGGCATATTACGTTTATTTTTAGTTGTTGTATAGAAATGACCGGTTTCAGCGGTTGAAACTAAACGGATTTTCTCACGAGCACCTTTAGCTGCCATTTTTTAGCTCCTTAGATTTTCTCGCCACGAGCACGGATTTCAGCTAACACTGCATCGATGCCTTTTTTATCAATAATACGCATACCTTTCGCTGTTAAGCGTAAAGTTACGAAACGGTTTTCACTCTCAACCCAGAAACGGTGAGTGTGTAAGTTAGGAAGAAAACGACGACGAGTCGCATTCAATGCGTGCGAACGGTTGTTACCAACTGCCGGACGCTTGCCTGTTACTTGACAGACTCTAGACATATTAATCTCCAATAAATCAAATATAAGCTCGAGCTTAGGGTTCGGATTACTGCAAATCGAAATTTGCAAGCTACCTCGTCAGGTCGCTGTAACCGACCCGCATACTATATTAAAGGTGGCAAATTATACTCACTTTATTAATTATTCTCAAGTCTAATTACGGTATTTCACGAAATAAATGATAAAAAAGTGAGCAACAGAAAAGGATGATCCCCAAAAGATCCTAGATCCAGCCGTTTTCACAAAAAGAAAAATAACAGCCTTTGCCGATAATAAAATGATCCAACACGCGCACTTCCACAATTTCCGCCGCTTGTTTGATTTTGTCGGTAATTAATTTGTCCGATTGACTGGGTTGTGCTTCGCCGGAAGGATGATTATGGGCTAAAATAACCGCCGCCGCATTATAGCACAAAGCGGTTTTAATAATCTCGCGCGGATAAACTGCAGCGCTGTTAATCGTACCGAGAAACATTTCTTCTTTTTTAATTAGGCGATGTCGATTGTCTAAAAATAAAACCACGAAAACTTCCCGTTCTTTGTTTTCCAGTTCCGTTTGTAAATACATTCGCACCGCTTGCGGATCGGTGAATTCATCGGCGATTTCCAGCGTTTGCGATAAATAGCGCTTGGTCATTTCGGTGCAGGCTTGCAGTTGAATAAATTGAGTTATGCCCAAGCCTTTTACCGCGCAAAATGCCTGTTGTTCGGCGCGAATTAAGCCGCGTAGCGAGCCGAAATGCGTTAATACTTCGTGCGATAATTGCATTACCGGACAGCCTTTAATGCCGGTGCGCAAGAAAATCGCTAATAATTCCTCATCCGTTAACGCGCTTGCGCCGAAACGAAGCAGTTTTTCGCGCGGCATTAATTCGTTCATCGCCGTCTGTTTCTCCTCTTTTTGGCAGGACAATAAAGGCTTGGCACGATTTTGTAAAACAAGCCGATGAATTTTGCGTAGCGGATCGCAAAATAAAATTTTTTCTTCGGAAAAATTACAGTAAAATGACCGCACTTTTAATTGTGATTAAGGGCTAACAATGCAAGATCTTCAAGGAAAACGAATTGTCGTCGGCATTACCGGCGGAATCGCCGCTTATAAAACCATTGAATTGATTCGCCTGTTGCGCAAAAGCAACGCGGAAGTGCGCGTCGTATTAACGCCCGCCGCCGCACAATTCGTCACGCCGTTAACTTTGCAAGCCATTTCCGGCAATGCGGTGTCGCAATCCTTGTTAGATCCGCAAGCCGAGCTCGCAATGGGGCATATCGAACTGGCAAAATGGGCGGATCTTGTGGTTATTGCGCCCGCCAGCGCGGATTTTATCGCGCGCTTAAATGCGGGAATGGCGAACGATCTGCTTTCGACCATTTGCCTTGCTACCGCCTCGCCGATTTTGCTGGCGCCGGCGATGAATCAACAAATGTTCGCCCAGTCCGTGACCCAACAAAATTTACGCCAACTCGTTGCGCGTGGCATTCATACCGTCGGGCCGAATAGCGGCGCACAAGCCTGCGGCGACGTAGGTTTCGGGCGAATGTCGGAACCGACGGAAATTTACACCGCACTTTGCGCCGTCGTTGCGCCACGTCGCGATTTAGCCCATTTAAACGTGGTCATCACCGCCGGCCCGACGCGCGAAGCCATTGATCCCGTTCGCTATATCAGTAATCACAGTTCCGGCAAAATGGGATTCGCTCTTGCCGACGCCTTTGCCGAACGCGGCGCGAAAGTCACGCTGATCGCAGGTCCGGTGAATTTGCCGACGCCGCGCAATGTGACGCGTATTGATGTGGTTTCCGCACAACAAATGTATCAACAAGCAATGCAAAGTGCGGTGGAAAATCACATATTTATCGGCTGCGCCGCCGTTGCCGATTATCGCCTTGAACAAATTGCGACGCAGAAAATCAAAAAAACCGCCGATAATGATGAACTCACGCTAAAATTAGTGAAAAATCCGGATATTATCACCAATGTCGCACAATTACGCGAAAAACGACCTTTTGTGGTCGGTTTTGCGGCGGAAACGCAAAATGTGGCGGAGTATGCGAAAGATAAATTACAACGCAAAAATCTGGATATGATTTGCGCTAATGATGTTTCCGACAGCGCACTGGGCTTTAACAGCGAACATAACGCATTGCAACTATTCTGGCAAAACGGCGCGGAAAGTTTGCCGCAAGACACCAAACGCAATCTTTCGGCGCAACTTGTTGAGAAAATAATTGCGCGCTACAATCAGTCTTCCGTTGATAATCGATAAGGAAAAAAAATGAAAAAAATTGACGTTAAAATTCTTGATCAACGTATCGGCACGGAATTTCCGTTACCGACTTATGCCACCTCCGGTTCCGCCGGTTTGGACTTACGCGCCTTGACAGAAGAAAGTTTCGAATTACAACCGGGCGAAACCAAGCTAATTCCGACCGGCTTATCGATTTATATCGCCGATCCGAATTTGGCAGCGGTGATTTTACCGCGTTCCGGTTTAGGTCATAAACACGGCATCGTATTGGGCAATCTTGTGGGTTTAATCGACTCGGATTATCAAGGCCCGCTAATGGTTTCGATGTGGAATCGCGGCGATACGCCGTTTAAAGTAGAAGTCGGCGATCGCATTGCGCAGCTCGTGTTCGTGCCGGTGGTGCAAGCGGAATTTAATATCGTCACGGATTTCGAACAAACGGATCGCGGCGAAGGCGGTTTCGGTCATTCGGGTAAACAATAATGGAAAAACCGATGAAACGCAGCGTCAAAGAACGCCGTCAGCAAGTGCTTACCGTGTTGACCCATATGTTGCATTCCGAACGCGGGATGGAACGAATGACAACGGCACGTTTGGCGGAAGAAGTCGGTGTATCCGAAGCGGCGCTCTATCGCTATTTTCCGAGCAAAACCAAAATCTTCGAGGCATTAATCGATAATATCGAAGGAAATTTATTCAGCCGTATCAATCATTCGATTAAAAACGAAACCAATACGATGAATCGCGTGCGCGATATTTTGCAAATGATTTTGGATTTTGCGCGTAAAAACCCGGGACTGACCCGCGTATTGACCGGTCACGCCTTAATGTTCGAATCGCCGCAGTTGCAAGCGCGCGTAGCGCAGTTTTTTGATCGCTTGGAATTGCAATTCGTGAATATTTTGCAAATGCGAAAATTGCGCGAAGGAAAATCCTTTAGCACGGACGAACGCACCGTTGCCGCGTATTTGGTCACCTTTTGCGAAGGGCAATTTATGCGCTATGTACGTTCGAACTTCCGCCATACGCCGAATCAAAGTTTTGAGCAGCAATGGAAACTTATCGAACTGCTATTTGCATAATTTGAATTTTTAGGTAACATTATGATTATTCCTTGGCAAGAATTAGAAGCGGAAACGTTACAAAATATCGTCGAAAGTTTTATTTTACGCGAAGGGACGGATTACGGTTCCGAAGAGCTTTCTTTAGAACAAAAAACCACCAAACTACTTGATGAAATTCGCCAAGGACGCGCCCTAATAGTTTGGTCGGAATTACACGAATCCATTGATATTAAAAATAAAATGGACTTTCTCAAATAACATCGTTTATGGGGTAATTATGCAAGATCAATCCGGACAACCGACTCAATCAATGGATCCGACTTTGGAATGGTTCCTCTCCCATTGTCATATTCATAAATATCCTTCCAAAAGCACCTTAATTCACGCCGGCGAAAAGGCGGAAACCCTTTATTACTTAATCAAAGGCTCGGTCGCCGTATTAGTCAAAGACGAAGACGGCAAAGAAATGATCCTCACCTATCTCAGCCAAGGCGATTTCTTCGGCGAAGCGGGATTATTTGAAGAAGGTCAAGCGCGTTCTGCGTGGATCAAGGCGAAAACTTCTTGCGAAATCGCCGAAATTTCTTACAAGAAATTCCGCCAACTGATTCAAGTGAACCCTGAAATTTTAATGTATTTATCCGCTCAGCTTGCGCGCCGTTTACAAAACACTTCCCGCCAAGTCAGCAACCTCGCGTTTTTAGACGTAACCGGTCGCATTGCGCAAACCTTGTTGAATTTGGCGAAAATGCCGGAAGCAATGACCCATCCGGACGGTATGCAAATTAAAATTACTCGCCAAGAAATCGGGCAAATGGTGGGCTGTTCGCGCGAAACCGTCGGACGTATTTTAAAAATGCTTGAAGATCAACATCTTATTTCCGCTCACGGAAAAACTATTGTAGTTTACGGTACGCGATAATCCGTTTATAAGAAAACAAAAAGTGCGGTGCAAATAATTTTTATTTTTTGCACCGCACTTTTTTATTCGTTTTTTTACTTGGCTTTGCGCGCGTTTAAACTTCCGCTTGTACTAAAGCGAGGAATTCTTCTTCCGTTAAGATTTTAACGCCGAGTTCCGTAGCTTTAGTCAATTTCGACCCCGCATTATCGCCCGCGATAACAAAATCCGTTTTCGCCGACACGCTGCCGCTGACTTTACAACCGAAACTTTGCAACAAGGCTTTCGCCTCCGAGCGTCCCATTTTGCTCAATGTGCCGGTGAGGACGACAGTTTTATCTTTTAACGGATTATCGGCGATTTCTTCAATCACTACGTCATCCCAATGTACGCCTTGCGCGATTAAATCCGCCACCACATCCACATTATGCGGCTCGCGCCAGAAAACATAAATGCGGTTGGCGACCACCTCGCCGACATCTTGCACTTGCTGCAATGCGTCCAATTCGGCATTTTTCAATGCGTCGAGATTTTTAAAATGGTTGGCTAAATTTAATGCCGTCGCCTCGCCCACCTCGCGAATACCCAACGCAAAAATAAAACGCGCCAAAGTGGTTTTTTTCGCTTTTTCCAAGCTATTTAACGCATTTTCGGCGGATTTCGCACCCATTCGCTCCAAGCGCATTAAGGTAATCAAATCCAATTTGAACAAATCGGCTGGCGTGCGAATCAACTCGCGATCCACTAATTGTTCGATTAATTTTGCCCCGACACCGTCAATATCCATCGCTTTACGCGAAACGAAATGCTTCAGTGCTTCTTTACGTTGCGCGGCACAAATTAATCCGCCGGTACAACGCGCCACCGCTTCGCCTTCAATGCGCACGATTACCGATTCGCAAACCGGACAATGGGTCGGAAACACTATCGGCTTAGCATCCGACGGTCGGCGTTCGTGCAACACGCCGATAATTTGCGGAATCACATCGCCGGCGCGACGAATAATCACCGTGTCGCCGATGGCAATATCCAAACGCGCAATTTCATCGCCGTTATGTAGCGTCGCATTGCTCACCGTCACACCCGCGACAAAAACCGGTTCTAATTTCGCCACCGGCGTAATCGCACCGGTGCGTCCCACTTGAAACTCGACGTCGTTTAAGCGCGTTAATTCTTCTTGCGCCGGAAATTTATAGGCAATCGCCCAACGCGGCGCTTTAGAAATAAAACCCAGTTCTTGCTGCAAGGCAATGTCATTGATTTTTAACACCGTGCCGTCAATATCGTAGCCTAAGCCGCTGCGTTTTTCGCCGATAGTGCGGTAGAAATTCAGCACGTTTTCCACGCCGTCGCACAAGCGAATTTCGTTATTGACCGGAATACCGATAGATTTTAGCCATTGCAACCGAGCGAAATGCGTATCGGGCAAGGTCACGCCTTCGGCAATGCCGATCCCGTAAGCGTTCAACATTAACGGACGCTGGCTGGTGACTTTCGGATCGAGCTGACGCAACGATCCTGCCGCCGCATTACGCGGATTGGCAAAGGTTTTTTCCCCTTTGGCTAAAGCGGTTTCGTTCAATTTTTCAAATCCCGCTTGAGGCATAAACACTTCCCCGCGCACTTCCAAACGCGCCGGCGGATTGTCCGTAAGCAGCTGCAAAGGAATATTACGAATGGTGCGAATATTGGCGGTAATATCCTCGCCGGTCGTGCCGTCGCCGCGCGTCGCCGCTTGGGCTAAACGCCCGTTCACATACAAAATACTTACCGCCAAGCCGTCTAATTTCGGCTCGCAGCAAAAGGTCAACGGCTCAGGCAACAAAATTAGACGATCTTGAATTCGTTTGACAAAAGCATAAAATTCTTCGTCCGAAAAGGCGTTATCTAAAGATAACATCGGAATTTCGTGGGTGATTTGCGCAAATCCCGCCAAAGGTTTCGCACCGACCCGTTGTGTCGGCGAATCCGCCTCGATAAATTGCGGAAATTGTTGCTCCAGCGCTTTCAGTTGATGAAATAAGCGATCATATTCCGCATCAGGAATCTGCGGATTGTCTAAAACGTGGTATTGATATTCGTGATAACGCAATGTTTTGCGTAGCTGTTGAATTTGTGCAGCGACTTGCTCCGACATAATTATTCCCTAGTAAAAATCACCGCACTTCGGCGGCGAGACATAATAAACCGTTGCATTATACAACAACGGCGACCCTTCGTTTAAATAAAAAAAAGATGCCCGAAAATTCGTCGTCGAATCTTCGGGCATCCGAAAGTGCGGTAATTTTTAGCGGAATTTAGAGTAATACGCTACCGATAAAGGCGATGATAAAACCGACAACACCGATTGAAGTTTCCAACAACGTCCAGGTTTTTAAGGTGGTTTTGGTATCCATTTCTAAGAAACGACTGACTAACCAGAAACCGGAATCATTGACGTGCGATAACACGGTGGCGCCGGAGGCAATCGCAATCACGATAAAACAAAGGTCGAATTGGCTGAGTTCAGGAGAAGCGGCGACCATTGGTGCGACTAATGCCGACGCCGTAGTTAACGCAACCGTTGCCGAACCTTGTGCCACGCGCAAAGCAACCGAAATCAAGAAGGCGGCGACAATCACCGGCATTCCGGTGTCGGACAACATTGCGGATAAGGCTTCGCCGATACCGCTGGCGCGCAATACGCCGCCGAACATCCCGCCCGCACCGGTAACTAATACGATGGCGCAAATCGGACCTAATGCGTTGTTACAAATTTTTTCGATTTGGTCGAAACTGCGCTCGTCGCGTAATAATGCGATCGCCACCAACAACGTGATTAATAATGCGATTGGCGTTTTACCGATTAAACGTAAGCTTTGCACCCAAAGTTGCGAACCGTCTATCACTTTCGCTACGGTTAAAGTGTTTAAGCCGGTATCGAATAAAATCAAGAAGATCGGTAACAATAAAACGATTAATACGCGACCGATTGACGGCGGATTTTGTACCGAAGTTTCGTTCACTGCGGTTAAATTTAAAAAGGCTTTCGGCAATTCCACATAGACTTTTTTGCTGATGAACATACTGAACAAATAAGTACCGATATACCACGTCGGAATCGCGCAAATTAAGCCGACGATCACTAACAAGCCGATATTTACGCCCAAAATATCACCGGACGCCACCGGACCCGGATGCGGCGGTAAAAATGCGTGCATTACCGCAAACGCCCCGGCAACCGGAAATGCAAAGCGCAACACGGAACCGCCGAACTGTTTCGCCACGCTAAAGACGATCGGCAACATCACCACCAAACCGGCATCAAAGAAAATCGGGAATCCGAACAATAACGCCGTCACCCCTAACGCCATCGGCGCGCGCTGTTCGCCGAATTTGGCGATTAACGCATCGGCTAACACTTTCGCGCCGCCGGTGATCTCCAAAAGCCGACCGATCATCGCGCCCAAGCCCACTAATAACGCGACCGAAGCCAGCGTGCTGCCGAAACCGTTTAATAAGGTCGGCAAAATTTTGTCAACCGGAATGCCGGCGGCAAGTGCGGTCAATAAACTGACTAAAATTAACGCGACGAAAGCGTGCACTTTAAATCGGATAATTAAAATCAGCAACGCGATTATTGCGCCGAGCGCAATAAGAAGTAAGGACGAAGTATTCGCCGCTGCAGAAAGATTTTCCATAGATTTTCCTTTTTTTAATCAAGCAAAGTAATAACACCGAAAATGTTACCGATAACACGATAATTTTTCCAACAGATAAATTTAATTTTGTGATATTCGTCACAAAATTATTTTTATTGCTCAGAAATAAATCGATTTCATCCTCTAGCTGGATAAATAACGGGCTAATTTTAGTTACTTTACGAAAAAATGATCTTGATCACAAAAAATAAGAAATTTAAATTTTGTTATTGACTGTTACCGATAACATTTATAAAGTAATAAAAAATGATCGTTTCTTGGGAGAAAAAAATGGAAAAACATACAGGTCAATGCTTTATTTTAATGGGTGTCTCCAGTACGGGTAAAACCAGTATCGGCACAGCGATTGCGCAACGATTGGGATTAAAATTAATCGACGGTGACGATTTACATCCGCGCGCCAATATTATCAAAATGAGTTCCGGTCAGCCGTTAAACGATGAAGATCGCGCACCTTGGTTGGAACGTATTCGCGACGCGGCGTTTAGTTTGGAACAAAAATCCGAAAGAGGCATCATCATCTGTTCGGCGTTGAAAAAGAAATATCGCGATCCAATTCGTGAAGGAAATCAAGGTGTTAAATTTATCTTTTTATCCGGCGATTTTGATTTAGTGTTATCCAGAATGCAAAAACGCCAAGGGCATTATATGAAAACCGAAATGTTGCGCAGCCAATTTGCCACCTTAGAAGTGCCGCAACAAGACGAGCAAGACGTTTATCATATTGATATCGATGCCTCTTTCGACGAAGTGGTCGAACGCTGCATTGCGGCGATTAAACCTTTATTATAGGCGGTGCCGATGAATCCGATTTTGTTAGATGTGACGGAAACTATTGCGCGTCGCAGCCAAGCCGCGCGTGAGGCTTATATGCGCAGAATGGAAAAACAAGCCGCCGCCGGAAAATCCCGCGCGAAACTTAGTTGCGGTAATTTGGCGCATACGGTTGCCACTTGCTGCCCGCAAGAAAAACAACAGATTCTCGATTTCACCACGATTAATGTCGGCATTGTCAGCGCTTATAACGATATGGTCAGCGCCCATACGCCTTATGCGGATTATCCGCAGCAAATCAAACAAGTACTGCGAGATAACGGGCATTCCGCCCAAGTCGCCGCCGGCGTACCGGCAATGTGCGACGGCATTACGCAAGGGCAAGACGGAATGGATTTGTCGTTGTTTTCGCGCGATTTAATCGCCCAAGCGACGGCAATCGGCTTAAGTCATAACACCTTCGACGCCGCATTATTACTGGGAATTTGCGATAAAATCGCACCGGGACAGTTAATTGGTGCGCTTAGTTTCGGACATTTACCCGCCGCTTTCGTGCCAAGCGGACCGATGAACACCGGAATATCCAATAAACAGAAAGTGAAAATTCGTCAACAATACGCTGCCGGCGAAGTGGGCAAAGATGCCCTACAAGAAATGGAAAACAGTGCCTATCACAGCGTCGGCACTTGCACTTTCTACGGCACGGCGAACACCAATCAGTTGATTTTCGAGGCAATGGGATTAATGTTACCCGGCTCGGCGTTCGTGCCGGTCAATTCGCCGCTGCGTCCGCATTTAACCGCAATGACCGCTAAACAAATGATCAAAATCAGTGCGCAAGGAAAAGATTTTCGTCCGTTGTATCGCGTGGTGAATGAAAAAAGTATCATCAACGGCTTAGTCGCGTTATTGGCGTCGGGTGGCAGCACGAATCACACCATCCACTTAATTGCCATTGCGCGCGCCGCGGGCATTATCTTAACTTGGGACGATTTTTCCCGACTTTCCGACATCGTACCACTTTTAACGCGTATTTATCCGAACGGAACCGCCGATATTAATCAATTCCACCAAGCGGGCGGCGTGCCATTTTTGCTGAAATCCCTTGCGGATCGCGGCTTGTTGCACTTAGACGCTACGCCGATTTACGGCACGATGCAAGATTATTTCTGCGAACCGAGCTTGGAAAATGGCGAAGTGGTATTCGCGCCGATCACGCAAACCCGCGACGAAAACGTTATCGCTGCGCCGAATACGCAATTCAGTGCGCAAGGCGGCTTAAAAGTGATTGACGGTAATTTAGGTCGCGGCGTGATCAAAATCAGCGCCGTAGCGAAAGAACACCATAAATTAACCGCACCTGCGCTGGTATTCGAATCTCAAGACGAAGTGGTCGAAGCCTATAAAAACGGACGATTGAACCAAGACGCCGTCATTGTGGTGCGCAACAGCGGCCCCGCTGCACGCGGAATGCCGGAATTACATAAATTAATGCCGATCTTAGGCAATGTGATGGAAGCCGGTCATCGGGTCTTTTTAGTCACGGACGGGCGTTTATCCGGTGCCTCCGGCAAAGTGCCGTCCATTATTCATTTATGCCCCGAATCGGTGAACGGCGGGCCTTTAGCCTATATTCGACAAGGCGATATCATCGAAATCGACGCAGAAAAAGGTTCGATGCGTTGTCTCGCCGACTTTGCCGATCGCACGCCGTTTCAAGCGGATTTATCCGCCGATTACGACGGCTGCGGACGGGAATTATTCCGTTTATTCAGAAAAAACGTCTCGCCCGCAGAAGAAGGCGCGAGCATTTTATTTAATTGAGGATACAGATTATGCAATGGACTTTATCTCCGCAACAAATTTTCGCCGCGTCTCCGATTGTCCCTGTGATGGTCATCAAACGCCTTGAGGACGCCGTACCGATGGCGCAAGCGCTGCTTGACGGCGGCATTAATGTGTTCGAAATCACCTTACGCACCGAGGCGGCGCTTGAGGCGATTAAACTGATTCGCCAAGCCTTACCGCAAGCCCTTGTCGGCGCCGGAACGGTGATTAATACGCAACAATATGACGACGTTGTCGCCGCCGGTGCACAATTCGCCATTTCGCCGGGTGCGACGCCTGCCCTGCTCGCTTACGCCGCACAAGGCAAAATCGCATTAATACCCGGTACCGCAACACCGTCGGAAATGATGCAAGCTTTAGAACTCGGCTATGATCATCTTAAATTCTTTCCGGCGGAAATCAACGGCGGCGCGCAGGCATTAAAAGCCATTTCGGCACCGCTGCCGCAACTGAAATTCTGCCCGACCGGCGGTATTTCAGAGAAAAATGCAGCGGATTACGTTAAATTGGATTGCGTTGCCACTGTCGGCGGATCTTGGATGCTGCCGAATGACTTGATTGAGGCGAAAAATTGGGAAAAAATCACACAATTAAGTTATAACGCCGTTCTTGCCGTACAAGCTGTACGCGGGAAATAACGGAAAAATTCGATAAAAAAACACCGCACTTTATCGTGTATTTTGATAAAAGTGCGGTGTTTTTTTGACAATTTTATTCGCTAAGCAACACGACTTAAATAAGCTTTTTCCGCTTGCTCGTCGAAAATTTCTTGTTGATCCGTTAATACAAAACCGTTTAATTCTTCTGCGATCGTTTTCGCTGCTCGAATCATCATCCGTAAGTTCGCCAAATCGCTGCCGTGAGACGGAAGCTGCATAAACAGGGCGATGCCGACGGTATAAAAATCCGCCATATTATAAGGATCAAAGGTTCCCGGTTGTTGAATATTCGCCGCGCTGAATAAAATCGGGCTGGCGACGCTTAAATCCAAATGGCGATGATAAATTTGTTGTGCGCCGAAAATAAAACCGAGATCGTCCAATACTTGCGCCAAATTCGCGCCGTTAAATTCGCGATTTTCCGCAGCCACCACATACAACATAATAAAGGATTTTTCCGCCTGCGTTTCGCTTTCCGTGGCAGTCTCGGCGGCTGAAATCGTCGTTTCCGCTTGCGGCTCCGGTTCAATATGTGCGGAATGCTGGGCGGCTTCGGCTAATTGCTCGCGCAAAAATGCGGAGGAAGAATTGATACCTTCGTTTTCGTCAAGATTCGCTTCCAGATCGGCAATGGTTGCGCGGGTTAAATCTTGCGGCGCTTGCGTATAAACCGCCGGCTCCACGCTTGCCGCGGAAGCTTGCGGCGCATTCGGTAAGCTGATTTTTATGCGGCTAACCGCTTGTTCGAGATTTTGATTGGCGTCCGGCGCTTGCGTTTGATATTGTACGTCGTCGAAATTCAAGCTTTGCTGCGTCGGTTGCGGCGGCTCGATAGGCTGCGGTTGTAGTGAGACCGGTTCGGGAGAAACGGCAATCGGATCTTGCCGGAGATTTTCTTGCGGCTGGCGAACGCGCGCGTCTTTGGTGAAAGTATTTGCATTTTGGAAATATTGGGATTTTTCACGACGATTCGCCCAAAGTCCGTGCGCCACTAAAATCACTAACGCAATTACACCCAAAATAATCAAAATCGTATTTAAATCCATTATTTTCTCCCATTGTCTAGAACATACCGCGACAGTGCAAATGCCGTTAGCTTATCATATTTTGCGATTTCGGTGATATGCAAAAATTGATTTTTTTCACCGCACTTTGTATTCTTATTCCTCGATTTTTATTCAGAGAATGTATTATGTTGCAACAATCCGAACTCAAACAAGGATTTCACTATTTCGTCGTCGGCTGGCACCTTATCGGACAAAAAGGCTTGCGTCGCTTTGTAATAATGCCGATTTTATTAAACGTGTTGTTATTAAGCGGCTTATTTTGGCTGTTCGTATCGCAAATCGGTGCGCTAATCGACGGCATAATGAGTTATATTCCCGCTTGGCTTAGCTGGTTAAGCGCAGTGTTATTATTGTTGTCGATTCTAATGATTCTGACGGTTTTTTATTTCGTTTTCACCACCTTATCCGGCTTTATCGCCGCACCGTTTAACGGTTTGCTCGCCGAAAAAGTAGAAAAAATGCTCACCGGCGAAAGCGGCATTGAAATGAGTACGATGGATTTTATCAAGGATATTCCGAGAATGTTGGGACGCGAATGGCAAAAACTCCTTTACAGTCTGCCGAAATTTATCGGCTTGTTTTTATTGAGTTTTATTCCCGTGGTCGGACAAATTTTTATTCCGATTTTAGCCTTTTTGTTCACTGCTTGGATGATGGCGATTCAATATTGCGACTATCCTTTCGATAACCACAAAATTCCGTTTAAGGTAATGCGCGCCGAACTGACCGAAAAGCAAACCTTAAGCGTTACTTTCGGCACCTTAGTCACGTTATGCAC
The DNA here is from genome assembly GCF_002795405.1 of Caviibacterium pharyngocola. GTDB lineage: Bacteria > Pseudomonadota > Gammaproteobacteria > Enterobacterales > Pasteurellaceae > Caviibacterium > Caviibacterium pharyngocola. Next base: position 132,686 of record NZ_PHGZ01000006.1, on the reverse strand, counting down.
CTTCGTGCCGATTATTAATTTGGTGATTATTCCCGTCGCCGTGTGCGGCGCAACCGCAATGTGGGTGGAACAATATCGCGATAATTTATTATTTAACCTCGATTTAAACCGCACTTCGCGTGAAATTCGCGTGCCCGGTCGCGGCGTGGCGACCAAAGGTTCGCAAATCGTTAAATAGCGTTTGGTTATAAAATATAGCCAATAACTATTTTTTTATTCTGAATCGGTATGCTAAAAATATAACCAATTCGAACACAAAGACCAATTCAATAAGGGGAACAATATGACAATCCACGCAGATAATTCTTACTCTATCGGAAACACTCCTTTAGTGCGTTTAAAAAATTTCGGTAACGGTAATATCGCCGTTAAAATCGAAGGTCGCAATCCAAGCTTCAGCGTAAAATGCCGTATCGGTGCGAATATGGTTTGGCAAGCGGAAAAAGACGGCACTTTAACTAAAGATAAAGAAATCGTCGATGCGACCAGCGGCAACACCGGTATCGCTCTCGCTTACGTTGCGGCGGCGCGCGGTTATAAAATCACGTTAACAATGCCGGAAACAATGAGCTTGGAACGTAAACGCTTGCTACGCGGTTTAGGCGTGAATTTGATTTTAACCGAAGGCGCAAAAGGTATGAAAGGCGCGATCGCAAAAGCGGAAGAAATCGTTGCCTCCGATCCGAACCGTTATGTAATGCTTAAACAGTTCGAGAATCCGGCGAACCCGGATATTCACCAAAAAACTACCGGCCCTGAAATTTGGAAAGACAGCGACGGTCAAGTGGATGTCGTTGTTGCAGGCGTAGGTACGGGCGGTACGATTACCGGTATCAGCCGTTATATCAAACAAGATCAAGGCAAACAAATTATTTCCGTGGCGGTTGAACCGGAAGAATCACCGGTTATCACCCAAACGCTCGCAGGCGAAGAAGTGAAACCGGGTCCGCACAAAATTCAAGGTATCGGCGCGGGCTTTATTCCGAAAAACTTGGATTTGTCTTTAATCGATCGCGTAGAACGCGTAAACAGCGAAACCGCGATTGCAACGGCGCGTCGTTTAATGGCGGAAGAAGGTATTTTAGCCGGTATTTCTTCCGGTGCGGCGGTTGCGGCGGCGGATCGCATTGCGAAATTACCTGAATTTGCGGATAAATTAATCGTGGTGATTTTACCTTCCGCTTCAGAACGTTATCTAAGTACAGCCTTATTCGAAGGTATTGAGGGTTAGTTTTTTCCCCTTTTGCGGTTAGCTTCCCAAGTGGAACTAACCGTCTTTTTTATTCTCCTAATGCGGTCGTTTTGACCGCATTTTTATTGCTCAAAAGTGCGGCCGGTTTTGACGCAATTTTGTTCAAGCCAAAACAAAGCGGATTAATGCGCTGACATTAATTCGCTTTTTTCTTCTTTCAAAGGGCAAATGAACTTGCCCGATGCCTTATTGCAATAAGGAAATATCCGCCACTTCTAAGAATAAGTTACGCAGATTATTTAAAATCGCTAACCGGTTTTGACGCAATTTTTCATCTTCCGCATTAACCATTACTTTATCAAAGAAGTTATCGATCACGCTGCGCAATTCTGCTAAACGATCCAATGCAACGCTATATTCGCCTTTTTCAAATAACGGCTGCAATTCGCTTTGTAGCGCAATCACTCGATCCGCCAACGCAATTTCTTCTGCTTCAACGCATAAAGTGCGGTCGATTTTCGCCGGAATTTCACCTTCAACTTTCGCCAGAATATTGCTGACACGCTTATTCGCCGCCGCTAATGCTGCTGCCGCTTCAAGTGTACGGAAGTGTGAAACCGCACGCACACGGGCATCAAAATCCGCAGGGCGAGTTGGACGGCGGGCAAGCACCGCTTGGATTTCGTCCACCGCAATACCTTCATCTTGATACCACGCACGGAAACGACCGAGCATAAAGTCCACCACCTCTTCAACCACATTAGCGTTTGTAAGTTTATCACCAAATAATGCTGCCGATTTACGCACTAAATCTTCTAAATCTAACGGCAAGTTTTTCTCAACAATAATACGCAACGAACCTAACGCCGCACGGCGTAAAGCGAACGGGTCGGCACTGCCTTTTGGTGCTTGCCCGATACCGAAAATCCCAGTAAGCGTGTCGAATTTATCCGCTAACGCAACCGCACTTGCCACCAAGGATTTCGGCAATTCATCGCCGGCAAAACGTGGCATATATTGTTCGTTTAACGCTACCGCTACTTCTTCGTCTTCGCCGTCTGCACGGGCATAGTGCATACCCATCACGCCTTGGGTGTCGGTAAATTCAAACACCATATTGGTCATTAAATCGCATTTTGAGAGCAAGCCTGCACGTTTCGCTTTGGCTTCGTCCGCACCGATCTGTTTTGCAATTTCGCCTGCAAGCTGTTCAATGCGAGCGGTTTTATCACGCAATGTGCCGAGTTGTTGTTGGAATAACACAGTTTCTAAGCGTGGTAACTGGTCTTCCAAACGCTGTTTTAAGTCGGTTTTGAAGAAGAATTCCGCGTCGGTTAAACGTGGGCGAACCACTTTTTCGTTCCCTTCAATAATTTTGCTTGGGTCGGACGGCACGATGTTCGACACAAAAATAAAGTGCGGTAAAAGTTTTCCGTCTTTATCATAAATCGGGAAGTATTTTTGGTCGCCTTTCATGGTGTAAACAAGGGCTTCTGCAGGCACAGCTAAGAAACGCTCTTCAAATTTCGCCGCCAGCACATTTGGATATTCCACAAGCGAAGTCACTTCATCAAGCAAATCTTCTTCAATATCCGCCACACCACCAAGTGCGGTCGCTTTTTCTTGCGATTTCGCCAAAATTAACGCTTTACGCTCGTTGAAATCAGCAACGACTGAGCCTTTTTCTTTGAGTAATGCAGGGTATTGGTCTGCGTGAGAAATTTGGAACTCACGCTCGCCTAAAAAACGGTGACCGCGAATAGTCGTACCGCTTTGCACGCCTAAAATTTCGCCTTCGATTAACTCATCGCCTAATAATAAAGTCACGGTATGTACAGGGCGAACGAACTGCTCGCTCTTATCGCCCCAACGCATTGTTTTGGGGATTGGTAGCTTGGCAAGGGAATTGCTGATAATGCCCACCAACAAGTTTTTGGTCGGCTGACCTTCAATCACCGCACGGTGAACCAGCCATTCGCCTTTATCGGTGGCAATACGCTCTGCCTGATCAACAGTAATTCCACAACCTTTTGCCCAGCCTTCAGCCGCTTTGGTCGGTTTCCCTTCCGCATCAAACGCCTGTGCTACGGCAGGTCCACGCTTTTCCACTTCTTTGCTCGGTTGAGCCGTGGCTAAACCTAACACTTTAACCGCCAAACGACGTGGTGCTGCAAACCATTCCACTTTCTCAAAAGAAAGCCCTGCTTGGTTTAACTCTTGTTCAACATTATCCGCAAATGCGGTCGCTAATTTTTTGAGTGCCTTCGGTGGCAACTCTTCAGTGCCGATCTCGGCGAGGAAGTTTTGTGTTGTCATTGTTTTCTCTTTCGTTAATTCTCAATAATTAAATTTAATTTTTACAAATTTTTGCGGAAATCTAACCGCTTGCAACCCACGCACGGCAAGCCGTATGTGGTTACTAGGCTCTATGAGCCTGTTGAGCTGCTTCGCAGCTCTTTGTTATCTCTGATTTCCAGCCCCAGCGGGGCTGAACTATGCGTAACTGAGTCAAGGCTTTGCCGTGCTAGGAAATATCCACCAACCTTCTCGCCATTTCCACCTGCTTCTGCAACTCCAACTCCGTTGGTAAATACGGTAGATATTTCGCACTAAAAATCTGTTTTCTATCGGCAAGGACAGAATATTTCGCAATGGCTTCGCTTTGTTCGCTGCATAATACCAAACCAATGGTTGGGTTGTCGTCTTCGCCTTTAAATTGCTCGTCATAAAGGCGGACGTAAGTGTCCATTTGCCCGATGTCTTGGTGTTTGAGTTTGCCGATTTTAAGGTCAATCAACAAAAAGCATTTTAATTTAAAATTGTAAAACACCAAATCAATGTAAAAATCTTCATCATCAAAACGAATACGTTTTTGGCGTTCTACAAAAGCGAAACCTTTACCAAGTTCCAATAAAAATTGTTGAAGATTACCGATAATCGCTTGCTCTACACCGCTTTCTTGATAGGTTTTGTCCTGTAAATTCAAGAAATCTAAAATATAAGGATCTCGCAAATAGTCCTGAATCGTCTCTTTTAGCGGTTCGGTTTTTTCAACAGCTTCTTGTTCAACTAGCGCTTTATTTTGGCTACTCAGTAAACGCTCATAATAAAGTACGCTGATTTGGCGATCTAAAGCTCTAACTGACCAATTTTGTTCTAGGGTTTCTTTTAAATACCATTGGCGAGCTTGATCATTTTCTATTTGCATTAAACGGCGATAATGCGACCAACTCAATTCGGAACACAGTGTGTTCCGAATTGGAAAAGTAAGATAAAACTGTCGCATATTGCGTAAATTGCGAATATCAAACCCTTTCCCAAACATTTCCGTTAAACGTTCGGAAAGATTTTGCAATAAATACTTACCGTATTTTGCCCGCTCTTCGCCTTGTTGCTCGTGTTCAACAATCAACCGACCGATTTCCCAATAGCTTTGCACCATCGCACTGTTCACCGTTTGGCGAACTTGCTGGCGTGCTTGTTGAATAATCTCGGCAATTTGTCCGAGAAGTTGATTATCGGGTGTTTGGAGTTCGTTCATCATCAATCTTCGTTAATTTAATTCGGGACGCAGTGAGTCCCGAATTAGAGATTTTTGTAATTTTGCAGATAGTGTCTGCACAATTTAATCCGTAATATCCAATTTGTGCATACACTGTGTGCACAATTTACCTAAACTGCATTTTCATCAAATTTAAGAGGCTCTATATCTCAAATTGCCCACGCACTGCGTGGACAATTTTGCAATCATTGATTGCAAAATCACAACGACTGTAATTCGTTTTGATCCAAAATCACCCGCTCACCGATCATTAACGCAGGAATCCCAATATAGCCGTTGGCTTTTGCGTCATCAAAAGCCGGATGTGTATCGCGTAATCTTAAAAACGGTTTAAAATTTGCACCGCTCTTTGTGATATCAACCGCTTCATATTCAATATTTAAACGCTGAAGTTCGGCAACAAATGGCTCGGTATCAGGGCACCAATGGGCGAAATATAAAATGGGTTTGGTCATATATATCCAATTTTCGTAGGGGCTGACCGATGTGTCCGCCCGAAAAAATATAAATCAATAAGCTATTTTATGTATATATGGGCGGACCCATCGGTCCGCCCCTACAACTCACATAAATTATTTTTTGCAACCCGGAAAACCTAACGCCTCGCGGCTTGCGTAATAGGCTTCGGCAACGCCTTTGGTTAAAGCACGAATGCGTAAGATATAGCGTTGGCGTTCGGTCACAGAAATCGCTTTGCGAGCATCGAGTAAGTTAAAGCTGTGTGCTGCTTTTAAGATGCGCTCATAAGCTGGCAACGGAAGCGGTTTTTCTAAACTTAATAGCGATTGCGCTTCTTTTTCGTATTGTTCGAAACATTGGAATAGGAAATCCACGTCTGCGTATTCAAAGTTGTAGGTGGATTGTTCCACTTCGTTTTGGTGGAAAACATCGCCGTAAGTGGTTTTACCTAAAGGACCGTCCGACCAAACTAAGTCATACACGCTGTCCACACCTTGAATATACATTGCTAAACGCTCTAAACCGTAGGTGATTTCGCCGGTAACCGGTTTACATTCTAAACCGCCGACTTGTTGGAAATAGGTGAATTGGGTGACTTCCATTCCGTTTAACCACACTTCCCAGCCTAAGCCCCACGCACCTAAAGTCGGGTTTTCCCAGTTGTCTTCCACAAAACGAATATCGTTTTGGGTTGGGTCGAAACCGAGCATTTTAAGGCTGTCTAAATAGAGTTCTTGAATGTTGTCCGGAGAAGGTTTAATCACCACTTGGAATTGGTAGTAGTGTTGTAAACGGTTTGGGTTTTCGCCATAACGTCCGTCTGTCGGGCGGCGTGATGGTTGTACATAAGCAAACGCCATCGGCTCAGGGCCTAATGCACGTAAGCAAGTCATCGGGTGAGATGTGCCTGCACCTACTTCCATATCGAAAGGTTGAACCACGGTGCAGCCTTTGCTTGCCCAGTAATCTTGGAGGGCTAAAATCATACCTTGAAAGGTTTTTACATTAAATTTATCTGACATAATTTCTTCTTCAAAAAGTTAAACAAAATGGAGGCATTATAGCCCAAAATCCGTTGTTATCCCACACACAATGCGCAAAAGTGCGGTCAAATTTAACAAAATTTTAATGCGCTTCATCCCAGTTTTTACCGATACCCACATCCACGATAAGCGGAACTACTAATTTTGCCGCATTTTCCATTAAATTTTTGATTAACGGCGTATATTTCTCGATTTTATCCGACCGCACTTCAAACACCAATTCATCGTGAACCTGCATAATCATTTTAATTTCGTCGGACTGCCCGATAGCGCGATCAATTTCAATCATCGCCCGTTTAATAATATCCGCCGCCGTGCCTTGCATCGGCGCATTGATCGCCACGCGTTCCGCCGCTTTTCGCCGCATTGCGCTTGACGCGTTAATTTCCGGCAAATACAAACGCCGCCCGAACAAAGTTTCCACATAACCTTGCGCTTTGGCTTTTTCGCGAATGTCGGTCATAAAACGTTGCACGCCCGGATAACGTTGGAAATACAAATCCATATATTTTTGCGCTTCCGCGCGCGAAATGCCGAGCTGACGAGAAAGCCCGAAAGCGCTCATTCCGTAAATCAAGCCGAAATTAATCGCTTTGGCGCCGCGGCGTTGTTCGGCGGTGACGGCATCCAACGGCAAACCGAAAATTTCCGCTGCCGTTGAACGGTGAATATCTTTACCTTCGTTAAAGGCGCGGATCAATCCTTCATCTTGCGACAAATGCGCCATAATGCGCAGCTCGATTTGCGAATAGTCCGCAGCGATAATCGAGTAATTTTGCGGTGCGATAAAGGCTTGACGAATGCGTCGCCCTTCTTCGTTGCGAATCGGGATATTCTGCAAGTTCGGATCGCTGGAAGAAAGCCGTCCCGTTGTAGTAATCGCTTGATGATACGACGTGTGAACCCGTCCGGTCGTCGGATTAATCATCTGTGGCAATTTATCCGTATAAGTGGATTTTAATTTTGCCAAGCCGCGATGTTCCATTAACAATTTCGGTACGGAATGTCCTTGCTGCGCCAATTCGTCCAACACATCCTCATTCGTCGAAGGCGCGCCTTTCGGCGTTTTGGCGACAATCGGCAAGCCCAGTTTATTAAACAAAATTTCCTGTAATTGTTTGGTGGAGGCGAGGTTAAAGGTTTCGCCCGCTTCTTGATGAACTTGCGCTTCAAGTGCGGTCAATCTTGCGGCGATTTCCTGCGATTGTGCTGCTAATGTGCGGCTATCGATCAACACGCCGTTGCGTTCGATACGCGATAACACGCCGACCAACGGTAATTCGATGTCGCGAAATAATGTGGCGAGCGTTTCCGTTTGTGATAAATCCGCCCACAGCCGTTGATGTAATTTCATCGTCACGTCCGCATCCTCCGCCGCATATTCCGTGGCGGTCGGAATGTCGATTTGATCAAAGGTCAGTTGATTTTTGCCTTTGCCGGCGATGGTTTCGAAGGCAATGGTGTTGTGCCCTAAATAGCGCGCGGACAAATCGTCCATATTATGCCGACCGGTGCTATCCAGCACATAGGATTCCAACATCGTATCGAAAGCAACGCCAGCCAAATTGATGTGATGATTAGCGAATACGGTTAAATCGTATTTCAGATTTTGTCCGATTTTTTTGATCGCCGGATCTTCCAATAAAGGTTTTAGCTGCGCCAAGCAATCGGCGCGATCTAATTGATTCGGCAAGCGTTCCCGCACAAGCGGCGCCGAAACTTGCACGTCGTCAAATAAATCGCCTTGCGTTTCAAGCGTCGAAACGGCGACCTCGCCGACGTGTGCCAGCGGAATATAACAGGCTTCGCCGTTTTCCAAGGCAAAGGAAATACCGACCAAATTCGCCTGCATTGCATCCAGCGAGTCGGTTTCCGTATCCACGGCGATGTAATCGGCTTGCTTGATTTTTTCGATCCACGCCGACAATTTTTGCGCCGTATCCACGGTTTCATATAAAGTGCGGTCGATTTTTATCGGATTTTTCACCGCACTTTGCGCTTTCTCCATTTTTGTCGGCGTCGGTGCATAATTATCCGTTTTCACGCGCTGTTCCGCGCCGTTGGTAACGGAACTTTCGCCGTTCATCACTTCATTAAGCCAGCGTTTAAATTCATAACGGGCGAAATATTCGATCAATTCGTCTTTATTATGTTGCCCTAATGTCAGCTGATCCGGAGTCACCTCTAATTCCACATCGGTTTTGATGGTAGCTAATAAATAAGACAAATCAGCATCCGCTTTCGCCGCGGCAAGTTTTTCGCCCAATTTTTTCGCCCCGCGAATCGGCAACTCGGCAACTTTATCTAAATTCGCATAAATCTGCGCCATACTGCCAAGCCCTTGCAGCAAGCCGAGCGCCGTTTTTTCGCCTACGCCCGCCACACCGGGAATATTGTCCGAGCTGTCGCCCATTAAGGCGAGATAATCAATAATCAATTCGGGCGGAATACCATATTTTTCAATCACGCCATCGCGATCCAACAAGGTATCGGTCATTGTGTTGATCAACATAATTTTGTCGTTCACCAACTGCGCCATATCTTTATCGCCGGTGCTGATTAACACATTTTTGCCCTGTTGCGCGGCTTGGCGCGCAAGCGTACCGATCACATCGTCCGCCTCCACGCCTTCCACCACCAAAAGCGGAATACCCAAAGCCTGAATCATATTATGCAGCGGCTGAATTTGCCGACGCAAATCATCGGGCATCGGCGGGCGGTGCGATTTATATTGTTCGAACATTTCATCGCGAAATGTTTTGCCTTTAGCATCAAACACCACGGCAATATGCGTGGGTTGCACTTGTGAAATCAAACTTTTCAGCATATTTAACACGCCGTACATCGCATTTGTCGGCTCGCCCAAGGAATTCGTCAAGGTCGGAAACGCGTGAAAGGCACGGTATAAATAAGAGGAACCGTCCACCAAGACGAGAGGATTTTCAGCAATTTTAGCCATAATATTCTCATTTTTATTGATTCGTTTGCGATTATTATAGAGGAAATTTGCCGTTTAACCTAATGCGGCATTGCTTTTTGTACTTAGGCTTAACACAATAAAAAGGCATTTAATTTCAATAAAATACGGAGAAAATATCTTTTTTGCGTAAAAAAACATAAAATAACGCCCTATGATTTCTCGGTATCTTTTATATTGTCACAAAATGCAAAAAATCTGCTTAATTTTCACCGCACTTTTCGTCCTTTCCGGCTGCGGAACGGTGGTGACGTTAATTAATCCGACGGAAAAATATCAGGCGTATGCCGGCACGCAATACGACTGGAAAATGGCGCAAAAATGGGGAATGCCGATCTTGGATTTGCCATTGTCTTTTTTGCTGGATACCGCTTTATTGCCTTATGTATGGGCGCAAGAGTAAGACGCAATGAAATTAAATCTTCAACAACAACAAGCCGTAAATTATGTTTCCGGGCCTTGTCTGGTTTTGGCGGGCGCGGGATCGGGCAAAACGCGGGTGATTATCAACAAAATCGCTTATTTGGTGGAAAAGTGCGGTTATTTACCGAAACAAATCGCCGCCGTCACCTTTACCAACAAAGCGGCGCGCGAAATGAAAGAACGCGTCGCTCATTCGATCGGCAAAGAACAAAGTCGCGGATTAATCGTTTCGACGTTTCATACTTTAGGCTTTGACATCATCAAGCGCGAATATCGGCATTTGGGCTTGAAATCCAATATCACCTTATTTGATGAACAAGATCAACTGGCGCTATTAAAAGAATTAACCGCGGATTTATTGCAAGAAGATAAAGATTTACTGCGCGCGTTGATTTCCACGATTTCCAACTGGAAAAACGATTTGATTATGCCGGAACAAGCGTTAATGACAGCAAAAGATGCCAAGCAGCAGACGTTCGCCCAATGCTACGCGCGTTATACCAAGCAAATTCGCGCCTATAACGCGTTGGATTTCGACGATTTAATTATGCTGCCGACGTTGTTGTTTAAGCAAAATCCGGAAGTGCGGTCGAAATGGCAAGAGAAAATTCGTTATTTGTTAGTCGATGAATATCAAGATACCAATACCAGCCAATATGAATTGATTAAATTATTGGTCGGCGAACGCGCTTGTTTCACCGTGGTCGGCGATGATGATCAATCCATTTACTCTTGGCGCGGTGCAAGACCGCAAAATATGATGCGGCTGAAAAATGATTTTCCCGCGTTGCAAGTGATTAAGCTGGAACAAAATTATCGCTCGACACAGCGCATTTTGCACTGTGCTAATATTTTAATCGCCAATAACGAACACGTTTTTGACAAAAAACTTTTTTCCGCCTTGGATGCCGGCGAAAAATTACAGGTCATCGAAGCGAAAAACGAAGAACACGAAGCGGAACGCGTTGTCGGCGAACTGATTGCTCATCGTTTTATGCGCAAGACCAAATATCGCGATTATGCCATTCTTTATCGCGGTAATCATCAATCGCGATTATTCGAAAAAGTGTTAATGCAAAACCGGATTCCGTACAAAATTTCCGGCGGCACATCTTTTTTCTCCCGCGCTGAAATCAAAGATATGATGGCTTATTTGCGTCTTGTGGTAAACCAAGAAGATGACGCCGCATTTTTACGCATCGTCAACACACCGAAACGTGAAATCGGCGCGGCGACTTTGGAAAAATTAGGTACCTTGGCGCAAGAAAAACATATCGGTTTATTTGACGCGATTTTCGATTTCGAACTGATTCAACGCGTTACGCCGAAAGCCTATAACGCATTGCAAACCTTCGCCCGTTGGATTGTCGAACTGAACGATGAAATTTTACGTTCGGAACCGGAAAATGCCGTGCGCCGAATGTTGTCGCAGTTGCATTATGAAGAATATTTATATGAATACGCCACCAGTCCGAAAGCGGCGGAAATTCAGAGCAAAAACGTCGCTACATTGTTCGAATGGGTGGCGGATATGCTCAAAGGCGATGAATTTAACGAACCGATGACTTTAAACCAAGTGGTGACGCGTTTGACGCTGCGCGATATGTTGGAACGCGGCGAAGACGATGAGGATGACGATCAAGTGCAATTAATGACGTTACACGCCTCGAAAGGATTGGAATTTCCGCACGTTTTTTTGGTCGGAATGGAAGAAAATATTTTGCCTCACCAAACTAGCATTGACGAAGATAATGTGGAAGAAGAACGACGTCTGGCTTATGTCGGCATTACCCGCGCGCAACAAAGCCTCACTTTTTCCTTATGCAAAGAGCGGCGACAATTCGGCGAATTATTGAAACCGGAGCCGAGCCGATTTTTACTAGAATTGCCACAAGACGATGTGCAATGGGAGCGCAACAAACCGGCGCGCACCGAAGCGCAACAAAAAGAAATGACAAAATCGAACATCGCCAATTTACGCGCAATTTTACGCGGCGAACAAAAATGACGGATTGTTTTGTAGATAAATCAGTCAAATGATCGCTTTTTTACAAAAAATGCATTGACTTATTAGAAGGCAATCCGTATTATACCGCCCACAAACCGATTGTGGTGAGATGGCCGAGTAGGCTGAAGGCGCACCCCTGCTAAGGGTGTATATGGGAAACTGTATCGAGGGTTCGAATCCCTCTCTCACCGCCATTTACTCAGGGCACCCGTAGCTCAGCTGGATAGAGTACTCGGCTACGAACCGAGCGGTCAGAGGTTCGAATCCTCTCGGGTGCGCCATTTTATTGAACTCTACAATAAAATTAAAATGAATAAATGACAGGTTAATATCAAACAAACACGCACCCGTAGCTCAGCTGGATAGAGTACTCGGCTACGAACCGAGCGGTCAGAGGTTCGAATCCTCTCGGGTGCGCCATTTCTTACTATCGTTCTTCTTTACCTATCTCAAAACGTTTTTATTACAGATAACTCAAGCATCTTTGTATTTTGTATTTTGTATTTTGTGTTTTATTTTTAGTTTATAACAAAAAACAATTCATATAATTTTTTATGGATATAACCATAAAAAATAAATTAGAAAAAATTTTTGATAGGCAAAAATAATATTACAGCTGAAACAAAAATTTGAGATTTTTATCCTGCCACTTGTGCTAATATTTAATATGAATTTATTGGGAGAAACCTTATGCAACAGCCAAATTCTAAGTTATTGCTTCAATCCGTTACACCCGTTATTGCCGAGCGTGGTTGGGATTTATTTATTAAAGGTAAAGTACAAGACATTTATCAAGAAGGGGAATTTTATTGTACGACAATAAAGGGGACGGAATATTACCCTGTACGGTTGTCATTAAATTCTCGTGGAGCAATTTTAGAAAGTCATTGCGGATGCCCTTGTAATTTCACCTGCAAACACGTTGCTGCCTTATGGTTTGCGTTACAATTTTCGCCAGAAGAAAGACCATCAAAATCTAAATCCAAACCCCAAAAACAAGCGGAAAATCAACCGCACTTACGTCAATTATTAGCCGAACATTCAGCCGAAACCCTATGCGGTTTAATTGAATCAGTGGTGGATCGATTTCCGCAAACAGAAGAGTTTTTTACTGCAAAGCTTTCTCCTAAACAAACGAGTGAAGAGCTAAAATCTTATTATAGTAAGCAAGCAAGATCTCTACTCAGTCGACGTTTTTACGATTTCGGTGAAACAATTGATCTTGCTATGGATGTTGGAGAAATTATTGAAGAAGCCATTGAAAGCGGTGGGGAAGACTTTGCTGTAGCTATCCCGATCTTTTTACCGAAACTGTTCAAAACCTATGAATGTTGCGATGATTCTTCGGGTGAATTTGGTGGCGTGATTGATTATATGATCACAGGAATTAGAGATTACTTTGATCAAAATAAATTTAGCTTAACGCAAAAGAAAACTATCATAAAATTTATTCACAAAGAAATCACTTCAAATAATATTTATTTTGAATTTGATTTTGGTGAAACTTTATATATGGTTTGTGCTAAATTTTATGAACATACCGCACAGTTTGAAAAATTGTCTGAACTTATTGATATTCTTCTCAACCAAGTTGGAGAATATCAATATCCATTCTTTGCCAAAGCAAAACATCAGTTTTTATTGAAGCAAAATAAAACTGAAGAGGCTGAAATCTTTTTTAATCAAAACTTGCATTTATCTGAGTTTCGAAAAATTGCCGTGAATAACGCATTAGTCGAAAAAGATTTTACCAAAGCTGAAACACTATTACTGGAAGCTTATCGACAAACAAAAGGTGGCTTTAAAACAGGCTGGGCAGAAGATTTAATTAAGTTATATCAAATAACAAAGGATAAAATAAAATTACGCCATTTATTAGAGGAGTTATTAAAAGCAGAACAATGGCAATTAAATCTAACTCACTTTAAGTTATGGAAAAATACCTTTGACGAACAGGACTGGATAAGCGAGCGTAATGCACTTATTCAATATTATAAAGAAAATGATGAACCGAAAAAATCCTTAGGCTTTAGCTATAATCAACGTTTATTAGCTAAATTATATGGTGAGGAGAAATTAACCAAAGAATTATATTCATTACTTGTTCATCACGCGAATATTTCTAATTTAAATGAGTTTGCTCATTATCTTGATCCTAAAGATGATGAAAGAATTGTAAAACGCTATATTAAATTATTAGATCCTAAAAATTATTTTAATCTATCGGATAGAAAAGCTTATCAAGGTTATACGAGGGATTTATTAGAAATAGCGAAACGTTATCCAACTTATATTGAACTATTTAAACAATTTGTGGAGCAATTAATTATTCAATTTAGTAGTAAACCAAGAAAACCCGCATTTGTTGAAGAGCTGGAAAAATTACGGAGTGCATTGGTGTTTTAACCAATAAGATCTTGCAATTTTTTTGCAAGATCTTACCGTTTGCGTTAATCCCTAGCACTCCGTGCTAGGTTACATATAATGTTGTCGCCCTGCGACAAATACGGATAGAACATAAGCTTAAGCAAGCAACTCTTTATCGGTAACGAAGTTCACTGTTAAGCAATTATTACTAGGTTATAAACCAAAAAATTAATAAAAAATTAAAGTTTTTATGTGTATAACCATAAATAAATTTTATTTTGCATCAGTAAACTTGGTGATAAATAAGTGGATTTTATCGCCCAAAGCAAGATGAAAAGTTCTATATTCAAGTCGCCTATAAACTAGAAAGTGAACAAACCGTTCAACAAGAATTTTCTCCACTCTTAGCCATTGCCGATAATTACCCGAAATATGTCGTTACAATGGACGAACTGTGGCGAGGAAATATTGAAGGGGTGAGACATTTGCATTTGGTGGAGTTTTTGATGAGTGGAAATGATATGGCAGCTGGGGCAAAAATTTGAGGTTTTTGCGTTGGGTTAGAATGAAATAGAACGAAACGATGGCGCGCGTGTCCTCACGCGTGCCGAAATTTAAGGATAGACAAGCGGTAAGATCTTGCAAATTTTTTGCAGAATCTTACCGCTTGTGTTTGTTATCATACATAAAAACTATTAGTTTAGATTTAATTATCTGGTTCTTTATATTCAATCGTGTATTCATACCCTTCCATTGGTTCTAATAATAACTCTATTTCCATTCCTTCAATAATTGAATCTGGATTAACTGAGATTCTAGGTAATACAGAGTTAAGTTCTATTAATTTCGGTGGTAGCTTTATATCTTGTCTAAATAAAGATAAGACATCGCCTTCATCTTGCCAAAATTTTACACTTGTTGTTTTAAACGATGATTTGAAAATAGAAATGTTTTTTTCATTAACGATAAATGTTGTTTTAGGATATTCTTGAGGAATACTACTATCAATTAATTTACCTTTTAAAATGGTATTGATTTCGGCTATTTCCTGATGTTCTTCTGCAGAAAAACTAACTTGAGTTGTAAATAGAACACTTTTATTTAGTTTTTTACAAATAGATCTACAATAATTTGTATATTGAAGAAAAGTATATATACTATAAAAATATTCATTTTTATTTATTTTAACTTGAATGTTATTTAAAAAAGAATTTCCGTTTAATTCTAAATCAAAACAAATAGAATCACCTTTCTCAGTTTTACTAAATAGTCTCCAAAGTTTTTCAAAAAAAGGTAGTTTTAGAATATTTATATTTTCCCACTGGATTAAAGATGCTGTCATAGTCATTTTAGCACTTTTATTTCTAAAAAACTGAAATTCTAATTTTAATGTATCAGCAAATCCCTTTCCTTTAAAAGAAAAAGATTTTGTTCCAAAAGAAATACTTCCATGAATATCATTAAAAACTTCTATGAATTCAGTCTGCTTTTCAATAGTTTTTAACCTAATAACAGCATCCATTTTAGGTTTGCTAAATTTAATTTTAGATGAAGTATTCGTAATAAAGCTTATTAGCTCTGAACCAGAAAAAGATATTTCTTCAGAACTAACAATGAAATCTTTACCATGCTCAATAAATTCTTTATGATTTTTTATTACTTTGGGTAATGATATTGTATCTAAGAATGAAACTTGAAGACTCACATTCTCTTTAGGAGATAATTCATAACAAATTCCTTCTTTATCAAATTTTGGAAAAACAGAAAATCTGCTATCTTTGCTTTCTAAAAATTGTTTTTCGACATAAATTGCATTATGAACCAAGTTATATCTAGGTTCTACTGGAGCTCTAGTTAGTGCAGATAAAATACTATCTGTAACCGCTTGATTAACATCAGCTTGGCTAAATACGGGTTGATCTAATTCTTCATGAGCTTTTTTCTCTGCGTTAATTTTCCATTCATGCAAAACTTCAGCAGAGTAAGACTTATAGTCTACATCTATTTTTCTAGCGCAGCTCTTACA
Organism: Caviibacterium pharyngocola; assembly: GCF_002795405.1. Classification (GTDB taxonomy): domain Bacteria; phylum Pseudomonadota; class Gammaproteobacteria; order Enterobacterales; family Pasteurellaceae; genus Caviibacterium; species Caviibacterium pharyngocola. The sequence continues at coordinate 116,629 of NZ_PHGZ01000006.1, read as the reverse complement.
AAGCCAAATTCCATTTTCTATAGAACGTCGCTCTTCATGAGACATCTTAGGATTATATCGAGGTCCACCTGGTGATGCCGCACAAATATGTGCCGCATCGCCAAGAATAATAGCTTTATTTTTATCATGGGCAGGACCTGTGGTTGCCTTTCTACAATTAGGGTTAGAACATTTGTCCCCAACCCTTGTTCGCAAAGTTATAATATCTTTCCTACTAAAATTATCTCTAGCCATAATCACCTTTTTATAATTCAAAGAGTTATTTTCTTATAAAATTAGTAATATCCTACCCCATCGCCACTCCCAACCACTTAACAATCTCTCTCTCACTCCAGCCCTTACGTTTCGCATAGTCCACTGCCTGATCTTCGTCAATGCGCCCTAACGTAAAGTAGTTACTCGCAGGGTGGGTGAAGTACCAGCCGCAGACGCTTGCGGCTGGCCACATGGCGTAACTTTCGGTGAGTTTCATTCCGATGCGTTGTTCTACTTCGAGCAAGTCCCAAATCAGTTGTTTTTCCGTGTGTTCCGGGCAGCTTGGGTAGCCGGGGGCGGGGCGGATGCCTACGTATTCTTCACGGATTAAGCGGTCGTTGTCTAAAGTTTCGTTGCTGTAACCCCACACTTTTGTACGCAGTTCAAAGTGTAAATATTCCGCCATCGCTTCGGCTAAACGGTCGCCGACAGCTTGGAGTAGAATGGCGTTGTAGTCGTCGCCTGCGGCTTTGTAGCCTTCCACTAAGTCGTGTTCTTCAATGCCGGCACACACGGCGAACATTCCGAACCAGTCTTGTTTGCCGCTCTCTTTGCTTGCGATAAAGTCGCTTAAGGCTAGGTTGTACGGGCTTTTGCTGTTCTTGCCGCGTTCGGCTTGTTGGCGGAGGTTGAATGCCTTGCCGATAACCGAAGTGCGGTCGGAATTTTGATAAATTTCGATGTCATCGCCTACGCTGTTTGCCGGGAAAATCCCCATAATGCCGCTTGGGTTGAGTTTGTGGTTCTGCTCAAATTCGTCTAACACCCGTTGCGCATCGTTATACACTCGGCGTGCTTCTTCGCCGCCTTCTGGGTAGTCAAAGGCATCAGGGTAGCCGCCCATTAAGCCCCAAAGTCTGAAGAACGGCGACCAGTCGATAAATTGGCGTAAGGTTGAAATCGGCACATTTTTATATTCCACAATGCCTGTTTGTTTCGGCACAGGTACTTGGTAATCCGCCCATTCACCGCTGAATGCGTCAAAACGGTTGGCTCGTGCTTCTTCAATCGGCAGCTGTTTGCGTGGGGCTTTTTTATTGGCGAAAGCGTGCTGAATTTGTTCGTACTCTTTCTTCATTCGCTCCCACAATTCGGCCTTGCTTTCAGGGTTCATCAACGCCGCACACACGGTTACCGCACGGGAAGCGTTGGTGGTGTAGATCACTTCGTGCTTATATTTCGGGTAAAGTTTGATCGCGGTATGCTCTTTGGAGGTGGTCGCCCCGCCGATAATCACAGGAATATTTAAGTTTAAGCGGTTCATTTCGCCTAAGAAGTATTCCATCTCGTCAAGAGACGGCGTAATCAAGCCACTTAAGCCGATGATGTCCGCTTTTTCATCAATCGCCGTTTGAATGATTTTATCCGCCGGCACCATTACGCCGAGGTCGATCACTTCAAAGTTATTACATTGCAACACCACGCTCACGATGTTTTTGCCGATGTCGTGCACGTCGCCTTTCACGGTGGCAATCACCACTTTCCCTGCGCTTGAGCCTTTCTGTTTGGTGGCGTTGATAAACGGCTCTAAATAGGCAACGGATTGCTTCATCACACGTGCGGATTTCACCACTTGCGGTAAGAACATTTTGCCGTCACCGAACAAGTCGCCGACCACGTCCATTCCCGCCATTAACGGCCCTTCGATCACTTCCAATGGCGAGCTGAATTGCTGGCGGGCTTCTTCGGTATCTTCAATAATAAAGTTGGTGATCCCTTTCACCAAAGCGTGTTTTAAACGCTCTTCCACAGGCCAAGCCCGCCATTCGGCAACGCTGTTATCCTCGGTGGAAGCGGTCACATTTCGGTATTTTTCTGCAAGTTCGATCAAACGCTCGGTGGCATCAGGGTGGCGGTTTAGCACCGCATCTTCAATCACATCTCGCATTTCCGGATCGAGATCGTCATAAATCGCCAGCTGCCCAGCGTTCACGATCCCCATATCCATACCTTGTTTGATGGCGTGATACAGGAACACGGCGTGAATGGCTTCACGCATTACGTTGTTGCCACGGAAAGAGAAGGACACATTCGACACACCGCCCGAAATTTTGGCGTGTGGCAGGGTTTGTTTGATACGACCGGTGGCGTTGATAAAGTCCACGCCGTAATTGTTGTGCTCTTCAATGCCCGTGCCAATGGCGAAAATATTCGGGTCGAAGATAATATCTTCCGGCGGGAAGCCCACTTGATCCACCAAAATGCGATAAGCACGGGTACAGATTTCCACCTTGCGTTCTTCGGTGTCCGCTTGTCCCACTTCGTCAAACGCCATCACCACAACCGCTGCACCATATCGGCGAACCAATTTGGCTTGATGAATAAACTTTTCTTCCCCTTCTTTTAAAGAAATGGAGTTTACAATCCCTTTGCCTTGAATGGATTGCAGACCCGCTTCAATCACTTCCCATTTACTTGAGTCGATCATCACCGGCACTTTCGCCGCATCGGGTTCGGTTGCCATAATGTTAAGGAAACGCACCATACATTTTTCCGAGTCGAGCAAGGCTTCGTCCATATTGACATCAATCACCTGCGCACCGTTTTCCACTTGCTCAATGGCGATTTCAATGGCTTCGGCAAAGCGTTCTTCTTTAATCAGCTTTTTGAATTTTGCCGAACCGGTCACGTTATTACGCTCGCCCACGTTCACAAATAGGCTGTTTTCATCAATGGTAAGCGGCTCAAGCCCCGACAAACGCATTGCGGTTTTGATTTCAGGTAATTGGCGTGGTTTGATACCTTCAACCGCATCGGCAAAGGCTTTGATATGCTCAGGCGTTGTCCCGCAACAACCGCCGATAATGTTCACAAAACCGCTTTCCGCCCACTCTTTCATATGGGTTGCCATCTCTTCCGCGCCCAAATCGTAATCGCCAAAAGCATTCGGCAAGCCGGCATTCGGGTGAACAGAAACGTAACATTCACAAATTTTTGACATCACTTCCACATATTGACGCAACTCTTTCGGGCCTAATGCACAGTTTAAGCCAAAGGTGAGCGGTTTAACGTGGCGGAGTGAGTTATAGAAGGCTTCCGTCGTTTGCCCTGAAAGGGTACGACCTGAGGCATCGGTAATAGTGCCTGAAATCATAATCGGCAATTCCACGCCCAATTCTTCAAAGGTTTGTTCAATGGCAAAAGCCGCCGCTTTGGCGTTGAGCGTGTCGAAAATGGTTTCGATCATAATCAGATCCGAACCGCCTTCGATTAAGCCTTTGGTCGCTTCCGCATAGGCTTCAACCAACTGCATAAAGGTAATATTACGGAAACCCGGATCATTTACATTCGGGGAAATAGAAGCCGTGCGGTTTGTTGGCCCTAAAATACCTGCTACAAAACGCGGTTTTTCCGGCGTGCTGTATTTATCGGCGGCAAGGCGAGCCAATTTCGCACCTGCAAAATTTAGCTCGTAAGCCACCGCTTGCAAGTCATAATCCGCTTGGGCAATGGTGGTGGAGCTGAACGTATTGGTCTCAATAATATCCGCACCCGCTTCTAAATATTTTTCGTGAATAGCGGAGATTAAAAGCGGCTGAGTAAGGGTGAGTAAATCGTTGTTGCCACGCAGGTCAATTTTGCTGTCTTTAAATCGTTCGCCACGGAAATCCGCTTCGGTGAGTTTATATTTTTGGATCATCGTCCCCATTGCACCGTCTAAAATCAGAATACGTTGGGCAAGGGCGTTTTTGAGAGTTGAGCTTGGGTTTTTCACGGTAAATCTTCCATTGGTTTAGACAATATATTAAACAGGATAATAGGGAGAGGCGATCTGGCTGTCAAATATTATTGGCTATTTGGCGGAATTCGGTTCCGCCAAAAGTGCGGTAGAAATTTTATTATTTTTTCAAAGTGCCTAAATAGATCGCTACTAATGTGCAAAATGCACCGCACCATTGAATTAAGCCGATAGGTTTGTGCAAAAAAACAGTGTCGATAATCAATGCGGCAATGGGTTCGGAAAGCAACAATAAACCGGTTAACGAAAGGGATAACATCGGAATGGCATAAGCAATTAACCCCCACGCGAAACATTGCATTACCGCACCGTAAATTAAAATAAGCTCGATTTCCGTTCCGTTTTTCGGAAAAAAGCGAGCGGAATCAAAAATCATTGAAGGTAAGAAAAGCGCCGCCATTCCGCTTAAGCTTAAAATCAACATTAACGGATAAATCGCCGTGCGTTCAACTTCGTGGGTTTTGCGCACATATACCATCGACAGCGCTAAACACGCACCGGAGACAATACCGGAAATAAATCCCCATAAGGCATTGCCGTTGTGCGAAAATTCCGGACTGCCGATCATCGCCACACCGGTAACGGCTAAAAATAAACTAAAAATTTGTAATTTGGTTTGACGTTCTTTAAACCAAAAGAACCCGATGGCGGAAAGCCAAAAAACTTGTAAGCTGTTTAATAACGTTGAAATACCCGGCCCGACGGCATAAATACTTTCGTGCCATAACGCCAGATCAAAGGCGAGAAAAAAGCCCGAAATCGCGGCATATCGACGGGCGAGTTTAGCTCGCGGAAAAAGTTGACCGGAAAAATAAGTCAATATCCAAAAAATAACCGCCGCCACTGCCAAACGCCAAAAAGCGATGGCATAAGCGCCGACGGACAAAAAGGCGACAATCACACTGCCCAAACCGAATAAAATACAACCGACTACCAAACCTATCCCGGCGGATTTTTCATTTAATTTAATCATTTTGCGACCACCTATACCCGGAGGCAGATATTAGCATAATTTTTGAATCGCTTAAATTTAACCGGAAAAAATTCCTAAAAAACGACCGCACTTTAAGGAAATTGCCTCTTTTCTATGTTTCTAATATTTGCGGCTGCGCTAAGGAGAGTGAATAAATATTTGCGATAAAATGGGTTTGTTCGCTTTCTGGGATTGGGAAAGGAATTTGTCGTAATAATTCTTGGTGGCGTTGTAAAACTTTCGGAAAAGTCACCGCACTTTCCATTTCGGCATAAATATCTTGATGTAATGCCTCCGCTTCATAACCGCGTTTAATGCGTGCCAGCGCCATTGCCAAATGAATAAACAACATTCCGGCTTGTGCCGTTTCGACATTAGCGCGCCATTCTTGTTGTAAATAATCGCGAATAGTTAACACCAATTCGTTGACTTCTTGATCGATCAATCGACGCTGTTCTAAAAAAATAAGGCGTTGCGGTAAATTCATTATCTGATTTGAGTAATTTATCGTGCTATTACTTTAGCCTAATCTTTTTTCAACTGACAGTGCAGCGATCACAAATTACAAAATTTATTGTGAGAAATTCATTTTTTGCATAATAAACTTCCCCGAACGACGAATTTATGAGCTTGATTGCGGGCTTTATGGTATCCTTGCGAACATTTCTACAAGATAATTTTTCAGGATGTAATGATGTTAAATAACGAAATATTCGAAGGCTATGACGGGCTGATTTTCGATATGGACGGCACGGTAATTGACACAATGCCGAGCCACAAGCAAGCTTGGGACAGAGTGGGCAACGAAATGGGCTATCCGCTGGACGGCAATATTATGTATCAACTGGGCGGTGCGCCGGTGCGAACCATTGCGCAAGCGATGATGGAACAAGCAAGAATGCCGTTAGATTTTATCGACGAAGTGATTAGCTTAAAACGCCGATACGGCATCGAGTTAATTATGCAACACGCCACTTTATTGCCGGCGGCAAATGTAGTGAAACATTATACGGGACGCAAACCGCTAGCGCTCGGAACCGGTTCTCATCGTCGAATCACCGAAATGTTATTGGATAAATTCGAGTTGCAAAACCATTTTAATGCGGTGGTTACGGCGGAAGATGTCAGTCGCCACAAACCGGAACCGGATACGTTTTTACGCTGTGCCGAGCTGTTAAAAGTGAACCCGCAAAGTTGCGTGGTTTTTGAAGATGCGGATTTGGGCGTGCAAGCGGGTCTTGCGGCGGGAATGGATGTGTTCGACGTCCGAACTAATCAATTTATTAAGGGATAATGATGTTATCGGAAAAAGAAAAAATGGAACACGGCTTGTCGCACCAAGCTTATGATCCGGAACTCTCTGCAATGCGTTTAAAAATCAAAGAGTTACTCTATGAATATAATATTTTGACGCGTCCTTCCGACAAAGCGACAAAAGCGCGCTTACTGCGGGAAATTTTAGGCAAAGCGGGCAACGATCCGCATATTAACGCACCTTTTTATTGTGATTACGGTGTATATATTGAAGTGGGCGAACGCTTTTTCGCCAATTATAACTGCACGATTTTAGACAGCGGCGGTGTAAAAATCGGTGATGATGTGTTGTTCGGTCCAAATGTGAGCTTATATACGGTTAATCATCCGCTGGATGTCGAACTGCGGAATACCGGCGTGGAATACGGTAAGCCTATCCTTATCGGCAATAATGTATGGATCGGCGGAAGTTCGGTGATTCTCGGCGGCGTGACGATCGGCGATAACGTTGTGATTGCCGCCGGCGCGGTGGTGACGAAAAATATTCCGGCAAATTCGCTTGTCGTCGGCAATCCGGCGCGAGTTCTACGCGAAATTACGGCAAAAGATCGGGAAGATTATCTGAATAATCTCGTCGCAAAAGACTAAATGAGCATTTCTTCTTGGGATTTTTGGCTTGAACATTCAATGTGGCTAATGTTCGGCAGCGCATTTCTCAGTTCAACGGTTCTGCCGGGCAATTCGGAGATTATTTTCGTCGCGCTCGGTAAAACACTTTCTTTAACGCACGGGCTTTATTCATCGGAAATATGCGGTTTACTGTTGGTCGCCACGCTTGGGAATACCTTAGGCAGCGTGACGACCTATTGGATTGGACGTTGTTTTCCGAACTATCACCGCCGCATAAAAACCGCGCGCGCAAAATGGGCAGCAGAAAAAACTCAACGATACGGCGCGCTGATTTTACTCTTCGGTTGGCTTCCTATCATCGGCGACGTTTTTTGCGCCGTAGCAGGCTGGTTAAGACTAAACGCTTGGCACGCCGCTTTTTATATCGCCTTAGGTAAATTAGTGCGGTATGTTTTTTTGTTATTTTTAACCTAAGATGTGTTATTCTAAAACAACGCATTGCTCTGCCGTTGGCGCATTGAGAATAAAAAAAAGCCACTCGTTTCGGAGTGGCAAAATAACCTAAGGAACCAATTTTATTAACAACTGCAAGTTGCCGTTTATTGAGGCTTGAGTATAACACAGAATTTTTAAAAACTTTACATAAATTTACATATTTTTATAAAAATTTATTTTGCCCGAAAAAAAGCCACCCAAATAGGGTGGCGAAATAACCTAAGGAACCAATTTTATATGAAACAACTGCAAGTTGTTATAGCCTAAGACTAACAACTTCTAAAAAAGTTCATAAAAAGTTTAAATTTTTTTACGAAAATTTACAATAAAGGAAAAATTATGCCATTACTTGATAGTTTTAAAGTGGATCACACTCGAATGAAAGCACCTGCCGTTCGCGTTGCAAAAACAATGCGAACTCCAAAAGGTGACGATATTACCGTATTCGACTTGCGTTTTTGTATTCCGAACAAAGAAATTCTACCGCCTAAAGGTATTCATACCTTAGAACATCTATTCGCCGGATTTATGCGCGATCATTTAAATAGCGAAAATGTCGAAATTATCGATATCTCACCGATGGGTTGCCGCACCGGCTTTTATATGTCCTTAATCGGCACACCGAGCGAACAAAATGTCGCGGATGCTTGGCTACTTGCAATGCAAGATATTTTGACGGTGCAAGATCAAAAGGCAATCCCCGAATTAAACGAATATCAATGCGGCACATATACCGAACATTCCTTAGCGGAAGCGCACAACATCGCCCGTCATATATTAGAACGCGGCGTCGGCATCAACAAAAACGCCGATTTGTTATTAGATGAAAATTTATTAACCCCATAACAGAAGGATTACAGTAATGGCGACATTAGGTACGGCATTAACGCCGAAAGCGACAAAAGTAATGTTACTCGGCTCCGGTGAATTAGGTAAAGAAGTAGTTATTGAATTACAACGCTTAGGCGTGGAAGTTATCGCGGTGGATCGTTATGCCGATGCCCCCGCGCAACAAGTGGCACACCGCGCTTACACCATTTCAATGTTAGACGGCGAAGCGCTAAAAACATTGGTTGAAAAAGAAAAACCGGATTATATCGTGCCGGAAGTGGAAGCGATCGCCACTCACACGTTGGTGGAACTAGAGCAAGCGGGATTTAATGTCGTCCCAACGGCAAAAGCCACACAGTTAACGATGAACCGAGAAGGCATTCGTCGTTTGGCAGCGGAAGAATTAGGCTTACCAACCTCGCCTTATCAATTCGTCGATAACTTTGCCGATTTCAAAAGTGCGGTGGAAAAAATCGGTGTTCCTTGCGTCGTTAAACCGATAATGTCCTCCTCCGGACACGGACAAAGCGTACTAAAATCCCTCGATAATTTACAACAAGCTTGGGATTACGCCCAACAAGGCGGACGCGCCGGCGCCGGTCGCATTATCGTAGAAGGATTCGTCAAATTCGATTACGAAATCACCTTATTGACGGTTCGTCATATTGGCGGAACTTCATTCTTAGCCCCGATCGGACACCGACAAGAAAACGGCGACTACCGCGAATCTTGGCAGCCGCAGGCAATGTCATCCGCTGCGTTAGAAAAAGCCCAACATATCGCCGAAAAAATAACTACTGCATTAGGTGGACGAGGTATTTTCGGCGTAGAAATGTTCGTTTGCGGCGACGAAGTAATTTTTAACGAAGTCTCCCCTCGCCCGCACGACACCGGAATGGTTACACTGATTTCTCAAGAATTGTCCGAATTTGCCTTACACGCACGCGCAATCTTAGGTTTACCGATCCCGCAAATCAATTTAATTCGCCCGTCTGCCTCTAAAGCCATCGTCGTAGAAGGCAAATCTACCCAAGTACAATTTGCCAACCTCGCCGAAGTCCTCGCCGAACCGAATACCGACATCCGTTTATTCGGCAAAGGCGAAGTCGATGGCCACCGCCGAATGGGGGTTATTCTCACCGGAGACGACAGCGTTGAAAAAGCACTCGCCAAAGCCGAGCGCGCTTATCAAAAACTTGAGGTTTTGCTTTAAATACAAAAAACCACCGCACATTTTCCCTAAAAGTGCGGTGGTTTTATCATTAATTTCTTAACGTCCAACGGCATCTAATTCCGCTGTTTTTCCTTTCACAATGCGGTAAAAACTCACCGCACTTTCGTTCAACCTAAGAAATATTTATATGCTGGGCTGTCGGTGACGTCTTGGTAGGTGTAGGCAAGTTCTTCCAAGTGGCCGTTGAAGCGGATTTCGTCGTCTTCATTTAGTTGGAAACCTGCCAATACGTTGCCGTAATCGGCGCCGTGAGCGCGGTAGTGGAATAGGGAAATATTCCAGTGTGTGCCGAGCATTTCTAAAAATTTCAGCAAGGCGCCTTTGTGTTCCGGAAATTCAAAGCTGTATAACCGCTCTTTTTGGCGAGATGATGAGCGGCCGCCGATCATATATCGGATATGGGTTTTGGCAATATCATCGTCGGATAAATCCATTACGACATAGCCGTTTTGTTGTAACTGGTTGATAATTTCCGCTTTTTCTGCCTCGCCTGTAATGCGGACGCCAACAAAAATGCAGGCGCTATTTTGATCCGCATAACGATAATTAAATTCCGTAACCGCGCGGTCGCCTAATAAATGACAGAAACGTAAGAAACTGCCTTTTTCTTCCGGAATGGTGACGGCTAAAATCGCTTCGTGTTTTTCACCGATTTCGCAGCGTTCGGAAACATAGCGCAATGTATGGAAGTTTAAATTTGCGCCGGATAACACGTTAACTAGAGTTTCGCCTTGGATATTGTGTTCTTTCGCATATTTTTTCAATCCCGCCAAGGATAATGCGCCGGAAGGTTCCGATACGGCGCGCACGTTTTCAAACATATCCTTCATTGCGGCGCAAATTTCATCACCGTTCACCAACACGACGTCATCCACATACTGTTGGCACACGCGGAAGGTTTCGTCGCCGATTCGTTTCACTGCAACGCCGTCGGCAAATAATCCGACGCGTTCCAAATCCACCGGATGACCGGCTTTTAGCGCGGCATATAAACACGCCGAATCCTTGCTTTCTACGCCGATGACTTTAATTTCCGGCATTAATTGTTTAATTAATACTGCGATGCCGGCAACCAATCCGCCGCCGCCGACCGGAACGAAAATGCGATCGATATGGGTATTTTGTTGCAGCAATTCCATTGCTAACGATCCCTGCCCTGCAATAACCGCCGGATGATCGAAAGGCGGAATGAAAGTCATATTTTTGCTTTGCGACAATTCGATTGCTTTCGCTTTGGCTTCATCAAAATTCGCACCGTGCAACAACACTTCACCGCCAAATCCACGCACAGCATCCACTTTAATGCTCGGTGTATTTTGCGGCATTACGATCAATGCTTTTAAACCTAAGTTTTTTGCAGATAGCGCCACGCCTTGTGCGTGGTTGCCTGCCGATGCTGCGATCACGCCGGCGGCTTTTTGTTCTTCGGTTAAACCCGAAATCATCGCATAAGCGCCGCGTAATTTAAAACTATGCACCGGTTGGCGATCTTCTCGTTTGACAAAAATTTGATTGCCTAACCGTTCCGATAATTTTTCCATTGGCTGCAACGGCGTGACTTGCGCCAATTCATAAACTTTCGAGCTTAAAATTGCTCGAAGATATTCAGCTCCCGTCGGCTGATGTGTGAGAATGTTTACCATTTTTTTACCGCTTATAATGAAAAGTGCGGTAGTTTTTGACCGCACTTTTTTGTTCGTTAAATTTTACTTTTATCGCGCACGGCGCCTTTGTCGGCGGAGGTGGCGAAATGGCCGTACACTTTTAATGCGAAAGAAACTTCGCGTTGGCGATTTGCCGGTTTCCAGCCTTTTTCATCTTGTTCTGCGCGACGTTGTGCTAATTCGGTTTCGCTGACAAGTAATTCGATTTTACGATTCGGAATATCAATTTCGATGGTATCGCCGTCTTTCACTAAACCGATTGTGCCGCCAGCTGCCGCTTCCGGTGAGCAGTGACCGATGGATAATCCCGATGTGCCGCCGGAGAAACGTCCATCCGTCAATAAGGCGCAGGCTTTGCCTAATCCCATTGATTTTAGATAACTGGTCGGATACAACATTTCTTGCATTCCCGGTCCGCCTTTCGGGCCTTCGTAACGAATTACGACGATATGTCCCGCTTGAACTTTACCGCCTAAGATCCCTGCGACCGCGTCCTCTTGGCTTTCGAACACAATGGCTTTACCGCTGAATTTCAAGATCGATTCGTCCACGCCCGCCGTTTTGACGATACAACCGTCCGGCGCGATATTGCCCGATAACATTGCTAATCCACCGTCTTGACTGTAAGCGAAGGCTTTGCTGCGAATACAACCGTTTTCACGGTCGTCATCCACGGAATCCCAACGGCAATCTTGCGAAAAAGCTTCCGTAGTGCGAATGCCTGCAGGGCCTGCGCGGAAGAATTTATGCACGGCTTCGTCTTTGGTTAACACAATGTCATATTTGGCAATTTGTTCCGCCAAACTTAAACCTAACACGGTGCGGGTTTGGTTGTTCAGTAAATTCGCGCGATCCAATTCGCCGAGGATTGCCATAATACCGCCGGCGCGATGAACATCTTCCATATGATATTTTGCCGTATTCGGCGCGACTTTGCTCAAACAAGGCACTTGACGAGAAAGACGGTCGATGTCCGCCATTGTGAAATCCACGCCAGCTTCTTGCGCTGCCGCCAATAAATGCAAGACGGTGTTGGTTGAACCGCCCATCGCAATATCCAAGCTCATCGCATTTTCAAATGCGGCTTTCGTGGCAATGGAACGCGGTAAAGCGGATTCATCGTCTTGTTCGTAATATTTTTTGCATAATTCGACGATTTGCTTGCCCGCGTCGAGGAATAATTGTTTGCGATCCGCGTGCGTCGCCAAACAAGAACCGTTACCCGGTAAGCTTAAGCCTAAGGCTTCTGTCAAGCAGTTCATTGAGTTTGCGGTGAACATTCCGGAGCAGGATCCGCAGGTCGGGCAAGCGGAGCGTTCAATGGCGTCCACATCGGAATCGGACACATTTTTGTCCGCACTTTGCACCATTGCATCCACCAAGTCCAGTTTGATCAACTGATCGGAAAGCTTGGTTTTACCCGCTTCCATAGGCCCGCCGGAGACGAATACGGTCGGAATATTTAAGCGCAAAGACGCCATTAACATTCCCGGTGTGATTTTGTCACAGTTGGAAATGCATACCATTGCGTCGGCGCAGTGGGCATTGACCATATATTCAACGCTGTCGGCAATCAAATCGCGCGAAGGCAAGGAATAAAGCATTCCGCCGTGACCCATTGCAATTCCGTCGTCCACCGCGATGGTATTGAATTCTTTCGCCACGCCGCCCGCGGCTTCAATTTGTTCCGCGACTAATTTGCCGATATTGCGCAGGTGAACGTGTCCCGGTACAAATTGGGTAAAGGAATTCACCACAGCGATAATCGGTTTGCCGAAGTCGTTTTCTTTCATTCCGGTGGCGCGCCACAAGGCACGCGCGCCCGCCATATTGCGACCTTGCGTGCTGGTCGCCGAACGTAATTTAGGCATAATCTCTCCAAGTTAAATTTAAATCGTTTTTCTACTAAAAAATCCACCGCACTTTTAAATAAAGTGCGGTCTTAAATATCAATTTTTATCCTTGTATTTCAAAGACATCGGGTAATTTCGCTAATTGATTGCGCAAAAGATCAATCTCGCGCTCGCTTTGCAAGCGAAGCTGTAAATAAATCCGTTGATCTTGCGTTTCCGTTTGCAATTTAATCACTTCAAACCCGCGGTGACGCATTACACGCAATAAACGCTCTAAGGTTTCGGGCCGTTTATTCGCGATGATTGATAAGTCGAACTGTTGCATATTATCCTCCTATTTATTCTTCAAGCATATCTTTATTACAAGCATTCGGTGGCACTAGCGGCCAAACGTTTTCTTCCGCCGGAATGCAAATATGCAATAAATAGGCGCCTTTGCTCGCAAACAAGCGCGATAATGCGGCATCCACTTCTTCACCGCGTTCAATGCGTTCGCCTTGAATACCGAAGGCGGAGGCTAAGGTGACGAAATCGGGATTATCATCCAGAATCGTATTACTGTGACGCGCTTGGAAGAATAAGGTTTGCCATTGGCGCACCATTCCCAGCCGTTGATTATCCAGCAACAGGATTTTGATCGGCGTTTTCGCCCGTTTAATCGTGCCAAGTTCTTGCACGTTCATCATTAATGAGCCGTCGCCGGTAATCAAAATCACTTCATCCGCCGGACGCGCTTTTTGCGCGCCGATCGCAGCCGGCAAGCCGAATCCCATTGTGCCGAAACCGGCGGAGGTAATGTAATTTTCCGGTGCGTAATGCTGCATATGCTGCGCCGACCACATTTGATGTTGTCCCACATCCGTCACCACCACCGCATTTTGCGCTTTTTGGGCGGAAATCGTATTCAACAACCACCAAGGATTAATCGGTTGAGCCCCTTGATTTTGCGCATAACGAAAATCGAAATCTTGTTTTAAGCGCGAGACTTCCGCCTGCCAAGGCTGAATATTCAACTCAAAGGTTAACGCGCGGAAGGCGTCGGCTAAATCGCCGCACAAGGAGACGTCCGGACGACGTAATTTACCCAATTCGGCAGGATCGATATCGCAATGAATCACTTTCGCTTTAGGTGCGAAGGTGTCTAGTTTTCCGGTGACGCGATCATCAAAACGTGCGCCGAACACCAATAATAAATCCGCTTCCTGAGTGGCTAAATTTGCCGCTTTGGTGCCGTGCATTCCGATCATTCCCATATAATACGACGTTTGCGGCAAAATCGCGCCCAGCCCTTTTAGGGTGGAAACACTCGGAATTTGCGTCACCGCAAGAAATTCGCGTAACGCCGGTACGGCATTCGCCATTCCGACTCCGCCGCCCACATACACAATCGGACGTTCGGCGGCGGCTAATAAATCGCGCGCGCGACGTAATTCTTCCTGACAAAGTGCGGTCGGTTTTTGCATCGGAATCACATAAGGCGGTAAATCCGTTTCGGCAAATTGAATATCTTTCGGAATGTCGATGAGTACCGGTCCCGGACGACCGCTTTGAGCAATATGAAAGGCTTTGGCAAAAATTTCCGGTAATTCGTTAATATGTTGCACGATAAAACTGTGCTTGGTGCAAGCTAAGGATAAGCCCAATACATCGGCTTCCTGAAAGGCGTCGGTTCCCATAAGCGGCGACGCCACTTGACCGGTAATGGCAACAACCGGCACCGAATCCATTAGCGCGTCGCCCAAACCGGTAATCAAATTGGTTGCGCCCGGACCGGATGTCGCGATACACACACCGGTTTTTCCGCTCGATCTGGCGTAACCTATCGCCGCCATTGCCGCACCTTGTTCGTTTCGGCACAATAAATGATCGAGTCCCGAATCATAAATAGCATCATAAACCGGCATAATCGCACCGCCGGGATAACCGAATACCGTGGTAACATTATGCGCTTTTAAACATTCCGTAACTAATCTCGCACCGTTCATTTTCACCCGCACTTATCTTTTCATTTTCTTAATTAATAAAAAACCCCTCGAACGATTACGAGGGGTCATCTAACCTAAAGTTCATTTCACATTCAGAATTAGCAACCTCTCCCTCGCAATGAGAATAATCACCGCGAGGTAAATAATAATGCCAATAATTGAATGATGAACTGTCATTACACTATCCGTTACAAACTTATCAGTGTGAATTTATTTGTTTCTATTGATACCATATTTTGAATATAAATCAAACTATTTTTTGCTTTCTAGCAAACGATTACGTCATCAATCGCCGAATCGTGAAAAAGTGCGGTCTTTTTTAACCTGAATTTGTTATCATAGAACAAGTTTTCACAATGAGGTTTTATTATGCAACAACTTCCTTTCCGCGCCGTCGTGTCCGATATGGACGGCACGCTACTCAACGGCAATCACGTTATCGGCGATTTCACCATTAAAACGTTAGAAAAATTAGTACAAAAAAACGTCGATATTATTTTAGCCACCGGCCGCAATCACACCGATGTTTCCTCCATTTTAAGCAAAGTGAACACCGAACACGCGGTGATGATTACGTCAAACGGCGCGCGCGTACACGATTTGCAAGGCAATTTATTGTTAAGCAACAGCCTGCCCGAAGCCATTGCGGTCGAAATTATGCATATGCCTTTCGATACCAAAAACGTGTGTTTAAACAGCTATCAAGATGACGGTTGGTTTATTAATACCGAAGTACCGAGTTTGCGAAAATATCATCAGGATTCCGGTTTTATGTATGAAGTGGTGGATTTCAAACATCATCACGGACGCGGCACGGAAAAAGTGTTTTTCATCGGTCGCACGGCGCGAGATCTCGCGCCTTTGGAACAACAACTTAGATCCCGTTTCGGCAATACCGTCAATATCACCTATTCCACTCCGGTTTGTTTGGAAGTGATGAATAAAAACGTGTCAAAAGCGACCGCACTTGCGCAAGTGATCGCGCAACGCGATTACGGTTTGAATAATTGCATCGCTTTCGGCGACGGAATGAATGATGTGGAAATGCTCAGCGAAGTCGGCAAAGGTTGCGTAATGGGCAATGCGGATCCACGATTAAAACAAGCTTGCCCGCAACTGGAACAAATCGGCTCGCATCAACACGAAGCCGTGGCATCATATTTGCGCGCGATTTTCGGAGCCTATTAATCGTGCTTTGGCAATCACTCGCCTTAATCAGTCTCGGCGCGGCACTCGGCGCAAGCGCGCGTTGGGCATTGGGTTTATTACTGAACCCGTTGTTCGCCTTTCTGTCTTTCGGCACGCTGATTGCCAATTACTTAGGTTGTTTTTTGATCGGCGTGCTTATCGCCGTATTTTGGCAATATCCGCACATTCCGTCGGAATGGCGGATTTTCTGGATAACCGGCTTTCTCGGTAGCCTCACCACTTTTTCCTCCTTTTCGGCGGAAGTCGTAGAAGCTTTATTAAACGGCAAATGGCTTGCCGGAATCGGCATTATTTCATTGCATTTATTCGGCTGTTTATTATGCACCGCGCTAGGCGTTTTGCTTTGGCGCGCGCTTACTTAGCCATAAACGCCAAAATTTGCTCCAAGGCTTTCATTCGGATCGGATCCCGTTCGAATAAAATTTCGTGCTTGGCATTTTCAACGGTGATTAACTCGCCTTGTTGTAAAAGTGCGGTCAATTTTTCCAACTCGCCGTTGTGAACGATTTTTTCTTTTCCGGCTTGAAAAACCAATGTGGGAATTTCAATGCGCGGCAAAATTTTCTCCAAGCCTTTAATCGCGATTAAGCACAAATGTACCCAACGAAATGTAGGGCCGCCCAAGCTGAGTTCCGGATAATTGCGATTAATGCGATTCATCCATTTCATTCGGGTTTTGCAGAAACTGAGTTCATTAGTATGTAAATTTGCCGGTCGATAGGCGGTTTTACCGAACACATAGCGCCGACCTTGTCCTAATAACACCATTAAATTCAAAATCAATTCATCACGAATCGGATGTTTGGTCGGTAAGCCCCAAAACGGCGAAGAAAACACTGCACTTTTTATCTGATGGTCGCAATTCGCCAAATAATATGCCGAAATCAGCGCGCCGAGAGAATGGGCGACAAGGTGTTGTGCCTGATACTGATATTGCGAGGTGATTTGCGTAATCACTTTGTTCATATCATCCACATAAAAACGAAATTCGTCGATATAACCTTTCTCGTGATCTTTTAATAATCGCTGCGAATAGCCTTGCCCGCGATGATCAAACACCAGCACGTCGTAGCCTTTTTCATAAAAATCGTAGGCGACTTCGCTCCATTTCAAAATGTTTTCCGCGCGCCCGTTGACTAAAATCATTAATTTTCGTACCGCACTTTCCGCCGGATGAATAAAATGCCGATAGGCGATACGGCAATCTTTTTTACCGTTTAAATATTGAATCGGAAACTGAGCGACAAAAGGGACAATTTGCACTAAGGCGAATTGACAGAATCGAGGTTCTCTAATCATAAGAATTTGAATTAAATGATAAAAAGGTGGGTTTCCCCACCTATTTATTATGCCACTAATTGTTTTAAGATACGGCGAACAGGTTCGGCAGCACCCCATAATAATTGGTCGCCGACGGTAAACGCCGCCAAATATTCCGGTCCCATCGCCAATTTACGCAAACGACCGACCGGTACGCTTAATGTGCCGGTGACTTTCGCCGGTGTTAATTCGCGCAATGTGGTTTCTTTATCGTTCGGGATAACTTTCACCCATTCGTTATGGCTTGCCAAAATTTGTTCAATTTCCGCTAACGGTAAATCTTTTTTCAATTTAATGGTGAAGGCTTGGCTATGGCAACGCAACGCACCGATACGCACGCATAAACCGTCAACCGGAATCGGATTATCGCTTAAACCTAAAATTTTGTTGGTTTCCGCATAACCTTTCCATTCTTCTTTGGTTTGTCCGGATTCAGGCAATAATTTGTCGATCCAAGGAATTAAACTGCCCGCTAACGGCGCGCCGAAGTTATCGGTCGGGAACGCGTCATCACGCATTTTCGTCGTTACTTTACGTTCAATATCCAAAATTGAAGATGCCGGATCTGCAAGTTCCGCCGTCACGCTATCTTCTAATTGACCCATTTGTACCAATAATTCGCGCATATTTTTCGCGCCCGCGCCAGATGCCGCTTGATAAGTCGCCACAGAAACCCATTCGACCAAATCGCGTTCGAACAATCCGCCGATCGCCATTAACATCAAACTCACGGTACAGTTACCGCCGACGAAGGTTTTAATCCCGTTTTTCAAGCCTTCGGAAATAACGTGTTGGTTAACCGGATCTAACACGATAATCGCGTCTTTTTCCATACGCAATGCGGAAGCCGCATCTACCCAATAGCCGTTCCAGCCGGTGGCTTTTAATTTCGGATACACTTCGTTGGTATAATCACCGCCTTGGCAAGTCACGATAATGTCGAGTTTTTTCAATTCTTCAATATCAAAAGCATTTTTTAATTCGCCGGCGTCTTTACCGCCGAATACCGGCGCTTTTTGACCTGCTTGAGAGGTGGTGAAAAAAACCGGATTCAAATCCGCAAAGTCGTTTTCCTGTTGCATACGATCCATTAAAACGGAACCGACCATTCCGCGCCAACCGATAAAACCTACGTTTTGCATAAAATTTTCCTTATAAAGTCAATGTTGTGTGTAAAATAAATCGAATGTTAATTAATTACAAGATAGATTAGATAAAAGCAAGCCTTTTTATAAAAAAATCGGATAAAATTGATTTACTATCGGATTTTATCCGATTTTTAACAAAAATTAGCCCTTTTTATCCAATGCGCGAATATACCGAGTTGCCGACAGCCAAGCGCCTACATAACCTACAATCGCGCACACCACCAATAAAAATAAAAATTCACCGAAGGCAATACCGTGTAATTCGAAATTCACCGCAAAAATATCGGTGACATATTTGACCGCACTTGTGAAATATCCGATCAAACTCGCGCTGAAAATGCACGCCAATAGCCCGCCAAGCAGTGCATAAATAATACCGGTGTAAAGATACGGACGTAAAATAAATTGTTCCGTTGCCCCCAATAATTTCATCACTTCAATGCTCGCTTGGCTGCTATAAACATCGGAACGAATACTGTTGCCGATGACTAAAAAGACCGATAAAGTCATTAAAATCGTGCATAAAATCGCCGTATGCGCAATAAGCCAAGAAAGTGCGGTCAGTTTTTCCATCCAATTATTATCTAACCGAACTTCTTGTACCCCTTTGATTTTATTCAAATTATCGCGCAATTCATCACGTTTCTGACTTTCGTTATAGGCTTTGGTCGGTTTAATCATCACCACTGCCGGCAGCGGATTATCGTCCAAAATATCCAATCCTTCGCTAAATCCCGACCAATTCCGAAATTCATTTAAACTTTCTTGGCGCGAAATATAATTTAAACTTTCGATACCTTCTTGCTGACGAATTTTTTCCACCACCAAATTGGCATCTTCTTCGGTTAAATTTTTATGCAAATACACCGTCAATTCCGTTTCCGGATAAAATTGCGTGGTGGCTTGATGAATATTTTTCCACAATAAATAGCTAATCGTCGGGATCGTTAAGGACACGGCGATCACCAACACCGTCAACAACGTGCCGTATTTTTTCTTGAGCAAATCGGCAAAAACCGCACGCAACACATAATTAATTTGCACCAACATTGATGCATTTACCGGACGTGAACCCATAATAACTTCCTTAACGTAAATAACCTTGTTCTAACACCAAGCAAGGTTTTGGTTTTTGTTGCACGATGCCGATGTCGTGCGTGGCGATTAATACCGTCATACCTAAGCGATTAAACTCCTCAAAAATATTAAAAATTTCCAAGGAAAGCGCATTATCCAAATTTCCCGTCGGCTCGTCCGCCAATAATAATTGCGGTTTATGCACCACCGCGCGCGCAATATCCACTCGTTGTTGTTCGCCGCCGGATAAATGTACCGGTAAATGATTGGCGCGATCGCGCAAGCCGACGCGATCCAAGGATGCCAAGGCGCGACTTTCCGCTTCTTTCGGGTGAATGCCGGCAATAATTAAGGGTAACGCCACATTATCCACCACGGAACGTTCCGGTAATAAGCGATAATCTTGGTGTACCATCCCGATTTGGCGACGCAAAAACGGAATTTCATAAGGCGACAGACGCGTGATGTCGTGTCCGTTGAACCAAATTTGTCCGCCGTTGGCGCGTTCCATTCCCATTATCAACTTCAGTAAGGTACTTTTTCCCGCGCCGGAATGCCCGACCAAGTAAGTCATACTGCCGACGGGAAGGTGAAAGCTGAGTCCTTGCAAGGCGGGTTTCCCGCCCAAATAGGCTTTGCTGACATTTTCAAAACGTATCATTTTTTATCTCGATATAATTAGGCTTTGTCGTCATTTTCATTAGAAAATAACGCTTCAATAAATTCGTCCGCACGGAAAGTGCGCAAATCCGCGATTTTTTCGCCGACGCCGATATAACGAATCGGCAAGTTAAATTGATCGGCAATGGCAAAAATCACCCCGCCTTTCGCCGTACCGTCCAATTTCGTTAAACTGATTCCGGTCAAACCGACCGCTTCGTCAAACAATTTGGTTTGGCTGATAGCGTTTTGTCCCGTACCGGCATCTAAGGTCAGCATAATTTCGTGCGGCGCGGTTTCATCGTATTTTTTCATCACGCGCACGATTTTCTTCAATTCGTCCATTAAATTATTTTTATTTTGCAGACGTCCCGCCGTATCGGCGATCAAAATATCAATATTACGCGCCGCTGCCGATTGCATTGCATCAAAAATCACAGAGGCGGAATCCGAGCCGGTGCTTTGTGCAATCACCGGAATATGATTGCGTTCGCCCCACACCTGCAACTGCTCCACCGCCGCCGCGCGGAAAGTATCGCCGGCGGCAAGCATTACGGATTTACCTTGCGATTGAAACTGTCTTGCCAATTTGCCGATTGTCGTGGTTTTCCCCACGCCGTTCACGCCGACCATCAAAATCACATAAGGCTTTTTGCTCTCATCAATCACCAATGGTTGTTCAACCGGTTTTAAAATCGTCGCAAGCTCGGTTTTTAATTGTTGATACAATAAATCCGCATCTTGTAACTGCTTACGACTCGCGTGTTGAGTCAGATTTTGAATAATTTTATTGGTCGTCGGCACGCCTACATCGGCGATCAATAATTGTTCTTCCAGTTCATCGAATAAATCATCGTCAATTTTTTTACCCAAAAATAAACTGCGAAAACCGGCGCCGATATTCTGTTTGGTTTTAACCAACCCTTTAACCAAACGACTGAAAAAACCGCCTTCGCTCGGTTTTTCCTGTTCCTGAAAAACCTCTTTCGTATCCGCTGTTTCCGTTTCCGTTTCCGTTTCCGTTTCCGTTTCCGTTTCCGTTTCCGTTTCCGTTTCCGTTTCCGTTTCCGTTTCCGTTTCCGTTTCCGTTAGGATTTTATCTTCAGCTTCCTCAACCTCAGAAAGAATTTCTTCCTGTAGTTCAACTTCAGCGGGATCATCCGAAATTTCGACAATTTCCACCGAACTTTCTTCTTGTTCTTGCGCGATCTCAACAATTTCTTCAACAGATTCAACTACCGGCAGAACACTTTCTATGGGTTCGTCAACCGCTTGTTCAACATCACTCGGCACTTCATTGCGTTGAGGTTCATCAAATTGCTTTTCCTCAACACGATTATCTTCATTTTGTTCGATCGTCGTCTCACTTTCCGACGGCGTTATCTCGCTCGAATTTTCCTGTTCTTCTTTCTTTTTTCCCAAACCGAACCAAGACCAAAAACCGCCTTTTTTATTCTCTTGTGACATAAATTGCTCGCTATTTCTTAAAAAATTATTGATTTCGTGAATTTTGTACTACACTAAGAAAAATTTTCTATAGTCTATCATAATTTATACTTTCTCTATGAAAAAAAATCGTTTTTCCCAAGCGTCAAACCGTTCGGAAAGCAAGGGCGAAGTCCGTATTATCGCGGGTTTATGGCGCGGACGAAAATTGCCGGTACTTCATCTTCAAGGTTTGCGCCCGACCGGCGATCGGGTGAAAGAAACCCTGTTTAATTGGCTGGCGCCTTATGTGGTTGACGCCGTTTGTTTGGATTGTTTCAGCGGAAGCGGATCGCTCGGATTTGAAGCACTATCGCGCCAAGCAAAACAGGTAACATTTTTGGAATTAGACCGCAATGCCGCGCAGCAACTAAAACAGAATTTGCACGCGTTAAAATGCTCGCCGGAACAAGCGAGCGTGTTCAATCAAGATTGCTTGCAGTTTCTAAATCAAATGCAAAACACACCGCACTTTGATCTGGTTTTTATCGATCCGCCTTTTCATTTTGATCTGGTGGAAAAAACTGTCCGTTTATTGGATCAACATCACTGGCTGCGCCCTGATGCGTTAATTTACATTGAAACGGAACGCGAAAAACCGCTCGACGTTCCGCCTCATTGGCAGCTTTTAAAAGAAAAAACCACGGGAATGGTGAGCTATCGCTTATACCAAAACTCAAGTTCGTCGATATAAGCCATTTTCACTGATCACCAAATCCTGCAATTCCAAGGCAAGGATTTGGGTCAATAACACATCCACCGGCACATTCATTTGCCCCGCCAGTTCATCCAAACTTCTCGGCGTATAACCGATTTGCGCATAAAGTTCGGGATAACTCGGCGTTTCAGGCAAAACAGGCGAAGCAAAAAGCGGTGTTATTTCTTTCTGTTCGCCAATCTCTCGACAGCGCAAAGAAATCGGCAGATTATCCAACACATCCCGCACATCCTCTACCAACATCGCGCCTTGCTTAATTAATTGGTGACAACCTTGACTGAACTGATTTTGAATATTTCCCGGCAAAGCGAAAATCTCTCGATTTTGTTCCAACGCATAGCGCGCCGTAATTAACGAACCGCTTTTTTCCGTCGCTTCAATCACCAGCACGCCCAAAGATAACCCACTGATAATACGATTTCGTCGCGGAAAATTCTCCGCCACCGGCGGTTGATGTGGCAAAAACTCGGAAACCAACGCACCGTCATTGGCTAAAATTTCCCGCGCCAATGCACGATGCTTTGCCGGATACACCTCTTCCAAGCCGCTGCCTAACACGGCGATCGTCTGCCCTTTAATCTCCACCACCGCGCGATGACAAAATCCGTCAATGCCCAACGCCAACCCACTGGTAATAATAAATCCGGCAAGGCTGAGCTCCGTAGCAAAATGTTTCGCCCAATATTCACCGTAATTCGAACAATAACGGCTCCCGACCATCGCAATTTGATTTTGTGCAAGCGCCTCAGGCGCGCCCTGAACAAACAATAGCGGCGGCGCACCGATAATTTGTTTAAGCAAATAAGGATAGCGTTCATCATAACGATTCAACAAATAATTCCCTTCCCGACTCGCCCACAATAACGCCGGTTCAATATATTTCGATTCAGGATTAAACCAACGCTGAATCTGCCCCTCCGTCCACCCCATATTCCGCAGCGCACTAGAATCAAAAGCCATCAAATCTCCAACCGACACTTTTTCAAGTATCCGATTTACCCCATTCGCCCCCAAACGCGGTATTTGCGACAAACGCAAAATAATTTCATCCAAACTCATCCTTCCTCCCATCTAAATAAAATCGATATATCATTAAACGGATAGAAAAAAAGCACGAGTTTTTCTTGAAAAAACGAGTGAATTTTGCGAGGTGGATCGTAAAAATGGACAAAGAATATCCACGAAAAATCATATAAACAAAACCCGCAACTTTTGCTGCGGGCTTTGTAAATCAATCAGCGAGGCGGCTTAACGCAACCACCCCGTGGTCGTAACGCTTTGGCGATCTAATAAGCGGATGAAGCCGTAAATTATACGGAAGAGATACCAGATCCAGAGGAGTGGTAGGAGTAATTTGCCGATGACGACTATCACTAACAATGTGGCGATAAAACCGCCGATGAGGGCGCCCCAGAAGGTGCGGATTAAATAAGTGAGGTGATCGTGGTAGAAAGTGCCGATCACTTCGCTGCGTTTTAAATAAGCCAAAATGACGCCGACAATAGGTAAAAACGGAATAAATATCCCTGCGGCGAATGTCAGGTAAGTGATAAACATATAGTTTTTATCTTTTTCCAAAAAAAGATTGGAGAAATCGACTTCATTTTTGCTCATAATTCGTCCTTATTTATTTTTGCCTTCCAAATATAACCATTCGGCGACTTGTTTGGCGAAATAGGTCAAGATGCCGTCTGCACCGGCGCGTTTAAAGCATAATAAACTTTCCATAATGCATTCTTTTTCTTTCAGCCAGCCGTTTTGGATCGCAGCCATATGCATTGCGTATTCGCCGGACACTTGATAGGCGAATGTCGGTACGCCGAAATAGGTTTTCACGCGATAAACCATATCTAAATACGGCATTCCCGGTTTTACCATCACCATATCGGCGCCTTCTTGAATATCCAGTGCCACTTCTTGCAAGCCTTCGTCGCCGTTTGCCGGATCTAGTTGATAGGTCTTTTTGTCGCCGCCTTTTAAGTTAGAGGAAGAACCGACTGCATCGCGGAACGGGCCGTAATAATTGGAGGCGTATTTTGCCGAATACGCCATAATTTGCGTATTAACAAAACGGTGCTGTTCAAGTGCGGTGCGAATTTTGCCGATTCTACCGTCCATCATATCGCTCGGCGCAACAATATCCGCACCAGCTTCGGCGTGAGAAAGCGCCTGTTTCACCAACACTTCCGTCGTAATATCGTTTAGCACATAGCCTTGTTCGTCGATAATACCGTCTTGTCCGTGAATAGTGTAAGGATCCAACGCCACGTCGGTTAATACGCCCAATTCCGGATAATGCGTTTTCAGTGCTTTCACCGCACGTTGCACCAAGCCGTTCGGGTTATAAGCCTCTTCCGCATTTAAGGATTTTTTCTCTTGGTCGATTACCGGAAACAGCGCGATCACCGGTACGCCGTATTTCACTAACAAGCCGGCTTCGATCAATAATTGATCTAAAGTAAGGCGTTCGATCTTCGGCATTGACGGCACGGGTTCACGGTGATTTTCACCTTCAATAATAAATACCGGATAGATTAAATCATCCACGCTCAGTTTATTTTCTGCCATCAAACGGCGGCTAAAATCCGCTTTGCGCATACGGCGCAAACGACGAGCGGGAAAACCGGTAAAAATCTGTTCTGTCATAATTTACCCTCCAAAAACAAAAGGGACGCGCAGTCCCTATTTTTCCGTTATTCTTGCGGATTAGCTTCGTCTTCATCCTCTTTCGGACGATAAAAACGCGCGAATAATAATCCGACTTCAAACAATAAACACATCGGGATCGCCAATAATGTTTGTGAAAAAACATCGGGCGGTGTGAGTAACATTCCGATAACGAACGCGGCGACGATAATATACGGGCGTTTTTTCTTTAAATCTTCTACGGAAGTGACGCCAGTCCAACATAATAAAATAATCGCCACCGGCACTTCAAAACACACGCCGAAGGCTAAAAATAAGGTGAGGACAAAATCTAAATAGCTGCTGATATCCGTTGCGATCGCCACGCCTTCCGGCGCCGAATGGGTCAAAAAGCCAAATACCAACGGAAACACCACATAATATGCAAACGCCACACCCAAATAGAACAGCACTGTGCTAGAAAACATTAAGGGATATACTAAACGTTTTTCGTGTTGGTATAACGCCGGCGCGATAAACGCCCAAATTTGATACAACAAAAAAGGAACGGAAAGAAAGATCGCCACAACACCGGTTAACTTAATCGGGGTGAAAAAAGGTGTGGCAATATTCGTGGCAATCATACTTGCGCCGCTCGGCATTACCTCAAGTAGCGGTGCGGCAACAAAGTTATAAATATCGTTGGCGAAATAAACCAACGCAAGAAAAACCACCGCAACGACAATAACGCAACGTAATAAGCGATTGCGTAATTCAAGTAAGTGAGTGATTAGAGGTTGAGTTTCTTCAACGGTCATAATTATACTTTTTCCGTTTCTCGATTTGCCGCTTGCGGATTATCGGCAAGCGTATCGTCTTGCGGATAATACTGCTCCGCAAGGTGTAACATCGGCTCGTCTTGCTCGGCGAGCTCCGCTTGTTCCGCAGGTGAAAGATCGCTATCGGCTTGCATATTTTGCACGGCAGTTTGTGCGATTTCATCGTCATTTTGCACCGCACTTTTCAGCGCTTGAACCTGTTGTTCAAAACTGCTATTGGTTTTCGCCGCTTTTTCTTCCAAATCCGCTTTAATTTTTTGTGCCGAGGCGCGTAATTCTTCGACGGTTTTGCCTAATTCCGGCGAAAGCTGTTGTAAATTCAGCTGTTCCGCTTTTTTAATGCTCTGCTGCAATTCTTGCAATTTTAGCTCTTGGCTCAATTCGTTTTGCACGTTTGCTGCCAAACCGCGAATAGTGCGAACCCAGCCCATTACGGTGCGAATCGCCACGGGCAAGCGTTGTGGGCCTAAGACGACCAAGCCCACAATAAAAACCAAAACCAGTTCGGAAAAGCCTATATCAAACACAAGTTACGCCTGTTCTTTTTCTTTTGGTTTTTCGCTTTGCGCCTTTTCCGCGTCGTCATTTAATTGCTTAAATGATGCGTCTTTAGGCTCCTCTTTCATTGCGTCCTTAAAGCCTTTCACCGCCGTGCCCAAATCCGAACCAACATTTCTTAATTTTTTCGTACCAAAAAAAACCAATATGATCAATAAGATAATAAGTAATTGCCAAATACTGATGCCACCTAAACCCATTTTTATCTCCTGTGAAAAAAGGTCGATTATTTGTTGCAAAATATAGCCTTTTTAGGCTATGTGAACAATAGCCAATTTAGATTATTTTCTCTCCTTACGGAAGCAGAAAACCCAATGCCCATAACGCAAAAGCGACGAAAAAAAGCACCGCACTTAATCCGATCGGCAATGTGGCGAACTGCCACAATGTCCCTAAAAACACAATGCTGCCGATTAGTAAAGTTAAGCCTTTTTTCTGCCAACGTTGTTGTCGGGCTAATTTTTTATTAATCTCACGCAGCTGACGGCTAATCAGCTTTTGTTGATTTAAGGCATCCAGCAATTTTTCCGGAAAATCCGCCAAATGTTCGGTGAAATAAGGTAATTTCGCCTGCATTTTGTGTGCAAACGCCTTCACGCCCATTTGTTCGTTCAACCAGTTTTGTAAAAAGGGTTTTGCCGTATCCCATAAATCCAGTTGCGGATAAAGTTGGCGCCCTAATCCTTCGATATAAAGCAAAGTTTTTTGCAATAACACTAATTGCGGCTGCACTTGCATATTAAATTCACGCGCCACATTAAATAAATTCATTAACACTTGCCCGAAGGAAATTTCCGAAAGCGGTTTGGCGAAAATCGGCTCGCACACTTCACGGAAAGCTTGTTCGAATTCGTCAATATCCGTATCTTCCGGCGTCCAACCTGCGTTAATGTGCATTTGCGCGACGCGGCGATAATCCCGATTAAAAAACGCCACGAAACTTTCCGCCAAATAGCGTTTATCGTTATCGTTCAATTTACCCACAATACCGCAATCAATGCCAATATATTGCGGATTTTCCGGATGCTGCGGATTCACGAAAATATTGCCGGGGTGCATATCCGCGTGGAAAAAACTGTCGCGAAACACTTGAGTGAAGAACACTTGCACACCGCGTTCCGCCAGTAATTTCATATCGGTTCCGTTGCGTTCCAAGGCGTCGATATCCGACACGGGAATGCCGTAAATACGTTCCATTACGATGACATTTTGATGACAAAAATCCGCGTACATTTGTGGAATATACAACATCGGGCTGTCGAGAAAATTATTGCGCAATGTCACGGCATTCGCCGCTTCCGTGCGCAAATCCAATTCATCGCGCAAGGTTTTTTCGTATTCGCGAATCACTTCCGTTGCACGCAGGCGATGACCTTCCGCCGACAAACGCGGAATCCAGCCCGCCAATTTATACATCCAGCTTAAGTCTGCGTCGATTTGCGGTTGAATATCCGGACGAAGTACCTTAATCACCACATCTTTACCGGCGAATTGTTGGGTCGAATTAAATTTCGCCGTGTGCACTTGGGCGATAGATGCCGACGCCAAAGCGTTTTCATCAAATTCCGTAAACCACGTTTCCAGCTTTCCGCCCAAGGCTTGTTCAATCAGGGCGCGCGCTTGTTTTCCGTCAAAAGGTGCAACTTGATCTTGCAGCAGCGCCAGCTCGTCGGCAATTTCCGGCGGGAACAGATCTCGGCGGGTGGACAGCATTTGCCCCAGCTTAATCCACACCGGTCCTAATTCTTGCAATGCCAAGCGCAAACGCTCGCCCAACGGCTTGCCTTGATGACGATTGCGCAGCCAAAATAACGTCTTACGCCAACAACGCAACGGTCGCGTATAGCGATTGCGCGGCAGGGCTTCATCAATACCGTAAATCAAAAAGGTACGAAGAATGTGATACAGGCGAAAAATGTCATTCGGTTTCATTGTGCTTGAAAGTGATTTAGTTTTTGTTCAAAAAGTGCGGTCTGTTTTTCCAAGGTTTCTACTTGGCGGCAAAAATCCGCGATGGCAAGCGCCGGCGCAACTAATTCGTATTCTTCGGTTAAACGCTCGCCCCAATAAGTTCGGCTTTGCAGCAAATGATATTTTGCCGTTTGAGCAAAATTGTGCAAAAAAGTCACCACACTTTGCGCGATCACATCGCCCGTATAAGGCGAAAGTAATTCGGCGGGATCTTTTTCCACAAATTCCGCCAAAGCGACAAAATCTTGCAACACTTGCAAATCGCCCTGTAAGCGAATGGATTGATCGTTAATATATTCGCTAAGCTGAGATTTTTTCGGCATTTTTAATAACAACGAAAGCGCCACGCTCACCTCGCAATCCGGCTTGCCTTCATAACGATGAAGCACATCGACGCGCTGCGCGGAAAAGGCTAAATATACCGGAAAATCAATTTGTTGCGGACGAAGTGCCAATACTTTTCCGTTTAATTTGCGCAAATACGGTTCGGTGTGCGCGGTGTGTTGCAACAAGCGATTGAATAAAGTTTCCAAGCCGGCATTAAAAAGTTGCGGCAGCATTAATTGGGTTTTCAAGCTATCGAAAGTGAGCATAATTCGTCCTAAAATTTATAGCCGCGATGCAACGCCACAATACCCGCGCTTAAATTATAATAACCCACTTGTTCGAAACCCGCTTGCGTCATCATTTCTTTTAACAGGTCTTGTTCCGGATGCATTCGAATGGATTCGGCGAGATAACGATAGCTGTCACCGTCGTTTACCACCGCTTCGCCGATTTTCGGCAAAATATTGAAAGAATAAAAATTATAAATTTTACTTAACGGATCCAAAATCGGTTTGGAAAATTCCAACACTAACAAGCGTCCGCCCGGTTTTAACACGCGAAACATCGAACGCAAAGCTTTGTCTTTATCAGTCACGTTGCGTAAACCGAAACTGATAATAACGCAATCGAAACTGTTATCGGCGAAAGGTAATTCCTCCGCGTTCGCTTGAACATAATTCACATTACCGACCACGCCGAGATTGCGCAGTTTTTCCCGTCCGACTTCCAACATTGAAGAATTAATATCCGCGAGCACCACTTCGCCGCTTTCGCCGACCAAGCGGGAAAATTTCGCAGTGAAATCGCCGGTGCCGCCGGCAAGATCCAACACTTTTTGCCCTTTACGCACGCCGCTGCAATCAATGGTAAAACGTTTCCAAATGCGATGAATACCGAAAGATAGCAAATCATTCATTAAATCGTATTTTCCGGCAACGGAGTGAAATACGTTCGCCACTAATTTTTGTTTTTCCGATTTCGCGACGGTTTGAAAGCCGAAATGCGTGGTTTCTTCTTGAGGAGTTTCATTAAAGTGCGGTTGTTTTTCGGTAAGATTTTCTGATGAATTCATATGAATTGTCCGTCAAAGCAAAATTGACCTTAGGATAACAAAAAATAGCGAAGTTTTCTTCGCTATTTTTATTTAAAAGAGGAAAATTCACTGGTTTTAGAACCAGAATGCGTAGGCAATAGTTCCAATCACAAAGACGCAAACCACGTTTAAGATGATACCGGCGCGAACCATTTCTTTTTGTTTCACTTCGCCCGTACCGAATACAATGGCATTCGGCGGTGTGGCAACCGGCAACATAAACGCACAAGACGCCCCTAAACCGATAATTAACGCCAAACCTAATTCCGGCATTCCCAAAGACTGCGCGATAGAAATAAAGATCGGCACTAATAATGCGGCACTGGCGGTGTTTGAAGTAAATTCGGTTAAGAAAATAATAAACGCTGCCACCAATAAACCGATGAGATAGAAATGACCGCCTTCGATCATAAATACGATACCGTCCGCCAAAATTTTGCTCGCACCGGAATCTTTTAACACCGCACTTAGGGTTAAACCGCCGCCGAACAACATTAAAACACCCCAATCGGTGTTATCTTGAATTTGTTTCCAACTGGCAACACCGGTAGCACAAATGGCGACCGCAGCTAATAGCGCAACAACGCTGTCAAAACTGCCGATATTTTTTTCCAAACCTAATGCGGCGGAAAGTATCGGGTTAATCGAGCTACTAAATACCCAGCAAAGTGCGATTGCCGCAAAGATGATTAAAGTAATCACACGCTGACGGTTCATCGCGATTTTTTCAAAGGTTTGCTCAAAATGCACATTAAGTTTCGGTTTAAACACGATGTAAAGCGTTCCGATCATAATCGGCATTAAAATAATCATTACTGGCAAACCGTACCACAACCAATCGGAGAAAGTTAATTTAAGTTGTGAAGCGACGATCGCATTCGGCGGGCTGCCGACTAAGGTTCCCATACCACCGATACTGGCACTGTATGCGATACCGAGTAACACGAAGACATAAGTATTATGCTCGCGCTCACGATCAAGTTGACTTAAAATCCCCATTGCCAACGGCAACATCATTGCAGCGGTTGCAGTGTTACTCATCCACATTGATAAAAATGCGGTGATAGAGAATAAATAAATTACGGCGATAAACAAATTACCGCGCGCCAACGCCATAATCTTATTGGCAATCATTCGATCTAAGTTTTGAATATGTAGCGCCGTCGCCAAAGCGAAACCGCCGAAAAATAAGAAGATGGTCGGATCGGCGAATGCCGCTAAAGCGCTTTTTGTCGTTACCAAGCCCAACGCAATCGCCAACAACGGCACTAATAATGCAGTGATCGTAACGTGTAGCGCTTCGGTTAACCAAAGCACGGCAATAAACACCAAAAGCGCCAAGCCTTTATTGGCTTTAGGATCAAAAGGTAATACGGCAAGCAAAACAAAAAATACGACGATATCGATCAAAAATATCGCGGCATTTTTATTAAATGTCGTGGTTGTAGGAGATGTCGTGTTCATATAATTATCCTTGATAAATAAAAACGGATAGATTTTGCTTTATGGCGAACTTATATAATGAAATTCATTAATATTAGGTCATCACGCCATAATCACGCGTCATCTGACGCATTCGTTTAAAAGTTATCAAGTTGTTAAAAAAAAGCAATGATATTTTTGTGGAATTGTGAAGTTCGTCAGAAAAATGAACAAAAAAAGTACGGTTAAATGTGTATTTACCGTACTTTTTGCGTTCTTTTTAAAGAAAAGTGCGAAACTAAGCGTCGGAATCGTCCACTTCCAGGGGTTCTTGGGATAAAATGATACCGGTTAAATCCGCGTAAACGTAGTCTTCCGGAAAAAAGGTAACGCCGCCGAAATTGACCGGCACGTCGGTTTCGCCCGTCATTCCGTCATCAGCGCCCACCGGAATCGGCGCTAACGCTTGAATACCGATGTCGATATTTTCTAATTGCTGTAATTGACGCACCGCGCCATATACGATAATGCCTTCCCAACCGTTGCTTGCCGCCAGTTGCGCCAATTCGGCGTCAATCAAGGCACGACGCACCGCGCCGCCGCCATCGACCAACAACACGCGTCCGTTGCCGTTTTCTTCTAACACTTCCGCAATCAAACCGTTATTTTCAAAACATTTCACGGTGGTTACTTTACCGTAAAACGAACTCAATCCGCCGAAGCTGGAAAACACGGGTTCCACGACATCCACTTGATCCAGATAAATATCGCAAAGTTCCGAAGTATCAACACACATAAAATCACCTTTTTAAGCTGAAAATGACTGTCTTTAGTATAGTCCGATTTTTATCCCGCAAGCAAGCCGAAACTAAACAGCAAATTGGTCAATAATGCCAGCATCGACATTTGCGCTAACATCGGACGCAACGCCAGCGGATCGCGGCTGCGATAAACGAACAATGCGTGTTTCAGCAAAAACGGATAGCTCAACAGAAAAATAAATCCTAACCAATGAGTAAACGCAAACAGGGCGAAAATGACATAACACAGCGCGCCGACAAACAACAAAGCGCAATGATAAAATCGCCCTTTCGTCGGGCCCAAACGCACGGCGAGCGTGTGTTTTCCGGCTTTCTTATCTTGTTCGATATCGCGTAAGTTATTGATATTTAATACTGCCGTCGCCAATAATCCGGCGGAAAGTGCGGGTAAAAAAATCATCAAATCCAACTGATGTACTTGCAAATAATAGGTGCCGCACACCCCAAGCAAGCCGAAAAAAATCAACACGGAAATATCGCCTAAGCCCATATAACCGTAAGGTTTTTCGCCCACCGTGTAGGTAATCGCCGCAACAATGGCTATAATGCCCAGCAATAAAAATGCGATAAAATCCACCGCACTTTGATAGGCGACAAAAATCAATAATGCGCCGGAAAGCAGGCTCGCACCGATTAAGACGAATAAGGCGGTTTTCAACTGTGCGGCGCTAATCGCCCCTTGCTGAATACCGCGCAGCGGCCCGATGCGCTCCGCCGTATCCGAGCCTTTTCGATGATCGCCGTAATCATTGGCGAAATTGGATAAAATTTGTAATAACAAGGTCGTCAGCAAGCATAATAGCGCCACTTGCCAGCTAAATCCGCCGCGCCAATACGCCAGCGCGGAACCGGTTACAATAGAGGCGGCGGCAAGCGGAAGCGTTTTCGGCCTTGCCGTTTCCAACCACATTTTCAAGCTGTTTTTATTCATCATACTCACTTAAATTCACAAAAAAGTTCTTTTTTCACCGCACTTTTGCGTACAATAGCGCTTATTCTACAAGTTTATTCACTGATTTTTAACTAATTTAAGGAAAATATGTCGGATTTATCACTGAAAATCCAACCCGTTGCGGTTATTCATACGCCTTACAAAGAAAAATTTTCCGTGCCGCGCCAACCGGATTTGGTGCAAGACGGCACGGGTGTCGTCGAGCTGCTGCCGCCGTATAATCAGGCGGAAGCCGTGCGCGGATTAGAAGAATTTTCGCATTTATGGCTTATTTTCCAATTCGACAAAATCCCGACGGGAAAATGGCACCCCACCGTTCGCCCGCCGCGCTTAGGCGGCAATCGGCGTGTCGGCGTATTCGCTTCACGCTCCACGCATCGCCCGAATCCATTGGGTTTGTCTAAAGTCGAATTAAAACGTATCGAATGTTCGGCAGGCAAAGTTTTGCTTCATTTGGGCGCGGTGGATTTAGTGGACGGCACGCCGATTTTCGACATTAAACCCTATATCGCCTATGCCGACAGCGAACCGCAAGCGCGCAGCGGTTTCGCACAAAGCAAACCGCAATGCCCGCTGACGGTCGAATTCAGCCCGCAAGCACAGCTTGAATTGGAAAAAATCGAACGAAATCGACCGCACTTTACCCGTTTCGTGCGCGATGTCATCGCCCAAGATCCGCGCCCCGCCTATTTACAAAACAAAACCGACGAGCGCATTTACGGCATCGCGTTGTATGAATTTAACATTCGCTGGCAAATCAAACAAAGTGCGGTGAATATTGCGGAAGTTTTAACGATTCAAACCGATCTCTCAAACATAAAATAGATTTTAATAAACAACCGGCTTGATTCATCAAAAGCCAGAAAAATTTGACGCTAATCACACATTTAAAACATTGTTTCAATAAAATAATACCAAGAAATAATTTTTATTTTATAAATAAATTTAACTTTCTGAAATTCATTAAAAATCAATATGTTATTTATTATTTCGGTATTTTTTCGCGTAAAGGAATTTATTGAATATGTGACCGAGATCTCATTATAAAACGTCGTTTCAAAATCATACCTTATTGATAAATAAGGATTTTAATCAATTTTTAACATTTGACAGCCATTTTATTTTTGCCTAAATTCCGTATCCGGAATGGAATCCTATCTATTCTTTGTCATCAATTAACTACGATATGCGATTGGTATCGTCCGAATATCATTACATTTTTTAGTGAGGCACTTATGAAGAAAACACTCATTGCGTTCATCTTAACCGCGTTAGCCGCAACGGCGTCCAATGCAACAACCATTTACAGCAAAGACGGTACAAAAATTAATCTTGACGGACGTCTTTCCTTCGAATTATTAAATGCAAAAAATAAACGCACGGATCTCATTGATCGCGGTTCCCGCTTTCGTCTTCACGTTTATCAAGATCTCGGTAATGATTTTACTGCCTTGGCAAACCTTGAATTGCGTTTCAGTGACAAAGAAATCGGCGATAACGTGCACGCAAAACGTCTCTACGCCGGTTTTTTACATAAATACGGAAAACTCACTTTCGGTAAACAAGATTTATTAGGGGATAAAATCGGTTATTCCAACTTTACCTATGAATTAGGCAAAATCGCGAAATTAACTACGGCGGCAGATAAATCCGTACATTTCTTCACCAACGATTTTAACGGATTCCGTTTCGGGGTAGATTATTTGTTCGGTCAAGCGGCGAAACACACCAATAACGATCCGAGTAAAGATAAATTAGCGGATAAAGGTAACGGTTTTACGCTCGCGATGTTCTATAACAAAAAATTCGGCAAATTTGCGGTTGATGCGGCGGGCGGATACGGTGAGAAGAAAGCCGGTACCTTAGAAGCGAAGGAATATCGTCAAAGATTAGCCGGCACTTCTTTCCGCGTGGCTTATGACGCCTTTGCCATCGGTTTTGACTGGGCACACGCCAAATCGCCGGAAGGTTATGCGGATCATAAATTCCGTGTAGGCGATAAAAAATTCGAAAAATTGGATCAGTTTGAAGTGGGGGTTAAATATAATTTAACCAAACAAAATAAGGTTTACGCGGAATATTTGTGGGGAACCGGTAAAACCGAAAATAAACCGGACGGAAAATTCTCCGGCTGGTTCTTAGGCGCGGATCATCAACTCACGAAAACCGTGGTATTTTATTTAGAAGGCGGTTCCTTTAAAACCAAACAAGACGGCAATACCCTTGAAGAAGAAAAACGTATTGCGTTAGGTTCACGCGTTTACTTCTAATTTATTTCCCACAAACAAAAACCGCCGTTTGCTCGGCGGTTTTTTAGTTTTTTGGTTAGGGCTTGTTGATCTTTTGAGTTTAATATTTAATCTAAAACTGCATTGTTTTCCCCCTAGCACGGCAAAGCCGTACTAGGTTACGATCAGCCTACGGCTGACTCAGCCCCTCTGGGGCTGTAAAGAGTGGCGGAGCTACTCCACTATGCGTAGCCGATTGCGACCGCAGGTCGCTGTCGGATAAAAAGTAATATCAAAGGAAATGATTATCGACTTATTGTTGCCGTCGCCTTTAGATTAAGGGCTTTATATATCAAGTTTATCGGCACGCACGCCGAATATGACAAAATTAATGCCCATACTATTGAAAATTATGAAAGTAAGCACTACCCTATTGATCCGCCGAATCCCATTGAAGCCATTAAATTTAGAATGGAACAACAAGGTTTAACGGTAAAAGATATGGAAGATACTATTGGCAAGCCTAACCGTGTTTATGAAGTACTAAACCACACAAGACCGCTTACGCTCAATATGATTAGAAAATTACATCAGAAATTGGGAATTAAAGCGGAAATTCTTATTCAGGCTTAGATAAAACTAAACCGCCGTTTGTTCGGCGGTTTTTTATTTTTAACGAGAATCTTAATTCGATACGGGATAATCGTGAAAACCTAATTGCTCGGACACATTTCTGCCGGCGGTTTGTAGCAATCGGACCAATTCTGGTAACTGTTCTTCCTTGAAACGAATGGTCGGTAGAGAAATAGAAATGCCGGCGATGATTTTGCCGAAACGGTTATAAACCGGTGCGGCGATACATCTTAAGCCCGGTTCTTGTTCTTCGTTATCTTCCGCATAATGTTGCACGCGCACACGATCCAGTTCTTGTTCTAATTGTGCAACATTTTCCAAAGTTTTATCCGTGTGTTTGACAAACACTACGTCTTGTAAAATTTTATGAATTTCATCGCTTTCATAATCGGATAGCAAGACTTTGCCGATCGCCGTGCTGTATAACGGATTACGACGCCCGATACGCGAATGCATTCTGAGGCTGTAATTCGAGTCGATTTTATGCAAATAAATAATTTCATTGCCTTCCAACATTCCCAAATGCAGGGTTTCGTTGGTTTGTTTAGCGATCACCGACATTTCTTTATTCGCCAAGGTGATGAGATCCACATATTCGAGCGATTTCGCGCCGATTTCAAACAACTTTAAGGTTAATCCGTATTTATCGGTTTCTCCTTCTTGGGAGACGAAACCCAATGTTTTCATTGTTTGCAGAAAACGATAAGTCGTACTTTTCGACATCATCAAACGCTGAGCCAAATCGGTGATGCCGATGTCTTTTTGTTCCGCAAGGGCTTCAATAATACCGAACACTTTTAAAACGGAAGACACCGCTTCCGGTTGAGTTTCTTTTTCCATAATGATCGCACGCCGTTAAGGTTAATAAAATTGGTTACAAAAACTGTAGGGATAATATCATAAAAATGACTTTTTAGAAAAAAACTTAGCCTGATTCGGATAAATAAAAATAAAACTGAAATTATGTTTCATATTTATTGCAATATTTTTTTACTATACTATAATACAAATCAAAGCGGGATAGCCGAAGGCTATCGACAATAAATAACACAAACCTAAAAAGGAGTATAATATGAAATTATTCGATTTAACCGATAAAGTTGCTATCGTCACCGGCTGCAATACCGGCTTAGGGCAAGGTATGGCGTTGGGTTTGGCGCAAGCCGGGTGTAACATTGTCGGCGTTAATTTGGTCGAACCTGTCGAAACAAGAGAAAAAATCGAAGCGGTCGGTCGTAAATTCGTCAATATCGAAGCGAACTTAATGCAACAAGAATCTCTTGCCGATGTGGTTGAAAAAGCCGTTGCCGTTTTCGGTAAAGTAGATATTTTGGTCAATAACGCCGGTATCATTCGTCGCGAAGACGCGATCGATTTCTCCGAACAAAACTGGGACGACGTGATCAACATCAACTTAAAAACCGTCTTTTTCTTATCTCAATTAGTCGCGAAACAATTTATCAAACAAGGTCACGGCGGTAAAATCATTAACGTTGCATCAATGTTATCTTTCCAAGGCGGTATTCGCGTGCCTTCTTACACGGCATCGAAAAGTGCGGTAATGGGTATTACACGCGCAATGGCGAACGAATGGGCGAAATATAACATTAACGTAAACGCCGTCGCACCGGGCTATATGGCAACGGATAATACCGCCGCACTTCGTGCCGATGAATCTCGTAGTAAAGAAATTTTAGACCGTATTCCTGCCGGTCGTTGGGGTACACCGGGCGATTTGGTCGGCCCTTGCGTCTTCTTGGCATCCGCCGCAGGCGATTATGTGAACGGTTACACCGTTGCCGTGGACGGCGGTTGGTTAGCACGCTAAGTTCAGATTATCAAATCAATTAATTTTAAGTTGTAGAGGAAGAAAAAATGAAAATTGCATTAATGATGGAAAACAGCCAAGCGGCGAAAAACGCGATCGTTTATAAAGAATTGAAAGGCGTTGCCGATGAGAAAGGTTATCCGGTTTTCAACGTGGGAATGAGCGATGAAAACGATCATCATTTAACTTACATTCACTTAGGCATTATGGCGAGCATTTTGCTGAATTCCAAAGCGGTGGATTTCGTTATCGCCGGTTGCGGAACAGGACAAGGCGCAATGATGTCGTTAAACATTCATCCGGGCGTGGTGTGCGGCTATTGCTTGGAACCGACCGATGCATTTTTATTCAGCCAAATTAATAACGGTAACGCCTTAGCCCTTGCCTTTGCGAAAGGTTTCGGTTGGGGTGCAGAATTGAACTTGCGCTATATGTTCGAGAAAGCCTTTACCGGCGTGCGCGGCGAAGGTTATCCGGTTGAACGTAAAGAACCGCAAGTCCGCAACGCGGGAATTTTAAATCAGGTAAAACAAGCGGTGGTGAAAGAAAACTATTTAGACACCTTACGCGCAATCGATCCTGAATTAGTAAAAACCGCCGTCAGCGGTGAACGTTTCCAAGAATGTTTCTTTGCGAATTGCCAAGATAAAGAAATCGAAGAATTCGTTCGCGGCGTATTAGCAAGCTAATTTGTCTTTCGATAAACCTACTTAATTCGTTAAGTAGGTTTATTTTTAACAGAGGTCAGTTATGAAAAAAATCGCGATTCTAGGCGAATGTATGATCGAATTGAACGGGCAACCTTTCGGTGAAATGCGCCAAGCTTACGGCGGCGATACGCTTAATACGGCGACTTATCTTTCCCGAATCAGCCCACAAGCTCAGGTTGAAATACATTATGTTTCCGCTTTGGGAACGGATAAATTAAGCCGAGGAATGTTGGCGCACTGGCAAGCGGATAACATTAAAACCAATACCGTATTACTTGATGACGCGCACCAACCGGGTTTATATCTGATTCAGCTCGATCAGCAAGGCGAACGCACTTTCTTATATTGGCGCAATCAATCGGCGGCGCGCTATTTGCTAAAACATCACGATTATCCGCAAGTTTTAGCTGCGTTGGCGCAAATGGATATGATTTATTTAAGCGGCATTTCATTAGCGATTTTACCGCCGGAAGATCGCGAAACCTTAATCGCCCAACTGACCGAATTAGCCGAGCAAGGCGTTGAAATTGTCTTCGACAGCAATTACCGCGCGAATTTATGGAACAATGCGGAAGAAACTCGTCGAATTTACACCGCACTTTTGCCGATCGTCAGCCTTGCTTTAGTTACTTTTGAAGATGAACAAGCTGTTTGGCAAGACGAAAGCGTGCAAGCAACGATTGATCGCTTAAGCGCAAGCGGCGTAAAAAATATCGTGGTGAAACAAGGAAAGTGCGGTGCATTTTTCCGCGATTTTTCCGGCAATCAAGCACAAGTAACCACCGTCGCGGTCGATAACGTGGTAGATACCACCTCCGCCGGCGATTCCTTTAACGCAGGTTTCCTCAACGGTTATTTACAAGACAAGCCGTTGGATCATTGTTGCCGACAAGGTAACGCTGTCGCCGCTGTTGTCATTCAACATAAAGGTGCGATCATCACCTCTTCCGCCACGGCACATTTTATTAACGAATTTAATTAGAGGAAGTTTATGAATAGCAAAACGACAGAACTCATTGAGAAATTACGCGCGTTGAAAGTGGTGCCGGTCATCGCGTTAGACAACGCGCAAGATATTATTCCCTTAGCCGACACCCTATGCGCTAACGGCTTGCCTGTGGTCGAAATCACTTTTCGTTCCGCCGCCGCAGAAGAAGCGATTCGTTTATTGCGCGCACACAATCCGGACGTACTCATTGCCGCCGGCACGGTGTTAACGCAAGAACAAGTAGTTCGCGCTAAAAATGCCGGTGCGGACTGGATTGTGACACCGGGATTTAACCCTAAAATCGCGCAACTTTGTTTGGATTTAGATATACCGATCACACCGGGAATTAATAACCCGATGTCCATTGAAGCGGCGTTGGATATGGGATTGGACGCAGTGAAATTTTTCCCGGCGGAAGCCTCCGGTGGCGTAAAAATGATTAAAGCGTTATTAGGTCCTTATGCACAATTACAAATTATGCCGACCGGCGGAATCGGCGTACATAATATCAATGATTATTTAGCCGTGCCGAATATCGTGGCGTGCGGCGGATCGTGGTTTGTAGAAAAATCGCTGATCAACAATCGCCGATGGGATGAAATCGGTCGCTTGGTGAGAGAGGTTTTAGCATTAATTAAACAAGGATAACAAGATGTTTGCATTCGGAAACGACATTCCCTTAGAGGATTTGGGCGGCGGTATTCAACGTAAAATTTTAGCGTATAGCGAAAATATTATGTCCGTTGAAGTTCATTTTGAAAAAGGCGCAGTCGGCACATTACACAGCCATCCGCACGAACAACTGACCTATGTATTATCCGGTCGGTTTGAATTCACTATCGGCGACGAAACCAAAATCGTCAGTGCTGGCGACGCGCTTTATAAACAACCGAACGTTATGCACGGTTGTGTATGTTTGGAAGCCGGCGTGTTGTTAGATAACTTTACGCCGATGAGAAAGGATTTCATCCAAACTAAATAAATCGCCTCCCTTTGTGATGTTACGACACACTGCGTCTTACAAAGCCGGTGTGTCGTAAATCGGCAGAGGTTCCGCCTCCGCCGACTAAGTTGTTCGCCGTAAACGGCAAGGTTTCAACCTATAAAATAGTAAATACGAACTTACCCTCATTTATTGACACGAAATAATTAAGGAGAATTTTTATGCTCAATAAAAAACTCGCATCACTTTTTTATTTAACCTTATTTTCGACTTCCGGTTTTGCCAGCGTCGTTGATCCGAGTACGTTAGTGTGGAAAAGTCTCACTTTCGGGCAATCGACGGATTTGAATTTCGGTTCGACGATTTTACCTGAAAAAGTCGGGCTTAATGAAACCACCGTTGACGGACAACCCGTTCAAGCCGGCGCTTTACAGCCGAAATTTACCATTGAAAGCCGCGGCGGAAAACTGGCTAATTCTCACGAAGGGATGACTTATTATTATACGGAATTGCCGATTGACACGAATTTCGTTTTATCTGCGGACGTTTATTTGGATCAACTCGGGCCGGAAACCGGTGCGAAGCCGAATCGTCAGGAAGGTGCCGGCATTATGGTGCGCGATATTATCGGCAAACCGCGAGAAGTGCCGCAACCGGTCGGTTATGAAGAATTTCCGGCGGCATCCAATATGGTAATGAATTTATTACGCAGCAACGCCAAAGAACACAACGGGAAAATCAATATTAACGCCTCTTTCCGCGAAGGGATTAAAGATCCTTGGGGCACGGCGGGTAATCGCCTTGTGCGCGAAGATTATGCCGAAGGCATTGAATTTGAAAACAAAAAACTGCGCTTAACCTTAGAGAAAAACGACCAAGGTTTTATTTTGACGTCGCAACAAGACGGCAAAGAATATAAAAAAGTGTTGGATAAAGTGAAACCGGGTATTCTTGCCAATCAAAATCCCGATAAACAATACTTAGGTTTTTTTGCTTCGCGTAATGCCAAAATCACTGTAGAAAACGTCGATTTAACCTTAAGCGACGGGAAAAAAGTGAAACCGGCGGATTTTAGCGCAAAACCGCTTCCGTTAGTGGTAAATATCGAATCGTCCGATAAAGCGCTCGGCAATGATTATGTCTTCCAAGCGCGTGCGAATTATAAAGGTCGCTTTATTGTAACTCAAGGTAAGAAAACCTTGTTCGAATCACCGGTGATTAATGCCGGCGATTATTTCCGCCACAACGTAAAATTAAGCGAAAAACAGACCGCACTTCAAGTTCGTTTCGTGCCGCAAACGGCGTTAAAAGAGAAACAATTTGAAACGCAATTAGAGATTTCAAAATACAGCTTGAAAAATCCGTCCTTAATTTATGCAGCGACGCAAGGAACCGCCGAAGGTGACGGTTCGCAACAAAAACCGTTCGATTTAACCACCGCACTTGCGCTTTTACCGCCGGGCGGCACTTTGGTGTTACAAGCGGGTGAATATCCTGCAACCACAATCGCGACGCAACTTAGCGGTCGCAAAGACGCACCGAAAACCTTAAAAGGCGAAGCAGGCAAAGTGAAATTTGTCGGCGAAGTGTTACATCAAGCCAGTTTCTGGAATGTCGAAGATATTGAAGTGGCGGGCGCGAGTTTAATCGTACAAGGCAGCCATAATAATTTCAGCCGGATTATCACGCACGACGCGCCGGATACCGGTTTCCAAATCACTTCGGCGGAAAAAATCGGGCGTCCGCTATGGGCGAGCCATAATGTCGTCACGGACAGCATTAGCTTTAACAATAAAGACGATTCGCAAATTAATGCGGACGGCTTTGCAGCGAAAATGCGAATCGGCGACGGTAACACCTTTATTCGCTGTATTTCCCACCACAACGTGGATGACGGCTGGGATTTATTCAATAAAGTGGAAGACGGCGCGAACGGCGTGGTGACGATTAAAGATTCCATTGCCTTTATGAATGGGCAAACC
This sequence comes from Caviibacterium pharyngocola, assembly GCF_002795405.1. Taxonomy (GTDB): domain Bacteria; phylum Pseudomonadota; class Gammaproteobacteria; order Enterobacterales; family Pasteurellaceae; genus Caviibacterium; species Caviibacterium pharyngocola. Next base: position 74,179 of record NZ_PHGZ01000006.1, on the reverse strand, counting down.
CTGACACTAAAAAGCAAAAGTGCTTCTATCGGTAACGGCTTTAAACTCGGCGGCGAAGGGATTCCGGTGAATCATATCGTGCAAAATAACCTTGCTTTCCGCAATAATATGGACGGTTTCACCGATAATTTTAATCCGGGTACGCTTGACATAGAAAATAACGTGGCGATTGATAATAAACGCTTTAATTTCTTGTTCAGAAAAAGTCCGTATGAAAACGGTCCGAAACAAGGCACGTTTAAAAACAACCGCTCTTTTAGATTCTATCAGGAAAGTAAATATACCGATGTGGTTAACGGTGAAGTGTTGCAAAACAATGCTTTCCTTGACAGCACGGAAATGACGCCTGCGCAAACGGAAATCCTCAAAAAATTGCAGGCGCTGAGCGACGTGCAAGATGCCGATGGACAAACCGTCTTAGAACAGGTAAAACAAATTCAAGCGCTATTGCGTGAAAATCAATAATCATCGAATCGATTTCCTCTACGCAAAGACCGTCATTGTCGCAATCAATGGCGGTCTTTTTTATTTTTTGTGTTTTTATCACCGCACTTTTTTTGAGTTTATTTACTCAGAAAAACAGTGAGTTACGCTTATAAAACAGACAAATCAAAACGCGAAACATAAAATAATAAAATTGTAAATCTTAAAAATTAAAACAATGTTTCAAATAATAGACTAAGATCACATTTTTTTCATTTTAGCTGTGGTAAATTTAGCGCCGAAATAAAACATTAACGGAGGTATTTCTTATGTATATCGATTATCTTGTGATAGCCGGCTATTTTTGCTTAATCGTCGCTATCAGTCTTGTATTTAAAAAAATGGCGAGTAACAGCACCAGCGACTATTTCCGCGGGGGTGGTAAAATGCTTTGGTGGATGGTGGGCGGTACCGCCTTTATGACCCAATTCTCCGCGTGGACTTTTACCGGTGCGGCGGGTAAAGCCTTTACTGACGGATTTTCCGTGATCGCAGTATTCGTCGGTAATATGGTGGCGTATGTGTTTGCCTATTTCTATTTTGCCAAACGTTTTAGACAAATGCGCGTCGATACACCGACAGAAGCGGTCGGTCGTCGTTTCGGCGGTGGTAACGAACAATTCTTTACTTGGGTGATTATCCCGCTTAGCGTCATCAACGCGGGCGTGTGGCTAAACGGTTTATCCGTATTCGCTTCCGCAGTGTTTGATGCGGACATCACAATGACTATCTACGTCACCGGTATTTCCGTGTTGCTCGTGTCCTTATTAAGCGGCGCGTGGGGCGTGGTAGCGTCGGATTTCGTGCAAATGTTGGTTGTGGCGGTGATTTCCGTTGCTTGTGCGATCGTCGGTTTAGTGGTTGTCGGCGGGCCGGGCGAAATCATTGAAAAATTCCCGGGCGGCTTTATTTCCGGTCCGGATATGAATTATTCGCTGATTTTAGTCTGCACTTTCTTGTTCTTTGTGGTGAAACAATTACAAAGTATCAACAATATGCAAGAATCTTACCGTTTCTTGAATGCGAAAGATTCTAACAATGCTAGCAAAGCCGCTATCTTCGCTTTGGTATTAATGCTTGCTGGTACAATCATTTGGTTTATTCCGCCTTGGGCAACCGCGATTATTTATCCTGATGCGGCACAGGCTTATCCGGAATTAGGTAAAAAAGCCTCCGATGCGGTTTATCTGGTCTTCGCACGTAACGTAATGCCTATCGGTACTGTCGGCTTATTAATGGCAGGTTTATTCGCAGCGACAATGTCTTCTATGGACTCCGCGTTAAACCGTAACTCAGGCGTATTCGTGCGTAGTTTCTATGCACCGATCGTGCGCAAAAACAAAGCAGACGATAAAGAATTACTTCGCGTCGGTCAAATCGTTTGTATCGTCAACGGTCTCTTAGTGATTTTAATGGCGCAATTCTTCAACTCATTAAAACACTTAAGCTTATTCGATCTAATGATGCAAGTGGCGACATTATTACAATCACCGATTTTAGTGCCGTTATTCTTCGGTATGATCATCCGTAAAACACCTAAATGGGCACCTTGGGCGACTGTGGTATTCGGTATGTTCGTGTCTTGGTCCGTCGTTGACTTCTTTACGCCGCAATATGTTGCAAGCTGGTTCGGCGTGGAAGAATTAACCAAACGCGAAATCTCCGAATTAAAAGTGATTATCACCATTGCGGCGCACTTATTCTTCACTGCCGGTTTCTTCTGCTTAACCACCTTGTTCTATAAAGAAGAAAAAGACGATAATAAAGAAAGACGTATTGCCTTCTTCAATGATGTTGATACCGAATGCGTAGCGCAAGAAGGTCAAGACGAAATCGACCGCGTACAACGCAAAAAACTCAGCACCTTAGTGATGATTATGGCGGCAGGTTTATGCTTAATGGTATTAATTCCGAATCCGCTATGGGGCCGTGCGCTGTTCGCCGGTTGCGCCTTGGCAATATTCGCCGTCGGCTACGGATTAAAACGCAGTGCGGAAATAAAATAACAGTTTAATTCTTGCAATAAATGGGGGAAACCTCATTTATTGCCTTTTCTTAATAAAGTCGGAGGATGTTTATGGCTAAAGGAAAGAAAATTCAATTTCAATTCGAATCTTTTATTGATACGGATACGCAAGTTAAAGTCACGCGCTTAACGCCGAAAGACGTCACTTGTCACCGTAACTATTTTTATCAAAAATGTTTTACTCAAAACGGCGATAAATTATTATTTGCCGGCGATTTCGACGGTAATCGCAATTATTATTTGCTGGATTTCGCCACACAAATCGCCACGCAATTAACGGAAGGGAAAGGCGATAATACCTTCGGCGGCTTTATTTCGCACGACGATAAATCCTTCTTCTATGTAAAAAACGAAGCGAATTTATATAAAGTCGATTTAGAAACCCTTGAAGAAACCTTGATCTACACAGTCGATAAAGATTGGAAAGGCTACGGCACTTGGGTCGCCAATTCCGATTGCACGCAGTTAGTGGGAATCGAAATTCTTAAATCCTGCTGGCAGCCGTTAACGGATTGGGAAAAATTTAAAGCGTTTTATCACACCAACCCGACTTGCCGTTTGATTAAAGTAAATATTTTAACCGGCGATGTGGAAGTGATTCATCAAGAAAACGCGTGGCTCGGTCATCCGACTTTCCGCCCGTTCGATGATAGCACTGTCGGTTTCTGTCACGAAGGTCCGCACGATTTAGTAGATGCTCGGATGTGGTTTATCAACCAAGACGGCACAAACGTGCGCAAAGCAAAAACGCACCAACCGGGTGAATCTTGCACGCACGAGTTCTGGGTGCCGGACGGTTCGAAAATGATCTATGTGTCTTATTTTAAAGGACAAACGGAACGGGTTATTTATAGCGTCGATCCGGCTACTTTAGAAAATACGCGTTTGATTACAATGCCGCCGTGCTCGCATTTGATGAGTAACTTTAACGGCAATTTGCTAATCGGCGACGGTTGCGATTCGCCAGTGGATGTGGACGACAGTTCAAGCTACAGCATTGAAAACGATCCGTTCCTGTATTTATTTAACATTGAAAAACAGCAGATAATCAAACTGGCGAAGCACAGTTCTTCTTGGAAAGTGTTGGACGGCGATCGACAAATTACGCACCCGCATCCGTCTTTCACGCCGGATGATTCCGCCGTGTTATTCGGCAGTGATTTCGAAGGCAAACCGGCGATTTACTTAGCGGATATTCGTGCGGTTATGCAGTAAGATTCAACAACGTCTTTACAGACACCTTAAAAGCAAAAGGCTTAACTCCAAGGAAGGATTAAGCCTTTATTTTTCTTGCCGAAATTCCACCGCACTTTGGACAATAATGCCTCCAAAGTGCGGTAATTTTTTCTCAGGTTTATTGTTGTGCGGTAATCTTACCCTCAACATAATCCACATTCACCGTTTTACCCGGCAATAACGCACCGGACAAAATTTGTTGTGCGAGCGGATTTTCGATCTCTTGTTGGATCGCGCGTTTCAACGGTCTTGCGCCGTAAATCGGGTCGTAACCCACTTCGCCGATAAAATCCAACGCCGCATCGGTAAAATGTAATTGATAACCGTGCGCTTCCATTCGTTTCACCAAACGTTGCAACTGAATGGTCGCAATGGCGCGAATGTTTTCCTTGCCAAGCGGGTGGAACACCACGGTTTCGTCAATACGGTTAATAAATTCCGGACGGAAATGTTGACCGACTACCGACATCACCACCTCTTTCATACCCTCATAACCCAGATCGCGATTTTCTTGAATTAAATCGGAACCGAGGTTGGAAGTCATAATCACCACCGTATTACGGAAATCCACCGTGCGACCTTGTCCGTCGGTCAAACGTCCGTCGTCCAACACTTGCAACAAAATGTTAAACACATCGTGATGGGCTTTTTCCACTTCGTCCAACAAAATCACGGAATACGGACGACGACGCACCGCCTCGGTCAAATAGCCGCCCTCTTCATAGCCCACATAGCCCGGAGGCGCACCGACTAAACGAGATACGCTGTGTTTTTCCATAAACTCGGACATATCGATGCGCACCATTGCATTTTCGTCATCGAACATAAAGTTCGCCAAAGTTTTGCACAATTCGGTTTTACCCACACCAGTCGGACCTAAGAACAAGAAGGAACCGATCGGACGATTCGGATCCGCCAAACCGGCGCGACTACGACGAATAGCATTGGCAACCGCCACCACCGCTTCATCTTGCCCGACGACCCGTTTATGCAATGCCTCTTCCATTCGCAATAATTTTTCTTTCTCGCCTTCCATCATCCGCGAAACCGGAATACCGGTGGCGCGCGATAATACTTCGGCGATTTCTTCATCGGTCACACGATAGCGCAACAAGGTCATTTCTTTGCCTTCCGCACTTTCCGCGTGAGCTAATTGTTTTTCCAACTCAGGAATCCGACCGTATTGCAATTCGGACATTTTGCTTAAATCGCCCGCCCGACGCGCTTGTTCCATTTGCGTTTTGGCGTTTTCTAACTCGGCTTTAATATGCTGCGTACCGGACAACGCGGCTTTTTCGCTTTTCCACACTTCTTCCAGTTCGGCATATTCCCGTTCTTTTTCCGCCAATTCGCGTTCAAGCATTTCTAAGCGTTTACGGCTGGCGTCATCGTCTTCTTTTTGTAACGCTTGTTGTTCCAATTTTAATTGGATGATTCGGCGTTCCAAGCGATCCAGCGGTTCCGGTTTCGAATCGATTTCCATACGAATCGAACTTGCCGCCTCGTCGATTAAATCAATGGCTTTGTCCGGCAACTGACGATCGGAAATATAACGATGCGAAAGCGTTGCCGCCGCCACAATCGCAGGGTCGGTAATTTGAACGTGGTGATGAATTTCATAACGTTCTTTTAAGCCGCGCAGAATCGCAATGGTATCCTCCACCGTCGGTTCATCCACGAACACTTTTTGGAATCGACGCTCAAGTGCGGCGTCTTTTTCAATATATTGACGGTATTCATCCAATGTGGTCGCCCCGACGCAGTGCAACTCGCCGCGCGCCAACGAAGGTTTCAGCAAATTGCCCGCATCCATTGCGCCGTCGGTTTTACCAGCGCCGACCATCGTATGAATTTCATCGATAAATAAAATAATGCGCCCTTCTTCTTTAGCGAGCTCGTTTAACACCGCTTTAAGCCGTTCTTCGAATTCGCCGCGATATTTCGCGCCGGCGATTAACGCGCCCATATCAAGAGAAAGCACACGTTTGTTTTTCAAACCTTCCGGCACTTCGCCGTTGACGATACGTTGCGCCAAGCCTTCCACGATCGCGGTTTTACCGACCCCCGGCTCACCGATTAACACCGGATTATTTTTCGTTCTGCGTTGTAATACTTGGATCGCACGGCGAATTTCTTCATCGCGTCCGATCACCGGATCCAATTTGCCGCTTTCCGCTCTGGCGGTTAAATCAATGGTATATTTATCCAATGCCTGACGATTTTCTTCTGCGTTTTGATCGTTCACTTGCTGCCCTCCGCGTACTTGTTCAATCGCTTGTTGTAAACTGTCTTTTTTTACACCGCACTTACGCAAAATGTCGCTTAATCCGCTTTTTTCTTCCATTACCGCCAATAAAAACAATTCGGAAGAAATAAATTTATCCTGTTTGTGCTGCGCCAATTTGTCGCATAAATTCAATAGATTCACCAAAGCGCGGGAAATTTGCACATCACCGCCGTTGCCCGACACTTGCGGCAAGCGATTTAATTCGGCGTTTAATTCGTTGCGTAACAGCGCAAGATTCGCGCCGCTCGCGGTTAAAATCGGTGCAATGGAACCGTCTTGTTGATTTAAAAGTGCGGTCATTAAATGCACCGGTTCGATAAATTGGTTATCTTTTCCCAACGCAAGGGATTGCGCTTCCGCCAATGCCTGCTGAAATTTCGTGGTAAATTTTTCAATATTCATTCTGTCTCTCCTTTCAATCGTGCAAAATTTATTCGCCGTTGTTGTCAACTAAGTAATGGCTTATGCGCAGATTTCAAGTAAAAACGCAAAATATTTTTAAATAAAATCTATTAATTTTAAAAGTTCAATAGGATAAACTTTGCAAAAAAGCGAATCTTTATTTACTCCCTTTCGCTTGCTGATTATAATGAGAACATCTTAACGAATAACGAAGGACGGAAAAATGCAGTTTTCCAAAATGCACGGTTTAGGTAACGATTTTGTGGTGGTGGATGCCGTGACGCAAAACGTTTATTTCCCTACCGAGACCATCAAAAAACTTGCCGACCGCCACCGCGGCATCGGTTTTGATCAACTTCTTGTGGTTGAACCGCCTTATGATCCGGACTTGGATTTTCATTACCGCATTTTCAACGCCGACGGCAGCGAAGTGGCGCAATGCGGCAACGGTGCGCGCTGTTTCGCCCGTTTCGTCACCTTAAAAGGCTTGACCGATAAAAAAGACATCGCTGTCAGCACGGCGAAAGGCAAAATGCTCCTGAGCGTAAAAGAAGACGGAATGATTCGCGTCAATATGGGCGAGCCGATTTGGGAGCCGGCGAAAATTCCGTTCAACGCGAACAAATTCGAGAAAAATTATATTCTGCGCACGGAAATTCAAACCGTGCTGTGCGGCGCGGTGTCAATGGGCAATCCGCATTGCGTGCTGCAAGTGGAAGATATTCGCACGGCAAACGTCGAACAACTCGGCCCGCTGCTCGAAAATCACGAACGTTTTCCGGAACGCGTCAACGTCGGCTTTATGCAAGTGCTAAACCGCAACCACATTAAACTACGCGTTTACGAACGTGGCGCGGGCGAAACCCAAGCTTGCGGCAGCGGTGCTTGTGCCGCCGTGGCAGTGGGCATTATGCAAGGCGTGTTGGATAGCAACGTGCAAGTTGATTTACCCGGCGGCAGTTTGTGGATCGAATGGGCGGGCGAAGGGCAACCGTTATTTATGACCGGCGACGCCACCCACGTTTACGACGGCAGTATCAAATTATAAATCGTCGTCAAAATTCACCGCACTTTTGTTTAAGCGATTCGTTGTTCCGCTTGCGCGCGGAACAACTTCTTTCATTAACAGGACGCGCACTGATTGAAACAAGGATTATGCAATGGCGGAAAACCTCTCTACGGACGAACTAACGGAACGGCAGATTGCGGATTATCTAACCCGACACCCGAATTTTTTCGCCGCGCATTTGGAATTATTAGATCGCCTTACCCTCGTTCATCCGCACAAAGGCACGTTATCTTTGGTGGAAATGCAGCTCGAACGCCAACGCAATCGAATTAAAGAACTGGAAGCGGAACTCAGCATTTTTGCCCGTTTGGCGCAACAAGATCAGGCGATTTTTCTTGCCTTAATGCCGCTTCAACAACAACTTTCGACTTGCACGAATTTGGCGCAAGGTATCGAAGCGCTTAATCAATGGGCGAAACGCTGGGAATTGCAACAAGCGAAAATTTTATTATTCAACGATGCGTGGCAAAAACATCCGAGCCTTGCGCCCTCTTATTGGCTTGATCGCAAAGCTTTCGAATTAATCCGCTTAGAACGCTTCGGCTTGCGTCGATTTTATTTGGGTCAACTCACGGGCAGAGAAAAAGCCTTATTATTTCTGCCGGAAGAATATCCTATCGGCTCCGTCGCTTGTTGTTTGCTCGGCGCAAAAACCGGCGGAAAATCCACCGCACTTTTGCTCTTTTCCGCGCGCGACGGACGGCATTTTCACAACGGTCAGGACACAATGTTTTTGCAACATTTGGTCAATATCGTCGAACTGCATTTAACGCGCTGGCTCGCCAATTATACGGAGAACTTGTAATGCAAAGTTGGCTACAAAAATACGAAAATTATCTGCGCATCGAGCGCCAAGTCAGCCCGCACACGCTAAACAATTATCGCCGTCAATTAGACAAGATCATCGAAATTCTGCAAAAAAATGACATTACCGAATGGCGACAGGTCACGCCGAGCGTGGTGCGTTTTGTGTTGGCGCAAAGTAAAAATGACGGTTTGCACGCCAAAAGCCTCGCCCTGCGTCTTTCCGCCTTGCGTCGTTTTTTGACCTATTTGGTGCAACAAGGCGAGCTGCAAGTGAATCCCGCCGTCGGCGTTTCCGCGCCGAAACAAGGCAAACATTTGCCGAAAAATATCGATACAGAACAGGTACAACAACTGCTCGCCAACGACAGCAAAGAACCGATCGATATTCGGGATCGCGCTATTATGGAATTAATGTACAGCTCCGGCTTGCGTTTGTCGGAGCTGCAAGGCTTAAATTTGAACAGCATTAACACGCGTGCGCGCGAAGTGCGCGTAATCGGGAAAGGAAACAAAGAGCGTATTCTCCCTTTCGGGCGTTACGCCTCGCACGCCATTCAGCAATGGCTAAAAGTGCGGTCATTATTTAACCCGAAAGACGACGCCTTATTCGTCAGTCAACTCGGCAATCGCCTGACTCACCGCGCCATTCAAAAACGCTTGGAAACTTGGGGCGTGCGCCAAGGTTTGAACGCCCATTTGAATCCGCATAAATTGCGTCACTCTTTCGCCACGCATATGTTGGAAAACAGCTCGGATCTACGCGCCGTGCAAGAATTGCTGGGACACAGCAATCTTTCCACCACGCAAATTTATACTCACTTGGATTTTCAACATTTAGCCCAAGTGTATAATTCCGCGCACCCGCGCGCCAAACGCAAAAAATAGGGAATCGAATGAAATTCTACCGCACTTTACAGCCTTTTCAGGTGATCAGTTTCGATTTGGACGACACGTTGTATGATAACACGGAGGTGATTCGCCTCGCCGAACAGCAATGTATCGAGCGGCTTCGCGATTTAAGCGGCATTGCACAAATCGACGTGGCATATTGGTTTGCGTGGAAACAACGCATCGAGCGCGAGCATCCGCAACAATGCGAGGACGTCACTCAATGGCGAATAATGACCATTCGGGCATTATTGCAAACACACCGCAAAAGTGCGGTGGAAATCGAAGGAATTTGTACGCAAACCATTCGGCATTTTTTGCATTGGCGACATAAAATCACTTTGCCGCAATTCAGTGTTGACTTACTCAACCGGTTGAAATCACGTTACAAATTAGCCGTGATTACCAACGGCAATGTCGATCCGCTGCGCTTAGGCTTGAACCAATTCGATTTCGTCCTGCGCGGCGGCGAACAAGGACGCGCTAAACCGCATCGCGAATTATTTCATTTGACCGCCGAACATTTCCGTTGTGATCCGCACGCCGTTTTGCATATCGGCGACAGTTTGATCACCGATGTGCAAGGCGCAATTCAAGCGGGGTGCCAAGCCGTTTGGCTGAATGAATCCGGCAAAGATCTCAACGCATTTCGCGAATGTCGAATTTTGCCGACCGTGGAAATCCGCCGACTTGAGGAATTACTTGCGATTACACAGCACCAAGCCGAAAATAATCAATAACGCGCTGATAATGTGATAAACATAAAGCGGTTCTTGCAGAATTAAAATACCCAACACGGCGGCGAACAACGGCGTGGCGTTAGTAAAGGCGGCGCCTTTGGTTCCGCCGACAATGGACATTCCGTAGTTCCAAAATCCGTAGGACAAAATCGACGGCCCGATGATCAAATACAGAATAATCCACCACTGATTCGCGGTAAAGGCAGAAAACACCGCGCCGTCAATTTGCAGATATTGCCACGCAAACACCGGCGTAAACAGCAGCATTGCGATGACCACTTGCGAAGTCAGCATTACGGCATTCGGCAATGCGGCGGGACGGAAACGAATGATACAACAATAAATCGCCCAACTGATCGCCGAGCCGATCGCCCATAAATCTCCCGTATTCACATTAAACGCCAGCAAGCGGCTCGGTTCACCGTGACTTAACAGCCACAATACGCCGATAAAACTGATCAATGCGCCGATAAGCACCTGCGGACGAATCGGATCGCCGAACACCAAACGATTTAAAAACAGCACCACAATCGGCACTACCGCCAAATAAATACTGGCGTTCAGTGCCGTGGTAGTTTGCAAACCTTGATATAAAAACACAGGGAAAATCACCACGCCGAGCAAGGCAAGTGCGGTTAAAATCGGCAGATTTTTGCCGATCAACGCAGAAAATTGCGGCAACCGTTTGCCGAACAGCAGCAATAAAATCAACGCAGCGGGAAACCAACGCGCATAATTGAGAATTATCGGCGCGATTTCTCGACTGAGCATTTTGCCGAACATATAATTTCCGCCCCAAAACAGCGTGGCGATAATCAAACAAAAATAGCCGTAACCTAACTTTTGCATCAACATTCGCCTTGTTCGATGATAATGCCGACATTACGCGCCTGCGCAACGGCTTTCGGTTTACTCAATTTCAAACGCAACCAAGGAATACCGAAACGCGCGCGTAATTGCTCGGCGACTTCGTAAGCCACGCGTTCGATTAATAGAAAAGGTTTGGATTGCACATAGTCAAGAATAAATTCGCTGACTTCGGCATAATTCAAGCAATATGCAACATCGTCCGTTTTCGCCGCTCTACGAGCGTCCCACGCCATTTCGATATCGAAAACCAATTTTTGTTTGATCTGTTGTTCCCAATCGTAAACGCCGATTTGCGCGAATACGACCAATTCTTCAATAAAAATGCGATCCGTCACTTTATACCTCTGATCAGTAAAATACTATTAGGCGTATGCTATCAACTTTATGTACAATAGACGAACGATTTTTTCTTTTTATACATTCAGGTGTCCGCAAATGAGCCTTTTCGCCCTTTTTTATCTGCTATTCGCCTATTTATTGGGTTCGATTTCGAGCGCCATTTTATTGTGTCGATTGCTCGGCTTGCCGGATCCGCGCGAAAACGGTTCGCACAATCCGGGCGCAACCAATGTATTGCGTATCGGCGGGCGTTGGGCGGCATTGGCGGTATTATTGTTCGATATTTTAAAAGGAATGTTGCCGGTTTGGGCGGGCTATTATTTAGGTTTAACCCAGTTCGAATTGGGAATGGTAGCGCTCGGCGCTTGCTTGGGACATATTTTCCCGATTTTCTTTCAATTCAAAGGCGGCAAAGGCGTCGCCACCGCCTTCGGTGCGATTGCGCCGATTGCGTGGGGTGTTGCGGGTTCGATGATCGGCACTTGGCTGTTGGTTTTTCTGATTAGCGGTTATTCTTCGTTAAGCGCGGTGATTACCGCCTTAGCCGTGCCGTTTTATGTGTGGTGGTTCAAACCGGAATTTACCTTTCCGGTCGCCTTGGTTTGTTGTTTGTTGGTTTATCGACATCACGATAATATTCAACGTTTATGGCGCGGGCAAGAAGATAAAGTGTGGAATAAATTAAAGAAAAAATAACCCGCTATTCTTCAAACCAAATTAACGATGCCATTCTGCCGGTTTTGCTTTCCCGCCGGAAAGAAAAAAAACGTTCCTTTTCCGAATAAGTACAATGTTCACCGCCGTAAATATGACGAATGCCGAGACGATTCAAGCGTTGCGTGGCAAGTTGATATAAATTACCCAAATATTTTCCCGCACAATCCGGATCCGCCACAAATGCCGTTTCCGCTTGCGGATCTTGCGCCATAAATTGATCGACCACTTCGCGCCCTACTTGAAAGCAAGTCGGCCCGATCGCCGGTCCTAACCACGCGACAATTTCCTCACGCGGCGAGTGAAAACACTGCACCGTTTGTTCCAAAATGCCGTCGCACAAACCGCGCCAACCGGCGTGTGCCGCCGCGACTTCATTGCCTTGAGCATTACTCAAAAGCACGGGCAGACAATCGGCGGTCATCACTAAACACACTTGATTCGGCTGATTGGTATAAACTGCGTCGGCTTCCACATTGTCGCCCGCATAAGGCAAACGAATTACTTTCGTGCTGTGGGTTTGGGTTAAAAATAGCGGAAATTGCGGCAAGCCGAAACGTTCGACCAATAAAGTACGGTTAATTTTCACCGCACTTTTTTCATCGCCGACGTGATCGCCTAAATTAAAACTGTCGTAAGGAGCGACACTCACACCGCCGCGGCGCGTGGTGGTGAAAGCGTGCACCTGCGCGGCGACGTTCCAATTCGGTTTGATTGAATCCATTTTAATAATCCAATTCGTCTTTATGTTCAAGATAATCCGCTTTTAACGCTTCGATTAATCGGACGAAATCCTCCGGCAACGGCGCGTACCATTCCATTAATTCGCCGGTAATCGGATGTTCCAAACGTAACATTACGGCATGCAACGCTTGGCGTTTAAATTCGCGCAGCACCGTAGTAAAGGCTTCGCCGGCATTTTTCGGCGGACGCGGACGACCGCCGTAAGTTTGATCGCCCAGCAACGGATGCGCGATATGCGCCATATGCACGCGAATTTGGTGAGTTCGTCCCGTTTCAAGACGTAAACGCAAACGGGTGTAATTACGAAAACGTTCCATAATTCGATAATGAGTCACCGCCGGTTTGCCCAAAGGATGTACCGCCATATGCGTGCGCTTGGTCGGGTGACGCGCCATCGGCTGATCCACCGTACCGCCTTGGGTCATAATGCCGTAAGCGACGGCTTCGTATTCACGGGTAATTTTTCGCTTCTGCAAATCGCGCACCAATTTGGTTTGTGCCGGTATGGTTTTCGCCACCACCATTAAACCCGTGGTATCTTTATCCAAACGATGAACGATGCCGGCACGCGGCACTTCGGCGATCTGCGGATAATGATAAAGCAAGGCATTTAACACCGTGCCGCTCGGATTACCCGCGCCCGGATGCACGACAAAATCTTTCGGCTTATTGATCACCAAAATATGTTCGTCTTCATAAACAATATTTAACGGAATATTTTCCGGCGCAAAACGGTTTTCATCCTCCACTTCAACGCTAATTTCCACCGATTCGCCGCCGTACACTTTCGTGCGCGGTACGGTAATTTTTTCGCCGTTGACTAAGACCAAGCCTTCTTCAATCCACGTTTTTAATCGAGAACGCGAATAATCAGGGAACATTTCCGCTAAAGTTTGGTCTAAACGTTGTCCCATTTGTTCCGGCTGAACTTCAGCCGACAAAGTGATTTGTGCCATAAATAAAAAAATCCGTTAATAGTTTGCTTATTTAGCAATGTTCTATACAATATCGGATTATTGTAACTCATTTATCATTGCTCGTAAAAAAGGATTCATCAATGCGTAAATTTAAATCATTGACGCTCATCGCATTCACCGCATTGGCGGTCGCCGGCTGTTCAAGTTCAGGTAAAGAAGTCGAGGACGGTACCGAACAGGAACTCTACGGTAAAAGCCAAACTTATTTGCAAGACGGGGATTATTCTCAAGCGATTCGTTATTTGGAAGCCGTTAAAAACCGTTTTCCGGGCACGAGCTACAGCGAACAAACACAGTTGAATTTGATTTACGCCTATTATAAATCGCAAGATTACACTAAAACCTTAGTCACGGCGGATCGTTTCATTCAGCAATTTCCGAACAGTCAAAACTTGGATTATGTGCTTTATATGACCGGTTTGACCAACTTTGCCTTAGGTGAAAACTTCTTCCAAGATTTCTTCGGTGTGGATCGCGCCACCCGCGAAAGCACCTCAATCAAAGCGGCGTTTGCCAACTTCCAAACCTTGGTGCAACATTTCCCTAACAGCGCGTATGCACAAGACGCTCTTGCGCGTATGGCATACATCAAAGCAAGTTTGGCGCGCCACGAATTATCTATCGCAAAATTCTACGCGAAACGCGACGCGCACGTTGCCGTGGCGAACCGTGTAGTCGGAATGTTGCAACAATATTCGGATACGCAAGCCACATTAGACGCCTTGCCGTTAATGAAAGAAGCTTATGAAAAAATGAATTTAACTCATTTGGCGAACCAAACGGAAAGTTTAATTCAAGCCAACCAAGGCAAACGCTTTGCCGATGTTGAAAAACCGGCCGAACCGAATTTAACCGTTCCGCAAAAATAATCCTTGATTTGAAAAAAGCACCCGAAAGGCAATATGCCGATTAGGGTGCTTTTTTTGACCGCACTTTTTCTTATCTATATACGTTTTATAATGTTTTGTGCCGATAAACGTCTTTGATATCAAAAAACAATGTTTCCATTTATCCAACGATCAATATTTATTAAGGCGTAATTTTTATTTTCGAGTATCGTTCTAGTTATTTTTTAGTTTTACTAAAATAACGTTTAATAGAATATGAGCTGATTTTACTTTGAAACTTGTTGTAAGTTTCCATATCAAATAAAGAAATACTTAATATTTCAGAAATAGGAAAGGTTATATTAAAGTCATCTAAACTTAACGATTCTGCACTATCAAATAAGAACTCATTGTAGTGATTATAGTAGTTTGTCGTAAAGATAACACCTAAAGTACCGGATTCTCTATACCCACTCAATAATGGTAATAAAGAAATATATTCTATATCGCCCATCTTCAAGTAGAGGAGCCGAAGGGACAATCCCTACATAAACTTTATTAGAGGACAATGTTACCAACACAGGAAAGGATCTAATATGGGATTCTAAAACAAGTGATTCAAATGGATTATTACTAATAAGCTTAGATAAAGATTTTAATTTTCCATCAGCATAGAGTTTATAATATACTCTGTTACCAATACCAACAAGAAATGCCAGTATTATACTTAAAACGCATATAGCTACGAGCTTTAATAGGTTCTTTTTTTCTTCTAAGTTATTAGAAGTCATTACAATCCTATCAACGTTTATTTTCATAGATAACAAATTATAGATCTCTCTAAGCCACCCCAAACTACTCAATAATGAAATAATGCACCAAGCGACGAAGAAAAAACAGACACCCCAACCTGCTACATATAAATAAGCGCTCCAATCTTCGGAGCGCTTAAATTTATATCGAGTAGTTAAGCTTAAATTCACATACAAAAAACCTGTAATTGCAATCACTAAGATACTTAAAGATTCCATATTTATTTAGCTTGAACTTTTACATCCTTTAACTTAATCAATACCGACTTAAATTTTTCATTGGCGTATTCGGGTTTTAGATTCACCTGACCTTTTGAATCGATCGTATAATTATCTTTATTTTCTTTTAACACTCGGTAGAGGCGGTTTTCTGATGTAAGGCTTAATGCTACTGATGTCATAGTGCACCTCCGTTTCCTATACCTATAGTCAACAAAACTCATACTGTTTTAGATATGAGTTAAACCTTTTACATAATTACTAAAGTTGTATTTATAGATTTAGTGTATATGGTACGATATAAAAAATCAATAAAATGTTTAATTTACTGATAACACCTAACATTAACTATTTAACTATAATTCCACACATCGCTTTATGATATCACCTAAAAAATCATTCACCTGATCTTAGCCCATTGCTGCCAGTAAGGAATACATTTTTTCCTTGTGGCTTAGTTTTTTGATTTCGGCATCTAAAAATTTACGTAACCACAAAAGCTAAATAATAACAAGCCTTTGTTTGTAGTTACATCATTGGTTACAAAAAAATACGATTAGCGCCGCTATATCGCGTTAAGCTACGTTAAGAAAAAGAATAGAACTCATTGATTTTACTGATAAAAACAAAGCCTTCAGTTTAGTTACGAAAGGCTTTGTTTAGCTATATGGTGCCCCCAACAGGACTTGAACCTGTGACCAATCGATTATGAGTCGACTGCTCTGACCGACTGAGCTATGGGGGCGGTAAGATTGCGGAATTATAGTGAAATACAGGCTTAAAGTCTAGGATAAGGAGCCCGTCCGAATAAATTTTGAACAAATAAGCCCGATTTCTTATCAGGCTTATTTATTCGGTTAATACGGCTTATTCGTCCAAGAAACTTCTTAGAGTTTCGGAACGGCTTGGGTGGCGTAATTTGCGCAGCGCTTTGGCTTCGATTTGACGAATACGTTCGCGCGTTACATCAAATTGTTTGCCCACTTCTTCCAAGGTGTGATCCGTGTTCATATCGATACCGAAACGCATCCGCAATACTTTCGCTTCGCGCGGCGTTAAGCCTTCGAGCACTTCGTGCGTCGCTGCTTTTAAGCTTTGCGCCGTTGCCGAATCTAACGGAAGTTCCAAGGTGCTGTCTTCGATAAAATCGCCTAAATGCGAATCATCGTCATCACCGATCGGTGTTTCCATTGAGATCGGTTCTTTGGCGATTTTAAGCACTTTACGGATTTTGTCTTCCGGCATACCCATTCTTTCCGCCAATTCTTCCGGCGAAGCTTCGCGTCCCATTTCTTGCAGCATTTGACGTGAAATACGATTCAGTTTGTTAATCGTTTCAATCATATGCACCGGAATACGAATGGTACGCGCTTGGTCGGCGATGGAGCGCGTAATAGCTTGGCGAATCCACCACGTCGCATAAGTCGAGAACTTATAGCCGCGACGATATTCGAATTTATCCACCGCTTTCATTAAGCCGATATTACCTTCTTGAATCAGATCTAAGAATTGTAAGCCGCGGTTAGTATATTTTTTCGCAATGGAGATCACCAAACGCAAGTTTGCTTCGACCATTTCTTTCTTCGCGCGACGCGCTTTCAATTCGCCTTGCGACACGCGTTCGCAAATATCACGAATTTGTTGCACAGATAAACCGGTATCTTGCTCGATTTGAATTAAATTTTCGATAGATTGACGAATCGGTGCTTCGTATTGGGTCAATTTATCCGCCCACGCTTTGCCGGAAGTTAAGGCTTTAACCAACCAAACATCCGTAGTTTCGTGACCGATAAAATCTTTTTGGAACGCCGCTTTCGGCATTTTGGCGTTATCCACTACCATTTTTTGGATATGGCGTTCTTGTTGACGCACGCGTTTCATCATTTCACGCATTGAGATAACCAAAGTATCGAATTGTTTCGGTACCAAACGGAATTGGGTGAAAATATCCGCTAACAGTTGGATTTGGTCTTTCGCTTGTTTTTTGCTACGACCGTGTTTTAAGATCGCGTCCAAGGTTTTTTGATGCTGTAATTTCAATTCGGCGAATTTTTCGCGCGCGACTTCGGGATCGATAGTATTATCGGAATCGCTGTCATCGCCGCCGCTTTCTTCTTCGCTTTCTTCTTCGTCTTCTTCATCCAATTCGGCATCGCTGACTTCGGTGCTTTCTTCATCCTCATCCGACAAAGAGGCGTCAATTTCCGGAATATCCGCTTCCTCCACGGCATTCGGATCGACAAAGCCGGTAATCAAATCCGCCAAACGCATACCGCCTTCTTCGACCAGTGCATATTGCTCAAGCAAATAAGTAATGGATTCCGGATATGCCGCCACCGCACTTTGTACTTCGTTAATGCCTTCTTCGATACGTTTTGCGATGTCGATCTCGCCTTCACGGGTCAATAACTCTACGCTCCCCATTTCACGCATATACATCCGCACCGGATCCGTCGTACGTCCTAGCTCTGCTTCCACGCTGGATAATACTTGCGTCGCTTCTTCAACGGCATCTTCATCGGCGATGTTTTCGTTCAGCATTAAATCATCGGCATCGGGCGCCGTTTCCAGAACCTGAATACCCATATCATTAATCATCTGAATAATGTCTTCGATCTGATCCGCATCGACAAGTTCTTCCGGCAGATGATCATTGACTTCGGCATACGTTAAATAGCCTTGCTCCTTGCCCTGTGCAATTAACAATTTCAACTGAGATTGTGGGTTTTGCTCCATATTAGATATTCGCCTCGATTAATAATTATGGAAGATAAAATACGACTGATTTTATCATTGTTACGATCTATTCACTATTTATTTTGTTGCTTTTTCAGTAATAACTGCGCCAAGTCCTGCTTTTCACTCAGCGTCAGCCCTTCCGTGCGTTCTTTGGCAATCAATCTATCGATATTTTTATCCACTAATTGAAGATAAAAATATTTTAAGGTTTCACGGAAAGTCGTTTCGATTTTTTCATCATCGATTAAATGATCCCAAGTTGCCAAAATTTCAAGGGGGCGAGCAGTTTCCGTATCTCGCCAATATTCCAAAATTTGTCCGGTGGTAATGCCGACTCGTTCGCGACAAAGTGCGGTCAATTTTTCGAACAAATCCAAACCCGGCTCGTTTAAAACGCGCAACGCCGATAAATCCGGCACATTGGCGACCAATTCGGGATTTTGCAGCAATAATGCAATCAATATGCGCATCGGCGTGCGTTTCACCGTCGGCGCTTTATAGGTTTTTCCCGTATTCTCCGTTTGGGTCGGGATCAAATTTTCTAATTGCGATTGATCAAAAATGCCTAATTTTTGCGCTAACATTTGTCGTAAAGACAAGCGCAAGATTTCCCCGGGAATTTGCTTGATCAGCGGTGCTACCAATGCTGCCAACTTGGTTTTTCCTTCTTTGGACGAAAAATCCACCTGCGCGCTTAAATTGGAAAAGAGGAAATCGCTCAAAGATTGAGCGTTATTAAGGTAATCCTCAAAACCGGCTTTTCCGTAACGACGAATAAAACTGTCGGGATCTTCGCCGTCGGGCAAAAAGATAAATTTCAGCTGGCGCCCGTCCTCCAAATAAGGCAATGCATTTTCCAACGCTCGCCACGCAGCGGCGCGTCCGGCACGATCCGCATCATAACAGCACACCACTTGTTCCGTCGAACGAAACGCCAGTTGAATTTGCTCCGGTGTCGTCGCCGTACCGAGCGCCGCCACAGCGTAATCCACGCCGAATTGCGCCAGCGCCACTACGTCCATATATCCTTCCACCACCAACAGCATTTCCGGACTTTCATTCGCCTGCAAGGCTTCGAACAAGCCGTATAATTCGTTCCCTTTGTGGTAGGTCACGCTTTCCGGCGAGTTTAAATATTTCGGTTTTTCATCGCTAATCACCCGCCCGCCGAAAGCGATTGTTCTACCTCGCCGATCGCGAATCGGAAACATAATGCGATTGCGAAAACGATCATAAGCGTCACGGTTATCGTTACGCGACAACATTCCGAGATCAAACAGCTTTTTCAGATCTTCTTGAGTTTTGCCGAAATGTGCCAACAATCCGCCGAACTGATTCGGCGAAAAACCGATTTGAAAGCGTTCGATCACTTCCGGCGATAAACCGCGCTGCTGCAAATAACTTTGCGCGGGAATATTCAACGGCAACTGTTGTCGATAGAATTGCGCGATATCGTGCATTAATTCGTATAAATTACGTTTGGTACGATAATCGGTCTGCGGTTTGCCGTCAAAGTGCGGTGATTTTTCGCGCGGAACTTCAAGCCCGTGCAACACGGCCAATTCTTCGATCGCTTCGACAAATTCCAATTTATCGTATTCCATTAAAAATGAAATGGCGTTACCGTGGGCGTGGCAACCGAAGCAATGATAAAATTGTTTTTTTTGACTCACCGTGAAAGACGGCGTTTTTTCGTGGTGAAAAGGGCAACAAGCCTGATAATCCCGTCCGGCTTTTTTCAGTTTTACTCTCGCATTAATCAATTCGACAATATCGGTTCGCGCCAAAATATCATCAATAAACGAACGCGGAATCATCCCGGCCATTCCATTCCCTCCTATTATTAATGATTAACAGAGAAAATATGTAAGATTATAAGACCCATTTATAGAAAACAAAACCGTGATTCCAATACGGTTTCACGGTCTGCTTAACTCGAGTTTTTAATTAAAAAATTTTAATTAGTATAAACGTGTATTGCGTGCGTTCTCACGAGCTACGCGTTTTGCGTGACGTTTTGCACGAGTTGCGTTTTCACGTTTGCGAATTGTCGTTGGTTTTTCGTAGAATTCGCGGCTGCGAACTTCTGCTAAGATACCCGCTTTTTCACAAGAGCGTTTAAAACGACGTAATGCAACGTCGAAGGATTCGTTTTCACGTACTTTAATTACAGGCATAAGCCATCACCTCAATATGGATTAATATTTTGCAAAATTTAGTGACCGTTTTGATAAACGGCTTATTCAGACTAATAAGGCTCGCAATTTTAATCCAAATCCATAACAAAAGTAAAGGAAAGATTGATCTTTTCTCGCAAAATCCTTCTTCCGGCTGGAGAAACGTAGCCAAACAGGGTAAAATCGGCAACAATTTTAATTTCTACCAGAGAGAAAAAATGCGAATTTTAGGCATTGAAACATCTTGTGACGAAACCGGCGTGGCGATTTATGATGAAGATCGCGGTTTGATCGCCAATCAACTTTACACTCAAATTGCGCTACACGCGGACTACGGCGGCGTTGTGCCGGAATTGGCATCGCGCGATCACATTCGAAAAACCGCGCCGTTGATTCAAGCTGCCTTGCGGGAAGCCGGTTTAACCGCCGCCGATATTGACGGTATCGCTTACACCTGCGGGCCGGGTTTGGTCGGTGCTTTGTTGGTCGGATCTACGATCGCCCGCGCCTTGGCTTATGCGTGGAATGTGCCGGCAGTCGGTATTCATCATATGGAAGGGCATTTATTAGCACCAATGTTGGAAGAAAACGCACCGCACTTTCCGTTTATTGCGCTGTTGGTTTCCGGCGGACACACGCAATTAGTGCGCGTGGACGGCGTCGGGCAATACCGCGTATTGGGCGAAAGCATTGATGATGCCGCGGGCGAAGCTTTCGACAAAACCGCCAAATTGCTCGGTTTGGATTATCCCGGCGGCGCGGCGCTTTCGCGTTTGGCACAGCAAGGACAACCGAACCGCTTTACTTTTCCGCGTCCGATGACCGATAGACCGGGCTTGGATTTCAGCTTTTCCGGCTTAAAAACCTTTGCCGCCAATACCATTCATCAGGCGATCGAACAAGAAGGCGAATTAAGCGAACAAACCAAAGCGGACATCGCTCACGCCTTCCAACAAGCGGTTGTGGATACCTTGGCGATAAAATGTCGCCGCGCCTTGCAAGAAAGCGGGCTTAAACGCCTTGTTATTGCGGGCGGGGTCAGCGCCAATCAGCAATTACGTCGAACACTTGCCGAATTGATGACCCAACTTAAAGGCGAAGTATTTTATCCGCAACCGCAATTTTGCACCGATAACGGCGCTATGATTGCTTACACCGGCTTTTTACGTTTAAAACAAGGCGAACATTCGCCGTTGGAAATCGAAGTCAAACCGCGTTGGCCGATGACCGAACTTAGCGCAATTTCATCTTAATGATCTGCAAATGGATATTAAAGAGTAAATAATGGCTAAATTGTATTTTTATTACTCGACGATGAACGCCGGCAAATCCACGACTTTGCTGCAATCCGACTATAACTATCGCGAACGCAAAATGAACACCTTGGTTTATACTGCGGCGATCGATGATCGTTTCGGTGTGGGTAAAGTGACTTCACGTATCGGCATTAGTCGCCAAGCGAAATTATTCGGTAAAGAAACGGATTTATTTGCCGAAATCGCACAACATTTAGAACAGGAAAAATTACATTGTATTTTGGTGGACGAAGCGCAATTCCTCACCAAAACACAGGTTTATCAATTAAGCAATGTGGTGGATAAATTAAATATTCCGGTGCTGTGCTACGGATTACGCACGGATTTTCAAGCGGAATTATTCGAAGGCAGTCGTTATTTATTGGCGTGGGCGGATCAACTGGAAGAATTAAAAACCATTTGTTATTGCGGCAGAAAAGCGAATTTCGTTCTGCGCTTAAACGAGGAAGGTAACGTGGTAAAAGACGGCGAACAAATTCAAATCGGCGGAAATAACCGCTATGTTTCCGTTTGCCGCCGCCATTACAAAGAAAAAATCGAACAAAGTCTATAATAAAGTGCGGTGAAAAATCACCGATTTTTCCGCCGCATACTCAAGACGCTCCAAAGTCGCCGTCAAATAAAATTTTAACCTTTTAGCTGCAACAGCACGCCTTTTTCGTCGAAAATACCGATGATTTCTCTGCCATTTTTACGCGCAATCAAATGCGTGTCCGTTTCTTCCGTGAATTTGTATTTTTTCGCACTCAAATAATTTTTTAACACTTTTTGTTGCGCTTTGATCTCGAACATTGCGATAAATTGCGGATAAACGGACAGAATACGCAAATGTTCTTCTTCCTCGGAGAGCGCAGCGGGCGATTTCGGCTCGCGAATCGTTACTAACAAGGCGCCTTCGCCGAAATTACCTACATAATAGCCGTCCCCGCCGAACATTCCCAGCGCCACCAAGCCGAAACTGTGTATATCCGTCATCGCCAATTTCAAACTGCCTCTGGTTAATTCACCGATTTTGCGTTTCTTGCCGTAAGCGCGAAATTCTTTTGCGGTCTCCAATAATTTTCTTGGAATTTTCGTCGCCTGATTCGCCCAGCTCCACACCCACATCTTCTCCGCAAAGGAAAAGGAGCCCAATAACTGCACGGGATAACTCAGCTCGTTATTAAAGGTAATAGTGCCGGCATTCAAATCGATATTCCAATCTTTATTCTCCACTTTTTCGGCAAAAACGAGCTGTTTTTCAAACCCCAATGTGGCGTATTGATCATACAAGGTCGAAAAGCTTTTATATAACGTAAAGTTATTGATCCCGAATAATTTTTTAAAAAGCACGGTGTTCTCCTCAACGAGGTTGGATTTATGCTTATTATTCAATAATTTCCGTCCACAAGCAAAATTTATTTCAGTCAAAAAGAAAGGCGCCGAAGCACCTTTCTTAATCTTGATAAAATCACCTATTTTCTGCGATCACGGCGTTCTCTGCGCGGTTTATCGTCAAAAGTGCGGTAATTTTTTTCTTTAAATCTGCGCTCGCCGCGAGCAAAGTCATCACCTCTGCCGCCACGTGAAAAACCACGTTTTTCCTCGCCGCTGCGTCGTCTGCCGCCTTCGCGTTCGTCACGCGAATCGCCGCCTTTCACTTCGCCGATAAAGGACATTCGCATTTGTTTATTCATCACGCGAGTTTTATCGAACATTTGCAACAATTCTTTCGGCATACCTTGCGGCAATTCGATGGTGGAATAGTCATCATATAATTTAATATGTCCGATGTAGCGGCTGTTAATATCCCCTTCGTTGGCAATCGCGCCGACGATATGACGCACTTCCACGCCGTCGCCGCGACCGACTTCGATCCGATATAAATCCATCGGTTGCGGATTACCGTATCCGCGACGTTCCGCCGAACGCGGATTTTCGCGACGATCACGACGTTCGCCGCGCTCGCGACGTCCGCGTTTTTCTATTGGCGGATCCGGCGGTAAAATCAATTTTTGTTTGCCTTGCAACAACATTAACATTGCGGCGGCAATATCTTCTTGATCTTGATCTGCGGTAAACAAATCTTCCAATAAACTGCGATATTGATCCAAATCGTGGTGTTCTAATTGTTTGGTAATCTGCGCCACGAATTTTTTCCGACGACATTCTTGTAATGCGCTATGATTCGGCACTTCGACTTCGTCGATCGGTTTTTTGGTTAATCGTTCGATATTTTTCAGCAAGCGATTTTCTCTCGGTTCGACGAATAACAATGCGCGCCCGGCACGTCCGGCACGTCCGGTTCGACCGATACGGTGAACATAACTTTCCGCATCCAACGGAATATCGTAGTTGACCACTAAGCTAATGCGTTCCACATCCAATCCGCGCGCGGCAACGTCCGTCGCCACTAGAATATCCAAACTGCCGTTGCGTAAACGATCCAAGGTTTGTTCGCGTAGTTGCTGAGTCATATCGCCGTTTAAAGCAGCTGCACGGAAACCGTGTTTTTCCAATAATTCGGTCACGTCTAAAGTGCCGGTTTTGGTGCGGGTGAAAATGATCGCGGCGTCAAAATCTTCCACTTCCAAAAAGCGAAGAAGGGCTTCGTTTTTGCGGAATCCGTGCACATACCAACAACTTTGGGTAATATCCGGCGCGGTACGCTGGGTGGATTGAATTTTGATCTCTTGCGGATCATTCATAAAACGTTTGGTGATACGTCGAATCGGCTCCGGCATCGTGGCGGAGAAAAGTGCGGTCTGATGTTGTTCGGGAAGTTCCGCCATCACGGTTTCCACGTCATCGATAAAGCCCATTCGTAACATTTCGTCCGCTTCGTCCAACACGATAAAGCGCAATTCGGACAGATCCAAGGTATTGCGACGAATATGATCAAGAATACGTCCCGGCGTACCGACCACCACTTGCGCGCCTTGTTTTAACGCGCGTAATTGAATGTCGTAACGTTGTCCGCCGTAAAGGGTCACAATGCGAATACCTTTAGCATATTTCACGAATTGTTCACAGGCATCGGCAACTTGAATCGCCAATTCGCGTGTCGGCGCCATCACCAACATTTGCGGATGTTTTTGTTCCGTGTCGATTTGTGCCAATAACGGCAAAGAGAACGCGGCGGTTTTGCCGCTGCCGGTTTGTGCCATACCAAGCACGTCTTGTCCCGCCAATAAATGCGGAATACAGGTTTGTTGAATCGGAGAAGGCATGCTGAATCCTAAATCGGACACGGCGTTAAGAATAAATTCGGGCAAGCCCAAATCATTAAAAGTCATTGTAGTTTCAGTCATTAAAAATACTCAAATAAAAGGAAAGCGCAACGCGCTTTCGGTTTGACAAAGCATAGGTGTCATAGAAAGAGTAAAGAAGTCCGCGCACGGCGGAATTGATACACTCAATCGGCTACTTTGTGTTTAACATTGTTGAAAAGTCGATACGTTTCACAATACCAAGTTTACGGCGAGAAATTCGCGCCGTTTTTATTCCGCTTGAGCGCGTTTTAATTTCGCTAACTCAAGCACTGCAAAACGATACTCAACAAAGTTATACACCTGATTCGCCACGGCCAATTTAAAGAGCGTTTCCGCTTCTTCCGTTTGACCCGCATTGAGTTTTTGTTTTGCCAGATAAAAATAAGTTTCGGTTAAAATTTCGGCATACTGCGGCGATGCCGGATCAGCGAATTGCTGTGCTTTGCGGAATAAATCCGCCAGCGTCAATTCACCTAAATAATATTGCACGATATAGGTTCCCCAGTAATCCTTGGACAACCCGCCCGCGCGATTCGCTAAATTTTGTCGAGCGTCATTCGGTTTATATTTCAATTCGTTCAAATATAACCACAATACGCGATAAGGATCTGTTTTATCCGCCCGATAAAATTTAATGAAATCTTCTTCGGCTAAATTATTCCGTCCGACGTAATAAAAATTCAGCCCTCGATTTAAGAAAGTATATTCATACGTCGGATCCAAATCCAACACCGCATTGAAAGCCTCCAATGCGCCGTCATAATCCTCATCGAGTAATAAATACAATCCTAAATAATTATACACCGCCGCCATTTTCGGCTGCAGCGCCAACGATTGAGTAAAGTCATAACGCGCCAACGCCCATAAGCCGAGGCTGTCATATAGCACGCCGCGTTCAAAATGCAGGCTTGCGCGTTCTTCGTTACTCATTCGTCCGACAAGCAAAACCTGACTTATCCGCACAATCATCACTTCTTGTTCAAAGTGAACATTCGGGTTTTGTTCCGCTAAGACAACTTTATTCCGCGACACGAAAGTCGAATTTGAATTTACACAACCGGCAAGAAACAAAATAACGAATAAATTAGGTAAACACCACGCGAATGTTAACAACCGTGAGCGTTTGATCATCTCAGATAAGCCTTAAAGCACCGATATTGCTTGTTATTTCTATTGAATCAAATAGAACCGTCGGACGCCGCGCGAATCTTTCCGCACGGCGTACCGAGAGTTAAGTCCGATTACGCTTGTTCGATCTCGTCTTCAACAACGGTTTCTTCACGTTTCGGCGCAAGATCTTTCATCGTTAAACGAATACGACCTTGACGATCGATTTCAACGACTTTTACCGTTACTTCTTGACCGACCGCTAAATAATCGCTGACTTTTTCAACGCGTTCTTCCGCGATTTGCGAAATATGCACCAAGCCTTCTTTATTACCTACGATTGCGACGAACGCACCGAAATCCGCTAAACGGGTGACTTTACCTTTGTAAGTCAAGCCCGCTTCCACTTCGGCGGTAATGTCTTCGATACGCGCCATTACTTCTTTCACGGCGTTGTTATCCACCGCTGCGATTTTCACCGTACCGTCGTCGTCGATGTCGATCGATGTACCGGTTTCTTCGGTCAATGCACGAATTACCGCGCCGCCTTTACCGATGACGTCTTTGATTTTCTTCGGATCGATTTTCATTGTGTGAATACGCGGTGCGAAATCGGAAATTTCCGCACGCGGCGCCGGAATCGCTTGTTCCATTACGCCTAAAATGTGCAATCTTGCGCCTTTCGCTTGATTCAAGGCGATTTGCATAATTTCCGCGGTGATACCTTCGATTTTAATGTCCATTTGAAGTGCGGTCACACCTTCGCGCGTTCCCGCCACTTTAAAGTCCATATCGCCTAAGTGATCTTCGTCACCGAGAATATCGGAAAGCACGACGAATTTATCTTCTTCTTTCACCAAGCCCATCGCGATACCCGCTACGGCGGATTTAATCGGTACGCCCGCATCCATTAATGCAAGGGACGCGCCGCACACGGACGCCATTGAAGAAGAACCGTTGGATTCGGTGATTTCGGATACAACACGCACCACATACGGGAATTCCGCTAACGTCGGCATTACTGCAGCAACACCGCGTTTTGCCAAACGACCGTGACCGATTTCGCGGCGTTTCGGCGAGCCGATCATTCCGGTTTCACCGACGGAATACGGAGGGAAGTTGTAATGGAATAAGAAGTGATCGGAACGTTCGCCGGTCAATTCGTCAATAATTTGCGCATCGCGCTCGGTACCTAATGTTGCCACTGCCAAGGCTTGGGTTTCACCGCGGGTGAAAATCGCCGAACCGTGAGTACGTGGTAAAACGCCGGTGCAAATATCCAAGGCGCGAACGGTATCCACAGTACGACCGTCAATACGCGGTTCGCCGTTTAAAATACGGCTGCGCACGATTTGACTTTCAAGTGCGGTGATAATATCGATAATTTTGCCTTCGCTAAGTTCTTCGTCTTCCGCGGTTAATTGCGCGATAACGTCCGTTTTGATCGCGTCAATTTGTTCGTAACGCGCTTGTTTCTCAGTGATACGGTATGCATCGCCGATACGAGTTTCAGCTAAAGCTTTCACTTTATTGATTAACGCGGTATTCGGTTCCGGTGCGACCCAATCCCAACGCGGTTTGCCCGCTTCTTGAGCGAATTCTTTGATCGCTTCCACCACCACTTGTTGTTGTTGATGACCGAACACGACCGCAGCCAACATTTGTTCTTCGGTTAAAATATCCGCTTCGGACTCCACCATTAATACCGCTTTATCCGTACCGGCGACCACTAAATCCAAACGGCTTTGTTTTTGTTCGTTCATTGTCGGGTTCAACACGAATTGATCGTTGATAAAGCCGACGCGAGCCGCACCGATCGGGCCGTTAAACGGCACGCCGGATAATGAAAGTGCCGCGGACGCACCGATCATCGCCACCAAGTCAGGGCTGATTTGCGGATTGACGGAAACTACTGTCGCCACCACTTGAATTTCGTTAAAAAATCCTTCCGGGAAAAGCGGGCGAATCGGACGGTCGATTAAACGCGCGATTAAGGTTTCGCCTTCGGACGGGCGTCCTTCACGTTTAAAGAATCCGCCCGGAATACGACCAGCCGCATAAGTACGTTCTTGATAATTAACGGTTAACGGGAAGAAATCTTGACCTTCTTTCACGTCTTTTTTCGCAACTACAGTGACGAATACCGTGGTATCGTCCATACTTGCCATTACCGCAGCGGTCGCTTGACGCGCGATGGCGCCGGTTTCTAAAGTTACGGTATACTGACCGTATTTAAACTGTTTTACAACTGGATTCACAATGTTTTTCCTTTACCTATCACGGAAAATTCCGTTATTGAAAAAATAAGGCGGGAATATCCCACCGATGTTATTTGATTGCTCGGTTTTCTCATTGCGACTAGCAAAAATAATCTTAAAATCCACCGCACTTTTGCGCTTTCTTTAGGTGATTTTATTCGGCAAAATTACTTTTGATAGCCGCACGCCGACAAGAAAATCAAAGCCCCATTATTATACAGGGCTTTTGCATTTATTGATACTATTAAAATCAACGGGCGTTTAATTCTCGGTAAAGCCGGATTTTACATTCTTCATATCAGGAAGTTGGTGCGCGATACCTTTGTGACAATCGATACAGGTTTTGCCTTCTTTGATCGCCAAAGTATGCATTCTTTCCGCCACGGTTTTTTGTTGGCTGAAATCCATATCATTGAAATTATGGCAATTCCGACATTCTTGCGAATCGTTGGCTTTCATTCGCGCCCATTCGCGTTCCGCCATTTCCAAGCGCGCCGCTTCGAATTTTTCTTTGGTATCGACGTGTCCCATTATATGCGAATACACTTCGCCCGCCGCTTTAATTTTGCGCGTCCATTTCGGAATAAATTCGTGCGGTAAATGGCAATCGGCACAAATCGCTTTCACACCGCTGCGATTCATATAATGCACGGAATGGCGATATTCCGGCACGACGTCATTCATATGGCAATCGGAGCAAAATTCTTCCGTATTGGTGTGTTCCAACGCCGTATTAAAGCCGCCCCAAAACACGATACCGGCGATAAACGACAACGTAATCAACACGCCGACGGCAATACGGCTCGGCGTGCTAAACCAATGCCAGAATTTTTTAACCAGTTTTAACATAATATCCTCCGATTATTCGCCGTAGCCTTTCATTGGTTTAAATTCATTCGGCACGATAGGATCAACGTCCGATTGAGAAACGTGACATTGTAAACAGAAATAACGACGCGGTGAAGCGGTGCCGCCGACAAAATTCCCCTCGCGATCCATAAAATGCGTCGGGCTGATACGCGTTGCGCCGGTAACGCGCGATGCTTCCACGCTGTGACAATTCAAACATTGATTGGTATTTTTCGTCACTTGATAATTTTTTACGCTATGCGGCACCATCGGCGGTTGATTCACATAATTCAGCGCAGGCAAGGCGCGTTCTTTCACTTCGTTATGAAATGCCGGCGCGACGTTTTCCGCCGAATTTTGCAACTGGCTGTCGATTTGTTGTTCGGCGCCCGCTGTTGCCGCCAAAAGTGCGGTTAAAATTAATACGGTTTTTTTAATCATTTTATTCCCCCGAATGATTAAATCTAGTGGTAAAGGTGAATACATTTTCAGGGCAGGCGTCAATGCAGCGCCCGCAGCTAATACAATCTTTGGAAAGCACCAAAAGGCTTTCATTATTTTTTCCGTGCAACGGCGAGCGCAGCACTTGCGGTTCCGGACACAGATTATAGCAATCCATACAATTATCGCAGCGACTACGATCAATCACTTTGATGCGAATCAGACTTTTCGCGCCGATAATGCCGTAACCGGCGCCGATCGGGCAGAGATGTCCGCACCAGCCGTGCTCGACGATAAATAAATCGAATAAGAAAATCGCTAAAATCAACCAACCCGTTGCGCCGAATCCGTAGATTAAGCCGCGCCCCAACGCCGCCACAGGATTGATCCATTCCCATAATAACATTCCGCTCAAGGCGCTGCCCGCAAGGATCATCAGCAAAATACCGTAACGTAAACCGCGCGGAATTTTCGCACTTTGGCGAATACCTAATTTACGCCGCAACCACGCCGCGCTGTCCGTGACAATATTTAGCGGACAAACCCAACCGCAAAAAATCTTGCTGCCGAGCAGTGCGTAAAACGCGATGACAATCAATGCGCCGAGTAACACCGTGGCATCCGGCAAATAGCCGCTTGCCAAACTTTCCGCCGTCACCAGCGGATCGCTCATCGGGATCGTATCCAACAACAAACTGGCACTGTAATTGCCTTTTAAGATCCAAACGCCCCACCATGGCCCGCTCAAAAACATTGCCAAAATGCCGAATTGAACGAGGCGTCGCCAAAACAAGAAACGGTTGGCGTGCCAAAAACCTAATTTTTCGCGCGCTTCTTTTCCCGCCGCTTTCGGTGAATTTGCCATTAAGGTTCCTCCGGTTTGCGCACAGGCAAGGTGATGATGTCGTCCGGTGCAAGCGAATGTCCCGCTTTGGCTTTTTCTTCCCAGCCTAAACGATAATGCTGACCGATCATTCCTTTGGCTAAGGTCATCGGTAACACCTTGATCGCCGCTTCTTCCAGCACGCAAGCCTCCTCGCATTTTCCGCAGCCGGTGCAGGCATCGGAATGTACGGTCGGAATAAATACCGCGTGCTTGCCGGTACGCTCATTACGGTGCATTTCCAAGGTGATGGCTTTGTCGATTAACGGACAAACGCGATAACACACGTCGCAACGCAAGCCTTGCCAGTTTAAGCAGGTTTCGTGATCCAACAACACCGCCAAGCCCATTCGCGCGTCGTTAATGTTTTCCGCTTGGGCATTCAATGCGCCGCTCGGACAAGCCTTGGCGCAAGGAATATCTTCGCACATTTCGCACGGTTTATCGCGCGCCACAAAATATGGCGTTCCCGCTTCCAAAGGCGACAGCAACGACGCCAAATGCAACATATCGTAAGGGCAAGCTTGTACACATTGCCCGCAACGCACGCACGCGGCGGCAAATTGTTGCGCATTCTCAAGAGCGAACGGCGGACGCAGCGCCACGCCTTCGCGCGCTAAGCTTTGCCGTTGCTGTAAACCTAACAGCAAGCCAAGTCCGGCTAAACCACCGGTCGTGCGAGCGGCATCTTTGAGAAATTTGCGTCTTTCAGGCGTCATCATTGGATTCTTCATCGATTTTCACCGCACTTTTTATGCAAAAGTGCGGTCTCTTTTCTTAGACTTTTTCCACTTTTACCGCACATTTTTTGAAGTCGGTTTCTTTGGAAATCGGATCCGTTGCGTCTAAAGTTAATTTATTCGCCAACTGACCGGCATCAAAGAAGGTGGTATAAATCAAGCCTTCCGGCACTTTATTCCGTCCGCGCGTATCCAAGAAGGAAATCATTTCGCCGCGACGGGAAATCACTTTGATCTTATCGCCGTGACGCAAACCGCGTTTTTTCGCGTCGGTCGGGTGCATCCAAACCAAGTTATTCGGGAAGGAACGGTGCAATTCCGGTACGCGACGAGTCATTGTACCGGTGTGCCAATGTTCCAGCACGCGTCCGGTACAAAGCCATAAATCGTATTCCGCATCAGGCGATTCCGCCGGTTCCTCATAAGGCACGGCTAAAATGACCGCGCGGCCGTCCGGATAACCGTAGAATTTCACGCCTTCGCCCGCTTTAATGTAAGGATCATAACCTTCGCGATAACGCCATAAGGTTTCTTTTCCGTCCACCACCGGCCAGCGCAAACCGCGCGCTTTGTGGTAAGTGTCGAAATCGCTTAAATCGTGCCCGTGACCGCGCCCGAAGGTGGCATATTCTTCAAATAAGCCTTTTTGTAAATAGAAGCCGAAATGATAGGATTCGTCATTCAAGCGATCATTCAATTCGCTCACTGGAAATTTGTTGACTTGATCGTTTTGATACAACACTTCATACAAAGTTTTGCCTTTGTATTGCGGATTTGCCGCTAAAATTTCCGCCGGCCACATTTCATCGGTGGTGAAATATTTGGAAAATTCCACTAATTGCCATAAATCCGATTTCGCCTCGCCCGGCGCTTGCACTTGTTGACGCCAGAATTGGGTGCGGCGTTCCGCATTACCGTAAGCGCCTTCTTTTTCCACCCACATTGCGGTCGGCAACATTAAATCCGCCGCCAACGCGGAAACCGTCGGATAAGGATCGGACACCACGATAAAGTTGTCCGGATTGCGCCAGCCCGGATAGGTTTCTTCATTAATATTCGGCCCGCCTTGCATATTGTTGGTACACATTTGCCACAATACGTTCATCTTGCCGTCTTTCAACGCACGACTTTGCGCCACGGCGTGGAAACCTAATTGATCCGGAATCAGCCCTTCCGGTAATTTCCAGATTTTTTCAGCAATTTTGCGGTGTTCCGGATTAGTGACGACCAAATCCGCCGGTAAACGGTGAATAAAAGTACCCACTTCGCGCGCCGTTCCACAAGCGGAAGGCTGACCGGTTAAGGAGAACGGCCCGCAGCCCGGTAAAGAAATTTTGCCGGTTAATAAGTGAATGTTATAAATCAAATGGTTAGCCCACACGCCACGGGTGTGTTGGTTAAAGCCCATTGTCCAGAAAGACACCACTTTTTTCTTCGGATCCGCATAAATTTTTGCCAAGGATTCCAGTTGATCTTTCGGTACGCCGGAAATTTCGTGTGCTTTTTCCAAAGTATAAGGCGCAACCAAACGTTTAAATTCTTCGAAATCGCTATCGTGCATTTTACCGGCGGTTTTAACGTTTTTCGCCGCTTGTTCTCGCGGTTCTTCCGGACGTAAGCCGTAACCGATGTCGGTTTCGCCGCGTTTGAATTTGGTGTGTTTGGCGATAAAATCTTGATCGATAGCGTTGTTTTGAATCAGATAATTGGCAATGTAGTTTAAAATCGCCAAGTCGCTTTGCGGTTTGAAAATAATGCCTAAATCCGCAAGCTCGAAAGAACGGTGTTCAAACGTGGAAAGCACGTTAACTGTGACGGAATCCGGATTCGCCAAGCGACGATCGGAAATACGCGACCATAAAATCGGGTGCATTTCCGCCATATTGGAGCCCCAAAGCACAAAGGCTTCGGCTTGTTCGATGTCGTTATAACAGCCCATCGGCTCATCCATTCCGAAGGTGCGCATAAAGGCGACTGCAGCGGACGCCATACAATGACGCGCGTTCGGGTCGATATTATTGGAACGGAAACCCGCTTTCCATAATTTCGATTTAGCGTAGCCTTCGAAAATCGTCGATTGACCGGAACTGAACATCCCTACGGCGTTTTTGCCGTTTTTCGCCATTGCCGCTTTGAATTTTTCCGCCATTGTGGAAAATGCCGTTTCCCAGCTCACCGGTGTGAATTCGCCGTTTTTGTCGAATTTTCCGTCTTTCATCCGCAACATCGGTTGGGTTAAACGGTCTTTTCCGTACATAATTTTCGGCAAGAAATAGCCTTTAATACAGTTTAATCCGCGGTTAACTTCGGCATCCGGATCCCCTTGCGAAGCGACGACGCGACCGTCTTTCGTCCCGATTAATACCCCACAACCGGTTCCGCAAAAGCGACAAACGCCTTTATCCCATTTAATCGACGTGTCCGCCGCTTGCACGTTTTTCACCGGAATACTGAGTCCGGCAACCGCCGCCGCGGCGACCGCCGCATTGGTTTTCATAAAGTCTCTGCGACTTAAATTCATAGCGTTTCCCCCACTATTTATTGCATTATTCGTTCGTCCGTTCGATTAGTTTTCGGCGGTTTCATCTTGTTGATGATAAACCAAGGAAAGCGTAATCACGCCGTCGATTTGACGCGCGTTTTCCATATTCTCGAATAAGACGTGTTGATCGTGCGATTGCATCACCACGACCATTTTTCCTTTTTCCGCGTCTTCGGCAGAAATTTCCGTGTGCGGAATCGCCGAAAGTGCGGTGCGAATTTGCGCGATTTTTTGCGGATTCACTTGAACGACCAAGCCGCAAACGTGCCAATCTTTCGCTTCATCCATTGAAATCGTTGTGTTGTTTTGTGACATTGTTATTCCTCAGGATAACTCAATTTAATCGCTGCCACCGGACAGCTGCGGATACAAGCGCCGCAACCGTTACAAGCGCTTTCATCAATCGTCGGTGCGGCAACGCGCCCTAGCGCCAAGGTAAAACGAATGGCGCGCGATTCGCAGCAATCTTGGCAGCTGCGGCAGGCAACATTTTGTCGGGTTAAACAATTCTCGCCGATGTCCGCTTTATGTTGCCAAGGCATTTCATTGGTCGGGCGAAAAACCGATGCGCTGCAAGCACTCACGCATTTTTCGCAAAACGTACATTCGCCGCGCTGAAAATCGATTTCCGGAAAGCCGCCTTCGCCTTGAATTAAAATATGCGTTTCGCACGCTGCCACACAATCGCCGCAGCGCGTACAAGCATCGATAAATGTTTGATTCGCTTTCGCCCAAGGCGGTCGAACGCCTTGAAAACCTTGTAATGCCGTGCGTTCGGATTGCAGCGTGCGAAGAAATTCTCCGCGTAAAAAACGCCGGCGCGGTAAATTTTCATCCGTCATAAGATTAACAAAATACGCTCCGCGAAATCCTCTCCCCCAATTTTTATATTTTCTTGTTCTTAGCGCACGTTTTTAATTACCAGAATTAAGTATTTCCGTGAAAAATGGCATTTTTCTTGCGTTAGATCAAAGTTTATTTCCCTATAAACGGAATGCGTTTTTTTTGCTAAAATGGCGTCATCTTTTCTTTACTTCGGCGGGAGCCTATCGTGGACGACAGAAAAAGTTCGGTTTCAACTAAAATCGCCCATTATTTATTGTTGATCATTATTTTTGCGGCAATCATCAGCGTATTAAGCTTGGGCATAATGCTGAGCAATAAATCCGACGCAAAATTGATTAACGTTTCCGGTTCTTTACGGATGCAAACTTATCGTTTGTTATATGAAATCGAACACGAACCGCAAAAAGTCGAACTGAATTTGCGTCAATATCGTTTAAGCCTACATTCCGCCGCGCTAACCGAAATTAATCATCAGTTCTTTGTGCCGGAAGAAGTAAAACAGGCTTATCAAAATCTGATCAAACGTTGGGAAACGATGGAATCCTACGCGCGCGGCAAAAACTACGAAGCCTATCGCGCCGAAGTGGAAAATTATGTGGATCAAGTGGATCGCTTCGTGAACACGCTGCAATATTTTGCCGAGCGAAAACTGTATATAACCGTTTTTTCCATTTTAGGCGCCTTTCTGTTTATCATCGGCACGGTGTCTTATGTGATTTGGTTTAGTAAAAAACAAGTGGTTAATCCCTTGGAAAAACTGGCGTTGGCGAGTACGCAGGTGCAAATCGGGCAATTCAATCACATTCCGTTGGACACGCAAAAAAACAATGAAATCGGACGTTTATCCGCCGTGTTCACCCAAATGGCGAGCGAGCTGCAAAAACTTTATGCGCAATTAGAAGAAAAAGTGAACGAGAAGACCCAAAAACTCAGCCAAGCCAATCGTTCCTTAACAATGTTATATCATTGTTCGCAGCTGGTCACCACCAACGCCATTACGCCCGATATTCTGCAACAAGTGTTAAAGCACATTATGTTTAACGAACATTTGCATTATATCGAATTAGCTGTGCACGGCGCGGAACATTGGCACATTTGCTTCGGCGAAAAAGATGCGCGGCGACATTGTCAACAAACGGAATTAAGCGTAGAAGGCGATAAACTCGGCGTGCTTTATTGGCAGGCGGGTTTGCCTTGTCCGGATTTGCGTTCAATGCAAAACGTGGCGCAAATGTTAAGCCGTTCGCTGTATTTTCATCAAGCGCAACGACAACAGCAACAACTGCTGTTAATGGAAGAGCGGTCGATTATCGCCAGAGAATTGCACGATTCCCTCGCCCAAGTGTTATCCTATTTACAAATTCAACTGACGTTGTTAAAGCACAATTTGCACAAAAACGACGATAAAGCGACGGAAAAAAGTTTGGCGATTATTCAAGATTTCGAACAGGCGTTGAACGACGGTTATGTGCAATTACGCGAATTACTCGCGACTTTCCGCTTGACGATCCAAGAAGCTAATTTACAATTAGCGCTCGAACAAGTGATCGATTCGCTGCGCAATCAAACCGAAATGCAAATGACGGTCAACTGCGCCTTGCCGTCGCAAGCATTAAACGCACAACAATTAGTGCACGCGTTGCAAATCGTGCGAGAGGCAACTTTAAACGCGATTAAACATTCGCAAGGCTCGCGCATCGAAATTTCCGCGCAAACCGACGAGGACGGCGAATACGAATTGGTCGTGCGCGATAACGGCGTCGGCATTCCGAGCTTGGACGAACCCGTCGGGCATTACGGCTTAAATATTATGCACGAACGCAGCGCGCAACTGAATGCGAAATTAACTATTCGCAATCTACCGAGCGGCGGCACCGAAGTAAAAATTACATTACCGAATACAAGATAAGATTAAGGACAACAAATGGAAAATCTCAACGCCTTTCATACCTTCGGGATCAACGCGAATGCAAAAAAAATCGTAAAAATCACCGCACTTGATCAATTAAAACAAGAATGGGCGGCAGCGAAACAGGATAATCTGCCGGTGCTTTTCTTAGGCCAAGGTAGCAATGTGCTGTTTGTCGAAGATTTTAACGGCGTGGTGTTAGTCAACCGCCTGCAAGGTATCGAACATTCGGAGGACGCCGATTTTCATTATCTGCGCGTGCAAGGCGGCGAAAATTGGCACAACTTGGTGCAATGGAGCTTAGAAAACGGCATTAACGGCTTGGAAAATCTCGCCTTAATTCCGGGCTGCGCCGGTTCCGCACCGATTCAAAATATCGGCGCTTACGGCGTGGAATTTAAAGACGTCTGCGATTATGTGGATGTGTTGGATTTAACCCGCGGCGAATCCTTCCGTTTGTCCAATGAACAATGCCGTTTCGGCTATCGCGAAAGCATATTTAAACACGAATACGCACAAGGTTATGTGATTACGGTGGTCGGCTTGAAATTAGCAAAAAATTGGCAACCGGTATTAAAATACGGTTCCTTGGCGGATTTTGATAAAAGTGCGGTAAATGCAAAGCAAGTTTTCGACGAAATTTGCCGAATCCGCCAAAGCAAATTGCCCGATCCGGCAATATTCGGCAACGCCGGCAGTTTCTTCAAAAATCCGGTGATTAGCGCGCAAAAATTTATTTCCTTACAACAAGACTATCCCGCCATCCCGCATTTTCCACAAGCGGACGGTTCGGTAAAATTAGCCGCCGGCTGGTTGATCGATCAATGCGGCTTAAAAGGTTATCAAATCGGCGGCGCAGCGGTGCATCAACAACAAGCATTGGTGATTATCAATAAAGATCGCGCGACAAGCTCCGACGTGGCGGAACTAGCCCACCACATCCGCCGAACCGTCGCGTTAAAATTCGACGTTTACTTACAGCCCGAAGTGCGTTTTATCGGCGCAAAGGGTGAAGTGGATAGTGAAGATTATATTTCTTAAATTTAAAACCAACACATAGTGAGCAACATATGGATTTCAAAACGATTTTAGAAACCTTACCGACGATCGATCATTTAAGCGGCTTAAACGTCATCAAAGGTGATAAAATCATTCATCACATTCCGGCGATTCAAGGCAAATTAGGATCCTTGCGCGTTTACAATGCGCTGGCGCAGGAATTTAACGGAAAATTCGACCGCACTCGTGCGGAAAGAGGCTTGCAACTATTCGCCGAGCATACCCAAGACGCGCGCGAAAATCCGGCGAAGCACCCGAATATCGATTTATTGTTGCAAGTTATCGAGCAAGGTTTAGAATATCAACTTGTACCGATTCACCGTTAATCTTAAGAACTTCTTAAGATATTTATGGTCTAATCTATCATAAATCGTGAGATTCATCGCTTATAACGATTGATATTCTCGTTAATTATGTTATAACTAAACCCAAAAGGTGATTACTAAGAAGGAATAGAATGAATAAAGAAACACAAACAATGATGCTGGTTCCTCAAGGCAGCTTAGAAGGTTATATCCGAGCGGCGAGCGAATATCCGATGCTAACGGCGGAGGAAGAAAAGGAATTGGCAACACGTTTGTATTATCACGAAGATCTTGAGGCGGCAAAAAAATTGATTTTGTCTCACCTTCGTTTTGTCATTCACGTCGCGCGCGGTTATTCCGGTTACGGTTTACCGCAAGCGGATTTAATTCAGGAAGGCAATATCGGCTTAATGAAAGCGGTCAAACGCTTTAATCCGGAAGTGGGCGTGCGCTTGGTTTCCTTTGCGGTGCATTGGATCAAAGCGGAAATTCACGAATATGTGTTACGCAACTGGCGCATCGTAAAAGTCGCCACCACCAAAGCGCAACGTAAATTATTCTTTAATTTGCGTAAGACGAAACAGCGTTTAGGTTGGTTTAATGACAACGAAGTGGATATGGTCGCCGACGAGCTCGGTGTGTCGAGAGAAGACGTGTTGGAAATGGAAAGCCGAATGAGCGGCGCGGACGTCGGGTTCGATTTATCGAACGATGACGATGATGACGCTTATGCACCGGCATTGTATTTGGAAGATAAACATTCTAACTTTGCCGCCGAGCTGGAAAACGAAAATTACGAAACCCAAGCCGCCGATCAAATCGCCGTGGCATTGGAAAATCTTGACGCTCGCAGCCAAGATATTATCAAAGCCCGTTGGTTGGACGAAAAGAAAGCGACCTTGCAAGATCTTGCCGCGAAATACAATATCTCGGCGGAACGCGTGCGTCAGCTTGAAACCAGCGCATTGAAAAAATTAAAAAGTGCGGTCAGTTTTTAACTGATTTTTCATTGAAGAAAAGATCGAATTCTCATTCGATCTTTTTTTATATCCGATTTAGTGAACTACATCACATTTAGCGCCAATAAGAAAAAACTAATCGAATTAATTCGGTTTTCTTCAAGAAAAATAAGGTAGAATAGTCAACCGAACTATTTTTACGATTTTATTGGGAGAAGTATAAACTCTCCCGATTCGGAGTAACACATAGAACCTAGCCCTTGTGAAGCGCTGTGTGTTGAAACATTTGATAAGCAGGAGAATAAAATGGCAACTCGTAGAGAACTTGCTAACGCGATCCGTTTTTTAAGTATGGATGCAGTACAAAAAGCGAAATCCGGTCACCCGGGCGCACCTATGGGAATGGCGGATATTGCGGAAGTGTTATGGCGTGACTTTTTAAAACATAACCCGAATAACCCGAAATGGGCGAACCGCGACAGATTCATTCTTTCTAACGGTCACGGCTCAATGCTCATTTACAGCCTACTCCATTTAACCGGTTACGATCTTTCTATCGACGATCTTAAACAATTCCGTCAACTTCATTCCAAAACACCGGGACACCCTGAATACGGCTATGCACCGGGCGTAGAAACTACCACCGGCCCGTTAGGTCAAGGTATCACCAATGCGGTGGGGATGGCGATTGCGGAAAAAACGCTTGCGGCGCAATTTAACCGTGAAGGTCACGAGATTATCGACCACCACACTTATGTCTTTTTAGGCGACGGTTGCTTAATGGAAGGCGTTTCGCACGAGGCTTGTTCATTAGCAGGTACGCTCGGTTTAGGTAAATTAATCGCATTTTATGACGACAACAATATTTCTATCGATGGTCACGTTGACGGCTGGTTCACCGACGATACGCAAAAACGCTTCGAAGCTTACGGTTGGCAAGTAATTCCGGCAATCGACGGACACAATCCGGAACAAATCGAACAAGCGGTAAAACAAGCGCAAGCGGAAAAAGATAAACCGACCTTAATTATTTGCAAAACCATTATCGGTTTCGGTTCGCCGAACAAATCCAATTCTCACGATTGCCACGGCGCACCGCTCGGTGACGAAGAAATCGCCTTAACCCGCAAAGCGCTGAACTGGGATTACGCACCCTTTGAAATTCCGGCGGACATTTATGCCCAATGGAGCGCAAAAGAAAAAGGTCAAGCGGAAGAACAAAATTGGAACGATAAATTCGCCGCCTACGCCAAAGCTTATCCGGAATTAAGCGCCGAATTGGTTCGTCGTTTAAACGGCGAATTGCCGGCAAACTGGGCGCAAGAAAGCCAAGCTTTCATTGAAAAATTACAAGCGAATCCGGCAAATATTGCCAGCCGTAAAGCGTCACAAAACGCTATCGAAGCCTACGCACATCTTTTACCGGAATTTTTGGGCGGTTCCGCCGACTTAGCCGGTTCCAACCTCACTTTATGGTCAGGTTCCAAACCGATTCGTGCCACCACCAACACCGACGGTAACTATATTAACTACGGCGTGCGCGAATTCGGAATGTCCGCCATTATGAACGGTATCGCCTTGCACGGCGGCTTTATTCCTTACGGCGCCACTTTCTTAATGTTCTACGAATATGCCCACAACGCAGTGCGTATGGCGGCGTTAATGAAACAACGCAGCTTGTTCGTTTATACCCACGATTCTATCGGCTTGGGCGAGGACGGTCCGACCCACCAACCGGTCGAACAAACTTCCGCCTTGCGTTTAATTCCAAACTTAGAAACTTGGCGTCCTTGCGACCAAGTGGAATCCGCGATTGCGTGGAAAGCGGCGGTGGAACGTAAAGACGGTCCAAGCGCATTAATCTTCACGCGTCAAAATCTCGCACAAATGAACCGCACTTCCGAGCAACTTGCTAATGCGGCACGCGGCGGATATATTTTGCGCGATTGTTGCGAAAAAGGCGATTGTCCGGATCTTATCCTTATCGCCAGCGGTTCCGAAGTGGAATTAGCGATGAAAGCTGCGGAAGAATTGGATGCACAAGGCACCAAAGTTCGCGTCGTATCAATGCCGAGCACCAACGTGTTTGATAAACAAGACGCCGCTTATCGCGAAAGTGTGTTACCGAGCAACGTCACCAAACGCGTCGCCATTGAAGCGGGCATCGCGGATTTCTGGTACAAATACGTCGGTACTCAAGGTCGTATCGTTGCAATGAACACCTTCGGCGAATCCGCACCGGCGGATCAGCTATTCAAACTATTCGGCTTCACCGTTGAAAACGTCGTTGCCAAAGCGAAAGAAATTCTCTAAATTTCTACCGCACTTTTAACGAAAGCACGCTGAAACGGCGTGCTTTTTTATTTTATCGCATATTGTACTCGCATTACGTTAACGCTATAGTAACGATAAGATTCCACTAAAAAAGATATGCTATGCCAACTATTCCTATTACGAATTTAAAATCGCTCATTGATAAAATTAATTCCGATTTAGCGGATTTTATTGATACCTTCCGCTATGCACGAAAAGAATTACTCAACCTAAAACGAGCTCCTGCTCAAAATATATTATTTAAATATAATAACGAAGATCGAAATTGGGCAATTAATGAAGGCGGCGGAACGGAAATACAATATCATATTTATTTAGATGAAGATAAAATAAGATACGGTCTTGCTTTTAGTGCACAATATGTTCCCTTTAAAAATGATAAGTCGCCCGTCGAATATATTCGCCCTTTTGTAAATGCTTACCTACGAATTAAAAATGACCCGATTGCAACCGTTCTGAAACAAAAAGGATTCCATTTTTTATATGACAAAGATGAAAAAGATCTACACGAATTAAAATATGATGATTTTTATTTATTCGGAAAAGTAATTGATGTTATTAACAATCACATTGACGAACTGGAATATACCGAAATGATCGCATATTTTCGTCAAGAACTCTTTCAATTATATTGCGCCGTGATTACAGAGAAAAATAGCCTTTCGGCATTAGGAGAAAATATTGTGGAATATACCGAATTACTAAAACAAAATAAAAACCTTATTTTAACCGGCGCACCGGGAACCGGAAAAACTTTTTTAGCAAAACAAATCGCTATTAACTTATTCTTTAACAAAACGGACGAAAATACATTAAGCGAAGAAGAAAAAGCGATATTCGACCAACATTATACTTTCGTACAATTTCATCCTTCTTACGATTACACCGATTTTATCGAAGGATTAAGAGCGGAAGAAATAAACGGACAAGTCGGCTTTAGCTTAAAAAATGGTATATTTAAGGAATTTTGTAAAAAAGCGATTTCCCAAAAAGCTGAGAATTATCCCTATATTTTTGTCATTGATGAAATTAACCGAGGTGAAATTTCCAAAATATTCGGCGAATTGTTTTATTCCATTGATCCCGGTTATCGCGGTAAAACGGGAAAAGTGAAAACCCAATATGCATCAATTCAAAATAAAGATACGGTTTTTGACGAAACCTTGGGGGCGGGCTGGTTTTATATTCCGGAAAACGTCTATATTATCGGCACGATGAATGACATTGATCGCAGCGTCGAAAATATTGATTTTGCAATGCGCCGTCGCTTTGCGTGGAAAGAAATCAAAGCGGAAGATCAAATTTCAATGTGGAACGGTCATATTGATCCGTGGAAAGAAGAAGCGGAGAAGAAAATGACCGCACTTAACCGAGAAATCGAAAATCTTCCGGGGCTGAATTCCTCTTATCATATCGGGCCGGCATATTTTTTAAAATTAGAACAATATCAAGGCGATTTTCAAAAACTTTGGGCAAATCATATTCGCGGTATTTTATTCGAATATTTACGAGGCTATCCGGATACGGAAGAACGTTTAACCGAACTGGAAAATATATATTTTAGTTAATGATGTTAATAACCACGGATAATAATCAAGGCAATTTAATTTGTGAAGAACGCTATTATGCCGCTCTTCAACGGCTCACCTTGCCTATCGAGCAATTAATCGAAAATAACCCGAATTTATTGATTTTTCCCGAAGTATTAAACCGACATAATGATGATATTCATCAGCAAATCATATTTGATCTTGCGCACCAATCTTCTCACTATAAATTAACGACA
The DNA here is from genome assembly GCF_002795405.1 of Caviibacterium pharyngocola. Taxonomy (GTDB): domain Bacteria; phylum Pseudomonadota; class Gammaproteobacteria; order Enterobacterales; family Pasteurellaceae; genus Caviibacterium; species Caviibacterium pharyngocola. Next base: position 31,238 of record NZ_PHGZ01000006.1, on the reverse strand, counting down.
TATAATGTAATGGGATTTATCGGCGTTAATCAAAGCTTATTAAGTATTCATTCGCGTTTTACGCCTTCGGATCAAGAAGATTATTTTTTGCATTATATGTTACAAAAAGTATTCTGCATTAATATGCTGGATCTTAAATTCGATTCGAATAAGGAAAATATTTTTGATTTCTTACTTTATCTCTTTCCCGCAATGTTAATTAAAGCCTTAAAACAAGGTTTATTTAAACAATATCAATACCGAAATTACAATAATAATCAACTCAAAGGAAAAATTGATCTTTCGACGCATATTAAACGCAATATCCCTTTTCAAGGCAAAATCGCTTATTCATTAAAAGAATATTGTTACGATAATAATGTCACTCAACTTATTCGGCATACTATCGAACAAATTAAACGTCAGGCTATCGGCAGACAGCTTTTGACTGCAAATAGAGAGATTATCGAAGCGGTTCGAAAAATCGAATCCGTCACACCGACTTATTGTAAGAATGAAAAAAGATCCGTTTTAAATAAAAATAATCAACCCATTTCTCACACTTATTTTTCGGATTATGTTCCGTTACAAAAATTATGTAAACAAATATTAAATTACGAAGAAATAAAATATGGAAAAGAAAAAGATAAAATCTACGGAATATTATTTGACGGCGCCTGGCTTTGGGAAGAGTATTTAAATACCCTATTACAATCGCTTGGATTTAATCATCCGAAAAATAAAACCGGCAAAAATGCGTTATATTTATTTGAACATTCGAAAAATTATAAACGCTTTCCTGATTTCTGGTATAAAAATATTATTCTTGATGCGAAATACAAGCGCTTAGAGCGACAAAACGAAATTCATCGGGAAGATATTCACCAACTTATCAGCTATATGTATATTCAAAAAGCAGATATCGGCGCAGTGATTTATCCGACAAAAACCGATTCCGAATGTTTTTCACAAGGCAAATTGAACGGATATGGCGGCAATATTTTTAAAATCGCCTTTTCAATTCCGCAAAACGCCTCCGATTATTTCACCTTCGTGGAAAAAATAAAAGAAAGCGAGCGATTTCTGCAAAACAGCGTTCGATCCTATATTCAAGCGGATTAACCGAATAAAAATATGACGGCAAAAAGCGTATATCTCAATATGTTTAAGACCGATGACAAACCTATATGGCTGTTTATCATCATTTCCCTTCTCCCCTTGTGGGAGAGGGAAAAGTGGGATACAAACTGAAGCATAATCGCCAAACCTTCGTCGGTTTTCTTTATTCCACCATAAAACAAGCGATTTTCGTGCCGTCGGGATAGGTTTTTAACTCCGGTTGCTCTTGCGAACAGCGCGCCGTAGCGAATCGGCAACGGGCGTGAAAAGCACAGCCTTTCGGCGGGTTTAACGGGCTCGGTAATTCGCCTTCCAGCTTAATTCGCTCGCGACGCAAATGCGGTGAAAGTCGCGGTGTGGCGGAAAGGAGCGCTTGGGTATAAGGATGACGCGGATTGTTGAATATTTGTTCGGTATTGCCCTGTTCGACGCAACGTCCCAAATACATCACCATTACCTCGTCGGAAATATGCTCCACCACGGATAAATCGTGCGAAATAAAGATATAAGACAACCCTAATTCTTGTTGCAAGTCCATCATCAAATTCAACACTTGCGCGCGAACCGAAACGTCTAAGGCAGAAACCGGTTCGTCGGCGACGACAATATCCGGATTAAGCATTAACCCGCGTGCAATCGCGATCCGTTGACGTTGACCGCCGGAAAACATATGAGGGTAGCGATCATAAAATTCGGCACGCAAACCGACTTTTTCCATCATCGCCAGCACGCGTTCTTTACGTTCCGAGGCGGAAAGTGCGGTGTTAATCAGCAAAGGTTCTTCCAAAATCGTGCCGATTTTTTTACGCGGATTAAGCGAAGCGTAGGGGTTTTGGAACACGATTTGAATTTTTTGCCGGCGTAATTTTCGCGTCTGGTGATCGTTTTCTAAAAAGTTTTGTCCGTTATAAAACAGTTCGCCGTCCGTCGGCGTTTCAATCATTGTAAGCAAACGTCCGAGCGTGGATTTACCGCAACCGGATTCGCCCACCACGGCTAAGGTTTTACCTTTTTCCAAGCAAAAAGACACGCCGTCTAAGGCTTTTACCGTTTTCGTCGGCGAAAACAAGCCTTTTTTAACCGGATAATGTTTTTTTAAATTGACCGCACTTAACAGCGGTGCGGGCTTTAATTGCTCGGACATAGGGGTTCTCCTTGCGCGTTAAGCGGGGTATGACATTTCACTTGGCGCCCGTCCAAAGCGCGCAGTTGCGGTTCGACTTGGCGGCAATGTTCGGTGGCATAAGGACAGCGCGGATTTAATAAACAACCGGCGGAACGATCATATTTTCCGGGTACGACGCCCGGCAAGGATTTCAAATGCGATTTTCCTTCGGCAAACTCAGGCAAAGATTGCAATAATGCCTGCGTATAAGGATGTTTCGGCGCATTAAAGATTTCTTCCGCCAAACCTTCCTCAACGATTTGTCCGGCATACATCACGATGATACGGTGCGCCGCTTCGGCAACCAAGGCTAAATCGTGAGTAATCAAAATCAGCGCCATATTTTCTTTCTTTTGCAAGTCCAGCAAGAGATCTACGATTTGCGCTTGAATCGTCACGTCCAAAGCGGTGGTCGGTTCGTCGGCGATCAATAATTTCGGCTTGCAAGCAATCGCCATTGCAATCATCACCCGCTGGCTCATTCCGCCGGATAATTGATGCGGATACACCGCCAATCGGGATTCGGCATCGGGAATCCCCACCATTTGCAATAATTCGACCGCTCTTTTACGGCGTTCCGCCTTGCTGCCGCCTTGATGAACTTTCAACGCTTCCATAATTTGAAAGCCAACCGTATAAGCCGGATTCAAACTGGTCATCGGATCTTGGAAAATCATCGACACTTCCGCACCGACTAATTTTTGTTTTTCTTTCGCTCCAAGGGTTAACAAATCGTTACCTTCGAAGGTCAAGGTATCGGCACTGACCCGTCCCGGATAATCGATTAATCCCATTACGGCAAGGGAACTAACCGATTTACCCGATCCCGATTCGCCCACAATACCGAGCACTTCGCCTTTGTCGATTTGATAACTGATGCGATCCACCGCTTTAAACGGCGCATTTTCCTCGCCGAAATGGACGGAAAGGCGTTCTATTTTAAGTAATGACATTGCGCCTCCCTATTGTTTTAATTTCGGATCAAGAGCGTCGCGTAAACCGTCGCCCATTAAGTTGAAGGCTAAAACGGTCAACAAAATCGCTAATCCCGGGAAAGTGACCACCCACCACGCACGCTGTACGAATTGCAAGGCATCCGCCAACATTGCGCCCCATTCCGGCGTCGGCGGTTGCGCACCGATACCGAGGAAGCCTAATGCCGCCATATCTAAAATCGCATTGGAAAAACCTAATGTGGTTTGCACAATCAACGGTGCAACACAGTTCGGTAAAATCACGATCAGCATTAAACGCCACGCGCCCGCACCGGCAACACGCGAGGCGGTGACATAATCTCGGTTGATTTCGTTTAACACCGACGCACGGGTTAAACGCACATAACTCGGCAAAGAAACTAAGGCTATGGCGAACGAAGCGTTGAGCAGCGAAGGACCGAGCACCGCGACAATAGCAATCGCCAATAACAAACTCGGCATTGCCATCATAATATCAATCACGCGCATAATCGCGATATCGACCACTCCGCCGACATAACCGGCGATAAGCCCTAAAGACACGCCCAATACGAAAGAAAGCGACACGACTAATAAGCCGATAAATAAAGATAAGCGTGCGCCGTGAATTAAGCGCGACAAAATATCCCGCCCCACATCGTCGGTACCTAACATATAATTCCAACTTCCGCCTTCCAACCACGCCGGCGGCATTAATAAGGCATCGCGCGCCTGTTCGATCGGATTATGCGGAGCTACCCACTCGGCAAACAGACTGATAAATAAAACGGCGGCGATATAAATCAACCCGATCAACGCACCTTTATTGCGCGTAAAATTCGTCCAAAATTCGCGCAACGGCGTTTGCGGGGCCGGCGCTTGTATTGAAGTTATCACAGATTCTGACATAAAATTTTCCCGTTATTTTTTATGGCGAATGCGCGGGTTCAACACGCCATACATTAAATCGACCAATAAATTCACCAAAATAATAATCGTGGCGATAATTAAAATAGCCCCCTGCACCACCGGATAATCTCTAGCGCGAATCGCCTCGATCACCCATTTACCGATGCCCGGCCAAGCAAAAATAGTTTCGGTTAAAATTGCGCCGGATAATAATTGTCCGATAATCAAACCGATCACCGTGACCACCGGAATAAGCGCATTACGCAAGGCGTGTACGATAATCACGCGCATCGGCGTTAATCCTTTGGCGCGCGCGGTACGAATATAATCTTCGCCTAACACTTCCAACATTGAAGAACGCGTCATCCGCGAAATCACCGCCAAGGGAATCGTCCCCAACACCACGGACGGTAAAATTAAATGGGATACGGCGGATTTAAACGCACCCGGCTCGCCTGACAGCCAGCTGTCGATTAACATAAAGCCGGTGACGTTATCAATCCAAAATTCCGCGCCGATTCGTCCGGAAACCGGCGTAATATCCAGCTGCACGGACATCACCAACATTAATAACAAGCCCCACCAGAAAATCGGCATCGAATAGCCCGTCAGCGACACTGCCATTACCGTATGATCAAATACCGATCCGCGTTTCACCGCCGCCAGAATACCGGCGGGGATCCCGATAATCACCGCAAATAAAACGGCGAATATGGATAATTCGATCGTCGCGGGAAACAGCGATAAAAATTCATCGACCACCGGCTCGTTATTTTTAAAGGAATTGCCCAAATTACCTTGCGCAATGCCTTTGACATAGTCGCCGTATTGAATATACAAGGGTTGATCCAAGCCCAGTTGTTTTTTCATTTGCTCGTGCATTTCCGGATTTAAACCGCGCTCTCCCATCCGAATCTCAATCGGATCGCCGGGAATCAAGTGGATCAAAGCAAAGGTCAAAAGCGTAATGCCGAGAAACGTCGGAATAATCATCGCAATACGCTTGAGAAGAAATTGAAACATAGATTTTCTCTTAAGAATTAGGTTTGTTTATCTTTCGCATTCGCCGAAGATAAAAATTCCCCCAAATAAATTAAAACTAAAAAAACGAAAAAAATCACCGCACTTTTAGAAAAGAAGAAACGCGGGCAAACACCCGCGTTTGCGCTTAATATGAATTATTTGCTTTCTAAATCAATACCATAGAACGGATGCAAACCGAACGGGTTAATGACATAGTTTTTCACTTCCTTACGAACCGGAATATAAGTGGTCGAGTGCGCAATCGTAATCCACGGTGCTTGCTCTTTAAACACTTGTTGCGCTTGTTCGTAAAGTTTGGTGCGTTCCGCTTGATCGGAAATTTGCGAAGCGGTCACCACTAATTTATCGAAGTCCGCATTACAGAATTTCGCATAGTTGGAACCTTGCACCACGGACGCACAGCTTAACAAGGTATTCAAGAAGTTATCCGGATCCCCGTTATCGCCCGTCCAGCCCATCAAACCGGTTTGATGATCGCCGTTACGCATCCGTTTTAAATATTCGCCCCATTCATAGCTGACGATTTTGCTTTTCACGCCGACTTTTTCCCAGTCCGCTTGAATCAATTCCGCCATACGACGCGCATTCGGGTTATACGGACGTGACACCGGCATCGCCCAAATATCCGTTTCGAAACCGTTTTCAAAACCGGCTTCTTTCAACAAGGCTTTGGCTTTTTCCGGATTGTATTCATAATCTTGAATCGCATTGTTATAGCTCCACATTGTCGGTGGAATCGGGTTTTTCGCCACTTGACCGGCACCTTGATAAACCGCGGCGAGAATCGCTTCTTTATTCACCGCATAGCTCAACGCTTGGCGTACTTTCACGTTATCGAACGGTTTTTTCTGCACGTTAAAGTTTAAATAACCGATATTCAATCCCGCTTCGTTTAACAAGTTCACCGAATCGTCCGCTTTCATTTTCTCAATATCCGCCGGATTCGGATACGGCATTACGTGACATTCGCCTTTTTGCAATTTCGCATAGCGCACGGAAGCATCCGGCGTAATGGAGAACACTAAACGATCAATCGGCGCTTTACCTTCCCAATAATCTTCGAAGGCTTTATAGCGCAAAGTAGAATCTTTTTGGTAAGAAACGAATTCAAACGGCCCGGTACCGATCGGCTCGTTATCCACTTTATCCGGCGTACCCGCTTTTAACATTTGTTCCGCGTATTCCGCCGAGAAAATGGAAGCGAAATCCATCGCTAAATTCGCCAAAAACGGCGCGTTCGGCACTTTTAAGGTAAATTTCACCGTATAATCGTCCGTTTTCTCTACTTTATCGATAATATTCGGCATATCCATACCGATAAAATATTCATAGTTACCGCCGGAGACCTTATGGTACGGATGATTGGTATCCAACTGGCGATTAATGGAAAACAGTACATCGTCGGCATTTAAATCGCGGCTCGGTTTGAAGGCTTTATTGCTGTGGAATTTCACCCCTTTACGCAAATGGAAAGTATAAACTTTGCCGTCATCGGAAATTTCCCAACTTTCCGCAAGAGACGGAATTACCTTGGTGCCGCCGTTTTCAAAATTGGTCAAACGGTTAAAAATTTGCTGCCCGCCGGCGTCGATACTTGCACCGTCGGAAACTAATTGCGGGTTTAAATAAGAAGGTGACGCCTCGGAACAATAAACCAAGGTTTTCGGTGCGCCGAATGCCATTGAAGAAGTCAATAAGGCAAGCGCAGTTAATGAGAGTTTTGCAGAACGTTTCATAAAAGCCTCTTAGCAGTGGTTGATATTGTGTTTTACCGCCCGTTTTAAGAAAAGAAATATCCGGCGGTGATCGTTTGCGGCGATAAATTTCGCCGAACAATATCTTCAAGATAAAACAGCATTTAACCTGTGGTCAATATTTTTTACTAAGAAAATCGATTTTTTGAACGAAAATAAAAAATGCGGTCAAAATCGACCGCACTTTTATCGTTTGTTTAGAAAAATCTACGGCTAAATTGTTTTAGCCGCAAATTTTTGTCCTGATTAATGGAAAAATGCCGCCACTTCGACGAACACTTTTAACAAGCTGGCATTTAATAAATCAATGAAAAATGCTCCGACCATCGGCACGATTAAAAACGCTTTGTGAGACGGACCGTAATGAGACGTTACTGCTTGCATATTCGCTACCGCTGTTGGCGTCGCCCCGAGCCCAAAACCGCAATGACCCGCGCTTAATACGATAGCGTCGTAATCTTTACCCATCGCGCGATAAGTCACAAACACGGCATACACCGCCATCACCGCCACTTGAACGATCAAAATCACAAAAATCGGCAGCGCTAAACCGGCAAGTTCCCACAATTTGAGAGACATTAAAGCAATCGCCAAGAAAATGGATAAGCCCACTGTTCCCAATACATCAATGGCTTCATCCGCTACTTTAAACTTAAATAATAACGAAAGAGAATTACGAATAATCACGCCGGTAAACAAACACCAGACGAATGTCGGTAGCTGAAGTGCGGTGCCTTTTGTCCACATATCCAAATGCTGTCCGACAAACAAACAAAGGGACATCATCGTAATGGTTTCGATCACCGAGCGCGTGTTGATCTTACGACGATAAACCGGTTTTTCGAACGCTTCTTCCACGTCGTCCACATTTTCGTCTTCCGGCACTTCGTCTTTATGCAAGCGTTTTAACAAAAAGCTCGCTACCGGACCGCCGATAATTCCGCCCAGCACCAAGCCGAACGTGGCACAAGCCATTGCCAATTCCATTGCGCCTTGAATGCCGAATCGCGCTGTTAAATCTTCCGCCCACGCTGCACCGGTACCGTGTCCGCCGGTTAATGTCACCGAACCGGCGATTAAACCGTATGCCGGATCCAATCCCAATAATATCGAACCGAAAATACCCACCGTATTTTGCAAGGCAATTAATCCGGCGGCGGCAAATAAGAAAATTACCAAGGGTTTTCCGCCTTTCACCAAACGGGCAAAATTGGCGCTTAAACCGATAGAGCTAAAAAATACCAACATCATTGTGCGTTGCAAATCGGTGTCGAAACTAAAACTTAGCCCCCAAATTTGATGAACCACCGTTAAAATTATCGCAACCAGAAAGCCGCCGACCACCGGCTCAGGAATATTATAATAATTAAGAAAGCGAATGCGCTTTACTAAAAAATAACCGACCAACAGCACCAAACAAGCCAGCGCTACGGTTTCATATGTATCAAAAATCATACATCCTCTTTTTTGATTGTTTTCCTAATTCGTATTAATCAAATACTAGGATTGTTATGAGTGTTTTCGAGCAGAAAACACAGAAGGAAAGTTAATAATCTTCACTTATTAACTCACGAAAGGGCATTAATTTAGCAAAAAAACGCGAATTTTTCCAGAAAAACCGACTTTTTCGCTCGGATCAAACGCTTAACCAAAAGGTCACAGGTCCATCATTTATCAAACCGACTTGCATATCGGCGGCGAAAATTCCGCTAGAAACGGCAATTTTTTCACCGCACTTTTGGATAAAATATTGATAAAGTTCCTCCGCCAATGCCGGCGCGGCGCCTTTAGAAAAACTCGGGCGCAAGCCTTTTTGCGTATCCGCCGCTAAAGTGAATTGCGAAACCACTAACAATTCTCCGCCGGCTTGTTGCACGTTTAAGTTCATTTTGCCGTCTTTATCGGAAAATACACGATAATTCAGCACCTTTTCCGCCAAACGATCGGCTTTTTGTTTATCGTCGCCCTGTTCCACCCCAAGCAATACCAATAATCCACCGCCGATTTCGCCGACAATTTCTTGATTCACTTTCACATTCGCCTGAGTCACCCGTTGAATTAACGCAATCATTTTTTATCCTTAATTTGTTCTAATGCCAATTCGCCCTGTTTTAACAAACGCATATCCGCCAACACCGCCGCCAACTGCGCGCCGAGGAGCACGGCAATCCAGCTCAGTTGGAGCCACAATAACATTATCGGCAAAGTCGCCATTGCGCCGTAAATTAACTGATAGGACGGGAAATTGGTGATATACCACGCAAACGCCTGTTTGCCCAAGGTGAAAAATACTGCTGCGACCAAAGCACCTACGGCGGAATGTTTAATGCTGACTTTTTTCGTCGGCACCACGGTATAAATCAGCGTGAAAATAAACCACGTCAACACAAACGGCACGAGACTTAATAACTTCAAGCCGAAAGGCAAAGATAAATCCGTCGCCAAAATATCTTTCGCCAAACCGGTTACATAGGTGCTAATCCCTATACTGGTCGCCATAATCACCGGCCCTAAAGTTAAAATCAGCCAATAAATAGCGAAAGAAAAAACCGTCGGGCGCACGCCGGTGTCCTGCCAAATGGAGTTTAAGGTGCGATCAATGGAATTAATCAACATCAGCGCCACCACAATTAAACTGACGATACCGACCGCGCTCATTTGCTTGGAATTATTCACGAATTGATCGATATATTCCCCCACCGTATCACTGGCGGAAGGTGCAAAATTGGTGAAAATAAACTGTTTTAATTCGCCGGTCACTTCATTAAATACCGGAAAAGCGGAAAACACCGAGAAAATCACCATAATCAACGGCACCAACGCCAACATTGTGCTATAAGTTAAATAACCGGCGGCTTGGGTCAATTTATTTTGATTAAACCGATACCAAAATACTTTCAAAAAAACACTTATCTTTCCGAATGTTATAGGCATAATAATTCCCCGCAACAATGTTTGAATTTCTTCCCCGAACCACACAAGCAAGGCTGTTTTTGCTTAGGCAACGGCACGGTCGGATCCACAAAAAACCAACGATCGGCAATTTTTACGAATAAAGAATTTTCGTGATGGGTTTGTACGCCGTTTTCCGTGGCAAAAAACGCCTCGAATTCCACCGCACTATGCGTTTTACCCAACGCCGGTCGGTGCGACAAAATCTTCAATCCTTGCCAAATCGTATTATCCGCCCATTGTTGCAACGCCTCGCGCTCCAATAACGCCTGCTGCGACGGCACGGTGGTTTGCACGATATAATCAATCTGTTTCAGCACAAACGCCGCATAACGCGAGCGCATTAATTGTTCGGCATTATCTGCTTGCTTGCGTCCGCAATGCAAGGCGCCACAACAGCTTGCATAATCCGCCCCCGATTGACAAGGGCAAAGTGCGGTGGTTTTTGGTGAAATTTCTGACATTTTCCTCATCCTTTTTAGTCGTTCAAGCATAACATAAAACACGGAAATTTTTGACCGCACTTTATTTTTTCCTTATTATGCAACGGAGATTCTTCATCACCTAAGGACAACATTATGCAATATTCATTGGCTCAAACCGAACAAGGTCAAATTTCAGGTATCACGGCAAAAATGGCGAATCGCCACGGCTTAATCGCCGGCGCAACCGGCACGGGCAAAACCGTGACTTTACGCAAAATGGCGGAAGCCTTCAGCGATGACGGCGTACCGGTTTTTTTAGTTGACGTAAAAGGTGACTTATCGGGTTTGGTTAATGCCGGTGAATTACAAGGCAAAATCGCCGAACGGATCGAACAATTTCAGCTCGGCGGGCAAGATTATTTAAGCGGTTATCCCGTTTCCTTTTGGGATGTTTTCGGCGAAACCGGCATTCCGCTGCGCACCACCATTTCAGAAATGGGCCCGCTGTTACTTTCCCGATTGTTAAACCTCAACGCCACGCAAGAAGGTTTGCTCAACTTGGTATTCCGCGTCGCCGATGACAAAGGTTTACTGTTGATCGATTTGAAAGATTTACGCGCAATGTTGAAATATGTGGCGGAAAACGCCAAAACGTTCCAAGTGGAATACGGCAACGTTTCCGCCGCCAGCGTCGGCGCCATTCAACGCGCGTTGTTGACCTTAGAAAACGAAGGTGCAACCAATTTATTCGGCGAACCGGCGTTAAATTTGGAAGATTGGCTACAAACCCGCGACGGACGCGGCGTAATTAATGTGTTGAATTCGGAAAAACTGATCAATTCACCGCGAATGTACAGCGCGTTTTTGTTATGGTTAATGGCGGAATTGTTTGAAAATCTGCCGGAAGTGGGCGATCCGGACAAACCGAAATTCGTGATGTTCTTCGATGAAGCCCATTTATTATTCGACGGCGCGCCGAGCGTATTGGTGGATAAAGTCGAACAAGTGGTGCGCTTAATCCGTTCGAAAGGCGTCGGTATTTATTTCGTCACGCAAAATCCGCTGGACTTGCCGGATACCGTGTTAGGGCAGCTTGGTAATCGCGTGCAACACGCCTTGCGCGCCTTTACGCCGCGCGATCAAAAAGCAGTGAAATCCGCGGCGGAAACCTTCCGTTCTAATCCGAAGGTGAATGTGGTGGAAACTATTTCCACGTTGGGTGTAGGTCAAGCTTTGGTGTCGTTTTTAGATGAAAAAGGTATGCCGACGCCCGTTGAAATCGCTTATATTTATCCGCCGAAAAGCCGACTCAAACCGCTCGGCGCTGAGGAACGCCAAGCGCAAGTGAACGCGGATGATCTGTTCGCTTATTATAATGCTTATGTGGATAACGAATCCGCTTTCGAAGTGTTGAACCAACAAGCGGATCTCGCCGCCGTTGCACAAAAACAAGTGCAACAAGCGCAAGAGGAAAATGACAACGGCATTATGGGCAGCTTAAGCCGAATGATTTTCGGCACCAAGAAAAAAGGCGAACAACTGACCGTCACCGAACAAGTGGTCAGCAGCGTGGCAAAATCCGTCGGGCGGAATATTCGTAACCAAATCACCAAACAAATTATGCGCGGCATTTTGGGCGCGTTGAAAAAATAAAACGGCTTAGTGTGAGTTTGAACAAAAGCGCGGTTAAAAATTTCCAAGATTTTAACCGCACTTTTTGTTTAGATGATACGCGAGAATTGTTGGCGTCGCGCTTGTTGTCTGGAATAAGTGTCGAAACATAAACAAATATTGCGGATTAACAAACGCCCTTTGGCGGAAACTTGCAAGCCGTTCGGTGCAATCGCAATCAATCCGTCTTGCGCCAGCGGTTGTAGCAGTTCCAGATCTTCGGCAAAATGGCTTTTGAAATCAATATGATATTGCCGTTCGATCGGCTGATAATCCAATTTAAAATTACAGATTAATTGTTTGATCACATCGCGACGCAAACAATCTTCCTGCGTCATCACCAAGCCTTTATGCAGCGCGATACCGGTTTCTTCCACCGCGGCATAATAATGTTTCAATTCTTTTTGATTTTGCGCGTAAGTATCGCCCAACAAACTGATTGCCGATACGCCCAAGCCTAACAAATCGCATTCTTCTTGTGTGGTGTAACCTTGGAAATTGCGGTGTAACACGCCGTTTTGCTGCGCAATCGCCAGTTCATCGTCCGGTTTAGCGAAGTGATCCATTCCGATGAAACGATAACCGGCGCCATTTAGCGTTTCGATAGTTTTTTGCAAAATCGTCAGTTTGGTTTCCGGCGCCGGAAGTTGGTGATCTTTAATTTTTGCCTGACCGGCAAAACGGCTCGGCAAATGCGCGTAGTTGAACACGCTGAGACGATCGGGATTGAGTTCGATCACTTTTTGCAAAGTGAACATAAAACTTTCGACCGTTTGCAGCGGCAAGCCGTAAATCAAATCCAAATTGGTGGATTTAAAACCCAGTTCGCGCGCACGCACAAGTAAGGCCTGAATAAAATCTTCGTCTTGCTCGCGGTTCACCGCTTTTTGCACGTCTTTGTTAAAATCTTGCACGCCCATACTAATGCGGTTAAACCCGATACGATGCAAATGTTCCAACATTGATAATTCGATTTCGCGCGGATCCATTTCGATACTGATTTCCGCTTGCGGCGCAATGGTAAAATTCGCGCGCAACATTGCCATTAAACGCGCGGATTGTTGCTCGCTTAAATAAGTGGGCGTGCCGCCGCCCCAGTGAATTTGCGTTACTGTGCGTTGGCGAAATAACGCCGCGCGAGTTTGGATTTCTTTTTCCAAATAATCCAAATAAATATCCGCTTTATGGCGGTGCCGGGTGATAGTTTTGTTGCAGGCGCAGAAATAACAGAGTTTATGACAAAACGGAATATGCACATAAAGCGATAACGGACGTTCAGGATAGCGCGCCGCCGCGTGTTTAAAATCCTCGTCCGTATAATCCGAATTGAATTCCAGCGCGGTCGGGTATGAGGTGTAACGCGGCCCGGATTGATTATATTTTTGAATTAATGCCAAATCCCACATTATTTCCGACATTACCTTCCCCCTACTTTTCCATATCCACTAATAATTGACGTACTTCCGACATTATTTTTTCTTCTAACTCGGCTTCCGCGCTTTCCCGTTGTAAATCCAAGCGCATACGCTCGTTATTTTTCAAATTTCGATGCGCTTCGTGGGTCGGCATATCCGCCACCACGCCGTATAATTCAAACATTGAGGTATAGTTTTTCAAGGATTTACCCAACGGATCCAACAACATTTTTAAACGCAATACGCCTTCGGAATGATTGCAATCGCCATTTTGCATTGCTTTGGCGATAATCACAATACTCTCTTTGAGGCGTTTTTCACGCGCGGCGCGCAGTTGACGAAACGCCAGTTTCTGCTTTTGCAACGCAAGCAACAAATATACGGCATAGCCGGCTAATGCGGCGATAATGCCCGCGCCGAGGAGCAATAATACGGTGGTCCACATAATTTATCTGAATTGATTAATATCGATTGTTTCAAAAGTGCGGTATAAATCTTCCTCGTTTTCTTCGTCGTCTTTAATACCGAGTTCGTCCATTAGTTCGGCGATACGCGCCAGACAATCGTCCACGAATCGTTGATCTTCCGCGCTGAGTTTTTTACCGGCATCCAATTCGTCCAATAATTGATTCAAACATTCGTTGTTTTCTAATTGTTCCAATTCCAACATCGGATCGCGCGCTTTCACGTTTTCTTGCGGCTGCACCGGCGGAATGGTCAAACCTTTTTCCGGTTTGTTGACAAATTCCACCACCAACGGCACTTTTTTACGGCTACCGATTCGCGGATCTTTCACCGTTTTTTGCACGGCGTTTTGCTGATTATCCACTGCGCTGTGACGCGATCCGGAAGCTAAACCTTTGTGTTTTTTCTTTCTTTTTTCTTCACGCGCTTTTTCGTCCAATTCGTAACGCGTCGGTTTGCGCCCGTTGCGGCTTTTCGGCGGCTCGGCGCGCTTATCCGCCTTGCGAGCGGGCATAATATCGGTGATTCGGCGGGTTTTCTTTTGACGTGCCATAATGTTATCTCTTTGTGTTTAATTTGTGCGGAATTGTAACATTCCGACGGACAATTCTCACTATTATTACGCGATTTTTCTCGTTTGTGTCAGCGCCTAGAATTCCGGTGCACACTCGAAATGTAAAATTTCACCGCTTTGCGGATGGGCGATTTGCAAGCTTTGGGCGTGTAAACACAAGCGCGGCGACAAACTTTTTGCCAATGGCGACGCATAAAATTTATCGCCTAAAATCGGGTGTCCCAAGGCTAACATATGCAATCGCAACTGGTGCGAACGTCCGGTAATCGGCATTAAATTCACGCGCGTGGTGTTATTCGGCAAGCGTTGCAAAACTTCATAATTTGTCACCGCACTTTTACCCGTTTCGAAACAAATTTTCTGCCGCGGGCGATTTTCCCAATCGCAAATCAACGGTAAATCCACCGTGCCGCAATCCTGCTCCAAATGCCCCCAAACCAACGCTTGATAGCTTTTTTTCGGTTCGCGTTCGCGGAATTGACGTTTTAATTCTTTATCCGCCAATTTACTCATCGCGAACAACAAAATGCCGCTGGTCGCCATATCCAGTCGGTGTGCCGGTTCGCAAAAACCGTATTTTTCCTTCACCCGCGACATTGCGCTGTCATAATATTGCGGCTGGTTGCCGGGTACGGAAAGCAAACCGCTCGGTTTATTGACCAACAAGATATGATCATCGCGATAAATAATATCCAGCCAAGGTTCCGTCGGCGGATTATATTCGATTAACGCCATTATTTTCTCTTTTTTATCAAATTGTTAGGATTTATTGCTGACGATCACGCGTAAGCAATCCAATCGCCACGTCGCCTGCCGGATCGCTGTTAAAGCTTGTTCGCGTTGCGTTGCCAGCATTTCGATTTCATCCGGACGAATCGCCGGATTCACCGCGCGCAACGCCGTCAGCCGGTTCCATTCTGCCGTTAAGGCTTCGTCCGCCACCCGCTGCGCTTGTTTGATCACCGTATTCGACGCCTTTTTCGCTTTTTGTTCCGCCGTGCGAATCAAACTTTCGATTTGCGGACGTAACATTTTCACCACTTGATTGCCGGTGCTTTTACCCATAGGTTTGAGTTGTTTTTGCAGCTTGGCGAAAGACACTTGCGGCGCCAAATCGTTGCCTTTGGCATCCAACAGCAAGCGAATCGGCGTCGGCGGTAAAAATCGGTTTAATTGTAATCCTTTCGGCGCTTGCGTTTCTACAATAAAAATCGTTTCCAGCAACAATGTTCCCGCCGGCAAGGCATTATTCAGTAAAAAAGCCACCGCACTTTTGCCCAACTCGCCCGATGCGATCAAATCGATGCCGTGACGAATCATCGGGTGATCCCAAGTAAGAAACTCGATGTCTTCTCTGGCAAGCGCCAAGCGGCGATCGAAGGTGACGGTAACGCCCTCCTCTTTCACGCCCGGAAAATTCGGGATCAACATTGTTCCCGTCGGATGTAGCACAATGGTTTTCTCGCCCGAATCTTCTTGTTCGAAACCGATAATATCGAATAAATTCAACGCAAAATCAATCAGTTGTGATTCACAGTCCGTTTCGGCGATACGCTGCGCTAAGCTTTCCGCCCGCTCGCCGCCGTTGGAATTTAGTTCCAACAAACGATCACGACCGGATTCCAATAAGGTTTTTAAACCTTGACGCTCCTCGCGCGTGCGACGAATAAAGACATCGAATTCTTCAAGTGCGGTGGGATTTTGTAAAAAATACTGCAATTTTTCACCGCACTTTGCAAACAAGGTCGCGCCCATCGGACAAGTTTCTTCAAAAGCGTTTAAGCCGTCGTGATACCATTGCGCCAAGCGCGCGGCAGGCGTGTCGGTGAAACAAGGCGCATAAATTTGAATATCGCGCTGCTGCCCGATACGATCCAGCCGCCCGATACATTGTTCCAACAAATCGGGATTATCCGGCAAATTAAACAGCACTAAACGGCAAGCGAATTGGAAATTTCGTCCTTCCGAACCGATACTTGAACTCAATAAAACCTGCGCACCGCCTTCTTGTTGAGCAAAATACGCCGCCGCCCGATCGCGTTCGACAATCGACATTCGTTCGTGAAACACCGCGCAACGCACCGCGTCTTTTTCGCGCAAAATACGTTCCAGTTGAACCACCGTTTCCGCTTGATGACAAATCAGCAGAATTTTTTCATCAGCATAGCGGAGTAAAAAATCCAGCAACCAAGTAATGCGCGGATCGAAATCCCACCAATTTGCTTGCGGATTTAAGCGCTGAAACAGCTGTTCCGGATAAAACTGTTCCGCCGTTTCCAATTCACCGAAACGTGCCAACACATTCAACGCATTGGCATATTGTGCCGGCAACGGCAGATTAATTTGATGATAAACGCGCTGCGGAAAGCCTTTGACACTTTGTCTTGTGTTGCGGAACAATAAACGTCCCGTGCCGTGGCGATCGATTAAATCGCCGATTAAACTTTGCCGCGCTTGCCGACGAAGCGCGTCATCCGCTTGCGATTGAATCACCTTTAAGCTCGGTTCGATATCCTGTTCCGATAATAATTCCGTTAAATGATTTTGTTCTTCTCGACTTAGCGGCTTGTCCGCCAGTAAACTTTGCACCGCTTCGGCAACCGGACGATATTGCCGCTGTTCCTGCACAAAAGCGTCGTAATCATAAAACCGCGCAGGATCCAACAGGCTTAAACGTGCGAAATGGCTTTCTTCGCTGAGTTGTTCCGGCGTGGCGGTGAGCAATAACACGGCGGCGATACGGCGACTTAGGCGTTCGACCAGTCGATAGGCGTCGCTTGCGCCCGTCGGCGACCATTCCAAGTGATGCGCTTCATCGACGATCAATAAATCAAATTCCGCTTCATCCAACTGCGCGGCGCGATGCGGTTGTGCAAGCAGCCAATCTATCGAACAAAGAATCAAGGATTCGGAATGGAACGGATTTTCCGCCGATCGGTTTTCCGTTTGGTCGAAATCCGCGCAGCGTTCTTCATCAAATAAGGCGAAGGGCAAATTAAATCGCCGCAACATTTCCACCAGCCATTGATGTTGTAAATTTTCCGGTACCAAAATCAGTGCGCGTTCCACCCGTTCGGAAAAAAGCTGTTGCTGCAAAATCATTCCCGCTTCAATAGTTTTGCCCAAACCGACTTCATCGGCAAGCAGCACGCGCGGCGCCACGCGATTCCCGACTTCTTGCGCGATATAAAGTTGATGCGGAATTAAACTCGCCCGCGTGCCGCGCAAGCCGCGTAACGACGATTGAAATTGCGCCTGTTGATGACACAAGGTTTGATAACGCAAGGCAAAGTGATCATTACGATCAAGCTGCGCGCTAAATAAGCGTTCTTGTGGTTTACTGAAGGTGATTTGCGCGTTAAGCTCGATTTCACGCACAAGACATTCTTCGGCGTTATCGTTACGGCGAACCCAATAAAAAAGCAGCTCGTTTTTTTCCGTTACATCGAGCACTTGTCCTTGCCAGCCGGTTTGATGGGTAATCTGATCGCCGATTTGAAACGCCACGCGTATCAAAGGCGCACCGGCAAGCGCGTAAATACGCACTTCTTCCGAAGCGGGAAAGGTGATCGTCACCGTGCGGTTATCCCGCGCAGTAATAA
Organism: Caviibacterium pharyngocola; assembly: GCF_002795405.1. Lineage (GTDB taxonomy): Bacteria > Pseudomonadota > Gammaproteobacteria > Enterobacterales > Pasteurellaceae > Caviibacterium > Caviibacterium pharyngocola. Next base: position 13,211 of record NZ_PHGZ01000006.1, on the reverse strand, counting down.
TACCCAAACCCAGATTATTTTCACTTTCACTGATCCAACGTTGACCGACTGCAAACGACATAACTTCTCTTTTCTTTACTTCATTAACAATAAAACGGGCGGCTATTTTAACGATCTTGGGCTAAAAAAGATATGAAAATATATACTACAATTTTACCGTCAAAATAAAGAAATAAGCCAAAAATGTAGCTTTTACTTGACTTTTTAAAAGTGCGGTGCAAAAATCGGCTCGATTTTATTTTTAAATTAAGGACGGTATTATGAACCTCAGTTTAACCCAACTCAAAAACGAATTCTTCGGCGGCTGGAAACCTTTCGAAGTGATTTGGTTGTTTATTTTCCTCGCGGCGCAAATTTTTGCCTATGTGCAAGATCCGGTTTCCGTTTTAGAAGTTATTGCCGGTATTTCGGGAATTTTATGCGTGGTGTTTGTGGGCAAAGGGAAAATCAGTAACTATTTCTTCGGCTTAATCTTCGCTTACAGCTATTTTTACGTTTCGTTAGACAATAAATTTTATGGCGAAATGACCACCACTTTATATGTGTATATTCCGGCGCAATTTATCGGCTATTTCTTATGGAAAGAAAATATGCGCAATGCAAATAGCGAAAACGAAACCGTAATTGCGAAATTCCTTTCGGTAAAAGGTTGGGCGGTTCTGATTGCCGCCGTGGTCATCGGTTCCTTTGCCTTTATCAGCATTTTAAAAACCACCGACGGTAATTCTATCGGCTTGGACGGTGTGACGACGGTGTTAGTTATCGCTGCGCAATTATTAATGATCTTGCGTTATAGCGAACAATGGATTCTTTGGATTGTAATCAACGTTTTATCCATCGTGCTTTGGGCGGAAACACCGGCAATGTATTTAATGTACGGCGCATATTTGCTCAACTCCCTTTACGGTTATTACAACTGGTCGAAACTGGCGAAAACCACCGTATAAATTTCTTAAAAAAACCACCGCACTTTTAAAAAGTGCGGTATTTTTTATGAAAATTTCGTCATAAAAAAGGCTTAGATACCCAAGCCTTTTCGATTTGCGATAAATTATTCGCCAAGACGTTCTTTGATACGTGCAGATTTACCGCTACGCTCACGTAAGTAGTAAAGTTTCGCTTTACGTACCGCACCTTTACGTTTAACCGCAATGCTGTCAACTGCCGGTGAGTGAGTTTGGAATACACGCTCAACGCCTACACCGTTAGATACTTTACGCAATGTGAAAGCACTGTGCAAGCCGCGGTTACGAATTGCGATAACCACGCCTTCGAATGCTTGCAGACGACGTTTGCTACCTTCAACTACCCATACTTTAACTTCTAAAGTATCACCCGGGCGGAAGCTAGGTACGTTTTGTTTTAACTGTTCTTGTTCGATTTGTTTAATGATGTTACTCATAATAATAACCTTTTAAATTAATCCTAGAGTTAACTGATTACACTGTGTTCGGTTTGAATTAACCTTAACAGTTTCTTTTGTTCGTCAGTCAGAGCTAGGCTTTCCAATAGCTCAGGGCGTCGTAACCACGTTCGTTCCAGCGATTTTTTCAAGCGCCATTTGCGAATTTCTTCGTGATTTCCCGACATCAGCACGGGCGGTACGATTAAACCGTCTAAACTTTCCGGTCGCGTATAATGCGGACAATCCAATAATCCTTCCGCAAAAGAATCCTCTTGCGCGGAGGCTTGTTTACCCAATACGCCGGGAATAAATCGTGCAACGGCATCAATTAATGTCATTGCCGGCAATTCCCCGCCGGTGAGAACGTAATCGCCGATTGACCATTCTTCATCGATTTCAGTTTGAATCAATCGTTCGTCAATGCCTTCATAACGTCCGCAGACTAAAATCATTTTTTGATTTTGTGCGAGTTCCGTTACGCCGGCTTGTTCCAATTTACGTCCTTGCGGTGAAAGATAAATGACTTTCACACCTTCTCCCGCCGCGGCTTTCGCCGCACGGATGGCGTCGCGCAAAGGCTGCACCATCATTAACATTCCCGGTCCGCCGCCATAAGGACGGTCGTCCACGGTTTTATGTTTGTCAAAGGTGAAATCGCGCGGATTCCAACATTGAACTTGCAGAAGATTTTGTTTAACGGCTCGTCCCGTTACCCCGAATTCCGTGACAGCTTTGAACATTTCCGGGAAAAGACTAATAATCCCAATCCACATTTTTATTACCTTTGTGTCAAAATGTTACTGCAAAAGCCGCACGACATACCTGAGGTTAGAAACCGGCATCCCAATCCACTTCAATAGTCTTTGTGGTGAGATCGACTCTTTTAACTACTTGTTCGTACAAAAACGGAATTAACCGTTCTTGTTTTCCGAAAGCATCTTTCATCGACGCGCGTACAACCAATACGTCGTTAGAACCGGTTTCCATCATTTCGCGCACGGTTCCCATTTCATAACCTTGCAAATTCACTACTCGGCAGCCGATTAAATCGTGCCAATAGTAATCGCCGTCATCTAATTGCGGGAATGCGGATAAATCCACGCCGATTTCGACATTAGTCAATGTCTGCGCGGTTTCGCGTTCGTTCACGTTTTTTAATTTCACGATTAATTCGTGATTATGATGTTTCCAGCTTTCTAATTCTGCCGGTTGCCATTGCCCTTTGATTCTTAAAAACCAAGGTTGATAGTCAAAGATACTTTCGGCTTGTTCCGTTGATGAATAAACACGCAACCAACCGCGAATACCGTATGTCGAACCTAATTTGCCAACGACTTCGATTCTTTGTTGTTCCATTTTATTCACCTGTAAAACCGTTCAAAATCCGCTTATGCGGCTTTTTGAGCTTCTTTTACCAATGTTGCAACGCGATCGGATAAAGATGCGCCTTGACCGACCCAGTGATTTACGCGATCTAAGTTGATGCGTACGCGTTCCGCATTACCGGTCGCCAATGGGTTGAAGAAACCGACACGCTCGATAAAACGACCGTCGCGCGGGCTACGGCTGTCAGCTACAACGATTTGATAAAATGGGCGTTTTTTAGCTCCGCCACGAGTTAAACGAATGGTTACCATAACCTTCCTCTAAATGTTTAAACGAAAAGAAAACCCACATCGAAGGCGTGGGAATGCTTACTTTTTTCTCTGTGTATATAGACAAAAAGCCTGTGGATTATACTCTTTTTTATGAAAAAAGCAAGGTAAAAAATCACCGAGGCGCCGCAAGCTGCGCTGTAAAGTGCGGTTAAATTTGTTAGAATAATGTCATTTTTCTCTTTGACTAAAATGACTATGCGAAAACTACTTGTAATCCGTAACGATAAATTGGGCGATTTCGTGCTTTCCTTTCCTGCCTTGGCGCTGTTGAAAAAATCCGATCCGATGCTCGAAATCACCGCACTTGTTCCGCAATATACCGCGCCGTTGGCGGAAATTTGTCCTTATATTGATCAGGTGATAATCGACGCGAAAGATAAAAAAGATCGCGCGGAATTCAATCGCGTGCTTAACGAAATCAAAGCGCAACGATTCGATGCAGTCATCAGTTTTGTGTCCGATTGGTATAATGCCAAACTAACGTGGAAAAGCGCGATTCCATACCGTTTGGCGCCGGCGACGAAATTATTTCAATTTTTATATAACCGCCGCCTGACCCAGCGCCGCTCGCAATCGGCAAAACCGGAATTTGCCTACAATATGGATTTAGCCTATCGTTTTTTGCAGGATCACCATATCACCGCGCAATCGCCCGAACCGCCTTATTTGTCCTTTGACCAAAGTGCGGTGCAAAATCAGCAAGAAATGTTAAGCCGTTTACTGAATATTTCTGCGGACAAAAAATGGATTTTCGTACATAGCGGTTCCGGCGGATCTGCGAATAATCTGTCGTTAGACCAATATACGCAGTTGATTCAAGGTTTACTGGCGGAATTCGATGCCTATGTGGTGTTAACCGCCGGCCCGAATGAAAGCGAAAAAGCGCAGCGATTAGCCGGACAAGTCAATCATCCGAATGTGGTGATTTATGATAAAAACGACGGCTTAGTGGATTTCGCACATTCTTTAGCTTGCGCCGATTTGTTTATCGCCGGCTCCACCGGCCCGCTGCACCTCAGCGGCGCGTTGAATATTGCCACCGTGGGATTTTATCCGAGCCGACGTTCGGCGCTGCCGTTGCGTTGGCAACCGATTAATGAGCCGAACCGCCATATCGCATTTTGTCCGCCGCGCGACAAAGCTGTGCAAATGGATTTGACCGTGATTAATATTGATCAAGCATTACAGGAAATTATTCCGTTTATTCGCGCCCAATGGTAAAAAGTGCGGTATTTTTACCGCACTTTTATGTTATTTATCTTTCGTTCTTAGCCAAAGATCGGCGTATTTCACGAAGGTGGAATGAGTGGATAACAACGCAAGCAAAAAGCCTTGTTTGCCGTCTAAAAATCCGGCTTTGAGAAAATACATTTTTAAGAAACAACCGAGGGCGTGGGTAACGCCTTGCCATAAGCTGCCTTTTTTGCCCGCCTGCGCTTTTTGTTCCGCCCAAGCTTTGGCATAGCCGGCGGATTTGACCAAATAATGATGAATATCTTTATAGGTATAATGGTATAAATCGCCGCTTAATTTTTGTACCGTAGCATCGGCGGGATAATGTACTCTTTCGTGCACCAATTCCTCGCCGTATCGGGCAAAATCGCGTCGATATAATCGCACCACATAATCCGGATACCAGCCGGAATGTTTGATTTGGCGCCCGAACACTTCGCTTAGCCGAGGCAGTTGATAAACCGTATTTTCGGCATCTTTTTCCACCGCACTTAATATGGATTGGCGCAACGTATCGCTCACGCGTTCATCGGCATCCAACCATAAAACATAATCGCCGGTCACGTATTGTTGCGCCAATCGGCGTTGTTTGCCAAAACCTTGCCAATCGGTATTGACATAAAATTTTGCGCCGTATTGCAAGGCGATTTCTTGCGTATTATCCGAACTGCCCGAATCCAAAATCACGATTTCATTCACCCAATCCTTGACCGTATCAAGACAGGCGGCGAGATCTTGCTGTTCGTTTTTTACAATCATTGCAACGCTAATGGTCGGCATAGAGATTCCTTATTTCGATGATATCGGCGTGTATTTTAACCGATTCGCCGAGCGGAAGAAAGTCACGAAAAAATCACCGCACTTTATGCCTGCGGCGGTGCGACGAACCGGTGTAAAAAAACAATGGCGGAAAGGGTTAATTGCATAATCCAACCGATTGAGAAAGCGAAAAACAAAGTGCCGATGCCGACCGTACCGCCCAACAAAAATCCCAGCGCGCACACACCGACTTCCAAGACGGTTCGCACTGTGCCGATTTTCAACCGAAAACGATAACACAGTCCGACCATTAATCCGTCGCGCGGGCCGGCGCCTTGGTGTGCAGTTAAATAAAAAGCGGAGCCGACGCCGAATAATAAAATGCCGATCAGCGCATAAATAAGCCGTTCGCCCAACGTCTCCGGCTGCGGCATATAAGCGGTTGTGGCGCCGAGCAATAACGCGATGACAACGATATTCAACAGCGTGCCGATACCCACGCGCAATTTCAACGGAAACCACATCAACATCACCAAGCAGCTAATAATCAACGACGCCCAGCCGACGCTAAAATGACCTTGCAGCGCCACGCCTTGCGATAATACCGTCCAAGGCGCGGAGCCGAAATTCGATAATAATAGTAGTCCTTCACCGAATCCCATTATGGTCAGCGCAAAAAGTAATACGGCAAGCGGTTTGAATTCAAACGACCAAAACGATCCCGCCGTCCAACTTGTTTTAGGTAAAACCCGAAATTTATGCTTCATATTCTTCATATCATTTTTCTTATCCTGTTCATCATAATGGAAAAACGCATTTATCCCAACAAGATAATCGGAATAAGATATAGCCGAATCGTTTAAAAAATCACACATTCCTTTGCCTGCGCGCCATGACGCAATCGCTTGCTTTCACATTTCTCGGTTTTTTACAAGATTTTGCCTACAAAAGATTGTAGAATTAACGCGTTATTTAAACTCGTTCTTTCTAAAAGGAAACGCTTATATGAATACCTTAATCAGCGTGATCGGTATCTTTGTTTTATTAGGCATCGCGGTGTTGCTTTCCAATAACCGCAAACGGATTAACTTGCGCACGGTCGTCGGCGCGCTTGTGATTCAAATCGCAATGGGCGCATTAATTCTTTATGTGCCGGCGGGTCGTCATATTCTGCAGGCAATGGCGGACGGCGTGGCAAAAGTGATTTCATACGGCAACGAAGGGATTGCTTTCGTATTCGGCGGACTTGCCGATACGAACAATGTCGGTTTTGTCTTCGCAGTGAAAGTGCTACCGAGCATTGTCTTTTTCTCCGCATTAATTTCATTGCTGTATTACGTCGGCATAATGCAATGGATTATTAAAGTGATCGGCGGTGCATTGCAAAAAGCGCTCGGCACTTCGAAAGCGGAATCAATGTCGGCGGCAGCAAACATTTTCGTCGGTCAAACGGAAGCACCGTTGGTGGTGAAACCTTATATCGGCAAAATGACCGAATCGGAATTATTTGCGGTAATGTGCGGCGGCTTGGCGTCTATCGCAGGCTCCGTAATGGCGGGTTATGCCGGAATGGGCGTGCCGCTTACTTATTTAATCGCAGCCTCCTTTATGGCGGCGCCGGCGGGATTGTTGTTCGCCAAAATTATGTTGCCGCAAACGGAAAAATTTAACGATAACATTGAAAACGTCGAATTGGAAAAACCGGCGAATATTTTGGATGCCGCAGCGGGCGGCGCATCTTCCGGTATGCAATTAGCCTTAAATGTCGGCGCAATGTTAATCGCTTTCGTGGCATTAATCGCGTTAATTAACGGTATTTTAAGCGGTGTCGGCGGCTGGTTCGATTTGCCGGAGTTATCCCTTGGAATGATCTTTGGGTGGATTTTCAAACCATTGGCTTGGATTATCGGCGTACCTTGGGAAGAAGCAGAAATCGCGGGACGAATGATCGGCACGAAATTAGCCATTAACGAATTTGTCGGCTATTTGGAATTTACGCCGTATTTGGCGCCGGACGCCGCCGTGCAATTAGCGGATAAAACCAAAGCGATTATCACCTTCGCCCTTTGCGGCTTTGCCAACTTCAGTTCCATCGCCATTTTGATCGGTGGCTTGGGCGGAATGGCGCCGAATCGCCGCGGCGATATCGCTCGTTTAGGGATCAAGGCAGTGATCGCCGGTTCCTTGGCGAACTTAATGAGCGCGACAATCGCCGGATTATTTATCGGATTAAGTGGTGCGGCGCTGTAAAAAGTGCGGTATGATTTAAGCGAGTTTTATTTATACGACACCACGACATTGTTCGTGGTGTTGTCACATTGGCGCTAAGTAAACGTTTGCGAAAGAGGTAAATAAAAATGAAACGTGTATTTATAATGATGTTAGATTCCTTCGGAATCGGCGCCGCCCAAGATGCCGAAAAATTCGGCGATCAAGGCGCAAATACCTTGGGTCACATTGCGCAATATTGTGCGGAAGGCAAAGCGGATACGGCGGAACGTCAAGGTGCGTTGCACATTCCGAATTTAGAAAAATTAGGTCTGGGACTTGCCGCCGAACAAGCCGCCGGCACGCTACCGGCGGGATTAAATCCGACACCGAAACTTCTCGGCGGTTATGCCTATGCGCAAGAAATTTCATCGGGCAAAGATACGCCGTCCGGCCATTGGGAAATCGCCGGCGTACCGGTGTTATTCGATTGGGGTTATTTTCCCGAACGGCAAAACAGCTTCCCGCAAGACTTGCTCGATCGCATTGTGGAAAAGGCAGCAACTCCGGGTTATTTGGGAAATTGTCATTCTTCCGGCACGGTGATTTTGGATCAGCTCGGCGAAGAACATATGAAAACCGGTAAACCGATTTTCTACACCTCGGCAGATTCTGTTTTCCAAATCGCTTGCCACGAAGAAACTTACGGCTTAGAAAAATTATACGAGCTCTGCCAAATCGTGCGCGAGGAACTTGCCGACTACAACATTGGTCGCGTCATTGCACGCCCGTTTGTCGGCGCCAAAGCAGGCGAATTCAGCCGCACGGGAAATCGTAAAGATTACGCCGTAGAGCCGCCGGCAAAAACCGTTTTGCAAAAATTAACCGAAGAAAAACAAGGCGAAGTAGTTTCCATCGGGAAAATCGCCGATATTTACGCCCACACCGGTATCACTAAAAAGGTGAAAGCCACAGGTTTGGCGGAATTGTTCGACAAAACCCTTGTTGAAATGAAAAGAGCGGGTGAAAATACGATAGTTTTCACCAATTTTGTGAATTTCGACTCGGATTTCGGTCATCGTCGCGATGTGGCGGGCTATGCCGGCGCACTGGAATATTTCGATCGGCGCTTGCCGGAATTATTGGAATTGGTCACCGATGAGGATATGATTATTTTCACCGCCGATCACGGCTGCGATCCTACTTGGCAAGGTTCGGATCACACGCGGGAATATATTCCGGTATTAATTTACGGCGCGCATATTCCGAAGCAATTTTTAGGTAAGCGCAACACGTTCGCCGATATCGGACAAACCATCGCCGCTTATTTCGGGTTATCATCAATGGACTACGGAACAGCAATCATTCAATTCAACCAAGAGGATTTTTAGTTATGACTCCACATATTAACGCCCCCGCCGGCGCATTTGCCGATGTCGTGTTAATGCCGGGCGATCCGCTGCGCGCCAAATATATCGCCGAAACCTTTTTAGAAAATGCCGAACAAGTGACCGATGTGCGCAATATGTTCGGCTATACGGGAACATATAAAGGTCGCCGCGTCTCGGTAATGGGGCACGGAATGGGCATTCCGTCTTGTTCCATTTACGCCAAAGAACTCATTACCGAATACGGCGTGAAAAAAATTATTCGCGTCGGCTCTTGCGGCGCCGTGCGCGCGGATGTCAAACTGCGCGATGTCGTGATCGGCTTGGGCGCCTGTACGGATTCCAAAGTCAACCGGATTCGCTTTAAAGACAATGATTTCGCCGCAATCGCAGATTTCGAAATGACCCAAGCGGCGGTCCAAGCGGCGAAAAATAAAGGCGTGGCGGTAAAAGTCGGCAATTTGTTCTCCGCCGATTTATTTTATACGCCGGATGTGGAAATGTTCGATGTAATGGAAAAATACGGTATTTTAGGCGTGGAAATGGAAGCGGCGGGCATTTATGCCGTGGCGGCGGAATACGGCGCCAAAGCCCTTGCCATTTGCACCGTCTCCGATCACATTCGCACGCACGAACAAACCACCGCGGAAGAACGCCAATTAACCTTCAACGAAATGATTGAAATTGCCTTGGAAAGCGTATTGCTTGCGGACTAAATCGACATTCGGGGCGAATTTTCGCCCTGAATTTCTTTGCGCTGGATTTAAGAATAAAAACCTTGCCTTTTTTAACCGCACTTTTAGTATTTCAGCCGATTGCCATTGCCGCGCGACTTATCCGTTGTTATGCAATTCGACGGCAAAACTGATATAATTCCGCCAAAATAATTACGTCATTAAACATTATGACCGATTCAGTAAATTTTAGCGGCAGAATACGTTACGCATTACATAAAAAACTTCGTCAAACACATCGCATTTCGCGCAAAAGTATAGAATTCGCCTGTTTGCTTATCGGCGCCGCCTTAGTTGCGCTGTTTTCTCTCGGCTTTGCTTTACTTGCCGATTTAGGTTTGGAATGGAACGCCCATTGGTCGGCGAAATACCCGCTTGCCGTATGGATCGTTCTGCCTGCCGGCTTGGCGCTGTTGGCTTGGTTCACACCTAAATACACGCCTTATGTGGCGGGCAGTGGTATTCCGCAAGTTATCGCGTCGATTAATTTACCGCACGGTGCGAATAAGCTGCGCTTGGTCGCTTTTTGGCAAACTTTATGGAAAATTCCGCTGACATTTTTGGCGATGTTGCTCGGCGCATCCGTCGGGCGCGAAGGACCATCCGTACAAGTCGGCGCGGCAGTGATGAGTGCGTGGGGAAATTTATGCCGCAAGCACGGCGTCGCTTTTAACGGATTAACCGCTAACGAACTAATGGCAACCGGCGCGGCAGGCGGGTTAGCCGCAGCCTTTAATGCGCCTTTAGCCGGTGTGGTTTTCGCTATTGAAGAACTCGGCAGAGGCGTACTTTTGCGCTGGGAACGCCGCGTGCTACTCGGCGTGCTCGCGGCAGGTTTCATCTTAGTCGCCATTCAAGGAAATAATCCTTACTTTCCGCAATATAAAGGCGAAACCAGTGTGCCTTATATGTTTTTATGGGTCGCCTTATGCGGCGTGGTGTGCGGCGTCTTAGGTGGCATTTTCGCCCGCTTATTGGCAAAAGGTGTTGCCGGCGTGTCACCTGCAAAAATACGCGGTTGGATCCGCCGCCATCCGATTTACACCGCCGCAATGTTAGGCATTTTACTTGCCGCATTAGGCAGTTACACCAACGGGCAAACCTTCGGAACCGGTTATAACGTAGTTGCCGCCGCCCTAGACGGACAACCGACGCAAGCGGATCTTGGCATCAGTAAATTATTCGCCACCGTAGCAACCTATTGGACGGGTATCGCCGGCGGTATTTTTACGCCGTCATTGACCACCGGCGCCGGTATCGGCGTGCAAATTTGGAACTTAACCGGCGGCGTGGTCGATCAACGTTTGCTCGTATTGCTTTGTATGGCGGCATTTTTAGCCGGCGCAACGCAATCGCCTGTCACCGCAAGCGTCATCGTAATGGAAATGACCGGCTGTCAACCCGTTTTATTTTGGCTGTTAATCGGTAGCCTTATCGCTTCGATTATTTCCCGCCAATTCAACCCGAAACCCTTTTATCATTTTGCGGCGGGACGTTTCCGCCAACGCATACAAGAAGAAAGTAAAGAAGAACATAAATGACACAAAATTCTCCTTCAAATTCACCGCACTTTTATCGCGGACGCTTTTCCGTCGCACCGATGTTGGATTGGACAACCCGCCATTGCCGCTATTTTCATCGGCAATTCAGCCGACACGCCTTGCTATACACCGAAATGGTCACCACCGGCGCAGTTATTCACGCCAAATATGATCATCTGGCATTTGACCGCAGAGAAGGTGCGGTCGCATTACAACTCGGCGGCAGCGATCCGCAACAATTACAACATTGCGCCCGTCTTGCCGAACAGCGCGGCTATCAAGAAATTAACTTAAACGTCGGCTGCCCGTCCGATCGTGTACAAAACGGAATGTTCGGCGCTTGCTTAATGGCGAAAGCGGATTTAGTCGCCGAATGTATCGCTGCAATGCAAAGTGCGGTGCAAATTCCGGTCACCGTTAAAACTCGAATCGGTATTGATGAATTAGAAAGCTACGAGTTTCTCTGTGATTTCATCCAAAAAGTGCATAATGTCGGCTGTCAGGAATTTATCATCCACGCCCGCAAAGCGTGGCTTTCCGGATTAAGCCCGAAAGAAAATCGCGAAATTCCGCCTTTGGATTACGACCGCGTTTACCGCCTCAAAGCCGACTTCCCGCAGCTGTACATTAGCATCAACGGCGGCATTAAAACGATCGAAGATATGCAACGGAATTTGCAGTATGTTGACGGGGTTATGGTCGGACGCGAAGCTTATCAAAATCCGGCGCTACTCGGTTATATTGATCAAGCGCTATTCAACCCGAATTGCCGCATCATCACACCGCGTCAAGCGATAGAAAAAATGCTGCCTTATATTGAAGAACAACTCTCCGACGGCGTGTATCTTAACCATATCACCCGCCATATGCTCGGCGCATTCCAAAACTGCAAAGGCGCCCGCCAATGGCGCCGCCACTTAAGCGAAAACGCCCACAAACCTAATGCTGGTATTGAAGTAGTAGAAACAGCGCTCGGATTTGTTGAGGAATAAGAAAAATAAGTGTAAGGGATAATTCACAATGATTTAAACCTTGCACTTTTTTTGGGGTTATTAGTTGGTTTCTTTAAATAGTAAAACTTCCTTGAAACAATCCAATGAGTCAATATGGTAAGTTGTTATATCCGATTCATCTAAATATAGATTAGAAAAGTTTTGTGCAAACTCTTTTAAATGAGTAATCTTTTCCGCTATGCTAGTTTTATTAGCTGAATCATTTTTTTCATATACAATATCCAGTCGCCAAAGTGGCTTGTGGTCTATTGCCCAATGTGTACGGATTCCTTTTATCAGCGTTTTCACATCACTATCTAAACTACTAATATAAAAGGCTTTTTCTTCCTGAATTTTTTCTTTATAGTCTCGTTGGCGAGTAGCTTCAATAACTGATTTAATCCCTTTCCAAGAACGCGCTTCTCGCAACCAGTCGGTTGTAGGTAGTCTCCGATAACTTTGTCGTTCATTTCTACCGTAGAGAGAATAAATCTCGTCAAACTGTTCGATTTTCAAAGATGAATCTCGTTCAACTTTATGAAAATAAGCATTGAGTTCATCAAGAAATTTACTTTGATAACCAATGACTGACAGTACATAATTTGCTTCTTTACTGATTATATTTTCTACTATTTTCTTTTGTGTATTCATTGTATAGATATAAATCACGGTATTTTTCAAAGTTAAGCAATCTAAAATTTCCAACACGCCGGCTTTTTCATTTTTCTTACCGAGTCGCTTCTGTTGCGATAAGGTTAGTTCCTGTTTGTTGTGATAAACGTTAATGCTATGTAAAGATTCTTGAGTTTCCGAAGTGAATGCACTGCGTAGAAGTACGTTGTCAACCTCAATCAGCTTTTTGCCTTTCTTTTGACGTATTTCATTAACGAAATTCAGAAAAATATCATTAAGTTGTACAGGTTCAATTCGATAAATAAAGTCAGCTATAATTGAATCAGAAGGAATGCCTCGTTCAAACGGACTGTATTTCCGCAACTGGTTCAGGTGAATTTTGCCAAAGCGATGAATATCAATGCAATTCTGTGCGCCTGAAAATATTGCACACATAATTAAGAAAACCATATCTAAGAAATTATATTTATTTTGTATAACTTGCTGAGTAGATGAATTAATCAGATCTTCAGGAGGAGTCATTATCTATCCTTATTTTCAAACATTGTTCTCTAAAATTATACTAAAAAAATACAATAAAAAAACCGTTAGTCTTTCAACTCACGGTTTTTCTAAATGTTTTATTAAACTAATAAAACCCAGCGGTGCCCTACTCTCACA
>NZ_PHGZ01000005.1 GCF_002795405.1 Caviibacterium pharyngocola | reverse complement strand
CTAATCTAATACAGCCCCTAATTAAAAGCATTTACGATAAAACCGTTTAAGGAGGTAAACAATGTCAATTTTAGATATTGGTAAAGCAATGGCAATATACAATCAGCCAACAGAGTTCGATCAAAATGCGTGGAAAACCGCCTTTGATATTGCCAATGCCTTTAATACTGCCAGTAATAATTATGTCACACTTGAAAATAATCGAATTACTCGTGGTGTAAACGCCCTTAAACATCAAGAGAATATGGCAACATCTGATAATCGTGTAGCGTGGCAAAATTGGGATTATAACAATCGAATGAAAACAGGCGACTTTGCTCAAGTAAAATCGCACTATGAGTTTGACAAACTAAAAGCAACTGATGAAGATAGCAAAGCCCTTGATAACTTCATCGCAGAAAATATTGGTAAAAACCCAACCGAAATGCAACAAGCGATTATGAATTCAACCTTATCTGATAACCAAAAAGCCCAAGCTTGGGGGCGTTATCAAGCCTTAAATGAAATAAACACACAGCGTCATCAAGCAGAGCAAGCTGATTTTGCCCAACGCCATCAAGCGATTATTGATAATTCGTATGATACGAATTACGACCCCATTACAGGGCAAACAACCAGAGGGGCGTTTAACGAAGCAAAATACCGTCAAAATCTAGCAATGTGGGAAATGCATAATCCAAATGCGAAAGCTTATATTCAGCAAGTTTTACCTATCTTTGCGAAAAATCAAGGTTTAGCCAGTTCGCAATATGATTTAAGCCAGCTTTCACCAGAACAGGTAATGGCATTGCCTGCTGCCTTGAATAAGTTTTTAACACCACAGCAGCAGCTTTACAACGTATATGGCACCTTAGATAAAACAATGAAAACCGCATTTCCTGCCATAAATTCAAATACGTCAACGATACCTGTGACACCAGCGACAACGCCTGTTGTGCCAGTCAATGCGAAATCAGGCTATATTCCAACACCTTATGCTACAGGAATAGGCGGTGGCACACCATACGGTTATGTTCAAGGACAAAAACAAGGCACGCCGCTCACGTGGGATTTGATATTCCCAACAGTGACAGCTCGCCCTGCTGGTATTATCCCCCGCTAAAAAGTGCGGTAAGAAATCGAACCGTTTGTAGCGAAAGTTACAGACGGTTTTTTTATTGCTAAAAATTGGAGAATCAGAATGTCAAATCCGTTTCAGCCTTATTTAGATGTTGTTAAGGTACAAGCAAAAGACCTACAAAAATTATACGCAAGCCCAACTTACGACCCATTCACCCAACAACTAATGGAGCAGCAAGAGGCACAACGCAAAGCCGAAATAAAAGCTCAAGCAAAAGGATTAAGCGAAAAAGACCAAGCGGCATTGCACGACCAACAAATGCAATATGCCACAGAGTTAGGTAGGCAGTTTGTGGCACAAAATCAAAATGTGCCGATTGAACAGCAGCATTATAATTATAATGCCACGTTAGCTGACTTTGACCGTTACAAAGGCAAAGTAACCGATGAAACCTTAGCCGAAATTAAAGCAGCGTTTTCTGCCGTTGCCGATCCCTTTAAACGTGCCGATGAAGAAGCGGGCTTTTTTGCTCGTGCAGGCGATTTTTTAAGTTATGTACCTAGTGCCTTAACGAAATTTGGTGAACAAGCTACAGGGTTGATTTCGCCTGAAAGTGAGGCTCGCCAATGGTTTACCAATGCCACAAAAGAGGTGGAAAGCTGGCGTTCTGATGAAGCAAAACTCCGTGCCTTAAAAATGGCAGAAGCAAGTGCACAAGCAAAAGCCAATGGTGAAACAGGGTTTACGCAATTTTTAGAAAATGCGTGGGATAACCCAATTGAAGCACTGGGGCAATTTGCCGAAAGTGCCTTACCTACTATCGCCAGTGCCGTTGCAGGTACAGCTGCTGCTCCTTTTACAGGCGGGGCAAGTTTGACTCTACCTTTTATGGTGGGTGGCGTGCAAGGTGCGGGAGCGGCTCGTAATGATATTTTTGACTATATTATGGCAATGCCAGAAGAGCAATTATCCCAAGCCCCACAATATCAAGCCTTATTAGCACAAGGAATGGGCAAACATCAAGCTAGAACAGCACTTGCCAGCAGCTTAAAAGAACACGGCGGCGAAGTGTTAGCCACAGGGGTAAGCAGTGCCGCTTTAAATGCGTTAGGTGGTTTAGGGCGATTGGGTCAAGCAGGGCGTGGTGTAGCAAGTTCGGCAACAGGCAAATTCTTATCCGAAGCCATTACTGAACCCGTGGACGAAGTATTTCAAACCGCAATGGCAAATAAAGCCATTCGTGATGTAGATAGCACGAAATCCATCACAGATGACTTAGGTGAAGCGGCTGCAGCAGGCTTATTATTTGGTGCGGCAGGCGGTGCGATTGCAGGCGTTGATCAGGCACGAATGAATCGTGACTTAAATCAACATAACCAAGCGGATATTGAAGAAATGGCACGGGCAAATAGCCAAGTGAATTTACGCCAATTTAATCAAGAATATCAACGCCAACGTAACAATCCCGTGAATGCCCATTTGTCAGATATTGAATTACAGGCAAAAATACTGGCAGAAATGACGGAAGCAACAGAACAACAAGAAGAAGCACAACAACCCCAACAGCAAGCGGATTATACGGTAGACAGCCAAGGTAATGTGCAGGCAACGGAGGAGCAACAAGAAGAAACTCAACAAGAATCGACCGCACTTTCTAGCGATACGGTGAGAAATTACGGTAATGTTGATGTCAATGTAGCACAACCCACATTTGACGAAACGCAACAAGATGTGATTCGCCAACATCAAAGTGCAAATGAAATGTTGATTAAATATGAGCAGGAATTTACACAAAAAAATCAACATCTGCCTGAAAGTGTATGTGAGCATAACAAACAAAACGATGTTATTTATAACTATTTAAAGCAAGCACAAGACAGTGCAGTAGAAGCTTTATCAGCTCAAAATGTGGCATTTTTAAATGGTGCTTATTTACCTATTAAAAAACAAGGTGGAGCTACCGCAGAACAAATTGCACAGCCTTATCCATCTAATCATAATGCAGAGCAATGGCGTGGTGAATTATCTCCTGTTCAAACTCAAACAACAACACAGTTGGATAGCACGATTCGTCAGCCTCACCAACCTAAAACGGTAGCGAATGAACAATGGCAAGCGGTGCAACAATATCAACAAGATTTAGCGGATTTTCATCAAATTCGTAATGAGGCTTCTGCCCGTTTTAAACAATCAAAAGATCCAAAGGAATTTGAAACAGAAACATATCAGAATGCTTTACAAAAAGCCTTAAATGCCCAACAGAAAATGAAAGCACTAGGCGTTCCTGTTCATAAATCGATACAGTTAACAGAGAATGTTGAGCGACAAAAAAACTATCGTTTTGATGTTAATAATATGCGTTTTTCTCGTATGCCTATTCGTTCCTCTGAAGAAAATATCGCCCGTGGCTCACAAGCGATGGAACAAGCTATTCAAGGTCATAAAGATGTTGAAAATGCAATGTTTCGTGATGGAGTGGGTTGGATTGATTTTATTTGGGGAACGGAAGGGACGGTTAAAGCAAGTGGTAAAACCAAAGGTGGTAAAGGGATTTCACATATTATTGAAGCCCGTATGCGTAAAGATAATTTATCCTATGATGAAGCTGTAGCATTCTTAACCGAAGAAGTGCCTAATATTATTGCTAATGGTCGAATAGAGCGTGATTATGAAGTATCGGGGACAAGAGCTATAGCAATCATTCGTAATGATGGGAGTGAAGTTCACTTAATTAAAAAAGGAAATGATAATGCGTGGTTATTAACAGGTTTTAAACCAAAAGAAAGCCAACAGATGAATCAGAGTGGGGGTGCGACCAGTTCTGACCTACGCTCTAGCAGTCCTATACGGTCTCGTACTGAAGAGGGAGCTGTTGGTATTAATAATGTAAACCCAACCGCTCAAAATGTCAACGATGATATTACCCAAATCAGAGCCTTATTAGAACAACATTTAGGTAAGGAATTTGCCGATAAAATCGAAATTTCTCAAACCCAAGGTTTCCCTGAAAATGCGGAGAAATTGCGTTCAAGCGGGGCGGAAGGGTTTTACCTTAACGGCAAAATTCATTTATTTGCGGACAATCTAACCGAAACTCGCAACCTATCACGCAACGAACGTATCGTATGGGTGGCGTGGCACGAATTGGCACACCGTGGTTTTGATGTAAAAGACAAAGAGACCTTTTACAACATTTTACGCCTTGCCGCCACGAATAACTTTGTGCGTGGTATTGCTAACCGTATAGTAAGAGAATACCGCAGCAGTGGCGACACCATTACCGCAAAAGTGGCAATGGAAGAGGCGTTAGTGGAGCTTTACGCAGCCTTAGAAACAGGCAACCTACAAGAAATAGCCGACCGTTATGGCATTGAGCTAACAGGCGAAATGCAACGAGCGTTCAACGGCACGCCAAATCTATTAGATCGCATTATGCGTGCTTTACGAGCAATGTTTAGCCGAGTGTTGAAAAAACGCTTAACAAACAGTGAAGCGGGTGAATTATTGCGTTCGTTAAAAAGCGATATGGCGGCAGAGGTAAAAAGTGCGGTGGAAAATTCGCAAGAACAGACGGGAAGTGCTGAAAGCTATATTCGTTATTCTTTTGCGGGCGAAAAAGCCAAAACAGCAGACCACTCTTTACTTGAGCAAGCAAAAGCAGATATTGCCAAAGGCGTGAATCCTGAGATTGTCCGCCAAGAAACAGGCTGGTTTAGAGGCGTTGATGGAAAATGGCGATTTGAGATTAGTGATAATGAAGTCAGTTTTAAGAAGACTTTTGATAAGAATGCTAACTTTTCTGACATTTTTGAGGCAGCAAGAAATGAGAAATCAAGTGATGATATTCGAGTTAAAGATATTCTAAATGCACCTAAATTATTTGAAGCATATCCTGATATTGCAGATATAAATGTGGAATTAGATTTGGGTGATTTTCCGAATATGGAAAATTCAGAGGGATTTTATGTTCACGCTAATCAACCCCATATTTTTATAAAGCCTCACTTAACACCTGAGCAGGCAAGAGGAACATTATTACACGAGATTCAACATCATACACAGGGAAGTGAGGGATTTGCTAATGGTAGTAATCCAAGTGAATTTAATTGGATTACTCGTGAACTAACACCTGAAGAACAGGCGGAAATATCTTCACTGAAAGAAACTCAAGAAGAAATTTTGAATTCAGATCCACAGTTAGTAGGATTGGTTTCGCAATATAGACAAGAAGTTAAGAAGTTACGAGAGAAATACCGTTCACAGCATATTGATGACATTCCAACGGCAGAAAAAACACAATATGAAACCCTGATGAATCAGATAGCATCACTAAATGAAAATGGGGAAATTTTTGTTGAATTAGAGGGAATTATTTCTTCTATAGGGCGTGATTCTCCTGATTCTCAATATATGAGGATGGCAGGCGAAGTAGAAGCTCGTAATGTTCAAGAACGTATGGATATGACAGCCGAACAACGCCGTCAGATTTCCCCAGAAAGTACAGAAGATGTGGCACGAGATAGCCAAATAGTGTCACAACAAGATGGGATGACTTATTCTTTAAATGAAAACCAAAGTGCGGTGGGGATTGGTAAGAATACTAACATTCTCTATTCCCACAAAGGCAAGGTAAATCGCCCTAAATCCGAAAGCTTAGAGAAATTACGTAAGGCGGAAACTATCCGTATTTCGGGTAAAGATATTGAGCCAAGCACAGACTTGAAACAATACAAACGCAATGCGTTAAATTATGGTAAAGCTTTACGTGGTACTTATGTGAATAAGGATACGGGGCAGGAGATTGAATTGGGTTATAAAGCAGTTAAAGAGGTATTGCAGCACGATTATAAAGACCCTGATCACCTTCAAAGTATTGCCGCTATTCCTCAAATTATTGAACAGGCAATATATATTGATACTATTCCAAATGAAGATAAAACAAAACGCCCAGATATTGAAAGCTATGATTATTATTTAGCTGGATTAAATATTGGCGGTGATGAATATACGGTTAGAGCCGCAGTTGCAACGCTTAAAGATGGTTCTCGTTATTACGATCATAAATTATCAGAAATTGAAAAAGGCGACTTACTTTCATTGCCGAGTAGGATAACAAATCCAGTCGGTGAAAGCTCATCGCCTTTATCTGAAATTGATGATAAACGCTTACTGCAGATTTTGCAAGATAAAAGTGCGGTGGAAATTAAGGAAAATTCAGCAATTTCTGATAAAGCACGCTTTAGCCGTTCACAATCTGCCCTTAATCGCACTAAGGATATTAACCGCATTCGTGAAAAATCCTTATTTGAAAAAGTGCGTACAACCAATTACAACACGGCACATAATGCCGTGAAAGAAAGTGCGTTGAATTGGGCGGCGAAATTAGATGAATGGTTTGCCGATAGCTTACGCCCTGTGTCGGATTGGTTAGCAAAAATCAGCTTAACCGATTATCAGCAGTTGCGAATTAAAAACGCAATGTACACCGCTAAAAGCCGTAAAGCCGCAAAAGGTTCGGAGTTTGATGTAAAATATCTTAATCCGTTGCGTAAAAATTTAGCCGAATTAGCGAAAAAGCATAAAGTGACCATTGAGGGAGCAAAACGGTTTGTAGAGCAATGGGCTTCCGCTCGTTATGCTATCATCAAAAACCAAGATTTATTGGCAAAAGATGAACTGGCAATGCAACAAGCTAAAGACGTGCTAGAGAATGAAAAAGCCTCGGGTAATGCTGAATCCATTGAAATAGTACAAAAAGCTTATGATGAAGCATCAGCAAAATACAATGGACGTAAACAAGATATTGAACGCACGGAATTTGAACGAGATGAGCAAGGGCATTTAATTAAGCCAATGAACGTTGGTACAGCGGGAGGCTGGTCAAATGCGGAAGCGAAAGCCATTATGAAAAATGTGGAAAAAGTATTTTCCGTTTCTGAATTAGAAAATACCCTAAAACCATTATACGGCTTACTGCAAGAAAAGTTGGAAATGGATTTCTCCAGTGGACGAATTTCCTATGAAATGTATCAAGAGTTTAAGAAAAATCCGCTTTATGTTCCCTTAACAGGCGATCCAAATGCAGAGTTTGATTTAAATGAAGATAATTTCATTGGTGGCACTGGCTCAAATGCAATGAATATCGCCAAAGATAAAGCAATGCAAGGGCGAACCGTATCAGAAGCGGAAGGGGCAATTGACGCAAGCTGGAAAGCACTTGGTAAATCTATTACCAACTGGGCGTGGGCAGATTTCAAAAATGAAATTGACAGTGCATTAATGGAAAAAGCCGCTCAATTTGAAGCCTTAGGCGTTGCCCCTGAAATTGCAATGCAAAATGCTCAAAAAATGTTACGTATTGAGAAAGCTCGTAAGCAAGGTTTAACTCGTTCTAGCGATGATGTGTTAATTCACAAAATTGGCGGGGTTGATTATGAATATCGCTTGCCACAGTCTGTGATTACTGCATTACGTCAAGATAATGTTGAAACAGCAAATAGCTTTTTAAAAGTGATTTCAAAACCGACAGGTTGGTATGCTCGTGGGGTAACACAATGGAATATTGCTTTTGCTCCATTAAATATGTTCCGTGATATGTGGGAAAAATCCGAGTTTTTACGCACCCGCACTTTGTATGATAAAAATGGCAATAAGCTCAAGAATATGGACAAAATCGCCCGTCAAGCCTTGAAATATGCCATAGATAAGGAATCGTGGAATGCCACACGCCGAGAGGCATTTGGGCAAAAAGCCTTATCTGACGTACAAAAAGACTTACAGGAGTTGCAAAAACTTGGCGGTATTTCCACTTACGGCACATACCTTGCACGCACCGAGCAGGATTTATTAAAAGAAATTGCCAAAGAACACGGCTGGTTATCTAAACGTTTAGGGCTAGCAGGTAAAGCACTTGCTAGCTATAACCAAATGTTTGACAACCTTTCATCCTTGGCAGTGTATCGAGCCTTACTTGATGCAGGAATGGAAAAATCACAAGCGGCAGCGGCTGTATTGGATTTAACCAACTTCAACAAAACAGGCTCAAAAATGCGAGGCATTAAAACGCTGTATATGTTTAGCCAGCCAACAGTAATGGGGGCGGCAAACTTAATTAAGCAACTCTCCACAAAAACGGGTCAAAAACGTTTTGCCGCTTATTTAGTGAGTGGTTTAGTGTTATATGCAATGGTGCGAGCAATGGGCGATGACGATGAGGGCGGTAATACTATTGACCAATTAGGCGATATTACACGTTATATTCCAATCCCGACAGGCGGTGGCGATTATATTAAAATCCCAGTAGGGTTCGGTATGCCGCAAATGGCGTGGAATTTTGCGGTGAATATGTTCCGTTCGGGCAATGGTGATATTTCTATTACTGACGCAGCGGTGAATATGGCGGCACATTCAATGAAAACCTTTGCCCCAGTGTCGCCTTCTGAAATTTCAGCAGCGAAATTCCCAATGGAAAAATTAGCCTTAACTTTTACCCCTAGCGTGTTGCAACCCATAATGCAAAATGCGTTAAATCGTAATGCGTTCGGTAGCCAAATTACCCCAGGTTTTATTCAAAAGGATAAAACCAAAGCAGAGCAGGCAAAATCAACTACTGCTCAATTTTGGAAAGAAACTGCCTTATGGCTTAACGACAATCTTGGTATTGATATGCACCCAGAGCAAATTAAAAACCTGGTTGATGGTTATGGCTCAATGGCGGGGTCACTCAAAGAAGGTTTAACTATTTTTGTGGAAAACCCAAATCGTGAGCAATTGGGACGTAATACACGCACGCCATTTATCAATCAGATTTATGGTACGGGTAACGATTTTGCTATCCAAAGTCGTTACTATGAAGCAAGTGAAGAGGCTGCTCAAATTGCGGCACAATATGCCTCTCGTGTAGAGCGGGGCGAGGTGGGCGATTGGCTAACCACAGAACGCCGAAGAGCTATCGCTTTCCACGAAGCGGATAAATCTTATATGGCAAATGTTCGCAAAGAAAAAGCTGCCCTTACTCGTAAACTGACCAAAGGCTTAATTAGCCAACAGGCTTATGAAGCAGGGATAAAAAATACAACGAGAAAGTAGACAAAGCCCAACGCTTACTACTTAATCGTTGGAGACGAGAACAAGGCTTAAATACCACGAAAACACAATAAAAAAGAACCGCACTTTTAATTGGGAAAGTGTTATATTGCGACAATTAATCTACAAATAGGTTACTGTTTTTGTTAATTTATGTTACAATTATTATTAATAAAGGGGGTAGCTATGAACAAAGAAATGTTAGCTTTATTGCAACTGATTAAACAATGCCCGACAGGTACATCAGAGGCGGTTGCTAATGAACTTGCGATTACACGCCAAAGTGCTTCTCGCAAGTTATCCAGTTTAAAATCATTAGGATTAATCCAATCACAAGGTAGTGGGCGTTCAACACGTTATGAGTTAGTGAAAAAACATCATCATTTTGATTATGCACTCAATGCACAATTAAATGAAGATACGGCATATCGTCAAACATTGTTACCACTGATCAAGGGATTTGCTCCGAATGTGGTGCAGGTTTTTCAATACGGTTTTACCGAAATGTTTAACAATGCTATTGATCACTCAGAAGGTAGTGTAATTAGTGTGGATATTTGGCAATCGCCATTATCAACAGAAGTGCATATTACCGATAACGGTGTTGGTATTTTTGAGAAAATTCAGCAAAAATTTGAACTTGCGGATATTCGTCAATCGATTTTTGAACTATCGAAAGGCAAACTCACTACAGATGCAGATAATCATACAGGCGAAGGCATTTTCTTTTCGTCTAAGATTTTTGATTTTTTCTGTATTAGTTCAAAAGGGTGGGCGTTTGTTCATAATCACGATCTCATTGATATTATGTATGAACAGGATATTGAATATGTAGATGGTACAAAAGTGATGTTTGAGTTACCGAATAACTCAAACAAGACTACAAAAGAAGTATTCGATCAGTTTTCCGATCCAAATGAATACACGTTCTTTAAGACTGTAGTTCCGATCCATTTGGCGAAATACGAAGGTGAATTTTTGATTTCACGTTCACAGGCGAAACGCTTAACCGCACGGTTTGAGCGATTTGAAAAAGTAATTTTGGATTTCAAAGATGTCACCAGTATCGGACAAGGATTTGCCGATGAGCTATTCCGAGTGTATCAGACTGCTCATCCTAACATTGAGTTATATTCCATCAATGCAAATGAAGAAGTGCAGCAGATGATCAACCGAATTATTCCAGTATAATACCAACTTCACGCAAACCAACCGCACTTTTTAGGTGCGGTTTTTTATTACCCAAAATCAGGAGAGCTATGGCAAATCAATTCACATCAACCATTGAAGAATTGCGAGATAAGTCCGACAAGGAAACGAATAAGCAATTACTTTACAATGAATACAAAAAATACACCGCTCCACAACTTACACCTTTACGAGATGAGTTTGTGAAAGAGCTGATTGAACAATTTGAAGATTTAATCGAATTGTTTCATTACAAACATTTGCACGATTATATTTAGGGGGATATATGGCTACAGCAACAGACACTAAGGTCAATCCTAGCGATTGGCTTGATATGTTTAAATCAGGTGATGACGATTGTGATTTTGCCTCAAGCATTCCAGATGTAACGCCAAGCAATCAAAAATTAACAGATGCCTCAGCGGTTGCAAGAGCAAAAGCAATGGCGGAGTATGCTTGCAAATATTTTAAGGCTATGGAGCAAAATGCCAGAACAAATTTGATTATTGCTTTAATCCAGCAGGCAGCAAGTTTTTACTTTGCCGACAAACAACACGATGTCGCAAAACAGGCACAGAATCGCTTTGATGAGATTTGGACCAATCAAAAAGATAAATCCGATAAGTTTTTTAATCATTGGTATGATAATTCTCGCCCAATCGAAATTGATATGCTTAATGAAGCGAGAGCAAGAGAGCGGGCAGGTCATAACGTTGATTATGAAACCGCAAAAAATCGTGCCGTAGCCACTGCACGCAGTGAATTTTCTCGGGCAAGAGATAAAGTTCAACGTGAAGGTCATATTCACTGTGTAGGAGCAACACGCACGGCATTACGCCAGTTACAAGTGGCTGAAGCGAAAGCGGTTGTACTTGCAACTAACCAAGCAATCCGAATGGAAGAGGAACGTAAACATCAACGTGAAAGCCAATATCGTGAAGAAGTGTATAAATGGAATGGAATGTTTCACGGTAGAATTGCCGATAGCCTTAGCTCACTGGGTAATGCAATGAAAGCTGCAGCGGCTGCCAGTCAAATTAACCCATATGAAGGCTGGAGTAATGCAGTGAGTAACTTAAGTCATATTGGTGGACATATGGGAAGCCTAAATATGACTGGAATGATGGGAAATAACGCAGCCACGCCAGTAATGTTTGGTAGTGGCTTTTTCTAATAAAAAATAAAAGGAGTAAAAAATGAAACCAATTCATATTAACAAAAAAGTAGCAAAAACAACGTTTCAAATCGACAATTTCCGCAATGCGGAAACCGCAACAATTGAAATCACTCGAATGGGTGGACGCGATACTATTATTTATCCAGCCCTAGAGGTAACGGAAGATACAGTAACCTTTATGTGGGATAACGCCTTATATAATGCACGTTCTGGACGTTATCAGGGAATTATTCGCATTGACGGTTGCAAGCCATTTTGTGTACCGTTACATCTCGGTTGCAAATGCAATATGGGCAGCAGTGAACAGGGCTATTTTACATCAAAAGAATGTGTGGGGTGCTAAATGAGTTATGTATGGTTAAACGGTTATTCAACGAGCCTAAATGCACGCCTATCATCAAAGGACAGATTATTACCGATTGATGACGCAAAAGCCTTAGCTGAGAAATTGGGTGATGGTCATAGTTACTTGCTAATCAATGATGGCACAGGTGCGGAAATTGTAAAAGCGGTAAGTTTTGGCACAGAAGTAAAAATCGAATGTGGCATTGATGGCACAGGAGCAAAAGCATTTCCTGCAGGTGCTTGTGTGAAGTGGGAATTTAATAAGGCAGCATTTGATGATCTGGGCTGTCCTAGCGAAGAAAAAAATGGTTGTTGTTGTGGAGAATAAGGGGGGTATAAAAAAGTTTCAGTTTGACGGGAATTTGACGAAGAGATTAAAAAAAGATGTGATTAATTGATAATTCAAACTGGTGTGATATAATGTCTATGTGTTACAAGTCTTTGATTTGTAAATAAAATTTTTATAACTTTGTTTGGTGGTGGTAGGTCTTGAAAACCGGCGAGGGTTTACGCCCTCCCTGGGTTCGAATCCCAGTTCCTCCGCCATCCAATTAAGAAAGGTCGTTAGTGATAAACTAACGACCTTTTGCTTTTTAGCGTTCGTCGCTTTCTTCTTGTTCGTCTTTAAACGCCAGATATTCTTCCAATACCTCGATTGCCTCTAAGCAGCGTGCTCGGCGTTGGCGAGTGAGTTCGATTTGGTGTTGTAAACGTGCTTTTTCTTGTTCGCTTTGCGCACAGCTTGCTAAATCCTGTTGCGCGTCGATTTTTTCATTAAAGGTTTGTAAAAATTCGTAATATTTGGCGAGTCGTTCTCTCGGCGGTAATTGATTCAGCTCGTCACGAATTCGCTCGCGTTCGGAACGGCGCAGCGTAGAATTCTTCGGAATCGCACGAGAAGCTGCTTTGGGCGCGCTTAAGGCGTCCGTGAGCGCTTTATATTGACCGAGTAATTTGTCCGCATAAAATTGATATTGCGGATAATCCTGCGGTAAATCGGAAAGTTGTTTCACCGTGTACATTAATTCATTCAAATAAAACGACAGCGGCTGAAAATCTTCGGAAAATAAAGTGCGGCTGAATTTTGCGTAGATTATTTTATTCGGCGAGTTTGCATAATCCGTGCCGATTTGCTGTATTTTTTGTTCAAGTCGTTGAATCAAATCTTGTTTGTTCATAAATAAAAACGTAAGAAAAAGGCGCCGCGCGGGCGCCTAAAAAGATTAGAGATACATTGCAGCGATCCAACCGAAAATCATCAGCGGGATATTATAGTGGATGAACGTCGGTACGACGGAATCCCAAATGTGATCGTGTTTACCGTCCATATTCAAACCGGATGTCGGGCCCAATGTCGAATCTGATGCCGGTGAACCTGCATCGCCCAATGCGGCGGCAACGCCGACGATAGAAACGGTCGCAAGCGGCGAAAAGCCCAAAGATAAACATAACGGCACATAAATGGAGGTGATAATCGGTACGGTTGAGAAGGAAGAACCGATGCCCATTGTAATAAATAAACCGACTAACAACATTAAAAATGCCGCCAAGCCTTTGTTATCCGCGCCTAACCCTTGGCTGAAGGTATCGACCAAGACGGTGACGCCGCCGGTCGCGTTAATCACACCGGCAAAACCGGACGCGGCAATCATCACAAAGCCGATCATCGCCATTAAACGTAAACCTTGTTGGAAAATATCATTACTTTCTTTAAGTTTGAAAATTCCGCAAGCGGCGAAAATTATTAAACCCGCCAAGCCGCCGATAATGGTGGAACTGGTGAAAAGTTGCAATCCGAAAGTCACCACGATTGCGGCAAGGCTGGTAGCGACGTGAAATGGTTTAATGCCGGCGATATGTTGCTCGATTTCCGCCGTCGTTAATTCTTGTGCGGCTGCGGCATATTCTCTCGGTTTGCGATAGGTAATGAATACGGCGGTTAACAAGCCTAATACCATCCCGATAACCGGAATCGCCATTGCTAAAGATACTTCGGCGACGTTGGTTTGTAAGCCTAAATCGGCGCCGACTTGGTTGATATTTTTAACCAAAATACTTTCGATAAAGATTTTCCCGAAACCTACCGGTAAAAGCATATAAGTCGCGGTTAAACCGAAAGTTAATACACAAGCCACGGCGCGGCGGTCGATTTTCAATTTATTGAAAATTGCCAATAACGGCGGAATGACGATTGGAATAAAGGCGATATGCACCGGTAATAAGTTTTGTGATGAAATGGCAAACAGCACCAATACGGCGAGAATAAAATATTTAAAGCCTGCCATTGAACGCCCGTTCGGCGAATGACCGAGACGTTTAATCACTTTAAACGCCAGTAAATCGGTAATACCCGATTTGGAAATGGCAATCGCGAAAGCGCCTAAAATGGCGTAGTTCATCGCCACTTCCGCACCGCCGCCAAGCCCGTTGGTGAAGGTTTCGATTGTTTTGCTAATGCCTAAATCGCTGCATATGCCGGCGGTTAATGCGGAGATAATCAACGCAATCACCACGTTTATACGTAACAAACTTAAGGCGAGCAATACAATGATTGAAATAACAACCGGATTTGTAAATAACATTGTGTATTGTCCTTATTTAAGTGGAATTGTGAAAGTAAATTTTAACTCTACTAAAAATAAAATATTTGTCTAGAAATTTCCTGAAAAAAGACCGCACTTGTACGGCGTTAAATAAATTTTATTCAATAATATGCGGAAATCCGCCCAGATTTTTCAACCGATTCACCATATAACAGAATAATTCTGCGGTGCATTCCGTGTCATATAATGCGCAATGTGCCTGTGTACCGTCGAAGGGAATATTCGCCGCTTGGCAAGCTTTTACCAATACGGTTTGCCCGAACATAAAGCCGCTTAACGTCGCCGTATCAAACAGCGCGAAGGGATGAAAAGGGTTACGTTTAATCGCGGTGCGATCCGCCGCTGCCATTACAAAACTTTGATCGAAAGCGGCATTATGCGCCACGATAATCGACCGCTGACATTCCGCCTCTTTTTGTGCGCGACGCACCATTTTAAATAATTCGCTAATGGCAATGTTTTCCGACACTGCACCGCGCAAGGGATTATCAATATCGATCCCATTGAATTTTAACGATTCGGGATTAATATTCGCTCCTTCAAAAGGCTGAATATGGAAATGGCACTTTTTATCCGGATGCAAAAAACCGTTTTCATCCATTTTGACCGTAATGGCGGCAAGTTCTAATAAGGCATCGGTTTTGGCGTTAAAGCCGGCGGTTTCCACATCGATAATCACGGGCAAATAGCCGCGAAAACGGTTTTTGAGAAGCGTATAATCTGTTGTTTTTTCTGAAGTTTCGGTCATAAGTATAAATAAAAATAATAGGAAGAATGTGTCGCGGCGAAATATGTTGCCCGTTTGATATGAGATTCTAGGGCGAAAAATTTCGCCCCGACAATGAAATTAGTTACCTAATCCGGCATTTGCCATTTTGTTTTCGATAAATTCGATTTTGTAACCGTCCGGATCTTCCACGAAGGCAATAACTGTTTTACCGCCTTTTACCGGGCCCGGTTCGCGCGTGATTTTACCGCCCGCTTGACGAACTGCTTCGCAAGTGGCGTAAATATCATCGACGCCGATAGCGATATGCCCGTAAGCCGTGCCAAGTTCATATTCGCTGACGCCCCAGTTATAAGTCAGCTCGATAACGGCGGTTTTATCCTCATCGTCATAACCTAAAAAAGCGAGCGAATATTGATATTCCGGATTTTCGCTGGTACGCAACAAACGCATCCCTAATACGTCTTGATAAAATCGAATCGAGCGCGCTAAATCGCCGACGCGTAACATTGTATGTAAAATTCGCATAATATACTCCAAGTTAAAGGAAAGATAAATCGACGAAATTATGCCATAAGCGGTGAGAAAATGCATTAAACATCGGTTAACGTCACGGTTATTTTATCGCCACAATCGAGCCGAAATTAAAGCATTGAAACCACAAGTCGCAATGAGAAAATCCGACGGATTTTAACCGCACTTTGTGGGTATCTACGCTGTCCGGACGCATTACGTTTTCAAGTGCGGTGCGTTTTTGGCTGACTTCCAACTCGCTGTAGCCGTTGGCGCGTTTGAATTGATGATGTAAATCGATCAATAAATCGTTTACGCGCTCGTCGGCGAAAATAAATTTTTCCGATAAAATCAACACGCCCTGCGGATTTAATCCGGCGTAAATTTTGTGTAATAACGCAAGTCGATCTTCCTGCGGTAGAAATTGTAAGGTGAAATTTAAAATCACCATTGAGGCGTTTTCGATATGAATACGGCGAATATCATCGCAGAGTATTTCAACCGGAATGTCGCTGTGATAGGCGTTAACGTGTTGGCGGCAACGTTCGACCATCGGCAGGGAATTGTCCACGCCGATAATTTTAACGTTCGGCTGTTGAATATGACGACGGGCGGATAAAGTCGCCGCACCGCGCGAGCAGCCTAAGTCATAAACGTTGGAATTTGCCGTCACGAAGCGATTCGCCAACATTCCGATTGCGGTGATAATATTGGAATAACCGGGAACGGAACGTTGAATCATATCGGGAAAGACTTCCGCGACGTTTTCGTCGAAAGTAAAATCACCTAATTTTTCAATAGGCGCGGAAAAAATGCGATCTTTATTCATAGGATTTTTAGGAATGTTTTTGTAGGGTAGCCTGTCAGTAAATAATCGGTTGTAGAGATGCGCGCAGATTATGCCTACAATTTATTAAAAAGTGCGGTCATTTTAAAAGAAGTTTTCTGATCACTCAAATAAATTCCTTGTATTCGTTCAATCCACGTTAAATTTCCGCTATAATTCGTCGGTTAATTTTAAAAACCTTAAAAGAGTTTAAAAGGAAATCATTATGATGCGTTCTCATTATTGCGGCAGCCTAAACCGCAACCATATCGGACAAGAAGTGACTTTAAGCGGCTGGGTGCATAAACGCCGCGATTTAGGCGGTTTGATTTTTATTGATCTGCGTGATCGCGAGGGAATCGTGCAGGTATGTTTCGATCCGAAATTCCAAGAGGCTTTAACTGCGGCGGTAAGTTTGCGTAATGAATTTTGTGTGCAAATTAAAGGCGAAGTGATTGCTCGTCCGGATAACCAAATTAACAAAAATATGGCGACCGGCGAAGTGGAAGTATTGGCGAAAGCCTTGTCAGTATATAACGCATCCGACGTGCTGCCGTTAGATTTCAACCAAAACAATACCGAAGAACAACGTTTAAAATATCGTTATTTGGATTTACGTCGTCCGGAAATGGCGCAACGTTTAAAAACACGCGCGAAAATCACCGCATTTGTGCGCCGTTTTATGGATGATCACGGCTTTTTGGATATCGAAACGCCGATGTTAACTAAAGCCACGCCGGAAGGCGCGCGCGATTACCTTGTGCCGAGCCGTGTGCACAAAGGGAAATTCTATGCGTTGCCGCAATCGCCGCAGCTTTTCAAACAGCTTTTAATGATGTCCGGATTTGATCGTTACTATCAAATCGTCAAATGTTTCCGCGATGAAGATTTACGCGCGGATCGTCAACCGGAATTTACCCAAATCGATGTGGAAACTTCCTTTTTAACCGCGCCGGAAGTGCGTGCGATTATGGAAGAAATGATTCAGGGTTTATGGTTGAACACTATCGGTGTGGACTTAGGCAAGTTCCCTGTGATGACGTGGAAAGAAGCAATGGATCGTTTCGGTTCGGACAAACCGGATTTGCGTAACCCGTTAGAAATTCAAAGTATTTGCGATTTAGTACGCGAAGTGGAATTCAGTGTGTTCAAAGAACCGGCAAACGACAAAGGCGGACGTGTTGCGGTGATTCGCGTGCCGAACGGCGCAAGCATTACGCGTAAACAAATCGACGAATATACCCAATTTGTCGGCATTTACGGTGCAAAAGGTTTGGCGTGGATGAAAGTCAATGACATCAACGCCGGTT
The DNA here is from genome assembly GCF_002795405.1 of Caviibacterium pharyngocola. Classification (GTDB taxonomy): domain Bacteria; phylum Pseudomonadota; class Gammaproteobacteria; order Enterobacterales; family Pasteurellaceae; genus Caviibacterium; species Caviibacterium pharyngocola. The sequence goes on along the minus strand of NZ_PHGZ01000005.1, from coordinate 22,496 downwards.
TGGAAGGTATTCAAAGCCCGATCGCCAAATTCTTGAACGAAGCCACAATTAAAGCGATTTTAGACCGCACTTCGGCACAAAGCGGCGATATTTTATTCTTTGGCGCCGGCAAATGGCAAACCACTACGGACGCTCTGGGCGCGTTGCGTTTAAAACTCGGTCGCGATCTCGGTTTAACTCGCTTGGACGAATGGCAACCGCTTTGGGTGATCGATTTCCCAATGTTCGAACGTGATGACGAAGGCAATCTTGCCGCAATGCACCATCCGTTTACCTCTCCGAAAGATTTCTCGCCGGAACAGTTGGAAGCGGATCCGACAAGCGCGGTGGCAAATGCTTATGATATGGTAATTAACGGCTACGAAGTGGGCGGCGGTTCCGTGCGTATTTTCGATCCGAAAATGCAACAAACCGTGTTCCGCATTTTGGGCATTGACGAAACGCAACAGCGTGAGAAATTCGGTTTCTTATTAGACGCATTGAAATTCGGCACACCGCCGCACGCAGGTCTCGCCTTCGGTTTAGACCGTTTAACAATGTTGTTGACCGGCACCGACAACATCCGCGACGTTATCGCCTTCCCGAAAACTACCGCGGCGGCCTGTTTAATGACCGACGCGCCAAGTTTCGCCAACCCGCAAGCGCTGGAAGAATTGGCGATTGCTGTGGTGAAGAAAGGAGAATAATTGGCTCGGTATTCGTAGGGGCGTATGGCATACGCCCCTATATCACGTACATTGACTCATAATAAATTTTTAATTTTGTTGCGATATTTCTATATATGCAAGATTTATTAAAAAAATATCATCGAAGATCTATTCGGTTAAAAGAATATGATTACTCTAAACCTAATTACTATTTGTTGTTCCGAGCGTAGATCTATTTTTGGAGTAATAAAAAATAATCAAGTTTATTTAAATAAATATGGATTAATTGCTCATCATACTTGGTTGGAAACTATAGATAAACGAGATGGAATCGAGTTAGGTGAATTTATTGTTATGCCTAATCATATTCACGGTATTTTGATTTTTTCTGAAGAATTTTATGAGCAGGGAATTCAGTTTCGTAAAAGGGGCGTATGCCATACGCCCCTACGATCCCCTTCTCGAAATTTAGGTGCAATTATACGCGGATATAAATCTTCGGTTACAAGCCAACTAAGATCTGAATTGGGAGATAATATTTGGCAACGTAATTATTATGAGCATATCATCAGAAATGAGCAATCCTACGAACAACTTAGTAATTATATAGTTAATAATCCGTTTACGTGGGAACAAGATTATTTTTTTGAGTAATCACAAAATAATAATTGAAATGTTTAAGTTGATTTAATTATGTTGTTTCGCAAAAAGTAATGGCTTACAAAAATCCCAACAGTATTCTCGTCGTCATCTATGAGCAACAAACCAAACAAATTTTAATGCTGCGACGCAAAGATGATCCTGATTTTTGGCAATCGGTGACCGGTTCCATAGACATCGGCGAAACGCCTTATCAAACGGCGATTCGTGAAGTGAAGGAAGAAACGGGAATTGATATTCTTGCCGAAAATCTACCGCTCTTTGATTGCCAAGAACAGATAGAATTTGAAATTTTCCCGCATTTTCGGTATAAATACGCACCGAATGTCACGCATTGTACGGAACATTGGTTTTTATTGCCTTTGCGCGAAAAAAGTGCGGTGTGTTTAACCGAACATTCGGCGTATCAATGGGTATCGCCGAAAGCGGCGGTGAAATTAACGAAATCGCCGAACAATGCACAAGTTATTGAAAAGTATATAATAGTAGAAGGAAAACAAAATGGCAGGACATAGTAAGTGGGCCAATATTAAACACCGTAAAGCGGCGCAAGACGCACAACGCGGTAAGATTTTTACCAAATTGATTCGTGAATTGGTGACTGCGGCAAAAATCGGCGGCGGTGATGCGAATTCCAACCCGCGTTTGCGTGCGGCGATTGATAAAGCGCTATCCAGCAATATGACGCGCGATACCATTAATCGTGCGATCGAACGTGGTGTCGGCGGCGGTGACGATACTAATATGGAAACCAAAATTTATGAAGGTTACGGGCCGGGCGGCACGGCGGTAATGGTGGAATGCTTGAGCGATAACGCTAACCGTACCATTTCCCAAGTGCGTCCGAGTTTTACCAAATGCGGCGGTAACTTAGGTACGGAAGGCTCGGTCGGTTATTTATTCAGCAAAAAAGGCTTAATTTTAATCGAATCTGCCGATGAAGATGCCTTGACCGAGGCGGCAATCGAAGCCGGTGCGGATGATATTCAACCGCAAGATGACGGCAGTTTTGAAATTTATACCGCGTGGGAAGAGTTAGGCTCGGTTCGCGACGGTATTGAAGCCGCAGGCTTTAAAATCGAGAATGCCGAAGTGACGATGATCCCGTCAACCACCGTCGATTTGGATGCGGAAACCGCACCGAAATTATTGCGTTTAATTGATATGTTGGAAGATTGCGACGACGTGCAAAACGTATATCACAACGGCGAAATCAGCGATGAAGTCGCGGCATTATTATAATTTTATCAATAAAATCAACCAAGGGCGTGCTTAGCACGCCCTTATGCCGAGCGAAATTTATAAATAAAAAACTGAACTAAATTGGGATATAACGTTCTAATAAATGCAATATCGTTATGATATTGTTTATAACAACTATTTATAAAAACTAAGGGGATTATTAATGAAATTAATTAAAATCACATCGGCACTTTCTTTGGCGGCAATTTTAGCCGCTTGTTCACCGGCAAAAGACGAAGCGAAACCAATGGCTTCAGCCTCTGAAACCTCAAGTGTAACACAAACGGCACAAACGGAGACGGCGCAAGTTCAGCCGGAATTAAATTTGAGAGCGGTGGTTTATCAATGTCAGCAAGGTGTGGTCGTTTCTGCAAATTATGATTTTGAAGGTGAAAAAGCCGTCGGCTTAACCTTAACTGTAAATGATGTTGCGGTAAAATCTTTAATGCGTGATGACTCTAATAAAGATTTCGCTTCATTTGTGTCGCCTACTCACGTTTGGAATGTTGACGAAACTTTCACGCTTTCAACGTTTAACAAAACGGAAGCGGGAATGTTGTTCAAAAAAGGTGAGCAATCGGATGAAATTTTGGCGAAAGATTGTGTAGTGGATCAAGCTGCAACGGCAAAATTAAACCCGTAATTTTTTCGGCGACGGGCAGGATTGCGGTGAAGTAATCCGCCCGTTTTGTTTTTTTAAGGTATTATGGCGATTATTTTAGGTATCGATCCCGGTTCAAGAGTCACCGGCTACGGCGTGATTCGACAAAACGGCAGACATTTGGAATATCTCGGCAGCGGTGCGATTCGCACGCAAGTCGCGGATTTGCCCACGCGTTTAAAACGTATTTATGCCGGCGTAACGGAAATCATCACTCAATTTCAGCCGGATATGTTCGCCGTGGAAGAAGTGTTTCTAGCTAAAAATGCCAATTCGGCATTGAAATTAGGTCAAGCACGCGGAACGGCAATCGTTGCTGCAGTGAATCAAGATCTACCGGTATTCGAATATGCCGCTCGCTTGGTGAAGCAAACCGTGGTCGGTACCGGCGCGGCGGATAAACTGCAAGTGCAAGCAATGGTGACGCGCATTTTGCAATTATCCGATACCCCGCAAGCAGACGCCGCCGATGCCTTGGCAATCGCCATCACGCACGCCCATTCCATTCAACATTCTTTACAAGTAACCGCGAAAATAAAAATCGACGAAACTCAAGGAAAAAATACCGCACTTTTACGCGCCGGATATAGCCGCGGGCGGTTTAGATTAAAACCTTAATAACAAAATAAAACTGGATATTTATCCAGTTTCATTTTATGCTATGGAAAATTATTGATTGAGGATAAATAACAATGATTGGTCGTTTAAAGGGCGTGATAATTGAAAAACAACCGCCGGAAATCCTGCTTGACGTTCAAGGTGTCGGTTATGAATTATTATTGCCGATGACCAGTTTTTACGATTTACCCGAAATCGGACAAGAAACGGTGTTATTCACGCATTTGGCGATTCGCGAAGATGCGCATTTGTTATTCGGATTTTCTCATAAACAAGACCGCACTTTATTTCGCGAATTAATTAAAACCAACGGCGTCGGGCCGAAACTGGCGTTGGCGATTCTGTCCGCAATGTCGGTAGCGGAATTTGCGTATGCGATTGAACGTGAAGAATTATCTAAATTGGTGAAAATTCCCGGTGTCGGCAAGAAAACTGCAGAGCGCTTGTTGGTGGAATTAAAAGGCAAGTTTAAAGGTGTTTCACAAGGAGATTTCTTTGTAGAAAGCACGCATTTGCCGTCTGCGGTCAGACAAGAATCCGGCGTAAGCGTGCAACTTGAGGACGCCGTCGCCGCGTTAATTGCGCTGGGTTATAAGCAAGCGGATGCGGAAAAAATGGTGAAAAAAGTAGCAAAACCTGAGTTAACCAGCGAACAACTGATTCGCGAAGCCTTGAAAGCGGCATTGTAGAAAAGAAATATGATTGAAGCGGATAGAATTATTAGTGCTACGGCAAAATTAGACGAAGATTATATCGATCGCGCGATACGCCCGAAATTGCTTGCCGATTATGTGGGGCAGCCGCAAGTTTGCGAGCAAATGGAAATTTTTATCAAAGCGGCGAAATTGCGTCAAGATGCCTTGGATCATTTACTCATTTTCGGCCCGCCGGGACTGGGCAAAACCACTTTGGCAAATATCGTGGCGAATGAAATGGGGGTGAACATTCGCACTACATCCGGTCCGGTGCTGGAAAAAGCGGGCGATTTGGCGGCAATGTTGACGAATTTAGAACCGCACGATGTGCTGTTTATTGATGAGATTCACCGCTTATCGCCGGCGATCGAAGAAGTGCTTTATCCCGCAATGGAAGATTATCAGCTGGATATTATGATCGGCGAAGGGCCGGCTGCACGATCGATTAAACTGGATTTACCGCCTTTCACCTTAGTCGGTGCGACTACACGTGCCGGCTCCTTAACTTCACCTTTGCGCGATCGTTTCGGTATCGTGCAGCGCTTGGAATTTTATTCGGTGGAAGATTTAACTTCTATTGTTAGCCGAAGTGCGGTCTGTTTAAATTTAGAAATCGCGCCTGACGCAGCACAAGAAATCGCCTGTCGTTCACGCGGCACACCGCGTATCGCAAATCGTTTATTACGCCGCGTGCGAGACTATGCCGATGTAAAAAACGGCGGAAAAATCACCGCACTTATCGCCAAAAGCGCACTCAAAATGCTGGATGTGGATCAAGCAGGATTCGACTTTATGGATCGCAAACTACTACAAGCCATCATCGAACGCTTTGACGGCGGCCCGGTCGGACTAGATAACCTAGCCGCCGCCATTGGCGAAGAACGCGACACCATTGAAGACGTCCTTGAACCTTATTTAATCCAACAAGGCTTTTTACAACGCACCCCACGTGGTCGAATCGCCACTTCCAGAACTTATCGGCATTTTGGGTTGCGAGAGGTAGAAAATCGTTAAGTGGCTAGAGAATATTTTTGCATCCATTGGTCGGATTTTGACTGACTGAATTGAAGATAGTGAGATTTGATTGGGATAATAAGGGCTAAAATATCGCCCTTTATTTATGTTAATGTGCCGTTAGTCGGTATAACCTTGCGATGTTTTGCGCGGTGGAAATGAGATTTTCTCGTCCGCATTTCAAGGTTTCATCCAAGTCAGCAATTTTTCTGATAATTGGAAAGACGGCATCAATGCCGTTTTCATACACCACTTCGTAATCTTCTCTGAGGCAACCGACGATAGCAATAACCGGCTTACCAAACATTTTTGCCGTTTGTGCTACGCCGATAGGTGTTTTTCCGTGCGCGCTTTGCCCGTCCATCCGTCCTTCACCCGTGATCACCAGATCCGCGTTTCGAACTTGCTGTGCCAGATTAAGGCTGTCGATTACTATTTTTACACCGGATTTTAACCGCACTTTCGGTAAAAGTAGCAATCCGCCACCCATTCCGCCCGCTGCACCGGCGCCTGCGTGATCTTGAATATTGAGTTGGCATTGTTGTTCGACGATTTGGGAAAAATGCAACAAGGCATTATCCAAAATGACAATGCTTTCCTTGGTGGCGCCTTTTTGTACACCGAATACGGCAGATGCGCCTTTTTCGCCGCATAGCGGGTTATCAACGTCACACGCCACTTCAAACTCCACATTGTAGAGACGTGAATCCAGTCCTCCGAGATCGATTTGTTCGATTTCTGCCAAATGCCAACCTCCAAAGGCGATCTGTTGATTTTCTCGGTTGAGAAAACGTCCGCCTAAGGCTTGCAACATTCCGACACCGCCGTCATTTGTCGCGCTACCACCGATACCGAGGATGACTTTGCTGACGCCTTTGTCGAGTGCCGCTTTGATTAATTCACCTGTGCCGAAACTGGTTGTTTTCAGCGGATCACGATGTTCTAGCGGAACCAAATGTAAACCGGAGGCGGCCGCCATTTCTATGATTGCGCTTTGTCCGTCGCCGGAAATGCCAAAAAATGCCGTAACCTTATTGCCGAGCGGAGCTGTCACTTCAACCTCAAACAGCTTACCTTTCGTGGCGTCAACCAATGATTGTACTGTTCCTTCACCACCATCCGCCATTGGGATTTTTAGGTAATCGGCATCGGGAAAAATTCGTTTAAATCCCGTTTCGATCGCGTCAGCGACCTCAAGTGCGGTTAAACTTTCTTTAAAAGAATCCGGTGCGATGAGAATTTTCATTATTATTCACCTTTACAATAGCACTAAAGATAATACATAAACCGTTAAGATACCGACGAGCCCCATAATAAAGGTGAGGGTGGTTTGCGTGCGGTAACCTTGTTGCGGTGTCATTTTCGTCAAATTGGTAACGACCCAATAATAACTGTCATTGGCGTGAGAAACGCACATTGCACCGGCGGCGATTGCCATAACCGTTAATGCGGCGGCGATTTCGGAGGTTAATCCCAAGGCGTTCATTAAGGAGTCGTTCGCATTAAACATTCCCATAATTGACGCAGTAGTAATAATTGCCACTGTTGAACTGCCTTGTGCAGTCTTTAATATGGCGGAAATCAGGAACGGGAAGAAAATACCCGCAGCGCTGATAATATGCGCATTTTGTTTGATATATTCGACGAAACCGGCTTCAATAATAACTTTGCCCAATACACCGCCCGCTGCGGTAATAAACAAAATCGGACCGACAAGTTTTAAGGTATCGTTAGTGATTGCATCGAATTCATCAATTTTATTGGAACCGATGAGTAAAAATACCGCAAACACTACGCCTATCGCTAAGGCAATAATCGGATTACCTAAGAATTGTAATAGAGTACCGAATTCGCCGCCAATGCCCATTATTTTCGCAACGGAACCTAGGGTCATAAAGAAAATCGGCGCAAAAATCGGAGCGAGGCTTAAAAAACCGCTTGGTAACTTTCCGTATTCTTTAATTAATTGCTCATAAGTTTTTTCTATTACTGCATCGGCGTCCTCATCGGAGAGTGTAACGGATTTGCCGATGTATTTGGCGAAAAGATAAGACGCGAGCAATACGGGAATAGAAACCACGACGCCCATTCCGATCACTAATAATAAATTATGGCTTAGTCCCACCGCACCTGCCGCAGCGATTGGACCCGGTGTCGGTGGGATGAAAACGTGTGAGGCGTACAAACCGGCACTGAGCGCTACAGCCATTCCGACCGGATTGGCGGCGATTTTTTTACGAATAGCTTCACGAATCGGATTGAGTACAACAAAGCCGCTGTCGCAGAACACCGGAATACCGACTACCCAGCCCATAATTAGCATTGCTGCTTCAGGATGTTTTTGTCCGACAACTTTCACGACCATATCGGCAAGTTTTAACGCTGCGCCGGTTTTTTCTAATACTGTACCGATAATCGCACCGAAAATAATGACGATACCGATACTTTTAAATGTACCGCTGAATCCGTCACCAATAATTGCCGGAATTTTATCCAAACCTATGCCTGCAATGAATGCCAGTGCTAAGGATATGGTCATTAGGGCTAAAAACGGATGAACTTTCAGTTTCGCTATCATCCAAATCATAATGATAATTGCGATGATAAAGCTGATAATTAATGCAATACCACTCATAGAAAACTCCTTATATTAGTTGAGATCCCATTTGCATTATTATGGTTTTGCACGAAAAAAACTTTGTTTCAAATAACAATAATCTTAATCAATTAGACTATTTTATTGTTATTTTCTCTAAAATTAGGTTGAAGAAATGTGCTTAAATAAAAGATAAAAAGATCGTCTATCTTATTGAAAGATAAAGAAGTAAGTTGTTCTATTTTATTTAACCGATACCTTAACGTATTAGTATGGATAAATAGTTTTTGACTGGTGAGACTCAGATCACAATTTGACAGAAAATATTGTTGCAGTGTTTTTCTTAACTGTCGATTGGTATCTTGTTGATATAAATTTTGTAGAGGTTTCAGCAATTTCTCCGCTTGCCAAGAATCGCTCAGATGATTCAATAAAACGGGAAGTTGATGTTGTTCAAAGAAATAAAAACTACGTTTCGGGAAACATTTTTGCCCATAATTTAATGTGGTTAAAGCGGTTTTATAGGAAAAATGCAGCTTAAATTCATTGGTTAAATTGGCTCCTACCGCAATTTTATAATGATGTATGTCAACGCCGGGCGGTAATAATTTATTCAGATGTTGTGTATCGGCTTGCTCAGGTGTGATGAGTACGGCGACGGTGTTAAGGGATAAAATCGCCGAATGATAGTGAAAGTGCGGTTGATTTAGATAAGTAATTAATTCTTGCAGTTGCCCGAAACCGGATTGACACAACTTAATAATCGCAACGACATAAGGTAAATCCAGATCAATATCAAAAAACGCTGCTTGTTGTTTTAATTCGTGTAAGGATTGTTTTTCATTTAAAAGATGTAAGATAAATTCTTCTTTATATCGATATGCCCAACGTTCTTGTTCCAATAAAATTTGTTGTTCGATGATCAATTCCGCCGTCATTTTTACCAGTTCTGCGTAAGAACGAACTTTATCAGGCTCGCCGGAAATACCCACCACGCCTAAAGTATTGCCTAAATAATTAATTGGCACGTTAATGCCGGGTTTGGCTTCAAAATTCCATTTTTTCGCCAAAACTTCATCAATTTCAATAACGCGATTATCCCTAATTGCCAATACTGCACCGATATGTTTTTGATTTAAACGTGACGTATCGCCGGAAGCGATAATGATACCGTTTTTATCCATTACATTGACGGAATTTTTAATAATATTCATCGCGCGTTTGACAATCTTTTGTGCAGTTTGTTTGTTCAGTTCCATATCACGCCTTATTTAAGAACAAAATTGATTTAATACTACAATAAAATTGGTCGCTCCGAATAATATTTATTGCATTTTCCCCACGCAATGTTTAAAATTCACATTCCTTGTCGTAGCTGAATTAGAGATCGGCTAGCGATGTATCATTAACAAAACTCATTTAAGAGGATTTTATTATGTCTCTAAGCACAGAAAAAAAAGCGGCAATCGTTGCTGAATTTGGTCGTGATGCAAAAGATACCGGTTCTTCCGAAGTTCAAATCGCATTATTAACTGCACAAATCAACCACTTACAAGCTCACTTCGCAGAGCATAAAAAAGACCATCACGGTCGTCGTGGTTTATTGCGTATGGTTTCTCGTCGTCGTAAGCTTTTAGATTACTTAAAACGTACTGATCTTGCGAAATATTCTGAAACTATCGCTCGTTTAGGTTTACGTCGCTAATCTTTTATCACGATTTACCTATTATAATTTATCAAAAAGCGCTCAAATTTGGGCGCTTTTTTTATCTATTATACTACCTTTATAAACAAAAAACGGCTGAAGAAATTCGGCCGTTTGGTTTTGAATGCAGTTATGCGGATTCGTATTTAATTGCTTGCGGGTAAGCGATTTGAATTGTGGAAATATTTTCGGCGGATAGGTGATTTTCTCTGTCGGCGATGAAAAAGCGAGAGGTCATTGCTTTTTCGCCGTCGTTTAAGAAGATTTCCGCGACCGAACGGTCAAAGAAAATTTCTACTTTATGCAAATTCGGAATGTGACAATAACGCTGTGCGCCGAATTGTTCCATTAACGGCGTTTGTTCCGTGGCGTTTCGGTCTAAACAAAGTGTTTCGCCGTCGTAAGACAAAGTGAGCCGTTGGTTTTGCGTGTTATGGAAAAACGAAAGTTTAAACGGACGATTTTCTGCATCAAAGGTTAAATAAGCGCGATCCAAATTCGGGATTTCCGTTGTTTCCGTCACTGATATCGATTGAAGTGCGGTCATATTTTGATAAATTTCCGTGATCGGTTGTTGATAAAGTTGATCATCCACCAAACGCAATGCGCGCGGCATTGTGAGCATCGAATGCCATTTGTAGCGATCCGTCGGATAGGTTAAATCCGGCAAGCCGATCCAACCGAACATTGTGGTTTGCGTATTGTAGAAGGTTTGCGGCGCATAAAAATCAAAACCTTGATCCAGTTCTGCAATATGCTCGGCAGTGAAGTGCAAATTGTCTAATTTTCCCACGGCATAAGCGGCGTGATAATTATTTTGGAATTGTTCCTGTTCGCGTGCTTTGCCTTGTGGTGACCAAATAAAGACATCTTTTTCTTCGTGCGAACGCTTAAATAAATCTGGACATTCCCACATAAAGACATTTTGATTATCAAATGCCGGCAAGGTCAATTCGCCTAATAAACGTGGCGTATCGTCCAAATTATCCATTTCGAACACAATCGCTGTTCCGGTTAAATTTTCACGTTGCGCGCCGCAAATAAAGCGGATTTTGCCTTCCGCAGTGAAGAACGGTTTTGGATCGCGAACGTGTTCCGTATAGCCTTGCGGTGCGTTTTCAATTAATGGGCGTTTGCTTAATAATTTGCCTTCTTTGGTAAAAATTGCCAGATTTTGATAAGGCACGCGTTGGTTGTCGCTCGGGCGACGAGTATTGCCGGTATAAAATACGGCAATTTTATCGCCGACCAACAATGCGCCGCCGGAATAGCAGCCGTGGCTTTCGAATAATTCGCAAGGCACCAAATCATCTGCGGCACGGAAGGTTTGAAAATCTTGCGTGGTGAAATGTTTCCAGTGTTTCATTCCGTGCAAGGCGTCGAAAGGATACCATTGATAAAATAAATGATATTTTTCACCGTCAAACACCAATCCGTTCGGATCGTTCAACAAGCCGGTCGGCGGTGCAAGGTGATAAATAGGGCGGAAGTCTTTATCTTGCGCAACCGTTTCAGCAATTTGAGCTAATTCATTTTGTTCGGCGGCATAAATGCTTTTGTATTTACCGTTGTTAAAAATAATCATCGCAGATCCCCTTAGCGGTTAATATGGCGGGAGTGAAAATTAAGACGGACATATTTGCCCGTCTTGCAGATTAATCGGCTAAAAATGCCGCTAATTGCGCTTGATTCGGCAGTGCCGACATCGCGCCTTTTGCCGTGGTGGCTAATGCGCCGCACGCGTTGGCTTGGCGAATAATGCGAACTAAGACGTCGTTTTGTTGCCAATCGGCATTTTGTGACAAACCGGCGAGTAAGCCGCCTACAAAGGCATCGCCCGCGCCTGTGGTATCGACGGGTTGTAGCGCTTTGCCGGCAATTACCGCTTTTTGACCGTTCAAATGATATAAGGCACCTTCTTTGCCCAGCGTGACGATAATCAATTTTTCCGGATAAAGTGCGGTGATTTTTTCAAACGCTTTTTCTAAGCTGTCGGTGTCGGTGAGTAACGTCAATTCTTCTTCCGAAAACTTCAATACATCGGCAAGGGCGACGGCTTGCATTACCACTTGTTTCATTTCGTCAATGCTTTTCCACAAGCTTTCGCGCAAGTTCGGATCGAAAGACACTTTTCCGCCGGCGAGACGAATATTTTTCATCGCCGTTAACGTGGCGCTGCGGGTCGGTTCGTTGATTAACGCGATAGAGCAGCAGTGTAGCCATTCGCCCGCTTGGAAGGTCGGTAAATCGGAAACTTCTAAAAATTGATCCGCACTTGGATTGACCATAAAGGTGAAGCTGCGTTCGCCGTTGGTTAAACCGACGACCACGGTGGAGGTACGTTGTTGCGGATCAAGGTGCATAAAATCCGTGTTCACGTTTTCCGCTTGCAACGTTTGTTGCATAAATTCGCCCAAAGGATCCAACCCGACGCGACCGATGAACGCGCTTTCACCGCCTAAACGTGCTACACCGACGGCAACATTTGCCGGCGCACCGCCCGCGCAACGTAAATAATGTTGTTCGCCGTCGGGAATTAAATCGACGACCGCATCACCTAAAACCCAAATTTTTGACATAGTATTTTCCTTGTTGTGTAAGGACGCAGCTCGTGCGTCCGCAAGAATATATTGAAAAAAGGACGCACGCAGCGTCCTGACGGATTATTTAACGGTAACGCGCGCAAATTTGCGTTTGCCAACCTGATAAACGGCGGTGGAGGTGCTGACGGTGAGTTTAGCATCATCGACTTTTTCACCGTTAATTTTTACGCCGCCTTGCTGAACCATACGGATCGCTTCGGAGGTGGAACCGACTAAGCCGGCTTCTTTTAACAAGTTTGCCAAACCGATTTCGCCTTCAAAGGTAAATTCCGGCATTTCGTCCGGCAACGCGCCTTTTTGGAAACGATTGATAAATTCTTGTTCTGCGGCATCGGCGGCGGCTTCGCTGTGGAAACGTGCGATAATTTCTTTCGCTAACAACACTTTCACATCACGCGGATTAGCGCCGTTTGCTACATCTTGTTTAAATTGCGCGATTTCGGCTAATGGACGGAAAGACAATAAATCATACCAATCCCACATTAATTCGTCGGAAATCGACATTACTTTGCCGAACATTTCGTTCGGTTCGTCGCTGACGCCGATATAGTTGCCTAAGGATTTAGACATTTTTTTCTCACCGTCCAAGCCCACTAAAAGCGGTAAAGTCATTGCTACTTGCGGTTTTTGACCGTCGGATTTTTGTAATTCGCGACCGATCAATAAATTGAAGGTTTGGTCGGTGCCGCCGAGTTCGACGTCCGCTTTCAAATGCACGGAATCGTAGCCTTGCAACAACGGATAAATAAATTCGTGAATGGCGATGGATTGATTATTGCTAAAGCGTTTTTTGAAGTCATCACGTTCTAACATTCGCGCAACGGTGTAGTTAGACGCCAAACGAATCATCCCGACAGTACCCAATTCGCCCAACCAATCGGAGTTGAATACGATACGGGTTTTTTGCGGATCTAAAATTTTGAAGATTTGTTCTTTATAGGTTTCCGCATTGCGCAACACATCTTCGCGCGAAAGCGGTGGGCGAGTGGCGTTTTTACCGGAAGGATCGCCGACGGTGGCGGTGAAATCGCCGATCAAGAAGATCACTTCGTGACCGAAATTTTGGAATTGGCGCAATTTGTTTAATACGACGGTATGGCCTAAGTGAATATCCGGCGCAGTAGGATCCGCACCTAATTTAATTCTGAGCGGACGATTTTCTTTGAGTTTTTCGATTAAATCTTGTTCCGAAAAGATTTGATCGGTACCGCGCTTCAGTTCCGCGAGAACAACATTGATATCAGTCATTGGTCATTCCTATGTTAGTTTTCTTCAATATCTGCGTCCTTATTATAGAGATTATTGCCGAAATGAAAAGCCCGCATTCGCTCCGCGTAGTATCAAATTTTACATATTTTCGATTCTTTTTGCTGTCATCAAATTGTCATATTTCTTCACTATACTTCAAGTTCGGTAAAAATAATTTGTGTAACAGGAGAATGAAAATGATGAGAAAGTTATTAGTGTTGGGGATTTCATTGGGAGCGATCGGTATGGCGCAAGGGCATACTATTACCGGTGCGGGCGCTTCTTTTCCTTATCCTATTTATGCGAAATGGGCGGCATTATATGAAAAAGAAACGGGTACGCAAGTGAATTATCAATCTATCGGTTCAGGTGGCGGACAGCAACAAATTATTGCGAAAACCGTTGATTTCGGCGCTTCCGATGATCCGATGAAATCGGATAAATTGGATGAACATCAATTATTGCAATTTCCGGCGATCATCGGCGGAACGGTGCCGGTCGTGAATATTCCGGAAATTGAAAACGGTCGATTACGATTATCCGGCATTGTTTTGGCGGATATTTTTTTAGGAAAAATTAAAAAGTGGAATGATCCGGCAATCGCAAAATTAAATGAGGGACTAAGTTTACCGGATAAAAGTATTATTGTCGTTCATCGCTCGGATGGTTCGGGTACGACTTTCGGATGGACGAATTATTTGGCCAAAGTGTCACTCGAGTGGAAGGAGAAAGTCGGTGAAGGAAAATCCGTAAAATGGCCGACAGGACAAGGCGGAAAAGGAAATGAAGGTGTTGCCGCTTATGTGAAACAGCTGAAATATTCGATCGGTTATGTGGAATATGCCTATGCAAAACAAAACGGCTTAACTTGGGCTCGATTACAAAATAAAAACGGTGTATTCGTGTCGCCTTCAAAAGAAAGTTTTGCGGCGGCAGCGATGAATGCGAAATGGGATAATGAGGCGGGAATGGGCGTTATTCTAACGGATGAAAGCGGTGAACAATCTTGGCCCGTTACTGCGGCGAGTTTTATTCTTGTGCATAAAAAAGCAGACAATGCGGAGAATGCCAAAAACGTACTTGATTTTTTCGAATGGGCTTTAGAAAAAGGACAAAATGCAGCATTAGCGTTAGATTATGTGCCTTTACCTGAAGCGCTTGTGAAACAAATTCAACATAAATGGAACACGGAAGTAAAGGATACGCAAGGTAATTTAATTCGTTAATTTTTAATTCTTCTATTCAACCGGATAGAGAACTTTGAGGTGTGGATTTTTATATGTTTGAACTACGGTCGGCACCTCATCTAAAAACAACTGTTGGAACCAAGGAAAAATACTTTGGTGAAAGTCATCAATAACGGTCAATGAACCCTAATTATGAAATAATGATATGCACACAATTAATCGAAAATGTTTAAACCATAGACGAATAGAAAATTTATTTAAAAATACGACGGTGTTTTTTGCCATATTCGTATTTTGTTTGTTAGCGATGATACTGATTTCGTTAATGATTGGAAGTCAAGAAGCAATCTCGCGATTTAATTTTTCGTTTTTTTTCATCAATGATTGGGATCCGGTAAAAGATAATTACGGCGCGTTAGTGCCTATTATCGGTACGCTTATTTCTTCTTTCCTCGCGTTATTTTTGGCTGTTCCCGTTTCATTCGGAATTGCGACTTTTTTAACCGAATTAGCGCCGAAGTGCGTGAAAAAGCCGATAGGTATTGCGATTGAAATGTTGGCGGCAATTCCATCAATTATTTACGGAATGTGGGGATTGTTTGTGTTTGTTCCGCTATTTCAAGAATACATTCAGCCGACGTTAATTGACTTATTAAGTCCTTTGCCTTTTGTCGGAATATTATTTTCAGGCGCACCTTTCGGCATCGGTCTATTCAGTGCGGGATTGGTGCTTGCCATTATGATTATTCCGTTTATTGCCTCTATGATGAGAGATATGTTTTCCTCCGTTCCGCCGATGTTAAAAGAATCCGCTTACGGTTTGGGTGCGACGGTATGGGAAGTTGTTTGGCAGGTCGTTTTACCTTATACGAAAAGCGGACTGATTGGTAGTGTTATGCTCGGTTTGGGGCGTGCATTGGGGGAGACGATGGCGGTTACTTTTGTAATCGGTAACGCCTTTACATTGCCGGAGTCTATTTTTTCGCCCTCCGTATCCATCGCTTCGGCAATTTCGAACGAGTTTAACGAGTCTGCCGGTTTACAAAAATCTGCATTAATGGAACTCGGACTGATCTTATTTTTTATTACGACCATTGTTTTAGTGATATCACGTTTCTTAATTTCTCGTATTACGAAGCAAAGAGGAAAAAGTAAATGAAAAATTATCAAAATACTCGATTTTATTGTCGGAAATTAAAAAACGGAATTATGTTGACCGCTGCTTTTAGTGCTGTGGTATTCGGTTTATTTTGGTTGTGTTGGATCATTTTAACCTTACTTATGAAAGGCGTTCCCGCATTATCTTTCGAATTATTCATTCAAGAAACACCGGCGCCGAATGAGTCGGGCGGTTTGTCTAATGCCATTTTAGGTTCTCTATTGATGCTGTCTGTTGCGACGTTGATCGGTACGCCTATCGGTATTTTGGCAGGGACGTATTTGGCAGAATACGGACGATACGGCCGATTAGCGGCGGCAACCCGTTTTCTGAATGATATTTTACTTTCCGCACCTTCTATTGTTATCGGGTTATTTATTTATGCGGTTTATGTTGCGCAAGTACAACATTATTCCGGTTGGGCGGGATCTTTTGCTTTAGCAATGCTGGTTATTCCCGTAGTCGTACGTTCAACGGACAGTATGCTAAGCCTAATTCCGAATAACTTGCGTGAAGCGGCTGCGGCGTTAGGTTGTCCTCAATGGCGAGTGATTACTATGATTTGTTATCGTTCTGCGCGTTCGGGCATTATTACCGGCGTATTATTAGCCGTTGCAAGAATTGCAGGCGAAACCGCGCCGCTTTTATTTACCGCATTATCTAATCAATTTACTTCACTAAATATGAATGGACCAATGGCAAATTTACCGGTAGTAATCTATCAATATGCCGCCAGTCCGTTTCAAGATTGGAATAATCTGGCCTGGGCGGGCGCAACATTGATAGCGTTCTTTGTGTTATTGCTGAATATGATTACTCGTATCGTTTTTGATAAAAAATAAAGGAATAAATATGACATTAATAATCTCGGAAAATGAAACTAAAATAGCGGTCAATCATTTAAATTTTTATTACGGTGATTTTCACGCGTTAAAAAATATTAATATGCACATCGCTAAAAATAAAGTGACGGCATTTATCGGACCGTCCGGTTGCGGTAAATCGACTTTGTTGCGAACGTTTAATAGAATGTTCGAGCTTTATCCGGCGCAACGTGCGACCGGAGAAATTAATATGGATGGGGAAAATTTATTAACGACTGAGGTGGATATTTCGATTATTCGCGCGAAAATCGGGATGGTTTTTCAAAAGCCGACGCCTTTCCCAATGTCTATTTATAATAATGTGGCTTTTGGTATTCGATTATTTGAAAAGCTAAGTAAATCGGAATTGAATGAACGGGTCGAATGGGCATTAACTAAAGCTGCGTTATGGAATGAAGTAAAAGATAAGTTGCACCAAAGCGGTGATAGTTTGTCCGGCGGACAACAGCAACGTTTATGTATTGCGCGCGGTATTGCGGTCAAACCGGACGTATTGCTATTGGATGAACCTTGTTCCGCATTAGATCCTATTTCTACGATGAAAATCGAAGAATTAATCGGTGAGTTAAAAAACGATTATACTGTCGCGATAGTCACTCACAATATGCAGCAAGCTTTGCGTTGCTCCGATTATACCGCCTATATGTATTTGGGGGAGTTAGTGGAATTTGATCAAACGAAGATATTATTTAATTCACCGAAATATCAGAAAACGGCTGATTACATTCAAGGGCGTATGGGATAATATTCATATCGTATGATTTATCAAAGGGAGGTTGGCGTGGATAAAAAAATATTAATTGTCGAAGATGAAAGATCGATTAGGGAAATGATCACGCTTTTTCTGGATCAGCAAGGCTACCGAACTCTTGAAGCGGAAGATTATCAAAGTGCGGTCAAAAAATTGAAAGAAAAACCCGATTTAATTTTATTAGATTGGATGCTGCCTGGTCGTTCGGGCATTCAACTTATTCAATTTCTTAAAAAGAATGGCGATACCTCAATGATTCCTATTGTGATGTTAACCGCAAGAAGCACGGAAGAAGATTGTATCCTTTGCTTAAATGCCGGTGCGGATGATTATGTCACCAAACCTTTTTCACCGAAAGTATTATTGGCGCGCATAGAAGCGGTTTTGCGGCGTAGTTATGAATCAAACAAATTAATTTGTATTGATGATTTAATTTTAGATCCGGAAGCGCAACGGGTGAGTTTTCGTCAACAAGTTATAGAATTAAGTGCGACAGAATATAAATTATTGCATTTTTTTATGACTCACCCTGAAAAAGTATATAGTCGAGAGCAATTATTGGATTTTATTTGGGGAAATGATATTTATGTCGAAGATCGCACGGTAGATTCTTATATTAGACGTTTACGCAGAAGCCTAGAACCTTATGGGCTGGAATGTTATGTTCAAACCGTCAGAGGAACGGGATATAGATTTTCCAACCATTTTCAGGATATACAGTGAAAAATTATAGCTCAATTAAATATTTCATCATTGAATTGATTATCGCGGTAATTATTGCGTTACTATTCGGTTTTTTTGCTAAAGATTTCGAATTTTGGTTTATTATTATTCTAATTCTACTATTAGTTTGGCATCATTACAGCGAATATAATCTTTTACATCTGCTTGCTCCGCAACAGCCGAAACACAAACGAACTCATAATATATTGGAATACTTTTCACAAAGCATTGCTTATAAAAATCATCATCGTCGCCGAGATAAAATTCAAACATTACGAATGTTATCCAAATTAAATAAAAATATTCAATATTTGCCTGACGGAATTATTTTGTTTGAAGAAAACGGTCGGATAACTTGGTGTAATCAGGTATCTCAGCAGATCTTTGATTTTTTCTGGGATAAAAAGGTTGTTAAAGATGTATTTAACGTTATTTTTTATGATGAATTTAAACACTATTTTAATAAAGAAAAATGGCGTCATCCTTTAGTTCTATTATTAAATAATCAACGTTATATTGAAATTAATATTAATAAATATGATGATAAACTGTATTTAATGATTGCTAGAGACGTCACTCAATTTATTCGCTTGCTACATTCTCGTCAAACTTTTTTAAATAATATGAACCACGAATTAAGAACACCATTAACGGTTATTCGAGGATATTTAGAATTATTGGAGAACGATGAATGCCAATCTGCATTGCAAATAAAAGCATTACAGGCGATGAAAGAACAAGCCGAACGAATGGCGATATTATTGAATCAACTGAATATTCTGGCGAAAATAGAAACTTCAACCAATAAAGAACATCAAACGGTTGATCTTTCTCAAGTGATTTTATCTTTGCAAAAAAGTATTGCCGTATTAAATAAATACGAACATCAAATTGAATTTGATATTGAACCGAATTTGAAAGTTATGGGAGATGAAAGTCAGTTACAAAGCGCCGTATCCAATTTAATTTATAATGCGATTAAGCATTCGGGACAAAATGCAGTTATTCGAATTTCTTGGAAAAAAACGGAGCAAGGCGCGGAATTTTCCGTATCGGATAACGGGGTTGGTATTGCTGCAAAACATTTACCGCATTTAACGGAACGCTTTTATCGAGTGGACGAATCGCGTACGAATCAAACGGGAGGAACGGGCTTAGGACTAGCGATCGTTAAGCATACTTTAGAACAGCACGATTCCGGATTGACTGTTCAAAGTACGGAAGGAAAAGGCGCAACCTTTAGTTTTATTATCAAAAATCGTTATCTAGTGTGAAATTTATAGATAAAAAAAACGCCTCTGTTGTGGGGGAGAGGCGTTGAAATGTTGGAGTGATTATCTATTATTGTTTGAATGATTAGATGATAATGATTCTCAAATAAAATGTCAATAGTTAAATGCAAATAATTCTCAAAAATTAACGTTTTCCGATATAAGGCACGACTTGGGTTAAAGAAAGTGCGGTGGGAATTCCGTTTAAAATATCGAATTTTCCGGCATAGGCATAAACCTCAACGCCTTCATTGAGCGCTTGGCACAATAGCGCGTCATAGTCGGGATCGATATATTCGGCGATTTTGAAACAATCGAAACCATCGTGCAAACCGGCAAAAAAAACGACCGCTCTATGACCTAATTTTTTCATTGCCATTAATTCGCGCAGGTGTTTTTGACCGCGGGTTGTGACGGCATCGGGAAACATTCCGATATTATTTTTTACCAAAGTGACGGATTTGACTTCCACATAACAATCGAGCAGATCTTTGCCTTTCAATAGAAAATCAATCCGGCTGTTTTCCTCGCCGTATTTCACTTCCGGATAAATTTCTTCATACATTGCCAGTTCCTTTATTTGCTTATTTTGCAAAGCTTCAAAGGTTAACTGATTGGAACGATGCGTGTTAATGCAAACAAGCTGCCCGTTTTTCAGTTGGGTGAGTTCCCAAGAATGCGGATATTTACGCGTGGCGCTGCGAGAATCGGAATACCAGACGGTATCGCCTTTTTCGCCGCAGCCGGTCATCGCACCGGTGTTGGCGCAATGTATGGTGATTATTTCACCGTTTGTTAATTCGATATCGGCAAGAAAACGTTTGTAGCGACGAATAAGCGTCGCGGATTGTAATTGCGGGAGCTGCATAAAATTCCTTTCAAATAAAAAATGCGGCTCATTTGAACCGCACTTTATGTTAATCATCTTCAAACAGGCGCTTGAGTTCTTTTTCGTAATAATAAATATTTACCGGATTGGTCGGATGTAACGAATCCAAATATTCATTGGCGCGTTTGGTATATTGATGATGGTTTTTATCGTGATTGTCAATCACGTCCAACAACACTTTGGCACCTTCGAAAGCATCGAATTGATCATAATAATAACCCACACCTTTCGGCAATAGAGTCGAATTATGAATAAATGGATATCCGCCGTATAAAATATCATTAAAAGCGTTATTTAACCCGTTTTCCCATTGATGCGCAACCACAATATCCGTATAACGACCTAAGAAATCCGGCATTTGATAGCGTTTTTCCACGGTCATTATACCGTCGCGTACGATATTCGTTCTGCCGATAAAGTTAAAGAAGGTTTTGTGATCTTTAATTTTATAGGTATTGCACATATAAGCGTGTTTAATTTTTTCCGGCGCGGTGCGATAAGCTTGTTCGCAAATCAGAACGGGAATAAAGCTGTTTTTAAATATAAAAATGTTCGGTTCAAAAGACGAGATTCGTTTACCGACGGATTCGCCGTTCGGTTTATAACCGAAATCAATATTGTGCTTTTCTTTGATATTTTTTATTACCATATCGCAGAAGGTCGGCGCCCAGATATAGGGCACGACGTGTAGCGGACAACGATTCATTATGGATAAATAAGAGCGGTTGGTATTTTCGTGATGCGGAAGCGTCCAAATACGATCAAAAACCGTACCGTTCAACACCCGTTGCGGCGTTCGAGCAAAAATGGTGGTTTCAACATCCATAATATAATCGTTACCCATTTTATAACTCACTACTTTTCCGCCTTTGTCGTGAATGCGTCTCGCGTGATCAGGCGTTAATAATAGCCCTCCTTCAATCAATACGTCCAATTCGTCGGCAACTTCGTCAAAGGTGGCGAATTTCAGATCCAACCCGTCAAGCATAAAACCGGCTGCCGGAACGGTGGTGTTTTTCGGCCCCCAAGAAACAAAGGTAACGTCCTCAACAAGCGATGAGTGCTGAAATAACTGATAAAGAAAAACAAGATTTTGGTGGATGCCGTTAGACCAAATATCCGCAACATCCGTTTCTAAGTTAAAGGTAATGCCGAGCTTATATTTGCGTGCCATAGTATTTCCTTTTTTGTTCGTTTATAAATAAAAATCCCACCTGTTATCCTATAACAGGTGGGATGATTAGTCAGGAATTATTTCCACTGATAACCGACACCGGCACCAACGTTATAGTCACCTTGCGTTGTCGCACCAGCACTCATTTTGAAGATAACTTTATTATTATCTGAAAGTTTTGAGTATCCGACGGCAACCGCACTTTGACCATTATAATTACCTACGCCCATTCCGACAAGATTTGCACCCGGTTGAGTGACTTGCGGAATATTCGCCACGGCAACAGCTCCGGCGACGCCGGCGCGTAATTTGCGATCCGTTCTACGAAGATCGGAAGAAACTTGATCTAATTGACGTTTATTCACCGCGTCGGTGGCATTTACACCATTCGCAACGTTGGTGATACGACGCTCATTGCCTTTGCTTCCGACGGAAACGGTATTCGCTTCATTTGCGATGGAGTTTGCACCGAGCGCAACGGAATTTTGTGCCGTCGCGGTTGCATTTTGTCCTAAAGCAGTACTATTTTTGGCGGATGCTTTGGATGATTGTCCGACTGCAGTGGAATTCTCACCGCTTGCACTTGCTTTATGACCAAATGCGGAACTGTTTTTACCGTCGGCAGATGAGTTTTTACCGAATTTAGTCGCATTTTCACCTTTCGCCGTTTCAGTTAAGCCTGAATTATCAAGTAACTGTTTTGTCGTTGCCGCAGAATCACTTGCAGAAGAT
Organism: Caviibacterium pharyngocola; assembly: GCF_002795405.1. Taxonomy (GTDB): domain Bacteria; phylum Pseudomonadota; class Gammaproteobacteria; order Enterobacterales; family Pasteurellaceae; genus Caviibacterium; species Caviibacterium pharyngocola. The sequence goes on along the minus strand of NZ_PHGZ01000005.1, from coordinate 37 downwards.
GCCGAGTCGCTCGCTGCAGTTGCTGAGTTGCTCGCTG
>NZ_PHGZ01000043.1 GCF_002795405.1 Caviibacterium pharyngocola | reverse complement strand
TTGATATTGATAAGATTAAAGAGCAACAAGAAACCGCACAAGTTATCGGCGAAATCAGCCAAAATACGGTGACACTTACGCTAAAACCGCTCACGGATAACGCGGAAAACGCCAAAGCACAAGCGCAAGCAGTATTAAACAGCCAAAATGCCACGGTAGAAGAAAGATTACTTGCCACCCAAGCCCTTGCTCAAGCACAAACCACACTTGACCAATACGGCAAAGGCGGCGACATACAACTGGCAATGCGCGCCGTGACGGGGGTATTGCAAGGCTTGGCGATGAAGGACATAAATGCGGCTATCACAGCAGGTTTGTCGCCTTACGCCAACAATCTTATCAAAACCCAAACCGGCGATAACACCACGGCAAACCTAATGGCACACGCCGTACTCGGTGCAATCGAAGCCCAGCTCACGGGTAATAATGCCCTTGCCGGTGCTACCGCAGCTGTAACCGGTGAAGTTGCCGCAGATTACATCACCAAAACGTTTTACAACAAAACCACCGAACAACTAAGCGAAAACGAAAAACAAACCGTCACCGCACTCAGCCAAATGGCAAGCGGGCTTGCCGGCGGTTTGATTGGCGACAGCACGGCAAATGCACTGGCTGGTTCGGAAATTGGGAAACGGGCGGTTGAGAATAATTATTTATCCTTTGATATTATGGCTAATCCGAATCAAGCCCAAGAATTAGCGATGAAAGCAGAAGGAGAAGTAATAAAAAATAATCTCAAAACACAGGCTATCGAAACAGTTAAAGAAGATTATCCGCTGATATATAAAACCCTTGAAGGAAGTTATTATGTTTTAAGTAACACAGGAAAAGCGATTTATGTTGGTCGAGAAATTACGTTAGCTGCAGCGCCTTTACTTATCGCACCGGAAATAACATTCGGAACGAAAGTTTATACTTTCTTGAGTAATTCCGCATTAAGTGGTTCTGCTAATTTAATCGCGCAAACGGTTAGTGGGCAAGAGTTTAACTGGGCTGAATTTGCGGGTGCGACAGTTTCAGGCGGTATTACACCTAAACTGAAAACAATGGATGCAATACGAGTTAATGCAGGTATTGGTATGGCTGTAGGGTTGGCTAATGGCACTAGTGGCTTGTCTGAGGCGGGACTTTCCGGTATTGCTAGCTATGGTAGTTCCAAAATTTCTAATCCTATGTGGTCAACTATTGCTAGTGAAGCGATACAAAAATTACCAACTATTAGAAGTGCAATTAGTAGTGAAAAAAAGGAATGATATGAAAAGAGCATTTCTAATATTCTCTACAACTTTATTGTCATTTAATTTTGGAATGCTGATTCTCAATTTACAAGATTTTGGATTAAACTGGGATATTCCTTTTATCGTAAAGACACATTATGAAACATCAATATATGCATTAAAATGTGGTGTTATAGGTGTTGTTCTGGATTATTTTACAAAGGATCGATTTATCAAGAAAGATAAGAAAATAAAAGATTCTGAAAAAAAGTAAAATTAGGGGGAGTTTTTTAGTTCAGATGCAAGCCTATATAGAAGGAAAAGATCCGTTATATGCAATGGGAGCATCTGCTGTTGCAACAGGGGTTGGTGCAGGTTTTGGAAAACTTGTAGAAAAAGGTAGTTATAGAACTCTAGTAGGAGACACCACTCGAAATAAAAATTATTATGAACCTAGATATAGAACGCCTGAAATGATGGGCGCATTGAATGAAAAATATCAATATTTACCCACTAAATTAGGCAATCTTTTTGATGCAGGAGTAAGTCAGACTGTAGAAAGCCTCTTTGAAAATCAAAAAAATTTAATTAATGATTTATTAAATAGAGGTAATAATGAATAAGGTATTAAAATTTTTAGCACAATTTTTAATATTATTAATTCTTCTGTTTATTACTTGTTTTATAGGAAGCACAATTATATTTGGAGGATTTTTTTCTTATTTCTTTAGGAAATTATTCATTAGATGAATTTTTAGATTTAGCTCATTATTTTTTCGTTATTTGGTTAAAAATTTCTCCTTTTTTTTAATTTCTATTTTAATTAATCAGAAAATTAGAGCGAGATGAAAAAATCGACGAGAAGATTAGCAGTGCGACCATTGCGGCGCGGCAGCGGTTGGATATGGCGGTGAAGGAGGTGATTAACCACACCACGGAATATGACGCAGAGAAAAAAGGCGGGTCGTTGATTTACAGTGACGGTGACATCGTTTTCGG
>NZ_PHGZ01000042.1 GCF_002795405.1 Caviibacterium pharyngocola | reverse complement strand
AGAGTAGGGCACCGCCGGGGTTTATTAAGTTTGATAAAACATTGAGAGAAACCGTGAGTTGAGAGACTGACGGTTTTTTTGTTTTTTGGCCTAATATGTAGTCGCACGCTTTTTTCTATCAAACCTTGAACTTGGTCAATTTGACCCAATATCGAACGTATTCCCGAATTTTAAACAGGAGAGTAGTTAATAATGAACGCAAAACGAACAAAACAAAAAAATCTCCCGGTTCTGCCGTTGCGTGACGTTGTGGTATTTCCTTATATGGTAATGCCTTTATTTGTCGGACGCAGTAGATCTGTAAAAAGTCTTAATGAGGCAATGGAAAGTGGCAAACAGTTACTATTGGTCTCACAAAAACAGCCTGATTTAGAGGATCCGACAGTCGATGATATGTATGACATTGGTACCGTTGCCAATATAATCCAACTGCTAAAATTACCTGATGGAATGATTAAAGTATTGGTTGAAGGTCAACAACGTGCAAGAATTCGTTATATTGAAGATAACGGTGAATTTTTTTCAGCCAATGTAGATTTAATCGACTCCGAACTTGGCGATGAAACAGAATTGGATGTCGCAAAGAATGCCGTATTAACAGCATTTGAGAATTATGTTCATTTAAATAAAAAACTTCAACCTGATATTGTTGGCGCATTGAAACGTATTGATGATTTTGAACGTCTCAGCGATACCATTGCGGCACATATTCCCGTTTCAGTTCGTCAAAAACAATCGGCATTAGAGCTAACAAATGTTGAAGAACGATTCGAATATTTGCTTGGATTGCTCGAAAGTGAAACGGATTTATTACAAGTAGAAAAACGGATCCGCGGGCGCGTAAAAAAACAAATGGAGAAAAGCCAGCGTGATTATTATCTAAATGAACAAATCAAAGCGATTCAAAAAGAATTGGGTGAAGGCAACGAAAATAGCCTTGATGAAGTGGAACGACTTCGTCAAAAAGTCGAAGAGGCAAAAATGCCGACGGAAGCGCGTGAAAAAGTTGAATCCGAGCTACAAAAATTAAAAATGATGTCACCAATGTCAGCGGAAGCGACGGTTGTACGTAGTTATATCGATTGGATGCTACAAGTCCCTTGGCATAAACGAAGCAAAGTAAAAAAAGATATTGCCAAAGCGCAAGAAGTGCTAGATACCGATCATTACGGTTTAGAACGCGTAAAAGAACGTATTTTAGAATATTTAGCGGTACAAAGCCGTCTAAATCAGCTAAAAGGTCCGATTCTTTGCTTGGTTGGTCCTCCGGGTGTAGGGAAAACTTCTTTAGGGCAATCTATTGCCAATGCAACCGGACGAAAATATGTGCGTATGGCATTGGGTGGTGTGCGTGATGAAGCGGAAATTCGCGGACATCGTAAAACGTATATCGGATCTTTGCCGGGTAAATTAATCCAAAAAATGGCAAAAGTCGGAGTAAAAAATCCACTATTTCTATTAGATGAAATAGATAAAATGGCATCGGATATGCGAGGTGATCCAGCATCAGCGCTGTTAGAAGTGCTTGATCCCGAACAAAATTCACATTTTAACGATCATTATTTGGAAGTGGATTACGATCTTTCCGACGTAATGTTTGTTGCAACGTCCAATTCAATGAATATTCCGGGACCGCTATTGGATCGTATGGAAGTCATCCGTTTGTCCGGTTACACCGAAGATGAGAAATTAAATATTGCAACGAGACATTTATTAACCAAACAAATTGAGCGAAACGGCTTAAAACCAAACGAATTGATTATTGAAGACAGTGCAATTCTTGATATTATTCGTTATTACACGCGTGAAGCCGGTGTTCGTGGGCTTGAGCGAGAAATTTCAAAAATTTGTCGTAAAGCCGTTAAAAATCTGTTATTAGCGCCAAAACTAAAATCAATCACGGTTAATGCTGCGAATTTGCAAGATTATCTTGGCGTGAAACGTTTTGAATTCGGTCGTGCGGATACACAAAATCGAGTCGGTGAAGTGACCGGCTTGGCGTGGACGGAAGTCGGCGGCGATCTATTAACGATTGAAACCGCTTCTGTTGTAGGAAAAGGGAAACTAACCTTTACCGGTTCGCTTGGCGATGTAATGAAAGAGTCTATTCAGGCGGCGATGACGGTCGTTCGTGCTCGCGCCGATAAACTGGGGATTGCCGATGATTTTTATGAAAAGCGTGATATTCATATTCACGTTCCTGATGGTGCCACGCCGAAAGATGGTCCGAGCGCCGGTATCGCAATGTGTACTGCGCTTGTTTCTTGCCTAACGGGTAATCCGGTGCGTTCTGAAGTCGCGATGACCGGTGAAATCAGTTTGCGCGGAAAAGTATTGCCAATCGGCGGCTTAAAAGAAAAACTATTGGCAGCGCACCGCGGCGGGATTAAAACGGTCATTATCCCGAAAGATAACGTAAAAGATCTGGAAGATATTCCGGAAAATGCGAAAAACAGCTTGACCATTCACGCAGTCGAAACGATTGATGAAGTGTTGACGATAGCGTTACAAAATCCACCGGAAGGTGTTGAATTTGTCAAACTTTCACCGATAAACAAAGTGAAAGCAGCGCGCGCTAAGAAAACAACTTCACGCACGCGAGCGGTCAATTAAGCGGATTCGGATCTAAATGAATAAAATCGGTAAAAAATTTACCGCACTTTTACCTTAACTTATGCGGCGGGCAAAATGTCCGCCGTATTCATTTACGCAAACGACGATTCGCATATTGTCGAGATTTTTAACGTGCCAACATTGCCGCTTTCTATTATAATCAACGGAATTTCTTCATTTAATAATCTAACATTCATAGGATAACTTCAATGTTAATGGAAAAACTGAACGGTGCGTCAAATAGCATCTTATGGAAATTAATCTTCGGTCTTATCGCCGTTTCCTTCGTATTAAGCGGTGTAGCGGGTTATGTATTTACCCAAGTGGATACCTCCGCGGCAAAAGTAAACGGAGAAGAAATTTCTCAGCAAACTTTTCAGCAGCAATATAACGACGAATATCAACGTTTAAGCCAACAACTCGGCGCACAATTTGCCGCTGTGGCGGATTCTCCGGAATTTATCAACGGATTAAGAAAAAATGTATTAAATCGTCTGATCGACCAAGAATTATTGCGCCAGTACGCTTCCGAATTGAAATTAGACGTAAGTGATGCGCAGATTACACAAGAAATCGTCACCTCTCCGGCTTTTCAAAACGACGGAAAATTTGACAACCGCTTATATCAACAAATGTTGTCCTCCAATGGTCTAAACGGTGAAATGTACGCGCAATATGTGCGTGAAGGATTACGCCTTGAACAATTACAAAGCGGTTTTGCCGCATCGGATTTTGTTGTTCCTGCGCAAGCTGAAAATTTAGCGAAATTGTTTTTCCAACAACGTAGCGTTCGCTTGGCAACATTACCGCTAGCAAATGAATTAGCACAACAAACTGTAACGGAACAAGAAATTCAACAATATTATGAATCGAATAAAGCGGCATTTATTGTACCTGAATCGGTAAAAGTCCAATATATTGACTTAACAGCTGCCGTCGCACAGAAAAATGTCAATGTGACCGATGTTGAAATCGCACAATATTATCAAGACAACAAAAGTCAATATATGACCCAACGTTTGGCACATATCCAATTAGCAAGCGAAAAAGAAGCCCAAGCGGTTTATGCGGATTTACAAAAAGGAGAAGATTTCGCTTTATTAGCTAAATTGTATTCAACGGATAAAATCTCAGGTGCTAAAGGTGGCGATTTAAATTGGGTTTCCGCCGGTACCTTACCTACGGAATTTGAAATTGCCGCTGCAAAATTGGATGTGGGACAATACAGCCAGCCGGTAAAAGTGGATAATGCTTATCACATTATCAAAGTGCAAGATGTAAAAACGCGTTCCCTTGACGAAGTTAAAAATGATATTGCAGCGAAAATCCGTAATGATTTAGCGGCAAATGAATTTTATGCATTAGAAAAACGAGTCAATGAAAAAGCCTTTGAAGATCAATCTTCACTAAATGCCGCTGCGCAAGCCGCCGGTGTAAAAGTGGAAGAAACCGACTATTTTACGCGTAAAGATATTCCGCAAGCATTAAATTTTGCGAATTTAGTCTCCACTGTATTTGACTCAGATGTCTCACAAGGCGGAACCAATTCCGAAGCTATTAATGTCGGCGATCAACATTCTATCGTTGTACGCGTTGTTGATCATAAAGCGGAAGGTACAAAAAGTTTAGACGAAGCAAAAGCGGAAATTACCGCGTATTTGACACATCAAAAAGCTGAAAAAGCCGTGTTGGAAAACGCTGAAAAAATTGCCCGCACTTTAGTTGAAAATCCGAATACCGCATTACCTGAAAACGTAAAATTCGGTGAAACGGAAGTACGCGTATTTGCGGAAAATAAAGACCCTGTACTCGATAATGCGATCTTCGCAATGGCAAAACCAACGGATAAACCGAGCTACAGCGCCGCAAAAACATCGGATAATAATGTCGTATTGATCGAGTTAAACAAAGTGGAAGACGGCAATTTATCCGCCGAACAATTACAACAATTTAATGCCCAACTTGCCCAAGCGCGCCAAGCAGAACTTTATCACTCCCTGCTAAACGCATTGCGTGACAAAGCAAAAATTGAAGTGAATAACGACTTTATGAATCAAGAATAATCATTATTCATTTAGAAGAAAAACGGCAGATCAATATTTGCCGTTTTTTGTTTTATCTTTCAAAATACCGAAATTTACACATTTTTTATGGATTTGACAAAATTTTCTGGTTTTAGACCGCACTTTATGGTATAAAGCACGCCGTTATTTTGAATTTCTCAAAGTAATGAATTAATCATAAATCACACACATATCGTTAGGGTAAATCGGGGTGCCAAACGGTCGATTTGCTTGGTATGTGGAGGCTAAACCCCAAACAAAAGGAAAAAATAATATGGCACAAGTTTCAATGCGCGATATGCTTCAAGCAGGCGTTCACTTCGGTCACCAAACACGTTACTGGAATCCAAAAATGAAACCGTTCATTTTCGGACCACGCAACGGCGTTCATATCATCAATCTAGAAAAAACCGTTCCTATGTTCAACGATGCATTGGCTGAATTGACTCGTATTGCGAGCAACAACGGTAAAATCTTATTTGTCGGTACGAAACGTGCGGCAACCGAAGCGGTTCAAGCAGCAGCATTAGACTGTCAACAATATTACGTTAATCACCGTTGGTTAGGTGGTATGTTGACTAACTGGAAAACAGTTCGTCAATCAATCAAACGTTTAAAAGATTTAGAAACACAATCTCAAGACGGTACATTTGATAAATTAACCAAAAAAGAAGCGTTAATGCGTACTCGTGAGATGGAAAAACTTGAGTTAAGCCTTGGCGGTATTAAAGATATGGCGGGTCTTCCGGATGCGATTTTCGTTATCGGCGCGGATCACGAACATATTGCGATCAAAGAAGCGAATAATTTAGGTATTCCTGTGTTTGCTATCGTTGATACCAACTCTAATCCGGACGGCGTTGATTTCGTGATTCCGGGTAACGACGATGCGGTTCGTGCGATTCAATTATATCTTTCCGCTGCAGTTGCGGCAGTGAAAGAAGGTCGCCAACAAGAAGCGGTAACCGAAGAAAATTTCGCGGAAGCGGCAGCAGAATAATTCTGTGAGTAAAGGCGTAAGCCCTTATTAATCACAACGATTAATTGGTTAGCAGGGGGCTTTAGAGTTCCCTGCTTTTTTATCAAAAGTGCGGTGAAAATTTTCACTGAATAGCGTGGATAGAGGAATTTAAAATGGCTGAAATCACAGCAGCATTAGTAAAAGAACTTCGCGAACGTACCGGTGCCGGTATGATGGAATGTAAAAAAGCGTTAGTTGAAGCGAACGGCGATATCGAATTAGCGATCGATAATATGCGTAAATCCGGTCAAGCGAAAGCCGCTAAAAAAGCGGGCCGCGTAGCTGCCGAAGGTGTTATCTTAGCGCGTATCGGCGCAGGTTTCGGCGTATTAGTCGAAATGAACTGCGAAACCGACTTCGTTGCGAAAGATGCCGGTTTCTTAGGTTTGGCAAATGAAGTTGCCGATTATGCTCTTGCGAACAAAGGCACAACAATCGATGTTTTAGCAGCACAATTTGAAGAAAAACGTGCGGCATTAGTGGCGAAAATCGGTGAAAATATGACCGTTCGTCGCGTTAAATATTTAGACGGCGAAGTGATTGCACAATACTTGCACGGTGCGAAAATCGGTGTATTAGTGGCTGGTCAAGGTTCTGAAGAAGAATTAAGAAAAGTGGCAATGCACGTTGCGGCATCTAAACCTGAATTCGTGAATCCGGAAGATGTTTCTGCCGAAGTGGTTGAACACGAACGTCAAATCCAAATCGACATTGCGATCAATTCCGGTAAACCGAAAGAAATCGCAGAAAAAATGGTTGAAGGTCGTATGAAGAAATTCACCGGCGAAGTGTCTTTAACCGGTCAAGCATTCGTAATGGATCCTTCCGTTTCTGTAGGTGACTACTTAAAATCAGTCGGTACTTCAGTATCTAACTTCATTCGTTTAGAAGTGGGCGAAGGTATCGAGAAAGTTGAAGAAGATTTCGCAGCGGAAGTCGCGAAAATCACCGGCGGAAACGCATAATTCTTCAAAGAATCAATAAGATCAGAGGGCGAAATTTCGCCCTCTTTTTTTATGCAATAGAAGCGTTTTAATGTAACTGAGCTTTTGATCTTCGTTAACCTGCAAAACACTCGGCAGCGCCTCAAAGCGGGCTTTAGTTTCTTCCATATCTTGTGCCGGCGGAACGTTCACCGCAATAGCATTAAAATTTTGGTATTGATAAACCAAAGTGGTATGTAAACGTTGGCTTTGGCTAATCAATTCTTTCGCATCGGTTTTTGTCGGATCGTAAAAAATAATTAACGTCCGCGAGCTTTCGTTTTCTGTATTTGGGTGACGGGTTTCGTTACACGCGGTTAAATTTAGGCTGAATAAGCCGATAAATAATAAAAAGAAAAAACGCATTTTTTATTTTTCTCCGAAGTGAGTTAAATATAAATGTTACGAAAATTGACCGCACTTTACGGTGTCGGGATCACGACCGCAGGATCATCCGAACTGTCGATTTTTTCAATTATTTTACTTAAACCGTAATCATCAGGATCTGCGTTATTACTGAACAAATCCGCCGCGGAATTGATTTTCGGGTTATCAATGCCAATCCAATTTGCAATACCGTCGGTGAAATTCAAACCGGATTTAAAAACACGGTATTCCCGTCTTTGCGTATCATCGGAGGAAATTTTAAACAAGGGAACGTCATAATGGCGTTTGCTTCTGCCGTTGCTGTTGTGAATTACGATATTATCCTCGCTGATTTGATGTGCCAAACCGTGATCGGAAAAATAGATCATCGAAAAAGTGCGGTGATTTTTTTGCTGATTTTCACGCAAGCTCTCATAAACTTGGCGCAGTACTTCATCGGTTTTTTTGATCGAAGAAATATAACAGTTCACATTAAAATACTTTTTCGCAATATAATTGTCATTAAATAGTTTCGGATAATCCGTTAAGCGATCGCAGGTGATCGGATGCGAACCGTAAAGATGTAGCACGATAAAACGTTTTCCCTGAAAAGGCTGGGCGATGACTTGGGTAAATTTCGGTAGCAACTGAAAATCGCTGGTATTGGTATTTAGCGAATCGCCGGCTTTGAGAAAGATTTTTTCGTCGCTTTTATTGGCAATAGCGGAAATCGGCGTATCAAATTGCCCCAAATAACCTTGGTTGGAAATCCAATAGGTTTTGATTCCGGCGGATTTGACCAAATCAATAAAGTTTAACCCATAATCGCCTTCCCATTGTTGGGTGTCGGGTTTGGTCAGCATTAGCTTTAACGAGGCGATGGTATTAGTTCCGCCTGCGGTAAAACCGTCAATCAAGGTACCTTTTGCCGATGACATAAACGGCGTATTTTCTACCGGATAGCCGTAAGCGTGGTGATAATCTTTTCTCGCGCTTTCGCCGATAATAACAACATAATCATCATAGCCCGAATCCAATCTTAAGCTCGATTTTCCCCATTGGCTTTCAATGCTAAGATTATTTAACATCGTTAATTCTTGCGAAACTTTCATTCCAGCGTGATAAGTGTCTTGCAGCAGTTTAAACGGCACGGTATCGAACAAGGCGAAAATCATCACCGCCGCAAGAAAAACTTTGTTTTTATGCAAATAAAGTCGATATTTTTGCGTGCAAAAACGGAAAAACAACACTAAAGCGATAATCGCAACCGGCAGCAAATAATTGATGAACGGCAGTTGAGACAAAAATTCTTTGCCTTCCAATAAATCCGTGGCGAAAACGGAAGCGATATATTGATAAGACGGTGCGCCGAAACTTAACCCGATGGGTGCATAAAGGGCGTAAACGGCTAAAATCGGCATTAACACGAAATAAAACAGTTTTTTAGAGGAATTTAAAATAATAATCAACGCGCTAAATAATAAAATTTCTCTTAAACTTGGCGCGCTGAAATAACCGGAACCGATTAACGCCAATCTTGCCGCAAAATATAAGGCGATAAGCGCGATGATTGCCATAATGAATTGAAGGGAATCGGGAATTCTGATTTTTTTCTGCTTAAACGACACAATCTTTCCTTTTCGGAATAACAACGTTGCGAGGTATTTTACTGAATTTTAATTAGCGGTTCTATCGCTATTTTTTACATCGACTATTTTCAGTTAAGCAATGTTGCTCTATAATAAACAGAATTTTATGTCCGAGTTCTGAGGAGAAAAAATGAGTAATCCGATCTATAAACGCATTCTATTAAAATTAAGCGGTGAAGCCTTGCAAGGAGACGAAGGTTTCGGTATCGACCCATCTATTTTGGACAGAATGGCGCTTGAAATCAAAGAGTTATTGGAAATGGGCGTGGAAGTCGGCGTCGTGCTCGGCGGCGGCAATTTATTCCGTGGTGCGAAATTAGCGAAAGCCGGAATGAACCGTGTGGTCGGCGACCATATGGGGATGTTGGCAACCGTAATGAACGGCTTGGCAATGCGTGATGCCTTACACCGTGCTGACGTGAATGCAAAATTAATGTCCGCATTCCAATTAAACGGTATTTGCGATACTTATAACTGGTCGGAAGCGATTAAAATGTTACGCGAAAAACGCGTAGTGATTTTCTCCGGTGGTACGGGCAGCCCGTTCTTTACGACGGATTCGGCAGCTTGTTTACGCGGTATTGAAATTGAAGCCGATGTCGTGTTAAAAGCGACTAAAGTAGAAGGTGTTTATGACTGTGATCCGGCGAAAAATCCGGATGCCGTGTTATATAACAAATTGACTTATGCCGACGTGATCGAAAGAGAATTGCAAGTAATGGACTTAGCCGCATTTACTCTTGCTCGCGATCACGGTATGCCGATTCGTGTATTTAATATGGGTAAACCGGGTGCGTTACGCAATGTGCTTTTAGGTCAAACCGAAGGCACGCTGATTTGCGATTAATGTAGAATTGATAAAACTGTTTAATTGAATAAAGGAATCTCAGTGATTAACGAAATTAAAAAAGATACGCAAGTGCGTATGGAAAAAAGCCTTGAAACATTCAAAAGCCACATTGTGAAAGTGAGAACCGGACGCGCGCAACCAAGTTTGCTCGACGGTATTCAAGTGGACTATTACGGTGCGGCGACACCTCTACGTCAATTAGCCAACGTCGTGGCGGAAGATGCGCGTACGTTAGCCGTAACGGTTTTTGATCGCAGCTTAATCAGCGCAGTGGAAAAAGCGATTTTGACCTCCGATTTAGGATTGAATCCGTCTTCTGCCGGCACAACGATTCGTGTGCCGTTGCCGCCGTTGACGGAAGAACGTCGTCGCGATTTGATTAAAATCGTAAAAAGCGAAGCGGAACAAGGCAAAGTTGCCGTGCGTAATGTGCGTCGTGATGCCAATGATCAAATCAAAGCATTATTAAAAGACAAAGAAATCAGCGAAGACGAAGAACGTAAAGCGCAAGACGAAATTCAAAAAATTACCGACACCTTCATCAAAAAAGTGGATGAAGCCTTGGCGGAAAAAGAAAAAGAATTGTTGGATTTCTAATTGCGTCAAAAAGGATATTTCCGACTGATCCTATTTTGAGGCGTAAGCCCGCTATATTAAAACGCAGTTTGTACTGCGTTTTTTATTGTAGATAAATAGGGCTTATTGATTGCAATTTATTTTTAAAAGTGCGGTGAAATTTTTATGCAAAATAAAACGAATATTGTCATTTTAGGTTCGACCGGTTCCATCGGAGCCAGCACCTTATCGGTTATCGAACATAATCCTGAACGTTATCAAGTTTTGGCATTGGTCGGCGGGCGCAATGCGGAGCGAATGGCGGAACAATGTCTGAAATTTCAACCTAAATTCGCCGCATTGGAAGATGAGCAAGCAGCAAAAATTTTGCGTGAAAAACTCACCGCACTTCAGTGCAATACACGCATATTAAGCGGACAACAAGCCATTTGCGAGCTCGCCGCTCATCCGCAAGCAGATCAAGTAATGGCGGCGATTGTAGGCGCGGCGGGTTTATTGCCGACATTAGCTGCCGTTCAAGCGGGAAAACGCGTCTTATTAGCCAATAAAGAAACCTTAGTCACTTGCGGACAACTTTTTATCGACGAAGTAAAAAAACATCACGCGCAACTCTTACCGGTGGACAGCGAACATAATGCGATTTTCCAATCGTTACCGCACGCGGCGCAAGAGCAAATTGGATTTTGTCCGCTAAAAGAATTGGGTATCAGTAAAATTGTCCTCACTGGTTCCGGCGGACCTTTTCGTTATACGGATTTAAGCGAATTCGAACATATCACACCTGAACAAGCCGTAGCGCATCCGAATTGGTCAATGGGCAAAAAAATCTCCGTGGATTCGGCGACAATGATGAATAAAGGCTTGGAATATATTGAAGCGCGCTGGCTGTTTAACGCCGCCGAAGAAGAAATGGAAGTGATTATTCACCCGCAATCCATTATTCATTCAATGGTGCGTTATCTAGACGGCAGTGTCATCGCCCAAATGGGCAACCCCGATATGCGTACCCCGATTGCCGAAACAATGGCCTATCCGAACCGCACTTTTGCCGGCGTCGAACCTTTGGACTTTTATCAACTTAACGGCTTAACCTTTTTAAAACCGGATTACCAACGTTATCCTTGCTTAAAACTCGCCATTGATGCCTTTCGCGCCGGTCAATACGCCACAACGGCAATGAATGCGGCGAATGAAATTGCCGTGGATGCGTTTTTAAATCGTCGAATCGGCTTTACGCAAATCGCACAAGTTAATCAACGCGTCGTGGAAAAAATCACCCCGCAGAAGATAATGGCGATTGGTGATGTGTTGGAAATTGATCGGAAAGCGCGCGAATTAGCCGAGCGACTGATTTTAAGTTTTTAACCGTAGCCGCCTGTGATATAGTGACGCATAAAAAGTGCGGTTAAAAAATCCGAGTAAAATAAGAATGATTGAAATTGATGCGAATAACATCCCCCGACACGTTGCCATTATTATGGATGGTAACGGGCGTTGGGCGAAACAAAAAGGGAAAATGCGTATTTTCGGGCATACGAACGGTGTGGCGGCGGTGCGTGAGGCGGTATCTTATGCGCGTAAGATCGGCGTGCAAGTTTTGACGTTATATGCCTTCAGCAGTGAAAACTGGAATCGTCCGGAGCAAGAAGTCAGCGCTTTGATGACGTTATTTATGCAAGCTTTGGATCGCGAAGTGAAAAAATTGCATAAAAATAATATTCGTTTGAAAATTGTCGGCGATATTTCGCGGTTCAGCGCGGCGTTACAAGAAAAAATCGCAAAAGCGGAGAATTTAACGGAAAATAACACCGCACTTACGTTGAATATTGCGGCGAATTACGGCGGTTGTTGGGATATTGTGCAAGCGGCGCAAAAAATCGCTCGGTCGGTAAAAGAGGGTGGCTTGAACCCTGATGAAATTACCGAATCCTTGTTCCAACAGCATTTAGTAACTGGCGATCAGCCGATGGTAGACTTGTTAATTCGCACCAGCGGCGAGCAGCGAATAAGTAATTTTTTGCTATGGCAAATCGCTTATGCGGAGTTATATTTTTCCGACGTACTGTGGCCGGATTTTGATCAGAAAGAATTTAATCGAGCCGTTGCGGCTTATCAACAACGTCATCGCCGTTTCGGCGCGACAGAATAGAGGACTTGAATTTTGTTAAAACAACGAGTGTTATCGGCGATTGTGCTTATCGCTATTGTCTTTTCGGCGTTATTTTGGTTTTCTCCTTTTTATTTTGCGCTCGCCTTGGGTGTGGTGACGACGCTGGGCGTGTGGGAATGGACGCAATTCGCACGCATTAAAAACGGCTTTTGGCGTTTGCTTATCGCCGGATTGGCCGGTGCGTTTTTGTTTTTGTTGATTTTCGGCGAAGCGGATTATTTGAATGTGGGTAGAGTGTTCGAAGGCTATGCACAGCCCGTTTTACTCGCCTCCGTGATTTGGTGGATTGTAGCGTTGGGTTTTGTGGTGCGTTATCCGCATTCGGCGAAATTATGGGGAAAATCGGCTTTGTTGCAACTGGTGTTCGCTGTGTTGACGCTGATTCCGTTTTTAATCGGCGTGTTACGTTTACGTTTGGACGGCTATAACGCGAATCCTTATCACGGTGTAATGTTATTGCTTTATGTCTTTATTTTGGTCTGGGCGGCGGATTCCGGCGCTTATTTCGCCGGACGAAAATTTGGCAAACATAAATTAGCACCGAAAGTTTCACCGGGTAAAACTTGGCAAGGCGTGATCGGCGGATTAATCACGGCGGTCGTGTTGGCGGCGTTATTCATTCAAATTGCGCCGAATAATTTGTTCACCGTTTCAACCGCACCTTTTGTGCTGTTGTCCTTATGTACCGTGGCGATTTCCGTGCTCGGCGATTTAACCGAAAGTATGTTTAAGCGGGAAAGCGGAATCAAAGACAGCAGTAATTTAATTCCGGGGCACGGCGGTATTTTGGATCGTATCGACAGTTTGACCGCTGCGGTGCCGTTTTTCGCTTATTTTTATTTTTACGTTTTATAGGAACCACGCGTAATGTCATTTCTTTGGTCATTAGTGTCTTTTTTGATCGTCATCGGCGTACTGGTTTCCGTGCACGAATACGGACATTTTTGGGCGGCGCGAAAGTGCGGTATAAAAATTCATCGTTTTTCAATCGGTTTCGGCAAAGTGTTATGGTCGCGTATTGACAAACACGGCACGGAGTTCGCCGTATCGGCAATTCCCTTGGGCGGTTATGTCAAAATGCTGGATGAACGCAATGAGGATGTGCCGGACGAATTGAAATCGCAATCCTTTAATAGCAAAAGCGTGGCGCAGCGGGCGTTTGTCATCATTGCCGGCCCTGCGGCGAATTTCTTTTTTGCGATTTTGGCTTATTGGGCGGTATATTCTCTCGGTATTCCGAGCGTGAAACCGGTGATTGCGGAGGTTCGTCAAGATTCGATTGCAGCGCAGGCAATGATTCAGCCGAATTCGCAAATTATGGCGATTGACGGCAGTCGCACGCCGGATTGGGAAACCATTAATATGCTGTTGGCGACAAAAATGGGTAATGAGAACGTGGATATTACGTTGTCGCCTTTCGGCAGCCAAATCGAACAGCACAAAACGTTGAATTTACGCAACTGGCGCTTTGATCCCGACAAAGAAAGCGCATTTACCGCATTGGGAATGATTCCGGTGCGAACTAAAATCGAAATGACCTTGTCTAAGGTTGTGGAAAATTCACCGGCGGAATCCGCAGGATTGCGAATCGGAGATAAATTATATACTGCCGAAGGCGCGCCGATGCAATGGCAATCCTTTGTGAATACGGTAAAAGAAGGGCGACCTTTCAGTTTTCAAATCGAGCGTGACGGCACTTTTTTAACTAAAACCTTAGTGCCGCAGCAAAATGAAAAAGGGAAATGGTATGTGGGCGTTTCGCCGACATTTCATCCGATTGCGGATGAGTATCGCACCGAATTAAAATATGATATTCTTGACGCGCTGCAGAAAGGTATCGAAAAAACCGCCCAACTCTCGTGGTTGACGATAAAAGTGATTGGTAAACTATTTACCGGCGATTTGTCTTTAACCAATTTGAGCGGTCCCGTGTCGATTGCAAAAGGCGCGGGAATGTCGTCGGAAATCGGGTTCGTTTATTATTTAAGCTTTATGGCGTTAATTAGTGTGAACCTTGGGATTATGAATTTGTTTCCGTTGCCCGTATTAGACGGCGGACATCTTGTATTTTTAGCGGCCGAAGCGGTAAAAGGTAAACCGCTTTCCGAAAGAGTACAACAGATCGCCTATCGAGTCGGCGCGGCACTTTTATTAGCCTTGACGGTATTTGCTTTATTTAATGATTTTCTACGTCTAGCATAATTTATTTTTTTGAACAGGATACAGGTAACAATGAAAAAACTTCTGATTGCAAGTTTACTATTCGGCTCCACAACAGTGATCGCCGCGCCTTTTGTCGTGCAAGACATTCGTGTTGACGGCGTACAAGCCGGTTCGGAAGGCGCGATTCTTTCCGGATTGCCCGTGCGTATCGGACAACGTGCGACGGATAACGATATTTCGAACGTGGTGAGAACGCTTTTCTTACGCGGCTATGAAGATGTCAAAGCATCAAGAGAAGGCAACACCTTGGTGATCTCCGTGCAGCAACGACCGATTATCAGCGATGTGATTTTAGACGGTAACGAATCCATTCCGGACGATGCATTAAAAGATAACTTAAATGCAAACGGTTTTGCCGCCGGCGATGTGTTAAACCGTGAAAAATTGGAAGCATTCCGTCAAAGTTTGTTAGAGCATTATCAAAGTGTCGGTCGTTATAATGCGAAAGTCGAAACCATTGTAAATACCTTACCGAACAACCGCGCCGAAGTGAAATTGCAAATTAAAGAAAACGATGTTGCCTTGTTGAAAGGTATCGAATTTGAAGGCAACGAAGCCTTTAGCAGCGGGAAATTACAAGATCAAATGGAATTACAACCGGATGCGTGGTGGAAATTATTCGGTAATAAATTCGATTCCACCCAATTCGGCAAAGATTTGGAAACCTTGCGCGAATATTATTTGGATCGCGGTTATGCGAAATTCCAAATCACCGGTACGGACGTTCAACTAAATGACGAAAAAACCGAAGCGAAAGTCGCGATTAAAGTCCACGAAGGTGAGCAATATACCGTGAGCAATGCGCGTATCGTCGGTGATGTGGGCGGAATGGCGGAACAGCTGTCGCCGTTATTAAAACAAATTCGCCTTAACGACACCTTCCGCCGCAGCGACGTTAAAGCCGTGGAAGACGGCATTAAAGCGACGCTAGGCGAACAAGGTTACGCTAGCGCGCAAGTGAATGTGAGTCCGGAATTTAACGATGCGGAGAAAACCTTAGGCTTAACCTTTGTGGTGGATGCCGGTCGTCGTTATTCCGTGCGCCAAATTCGTTTCGAAGGTAACACGATCAGTGCGGACAGCACATTGCGCCAAGAAATGCGTCAACAAGAAGGTACTTGGTTATCTTCCCAATTAATCGAACTCGGTAAAGTGCGGTTGGAAAGAACCGGATTTTTTGAAACCGTCGATTCGCGCACCGAAGCCGTAAACGGTACCGATGACGAATTGGACGTAATCTATAAAGTGAAAGAACGCAACACCGGTAGTATCAACTTCGGTGTGGGTTACGGTACGGAAAGCGGATTAAGCTACCAAGCTAGCATTAAACAAGATAACTTCTTGGGAATGGGATCTTCTATCAGCTTAGGCGGTTCGCGTAACGATTACGGTACCAGCATTAATTTAGGTTATACCGAACCTTACTTCACCAAAGACGGCGTAAGTTTGGGCGGCAACGTATTCTTCGAAGAATATGATAACTCGAAAAGTAGTACCTCCGCGTCTTATAGCCGAACCACATACGGCGTAAACGGCACATTGGGCTTCCCTGTTAACGAAAATAACTCTTACTACGTCGGTTTGGGTTATGTTCACAATAAATTAAAAGACGTCGTACCGGAATTTAACCGTAATTTATATCGTCAATCAATGAACTACGACGATTGGACATTTAAAGCGGACGACTTCGAATTTTCTTTCGGTTGGAACTATAACAGCTTGAACCGCGGTTATTTCCCGACATCGGGCGTGAAAGCCACCGTGGGCGGTAAAGTCACAATTCCGGGATCCGATAACAAATATTATAAAGCCAATGCGGAAGTTCAAGGCTTCTATCCGTTGGATCGCGATCACATTTGGGTAATGTCCGCTCGCCTCGGCGCCTCTTATGCGAACGGTTTCGGCGGCAAACGCTTACCGTTCTATCAAAACTATTCTGCGGGCGGTATCGGCAGTTTACGCGGATTCGCCTATGGTGCGGTCGGTCCGCAAGCGATTTATTGGAACGATTCCTGTAACAACGGTAATGGCGGCTATTGTAAGGTAAATGATATTATCGGCGGTAACGCAATGACCACGGCAAGCCTTGAATTAATCGTGCCGACACCGTTCGTAGCGGATAAAAATCAACGTTCGGTGCGCACCTCGTTATTTGTGGACGCCGCAAGCGTTTGGAATACCAAATGGAAATCCGACGGCAAATCCCTGTATCCGAATTTACCGGATTACGGCGATCCTTCGCGCGTCAGATCGTCCGCCGGTGTTGCCTTCCAATGGCAATCGCCGATCGGCCCGTTGGTATTCTCTTATGCCAAACCGTTGAAAAAATATGACGGCGATGAAATCGAGCAATTCCAATTTAGTATCGGCGGAACCTTCTAGTCGGAACTTATCGGAAATTTCATAGTCTAATCCCATATCCGCACGATGGTATTTAAAGATCGTGCGGAAGTAATACACAAACAGACTTAGTTTAAGGAAAATTTAACAAATGAAAAAAGTAGTAAAATTAACCGCACTTTCTTTAGCGTTGGCGTTCAGTTCCTCGTTAATGGCGAATGATAATATCGCCTTTATCAATGTGGATTACCTTTTCGCAAATCACCCTGCGCGTAAAGTGGAATTACAAAAATTAGACGACGAGTTTAAAGCGCCGGCGGAAAAACTACAAGCGGCGGAAAAAGCACTACAAGAGAAAAGAACCGCATTTGAAAAAGAAATCGACGGTAAAGTGAAAGCGTTAGAAAAAGAAGCGCCGAAATTACGTCAAGCGGATATCAAAAAACGTCAAGACGAAATTGCAAAATTAGCTGAAAAACGTGATGCGGAATTTAAAGCGCTTGTTGACAAACACCAAAAAGACGTAGCGAAATTCCGTGAAGACGGTCAAAAACGTCAAATGGAAGTGGATCAAAAATTATTGACCGACATTCAAAATGCAACGACAGAAGTGGCGAAAGCGCAAAACTTCACCGCAGTGCTTGATGAAAAAGCGGCAATTTACAGCGCAGACGGTAAAAATATTACCGAAGACGTCTTAAAAGCTATTCCGGCTCCGGCAGAACAGGCTAAATAATGCAAACCTATTCCCTTAAAGCATTAGCGGAACAAATCGGCGCTACCATTCGTGGTAACGCCGATGTCGTCGTTGACAGTATCGCACCTTTAGATAAAGCGAGCGCCAATCAGCTGACCTTTATTTCCAACGTGAAATTTCGCGAGCTACTTGCTCAATCGCAAGCCGGCGTCTTGGTTGTCAGCGAAAGCGACGTGCCGTTTTGTGCCGAGCAAAGCAATTTGTTGATTGTAAAAGATCCTTATGTCGCTTATGCATTATTGGCGCAATATATGGACGATACGCCGAAAGCGGCAAGCAATATCGCCGAAAGTGCGGTAATTTCCGACCGCGCTTTATTGGGTAAAAACGTCTCCGTCGGCGCTAATGCCGTCATCGAAGAGGGCGTTATATTGGGCGATGATGTTGTAATCGGCGCGGGTTGCTTTATCGGTAAAAATACCAAGATCGGCGACGGCACGCAACTTTGGGCGAACGTCAGCGTTTACCATAATGTGCAAATCGGACAACGTTGCTTAATTCAGTCCGGCGCCGTGATTGGCAGTGACGGATTCGGTTACGCCAATGATCGCGGACGTTGGATTAAAATTCCGCAAACCGGCGGTGTGATTATCGGTAACAATGTGGAAATCGGTGCCTGCACTTGTATCGATCGAGGTGCATTGGATGCTACGGTAATCGAAGATAACGTTATTATCGATAACCTTTGTCAAATCGCTCATAACGTGCATATCGGCACGGGCACGGCGGTAGCGGGCGGCGTGATTATGGCGGGCAGTTTGAAAGTCGGTCGTTATTGTTTGATCGGCGGCGCCAGCGTGATCAACGGACATATGGAAATCTGCGATAAAGTCACGATCACTGGTATGGGAATGGTAATGCGCCCGATCACCGAACCGGGCATTTATTCTTCCGGTATTCCGTTGCAAACGAACAAAGAATGGCGTAAAACCGCAGCCTTAACCTTGGACATTGATAAAATGAACAAGCGTTTGAAAAACCTCGAAAAGAAATTACGCTAAAATCGAATTAAACGTGCCACTGATGTGGTACGTTTTGTATTGGGCGGTTAAATATCGTATAATCCCTTCAAAATCCGATTATTAATTATATTTATTGAAAAGGTGTGATTGTGACAATTAAAGAAACTGCAAGAACTATTGAAGCGAAAGAAATAATGACGTTGCTTCCTCATCGTTATCCGTTTTTATTGGTTGACCGCGTAACGGATTTTGAAGAAGGAAAATGGCTTAAAGCGGTAAAAAATATCAGTGTAAACGAACCTTGCTTTACCGGTCATTTCCCGGCGGAACCGATTTTTCCGGGCGTGTTGATTCTTGAAGCGCTCGCGCAGGCAATGGGAATTCTTGCCTTTAAAACTCACGAATTAAGCGGCGGTGAATTGTTTTATTTCGCCGGCATCGATGAAGCCCGCTTTAAACGTCCGGTATTACCCGGCGATCAAATGGAATTAAATGTTACCGTGATTAAAGAACGTCGCGGTATTACGGCGTTTACCGGCGTTGCTAGCGTAAACGGCGAAGTCGCTTGTGAAGCAAAACTAATGTGTGCTCGTCGCTAAGGGGAAACTATGATCCACCCAAGTGCTAAAATTCATCCTTCTTCTATCGTGGAAGAAGGCGCAAAAATCGGTGAAAACGTCGTTATCGGGCCGTTTTGTATTGTCAGCGCGGATGTGGAAATCGGCAAAGGAACGGTTTTACATTCGCACGTTGTCGTTAAAGGCGTGACCACCATCGGCGAAGATAACCAGATTTTCCAATTCGCCAGTATCGGCGAAGTGAACCAAGATCTGAAATATCAAGGCGAACCGACCAAAACCATTATCGGCAATCGTAATCGTATTCGCGAAAGCGTAACCATTCACCGCGGCACGGTTCAAGGCGGGGGGGTGACGCGAGTCGGCGACGATAATTTATTTATGATTAACGCGCACATTGCACACGATTGCCACATTAAAAATCGTTGTATCCTCGCCAATAACGCCACGCTTGCCGGACACGTCGAATTGGACGATTTCGTGATTGTCGGCGGAATGTCGGCGATCCACCAATTCGTGATCGTCGGTGCGCACGTTATGTTGGGCGGCGGTTCGATGGTGAGCCAAGACGTCCCGCCGTATGTAATGGCGCAAGGCAACCACGCACAACCTTTCGGCGTGAATATCGAAGGATTAAAACGTCGCGGATTCGATAAACCGACACTACACGCCATTCGTAACGTGTACAAATTGATTTATCGCAGCGGCAGAACCTTGGAAGATATTATGCCGGAAATCGAACATTACGCGAAAACCGAAACGGCGATCAGTTTCTTCTTGGACTTCTTCAAACGTTCGACTCGCGGAATTATTCGCTAGTTTTTCGCAAAACGATCAAGATATTGACCGCACTTTTTGGCAGATTAAGTGCGGTTTTTTATTTGAAAGTTGCATTGCAAAATCTTTGATGATAAATTACACAACGTTCGTGTAACAAACCGATAAAATTTACTGCCGGTTATCTCACCGGAGAAATGCCGGCGAATATTCATTTAAACCGATATTTTATACATTCGTCATTCGCTATGATAAACGCTGCGCCAAACTCCGTTTATGTTGCTGTAGTCTGTGCCCTTTGTTCTTCCTTCTCCTTTGCCGAAGTGCCGCCGCAGGTATTATCCGAGCTAAACCGATTCGACACCAATCAGCAGCAACGCCAAATTCAACAGCAACAAGCCCAACAAACCCGTCTTCAACCTTCTATTGATATCCGCTCCGAAAGCGCGCAACCGCCGCTCAGTTTACCGTCTGAAG
>NZ_PHGZ01000041.1 GCF_002795405.1 Caviibacterium pharyngocola | reverse complement strand
ATATGTCGGTAAGTACCGTCACCAAAGGCGTGCTGCCGTTCTTGGTGCCGATTTTCTTAACGTTAGTGTTGATTACCATTTTCCCGGAAATTATTACCTTTATTCCGAATTTGTTAATGCCGTAGCGCATTTTTAACGGAAGTCGGTTTATCAAAACCGACTTCTTTTTTGTTATAAAACGGAATAAACTGATTATAAATGGAGTGTAATTTCAGCTTAAAAAGTTATAAAAATCACAATAAACCCAGTATTTACAAGGCGCTCCAATCATTTCAATATTTTTTAATCTTTTTTTCAAAAGTGTGACACACCTCTCAGTAATGAAATATTACTTCATTTATTATATCCACAACTAGGATTTTACTTTAAATTTCTTAGCAAAATCTTCAACTATCTCTCAACTACTTATAGGAGAATGACAATGAAATTAAATAAACTCGCCATTGCAACATTATGTTTGGGTATGTCGGCTTCCGTTTTTGCAGCGGATTATGATTTAAAATTCGGTATGGTTGCGGGAACCAGCTCAAACGAATACAAAGCCGTAGAATTCTTTGCCAAAGAAGTGAAAGAAAAATCTAACGGTAAAATCGAAATCGCGATCTTCCCTAGCGCACAATTAGGTGACGACCGCGTAATGATGAAACAATTAAAAGACGGTGCATTAGATTTCACTTTGGGTGAATCCGCACGTTTCCAAATCTTCTATCCGGAAGCGGAAGTGTTCGCACTACCTTATATGATTCCGAACTTTGACGTCGCGAAAAAAGCCGTATTGGAAACTAATTTCGGTAAAAACCTATTCGCTAAAATCAATAAAGAATTAGGTATGACTTTATTATCCGTCGGTTATAACGGTACGCGTCAAACCACATCGAACCGCGCGATCAACGCAATCGAAGATATGAAAGGCTTAAAATTACGCGTACCTAATGCGGCGACCAACTTAGCCTTTGCGAAATATGTGGGTGCGGCTCCGACACCAATGGCATTCTCCGAAGTGTATTTAGCGCTACAAACTAACTCCGTTGACGGTCAAGAAAACCCGTTACCGACCATTCAAGCGCAAAAATTCTATGAAGTGCAAAAATATTTAGCCTTAACCAACCACATTTTGAACGACCAATTATATTTGGTCAGTAACGAAACCTTAGCGGATTTACCGGAAGATCTTCAAGCGGTGGTGAAAGAAGCAGCGTTAGCGGCGGCGGAATATCACACCAAATTATTCGTTGACGGTGAAAACGAATTAATCGCTTTCTTCAAAGAAAAAGGTGTAACCGTTACAACACCGGATTTAGCACCGTTTAAAGCAGCATTACAACCTTACTACGACGAATACCTACAAAAAAATGGTGAAGTCGGTAAGCAAGCCGTCGCTGAAATTTCGGAATTGACAAAATAACAATGTCGTATGTCTTGCGCGTTACCGGTGGGTAACGCGTAGTATAGTTCGCAATTACAATGATTGATAGAGGCTTTCGAGGTATCTATATGAAATTTATTAACAAGTTAGAAGAATGGATCGGCGGAGTCCTCTTTCTAATTATCTTTGCAATTCTCATTGCTCAAATTCTTGCTCGCCAGCTGTTCCACACGCCGTTTATCTGGAGTGAGGAATTGGCAAGATTACTCTTTATTTACGTCGGTATGCTCGGTATTAGTATGGCGGTGCGCACTCAGCAACATGTCTATATCGACTTTTTAACCAATTTTATGCCGGAAAAAATCAGAAAATTATGTAACTCTTTCGTTCAACTGATTATTTTCGCCTGTATTTTCTTGTTCTTCCATTTGGGGATGAAGGTTTTTCTTGATGCCAGTTTCGAAATCGTTTCCTTAGGCATTTCGGAAAAATGGTTATATGCGGCATTACCATTTATTACGATTTTAGTCTTCTTCCGCTTTTTACAAGCGCAAGCGGAAAACTTCAAAAATAACATCAGCTATTTGCCTGCCGCGTTCTTCTTAATAAGTGCGGTAGTTTTATTGGCGATTTTATACATCGCGCCGGATGCGTTCAAAGTCTTGCGTATCAGCAACTATGTAAAATTCGGCAGCGACGCCGTATTCATCACCTTAATCGTTTGGTTGGTGATTATGTTCCTCGGTACACCGGTGGGTTGGTCGTTATTTATCGCGACAATCTTATACTTCGCAATGACCCGTTGGAACACTGTTAACTCGGCTTCCGGTAAATTAGTGGACAGTTTAAACAGCTTCCCGCTACTTTCCGTACCGTTCTTTATCTTAACCGGTATTTTGATGAACACCGGCGGGATCACCGAGCGGATCTTCAACTTTGCAAAAGCCTTGCTCGGTCACTACACCGGCGGTATGGGTCACGTTAATATCGGTGCGAGCTTAATCTTCTCCGGTATGTCAGGATCTGCTCTTGCGGATGCGGGCGGTCTCGGTCAGTTAGAAATTAAAGCGATGCGCGACGCCGGTTATG
>NZ_PHGZ01000040.1 GCF_002795405.1 Caviibacterium pharyngocola | reverse complement strand
CACATAATGTGCCGTTTTTTATCCGCTTTTTTATCCGTTGGTCATAAAGGATTCGCGTAGCTGATGTAATTGATCGCGAATCGCGGCGGCTTTTTCGAATTCCAAATCCTGTGCAAATTTGTACATTTGCTGTTCCAGTTTTTTAACTTGCTGTTGATATTCTTTCGGATTTTTCGGCGCGTTGTAAAGTGCGGTCGGTTCTTCGATTTTTTGTGTGCGTTGTTTATTTCTCGCCTTATTCGTCGCACCTTGTCCGATATCCAGCAATTCGCCCACTTTTTTATTCAACGCTTGCGGCACGATGCCCCGTTCTTCGTTATAACGCATTTGTTTTTCACGCCGACGATTGGTTTCGTTAATCGCTTTTTCCATTGATTTCGTTATGCTGTCCGCATACAAAATCGCTTTACCTTTTAGATTTCGCGCCGCACGTCCGATGGTTTGAATCAATGAGCGTTCGGAACGTAAAAAGCCTTCTTTATCCGCATCCAGAATCGCCACCAATGACACTTCCGGAATATCCAAGCCTTCGCGCAATAAGTTGATGCCGACCAATACGTCAAATTCGCCCAAACGCAAATCGCGGATGATTTCTACCCGTTCGACGGTATCGATATCCGAATGTAAATAACGCACGCGCACACCGTGTTCTTCCAAATAATCGGTTAAATCTTCCGCCATTCGTTTAGTTAAGGTCGTGACTAAAACGCGCTCGTTTTTATCCGCTCTTTGACGAGCTTCCGAAAGTAAATCGTCCACCTGCACGGCAACCGGCCGAATTTCGATTTCCGGATCCAACAAACCGGTCGGGCGCACCACTTGATCGATAATTTCCGTACCGGATTTTTCCAATTCATAAGGTCCCGGCGTTGCCGAAACATAAATGGTTTGCGGTGCCAAGCGTTCGAATTCTTCAAAACGCAACGGTCGGTTATCCAAGGCGGAAGGCAGACGAAAACCGTATTCCACCAAGGTTTCTTTGCGCGAACGGTCACCGCGATACATTCCGCCGATTTGCGGCACGGTGACGTGCGATTCGTCGATAATCAACAAACCGTCCGCCGGAATATAATCGAATAAGGTCGGCGGCGGTTCGCCTTCGTTTCTGCCGGATAAATAGCGCGAATAGTTTTCGATCCCTGAACAATACCCCAGTTCGTTCATCATTTCGATGTCAAATTGCGTGCGCTGAGTTAAACGCTGTTCTTCCAGCAATTTATTATTCGCCAATAAATATTCGCGCCGTTCTTTTAACTCCGCTTTGATTTTTTCAATG
Source organism: Caviibacterium pharyngocola (assembly GCF_002795405.1). Classification (GTDB taxonomy): domain Bacteria; phylum Pseudomonadota; class Gammaproteobacteria; order Enterobacterales; family Pasteurellaceae; genus Caviibacterium; species Caviibacterium pharyngocola. The sequence goes on along the minus strand of NZ_PHGZ01000040.1, from coordinate 6,362 downwards.
GCGTCTAAAATACGCTCCCGCGGCGTGACATAGTGGGTTTTCGGATAAACGGTATAACGCGGCACGGCACCGAAACTCGTGCCGGTGAGCGGGTCAAACAGGCTTAATCGCTCGATTTCATCATCGAATAATTCGATTCGAAGCGCGCGATCATCGGATTCCGCCGGAAAAATATCGATAATTTCACCGCGCACGCGGAAAGTACCGCGCTGAAAGGCTTGATCATTGCGGGTATATTGCAATTCCGCCAGTTGGGCTAAAATTTGACGTTGGTTAATAATCGCGCCGCTTTGCAAATGCAACATCATTTTTAAATAGCTGTCCGGATCGCCCAAGCCGTAAATAGCAGAAACCGAGGCAACCACAATGGTATCGCGTCGTTCCAAAAAAGATTTCGTGGCAGAAAGTCGCATTTGTTCGATTTGATCATTAATAGAAGCGTCTTTTTCGATAAAGGTATCGCTGCTCGGCACATAGGCTTCCGGCTGGTAATAATCATAATAAGACACGAAATATTCCACCGCATTTTCCGGAAAAAACGCTTTCATTTCCGCATAAAGCTGCGCGGCGAGGGTTTTATTCGGCGCCAATAGCATCGCCGGACGATTTAATTTCGCGATGACATTAGCAATAGTAAAGGTTTTACCTGATCCCGTCACCCCCAACAAGGTTTGGTGCGCCAGACCGTCATTCAAATTTTCGATTAAGCGTTCGATCGCCTGAGGCTGATCGCCCGAAGGCTGAAAATCGGAATGTAGAATAAAAGGTTTGGTATTAATTTTGTTATTCATAAGAAAAGTAAAAAGCTAAAAGTGCGGTCAATTTTATCACATTTTTTCGCCTTCTACGGCAACTAAAATTTCAAGTTTTACACAGACTTATATTTGTCAAGACTTAAACTTCGCAAAATTGGGAAAAATTTTAAAAAATCTTCTGGAAATTTATTAACTTATTGAAAAACAAAGAAATGTTATTTTACAACCAATTCAATACCGAAGGCGGATAATGCTAGTTTTTATAAGGAATTAGCTCACTTTCAAATTAATAATTCACAGAGTTATCCACAAGCTCTGTGGATATAAAATTTTTTAATAAATTTTCAATTTTTTTCATTAAACGGGTTGACAACAAAAACCAAGATCATTAATATTTGCGACCGGTTCCTTGTGTTAACAAATTATTCCTCCTTAGTTCAGTCGGTAGAACGGCGGACTGTTAATCCGTATGTCGCTGGTTCAAGTCCAGCAGGAGGAGCCAGTTCTCTTTTGGATAGTTTTTATTTGTCTCCTTTTATAAAAACTAATTTTTCCCAAAAGATTTTGAGCCCATATCCTCCTTATGGGCTTTTATTTTATCTATTCAAAACCGCCGACATTTCGATTATACTGCCCTTTTCCCGAAATTGATGTGAGAAATCCTATGTTACTTGCCGTACTTGCCCTGTTATTCGGATTAGCTTTATTGGTGTGGAGTGCCGATCGTTTTATTGACGGCGCGGCATCTTTCGCGCGTTTTTTAGGAATGTCGCCGTTGCTTATCGGTATCGTTATCATCGGTTTCGGTACCTCTGCGCCCGAAATGATCGTATCTGCCCTATCCGCCGTCAATCACAGTCCGGGCATTGCGCTGGGAAATGCATACGGCTCCAACATTACCAACATCGCGCTGATTTTAGGTTTAACCGCCTTACTTAAGCCCATCACCGTCAATTCCGAAGTTTTAAAAAAAGAATTGCCGATTTTAACGCTTGTTACGCTAATTTCTGCGGCACTGATTTATGATGCGGAAATTTCCCGTCTTGACGCCGTTATTTTATTAACGATCTTCGCCGTTTATATGCTGTGGACATTGTGGCAGGGCGTGAAACATAAACAGGATCACTTTATTGACGACGTTTCTTCCGAGCTTGCCGAAAAGCCGTTGATGAAGTTCTGGCAATCCGTGATTTGGATGTTGATCGGTTTATTACTGTTAATCGGCAGCTCGCAATTATTAGTGTGGGGAGCGGTAGAAATTGCCGCTTATCTCGGTGTGAACGATTTAATTATCGGTTTAACTATCGTCGCCGTCGGCACATCACTACCGGAACTTGCGGCGTCAATCGCCGCAGCAAAAAAAGGCGAAGCCGATCTTGCCGTCGGCAATATTATCGGCTCCAATTTATTTAATACGCTTGCCGTCGTGGGTATCGCGGGTGCAATTATGCCCATTCAAGCCAGTGCGGAAGTGTTCGAACGAGATATAAGCGTAATGACCGCACTCACCTTTTCGCTCTTTTTATTCGGTTTCGGTTTACATAAAAAGCCCGGCACGATTACCAAATTCAAAGGTGCGATCTTGCTGCTTTGTTATATCGCCTATAATACTTATTTGATTTCGACCGCACTTTAACCGCCGAACAGCGCCGCACCGCCCGTGAGCGGCAAAGTCGTGCCGTAAATAAGTGCGGCGGCAAAAAAGATTAATATGCCTCCCGCCGCTAATTTAAACAAAGGTTCCGCTTTTTCTTTTAAACCGGGTGAAACATACCACTGCCCGAGTTTCACCGCGTTTTCTCTGGCATATTGCACCAGCAAGGCAAATGCCGATAAAGTCAATCCCGTGCCCACGGACATCGCTAATACGGCAAACATTCCCCAAATATAAAGATCCAACATATACGCCAAAAACAGTACGAAAATCGCGCCGGAACAAGGTCGCATTCCGATACTCAAAATCACCAACAAGCGAGAACGATTATCCGTTTTTTCTAATTGTCGAGCGGTCGGGATATGTTGATGTCCGCAGGCGCAAGTCGGTTGCTCTGCAGAGAAATTCGTCATTTTTTTGACCGCACTTTCTTGCATTAATGGCGCCGATAACGGTTTAATCGTATAAATTCGCCGAATATTTCCTTTCTTTTGCGCGGATAAGCGGTAAAGCGTTTTTGCACTTTGGTAAATCCAATATAATCCGAGCAATAAAATCAAGCCGAAGGCAACGCGTTCCAACCAAAGTTGGCTCAATTTAAAATATGCGGAGGATAAGTTCAGCAGTACGACAATCACGGATGTTGCCGCAATCGCCACGATGCCTTGCATTATCGAAGACAATAAACTTAGTGTCATACCGGATTTCAGTTGCGAACGATGAGTGGATAAATAGCTCGCGATAATAAATTTTCCGTGTCCCGGCCCTAACGCGTGAAAAACGCCGTATAAAAAACTGACGCCGATTAATAATCCGCCCGCCGTCGCCGGCGATTGCTTAATTTGATGTAAATAAGCGGACATTAATTGATTAAATTCACGTTGCCAAACAATGACTTGTGAAAATAAATAAGGGAAAAGATACAGCGCACAACACGACAGTAGCAGCAGCGCCGATAAATAACGATAAGTCTTTTTTAGTCGCATATTAAAACCACTTTTTGCGCAAACACCGCGCCTAACGAGGTATCTTCATCGCGCTGAGTGCGATCTAACGACGCCGCATATTGTTTGATTTTTTCGTCCACTTGCGGCTCTGCTACTTGCCCGCGACAACATTTCGGTAATGCGGAAAAATCCACCGCACTTTGCAGCGGCTGATCGTAATACATCGAAACATAATAAGTCGGATCGTAAGTGCTAAGTTCAATACGTTCGCCTTGCAAGGCTTGCGGTTTCGACAGCATAAAATCAAAATAATATAGCACTTGCGAACCGTTGGATTTCATTCCGTAATGTTGCGGCTTACTGGTATATTTGATTTTATTTCCTTTTTTATCAAAGAGATAGCTAAAATAATGTTCGTTAATAATATTATTCATTACCTCATCGATTAACTTTTGCAATGCGGCTTGATCCCCTTGCGCCTGCTTTAAATCATATAACACCGCGGACGAACTGGCTTCGTCTAAAATCCATTGCATCGAAAATCCGACCAAGCTATCGTTTTCCACCAACACCTTATTTTTCATTTCGATAAATGCGTGCGGATGCGCCGAACTTGTTAACGGAAATACAAAAATCAATAGGAATAAATAGAAAAATTGTCGCCACGTTTTTAACATAATGACCTTTTGTAATTTTTATTTTATAAAGTAAATTCATTTTATCATTAAAGATTTCTTAAAACAAAACGAGCAAAATTTAAAAATCGACAAATAATTGCGCAAAATCGTAAAATAAATGAAAATTTTGTGATAAATATCAAAAAAATATAACATTATAGTTACTATATAACGAAAATTTATGTAATATATCGCCCGTCGAGCAGTAGCTTGATATTCATAAAGTTCCTAAATAAAATAATCATAAATAGCTAAACTACTTTCCTACCTCCCGATTCGGGAGGTTTTTTTTATTTAAAATCAAAGAATTAAACAAAAAACCAACGCGTTTGCTCAGACTCAGCAGCGATTTTGCGGCTGAATTCGTTTTTTCCCGCTCGCATTTCGCCTTTCTCATTATCAAGCATTCATCGAAAGCACCTTACAAATTATGCGAATTTCAAGTAGAATTGCACTCAAGCGATTGATTATATTTATTGATATAATCTTTGCCTTTCTAATTTATCTATCAACTTGAGAGTCATTATGTCATCACAATTTGTTTATACAATGCACCGTGTCGGCAAAGTCGTTCCGCCGAAACGGCATATTTTGAAAGATATTTCGCTAAGCTTTTTTCCGGGTGCCAAAATCGGTGTACTCGGCTTAAACGGTGCGGGTAAATCCACTTTATTACGCATTATGGCGGGCATCGATAAAGAAATCGAAGGTGAAGCACGCCCGCAACCCGGCATAAAAATCGGCTATCTTCCGCAAGAACCGAAGTTAGAACCGCAACAAACCGTGCGCGAAGCGGTGGAAGAAGCGGTTGCGGAAGTGAAAAACGCTTTAACGCGCTTGGACGAAGTTTATGCGCTATATGCGGATCCGGATGCGGATTTCGATAAACTTGCGGCGGAACAAGCGAATCTTGAAGCTATTATTCAAGCGCACGACGGTCATAATTTGGATAACCAACTGGAACGCGCCGCCGATGCGTTGCGTTTACCGGATTGGGACGCCAAAATCGAACATTTATCGGGTGGTGAACGTCGTCGTGTCGCGCTTTGTCGCTTATTGCTCGAAAAACCGGATATGTTGCTGTTAGACGAACCGACCAACCACTTGGATGCAGAATCCGTGGCGTGGCTCGAACGTTTCTTACACGACTACGAAGGCACCGTTGTGGCGATCACTCACGATCGCTACTTCTTAGATAACGTTGCCGGCTGGATTTTAGAACTTGACCGTGGTGAAGGTATTCCTTGGGAGGGTAACTATTCTTCTTGGTTGGAACAAAAAGAAAAACGTTTAGCGCAAGAACAAGCGCAAGAATCCGCCCGTCAAAAATCCATTGAAAAAGAATTGGAATGGGTACGCCAAAATCCGAAAGGTCGCCAAGCGAAAAGTAAAGCGCGTATGGCACGTTTTGAAGAATTGAATTCAGGCGAATATCAAAAACGTAACGAAACCAACGAACTCTTTATTCCACCGGGTCCACGCTTAGGTGATAAAGTGATCGAAGTGCAAAACTTAACCAAATCTTACGGTGATCGGACATTAATCGATAATTTATCCTTCTCGATCCCGAAAGGTGCGATTGTCGGCATTATCGGACCGAACGGCGCGGGTAAATCCACCTTGTTCCGTATGCTTTCCGGCAAAGAACAACCGGATTCCGGCTCTGTTACCTTGGGTGAAACCGTGGTGTTGGCATCCGTCGATCAATTCCGTGACGCAATGGACGACAAAAAAACCGTTTGGGAAGAAGTGTCGAACGGACAAGATATTCTCACTATCGGAAACTTCGAAATTCCAAGCCGCGCTTATGTCGGTCGTTTCAATTTTAAAGGCGTCGATCAACAAAAACGCGTGGGCGAACTTTCCGGCGGCGAACGCGGACGTTTGCACTTGGCGAAATTGCTCCAAGCGGGCGGCAACGTGTTGTTATTGGACGAACCGACCAATGATTTGGACGTCGAAACCTTGCGCGCACTTGAAAATGCGATCTTAGAATTTCCGGGCTGTGCAATGGTCATTTCCCACGACCGTTGGTTCTTAGACCGTATCGCCACCCATATTTTAGATTACGGCGATGAGGGCAAAGTCACGTTCTACGAAGGCAACTTCTCCGATTATGAAGAATGGAAGAAAAAAACTTTCGGTTCGGACGCCACCCAACCTCACCGAATGAAATACAAACGTATTGCGAAATAAAAAAGCAAAAAAGTGCGGTATTTTACCGCACTTTTTTCAGACCGATGACAAACCTGATTTAAATCGTATTTTATGTGTAGGATGGGCTTCAGCCAATCAAAAAATATAGTTATTTCAATATGATGGGCTAAAG
>NZ_PHGZ01000004.1 GCF_002795405.1 Caviibacterium pharyngocola | reverse complement strand
GCACCGCCGGGTTTTATTAAGTTTTATTTTATTTATCTTTTTCCTTCAAATAGATTAATAAAATAAAATTTTTTGGCAGCAATAGTGCAGTGGAACCACCTAATCCCTTGCCGAACTTAGAAGTGAAACGCTGTTACGCCGATGGTAGTGTTGGGTTTCCCAATGTGAGAGTAGGGCACTGCCAAATATCAATTTAGCGGAGTGGTAGTTCAGCTGGTTAGAATACCTGCCTGTCACGCAGGGGGTCGCGGGTTCGAGTCCCGTCCATTCCGCCAACTCTTTAGGGGCGTAGTTCAATTGGTAGAGCACCGGTCTCCAAAACCGGGTGTTGGGAGTTCGAGCCTCTCCGCCCCTGCCATTTAATCCTTATTTTTCCTATATCTTCAAAGATTGCTAAAATACATTTTAAAATTTTCGTATTTTCTTTTATTTACCAAAGCATTTCCTTTTCCATAAGCATAAAAAAACCGCCTTGCAACGGTTTCTATAATTTATTGATTAATCACGGAAATTATTAAATTGGAAAGGTTGACCCAATTCGGCATTTTTAACTAACTGAATTACCGCTTGAAGATCGTCTCGCGATTTTCCGGTTACACGCACTTGCTCGCCTTGAATCTGCGTTTGTACCTTAATTTTCGATTCTTTAATCAGCTTGGTAATTTTCTTCGCCATATCGGTTTCGATGCCTTGTTTCAGCTTGATTTCTTTACTGTAAGTTTTTCCGCTGTGTTCATATTCGGTCGGAATGTCTAAGGATGTAGAATCAATATTGCGTTTAATACAAGCATTGCGCAAAATATCAACTAATTGTTCTACTTGGAAATCCGATTCGCTGGATACTTTAATCGTCTCGGATTTTTCATTTAACTCAATGGAAGATTCCACATTGCGAAAATCCCAACGATTCGCCAAATCGCGATTAGCGTTTTCAACCGCATTACGCACTTCGTGTAGCGTAATTTCGGAAACAATATCAAATGAAGGCATTTTAGGCTCCTATTTCGTTTTAATCTTATTATTCGCACTTAAAATACATAAAAGTGCGGTCAAGTTTGCGAAGTTTACCACAACTTGCGCTTGTTGTTGAACTTTCGGCTTCGCGTGAAACGCAACGCCCAAATTTGCCGCTTGCATCATCAACAAATCATTCGCACCGTCGCCGATTGCCACGGTTCGTTCAAGCGGAATGTCGAACTGTGCGGCAAGCCGTTTTAATGTATCGGCTTTATATTGCGCATCGACCACATCGCCGGCGACTTGTCCGGTTAACACGCCGTCAATAATCTCGAAACGATTGGATACGGCAAAATCAAGATTCAACAGTTCTTTCAAATGATCGGCGAAATAAGTGAACCCGCCGGAGGCAATCGCCGTTTTCCAACCGTATTGCTGTAGCGTACTTATCATCTCGCGTAATCCCGGCATTAACGGTAAATGTTCGAGAACTTGACGAAGAATATCTTCCGACGCATTTTTAAGCGTTGCAACACGGCGGCGCAAACTTTGTTCGAAATCCAATTCGCCGCGCATTGCGCGTTCGGTAATCTCCGAAACCAATTCGCCCGTGCCGGCAAGTTTGGCGATTTCATCAATACATTCCATCCGAATAATCGTGGAATCCATATCCATTACTAAAAGTCCACCTTGTTCTAGCCTTGCGCAAAAATCAAGGCGTGCAATATCGATTTGTAGCTGCGCCGCATAATCCGTCCAACTTGACGTCCATTGACCGCGCAGCAGCACGACGGTATTTTCAAATACATTCCAACAATCAAAAATTTCAAAATTTTCGCCGCACTTTGCTTGAAATTGCATTAATTGTGTGAAATTCAACTGATTGCCATACAGAATAAACGCCTCATTTCCCGTTGATTTCGGAACATCAGCCAAAAGTGCGGTAGGAAATTGCGAATAATTTGCCGTAATCGACGCGAGATTTTGTGTTTGCATAAAAAATCCTGTAAATTAGTTATATTTTATTGTCGCCGTATTCTAGCTTATTACGGATCATTGGGGAATATCACTTGCATTTGATTAGAGAAAAAGTCTTAAAAATCGGAATGATCACTTCGATCACCTTGCTTTGCCTCGCGGTAATGACGGTGATCTTGTTCGGTATTCAGCAGTTTAAAATCGGTTCGCAGCTGGCGAGTATCAACCAAGTGGCGAATTTATCGCATTTATTGGTGCGCCAGCAAGCCAATTTATTTTCAATGTTATTGGTTAACCAAGCGAAATCCGAAAAATTAACGGAAAACTTGGATGATTTCGTTAAAGAAGAATTTGTGCTAGATGCAGCAATTTATGGGAATAATGGTGAATTATTGGCGCAAAGCACCGGCTCGTCGGGCGTTCGTGATCGATTGGGATTGGACGATGCGCAAGACAAACCGCAAAGCACCCAGCAAATCGTCGAACCGATTTATTCGCCGAACGGTATTGAAGGCTTTTTGCGCGTTACCTTCGATATGAAATACGGACAAACCACACAGAATAAAATTAACCAGATTTTTCATCAATTATACGGCGAAGTGATCGTCGTGTTTTTGGTCGGTGTGTTATTGGCAAGCTCGGTGCATTATTTTTTAAGCCGTTATCGCCGTCTTCATCATAGCCCGACGGAGCCTATAAGTGCGGTGAAAAATTCGCGCGCAAATAGCCTGAATTATCACCGTCGCCGACGTCGTTTAGCCCGATAACAGACAATAAAAAACCGCATTAAATAATGCGGTTTTCTTTATATTTTTAACTCAAAAGACAAATTATGCTAATTTTTTGATTTGAGCGGATAATTTAGATTTGTGGTTAGCAGCTTTATTTGCGTGGATTAAGCCTTTAGACGCCATACGATCCACGACTTTTTGCATTTCTACGAATGCCGCTTCCGCTGTTGCTTTTTCGCCTGCTGCGACTGCTGCGTAAACTTTTTTAATGTAAGTACGCATCATTGAGCGTTGACTTGCATTGTGTTGACGGCGTTTTTCAGATTGAACCGCACGTTTTTTAGCTGACTTGATATTAGCCAAGGTCAAACTCCTAAAAATTTCTGTTAGTTTATGGAATAAAAATAAAGGCGTAAAATATGCCTTTTTCCTATAAAATTGTCAATAAACAATTTTTGCAAAATTTAGTTTGAGGATTTCGGTGAGACACAACCAAAAATCAGCATCGTTATTATCAATGCGCTTTGAGCAGCCCACCAAAACGATGTGGCGAGATTTTAACAGTTTTTTCGCTTAGAATATAGCTTAAAAACAAAATTTCTATACAATTAGGCTAAATTTTTCTGTAAAGAGTACATTATTTTGAGTAAACGATTATTAAAATCCGGCATCCTCGTCAGTGCAATGACTTTATTATCGCGTATTTTGGGATTATTGCGCGATGTGATCACCGCACAACTTATCGGTGCCGGCGTGGCGGCGGACGTTTTTCTTTTTGCCAATCGTATCCCTAATTTTTTGCGCCGCTTATTTGCCGAAGGTGCATTCTCGCAAGCCTTTGTGCCGGTATTGGCGGAATATCAAAAATCCGGTGACTTAACCAAAACGCAAGAATTTATCGGAAAAGTTTCCGGCACATTGGGCGGTTTAGTTACCGTTGTGACCCTTTTAGCGATGATTTTCTCGCCCGTGGTTGCCGCAATATTCGGTACGGGCTGGTTTGCCGATTGGTTAACCGACGGCCCGAACGCTGCCAAATTCGAACAAGCGTCATTATTATTAAAAATCACTTTTCCCTATTTGTGGTTTATCACCTTTGTCGCCTTATCCGGCGCGATTTTAAACACCCTCGGCAAATTCGGCGTAATGTCCTTTTCGCCGGTATTGTTAAATATTGCGATGATTTGCACCGCACTTTTTCTCGCACCGTACGTCAGCAGTCCGGATTTAGCCCTCGCTATTGGGATTTTCATCGGCGGATTATTGCAATTTTTATTTCAGATTCCGTTCTTAAAAAAAGCCGGATTGCTATTTAAACCGAAATGGGCGTGGAACGACGAAGGCGTTAAAAAAATTCGCACGTTGATGATTCCCGCGCTATTTGGCGTGTCCGTCAGCCAAATTAATCTATTATTAGACACCTTTATCGCCAGTTTTTTAATGACCGGCTCGATCAGCTGGCTGTATTATTCCGACCGCTTGCTAGAATTTCCGCTTGGTTTGTTTGGTATCGCGATTTCCACCGTGATTTTGCCGACCCTCGCTCGTCATCACGTCAATCGCAGCGATAATGCGGAAAAAAGTGCGGTGGATTTTCGCAACACAATGGATTGGGGCGTGCGGATGATCTTATTGCTCGGCGTGCCGGCAATGATCGGCATCGCGGTTTTAGCGCAACCGATGTTATTGGTGCTGTTTATGCGCGGGCAATTTTTATTCAGCGACGTGCAAGCCGCTTCTTATTCCTTGTGGGCATTTAATGCCGGATTGCTCAGCTTTATGCTGATTAAAATTCTCGCCAACGGCTATTACGCCCGCCAAGACACCAAAACACCGGTGAAAATCGGTATCATCGCAATGGTCAGCAATATGGGCTTTAACTTACTGGCGATTCCGTTCAGCTATGTGGGCTTGGCAATGGCATCGGCGATGTCCGCCAGCTTAAACGCCTATTTACTTTATCGCGGTTTGGCGAAAGCGGATATTTATCATTTCAGCAAACAAAGTGCGGTGTTTTTTGGCAAAGTTTTTCTTGCTGCCGCCGTAATGGGCGCAACTGTGTGGTATTACAATCCTGCGCTATCCGTTTGGAACGAAATGCAATTTTTGGAGCGTTTACATTGGCTGGTGTGGTTAATTTGCATCGCCGCCTTGATTTATGCCGCAATGTTAGTCTTGCTAGGTATTCGCAAAGGTCATTTATTAGCAAAATAGCCTTTCAGCAACAATAAGGGCGTTATTAACGCCCTAACGCCTTTCTTACATAAAATTTACATAGATTTACAGAATTTTGTATAACAATACGTAATTATTCGTATCAGAGTGTATAATTCGTACTCGATTTGAATAGGAAATCATCATATTTCGCGTGATTTATAATTTCAGTGTTTTAGTTATCGCTTAGCAACCGGCGAGAAGAAAAGGTTGCTGAAACAATTCAGTTTTATCTATACCATAGGAAATTTTTTTATTATGAATAAAATCTTTAAAGTTATCTGGGATGTCGCGTCACAACAATTCGTTGTTACTTCCGAACTTAGCCGTAACAAAGGAAAATCCGCGTCTTCAACGGATAAACGCATTGCTCCGAACGCATTAACCCTTGTGGTTACTGCAGGCTTGGGCGCGTTGTTAGGGTCGTCCGCATTGGCGGCGACATCGACTGCGGCGACGACTCAAGAAATTTCAGGTAGCACACAATCCGGCGGTACGACTTTAGAGACGACGATCACCAGCGCAAACGGCAATAAAGTTTATATTGATACGGCTGAACAAGGCGCTGTTGCGCTCGGTTATAATGCCACCACCCAAGCGCCGGGCAATAACGCGTACAGCTCGATTGCGATCGGCTTAAATGCCTTGGCGAAAGGCATCCAAATTGACGGCTCGACTGCAACCGGTGCGGCGATTGCCATCGGTGATAATGCGAGTGCGAGAGAAGCTTCTCTTGCCGTAGGTTCCGGTGCGAATGCCTCCGCTGCCCAATTTGCTTCCGCGTTCGGTACAAATTCGACTGCAAGCGGCGACCGTTCTACCGCCTTAGGGATTAATTCTCGTGCAACGCAACAATGGACGGTTGCGCTGGGGGCGTCAAGTAGTGCGACCGGCCCACAAGCCGTTGCGATCGGTGGGCAATCCATTTCATCACAATCATCAACGGTTGCTATCGGCTCGTTTACTCGTGCGACTTTCCATTCTGCGGTAGCAATCGGTAACTCCGCCGCTGCGCGTAATGAAAGCGCCACCGCAATCGGGCGTGCGACAACCACTTACGGTAAAGAAGGTATTGCAATCGGTATGTCTGCAAAAAGTGGTGTAGCAAGCAGTACGACGGAAAGTTATTATTCGGGTGAAAAATCTATCGCCATCGGTTCTTGGGCTTCAACGCTCGGTTATGCCGCTATCGCTTGGGAATAATAGCGGAGTAAACGGGAACTACAGTGCGGCAATCGGCGTGAGCAATCGTATTGCGAGCAGCGCGAATAACACCCTTGTATTCGGGAATAACGTAAGCGCAACGGCGGCGAATAACGTCATTTTAGGCGACGGCAGCTCGGAAAATTCGACAACGACGACAAACGGTGCGTTTAATCAAGTGAACACCGCCACCGTCGGCTTGTTAACTTATAGCGGCTTTAAAGGTACGGCTACGGGTATCGTGTCCGTCGGTGCAAGCGGCAAAGAACGCCAAATCATTAATGTGGCGCCGGGTAATATTTCCGCGACGTCAACCGATGCTATCAACGGTTCGCAATTATATGCAACTAACGGCGTACTAAGTAATGTCGCTAATTCGACTGTTACGGCATTGGGCGGCACAACCGTATTAAACCCGAACGGCACTTTTAATGTGACTTACAATTTAACCACAACCAATCCGAACGATAATACGACAACAAATTACACAAGCATCGGTGATGCGTTAAAAGGCTTAAGCGATGCGGTAAATCAACCGTTAACCTTTAAAGCGGACGAAGGGTCTAGCGTACAAAAATTAGGTAGCACGATTTCGATCGTTTCAGGCAATGCGACCGATACTTCAACCGAAAATTTAAAAACCAACGTCACGAAAGACGGCACGATCGAGATCAGTTTCTCAACCAAACCGACTTTCACCAACGTCACGGTTAACGAAACTTTAAAAGTCGGTAATGTGACAATTAATGCGACTACCGGCATTGACGCAGGAAATACCGTTATCACCAACGTGGCGAACGGCACAAACGCGACGGATGCGGTAAATGTCAGCCAATTAAAAGAAGTGACGCAAAATATCACTAACGTAACTAACGAAGTGGCGAAAGGTTGGAATGTTACAGCGACGGCTTCCGAAGGTAAAGTGAACGGTTCAAGTTTAGAAAAAGTGGCGATGGGCGATACCTTTACGGTTGACGCGGGTAAAAACATCGAAATTACCCAAAGCGGTAAAACGATTTCTATTGCGACCAGCGCGACACCGACATTTACTAACATCACGTTATCAAACGGTACTAACTCGGCGAAAATCGGTTCGGACGACAACGGCAATGTGCGTGTAACCGGCAAAGACGGTTATTCCACAACGAAGATTACCAATGTTGCACCGGGTACGAATACTACTGACGCAGTGAACTACGGTCAGCTTAAATCCGTTGAACGCAAAGTGGATAAACTTGACGGACGTGTCCGCGGCATCGGCGCAAGCTCGGCGGCAGCGGCTTCCTTACCACAAGTGTATATTCCGGGTAAATCAATGGTAGCAGCATCGGCGGGCGGTTATTCCGGTGCCTCTGCGATTGCGGTCGGCTATTCTCGTGCAAGCGACAGCGGTAAAGTGATCTTAAAACTTACCGGTACGGCAAACAGCGAAGGCCATTACTCCGGTGGTGTGGGCGTCGGTTATCAATGGTAATCCGCAGCTAATTCGAAAAATGCGATCCAAACGGGTCGCATTTTTTTATGGATTATTTTCATTCCCCAATTATTTTTGCCCGTTACACTGGAAAGTCTGCGCCATTATGCGAAAATAACCTTCTCCCAAATTTGCGCGAATACAAAAACGCGCGCAATTTTAACCGCACTTTGCTTGGTTTGACGAATGAGCAAAAAATCAATGACAACCGATTTTACCCGACCGAATTATCGTAAAGCGATAAGCTATATGCTTATCGCCTATTTGAGTATTGCCGTAATGGGCGTTTTTGTGAAAATCGCCTCGGCAAATTTACCCGCCGATGAAATTTTATTTTCCCGTTTCGTACTCGGCACGCTATTCTTATTCCCTTTGCTCTATAAAAGGCGGGATTTTCGCGTGAACCGCGCAAAACTGCATTTTTTTATTCTGCGCAATCTTGCCGGTATCGCCAGTATGCTATCGCTGTTTTACAGCATTAAACATTTGCCCGTGTCGATTTCCGTATTGCTGATGAACACTTCGGCATTATTTGTGCCGGTGATCGTTTATCTTTGTTTTGGGATCAAAACCTCAATCAAACAACTCTGTTGTATTTTTCTGGGGTTTCTTGGTGTTTGCGTGATTTTATACACTAATTCGCAGCAGCAAATCGGCTTGGTTTATGCGTTACTCGGTTTGGGCGGCGCGATTTTGGCAGCGATCGCCTATTGCAGCGTGCAAGAATTAAATAAAACCTATTCGCCGCAAAATATCGTGTTTTATTTCCATTTAATTGGTGCGCTGATGATCGGCGTATTCTTCTTTCCCGGTTGGGTAATGCCTTCTTATCACGAAGTGGTAATGTTACTATCGGTTGGCGTTTTCGGTTTAATTTTCCAAATTTTTATGACCAAATCCTTTAAATACGCCAGCGCGGAAGTGATCACACCTTTTATGTTCGTCGGCGTGATTTTTTCCGGTATTTGCGACCGATTGGTTTGGGGCGTATCGTTGTCTTATTCCTTTTGGAGCGGCGCGGCATTAATCGTGTTGGCAATAAGCGGGTTAGCGAAAGTCAGCCGCCGTAAAAGATAAAAATAAACGGGCGTAAACCCGTTTTTCTTTAAGCGGAACAAATTATTCCGCAAGCGAATAAGGCAGCGGATAAAGGGTTAAAATTTCACCTTCCGGCAGGCGATAAAGCGTTTCGGCGTCCGTTTGATTGGACACGATTGCTTGCAACCATAAAACTCCGGCAAAATTGACCGCACTTAAAATCGTACCGGTGCGACGCCAACCGCTTTCTAACTGCATTTCCAATTCTCCGCCGATTTCAGGTAATACCGTTTCGGAAAGTGCGGTGCTTTTTAGGTAAAAAGTTTGCATTGCTCGTTTATTGGCACCACGATATTTCGCGCGCGCTACGGTTTCTTGTCCGATATAACAGCCCTTGCTAAAAGAAATCGCTCGCTCAATACATTGCAAATTTAACGCTTGCGGAATAAATTCATTCTGCGCTTTGGCGCCAAGAATCGGATAACCTTGTTGTATATCGGCGAGATCCCAGCTTTCCGCCTGCGCATCCGCTTGAATTTTTTCATTCGGATTAATTAAAATTCGGCGATTTTCGGCGATAGTTAGGCTAAATTCGGCGGAAATCTGGCATTCTTCGTCGAGCACGCCAACGAGTTCGCAATCAACGAACTCAAAGGTAACTTTTGAAAAAACCGCATATTTTTTCAGTTGATCTAAGGCGCTTGTCAATAATTCTTGGCGAATAATCAGGTAAAACTCGGATTCCGTCACACGAAACAGGCGAAAAATCGAACTCATTTTGCCTTTCGGATCGCAATGCGCCGTTAGCGTAGATTCGCCGACGGCTAATTCGATGACATCGGCGGTGAGTTGTCCCTGTAAAAATTTTTCCGCATCTTCGCCTTGGGCGCGAATCAAGCGATATTGAGTTAAGTTGATTTTCATCCTTCGGCGTTCCTTATTCCAGATTTTGAATTTGTTCGCGCATTTGTTCGATTAACACTTTGAGTTCCACGGCGGAAGCGGTAATGTCGGCGTTAATGGATTTTGACGCCAAGGTGTTACTTTCACGATTGAGTTCTTGCATCATAAAATCCAATTTGCGCCCGACAGCGCCGCCTTTTTTCAAAATGGATTGCGTTTCTTTCACGTGCAGTTGCAGGCGATCCAATTCTTCCGCCACGTCAATACGTTGGGCGAGCAGCACAATTTCTTGTTCCAAACGTTGTGGATCCGCTTGCACTTGGATTTCGTCGAAACGTTGTTGCAAACGTTCGCGCTGCCATTGCAAAATCTCCGGCATTTTTGACCGCACTTTTTCCGCCTCGGCGGAAATCGAAGCTAAACGTTGTTGCAATAAATCCTGCAATTTTTCCCCTTCGCGCGCGCGCATTGCGATGAAATCCTGCAATAATTCATCAAAGGCGGCGAGCAAATCTTGACCGATCAAATCCAAATCTTGTTCCGGCGTTTCCACCACACCCGGATAGCGCAATACGTCGCTCGGATTGATTTCGCCTTCGCCGGCTTGTTGTTTGATCCATTGTAAGGAACGAATCACTTGTTGCGCTAATTCTTGATTCAGATTCAACGCTGAGGCATTTTGTTTTTTATTTTCAATGCGCAAGCTGCATTCGATTTTGCCGCGCGTGAGATTTTGACGTAATTTTTCGCGTAACGGATTTTCCAAGCCGCGAAATTGTTCGGGTAAACGGAAAAAGTTTTCTAAATAACGTTGATTAACCGAGCGAATTTCCCAAACGGCATCACCCCAGTCTTTTTTGATTTCAATGCGTGCGAACGCGGTCATACTGTAAATCATATTTTTTCCTTATTTTGCATATCAATTTACTGCGATTATTGTACTGAGAAATTGCGGCGGTGTCAGGTTTACGCGAAAAAAAACGCAGATTTTATCTCTACGTTCAGTTTGTTGACAAAGTTTTTTATTATTGGGGCGTATACCATACGCCCCTACATAAACATCATAACATTTTGATTTATAATAGATTTTTGATTTTACCGTAGGGGCGTATGGTATACGCCCCTTTCGCATCATAGGTTTGTCAGTAGTCTAAACGCAGATTTTATCTCTGCGTTCTTTCGCGTATTAAGCTCGGTGCGGTTTAATCCTCCTTGCCTAATTCTCGGAGTCTTTTTTCGCTCAACACTAAACCGTGTTCAACTAAAAAGATGTAGTCTTTCGCCGTTTCCAGCGTTTGACATTTTTTTGATGAAGCCGGTAATTTGCCGTTATTGCAATCCTGTGCATCGACTTCCAGCACGTCTTGATTCTGCATATAGAAATAGACGGTTTTTTCGGGCTTGTCACATCCTAATAACAAAGCACCGAAACATAACATTAATGTTGCGTTTTTCACTTTCCCCTCCTTGTGAGGCGCTTAGCATAACCTAATTATTCAAAAAAAAAACGGTTCCTGTCAAGGAAAAAATTAGCTTTTGCGAAATTTCGTTTCTGCGCTTTTGCGTGTTAAAATGACCGCACTTTTATGCTAAAAAACAAAGGAATTTTTAATGCGTCCGAATGAAAGAGCGTTTAATCAACCTCGTCCGATCAAAATTACCCGTCATTACACCAAACACGCCGAAGGCTCTGTGTTGGTGGAATTCGGCGAAACCAAAGTGATTTGCACCGCCACCGTAGAAGATACCGTGCCGCGCTTTCTAAAAGGCTTGGGACAAGGCTGGGTGACGGCAGAATACGGAATGTTGCCACGTTCCACTCACAGCCGTATGCAACGTGAAGCGGCAAAAGGCAAGCAAGGCGGCAGAACAATGGAAATCCAGCGTTTAATCGCCCGTTCTTTGCGCGCGATGGTGGATTTGCAAGCCTTGGGCGAACGTTCCATTACTTTGGATTGCGATGTGATTCAAGCGGATGGCGGCACGCGCACGGCATCTATTAGCGGTGCGTGCGTGGCGCTGATTGATGCCATTAACGGCTTAGTGGCGAACGGCAGCCTAAAAACCAATCCGATTAAAGGCTTGGTGGCGGCGATTTCCGTCGGAATCGTCAACGGCGAAGCGGTGTGCGATTTGGAATATGTCGAGGACAGCGCGGCGGAAACCGATATGAACGTCGTAATGTTAGAGGACGGTCGAATGATCGAAGTGCAAGGCACGGCGGAAGGCGAACCGTTCAGCCACGAAGAATTATTAACGTTGCTAGATTTGGCGAAACAAGGCTGCGAACAAATTTTTGCCGCACAACGTCAGGCATTAGCGGAATAAGGAGCGGACAATGCAAGATTATAAACGCGAATTTATCCGCTTTGCTTTAAGCCGTAATGTGTTGCGTTTCGGCGAGTTTACTCTTAAATCCGGTCGAATCAGCCCGTATTTTTTCAATGCGGGATTGTTTAACACCGGCGCGGATTTAGCCCGTTTAGGCGATTTTTATGCCCAAGCGGTGCACGCCGCCGGTTTGGATTACGATGTGATTTTCGGTCCGGCATACAAAGGCATTCCTATCGGCACGACCTTATCCGTCGCCTTATTTAACCGTTTTAATTTGGACAAACCGGTGTGCTTTAACCGCAAAGAAGCCAAAGATCACGGCGAAGGCGGCAATTTAATCGGCAGCCCGTTGCAAGGCAAGGTTTTGCTGGTGGATGACGTGATCACCGCGGGCACGGCGATTCGCGAAGCGATGGATTTAATTTCGGCGAATCAGGCGAAATTAAGTGCGGTGGTGATTGCATTAAATCGTAAAGAACGCGGCACAGGGGAACTCTCCGCGATTCAAGAGGTCGAACGTGATTATCAGTGCAATGTGCTGTCGATCATCGATTTGGACGATTTATTGCGGTTTATCGAGCAAGATGAAAATTATCGTCAACACTTACCGGCGATGCGCGCATATCGTGCGCAATACGGCGTTGAATAAACCTCATTAAAGTGCGGTGAATTTTTATTGCGTTTTCGCGAAGGATTGATAATGCGAAAAACGCCTAAATTTAAACGAAAAACAGACCGCACTTTTTAGCTTATTTGGAGAAACGAATGAATTTTATCGGAAAATTATTAGGATTTATTATCGGTTGGCGATTCGGCGGCTTATTCGGCGCCATTGTCGGCACCATTTTGGGGCATATCGCGGATAAGAAACTCTATGAATTGGGCAGTGTAAATTCAAGTTTTTTCAAAGGAAAAATGACGCGTCAATCCTTGTTTATGCAAACCACTTTCGCCGTGTTGGGGCATTTAAGCAAATCCAAAGGGCGCGTGACGG
Source organism: Caviibacterium pharyngocola (assembly GCF_002795405.1). Taxonomy (GTDB): domain Bacteria; phylum Pseudomonadota; class Gammaproteobacteria; order Enterobacterales; family Pasteurellaceae; genus Caviibacterium; species Caviibacterium pharyngocola. The sequence continues at coordinate 178,872 of NZ_PHGZ01000004.1, read as the reverse complement.
AAGACGACATCGCTTTGGCGAACAGTTTAATGCAGCAAATGAAATTGGACGATGCCAATCGTAAATTAGCGCAAGCCGCCTTCAGTCGCGGCAAAGACGCGGATTTTCCGATTCGCCAAGTGATCCGCGAATTTCGTTTGGGCTGCGGACAACGCGCCGATTTATTGCGAATGTTTTTGACCATTCAAGTCAAAGCCGCTTTTGCCGATGATCATTTGCACGATAACGAAAAAGAAGTGCTGTTTGTGGTTGCTGAAGAATTGGGCTTGTCGCGTTTTCAATTCGAACAGCTGCTAATGGCGGAATTAGCAGCACGTCAATTTAGCCGCGGCGGGTTCTATTATGAACAAACCGGCGGCTATCAAAACGGTGGTTATCAGCAACAGGGCGGCGGTTATCAACAAGGAGGCGGCTATCAGCAAAGTTATCAACGTTCAAACGGCCCGACCTTAGACGACGCCTATAAAGTGCTGGGCGTGTCGGAAAATGATGATCGCAATACGGTGAAACGCGCTTATCGTCGATTAATGAACGAAAATCATCCGGATAAATTGGTTTCCAAAGGATTACCGAAGGAAATGTTGGAAATGGCGAAAGAAAAAGCCCAGCAAATTCAGGCGGCGTATGATCTGATTTGCAAAGCCAAAGGCTGGAAATAATTTCCCGTAATGCGCGTTATTCTGGCTCCGATGCAGGGTGTACTGGATCCGCCCGTGCGTCAATTATTAACCGAAATTAACGAATATGATCTGTGCGTTTCGGAATTTGTTCGCGTCGTCGATCAATTATTGCCGAGCAAAACCTTCTATCGGCTTTGTCCCGAACTCTACAACGGCGACAAAACGCCTTCCGGCACGCCGGTACGCGTACAATTATTAGGGCAACATCCGCAATGGCTGGCGGAAAATGCGCAACGCGCCGTGGAATTGGGTTCTTTCGGCGTGGATTTTAACTGCGGTTGCCCTTCTAAAACTGTCAACGGCAGCCACGGCGGTGCTTCATTATTAAAACAACCCGAATTAATTTATCAAGCGGCAAAAGCCATCAGACAAGCGGTACCGGCGCATTTACCGGTAAGCGTTAAAGTGCGCTTGGGCTGGGATAATGATCTCAGCGCCTTTGAAATCGCCGACGCCGTACAACAAAGCGGCGCCGATGAAATCACCATTCACGCCCGCACCAAAACCGACGGTTATCGCGCTGAGCGCATTAATTGGGCGAAAATCGACGAAATTCGGCGCAAATTAACCATTCCCGTCATCGCGAACGGTGAAATTTGGCATTGGCAAGACGGTGAAAATTGCCGTAATCTCAGTGGTTGCCAAGATCTAATGGTCGGACGCGGTGCGCTTAATATCCCGAATTTAAGTAAGGTGTTGAAATATCGCGAAGATAAATTGCAGTGGAGCAGCGTGTTGCCGATTCTTATTCGCTACGCCGAGGTGGAAAATCCGTTCGACAGCGGTTTTTATCACATCGCCCGTATTAAACAATGGCTGCAATATTTAAAGAAAGAATATCCCGAAGCCGTCGCCTTATTCGAACGAATCAAAACCGCACAAACCGCCGAAGAATTAAGAGAAAGACTTGCGGTATAAAGAATAGAAACAAGAAAAAATGCGGTGAAATTTCACCGCACTTTCGCTTGAACGCTATGTTTGCGTCACGCAACTATAGGTTAATCTAAACCCAATACTTTTCTGCCGTTGATGCTGGCGATGTTGACCATTGCGTCTAAATCCGGAAAGCGGCAGCCGGCGGCGAGCAGGCTGAGTTCTTGCCACATATCGCCTTCGCATAACGGTACCATATAATCGCAAATATTATCCGTACCGATTGCTACGGTGATACCTTCCGGAATCATTTCGTCCGCCGGTGTTAAGGCGTTATGGAAAGGTTGCAAATCATCTTTACGATGGCTGTCGATCCACGCCATCGGGCAGGCGATCATCATCATTTGCGCTTGGCGCATTTTTTCATAGAGTTTATAGCGGTATTCTCTGGAATGAGCGCCGATAGAAATGCCGTGAATACCCACGACGCGACCTTGCATACCGTGTTCGATGGTTTTATCGCAAAGCTGTTCCGTTTCTTTTTCCGTCGGTGTGTTGAATTGGTCAACGTGGACGTGGCACATAATGCCGAGAGATTTGGCTTTGTCCAACAAAATATCCATCGCTTCCAAACCGCGACCGTAATCCAACTCGTCGCGATAAGGCAAGCCGCCGATCATATCCACCATTTCCGAACCGATGTCGAACCATTTACGCGCGGTCGGTTCGATCACGCCTTTTAAGGTTTGGTTGGCGAATTTTAAAATAATGTCGTGTTTATAAACTTCTCGCGCTTTGTGGGCGGCGATAATGGCGCGATCTTCGCAAATCGGATCGATATCTACAAAGGTACCGAAGGCGGTGACACCTTGGGAAATCATTAGTTCGATGGATTGACAAAAACGGGCGTAATAATCGTCCACACTGGATGTGCGTTTAACTTCATCCACCAAATCCCATTTTTGTTGTAAATTGCTGCTGTGATAAATGCCGATTTTTTCCGGTGTCATCGTAAAGGCGCGGTCGGCGTGTGCGTGTGCGTTAACCCAGCCGCCTTTTTTAATAATTTCATCTCTAATGTAGGTTTTAAAACTACGAACGTGGTTTTTCATAAATTCTCCGTGCTAAATGAGGAATTAAGGTGGCGGACCGGTTGTTGCAGATATGAAAAAATCCCAAAAGTCGGGATCTTGTTATTAAGCGAAAATAGAATTGCATTCAATGAATTACGGGATTCATCGATGAGTTTGATTGCAATGTTATGAAAAATTCTCGGATTTTTAATTAATAACATTATATCTTGTCCTAACATAAGGTCGGTTAAGCTTCGACCAGATACTAGGACGATAGTATAAGTGGTTCAAAATTAAAAATATAATCGGTTTTAACTATCAGTTATCAAATATTGCGTCGTTATTTTTCGAAGAACGAATCTTCTTGATTAAACACTTCCAAAAATAAGCCGAGCGGCGGATGAGTGGAGGACGCTTTGTTATAAGTGCGGTCATATTTTTGATAGTTTCCGCGTCGATCGATATGGAATTGCGTACCGTCCGGCGTGATGATAACGTTCCAGCGATAATTCCCCGCTTGCACCCAGTTTCGTTCTTGTTGCGCATCGAATAAATCGTAACCCTGCGCGTAGTCGCTCACTGGATTTTCCGCGCGGAAAACCTGTTTCATTAATGCCGGCAGCAAATCCGTATGCGAGGTGAGTTTATCGATCTCACCGCGTGCCAAATGCGACCAACGCACGATCATCGGCACTTGAACTTCATCGCGGGCGAAATAATTCGCTTGTTGTTTTTCGTCCAAATTAAGGAAGTTATAACCGTGCTCCGCCGTGATGATGACAAGCGTGTCCTCACTTTCATCGGTAAGCGCTTCGTTTAATAGGCTATCGATTTCGCGTAAGGCGAGGGCATAACCTGTTTCATTTAATCCCGTTTCAACGGATAAGCTTAAATAGGCGAAATACGGTTTATCGCTTTGTTGCGCTTGTTTTCGCCATTGAATAAAACGCGCGGTTTCCGATTGATTATCCCCTTGGCGTGCGCCGAGTTTATTTTTAGGGAAAATCCCTTGGCGGAAAAGCGGCGATTTGAATTGATCGGCAGAGAATAAGCCGATTTGATATTCATTATTCTGGCGCAACCGCTCCATTAGCACTGAACGAGTTTTGTTGCTTAATAAACTGTCGGTGTAATTGGCGGTTAATCCGTAGAATAAACCGGTTAAACCGCTGTTGTTATCGTTGCCCGTGCTGTAGTGATTGATATAGCGCGTCGCTTGTTGCGCGAAGGCGTTGAGTTTCGGCATTTTGTCCGCGCGGACGGCATCGGCGCGTAAACCGGACACGGTAATCAATAGGATATTGGTTTTTTCTTTGACCTCGCCGAAACGTAACGCGTGTTTCGGATAATCGATTTTCGCCGCTTCCGGACGACCTTCCCATTCAAGGGTGTGGCTGTATTGGGTTTTATCTAAGAATCCGTGTTTTTCCAAGAAAGAACGCGCCGTCATCGGATAAGATAGCGGAAAATTGGATTTTTGCATTGTAATCGGACGATAAATATAAGCATCCGCCCACGCATAAATTAAGTGTGTGGCAGTGAAGGCGCAAACAAAAAATATGCCCACCGCTTTTAACCATTTTTGTCGTTCGAGACTGCGCAATTTTTCCCAAGACCAGCGGGAAAAAAGCATTTGTAACAGCAGAATCGTCGGCATTGCGGTGAAGAAGATTTGCCAGTTGCGCGAAAGTTCGCCGTTTTCCGGATTGACCAATAAATTCCACACCACGGAGGAAAGGTGTAAATTAAAACGCGAGAATACTTCCGTATCCACCAATAATAAGGTGACGCAAAGAGTGGAAAAAATCACGCTTAAACCGCGAAAAGTGCGGTTGTTTTTGACAATAAAACTGAGCGGGAAAATAATCAGCAGATAAAAAGCGAAAACGATGAAACTGAAATGCCCCAATAGGCTCACGAAAAAATACAATCTGCCGAATAAGGTATCCGGCCAGTCGATGATAAAGGCATAACGCGAGCCGATAATAATTGCCCAGAGGATATTAAAAAACGTAAACCAATGACCCCACGAAATTTTTCGCGAGGTTTCTTCTCGATATTGTTTGCCGTTTTTAATCCAGAACATTCGCGCGTCTTATTTGCTGTCTTTCACGGAATTAAGTAAGGCGTCGGAGAACGCTTGCGCTAATGCCACGCGTTGATTTTTGCCGACGCTGCCGATTAATAAATTGCTGACCGTATTGCCCAACACAATCAAAGACAAATCTACCGGCGCTTGGTGTTTTTCAAGGACGGCGATGATGTCGCTGACAATGTGATTAACTTGTTGATCTTGATATTTCGAATGTTTTGCCATAATGAGTTCTGCGAATTTCGTTCGTTATCATCGCCTGTGATGGAGGCGGTTTTGTTTTGCAAACGAGAATAATTTTGCATATCCTAGCATATTTTTATAAAAGTGCGGTTATAATATGCGATAAAATTTTTATTCTATGCTATGCGGAATTTATAATGAGCATTATTGTCGAGCAAGTCGTTTTACATCAATTAATCAAGTCACCCTCTGAATCGGAACAATCCCGTTTATCCGTGCAATTACGCGACGAGTTGTTAAGTGTTACGCCGGAAGCGGAACAAATGATGTTGCAGCTACATCAAGGTTATCAAAACAAAGCGAAAGGTTACGGTGTGTTTAACGCCTCGTCGGTTTTTGCGCAACTGTTGAATCGGGTATTGGAAGGCGAAAGCGATTTTTTATCTTTTAGCTGTCGTGCGGCGGAATTATTGGCGCAAGAATTAGGCAAATACGCATTTGCCGATGAAGGCACGTTAATTTTGTGTCGATATAATTTTTTGGCGACGGATTATTTGTTTATCGCTTTATTAGACAGCCGAGTCAGTATGCTGGTGGATGAAAATTTGGATATTCGCCGCACGCAATACTTGGAAATGACGCAATTCGATATTGCGGCGCGGATTAATTTGACCGATTTGCGTTCTTCAGCCGATTCCGATCGCTATTTAACTTTTGTAAAAGGACGAGTCGGGCGCAAAATCGGCGACTTCTTTATGGAATTTTTAGGTGCGGAAGAAGGATTGAATCCGCAAGTGCAAAACCAATGTTTATTGCAGGCGGTAAGCGATTATTGCGAGCAAGGCGAATTAAGCGGCACGCAAACCCAAGCGGTGAAAAAACAAGTGTTCGATTATTGCAAAGGGCAAATTAATGCCGGCGAAGAAATCGAACTTACGGAACTTTCTTCGGCGATTCCCACTCTAAATGAACGGCCTTTCATCGATTTCGCCGCCGAGCAAGATTACGGTTTGGCGTCGTCGATTCCGCCGGTTCGTTCCGCGTTAAAAACCTTAACGAAATTTTCAGGATCGGGAAAAGGCGTGACAATCAGTTTTGATGCCGAGTTAATGGATCAACGAGTTATTTGGAATGAAGCCGAAGATTCTTTAATTATCAAGGGATTACCGGCGAATTTGCGCGATCAGCTGCAACGTCGGCTAAAAGATCAGAATTAATTTGGCAATCCGATTAACTTTAGGTATTATCAATTATTATTTGCAGGGTATAAAAAGGTAAAAATATGCAATTAAAATCCGTGGCGGTCGCCGTCGTGTTCGCATTAAGTTTAACCGCTTGTTCCACAGTAAACAAAATCGTTTATCGTATCGACGTGCCGCAAGGTAACTATTTGGAAGCGTCGAAAGTTTCGCAAGTGAAAGTCGGTATGAACGCGCAACAAGTGCAATATTTGTTAGGGACGCCGGTCTTGGTCGATCCGTTTAGCAATAATACTTGGTATTATGTTTTCTTAAATCAAAAAGCCTACGAAACGCCGGAACAACATACCTTTGTGGTTAATTTCGATTCGCGCGGCATCGTGACCTCGGCGGATTTGGACAAGCCGTTGCCCGACGTAGAAAAGCCGGAAGTCAATAACGCGGTAATCAACGCAACAGAAGGGCAAAGCAAAAGTTGGTGGCAATTCTGGAAATAATAGGATGCATTATAAGAAAAACAGCGGCAAGGCTGTTTTTCTTGTAAAAACGGCGTGATGAATATAAGGAATAATTGATATGGCTAAACTTTTATTGGTTGATGACGATGTTGAGCTGGTCGAATTGTTAGCCGAATTATTAAAACTGGAAGGGTTTGAAGTGGATACCGCTAACAATGGTCAGCAGGCGTTGGATAAAATCGATGCCGGTTATGATCTTGTGTTGTTGGATATTATGATGCCCGTATTAAACGGTATCGAAACCTTGAAACAATTAAGACAACGTTTTTCCGTACCGGTAATGATGTTAACCGCCAGAGGCAATGAAATCGATCGTGTATTAGGCTTGGAGCTCGGCGCCGACGATTATTTACCGAAACCCTTCAACGATCGAGAATTGGTCGCCAGAATTAAAGCGATTTTACGCCGAACCGCCGCAGCAACACCGACAGCTACGGAAAATAAAATGCAAGAAGAAAGTCAATGCGTTGAATTTTGCGGATTGATTTTATATCCGGGTCGCCAACAAGCGATTTACGAAGGTCTGGATTTGGAATTAACCGGTACGGAATTTGCTTTATTACAAATTCTTATCGCGAATCCGGGACAAATTTTATCGCGCGAATATTTAAGTATGGAAGTGCTCGGCAAACCGTTAATGCCGTTTGACCGTGCCATTGATATGCATATGTCTAATTTGCGTAAAAAATTACCGAAACGAACCGATGAAATTTCTTGGTTTAAAACCTTGCGCGGCAGAGGTTATTTGTTGGTTGCGGAGAAATAAACCGAAGGCGGTTTGTTTATGATGGTTTCTCTATGAAATTAAGAACGGTTTCCCTGATTAATGCGCTTTCGACGCGTATCTTCGCCTTGTTCTGGCTGTCTTTCCTATTGTTATTCGGATTAGCCTTTTTTCTACCGCACTTTGATTCGCGCATTTATTCCGAGTTAACCAGCGAAGAAGTGTCGGGTTATCACCGAGAAATTTCTTCCGCTATTCGTAGTAATCACCTATCCCATATTCTATCCGGTGCACCGGTTTTTCCTTCCGATAAATTTGATGGCGTGCATCCGGTGTTGGTCGATCAAAAAGGGCGAATTTTAGGCGCCAGACGTGAAGAAATCGCACCAATCCAACAATTTATGTATCAATCTTCCACACCGTTGCGTCCGTTAAAAAAGAACTTTTATGACATCCAAGTCGCCGGCCCCTTTATCGTGCACATTAATATGGGCGAGGATATGCCTTATTTCCTCTATTTTCTTAGCCGTGTGAACGCGCAAAAAGAAATCGTCACCTTTATTTTTGATCACCCGCTAGTGTTGATTATCGTGATTATGGCGATTTCCACGCCTTTATTATGGTGGTTGTCGCGCAGTATCGGGCGACCGCTGCGCAATTTGCAAAGTGCGGCGAACGCCGTTGCTTTGGGGGATTTTAAAGCGGATAAAAAATTGGAAACCCAAGGTACGATCGAGCTGCGTCAGGTCGGACAAAGCTTTAACCGAATGACCGATGCGTTAGACGATTTGTTATCTAATCAACAATCGCTTTTATCTTCGATTTCACACGAATTACGCACACCGTTAACGCGTTTGCAGCTTGCTTTGGCATTATTACGCCGTCGTGTCGGCGAAGGCGCGGAAACCGCGCGTATCGAAAAAGAAGCGGAACGCTTGGATGAAATGATTAACGATTTGTTGCTGCTTTCCCGTCAACAACTGAACAGCCATATTTTGCGTTCGATTTTTCCGATTACCGAATTATGGACGGATATTATGAATGACGCCGCATTTGAAGCGGAGCAAAAAAATCTGCAATTTAGTATCAAGCAACTAATCTATTCGCCGGAACGATATTATTTAAACGGTAATAAAGGGCTCTTAACCAGTGCCGTCGAAAATATCGTGCGCAATGCGTTGAAATATACCAAATCCTGCATTGAAGCCACCATTTGCTTACAAGAAAATACGCTATTTATCGCCATCGACGATAATGGCAGCGGCATTCCGGAAAAAGAATACGAAAATATTTTCAAACCTTTTTATCGCGTTGACGAAGCTCGCACGCGAGAAACCGGCGGCACCGGCTTGGGCTTGGCGATTGTCGCTAACGTAGTGAAAGAACATCAAGGTACGGTCTGGGCGGCGCAAAGTCATTTAGGCGGTTTGCGTGTGGTGATTCGTTTGCCGTTGTGGATTTCTCAATAAAAACGACCGCACTTTTGCTTGAAATTCGAAGAATTTCATTTCCACACATAATTCGCAATCAGCAAAAAACCACCCAAGTGCGGTGGTTTTTTGCGTTGTTTTGTTCTAAGAATCAGTGTTAACAACAAAGCGGCATAATGTGGTTCGGTTTGGTACAACCTGATAACATAGTTTACATATTAACCCGAAGACATCGTTTATATTTATTTGTAAACCCTCAGTTAAAAAATATAAATTTATCATCAGTCTAACGCCGCATAATGCGGCTTAACAAAAAATTAAAGCGAGGTTAATGCGCTTTTACGACGTAAGAAAAATAGCGCGGCGGTAGAAAGTAATAACACAAAACCGACGCCGATATACAGATTTTGTTTTTCCCAACCTTGATCGAGCAATATGCCGGCGATGGTCGGGGCGAGAATGGCGCCGATACGACCGATACCGATTGACCAGCCCACGCCGGTGCTACGAATGTCCGGTGCGTAAATACTCGGATTCAAGGTGTAAAGCCCGCTGATACAACCGTTCATTAATGCGCCGACCAAAATACCGAACAGCATTGCCAACCAAAGCACTTGCGCCGATAAAATAAAGGCGATGACTACGCAAGCCGAGGCGACGGTAAATAACATTAAAACGCCGCGTGCCGACCAGCGGCTTGCCAGTAAGCCGTAAAGCAGTGCGCCGCAAGTGCCGCCTAAGGAAATCATCATTCCGACGCTGACGCTTTGCTCCGTCGTCATTCCTGCTTCTTTCAGCAGAGCGGGCGTCCACGAACTAACGAAATAAAAACTGAACATAATGGCGAAAAAAGCCGTCCAAATTAATAAGGTCGAGCGGCGATATTGCTGTCCGAATAGTTGCGCGATCGGCAGTTTTTTCTGTGTTTTTTCCGTTTTTTCCGGTAATGACCAATGTTCGGAAAAGCCCATTTTTGCCAAAATGCGGTTAAGGCGGGCTTCGGCGTTTTTCGGTTGTTTACCGATTAAATAATCGATGGATTCCGGTAGCCAAACCAACAATATGACAAAGCATAACCCGGTTAAAATCGCACCGGCGAGGAATACGGCGCGCCAGCCGTATTCCGCTTGCAACATTACCGCGAACATTCCGCCTAATACTGCGCCGACACCGAAACCGGCGGCGTAAATGCTGATGGCAAGACTACGCCATTTGCGGGAAGAATATTCGCTGGTCAGTACGTTAGTACCGACTAAAATGCCGCCGACGCCTAATCCGGTGATCACGCGCCAGAATCCCAACATTTCGTGCCCGCTAATCAAGGCGGAGCCGAGCATTCCGATTGCCGACAGTGCGACGGCGATTAAAATTAACGGACGGCGTCCGATTTTATCCGCGAAAGGCGCTAAAAACAATGAACCGGCAGCCATTCCGAACAGTCCGGCACTGAGCAGATAACCCAATTCGATACCGCTTAAGCCGAATTCGGCACGGATAGCGCTAGCAGTGAAAGCGAGCGCTAACACATCGAATCCGTCTAATAAATTCATCACCGCCGCCATTATGACGATCATCCATTGGTACGCGCCCATCGCGCCGTTATCAATCGTTTCTCTAAGGTTCATTGTGTTTCCTGTTTATTTATGCCGGTTGGGTTGCGGCGGTTAATAGTTGTAATTTGCGTAAAATAAGGTTCAGCACGACACCGTAAGCCGGAACGAACAGCACGATGCCGACAAATAATTTAAATAAATAATCGACGAATCCCAGTTGCATCCAATGTTCCGCCATAAAGGGATCGCTGCTGGCGTAAAAGGCGACGGCAAAGAATAAAAAGGTATCTGCCATCGAGCCGAAAATCATTGAGCTACTCGGTGCAATCCACCAAGTTTTCAAGCGGCGTAAGCGATTGAATACTAACACATCCAATAATTGCCCGAAGACATAGGCGACAAAACTGGCGACGGCGATACGAAAGACGAAACCGTTAAATTCGCTTAATGCGCCGAATCCTTGATATTGGGCATCGGAAAATAGGGTGGAAATTACATAACTGATGATCAACGCCGGAAACATTACGGCAAAAATAATCCAACGAGCTTCTTTCGCACCGAATACGCGCACGGTTAAATCCGTGGCGAGAAAGATAAACGGGAATGTTAACGTACCCCAAGTGCTATGGAAAGAAAAATCTTCGGCAAAACCGAGACCTGTCAGCGGCAGGCGCACTTCAAAAGGAATTTGAACTAAATAGTTACTCGCGGCAATAATAAAGATATGGAAAAAACTCAATATCACTAAAGCATTGCGTTTTTGTTGATCATTAAAGATCGAAAAGGTTTGTTTCATTTCGTGTCCTTTTTAAATGTGAAAATTGGGGTGAGGGAACCCAAAGATGATTTTGTAAATAAGAAACGCAAAATAATACTGGATTACAAAAATAATTCAACAATCGGCGGGAAATTTCCGAATGAAAGCGGATTTTTTTGAAAAAGTGCGGTGGTTTTTTGCCGAATTTTTTAGTTTGATAAGCTTAAAGCAAGCGAATGTTGCCGTTCTCTACGCTAAAAGTGCGGTGGTTTTCCGGCTGCATTTGTTTAAGCTGATCTTGTGTGATCGCCGTGACAAACACTTGCGAGCCGTTTTGTTGTAAACGTTCCGCCAACAAGGCGCGTTTATATTGATCCAATTCCGAGGCGAAATCATCGATCAAAAAAATGCAATGGCGATTTTTCTGTTGCATTAAATGTTCGCCTTGCGCCAAGCGTAAAGAACACATTAATAATTTTAATTGCCCGCGCGACAATACGTCTTCCACCGGTAAGCCGTTGGCTTTAAAGCGAAAATCCGCTTTTTGCGGGCCGGAAAAGGTGTAACCCAAGGCACGATCCCGTTCGAAATTCTGTTGCAATAAATCCGCATAATCGGTTTGTTTGTCCCAACCTTGATAAAATCCGAGCGAAATTTCCAGTTCAGGGAGAAATAGTTTGCAAGTTTGTTCGATATCCGGACGTAGTGCCTCGGCATAAGCGGCGCGCCATTGGCTGACTTGGTAGGCGGTTTTTACTAATTCGACGTCCCAAATTTTTAATTCCGCATAGGATCGAACTTGCTGTAACGCCGAATTACGTTGTTTTAATAAGCGGTTTAAATTGCTCCACGCCGAATAGAACGTGTTGTGGTGATGAAATAATCCCCAATCTAAAAACGCACGTCGATAAGAAGGTCCGCCGTTCAGTAAGGTTAAGCCTTCGGGCGTGATCACTTGCATCGGCAATAATTGCGCCAGTTCGGAAAGTTTGGCGGCGTCTTCGCCGTTGATTTTTATTTGCGTGTTACCTTGGCGCGGTTTTTGTAATCCGACCGACCAATGATGTTGCTGTTCTTGGATTTTTCCGTGTAGGGTAAAGTGCGGTTTATCGTAAGAAATAATTCGATTTGCCACCGCACTTTTAAAAGAGCGTCCGTGCGCCAGATAAAAAAGCGCTTCCAAGAGACTGGTTTTGCCGCTGCCGTTATTGCCGACTAAAAAGTTAAAGCCGTGATCAAATTCAAGATCGACGGCTGTTAAATTGCGAAAATGTTCAATAATAAGACGGGAAATTGCCATAAAAAATTATAAGCGCATCGGCATAATCACATATTCGGCGCTGGCGTCTTCCACATCTTCAATCAAACAGCTTGAAGAAGCATCGGTTAAACGAATTCTGACTTGGTTGCATTTCAATGCGTTGAGCACGTCGAGAATATAGCTGACGTTAAAGCCCACTTCCATTTCGTCACCGCTGTAAGATACATCGATAATTTCTTCGGCGATTTCTTGTTCCGGATTGGTGGCGGTGACGGTCAGTTGATTATCGGCAAGTTGCAAACGCACGGTGCGAACTTTGTCGTTCGATAAAATCGCTGCGCGCGCGAAGGCTTGTTTTAAGGTTTCCCAGTTGCCGACCATAATGCGTTGTGCGTTGCGCGGTAATACGCGGCGATAATCCGGAAAACGACCGTCGATAAGTTTGGAGGTGAAAATAATATTGCCGAGATCGATGCGTAAATTGTTGGTGCCGATTTGTAAGCGCGCGGGTTGATCCGTCGCTTCAAGCAAGCGTGCCAGTTCCAACACGCCTTTGCGTGGCAAAATCACCGAATGGGCTTGCAAATCTTGTTCTAACGGAATGGTGCAAACCGCGAGGCGGTGCCCGTCGGTCGCCACGGTTCGCAACAAATTGCCTTCCGTTTCGAATTTCATTCCGTTTAAGAAATAGCGCGCATCTTGGTTCGCCATCGAAAATTGCGTCGCTTCGATTAAACGGCGCAAGGTGGCTTGGGTTAACGAAAAATCCACTTCAGATTGCCAATCCGCTAAATTCGGGTATTCGTCGGCGGGTAATGTGGTCAGGTTGAATTTACTGCGACCGGAACGCACCAAGGCGCGATCCTCTTCAAAGGTGACGGTAATATCCGCATCGTCGGCAAAACTGCGGCAAATATCCAGAAACTTTTTCGCCGGAATAGTAAATTGCCCGTCTTGATTGCTGTCGGACAGTTGCGCCTGCGTGGAAAGTTCCACTTCCAAATCCGTACCGGTAATGGTTAAACGGTTGCCTTCGATATGTAATAACACGTTATTCAATACGGGAATGTTCGGACGACCGCTAAGTACGCCGCAAACTTGTTGTAAGGGTTTTAACAGATTTTCTCGTGAAACGGTAAATTGCATAGTTCAGTCCTTTATGCTGATAAAGTACGGATAAGATTTGACCAATCTTCCTGAATATTATTATCTTGTTCTTTTAATGTCGCAATAGTTCGACAGGCGTGAATTACGGTAGTGTGATCGCGATCACCGAATGCCTTGCCGATTTCCGGATAACTGCGGTTGGTTAATTCTTTCGACAGCGCCATTGCCAGCTGACGCGGGCGCGCCACGGAGCGTGAGCGGCTTTTGGATTTTAAATCCGCCACTTTGATACGATAGTATTCCGCCACGACTTTTTGGATGTTATCCACCGTCACCAGTTTATCTTGCAGCGCGAGCATATCTTTTAAGGCTTCGCGCACAAAATCAATGGTAATGGCTTTGCCGGTAAACTCGGCGTTAGCGTGCACTCGATTTAACGCCCCTTCCAATTCGCGAACGTTGGTGCGCAATTTCTGCCCGATAAAAAACGCGATTTCTTCGGGTAATTGCATTTTCTTTTCTTCCGCTTTTTTCAATAAAATCGCGACGCGCGTTTCTAATTCCGGCGGTTCGATGGCAATACTTAAGCCCCAACCGAAACGAGATTTCAAGCGATCTTCGATTTTTTCAATTTCTTTCGGATAGCGGTCGGAGGTCAAAATAATTTGCCGACTGCTTTCGAATAAGGAATTGAAAATATGGAAAAATTCTTCTTGCGTGCCGTCTTTTCCGGCAAAGAATTGAATATCGTCAATTAATAAAGCGTCCAAAGTGCGGTAGAATTTTTTAAAGTTTTCCATTTTATCCGCTTTGAGGGCTTTAACGTATTCTTGCATAAAGCGCTCGGCGTGGATATAAATCACGCGCGCTTTCGGATTGCCGGCAAGAATGCCGTTGCCCACCGCGTGCAGCAAGTGGGTTTTTCCTAATCCGGTGCCGCCGTATAAAAACAGCGGATTGGCACTTTGTTCGCCCGGATTATTTGCTACTTTTTGCGCCACGGCACGAGCTAATTGATTGGATTTACCTTCAACGAAGTTGTCAAAAATATGCTTGACGTTTAAATTGGAACGATAAGCCGGTTGCGCCTCTTCCGTCGAAACGGCGGCGATTGATGCGGCGGCGACGGGTTCAATCGTTGCCGGCGCTTCTTTAACCGGTTTGGATCCGACTTGAACTTTGACGACGAACTCGGCGTTTCGGCTGAATTGCGCGGCTAATTTGGTGATCAGATCCAAATAATTATCCACTACCCATTTTTGTACGAATTGGTTTGAAGCGTAGAGCACCATCAGGTTGTCGGATTCTTCATCCGCTTGCAACGGGCGTAGCCAAGTGCTGAAATCCACCGGCGAAATTTGATCCTGTAATTGTAAAAGGCAAGCTTGCCAAAGCGAAGAAGAGTTCGTTTTCATTGTTATATTATCTTTCTTTATTAATCAAATTATTGTAGGGCGAGTCGAGCCGCCGAATGATGTTTTTGGAAAATTGCGGACGGATATCCGCCAGACGAATTACTGAAAATTTCGCCTCATTCTACAATAAAGTCGATCAAAGATCTTCAGAAAAGGATCAAAAAAAGTGAAAAACCTTGCTTGAGATTTTCCGCAAAAAACGTATAATTCCACCCGCTTTTATGCTTGTCGGCGGGAAAAGTGAAAATTTATCCTTCAATTTGCCCGTTGTGATTTGACGAACGACGAATTTCAGATTACAATTCCGTTCCTTATTTTTGATAACGCTTGTTTCAAGTATCTCTGTTTTTGGCTATCTAAACGTCAAAAGCAACTGGTTAAACAATTTTGATTTAGGTAGATTATAGTTATGAAACGTACATTCCAACCTTCCGTATTAAAACGCAGCCGTACTCACGGTTTCCGTGCGCGTATGGCAACTAAAAACGGCCGTCAGGTTTTAGCTCGTCGTCGCGCTAAAGGTCGTAAAAGTTTATCCGCGTAATCCGACCTTATCGGTGTGATTAAGCTAAACTTTTCTCGGGAGTTACGATTGCTAACTCCCGTTCAATTTAAATTCGTTTTTCAACAGCCGCTCCGTGCGAGCAGTCCTGAACTTACCATTCTTGCCCGTCCGAATAACTTAACGCATAGCCGTTTGGGTTTAACCGTCGCAAAAAAACATCTGAAACGCGCCCACGATCGAAATCGGATCAAACGTGTGTGTCGCGAAAGCTTTCGTTTGACGCAACATCGTTTGCCGCATTGCGATTTTGTCATTGTGGCGAAACAAGGCATCGGCAAATTGGATAACCGCACGTTATTTACAACCTTGGATAAATTATGGCATCGCCACATTCGATTGGCTCAAAAATCCTCATCGGCTTGATTCGTTTCTATCAAATTGCGATTAGCCCGATGATCGGCCCGCGTTGTCGCTTTACCCCGACCTGTTCTTGTTACGGAATCGAAGCGTTAAAAATTCACGGACCGTTAAAAGGTAGTTGGCTTACCGTCAAACGTATATTAAAATGTCATCCTTTACACGCGGGTGGATACGATCCTGTGCCACCGAAGATTAATAACAAAAAAGAGAACAAATAATGGATTCAAGACGTAGCCTGTTAGTGCTCGCACTACTCTTTATTTCTTTTCTTGTTTATCAGCAATGGCAGCTGGATTATCACACGCCGAAGCCTGTTGCGAGCGAACAAGTACAAACTCAAACCCAAGCCTCCGATGTGCCGTCAAGTTCCGCATCGTCCGCCTCGACGATTGCCGGCGATACGCAAGTGAAAGGTCGGGTGATTACGCTTGAAAACGATGTGTTTCGTTTAAAAGTGGATACCTTGGGCGGGGATGTCATCGGCTCCGAATTATTAAAATACGATGCGGAATTGGATTCGAACACACCGTTCGCGTTGTTAAAAAATACGCCGGAACACGTTTATATTGCGCAAAGCGGTTTAATCGGTAAAGACGGTATCGACAGTAAAGCCGGTCGTGCGGCTTATCAAATCGAAGGCGACGCCTTTAAACTTGCCGACGGTCAAAACGAATTGTCCGTACCTTTGGTGTTTGAAAAAGACGGCGTGATTTATCGCAAAATTTTTGTGTTAAAACGCGGCGAATATGATGTTGCGGTGAATTTTGAAATTCAAAACCAAAGCGACAGAACCATTGAAGTGGAACCTTACGCCCAATTACGCCACACTTTAGTGGAAAGTTCCGGCAGTATGGCTATGCCGACTTATACCGGCGGCGCTTATTCTTCTTCCGAAACCAATTATAAAAAATACAGTTTCGAAGATATGGAAAAAGCCAATTTATCCGTCAGTACCAAAGCGGGTTGGGTCGCTGTGTTACAGCATTATTTCGTTTCCGCGTGGATCCCGAATCAAGATGCGGATAACCAACTTTATACCTTAACGGATAAAGCGAATAATCTCGGTTCTATCGGTTATCGCGGACCGATTTCCACTGTGCCGGCAGGTGCAACGGAAACGATCACGGCAAAATTATGGACCGGTCCGAAATTGCAAGATCAAATGGGCGAAGTGGCGAATCACTTGGATTTAACCGTGGATTACGGTTGGGCGTGGTTTATTGCGAAGCCGCTATTCAAATTATTGACCTTTATTCAAAGTTTAGTGCATAACTGGGGTTTGGCGATTATCGGTGTTACCTTGGTGGTGAAAGCGATTTTATATCCGCTAACCAAAGCGCAATATACCTCAATGGCGAAAATGCGGATGTTGCAACCGAAAATGCAAGAAATGCGCGAACGTTTCGGTGAAGATCGTCAACGTATGAGCCAAGAAATGATGAAACTGTATAAAGAAGAAAAAGTAAATCCGCTCGGCGGCTGCTTACCGATTCTTCTGCAAATGCCGATTTTCATCGCCTTATACTGGACGTTTATGGAAGCGGTAGAATTGCGCCACGCACCATTCTTCGGCTGGATTCAAGACTTATCGGCGCAAGATCCGTATTACATTTTACCGATCCTAATGGGCGCCTCTATGTTCTTGCTACAAAAAATGTCGCCGACACCGGTGGCCGATCCGATGCAACAAAAAGTAATGACCTTTATGCCGTTGATTTTTATGGTATTCTTCTTGTTCTTCCCAGCGGGTCTAGTGTTATATTGGTTGGTCTCCAACTTAATTACGATCGTTCAACAACAGTTGATTTATCGTAGTTTAGAGAAAAAAGGGTTACATTCCCGCAGTAAATAATTTAATTTATTGATTTTTAATATATTTATTATTTATATCGTAGGGGCGTATGGCATACGCCCTAACCAAAAAATATTTTGTCACAGTCTGAAAGGTATCGAACTAAGATACCTTTTTGTTTATGCAAAAAAGATCAATTTAAATGACCGCACTTTTCGTTAAATTCGGAAAAAAAGTGCGGTGGATTTGAGAGTGTTATATGAAAGAAACCATTGTGGCGCAAGCCACGCCGATAGGTCGCGGTGGGGTCGGGATTTTACGCGTGTCGGGGCCTTTGGCGACGACGGTGGCGCAAGCCGTACTTGGCAAAACCTTGGCGCCGCGAATCGCTAATTATCTGCCGTTTAAAGACACGGACGGTACGGTATTGGATCAAGGTATTGCGCTGTTTTTTAAAGCGCCGAATTCGTTTACCGGCGAAGATGTGTTGGAATTGCAAGGACACGGCGGGCAAATCGTTTTGGATTTATTGCTCAAGCGTATTTTACATATTCAGGGCGTGCGTTTGGCGCGTCCGGGCGAATTTTCCGAACAAGCGTTTTTGAATGACAAATTGGACTTGGCTCAAGCGGAAGCCATTGCCGACTTGATCGACGCCAGTTCCGAGCAAGCGGCGCGTTCGGCATTGAAATCCCTGCAAGGTGAATTTTCAAATAAAATCAATCGATTAGTGGATAGCGTGATTTATCTGCGCACTTATGTGGAAGCCTCGATCGATTTTCCCGATGAAGAAATCGATTTCCTCGCTGATGGAAAGATCGAGGGGCATTTACGCGATATTATCAGTCAACTGGAGCAAGTGCGCGCGGAAGCTAAACAAGGTTCGATCTTACGCGAAGGAATGAAAGTGGTGATCGCCGGGCGTCCGAATGCGGGCAAATCCAGCTTATTGAATGCCCTTGCCGGACGTGAAGCCGCGATTGTGACCGACATTGCCGGTACGACACGCGATGTTTTGCGCGAGCATATTCATATCGACGGAATGCCGCTGCACATTATCGACACGGCGGGCTTGCGCGATGCCACCGATGAAGTGGAACGAATCGGGATCGTGCGCGCGTGGAACGAAATCGAACAGGCGGATCGAATTCTATTGATGTTGGACAGCACGGATTCGACGCAAAATCTCGCTCAAGTGCGGTCAGAATTTTTAACGAAATTGCCGACGGACATTCCCTTAACCATTGTGCGCAACAAAGCGGATTTAAGCGGTGAAAAAGAAGGCATTGAAGAATCCGAAGGTTATACGATTATTCGGTTGTCGGCGAAAACTCAAGTCGGCGTGGAAATATTGCGCGAGCATTTGAAACGTACAATGGGCTATCAAAGCGGCACCGAAGGCGGGTTCTTGGCGCGTCGTCGCCATTTGGAGGCGTTGGAAAATGCGGCGCAACATTTGCAAACGGGATTAATTCAATTAACCGAGTTTCACGCCGGCGAATTATTGGCGGAAGAATTGCGCATCGTGCAAAATTATCTCGGCGAAATCACCGGACAATTTACCTCCGATGATTTGTTGGGTAATATTTTCAGTTCGTTTTGTATCGGTAAATAAGTTTTTTCGGATTCGGGCGCAGCGTGAAATATTCAATGCGCCCGAATTTTTTGCATTTTTTTGATTTAGATAAACTTCCGTCAAAGGGTTTTCTTCTATAATCATTCTTTTCTGATTTTTGATCGGTCTTTTATTTTATGAGCGTTTATGCGTTGTGGGCGATAGCTTTCGGGTTATCAATGGATGCTTTTGCGGTATCGATTTGTAAGGGCTTGGCTTGTTCTTCCTTTCAGTGGCGAAATGCCTTGAAAACCGGCGTTTATTTCGGCGCGTTTCAAGCGGGAATGCCGTTATTGGGCTTTTTGTTGGGCGTGCAATTTAGCGAAACCATCAAAGAAGTAGATCATTGGTTGTCTTTCGGCTTGTTGAGTTTAATCGGCGTGAATATGCTGAAAGAAGCTTTAAGCAAAAAAGACGAACCTTGTGCCGGTACGGATTTTAGCGCAAAATCCTTATTTGCGTTAGGATTGGCGACCAGTATCGACGCCCTTGCCGTCGGCGTGTCTTTCGCGTTTTTATCGGTGGATATTTGGTCGGCGGTAGCCATTATCGGGTTGATCACAATGGCAATGTGCATTGTCGGCGTAAAGAGCGGTCATTTATTGGGCGCAAAATTAAAAAGCAAAGCCGAATTGCTCGGCGGCCTCATTCTTATCGGCATTGCAATCAGTATTTTGATCGAACATCACGCTTTCGGTTAAATCCTTTTTGAACGAAGTTCGCCCGATTTAACCGACGAATCCGAATTTTAATTTTCTCACGGGAGGCGCAATGCATTATCTGATTTTAGCGGTGCTGATTTGGGCGAGCGCCTTTATTGCCGGAAAATACAGCTCGCAAATTTTAGATCCCGTACTTGTCGTGCAATGTCGTTTGTTGATCGCAGCGCTTATCGTGTTACCTTTTTTCCCGAAAGCTTATCGCCTGATTCCGCCTTCTTCGCGTCGCCGCGTGTGGTTATTAGCGCTACTTAATTTTCCCGCGGTGCTGTTGTTGCAATTTACCGGTTTGTATTACACCTCGGCGGCAAGTGCGGTGACAATGATCGGCGCCGCGCCGATTATTATCGTCTTGGTCGGTTATGTGTTCTTCCGGCGACCGACCACAATGTTACATTGGATCTTGGGCGCCGTAGCATTCGTGGGCATTTTCTTGATCGTATCGGAATCGGACACTGGCGGCGATATCAGTTTATGGGGCTGTTTGTTGGTGCTGGCGGGCGTTGTGGTGTTCGCTTTTTGCGTCCATATGAGCCAAGCCTTATTAAAATATGTTCCTTCGGCATATTACACCACAGTGATTTTAGTGCTGGGCGCCTTGTTATGCCTGCCTTTCACCTTATTATTAACGCGAAATTGGCACATCGGCGCGGATCTCAGCGGCATTTTAGGCGTGTTGTATTTAGGCGTCGGCTGTACTTGGCTGGCATATAAATTATGGTATAAAGGCTTGCCGGACACCTCGGCGGCGGTTTCCGGACTAATCAGCGCGCTTGAACCGGTTTTCGGCGTCATAATGGCGGTGTTATTGCTCGGTGAACGCCTGCGACTTAGCACCTTAATCGGCGTTATTTTAGTTATCGGCGCCACCGCCGCATCCACACTTGCGCCGATAATCCGCGCGCGATTCAAATCAAAGCAAGTTTAATCTTACCGGATTTATGCGTATAATACGCCGAATCATTCAGTTTAAAACGGAACATCCAATGCGACTTATTCGTGGTATTCACAATTTGCCTGAACATTTACGCCAGCGCGGTTGCGCCTTGACTATCGGGAATTTCGACGGCGTGCATTTAGGTCATCAACGCGTGCTGGCGCATTTACGTCGCCAAGCGGATCAACTTGATTTGCCGATGGTCGTAATGTTGTTCGAACCGCAACCGAGCGAATATTTTCAAGGCGAAAATGCACCGGCGCGCTTAATGCGTTTGCGCGATAAATTGCATTATTTGGCGAAAATCGGCGTAGATTATGTTTTTTGCGTTAAATTCGACCGCACTTTTGCCGAATTAAGCGCCGAGGAATTTATTTCCGACTGTTTGGTAAAACGACTGAATGTAAAATTTTTAAGTATCGGCGACGATTTCCGCTTCGGCGCACAACGTCGCGGCGATTTTGCCTTATTGCAACAAGCCGGCGAACAAAACGGTTTTCTGGTGGAAGATAATCATAGCCTTTGCTTAGCAAATCAACGCATCAGCAGCACCGCCATTCGCCAAGCCTTAGCGGAGGACGATTTAGAACTGGCGGCACAGCTGCTCGGCAAACCTTACGAAATTTACGGACGTGTGGCGCACGGTAATAAACTGGGACGCACCATCGGTTTTCCGACCGCGAATATCCGTTTACATCGCCAAGTCAACCCGATTAAAGGGGTTTATGCCGTTAAAGTGCGGTTAAAAACCGGCGAGATTTTGCAAGGTGTGGCAAATATCGGCAAGCGCCCGACGATTAACGGCATCAAACAATTACTGGAAGTGCATTTATTTGATTTCAATCGAGATTTGTACGGACAAACGCTACAAGTAGAATTTTGTCGTAAAATTCGTAACGAAATCAAATTCCCGTCTTTTGATGATCTGAAAAAGCAAATCGAAAATGACGTGATTACGGCGAAAAATTATTTTCAAGCCTAAATTTATGAGCCTTTGACCGACAGGGATTTATGCGTATAATGCTTAGTTTGATTTACCGAATATTTCGGGGGAATGATGATTTTAACTGAAGAAAAAAAACAACAAATTTTAGCCAGTCTAAAACAAGATTACGTTCCTTTTAGCGATGTATTCCACGAGATTTGTGCGGATACTTTGGCGGATATGATTATGACGGGATCGCTTGACACTGAAGAAGGTCAAAATGATCACCATCAGCTCAGCCATTTAAAACACGCTTATTTTAATTTAGTGCCGGAACGTTATGTTGAGGTTTTGCCAACGGTTGAACAAGTTTTACAGTTGCAAGACAAATATCAAAAGCGTCGTTTCGGATAAACTATGGCAAAAGATATTAAACCGACAGAACAGCAAATTGAGTTATTATTCACCGCACTTTCTCAAGAATATCATTTATTTTCGGTAAATAAACCGGTTGCCATTATTGTTGCCGGAATTAGCGGGAGCGGAAAATCAACTTGTATTGCTAATTTATTGGAAAAAAGCAGACTGAATTTTTGCTCGATACAAGCGGATGACTACCGTAAATATCATCCTAAATTAAAAGAATTTAGAGAAAAGTATGGTTTTGATGAAGCCCACAAGAAAACGGGAAATTTTGCACATCGATTTGCAACTGCGCTATTAAATAAGGCTACAGAAAAACGGTTAAATATTTTATATGAAACAACCTTTGGTAATGTAGAAACAGCAACCAATTTACTAGATTTTCTGAAAGAAAAACAATATGAAATTCACATTATTGCTCTGCCGGCTAATATTGAATTGAGTATTTTGCGCAACCAAATGCGTTATGAACAGAAAATTTTAGCAGGAAATACTTTGCCGCGCATTGTTGAAAAATCTGTAATCGAACGAATGACAATCAACTATCAACAATGCATTGAACAATTAGCAGAAGATAAAACTGTTCAGCTGTATCAAATCAGCGATCACAAACAAGCACAGGATATTTTAAAACAAATTCATCTTTAACGGAAAAACAAAATGACAGACTACAAAAACACTTTAAACCTGCCTGAAACAGGCTTTCCGATGCGTGGGGACTTGGCGAAACGCGAGCCTGCGATGTTGAAAAATTGGTATGAGAAAAACCTTTATCAAAAAATCCGTGAAGCCTCTAAAGGCAAGAAAACCTTTATTTTGCACGATGGCCCTCCGTATGCGAACGGCACGCTTCACCTTGGTCACGCAGTTAATAAAATTCTGAAAGATATTATTATGAAGTCGAAAACCACCTTAGGTTACGACACCCCTTATGTACCGGGTTGGGACTGCCACGGTTTGCCGATTGAGTTAAAAGTAGAAGGTTTGGTGGGTAAACCAAACGAGAAAATCTCAGCGGCGGAATTTCGTCAAAAATGCCGTGAATACGCTAAAGAGCAAGTAGAAGGACAAAAAGCGGACTTTATCCGCATGGGCGTGTTGGGCGATTGGGATAATCCGTACCTTACAATGAACTTCGACACCGAAGCAGAAATTATCCGCACGTTAGGTAAAGTGATTGCTAACGGACACCTATACAAAGGTTCAAAACCGGTGCATTGGTGTTTGGATTGTGGCTCATCACTCGCCGAAGCGGAAGTGGAATACGAAGATAAAGTTTCACCGTCTATTTATGTGCGTTTTGCAGCAAGCAATGTAGCTGAAGTAGAAGCAAAATTTAACGCAAGCGGCAAAGGTAACGGCACAATTTCTGCGGTGATTTGGACAACAACCCCTTGGACATTGCCGTCTAACCGTGCAATTTCTTTAAATGCGAATTTAGATTATCAACTTGTTCAATTCGGTGATGAACGCTTAATTTTAGCCACAGATTTAGTGGAAGATGTGCAAAAAGCGGCGGGCATAGAATCTGTTGAAGTATTAGGCTCGGCAAAGGGTCAAGACTTAGAATTATTACGCTTTAATCACCCATTCTATGATTTCAGCGTGCCGTTTATTTTAGGCGACCATGTTACCACAGACGGCGGTACGGGCTTAGTCCATACTGCACCAGATCACGGTCAAGACGACTATATTGTCAGCCGTAAATATGGCTTAGAAATGGCAGGCTTAATTGCCAACGACGGTAAATTCAAATCAGACGTGCCATTCTTTGCAGGCAAAGGTGTGTTTGAAAGCAATGACTTAGTGGTTGAAAAGCTCAAAGAAATGGGGGCGTTACTCAAATTAACTAAAATTAAACATAGCTATCCACATTGCTGGCGACACAAAACGCCGATTATTTTCCGTGCGACACCACAATGGTTTATCGGTATGGAAACGCAAGGTTTACGGCCGCAAGCGTTAGGCGAAATCAAACGTGTGCGTTGGATCCCAAGCTGGGGTGAGGCTCGCATTGACACAATGGTAGCAAACCGTCCTGACTGGTGTATTTCCCGTCAGCGTACTTGGGGTGTGCCGATGACCATGTTTGTGCATAACGAAACCGAAGAACTGCACCCACGCACTTTAGAGATTTTGGAAGAAGTTGCAAAACGTGTGGAAGAGAAAGGGATTCAAGCATGGTGGGATCTCGATCCTGCGGAAGTGTTGGGCGATGACGCAAAAAATTACCGTAAAGTACCTGATACCTTAGATGTTTGGTTCGACTCTGGGTCAACTTATTCTTCTGTGGTGTCAAAACGCCCTGAATTTAACGGTAAATCTGCGGATATGTATTTAGAGGGTTCGGATCAACACCGTGGTTGGTTTATGTCTTCTTTAATGCTTTCCACCGCAACAGACTGCAAAGCGCCTTATAATCAAGTGTTGACGCACGGTTTCACCGTAGATGAAAAAGGTCGCAAAATGTCGAAATCCCTTGGTAATGTGATTGTACCAAGCGAAGTGTGGAACAAAAACGGGGCGGATATTTTACGTTTATGGGTCGCTTCAACAGACTACACCGGTGAAATTGCCGTATCACACAATATTTTAAATAGTGCAGGTGACACCTACCGCCGTATCCGTAACACCGCACGTTTCTTGCTGGCTAACTTAAACGGTTTTGATCCAAAACGTGATTTAGTTGAACCAGAGGAGATGATCTCGCTCGATCGCTGGGCAGTAAGCTGTGCGTTAGAAGCACAAAATGAAATTAAAGAAGCTTATGATAACTATCAATTCCACACAGTTGTGCAACGTTTAATGCGTTTCTGCTCAATCGAAATGGGTTCATTCTATCTTGATATTATCAAAGACCGCCAATACACCACCAAAGCGGACAGCCTTGCTCGCCGCAGCTGCCAAACAGCGTTATGGCATATTTCTGAAGCATTAGTGCGTTGGATTGCACCGATTTTATCTTTCACTGCAGATGAAATTTGGGGCTACTTACCACAAGTTGAAGGTCGTTCAGAATTTGTCTTTACCGAAGAGTTCTATGAAGGCTTATTCTCGTTAGGTGAAAATGACAAACTGGACGACAACTACTGGCAACAACTGTTAAAAGTGCGTGCAGAAGTCAACCGTGTATTAGAACAAGCGCGTAACGACAAGTTAATCGGTGCAGGCTTAGACGCGAAAGTGACTGTTTATGCTGATGACAATATTCGTCCGTTATTAGAACAGCTTGGCAATGAATTACGTTTTGTGTTAATCACCTCTCAAGCGATTGTTAAACCGTTTGCAGAAGCAGATGTTGCCGAGGGCGAACTCAAAGGCTTAGCAGTGAAAGTAGAACGTGCTGAAGGTGAAAAATGTCCACGTTGCTGGCATTATGCAACGGATATCGGCGCAAATGCTGAACATCCTGAACTATGCGGACGCTGTGTAGAAAATGTCACAGGTAGCGGCGAAAAACGTGATTTTGCGTAACGTAATTAGTTTGGAGTGATAATGAAAAAGTGCGGTAAAAATCACCGCAATTTTTCATCCTAGCACGGCAAAGCCGTACTAGGTTAATCATAAGTGAGCGACTTTGTCGCTCTTTCTAAAGGTGGCAAAGCCACCGACTTATCATTAACCGATTGCGACCAAAGGTCGCTGTCGGGTAAAAATTAAGAAAGCAATCTAACCAATCCCAATTTTTTTGAAAGTGCGGTAGAATAGCCGCACTTTTTTATTTTTTTAATTTATAGAACATTATGAATCCATCAAAAACAGGTCTTTCTTTTCTTTGGCTAAGTGCGGTGGCTTTTATCGCGGATTTGGCGACGAAATATCTTGTGGTCACAAGATTCGCGTTGTATGAAAGCATCGATATTTTGCCTTTCTTCAATTTAACCTATGTGCGTAATCCCGGTGCGGCGTTTAGTTTTTTGGCGAATCATTCCGGTTGGCAGAAAATCTTTTTTATTGTGTTGGCGATCTTGATTTCCGCGATGTTGGTTTATTTTTTGTTCAAAAATAATGCTGCGCAGAAATTGCAGAATGCTGCTTATGCACTGATTATCGGCGGGGCATTGGCGAATGCGGCGGATCGTGCTTATCACGGGTTTGTGGTGGATTTTTTAGATTTTTATTGGCAGGATTGGCATTATCCGGTATTTAACGTGGCGGATATTGCGATTTGTGTGGGCGCCGGTTTATTGGCATTGGATGCGATAAAAAACGGCGATAAAAAGAAGAGTGAGAAAAAAGCGTGAAAATTATTTTAGCAAACCCGCGCGGATTCTGTGCCGGCGTAGATCGTGCGATCAGCATTGTGGAATTAGCATTGGAAATTCACGGCGCACCGATTTATGTGCGTCACGAAGTGGTGCATAACCGATTTGTGGTCAACGGCTTACGCGAACGCGGCGCGGTTTTTGTGGAGGAATTGGATGAAGTGCCGGACGGTGCTATCGTGATTTTTTCCGCACACGGCGTGTCGCAAGCGGTTCGTCAAGAGGCGAAAAACCGTGAATTAAAAGTGTTCGACGCCACTTGTCCGCTGGTGACCAAAGTACATATGCAAGTGGCGCGCGCCAGTCGCAAAGGCACCAAAGCTGTGTTAATCGGGCACGAAGGGCATCCCGAGGTGGAAGGCACGATGGGGCAATATGACAATACCGAAGGCGGCATTTATTTAGTTGAAAATGTTGAAGATATAGCTAAGTTAAGCTTGCGTGACAACGAGGAAATCACCTTTATGACGCAAACCACGCTATCCATTGACGACACGGCGGATGTGATCGAGGCGTTGAAACAAAAATATCCCGCGATTCAAGGCCCGCGTAAAAACGATATTTGCTATGCCACTACCAATCGCCAGCAAGCAGTGCGCGAATTGGCGAAACAATCGGATTTAGTCATTGTGGTCGGTTCGAAAAATTCGTCGAATTCAAACCGTTTGGCGGAATTGGCATCCCGAATGGGCGTTACGGCGAAACTGATTGACGACGCGCAAGATATTGACGCCGACTGGCTGAAAGATGTACAAGTTATCGGCATTACCGCCGGTGCTTCTGCGCCGGAAGTCTTGGTGCAATCCGTTGTCGAGCGCTTAAAAGAACTCGGTGCGAATTCGGTGGAGGAATTGCAAGGTTGCGAAGAAAACACGGTTTTCGAAGTGCCGAGAGAATTAAGAATTAAAGAAATTAATTAATCTTAAACCCTGAATAAATCAGGGTTTTTTAATGATTTTAATCGGATTTTGCGATCCGGATCGTAAAAGTGCGGTGGTTTTCTTGTGGTTTTTTCCTGACTCAAACAAAGTAACGACGTTGGAGCGATTCAACGGTTTTATGTTCAATTTACTAAAGGAAACACTATGAAAAAAATTGCAACTTTTTGCTCGGCGTTAATGCTTGCCGGTTCTTTATTTAGCGCTTCTTACGCCGTTGCCGAACAAGCGCCGGCGGCGCCGCAAACGCAAGTCGTCGAACAACAAAGCGCGTCCGTTACTTTAACGGATAAAGTGAATATCAATACGGCGACGGCGGCGGAAATTCAGAAAGCCTTGATCGGGCTTGGCGCGAAAAAAGCGCAAGCGGTGGTGGAATATCGGGAAAAACACGGAAATTTCACCGCACTTGAACAACTTTTGGAAGTGCAAGGTATCGGTAAAGCGACCTTAGAGAAAAATCGCGATCGTATTGCTTTATAGCTTAAATAAATTCGCGCAATAAAGCCGAGCATCGTTATGTTCGGCTTTTCTTGCTTTTGAGGGTATAATGGCGCCGAATAAGTAAATATTTTAGGAAATCGATATGTTTCAACACACAGAGCCTCACAAGAGCGAGGCCCTATGTGTTGCCCTGAATTGGAAGAGATTACGCCTCTTCCAATTAAATTATCCGCCATAAATGGCGGGGTTTCAACCATAAGGTAGATATTTGATGAAACAAAAAATTGTTTTGGCGACAGGCAATCAAGGCAAAGTCAGAGAAATGGCGGACGTGTTGGCGGATTTCGGTTTTGAAGTGGTGGCACAAACGGATTTAGGCATCGAAAGTCCGGAAGAAACCGGTTTAACCTTTGTGGAAAACGCCTTATTAAAAGCGCGTTATGCGGCAAAAATGACCGGTTTACCGGCGATTGCCGACGACAGCGGATTAGTGGTGCAAGCCTTAGGCGGCGAACCGGGATTATATTCCGCGCGTTATGCCGGAACGGACGGTGATGACGCGGCGAATCGACAAAAATTATTGGAAAAAATGACCAATGTCGAGGAAACGCAGCGCCAAGCGAAATTTGTCAGCTGTATCGTAATGTTACGTCACGAAACGGATCCGTCGCCGATCATCGCCGAGGGCGAATGTCAGGGCGTGATTACCTTTGCCGAAAAAGGTGATAACGGTTTCGGCTATGATAGCTTGTTTTTCTATCCGCCGAAAAATTGCACCTTCGCCGAATTGGAAACCGTCGAGAAGAAAAAAATCTCTCACCGCGCGCGCGCCTTAGCGGTGTTAAAAGAGCGGTTGAAATAATGCTCAGTTTGCCGCCGTTAAGTTTATATATTCATATTCCTTGGTGCGTGCAAAAATGCCCTTATTGCGATTTTAATTCGCACGCACAAAAGGGGGAGATTCCCGAACAGGATTATATCGCCCATTTGCTGGCGGATTTAAAAGGGGATTTAGCGCGCTATCAAACGTCCGTCGGCAATCGCGCGCTGCATTCTATTTTTATCGGCGGCGGTACGCCGAGTTTATTTTCCGCGCCTTCTATCGCTTATTTGCTTGAACAAATTCGCAAACTGATTCCTTTCGAACCGAATATCGAAATCACCTTGGAAGCCAATCCGGGCACGGCAGAAGCGGAGCGATTTAACGGTTATGTGCAAGCGGGCGTAAACCGCATTTCAATGGGAATCCAAAGTTTCAGCGATGAAAAATTGCAGCGATTAGGGCGAATTCATAATGCGCGAGAAGCCAAAAGTGCGGTGGAATTTGCCAGAAATTCCGGATTGAACAGTTTTAATTTGGATTTAATGCACGGTTTACCCGATCAAACCGCCGCGCAAGCCTTGGCGGATTTGCAACAAGCCATTGATTTGGCGCCGCCGCATTTGTCTTGGTATCAGCTAACCATTGAACCGAATACAATGTTTGCCTATCGCCCGCCGCGCTTGCCTGATGAGGACGAGCTTTGGCAAATTTTCGAACAAGGACATCAATTACTCACGTCCGCCGGCTATGTGCAATACGAAACCTCCGCGTATGCGAAAACGGGTTTTCAGTGTCGGCATAATTTGAATTATTGGCGCTTCGGCGATTATTTGGCGATCGGCTGCGGCGCGCACGGCAAAGTGAGTTTTGCCGACGGCAAGATTTTGCGTTTTTCCAAAACCAAACACCCGCGCGGTTATTTGCGCGGCGAGTATTTGTATGAAGAAAAAAATGTCGAACCGCAAGATCGTCCTTTCGAATTTTTTATGAATCGCTTCCGTTTATTGGAAGCCGTGCCGAAAACGGATTTCGAAGGTTTAACCGGATTGCCGCAAAGTGCGGTGGAAAAAACGATAAATTGGGCGCTAAATAAAAAATTTATCACCGAAACCGACCGCACTTGGCAAGTGACCGAGCAAGGTAAATTATTTTTAAACGAGCTATTAACCGAGTTTTTACCCGAATAGATCTTGTTTATCCGTCGGAATAGCATTAAAGTATAGCCTTTCCGCGCAAACGTTTACTTGGGATAAAAAAACGAGCGTCTTATAATAAAGGAGAATAATATGGATCAATTAACTATGAAAAAACAGGCGGCGCAGGCTGCATTACAATATGTAAAACCTGATACAATCGTCGGTGTCGGCAGCGGTTCGACCGTCAACTGTTTTATCGAAGCCTTGGGCACAATGCGTAATCAAATTAAAGGCGCGGTTGCCGCGTCGAAAAATTCCGAGGCTTTATTGCGCGAACAAGGTATTGAAGTGTTCAGCGCCAACGATGTATCCGGTTTGGATATTTATGTGGACGGCGCGGACGAAGTGAATCCGCAAAAAATGATGATTAAAGGCGGCGGCGCGGCGTTAACGCGTGAAAAAATCGTTGCGGCGTTGGCGAAAAAATTCATTTGTATCGTCGATACCAGCAAACAAGTGGACGTATTGGGTTCTACCTTCGCCTTACCGGTGGAAGTGATTCCGATGGCGCGTTCGCAAGTGGCACGCAAATTGGTCGCCTTGGGCGGCTCGCCGGAATATCGCGAAGGCGTGGTAACGGATAACGGCAACGTGATTTTGGACGTATCTCATTTCAAAATTATGAATCCGGTGGAAATGGAAAAAGAATTGAACAATGTCGCCGGTGTGGTCACAAACGGTATTTTTGCCTTGCGACCGGCGGACATCATCATCGTCGGCACGCCCGACGGTGCGAAGATTATCGAATAAAATCATTAACGGAGAGCAAATATGACAGTAAAAGTATCCCTTGATAAATCAAAGATTAAGTTCTTGCTTTTAGAAGGTGTTCACCAAAACGCGTTGGACGTATTGCGCGCGGCGGGTTATACCAATATTGAATACCATAAAAAAGCCCTTGAACCGGAAGAATTGAAAGAAGCGATTAAAGACGCCCATTTCGTCGGCTTGCGTTCGCGCACTAATTTAACCGCGGATATTTTAGAACACGCGAATAAATTAATCGCCGTCGGCTGTTTCTGTATCGGGACTAACCAAGTGGATTTAGAAGCGGCGAAAGCGCGCGGTATTCCGGTCTTTAACGCGCCGTTTTCCAACACGCGTTCCGTTGCCGAATTGGTATTAGGGGAAATTTTACTGTTAATGCGCAATATTCCGCAGGCGAACGCCGAAGTGCATCGCGGTTTATGGAATAAATCCGCCGTCGGTTCGCACGAAGTACGTGGCAAAAAATTAGGGATCATCGGCTACGGTCATATCGGTTCGCAATTAAGTATTATTGCCGAATCTTTGGGGATGGAAGTATTTTTCTACGATGTGGAAACCAAATTGCCGTTAGGTAATGCGCAACAAGTGGCTTCATTGGAAGAATTATTGTCCTCTTGCGACATTATTTCTTTACACGTTCCTGAAAATGCTTCAACCAAAAACTTAATGAACGCGGAACGTATCGCGCAATTAAAACAAGATTGTATTTTCATTAATGCGGCGCGCGGCACTGTGGTGGACATCGACGCCTTGGCGCAAGCTTTAAGAGACGGTCGTGTGCGCGGTGCGGCGATCGACGTGTTCCCGCAAGAACCGGCATCCATTAACGAAGAATTCGTGTCACCGTTACGCGAATTCGACAACGTGTTATTAACTCCGCATATCGGCGGTTCAACTGCGGAAGCGCAAGAAAATATAGGTACCGAAGTGGCGAGTAAATTCGTCAAATATTCCGACAATGGTTCTACATTGTCCGCCGTAAACTTCCCTGAAGTGTCTTTACCGGAACACCGCACGGCGAAACGCTTATTGCACATTCACGAGAATCGTCCGGGTATCTTGAATAAAATCAACCAGTTATTTGTGGATGCCAACATTAACGTGGCAGCGCAATATCTACAAACCGATCCGAAAATCGGCTATGTAGTGATCGACGTGGAAACTGACGACAGTAGCGAATTGTTACAAAAATTGCGCGACATCGACGGCACAATCCGTGCGCGCGTACTTTTCTAATTCGTTTCTCTAAAACGAGCCGGCTCGGCTCATTTTTCTCTTACAAGTGCGGTGAATTTCTCGTAAAAATTGACCGCACTTTTTTCTTATCCTGTGGTAAACTTGCCGTGATTTTTTAGCGCATTGTGATTATTTTATGAAGAAAATTTTTATTATTTTATTGCTTTCGGCGGTTTTAATCGGCGGAGCATTGTTCGCCGGTTATCGTTATTTATTACATTTTGTCGAGCAACCGGTTTCGGTGAAAAACGCACAACTTCTCACCATCGAACGCGGTACTACGGGCGCGAAACTTGCCGAATTGTTAAAACAAGAAAATATTACGGATGACGCGTGGTTTTTGCCCGCGTTATTAAAAGTGCAACCGCAACTGAACAAAATTAAAGCGGGAACCTATTCGTTGGACGGCGTGAAAACCCTCGGCGATTTATTGCGCGTGCTCAACGAAGGCAAAGAAGCGCAATTCAGTGTGCGATTTATTGAAGGCGAAACCTTTAAAAATTGGCGAAAAAATTTAGAAAAAGCACCGCACTTACGCCAAACTTTGCAAGATAAATCGGCGGTGGAAATTTTCCGCTTGCTTGATTTACCGAATGAGAAGGCGGAACAACAAAATCTTGAAGGTTGGCTATATCCGGACACTTATAATTATACGCCGAATTCCACGGATCTCGCCTTGTTGAATCGGGCGGCGGAGCGAATGAAAAAAGCGCTTGATGCCGCGTGGGCGGAGCGTGATCCGGATTTGCCGTTAAAAGATCCTTACGAATTATTGATTTTGGCGTCGATCGTTGAAAAAGAAACGGCGCTTGACAGTGAACGCGGTAAAGTGGCGTCGGTTTTTGTGAATCGATTGAACCAAAAAATGAAATTACAAACGGATCCGACGGTGATTTACGGAATGGGCGAACGCTATAACGGTAATATTCGACGTAAAGATTTGGAAGAAGCCACGCCTTATAATACTTATGTGATCGACGGCTTACCGCCGACACCGATTGCAATGCCGAGCGAAAGTTCGCTTAAAGCGGCGGCGCAACCGGAAAAAACCGACTTTTTATATTTTGTCGCCGACGGCAGCGGCGGACATAAATTCAGCCGAACCTTAGCGGAACATAATCGCGCGGTGCAAGACTATTTGCGTTGGTACCGCAGTCAACAAAAAGGAAAATAAAATGACGGGGAAATTTATCGTAATCGAAGGCTTGGAAGGCGCGGGCAAAACCACGGCGCATCAAGCCGTGGTCGATACTTTGAAAGAACTAGGTATTGAAGACGTAATTTTTACCCGCGAACCGGGCGGCACGCCGTTGGCAGAAAAGCTGCGCGAGCTAATTAAGCACGAAAATGAAGAACCGGTCACGGACAAAGCCGAATTATTAATGTTATATGCCGCGCGTATTCAGTTGGTAGAAAATCGCATCAAACCAGCGTTGCAGGCGGGCAAATGGGTAGTCGGCGATCGGCACGATTTATCTTCGCAAGCTTATCAAGGCGGCGGGCGGCAAATGGATAAGCATTTACTGCAAACCTTAAAACAAACGGTGTTGGGCGATTTCGAACCGGATTTTACCTTATATTTGGATATTGATCCCGCCGTCGGTTTGGCGCGCGCGCGCGGTCGCGGCGAGCTGGATCGGATTGAACGACAAAACTTGGATTTTTTCCACCGCACTCGCGCGCGTTATTTGGAATTAGTGGAAAAAAATCCGAAAGCGATGATCATCAACGCTGAACAATCCATCGAACAAGTACGCCGCGACATTCAAAGTGCGGTGAAAAATTTCGTTAAATTCGCTCGATAACGCTTATGCACGATTTATATCCTTGGTTGCAGCCTTATTATGACAAAATTATCGATGCCTTTCGCCGCGGCAGAGGGCATCACGCCTTGCTGTTTAAAAGCGAACAGGGCGTGGGCGTCGAGCAGTTAATTCGTGCGACGGCACAGCGATTAATCTGTACCCAGCCGCACGAAAACGCACCTTGCGGGCAATGTCACGCCTGCCGTTTGCTTGTCGCGGGAAATCATCCGGATGTTTATTATTTGGCTTCGCAGGAAAATCGCGACATCGGCATCGAACAAGTGCGCGAAATCAATGAAAAACTAACCCAATTCGCGCAACAAAACGGCAATAAAATATTGTTTGTCAAAGAAGCGGAGCGTTTAACCGAATCGGCAGCGAACGCAATGTTGAAAACCTTGGAAGAACCGCGCCCGAACACCTATTTCTTGTTACAAACGGATGTGTCCGCGCCTTTGTTGGCGACGATTTACAGCCGTTGTCAGGTGTGGACGATTCATTTGCCGGCGGAACGAATCGCGTTGAATTGGTTGGCGCAACAAGGCGAATGGTCGGCGGAAGAACGCGAAATCGCTTTGCGCGTGAATTACGGTCGCCCGTTAAGCGCGTTGACAATGTTGCAACAAAATTTATTGGAAAAACGCAAAATGTTTTTGCGTCAATTTTGGTTGTTTTATTCGCGTCGTTCGCCGCTGGAATTATTGCCGTTTTTTGATAATGCATTGATTTTTCAACAATTAGATTGGCTTGCTTCATTTTTATCTGACGCCTTGAAAGCCAAATTGGGTATTTCGCAAGGATTGATTAATACGGATTTGGCGCGCGGCATCGAACAATTCAATGCGCAACAAAGCGCACAAGATTTATTACAAGCCAATGCAATCATTGCAAAAGTGCGGTCGGATTTGGCGCAAATTAACGGCGTGAATCAAGAACTGATTTTGCTCGACGGTTTAACTCGGTTAATTACCGATGTATTTGAAAAGAAAGATAAATAGGAAAAAAGAATGTTTATAGTAGATAGTCATTGCCATCTTGACGCGTTGGATTATGAAAATTTACATCGCGATGTGGAAGATGTGGTGGAAAAAGCGCGGTTGCGCGGGGTGAAACATTTATTGGCGGTCGGCGTCACCTTGAATCGCTACATCCAAATGTATGAAACATTAAAGCATTTTAATGAAATTTCCCTGTCTTGCGGGGTACATCCGTTGGATTTGGATGAAGAACCTTTCGATTACGCGCGCTTGTTGAAATTGGCAAGGGATAAAAAAGTGGTGGCGATCGGCGAATGTGGTTTGGATTATTATTACAGCGCGGAAAACAAAAGCTTGCAGCAATCGGTATTCGCCCAACAAATCGACATTGCCAAACAGCTGTCGAAACCGATTATCGTGCATACGCGTGCCGCCCGCGAGGACACGATCGCGCTATTAAGAGCGCACAGCGCGGAAAAGTGCGGTGGTGTTTTGCATTGTTTTACCGAAAATGAGGAAATGGCGAAACAAGCCTTGGATTTAGGTTTTTATATTTCCGTTTCCGGCATTATCACGTTTAAAAATGCCGAAGAATTGCGCGAAGTGATTCGCCTCGTGCCTTTGGATCGTTTATTAATCGAAACGGACAGCCCGTATTTGGCGCCGATACCTTATCGTGGCAAACAAAATCAACCGGCGTATGTGCGCGAAGTGTGCGATTATACGGCGACGCTGAAAGGCGTGTCGCCGGAAGAATTTGCACGCATTACCACACAAAATTTTGAGCGTTTGTTTAAAATTAATGTACAATAATTCAACGCCAACAGCTTGAGGAACAACGAATGAGAAAATTCCTAAAATACTTTTTTTTCCTTGTGATTTTTTTATTTCACGCTTTTTTATTTTCCGTGGTGAATTATGTCACGCCGAGCTATGACATTACCAGAGTGACCGGCGTGGAAGTCAAACGCGTGGATAAAGACGGCCCGATTACCAAAGCTAATCCGGCGGACGGCCCGACCCGCGACGTGTATTATATTTATACGCAAAAACCGAACGAAAGTAAGGTGATGGTATATCGTAACGAAGATACGCGCTGGGGTTTTCCGTTTTACTTTAAATTCGGATCCGCCGATTTACAGGCAAAAGCGCAAAGTTTTTCCGTGGAGCATAAATTAGTGCAAGTGAAGTATTACGGCTGGCGCATCGTGATGTTCGACGAATTCCGCAATGCAACGTCGATTAAAGAAGTGACCTTAGATGAAGGCGCGTCATATCCGATTTTAGCCTATGTGTTTTATTTCTTCTTGTTGATCACCTTATTCTTCTCAATCCAATTTGTGCGCGGTTGGTTTGACAGCGAGGAATAACCGGCGTAAAAATTTTTATCCTAAAGTGGTGCGGCTGAGATTCGCACCATTTTAATTTTGAAACGAAAGAAATGAGAAAAATTATGGGATTATTTGAAGCGATTTTAATTTTGATTATCCTAATTGCAATAAGTGCGGTGATTTCTTCGGCAGAAATTTCCCTTGCCGGCGCGAGAAAAATCAAATTGCAAAATCTCGCCAACGAAGGCGATGAACGCGCCGAATTAGTGCTTAAACTGCAAGAACATCCGGGGCGGTTTATTACCGTCGTGCAAATCGGCTTGAATATGGTGGCAATTTTGGGCGGGGTGATCGGCGAAAGTGCGGTCAGTCCGTTCTTACAGCAGGTTTTAGCCGATTATACCCGACCGGAATGGCTGGAATCGGCGGCATCCGGATTATCCTTCGTATTAGTGACGGTTTCGTTTATTTTACTGGCGGATTTAATTCCAAAACGTTTGGCGATGACCAATCCGGAAACCGTGGCATTGCGCACCGTGCGCATTATGTTGTTCAGTATTGTGTTGTTTAAGCCCTTAGTTTGGTTATTCGATACCATTGCCAACGGCATATTTCGCCTGTTTAAAATTTCTACCGTGCGCGAAGATAATTTAACTTCCGAAGATATTGTTGCGGTGGTGGATGCCGGTGCGGAAGCCGGCGTATTAAAAGCGCAAGAGCATTATTTAATCGAAAATATTTTCGATATGCAGGAACGCACCGTCACTTCCACAATGACTACGCGCGAAAATATCATTTTTTTAGACCGCACTTTTGATCGCAACCAAGTGTTAATGACGTTAAAAGCCAACCCGCATTCCAAATTACCGATTTGCGACAACGGATTGGATAAAATCTTGGGCTATGTGGAATCGCACACTTTGTTAACCTTGTATTTGCAAGATCAAGACGTGACATTGACGGATCAACGAGTTTTGCGCAAGCCGCTGTTTATTCCCGATACGTTGTCGTTATATGAAGTATTGGAATTATTTAAATCGGCGGGCGAGGATTTTGCCGTAATCGTCAACGAATACGCCTTAGTGGTCGGGATTGTCACCTTAAATGACGTAATGAGTATCGTAATGGGCGAATTGGTTTCCAGCGAAGAAGAACAAATTGTCCGCCGCGACGAAACCTCTTGGCTGATTGACGGCGCCACACCGCTGGAAGATGTAATGCGCGCCTTGGAAATCGACGAATTCCCAGATGCGGAAAATTATGAAACCATCAGCGGATTTATGATGTATATGCTGCGTAAAATTCCGAAGAAAACGGATTTTGTGTTGTACGATCGCTACAAATTCGAAATAATCGATACGGAAAATTTCAAAATCGATCAATTAATGGTTTCCTTGCGTCAGGATTTGGCAGAAAAGGATTGAGGTTAAAAAAGCGAAATTCTTGAACGATTGACGATAAAGGGATGTTTATATTCGGACGCACGAGGTATGTCTCGTTTATTAATAAAGTTTTTTATTATCGGGGCGTATGGCATACGCCCCTTTTGCATCAGGTTTGTCACTAATCTAAGACCTAGAAAAACATCCGCCATAACGCGGAAATCGGCATTGCTAAAAATAAAGCCGGTAGAATATTGGCGACGCGGAACATTGTGACGCCGCAAATGCGAAAGCCGGTCGCGATCATTAACATTCCGCCGACGGCGGCGAAATCTGCGCGCATTTCAGGCGTGATTAAAGGAATAAGCATTACCGCGCTATAAGCCAAAATCAGTTGTAGCAAGGTTTGCGGCACAAAAATGGCGGCGACGGAAACCCCTAAAGTGGCGGCAAAAATCATCGCGGTAAAGAAATCCAAAAAGGATTTAACAATCAAAATACTTTCATCGCCGCTCATTCCTTCATTCATCGCACCGAAAATGCCGGTTCCGCTGAACGAAAACAAGATCATCACGGCGACAAATTTGGCTAAAAATTCTTCGTGTGAGAGGTGGGCGTTGGGTTTGAACGGCAATAATCGTTCGACAATGCCTTTGGTGCTTGAAGCCAGTTTGTTGATACCTTGTTCCAGTAAAATAAGTTCGCCGAGAATACTACCGATTAAAACGGATAACACCATTGCGGGCATTGAGGCGACTTTTGCCGTCATCACAACGCCCATTCCCATTGAACATAAACCGAAGATTAAGGTGAGATTATGGCGCAAGGGTTCCGGCACGCGTTTGCCGAGACCGGCGCCGATAAGTGCGCCGAGTACAATGGCGGTGCCGTTGATATAAGGTCCGATAATGGTCATTGTGAGTCCGATATTAAATTAAGAAAAATAACTGATATTTTTAGGTCGAAAAAATTTGTCGATCAAACCTTTTAACTTTTCATTGGTGCTACGTTGCTTTTTGGTTAACGGCAATTTGCTCCAATCGAATTCGCGCAACGATTCCACACATTGCGTTACGCTGCGTCCTGTGAGTTGCGCATTCAGTAAAAACTCGGCAATGGATTGATTCCATTCGATTTTATTGCCCCAGTAATGCCCGATGATTTTATCGCAAGGCTGCAGCGAACCGAGGTGATTTAATGCCACGGAAAAGGCGAATTGCTCCAATAAGCGTTTCGGGCTGTCGGTAGCGCACATTTCGTCGCAGGCTTGCAAGGTTAAAGCGATCATCGCTTCCGCTTTGTCGGCGGGTAAGGCGATGACGCCTGCATTCCACATCGTGGTTTGATCCGTCAGTCGAATATCGGCAACGGTCTTGCCGCATAAAGTGCGGTGCATTTTTTTCAAGGTTTTATCTTTTTGTGCATTGAGCGCCCATTCCGCTTTATGCATAAAGGGCACGCCTTGCGATAATTGCGCCTGCATTGCGCTTAATTCGCCGGCTAAAAAGGTGTCGCTATCCACATAAAGCAAATTTTCTTGCGGATATTTTTGTTGTACCGCTTCAAGGGCTTTAATCTTTACCCGCCAAAAGAATTGATGAGCGCCTTGCCATTCGTTTAAGACGGTTTGATTAATTTCGATGATTTCAATTTCATTTTGCAGCCAAGTATAAAACTCGCGGCGATCCGTCACCACGATCACGCGTTTAATCAAGGGATCTTTTAAATAGGTTAAAATAGAAAAAACGGCTTGGTAGTGGTTTTCCAAACGCTCGCCGAAGGTAAGTAAAATAAGATTAATCATTTTAGTTGCTCTAGTGGAATTTGTTCGGGTTTTATTTCATTAATATTATCGCCATAACGTAAAATAAATGTCTTATTTTTACTATTCGGATGCCAGTGAACGAAGTTTTCTTGATCTTGGCTATAAAATCCGATGATCGGTTTATTTAATCCGGCGGCAATATGAATTGTCGCGGTATCCGGTGAAATCAGAAGATTACAACGCCGAATCAATTCGATGGTATGAAAAATAGTCGTAGTTTCTTCCATAATAAAAATTTTACGATAAGGTATTGACCATTGACCATTGACCATTGATAACGTTTTTAATTTTTCCGTCATTTCGGGATAGGTTAATAAAACGATCGGCAGCTCGGTATTTTTAACCGAATGATCTAATATCGCCACGATATTGCTATCGTTGAAACGGCGGGATGAACCGTTTCCAAAAAAATTAATTGCAATAAATTTAGTCAGTTGATTTTTCTTAATAAATTTTTCAACTGCATTTTTTGCCGATTCGTTGCTTGGAATTTCATATTCCGTATTGAGGGAATGAAAGCCTATTTTTTCTAAGGCAGTTTTATATACGTCGGCAAAATGTAAATTCGGGTTATCGATATTAAGATTAAATAATTTATAATCGTCTTTTAAATAACCCAGATTAATTTTAGCATTAATTAAACGAAGAAACAGCAAATCGCGATTACGTAATAATACGGTCGGGTCGATCACAACGTCATATTGAAATTTGCGTAAATTCAGACCGCACTTTATGAGAGAAAATATGCTGCGTTTTTTAACAAAATAAAGCTGATCGATATAGGGATTGTCGGTAAACAAATAAGCGTTGTTTTTTGTACAAACCACACCGATATGTACGGCAGGCATTTGTTTTTTTATTTCGCGAAAAACAAAAGAACTGACGATATAATCGCCGATTTTTCCGTCTTGACGTAAAAAGAGGATTCTCTTTATCTCTGTCGGAACCTCGGTTTTTCGTTTCTTAATATCGATCAGCTGTTTGCCTAAAGAGAGGCGGATTTTTCTTAGGGTATCCTTTATACTCATAACTTTCCAAACTCAATATATTGACCGGATGAATCGGCGGCAATTATAGCAAATTATGGACGCTTGAACCATTCGGACAATCGTTAAGCTTTATCCTTTTTGAGGTGATATGTTTTTTAATAAAATTATTGTAACGCTTTTCGGATCTCGACGACCTACGACAAAACGGGATCTTAGCCAAATTGATTCCGTTTTACTTCATCCGGTCGGTGATGCGATTGGTGATGCCGTTGCGCACGGATTGCACTTAAGACAATTAAAAGAATGTTACCCGAATTTAAAAATTGGTGTATTTGTGACGGCACGCAATCGAGCGATTTTTGCAGCAGGCCTCGACTTGGCTTAATTCAACTATATCGGAAATCCTAAGAAAGAAAACAATGGGTTAAGTTAGATTTGGATACACTTGATAAAATAAAACCTCGCATAAGCGAGGTTTTATTTTGTAAATCCGAATTATTTTTTGCTTGGGATGCTGAAACGTTTGTTGAAACGTTCTACGCGACCGCCGGTGTCAACAACACGTTGTTTACCGGTATAGAACGGGTGGCAGTTGCCGCATACGTCCAAGTTTAAATCTTTGCCCACTGTCGAGCGAGTTTTGATTACGTTACCGCAAGAACAAGTTACGGTAATTTCTTTATATTCAGGATGAATACCTTGTTTCATAGAAAACCTCGATTGAAGCCACTCCGCTCTCCGAAACCGAATTCGGCACCGAGTGTAGTTAATATTACGCCGTAAAGGCAGTGTGTGTAAGGTGGCAAATTATACAATAAAAAAAGGAATATTCAAGCCTTTGGATTATTTCGCTATAATTAATCATCATTTTTTGTATAGGCTAAGTATGAAATTAGTTCGAGTGGCGCTTGCAGTGCCGTTATTTCAGTTTTTCGATTATTGGCTGCCGGCGGATTCGGAGGCACAAATCGGTTGTCGGGTGTCGGTGCCTTTTGGTACGCAAACGCGTGTAGGCGTCATTGTGGATTTTCCGCAACATAGCGAAGTGCCAGAAGAACAAATTAAGCCGATTCTTAATTGTTTGGACGAAACCTCCGTATTTAGCGCACCGCTTTGGCGCTTATTGCATTGGGCGGCGAGTTATTACCAAGCGCCGCTCGGTGAAGTGTTGCTGAACGCATTGCCGGTGAAATTGCGCCAAGGCGAAAGTGCGGTGGAAAAAACAAAAACTTTTTTTAAACTGACCGCACTTGGGCAGCAAGCTTTGAAAGATGATGAATTAAAACGTTCGAAAAAACAGCGCGAGGCGTTATCTTCTTTGCTCACTGCCGAGGCGGAAAAAGGCAATAATGGGTTTTCTGCGACGATTTGGGCAAACCTCAAACAGAAAGAATATATCGAAGAAATCGAACAAAAAACGGAAATTGTGCCTTGGCAAGAAAAATGCGCGCCCTTGCCGATAACCAATGCGGAAAATCGTTTGACCTTAAACAAAGAACAAGCTTTAGCGCTGACGCAGCTTGTTTTCCGTCAAGGATTTGCCGCGTGGTTGCTGGATGGCGTGACGGGTTCGGGCAAAACGGAAATTTATCTGCAATTTATCGAAGAAATCTTGCAAAAAGGTCGGCAGGTTTTGGTGT
Organism: Caviibacterium pharyngocola; assembly: GCF_002795405.1. Taxonomy (GTDB): domain Bacteria; phylum Pseudomonadota; class Gammaproteobacteria; order Enterobacterales; family Pasteurellaceae; genus Caviibacterium; species Caviibacterium pharyngocola. The sequence goes on along the minus strand of NZ_PHGZ01000004.1, from coordinate 137,052 downwards.
TGGTGCCTGAAATCGGGCTTACGCCGCAAACCGTGCAGCGTTTTCAATCGCGTTTTAACGTCGAGATTGACGTCTTACATTCCAATTTAAACGAAACGCAACGCTTGCAAGTGTGGCAACGGGCGAAAAACGGGCAAAGTGCGGTGGTTATCGGCACAAGATCCGCGCTGTTTACCCAATTTAAGGATTTAGGGCTGATTGTGATTGATGAAGAACACGACGGTTCTTTTAAGCAACAAGATGGTTGGCGCTATCACGCGCGCGATTTGGCGGTGGTTTATGCGAAACAGCTGAATATTCCGATTATATTGGGGTCGGCAACGCCGAGTTTTGAAAGTTTGAATAATGTGAAATTAGGCAAATATTCGTCGATTGTATTGTCAAAAAGAGCAGGAAAAAGCACCGCACTTCGCCAATTCGTGATTGATTTGAAACATCAACGCATCCAAAACGGCTTATCCGACGCTTTATTGAATAAAATGCGCGAGCATTTGGAAAAGGGCAATCAAGTTTTGTTATTTCTCAATCGACGTGGTTTCGCGCCGGTGCTGTTCTGCCACGAGTGCGGTTGGATCGCGCAATGCCGCCATTGCGATAAACCTTATACTTATCATCAACGGCAGCGCGTGTTGCGTTGTCATCATTGCGCTTCGCAAAAAGCCGTGCCGCGACAATGCGAACAATGCGGTTCAACCCATTTAATGACCACCGGATTAGGCACGGAACAGCTGGAAGACGTATTGAAACAACATTTTCCGCAATACGGCATTACTCGAATCGACCGCGATAGCACACAACGCAAAGGGCGTTTGGAAAATTATTTGCAGGATATTCATCAAGGGCGCAGCCAAATTCTTATCGGCACGCAAATGTTGGCGAAAGGACACCATTTTCCCGACGTGACGCTGGTAGCGTTATTAAATGTGGACGGCGCGTTATTTTCCGTCGATTTTCGTGCGGAAGAACGCTTGGCGCAGCTTTATATGCAAGTCGCCGGCCGTGCCGGTCGAGAGGAAAAGCAAGGCGAAGTGGTGTTGCAAACCCATTATCCCGATCATCCGTTGCTGCGCAAATTATTAGCGCAAGGCTATGCGGCATTTGCCGAACAAGCGCTTGCATTACGTCGGCAAACCGGATTGCCGCCTTTTAGTTCGCAAGCCTTATTTAAAGCGCAAAGTCGGCATAGCGAACAAGCGGAAGCCTTATTAAATCAAGTCGCGGATTATTTTCGTCGTTGGATTATTGAAGAAAAAATCGAAGGCTTGCAAATTTTAGGCCCAATTCCCGCGCCTTTTGTGAAAAAAGCCGGACAATATCGCTGGCAACTATTATTACAACACGCGTCTAAAGGCGCTTTGCAGCGCGGTTTGAGCCGATTTCAAGCGGATTCGCCGTTAAAACAAAGCCAAGTGCGGTGGATTTTGGACGTGGATCCGCTAGATTTAACTTAAAACTGGAAAAATAGGCGATTTTTCAGTAAAATCGCGGTTATTTTTTACTTATTTCATATTTGATTTTACTTTTGGAACAAACAAAAAGGTTTTATTGTGACACAACGAGATTATGTTGCCCGTAACGGTGCGAAGAAAAAGAAACAAGCCAAAAAAGGAAACAAAACGCTACTTTTAACACTCGCTTTAATTGTGATCGGCGCATTTGCGGCGGGGCTTTACTTATTGAAAGAAAAATCTTCCGAAACGATGCCGGTCGCCGCACCGCAAGAAAAAACGCAGCCGAAAAGCGTGTTACCGACACCGCCGGAAGAAGTTTGGAGCTATATTAAAGCCTTGGAAACGCGCACCGTGCCGGTGGATAATGATCCGCAATCCTTAGAAAAAAATATGCGCTTAACCGAAGAACAGAAAAAAGTGCTGTTGCAAATGGAAAAAGAACAAAAAGAAGCCGAACTTGCACGAGCAAAACAAGCAGAAGAACGTAAAAAAGCGGAAGAAACCGCCGCGCAGCAACAAACCGTAAAAGCGACGGAAGCGAAACCGAATGTTGAAAAAACGGTTGAAAATAAACCGACCGCGACAAAACCGAGCGAAGTAAAAACCGTAGAAGCTAAACCGGCGGAAGTGAAAACGGAAAATACTAAACCGGCTGCAGCAGCGGAAAATAAAAAAGTCGAAACGAAAAAAACGACGGAACAAGCGCAAGCGGTGAAAAAAACTGAAACCGCACAAAGTTCTGCAGGCGAGAAAAAATTCGGCTTACAATGCGGTGCATTCAAAAATAAAGAACAAGCGGAAAATATGCAAGCGCGTTTGGCTATGGCAGGCTTTAATGCTCGAATCAATTCCAGCGCGGATTGGAACCGCGTAGTAATCGGCCCGATAGGTGATCGCGCCGCTGCAAATTCCGCCTTAGAACGCGCTAAATCCGTCGGCACTTGTGTGGTGATTGGGATGTAGTGGTTTTGTGATTAATCGCTATCACAAAGTTATATTAATAGCGACACATTAAGTGGTGATTCGGGTTATTTAGAGGTGAGACAACCTGATCAAATTAAACTTATTGACCCGCGCAATCAATAACATATCGAGCCGCCTTTGCGGCTCGTTGTTTTTTGGCGTGAGGTTTGTTTTTACACAATCTTGTATTTATCGCTTGCGTTAAGACAAAATTTCATTAAAATGAACGAACGTTCATTCAGTCCCTAAAAACGCTGTTTGTTCTCTCTTTTTTCCAATTTTTTTATTTTCTACTATGCGTCAATCAGAACTTGATATGACTGCGCAGATTTTTGCTGCGACCGAGCGATTAATGGCGGAAGGAGGATTGCATAATCTTTCGATGCACAAAATCGCTCGAGCGGCGAATATTTCCGCAGGAACAATTTATATTTATTTTAAAAATAAAGACGAATTGCTGATGCAATTCGCCCAATATGTGTTTTCTCAGTTTACCCAAGCGATTGAGCGAAACCGTGACGAAACTCGCCCTTATTTTGAGCAATACCGACAAATTTGGTGGAATATCTGGTTGTTTTTAAAAGATAATCCGATGATTGTGGTGAATTTGAATCAGTATCAATCTTTACCGCACTTTTATGAAGTTTGTATGGAATTGGAGCCGCAAAGTTATTGGAACCGGTTTTGTCAAAATGCGATCAAAGATCAGGTGATCTGTGATTTGCCGAGTCATATTTTATTTTCATTGGGCTTGAAAAGTGCGGTGCATTTATCCGTTGATTGCCATTTTTTCAAGCAACAACTGTCCGATGAAATGTTGGAAGATGTCATCGCTCGCACTTGGCGGGCGATTCAAAAGTAATTTTTTATTTAAAGCGATATGTTTTCTAGGAGTTTTTTATGAGTCAATCAACTCAATTAACAAAACCGAAGCGTTCTCATCTTTTTTTGATGAAAGTCGTGTTGGGCGTGGTGGTTTTGATTTTTATCGGAATGATTGCCGCCAATATTTTTAAAGGTATCGGTATCGGCAAATATATGGCGAGTTTGCCGGAAACGGCGAATCCTGTAACGGCGATGAAGGTGGAAGCGAAGCAGTGGACACCGGTGATTGAAACCACGGGTTTAGTGCGTCCGAATCAAGGTGCGATGTTAAGCGCGCAGGTTTCCGGTACGGTTTCTCAGGTGTTGGTGCAATCCGGACAAAACGTGAAAAAAGGCGATTTGTTGGTGGAATTGGACAGTTCCGTCGAGAAAGCGAATTTAAAAGCGTCCGAGGCGAAATTATCTTCAACTCGACAAACTTATCAACGTTATGCGGCGCTGTATAAAACCAACAGTGTTTCACAACAAGAATTGGATAACGCCAAGGCGAGTTATGATGCGCTGTTGGCGGATATCGAAGCGTTGAAATCCACGATTGAACGTCGTCAAATCGTGGCGCCTTTCGACGGAAATGCGGGTATTGTGAAAGTTAATGTCGGTCAATATGTCACCACCGGAACGGAAATCGTGCGGGTTGAAGATACCAGTTTAATGAAAGTGGATTTCTCGATTGCCCAAAACGATTTGGAACGTTTATTCGTCGGACAAAAAGTCACGGCGACCGCCGACGCGCGTTTAGGCGAGACTTTTGCGGCAAAAATTACCGCAATGGAACCGGCGATCAGTTCTTCCACCGGCTTGATCGATTTGCAAGCGACCTTTGATGCGGAAGACGGACGTAAATTGTTATCCGGAATGTTTACTCGTTTGCGCATTGCATTGCCGACGGAAAATAATCAGATTGTGATTCCGCAAGTAGCGGTCAGCTATAATATGTACGGCGAAAGTGCCTATGTTTTGACCGCACTTTCCGATGAAGATAAAGAAAAATTAGTCGGCAACGATAAATTCCCGCATAAAGACAAAATGGATAAAGTTTATCGCGCGAAACAAATTACCGTGTTTACCAAAGATCGCCAAGGCATCTATGCGCAAATGAAAGGTGACGATATTAAAGTCGGCGATATGATTGTCACCGGCGGGCAGCAAAACCTCAGTAACGGCAGTTTGGTGATTGTTGCGGATAAAGAAGGCGTGGGTACGCAACAGCCGGCGAAGAAAACCAATCTTTAATTAGGAAAACTACGAATGAAATTTACAGATATATTTATTCGTCGCCCGATTTTGGCGGTTTCCATCAGCTTGTTAATCATTATTCTCGGTTTACAAGCGATCGCGAAACTGACGGTGCGTGAATATCCTAAAATGACGACGACGGTTATTAGCGTCAGCACCACTTACGCGGGGGCGGACGCCGGATTGATTCAGGCGTTCGTTACCTCGAAATTGGAAGAAGCCATTGCGCAAGCGGATAATATCGACTATATGTCATCGTCCAGCCGTCCGAGTTCTTCTTCCATTACGGTGAAAATGAAGTTGAATACGGATCCGAATGCGGCATTGGCGGACGTGTTGGCGAAGGTTAACTCGGTGCGTTCGCAATTACCAAGCGGGATCGACGATCCGACGATTACCTCTTCCACCGGTGGTTCGGGGATTATGTATATCAGTTTCCGTTCCAATAAGTTGGATGCCAGTCAGGTCACGGACTATATCGAACGCGTGGTGAAACCGCAGTTCTTTACCGTTGAAGGGGTGGCGAAAGTTCAAATTTTCGGTGCGTCTCAATATGCGATGCGCATTTGGTTGGATCCGCAAAAAATGGCGGCACAAAACCTGTCCGCGCCGGAAGTAATGTCCGCGTTGTCGTCAAATAATATCCAAACGGCGGCAGGGAATGACAACGGTTATTTTACGGTTTACAAAAATAAAGTCGAAACCACGACGACAACCATTGAACAGCTACGCAATTTAATCGTCGCCTCCGACGGTGATAAATTGGTACGTTTGCGCGATATTGCCGATGTGGAATTAAATAAAGAATCCGATGACAGCCGAGCGGTGGCGAACGGTTCCGATTCCGTGGTGTTGGCGATTGAGCCGACTTCGACGGCAAACCCGTTAACAGTGGCTGAAAACGTGCGTCCGCTGTATGAAAACATTAAAAGCAGTTTGCCGGACAGTATGGAAACCGACATTTTATATGACCGCACTATTGCGATTAACAGCTCCATTGAAGAAGTGGTGAAAACCATTTTGGAAGCGACAGTGATTGTTTTGGTGGTGATCACGATGTTTATCGGCTCGTTCCGTGCGATCTTAATTCCGGTTATCACGATTCCGATTTCCTTAATCGGTGTGATTATGTTGTTACAAGTTTTTGATTTCTCTATTAACTTGATGACCTTGCTGGCATTAATTCTGGCAATCGGGTTGGTGGTGGACGATGCGATCGTAGTGTTGGAAAACGTTGACCGTCATATTAAACTGGGCGAAACGCCGTTTAGAGCGGCAATTATCGGGACGCGTGAAATCGCCGTGCCGGTTATTTCGATGACAATCGCCTTAGTTGCCGTGTACTCACCGATGGCATTAATGAGCGGGATTACCGGTTCGTTATTTAAAGAATTTGCTTTGACACTTGCCGGCGCGGTGTTTATTTCTGGTATCGTGGCGTTGACTTTATCACCGATGATGAGTAGTAAATTACTGAAAGCACACACTAATCCGTCCAAATTGGAAGAATTAATCGAGCGTGCTTTAGGTAAACTCAATCGCGGTTATGAATATGCGTTGCGTTTAATTATGGCGAACCGTAAATGTATGTTGGCGTTTGCAGCAGTGATTTTCGCTACATTGCCGATGTTGTTTAACTCGCTATCCAGCGAATTAACGCCGGCGGAAGATAAAGGTGCCTTTATTGCCATCGGTACGGCGCCGTCGAACGTCAACGTCGATTATATTCAAGGGGCGATGAAATCTTATGAACAAATTCTGAAAAATACCGACGAAGTGCAATTCTCAATGGTGATTTCCGGTGCGCCGAGCACTAACCAATCGCTAAATATTATTACCTTGAAAGATTGGAACCAACGCACGCGTTCACAAAATCAGATTTTGGCGGATTTAAACGCGCAAGCAAAAGCCATTCCAGAAATTTCTGTCAGTGGTTTCTCGTTTCCGGAAATTGATACGGGAGAACAAGGCCCGCCAATCGGTTTTGTAATCAGCACAGCCGGCGATTATCAGGATTTGGCGAATGTTGCCGGTAATTTCTTGCAAAAAATGCAAACTTCCGGACAATTCGTTTATACCTCATTGGATTTGAAATTTGACACAGCGCAAATGAAAATTCAAATTGATAAAGAAAAAGCGGGTTCTTACGGCATTTCGATGAGCCAAATCAGTAATACGCTGGGTAGTTATCTTTCCGCTGCGACTATTACGCGCGTGGATTTGGACGGTCGGGCGTATAAAGTAATTTCTCAGGTAAAACGTAAAGATCGTTTATCGCCGGAAAGTTTGAATAACTATTATGTTCAAGCAAGCAACGGGCAAGCCGTGCCGTTAAGTAGTTTATTAACCGTCAGTTTAGAAGCGCAACCGAGTTCGTTGCCGCGTTTCAGTCAGTTGAATTCCGCGGTTATCAGCGCCGTGCCGTCACCGACGACCAGTACGGGTGATGCGGTGCAATGGCTAAAAGATACGGCGGATAAAGAATTGCCGCAAGGTTATAACTACGACTTTAAAGGCGAAGCGCGTCAGTTGGTACAAGAAGGTAATTCGTTAGCGGTGACCTTTGCGCTTGCGGTGGTGATCATCTTCTTGGTGTTGGCGATTCAATTCGAATCGATGCGCGATCCGTTCGTGATTATGATCTCCGTTCCGCTTGCCGTGAGCGGCGCTTTATTCGCGTTGAATTTCTTCGGATTCTTCGGTATTGCGGGAACGACGTTGAACATTTATTCCGAAGTCGGGTTGATTACGCTTGTCGGTTTGATTACCAAACACGGTATCTTAATGTGCGAAGTGGCGAAAGAAGAACAACTTAACCACGGCAAAACGCGCATTGAAGCGATTATGCACGCGGCAAAAGTGCGGTTACGTCCGATTCTGATGACGACGGCGGCGATGATCGCGGGCTTGGTGCCGTTATTGTACGCTTCCGGCGCCGGTGCGGTATCACGCTTTAGTATCGGTATCGTGATTGTGTCCGGTTTGGCAATCGGTACGCTGTTCACCTTGTTCGTTTTGCCGGTGATTTATTCTTACATCGCCAGCGAACACAAACCGCTGCCGGAGTTTGACGAAAGCATTAAGCCGATTGAAGGCGAACCAAGTCATTAATTTAAGCATAATCTAAAAATTACTTAAGAAGGTTGGCATTGACAGCCTTCTAGACTGATGACAAACCTGATTTAAATTGTATTTTATGTGTAGGATGGGCTTTAGCCCATCAAAAAATATAATTATTTCAATATGATGGGCTAAAGCCCATCCTACATAAGGATACTTTATCAATAAACTGGAAGGCTAGCATTAATAGCCTTCTTTTTTATCGGCAAAAACATTGCAAAAAATCACCGCACTTTCGCGCAAAAAGAAAAATACTCTGCCGAACGATTGAGTTCGCCCCCCCTTTACTGTAAACTATCATCCCGTCTTATTGTTTTATTATCATTTCTTTTATCCCAACAAGTTAGGTTTAGTATGGCTACCAATTATATTTTTGTAACGGGCGGTGTGGTTTCTTCCCTTGGTAAAGGTATTGCTGCGGCGTCTTTAGCGGCAATTTTAGAAGCGCGCGGTCTCAATGTGACGATGATGAAGCTGGATCCTTATATTAACGTCGATCCGGGCACAATGAGTCCGACTCAACACGGTGAGGTCTTTGTTACTCAAGACGGTGCGGAAACGGATTTGGATTTAGGGCATTATGAGCGCTTTATCCGCACTAAAATGACAAAACGTAATAACTTCACGACAGGTAAAATTTATTCCGAAGTATTGCGTAAAGAACGTCGCGGTGATTACTTGGGCGCGACCATTCAAGTGATCCCGCATATCACTAACGAAATTAAAGCGCGCGTGATTGACGGCGCGGCGGGGCACGACGTAGCGATTGTTGAAGTCGGCGGAACGGTCGGCGATATCGAGTCCTTACCTTTCCTTGAAGCCTTGCGTCAATTAGCGGTGCAAGTGGGTCGTGAACGCACGATTTTTATGCATTTAACCTTAGTGCCGTATATTCCGACGGCGGGCGAAGTGAAAACCAAACCGACTCAACATTCCGTGAAAGAATTATTGTCAATCGGTATTCAACCGGATGTCTTGGTTTGCCGTTCCGATCGTATGATTCCGCCGAACGAACGTGCGAAAATCGCCTTGTTCTGTAACGTACCGGAAAGAGCGGTCATTTCTTTGAAAGATGTGAATTCCATTTATCAAATTCCGGCGTTATTAAAATCACAAGGCTTGGACGAATTTATTTGTCACCGCTTCCATTTAGATTGTAAAGAAGCGGATTTGTCCGAATGGGAACAAGTGCTTTACCAAGAAGCCAACCCGACCGGCGAAGTGACTATCGGTATGGTCGGAAAATACACCGAATTGCCGGATGCGTATAAATCCGTGAATGAAGCCTTAAAGCACGGTGGATTAAAAAATCGTTTAACGGTGCACATTAAATATATCGATTCGCAAGATGTGGAAAATAAAGGCACGGATATTCTTAAAGGCTTGGACGGCATTTTAGTGCCGGGCGGATTCGGTTATCGCGGTGTTGAAGGCAAAATTTTAACCGCGCAATATGCGCGCGAAAACAACATTCCGTATTTGGGCATTTGCTTAGGGATGCAAGTGGCGTTGATCGAATATGCGCGTCACGTCGCCGGTATGGAAAAAGCCAATTCCTCCGAATTTGATAAAGATTGCCCACAACCGGTTATCGGCTTGATCACCGAATGGCAAGATGCGGACGGAAATATCGAAACGCGTACCGATAAATCCGATCTCGGCGGAACAATGCGTCTTGGTGCGCAACAATGTCATTTGGCGGAAGGCAGCCTTGCACGTCAACTTTACGGCGCGGAAACCATTGAAGAACGTCATCGTCACCGATATGAAGTGAATAACGTCTTGTTACCGCAAATCGAAAAAGCCGGCTTAAAAGTTACCGGTTTATCTGCGGATAAAAAATTGGTGGAAATTATCGAAGTGCCGAATCATCCTTGGTTTGTCGCTTGTCAATTCCACCCGGAATTTACCTCGACGCCGCGTGACGGACATCCGTTATTTGCAGGCTTTGTCAAAGCGGCGAAAGAAAATCAGAAAAAATAAGCTAAAACTTGTGTTTTGATCAAATAAGCGTGATTTTTAGCAAGACAAACGGCAAAAAACGCTTTAGTATATTGTCCGTTTAAAAGAATTCGTTTGAATTAACTTAAAGAGGAAAACAAAAATGGCAAAAATCGTTAAAGTAATCGGTCGTGAAATCATTGACTCACGCGGTAATCCGACTGTTGAAGCGGAAGTTCATCTTGAAGGCGGCTTTGTAGGTCTTGCAGCCGCTCCGTCAGGTGCTTCAACCGGTTCTCGCGAAGCGTTGGAATTACGCGACGGCGACAAAGCACGTTTCTTAGGTAAAGGCGTATTGAAAGCGGTTGCCGCAGTTAATGGTCCTATCGCTGACGCTATTTTAGGTAAAGATGCGACTAAACAAGAAGAAATCGACCAAATTATGATCGATTTAGACGGTACCGAAAACAAATCCAACTTCGGTGCGAACGCAATCTTAGCGGTATCTTTAGCAAATGCGAAAGCAGCCGCTGCAGCACAAGGCAAACCGCTTTACGAATGGATCTCTGATCTTAACGGTACTTCCGGTCTTTACTCTATGCCGTTACCGATGATGAACATCATCAACGGTGGTGAACACGCAGACAACAACGTTGACATCCAAGAATTTATGATTCAACCGGTCGGCGCAAAAACTTTACGCGAAGCATTACGCATCGGTGCGGAAGTGTTCCATAACTTAGCGAAAGTATTAAAATCTAAAGGTTTAAGCACAGCGGTTGGTGATGAAGGTGGTTTTGCACCTAACCTAGAATCTAACGCAGCTGCATTAGCTTGTATCAAAGAAGCGGTTGAAAAAGCGGGTTATGTATTAGGTAAAGACGTTACTTTGGCAATGGACTGCGCATCTTCCGAGTTCTACAACAAAGAAAACGGCTTATATGAAATGAAAGGTGAAGGTAAATCATTCACTTCTCAAGAATTTACTCACTACCTAGAAGGTTTGACAAAAGAATACCCAATCGTTTCTATCGAAGACGGTCAAGATGAGTCAGACTGGGAAGGTTTTGCATACCAAACTAAAGTATTAGGTGATCGTGTTCAATTAGTCGGTGACGACCTATTCGTAACTAACACCAAAATCTTGAAAGAAGGTATCGAAAAAGGTATCGCAAACTCAATCTTAATCAAATTCAACCAAATCGGTTCATTAACTGAAACATTGGCTGCGATTCGTATGGCGAAAGCTGCCGGTTATACCGCAGTAATCTCTCACCGTTCAGGTGAAACCGAAGATGCAACTATCGCGGATTTAGCGGTCGGTACAGCAGCAGGTCAAATCAAAACCGGTTCTATGAGCCGTTCTGACCGTATTGCGAAATACAACCAATTAATCCGTATCGAAGAAGCACTAGGTGAAAAAGCACCGTTCTTAGGATTAAAAGCGGTTAAAGGTCAAGCCTAATTATTCGCAAAAAATCTAAAATACTAGCCGCTCTTTCGAGCGGCTTTTTTTCTTCCGATATAAAGAAACAACAAAAATCTTAATCGATAATGCTAAAATAACGAAGAAATTTACATACCGAAGAAAACTGAATAATAAGCAAGAGGAAACAATGTTATATTCCGTATTAACCGATCAACTACTCATCGGTCAACCTTATCGCAGCGGCGCGCATTCAACCCAACACGAACACCTCGTCGTCATTTTTGAAGACGACGGCGAAACCGGCTATTTCTACGCAATGGATCTCCACCAAAGCGCCCAACCGGTAGTTGACAGTCTATTTGTTTACAACAAAAGCGATATTCAGGAAAACACTCTAAAAGAACCGCGCCAATTACAAATCGCGTGGTCTGAAGACGGCTACAAAGCCTTCCTCCTAATTAACGGCTACCCGCACGCCGTATTCGACTTCCGCGAATTCGTCGGTTACAACCACAGCAAATTCCCACCACCGGAGTTTGACAGTATGTGGGTACACAAAGAAACAACACAAGAACTCGTAGATAAGTGGTTAATTGAATAAACTAAAAAAGCGGACAACCGTCCGCTTTTTATAAAAACACTTTTAAATTTTACCGCACTTTCCTGCCTGATTTTTTCACTTCACAAACTCACTAAACGTCAATTCATAATGATCGCCGTCTTTATCGTAGGATATAAAGCGGGGGAATTGTTCGCCGAGGTATTTTTTCACTACGAAGGCTTTTTCGCCGGTTTGGAATTGGTAGGTGATTTCCGTGACATTGCGATTATTGTCTTTGAGCGTTCTTTCGCTTTTTTTCACGAAAACATTGGTCATCGGGTAAAGTTTTTTGCCGTTGGTGATTTGGAAATTTTGCGGCAGTTTATCAAAATAGCTGAGTTGAAACGCGACGGTAAATAAATCGAATGTTGGCATTGTCATCGGTTCGGTTTTTAAGCCGCTTTTTACTTTGCCGTATTCGATTGCGCTGCCTTTAATGTTGGCTTTTGCATACACTTTATCATTGCGGGTGTCTTGATAAGTTTGCATATTGAACTGTTTGGTTCCTTGTGTTCCGCCGGACTTGAATTTGATGTTGTACAGCGGGATATTGATTTGCGCGTTGACGTTGTATTGCTGACCGTCCGCTTTAAATTGGACGTAAGCGGGCATTAAATAATTTGAGCTGTATTTGATATTCGTATTAATATTCGCCCAAGCGCTAGGCAACGCGAATAAGCTGACGAGCAGAATTTTTAGTAGTTTCATTAGGTGTTCCTTACATAAAAAATCGAATTCTATGGATTATTAGAACCTTTTCGACGGAATTAGTTCCGTGTCTCTTTTGGCGGAGAGGCGGAGACATTTGGAAAATCGCAAAAAAGAAACCGCACTTTTCACCCGTTTGTTCGTGTTAAAAGTGCGGTTGTTTTTGGGAGATTTTTTAACGTGCGACAAATCCCACCGCTTTATATACGGCATCTAATGTAGCTTTGGCGCGTTGTTGCGCTTTTTGTGCGCCTTCTTGCGCGATGCGTTGTAATAAGGCTTCGTCTTGACGGAAACGATAATAACGTTCTTGCAAGGCGGTGAGCATTGCGGAAACTTCATCGGCAACCGCACCTTTCAAATGACCGTACATTTTTCCTTCGAATTCCGCTTCCAATTCGGCGACGGATTTGCCTGTGACGCCGGCAAGAATGTCTAATAGATTCGATACGCCGGCTTTGTTTTGTACATCGTAACGAATGACCGGCGGCTCGTCGGAATCGGTGACGGCGCGTTTGATTTTTTTCGCAACCGCTTTCGGATCTTCTAATAAACCGATGACGTTGTTACGATTTTCATCGGATTTCGACATTTTTTTCTCCGGCTCCAATAGGGACATTACGCGCGCGCCGGCTTTCGGAATAAAGACTTCCGGAATGGTGAACAGCGATCCGTAAATGGCATTGAATCGTTGTGCGATGTCGCGTGTGATTTCCAAATGTTGTTTTTGGTCTTCGCCGACCGGCACTTGATTGGCTTGATAAAGTAAAATGTCGGCCGCCATTAACACCGGATAAGTAAATAAGCCGACGTTCACATTTTCCGCGTGGCGAGCGGATTTGTCTTTGAATTGGGTCATTCGTCCCATTTCGCCGAAATAGGTGTAGCAGTTTAATACCCACGCCAACTGTGCGTGTTCCGGAACGTGCGATTGAATAAAGATCGTGCTTTTTTCCGGATCGATGCCGCAGGCTAAATATAGCGCCAATACGTCTAACGTCGCTTTGTGCAATTTTTCCGGATCTTGGCGAACGGTAATAGCGTGTTGATCGACGATACAAAAGAGACATTCATAATCATCTTGCATTTTCACCCACTGACGTAACGCGCCTAAATAGTTGCCGATAGTCAGTTCGCCGGAAGGCTGAACACCGCTGAATACAATGGGTTTGCTCATTTTCTTTTCCTTATTAAAACGTTAAACAATGTGTAAAATTTGTGCGAAATCGTCGAATACCCAGTCAGGGTTGGCCTCTGCGATCGGAATATTATAGTTATAGCCGTAAGTTAAGCCCACCGCGGCGCAACCGGCATTATGTGCGGCTAAAATATCGTTTTTGGAATCGCCCACAAACAGAACTTGTCTTGGGCATAAACCGAATTTACCGCATAAATAGTAAAGCGGTGCAGGGTGCGGTTTGATTTGCGGTAACGATTGTCCGCCGAGCATTTCGCTGAATAAATGATCGATACCGAATGCTGCCAAAACCGGTTGAACGTGTTTGGTCGGTTTATTGGTGACGACTGCCAGAATATAGCCTCGGGCTTTTAATTGTTCTAAGGTTTCTTTAACGTTCGGATATAATCGACTGATATTACAAAGATTTTCGCCGTAATAAATGCCGAATTGATGTTTGAAATGTTTAAATTCTTCTTCCGTTAGGGTTCGACCGCTTTCCGCCGTCGCCCAATCCGCTGCGCGTTGGCTTAAAATATCCGCGCCGTTACCAATCCAAGTTAATACCAATTCTTCCGGCGCTTGCGGTAAGCCCACGTCTTTTAGCGCGGAATTGACCGATAAGGCGAGATCCGGCAAGCTATTGACTAATGTGCCGTCCAAATCGAAACCGATTAATTTAAATTGTGACATCTGATTTCCTTATTTTTGTACTTTCGCTAATTCGTTACGCATTTCCGCGATGACTTTTTGATAATCCGGCTGATCGAAAATCGCCGAACCGGCGACAAACATATCCGCACCGGCAGCGGCAATTTTCGCGATATTATTGGTTTTTACGCCGCCGTCCACTTCCAAACGAATATCCAACCCGCTGTCATCAATGATTTTGCGAGCTTGTTTTAATTTCTCTAATGTCGCCGGAATAAAGGATTGCCCGCCGAAACCGGGGTTGACGGACATCAATAAAATCACGTCCACTTTATCCATCACATAATCTAAATAACTCAGCGGCGTGGCGGGGTTAAACACTAAGCCGGACTTGCAACCGCAATCGCGAATAAGCTGTAAAGTGCGGTCGATATGTTCGCTGGCTTCCGGATGAAAAGTGATATAAGTTGCGCCCGCTTTAGCGAAATCGGGAATAATGCGATCCACCGGTTTGACCATTAAATGCACGTCAATAGGTGCTTGAATGCCATAGTCGCGTAAAGCTTTGCAAACGGCGGGACCGAAAGTCAGATTCGGCACATAATGATTGTCCATTACATCAAAATGAATGACATCCGCACCGCACTTCAGCACGGTTTCGACGTCTTTGCCCAAACGGGCAAGATCCGCCGAAAGGATAGACGGCGCAATTAGATAAGGTTTCATTGTATTCCTCTGAAAAGACGAAAATGTTTCAACACATAGACCTCATAAGCGCGAGGGCTATGTGTTGTCCTCAATTAAATTATCCGCCATAAACGGCGGGCTTTCAACCTTCCGGTCGATCTTGCGTTTTATTTGCGCACCGCGATGGCTTCGATTTCAATGCCGACATCTTTCGGCAAGCGTGCAACTTCTACGCAAGAACGCGCCGGAAAATTCGGATGATTATTTTCTTTAAAAAACTTTTCGTATTCCGCATTGACTACGGCGAATTGGTTTAAATCTTTTACGAAAACCGTTGTTTTAACAATATCGGCAACCTGTAATCCGGCTTGTTCGATAATAGCTTTGATATTTTCTAAAGATTGGCGCGCTTGTGCAGTAATGTCTGCCGGCACGTCGCCGGTTGCCGGATTGACCGGAATTTGTCCCGACGTGAAAACTAAATTGCCCAAATCAACGGCTTGAACATAAGGCCCGATCGCTGCCGGCGCCTTGTTGGTATGAATAATGGTAGTCATCAGATTCCCTCTTATAATGATTAAATGTGTGAATATTTTACTCGTTTTTGATTAGATTTGCAGAGGATTTAGCGCGTTAATCAAACGGATTTCGTCAAATTCGGCTAAATTCTCCGCATAAATCGACCGCTCTTTTATCCGCTTTTCCGCCAACAATTTGGCGCGTTGCGTGCCGGCAAGCAGCGGGCTGTCCGGCGTGAACCATTGCGAGCCTTGTCGAAACACCAAATTGCCGATACTGCAATCCGTCACTTTTCCTTGTTTGATAATCATAATTTCGTCGCAATCGTCTTTTTGTGCAAGCAGGCGGTTGAGCATATCGCGATTGGCATATTTTAATCCGTAGTCAATGTCATTGCAGATAACCGGTTGAAACTTAAGATAATTTTTGCGTTCATAGGGAAAACAATTTATTTGATAATTCGACCGGTTATAGTCGATACGACAACGAATAATCGGCGTTTCGATAGATTGAAAAAGTGCGGTATGATTTTTGATAATTTCGGAAAGATCGTGAATAATCACCGCACTTTTGCCGTAAAATCGCCGCAAGCTTTGTGCATAACGCGCTTGATGAAAGGGGGCATTGTGCAGAACACCGCGCTCAATACATAATGTTTCGAATAAAGGGTAATTCATCGCTGTTTCCCGTCGGGTATATAAACTTTTTCGATTAATTCTTGATATTCTTGGTGCACATCGCTTTGCACCGTGATCCCGCCGCCGCTGCGGAAAAATAGTTTGTCACCTTGTCGCTCGATAAAGCGAATGGCAACGGCGCTGTCTAAATTTTCGCCATTAAAAATTCCGAATACGCCGGTGTAATAGCCGCGTGCTTGCTGCTCAGCTCGTTGAATGATTTCGACGGTTTTTTCTTTCGGCGCACCGCTGATGGAACCCGCCGGTAATAAATCGGCTAAGATCGAACCGATGCCTTCTTGCCAGTTTGTTTCAAGATCGCCACAAATTTCCGAACTTGTCTGCAAAATTGCGCCATTTTCCGTATGGATTGTTTCAACATAACGAAAACGGGTCACGCGAATATTTTTTGCCACGATCGCCAGATCATTACGCATTAAATCGACGATTGTGTAATGCTCACGTTGTTCTTTTTGTGAATCGAGAAGTTGCTGTTCCGCGTTTTCAAGCGCCGCATTAATTGTGCCTTTCATCGGATAAGTGAAAATTTTATTCTGTTGTATGCGCACGAAAGTTTCCGGCGAAAAACAAATAAATTCATTATGAAACAATAGCTTATATTTTGCTTCCGTGCAGTGAAAAACTGCTTGTAAGTCACCGTTTAGTTCGATCTCCGTCGGATAGGTTAAATTCAATAGATAAGAATTGCCCTTTTGCAATTCTTCGCGCACAAGATTAAAACCTTTCTCATAATCGGCAAAAGCGACGGCGCGACGAGCCGACACGGAAGGCGCTGTGAAGGTTTTATTGTTAAACCGGCAATTCGTATTGCCTTGAATATTAAATAGAATTTGCCCGTTTTCAAGTTGTTCGAGCGGGCAAATAAAAGGCTTTTGGCGTTCAAAATCAATCAGAAAGAAAAACGGCGTGCGGTTTTTTCCGTAGTAATTGGCTTGTTGAATAAAGTGATTAAATGGCATTGTCAGGGGTTATTTAGTAAGATAATCAACCGATTTCTCATTCTAGCTCAAACTGATCCTAAAAATGAATACAAATTTACTGATTATCAATAATCACGATTCCTTTACTTACAATTTGGTTGATTTAATTCGACGCTTAAAGGTGCCGTTTCGTGTAGTGAATACGGAAGATCTGCGAGCGGAGACGGCGGACGGATTTTCACACATATTGATTTCACCCGGGCCGAATGTGCCGAGCGCTTATCCGCAGTTATTCGATTTTTTAGCGCAGAATTACCGGCAAAAATCCATTTTAGGCGTGTGTTTGGGGCATCAAACGTTGTGCCAATTTTTTTCGGCGAAATTGTATAATTTGCCTTCCGTTCGACACGGGCAAGCAAGAATGCTTAAAGTGCGGTCGAATTCCGTGCTGTTTTCGCAGCTGCCGGCGCAATTTCAAATCGGGCTTTATCATTCTTGGGCGGTCGCCGAACAGGATTTTCCCGCCGAACTGGAAATTACCGCGCGTTGTGATGAGGGCATTATTATGGCAATGCAACACCGCACTTTGCCGATTTACGGCGTGCAATTTCATCCCGAATCCTATATTTCCGAGTTTGGCGAACAGTTATTAAGAAATTGGATTGAAAGTGAAATCTATTAAAATTTAATTATTAATTGTTTTATTCTATCAAATCTATCATTTATACCCATTTTATTTGTAGGTTATTTTGACGTATTCTTATCTCAACAAAACACAGAAGGAGAAAGAAAATGACAACAAATACTATCGGTTTAAATCGCGGTTCCGCAGAAAAATTGGCGGTGGAATTAAATAATTTATTGGCAACATATCAAGTGTTTTATATGAATGTGCGCGGTTATCATTGGAACATTAAAGGCGTTAATTTCTTTGAATTACACGCGAAATTCGAGGAAATTTACGATGATTTGGTGATTAAAGTGGATGAAATCGCCGAACGAATTTTAACCTTGGGTTATACGCCGAGCAACGCATTCAGCGATTATTTAACCAAATCGTTAATTAAAGAACACGTTGGTGCGACCTCTGCGCAAGAATGTTTAAGCGGAACGTTAAGCGGCTTTAAAACTTTGTTGAAACAACAACGAGACATTTTAGCCATTGCCGGCGAAGCGGATGACGAAGGTACGGCTTCGCAAATGAGCGATTACATTAAAGAGCAAGAAAAATTGATCTGGATGTTTAGCGCGGCGTGCGAAAGTTGCCATCAATAAATATCATTAAAAACATCATTAAACCGAAATGCCGAGCGTGTTTCGGTTTTTTTCTGCAAAAAAGAACCGCACTTTAACGCCGGATTAAGACGCTAAAGTGCGGTTAAATTTCAGCAAGTTTTACCGATTAATATTTACTTGCATCGTAACCGTAGTAAACGTTGGTTAAGATGGTTTCCATATCTTCAACAAGCGGTAAACGTGGGTTTGCCGGTGAACATTGGTCTTCGAAGGCAAGTAATGCGACATCGCGACGTGCGTCCATCCAAGTTTGTTCGTCGATACCTTGTTCTTTGAAGGACATTTTGATACCGACTTTAATTGCTAAGTCGTAACAAGCTTGTGCGAAAGATTTCACGCCTTCTTCAGGAGTTGCGCAAGGCAAGCCTAACATACGCGCGATTTCTTGATATTTCACATCCGCTTTGTAGTAGTTATATTTCGGCCAAGTCGCAGTTTTTTGCGGACGAGTACCGTTATAACGAATAACGTGCGGCATTAAAATCGCATTTGTACGACCGTGCGGAGTATGGAAACGACCACCGATTTTGTGCGCAAGCGAGTGGTTCATACCCAAGAACGCATTGGCAAATGCCATACCTGCCATTGTGGACGCATTGTGCATTTTTTCGCGTGCGTGTTCGTCTTTTTCTTTCACGGATTTTTCCAAGTTTTCAAACACAAGTTTGATTGCTTGTAACGCTAAACCGTCGGTAAAGTCATTCGCTAACACGGAAACATAAGCTTCAGTAGCGTGCGTTAACACGTCTAAACCGGTATCCGCCGCAACGTGTGCAGGTACGGTCATTACTAATGCCGGATCAACGATTGCTACGGTCGGAGTTAATGAGTAGTCCGCGATAGGATATTTTTTATCGCCTTCGGTGATAACTGCAAACGGAGTCACTTCAGAACCGGTACCGGAAGTTGTCGGAATACCTACGAAACGTGCTTTACGACCTAATTGCGGGAATTTGAACGCGCGTTTACGAATATCCATAAATTTTTGTACTAAGTCACGGAAATCCACTTCAGGTTGTTCGTAGAATAACCACATTACTTTCGCAGCGTCCATTGATGAACCGCCGCCTAATGCGATGATGGTATCCGGTTTGTAGTTACGGATAAGATCTACACCGCGACGAACGGTTTCGATACTTGGATCCGGCTCAACGTCAGCGAATAATTGGTAAGTGACGTGGTTGCCGCGTGCAGTGATTTGTTTCGCGATTTTTTCTACGAAACCTAAATCCACCATAGTACGGTCGGTAACGATTACCACGCGTTCCATACCTTTCATTGATTGTAAATATTGAATTGAGTCACGCTCAAAGTAGATTTTTGAAGGCACTTTAAACCATTGCATATTATTTCTCCGTCTTCCCACACGTTTAATATTTAATAAATTGACCGCACTTACGTTGTTACCTACGGAGTTTTTACCGTAAGAACCGCAACCTAAAGTCAAGGAAGGAAGGAAAGAGTTATAAACGTCACCGATACCACCGAAAGTTGAAGGCGAGTTCCAAATTACACGAATCGCTTTCACGCGTTCGCCGTATTGTTTCGCAAGGTTCGCATCTTTAGTGTGAATCGCCGCGGAGTGACCTAAACCGTGGAAGTTCACCATTGCTTCGGAAAGTTCGAAACCTTCTTCGGTGGAGTTGGATTTCAAAATCGCTAAAACCGGAGATAATTTTTCGCGGGTTAACGGCTCTTTTACGCCGACTTCTTTACATTCCGCCGCTAAAATATTGGTTTTTTCCGGTACGCTGAAACCTGCTTGTTCCGCAATCCACGCTGCCGGTTTACCGACCACGTTCGGATTTAATTTCGCGCCCGCGCAGTTTGCGCTGTTGGCTTTCGCGCCGAAGATGAATTCTTCAAGCATTGCTTTTTCTTTTTTGTTGACGAAATACACGCCGTAAGATTTCATTTCGGCAACAAATTCGTCATATACTTCCGCATCCACGATAGCCGCTTGTTCGGACGCACAGATCATACCGTTATCGAAAGATTTTGACATCACGATATCGTGGGTTGCTTGTTTGATATCTGCAGTTTTTTCCACATAAGCCGGAACGTTACCTGCCCCTACGCCAAGAGCCGGTTTACCGCAAGAATATGCCGCTTCCACCATTGCGTTACCGCCGGTTGCCAAGATAGTTGCGATACCTGGGTGTTTCATTAATGCCGCAGTACCTTCCATAGACGGATGTTCGATCCATTGAATACAGTTTTTCGGTGCACCTGCTGCAACTGCTGCTTCATAAACCACGCGAGCCGCGTGAGCGGAAGATTGTTGTGCGGAAGGGTGGAAAGCAAAGACGATTGGGTTACGAGTTTTTAATGCGATAAGAGATTTGAAAATTGCGGTAGAAGTCGGGTTGGTGGTTGGTGTAATACCACAAACGACACCCACCGGATCTGCGATTTCAGTGATACCGGTGACATCATCTTCACTGATTACGCCGACGGTTTTCAAATTGCGCATATTGTTTACAACATATTCACAAGCGAATAAGTTTTTCGTCGCTTTATCTTCAAACACGCCGCGACCGGTTTCTTCGTAAGCGTGCATTGCTAAAACGCCGTGTTGATCAAGTGCAGCAACAGAGGCTTTCGCAACGATGTAGTTCACTTGTTCTTGGTTAAGTTGACGAAATTCTTCTAACGCTACCAAACCTTTTTCAACAAGCGCATTAACTTCCGCTTGAGCTGGGCTGACTGCATTTTCAACAGTGTTACTCATAATGATTTCTCCTAAAGTTTATAAAATTGACAAAATTTTTCTGGCTAAAATTATACTCACTTGAAGGAAGAAATTCCCGTTTAATTTCGACTAAACCGAATAAAGTGTGATCTGGATCAAAAAATTGAAAAAATCTTATTTTATAAATATTTAACTTATGCTTAACAAACTTTTGCGCCGAAATTATTTTTTCCATAAGACTTTTTTTCTTGATCGATTTCGGTCATACTAACGCGCTTTTTTTATACATTTTTAAGGAAATTTTATGTCATCATCCACAAATAATTACGCAAATCCGGGCCCGTTAGGTTTATGCGGATTCGCATTAACCACTTGGTTGCTCAGCTTAATTAATAACGGCACGTTCGGCGGTGAAAACGTCGGGCTTGTTTTAGCGATGGGATTGGCGTTCGGCGGCACGGCGCAAATGATTGCCGGAATGTTCGAATTCAAAAAAGGCAATACCTTCGGATTCACGGCGTTCACCAGCTACGGTGCATTTTGGTGGTCTTTCGCGCTGTTTAAAATTTTCTTCGCACAAGGCGTCGGTGCGCAATTTGTCGGCTGGTATTTAACGGTTTGGGGAACTTTCACGTTAATGATGTTTATCGGCACGTTGCCGAAAGCGCGCGCGTTGCAAGCCATTTTCCTTTCGCTCACCATTACTTTCTATTTATTGGCGGCGGGCGATTTTACGGAAAATCACACGATTACGCATATCGGCGGTAACTTCGGTTTATTGACCGCATTGTTGGCGTTTTATTTAGCCGCGGCGGAAATTATTAATGAAAGCTTCGGTCGTACCCTATTGCCTATCGGCGAGCCGAAATAAGGGATGCATCGAATAACTTATTTTCTTGTTCGATAGAATCACAAAAGTGCGGTCGAAATTTTTCAAAAATCGACCGCACTTTTTCTTTATGGCGTTTCGCTTTGTTATTTTTCATACCAAATACGATTGATAAATAAGGTTAAACGTCCTGACGGCGCGGAAACCTTGACTTCATCATCTACTTGTTTGCCGATTAAGGCGCGGGCGACGGGGCTGTCGATAGAAATCCAATTTTTCGCCGGATCGAACTCATCGCAACCAACGATACGATATTGTTTTTGTTCGCCGTCTTCGTTTTCCAACTCCACCCACGCGCCGAAAAACACCTTGCCTTCTTGTTTCGGATTGTAATCGACGATTTGCAACACTTCTAAGCGCTTACTCAGAAAACGCACACGGCGGTCGATTTCGCGCAAACGGCGCTTACCGTAAATGTATTCCGCATTTTCACTGCGATCGCCCAGCGCGGCGGCGTCGGACACCGCTTGGGTGACTTTCGGTCGTTCTTCTTTCCAGAGAAATTTTAATTCTTGATCCAAGGCGTTCCAGCCCGAGCGAGTAATATAATTTGATTTAGACATAACATAATATTGCGTAAGGATTTTGAATAAATTGTAACATACCTCGCAAAATTCGCGCGAATTTAGTGAATTGCCCAAGAAATATTTGAGCGTTATGTATAAAAACAGTATCCTATATCGAATTTTTACTTCATCGAAATTCATCTTAATGATAAAAACCCCGCCGTTTCCGGCGGATAATTTAATCGGGTAGGGATAACTTTTCCCGTTCAAGGCAATACGTCGTCTCATTTTATTAGACGGCGTGCCCCAAAACATAAAAGATAATTATAACAATGCTAAATCAACAACTTTCTCAAATTATTGCCGCCGAATTATCGGTTCGGGCGGAACAAATTTTGGCGGCGATTCGCTTGCTTGACGAAGGGAATACGATTCCGTTTATCGCGCGTTATCGTAAAGAAGTCACCGGTGGTTTGGACGATACCCAACTGCGCCATTTCGAAACGCGTTTGGTTTATTTGCGCGAATTGGAAGATCGCCGCCAAACTATTTTGAAATCCATTGAAGAACAAGGCAAATTGACAGATGACTTGCGCACGCAATTATTGGCGACGCAAAGTAAAACCGAATTGGAAGATTTATATTTGCCTTATAAACCGAAACGCCGAACCAAAGGTCAAATCGCGATTGAAGCGGGTTTGGAACCTTTGGCGGAAACCTTGTGGAACGATCCGAGTCGTGATCCGGAGCAAGAAGCGCGGGCTTATATCGATGCGGAAAAAGGTGTCGCCGACGCAAAATCCGCGTTGGACGGCGCAAGATATATTTTTATGGAACGTTTCGCCGAAGATGCGCAATTATTGGCGAAAGTTCGCCGCTATTTACAACAAAGTGCGGTGTTAATTTCTAAAGTTTGCGAAGGCAAAGAACAAGAAGGTGCTAAATTCCAAGATTATTTTGATCATCAAGAATTATTGCGTAATGTACCTTCTCACCGTGCCTTGGCGATGTTTCGCGGGCGTAACGAAGGGATTCTACAACTGACGCTAAATGCGGATCCGGAACAAGAAGAAGGTGCGCGACAAAGTTATTGCGAAGAAATTATTCGCGAACATTTGGGCGTGCGTTTTAATCAACAACCGGCGGACAAATGGCGCGAGCAAGTGATTAGCTGGACGTGGCGGAGCAAAGTGTCGTTGCATTTGGAAACGGAATTGATGAGCGCCTTGCGCGAAAAAGCGGAAGACGAAGCTATTAATGTTTTTGCGCGTAATTTGACCGCACTTTTAATGGCGGCGCCGGCGGGAGCGAAAAATACAATGGGTTTGGATCCGGGCTTGCGTACCGGCGTAAAAGTCGCCGTGGTGGATAACACGGGAAAATTATTGGCGACGGAGACGATTTATCCGCATACCGGACAGGAAGATCGCGCGGGATTGGCGATTTATCAATTAATTAAGCAACATAATGTGGAATTAATCGCTATCGGCAACGGTACGGCATCGCGCGAAACGGAACGGTTCGCCAAAGAAGTGATTAAGCAAATTCCGGACAATAAACCGCAAACCGTGGTGGTAAGCGAAGCCGGTGCGTCGGTGTATTCCGCTTCCGAATTAGCGGCGCAAGAATTTCCGCAATTAGATGTGTCGTTGCGCGGTGCGGTGTCTATCGCGCGACGCTTGCAGGATCCATTAGCGGAATTAGTGAAAATCGAACCGAAAGCCATCGGCGTCGGGCAATATCAACACGATGTAAATCAAACTCAGTTGGCGCGTAAATTGGATGCCGTGGTGGAAGATTGCGTAAATGCCGTGGGGGTCGATTTGAATACGGCGTCCGTGGCTTTATTAGCGCGCGTGGCGGGAATGAGTAAAACTTTGGCGCAAAATATCGTTGCCTATCGTGATGAAAACGGGCGTTTCGACAGTCGCGAACAGCTGAAAAACGTGCCGCGCTTAGGGCCGAAAGCGTTCGAACAGTGCGCCGGATTTATGCGTATCGCGCAGGGTAAAAATCCGCTCGATGCTTCAGGCGTTCATCCGGAAGCTTATCCGATTGTGGAAAAAATTCTGCAAGCGACCGAACAATCCGTGCAAGATTTAATGGGCAATGCGAGTGCGCTGCGCCAATTAGATGCGAAACGTTTTATCGACGAACAATTCGGTTTGCCGACGGTGTTGGATATTTTTAAAGAGCTCGAAAAACCGGGGCGCGATCCGCGCGGTGAATTTAAAACCGCTGTGTTTACCGACGATGTGGAAGAAATTAGTGATTTAAAAGCCGGAATGATTCTGGAGGGCACAATCACGAACGTGACCAATTTCGGCGCCTTTGTGGATATCGGCGTTCATCAGGACGGTTTGGTGCATATTTCTTCTTTATCGGATAAATTCGTGGAAGATCCGCACCAAGTGGTGAAAACCGGCGATATTGTGAAAGTCAAAGTGTTGGACGTGGATGTCGCGCGCAAACGTATTGCTTTGACAATGCGCTTGGATGAACGTCCGACGGAAAATAAAGAAAAAAATAACCGCACTTTGTCGGCAAAAACGCGTCAATCGGCGCCGCGCGAACGGCATAACGGCGCAATGGGCAATGCTTTTGCCGACGCACTAAAAAATTGGAAGAAATAAACGGGATTAACAATGAGTAAGAATATTTTTGTTGTTGGTTTTATGCTATTTGCCATTTTCTTTGGCGCGGGAAATTTAATTTTTCCGCCTAAATTAGGCTTTGAAAGTGGCTCGGCATTTTGGCTTTCGATTACCGGCTTTGTTTTAACCGGTGTTGGTTTACCATTGTTGGGGATTATTGTCAGTGCCTTTTATAACGGTGGCTATAAAGAGGCATTAAAACAAATTCACCCGCTTTTTTCCTTGATTTTCTTAATCGCGATTTATTTGGCGATTGGACCGTTTTTCGCCGGTCCGCGTACCGGTGCAACCGCGTATGAAATTGCGATTGTTCCTTTCGTTGGTGAACCGGGGGTTTTGTCGAAGTTTATTTTTTGTTTAATTTATTTCGGTGTAACCCTTTGGCTAAGTTTAAATCCGTCGAAAATGGTGGATCGCATAGGTGCGATTTTAACGCCGATTTTGTTACTTACCATTATCGCCCTTGTGCTGCGAGCCTCCTTTTTGTTAAGCGGTAATACAGCGGTAACGGCACCGGCAGAAAGTGAAAACCATTTCTTTAAGGGCATTATTAACGGCTATTTCACGATGGACGCTTTAGCCTCCCTCGCTTATTCGGTGATTGTGATTAATGCGATCAAAGCGAAAAGTGCGGTTGATTCTTCATTGCAAAAACAAACCATCGCTGCCGGTGTTGTTGCTGCAGTTGCTTTGGGAGTGATTTATATTTCCCTTGGTTGGGTAGGGAATAACTTACCGATTGATGCGCAAACCTTAACTGAGCTGAGTGAGAAAAATCAGGATCTGGGCACTTATATTCTCAATAGTAGCGCAGCGCTGACCTTCGGCGAATTGGGACGCACTTTATTAGGCGTAATCGTCTCGCTTGCCTGTTTAACCACCGCGGTAGGTTTGGCGGTTTCCGTTAGCGAATATTTTAACGAAATCTTTCCGCGTATTTCCTATAAAACCTATGTCATCTTGTTTTGCGTGATCAGTTTTGCTATCGCAAACTTAGGTTTGAAAGAAGTAATTAGTACGTCATTGCCGGTATTGTTGGTGTTATATCCAATCTCAATGACGGTGATTTTATTATTGTTGATCAATTTATTTATGCCGTTGCCGTTATTGGCGCATCGTTTGTCTTTGGGATTGGTTTCCACGGTGGCGATTTTATCAGTAATCGGCGTCGGAAAAATCGAATTTATCGAACAGCTGCCGCTTAAATCTTATTCGATGGAATGGCTGCCTTTCGCCGCCGCCGGCTTGCTCATCGGTTATTTGCTACAAGGTATTCGCGGAAAAAGCAAAAAAGTAGTTCGTTAATCGAATGGTGAAAACAAAAGAGCGGTGATTTTTCACCGCTCTTTTTGTATGGAATTTAGGCTTTTACGCCGAGGTTGCCGATTTTAATACCTAAAAAGCCAAGTGAAACCGGATCCAGATAGTCGCCTAAGAATTTGAATAATTCGTGTAAATTGGTGAAAGTGCGGTTGATTTTGACTTGATCTTCTACTTTACGGGTAAATTCATAGCTAATTTGTTGACCGTTAATATGTGCTTCCAAGGTAATGTAAATTTTTTCAAAAAAATGGCTGGTGGCGCCTTCTTCGCCCGGATCGCTGATGCGCACGTTCCAATTATTACTAAATAAGATTTCTGTTTGAGTAGTCATAATATTTCCTCTGTTGTTTGCATTATTTAATAAAAACCCGATTATAAAATCTTTGCAATCAAAAATTTGATAATCGGGTTTTCGAAAATTTTCCCTGCGTGTTTCGCTTTGCGTTGATAGCTGCCTTTTCCTTTCCGTTTTTTCTCGATTCGTTGACGAAAGAGACGATCGTGTAATAAGGCGTGGACGGCATTGTCTTTGATAACACCGCGATTGTGTCGATAAACGACTTGATCTTGCGTCGGCAATGCTGCGCTCGGCAAGGTTTTTCGGCTTGATTTTTTCATATTATCCTCTATTTATAAATTATAAAATAAACGCCCGTTAAGGCGGGCGTTATTATAAACCAAATTATAGAATTGCTAAAACACTTTCCGGCGGACGACCGATTTTGGCGCGATCGCCGTTGACGACAATCGGGCGTTCCAACAACGCGGAGTGATCGGCGATGGCTTGTAATAATTGTTCTTCGTTTAATGCCGGATCATCCAATCCGAGGGTTTTATAAAGTTCGTCTTTGCAACGCATCATTTGGCGAATATCGCTCAGTTGCAATTTTTGCGCAAGCGCGCGTAATTCGTCGAGCGAATAAGATTGTTGTAAATATAGCTCGACTTCCGCTTGAATATTGTTTGCTTCTAATAATGCGAGGGTTTCGCGGCTTTTCGAGCAACGCGGATTATGATAGATCTTCACTGTCATAGAAAAACATCCTTTGCTGATATAATTATTGGAAATTTTACCTTATAATCGGAAAAAATGCTTGTAATAAGGGTACATTATGTTTGAAATGTTAAAAAATTGGTATAAACGCCGCTTTAGCGATCCGCAGGCAATGGCATTGTCGGCGATTTTGCTGTTCGGTTTCGCGGTGATTTATTTTTTCAGCGATTTGCTGGCGCCGTTGTTAATTGCGATTGTGTTGGCATATTTGTTGGAATGGCCGATTCGTATCCTTAACGATAAATTAAGATGCCCGCGTTTGCTGGCGACGATTTTGGTGTTGGGTAGTTTTACCGGTTTGGTGCTAGTGATGACCCTTGTGTTGATCCCGACTTTGGTGAATCAAACCGTGAATTTATTCAGCGATTTGCCGCATATGTTCAATAAGTTGAACGAATGGTTGCTTTCCTTGCCGGAAGATTATCCGGAATTGGTGGATTATCAAATGGTGGACGCCATTTTCAGCACGATCAAAACCAAAATTTTAGGTTTCGGCGAATCGGCGTTGAAATTGTCGGTTTCGTCGTTGCTTAGTTTGGTGACATTGGGAATTTACGCGTTTTTAGTGCCGTTAATGGTGTTCTTTTTATTAAAAGATAAACAAGAACTAATGCGTTATATTAGCGGATATTTGCCGCGCAATCGTACCTTAGCGTATAAAGTTTGGGTGGAAATGCAATCGCAAATCGCTAATTATATTCGCGGAAAATTGTTCGAAATTTTGATTGTCGCCCTTGTCACTTATGCAATTTTTCTCTTTTTCGGGTTAAATTATCCTCTATTATTGGCGGTCGCCGTGGGGCTTTCGGTGCTGATTCCTTATATCGGCGCGGTGTTAGTCACCATTCCGGTCGCCTTGGTTGCGGTGTTTCAATTCGGCGCAACACCGACTTTTTGGTATTTGATGATCGCTTATATCATCAGTCAACTTTTGGACGGAAATTTATTGGTACCTTTTTTATTTTCGGAAGCAGTCAATTTACATCCGTTGACGATTATCGTCGCGGTATTGATTTTCGGCGGATTGTGGGGATTTTGGGGCGTGTTTTTTGCTATCCCGCTCGCCACCTTAGTGAAAGCGGTCGTACATTCTTGGCCGTCGGAAGAATAAAGTGCGGTGAAAATTAACGAGATTTTTGACCGCACTTTGGCGAAACGAGTTAACCGAACGACGGAAATCCGTCGGCAGAATATGGATTCAGAGGTCATTTGAAAGGTTTATTTCTACGAATTTTATGTGCCGTGGCATTATTGCTTTGGGCGATTGATATGGTGTTTCCGTGGCAACGCATTATGCAATCGGAAGAAAATCGTTACACGGCGATTCAAACGCGCGGAAAATTGGTTGTCGGCACGGTCAACAACCCGATTTCTTATTTTATCGGCATTGAAGGGCAATCCGGCTTGGAATACGAATTAAGCAAAGCTTTCGCCGATTATTTAAATGTGGAATTGGTGATTCGTCCGATGGAATCAAGCGAGGCGCTGTTTGCCGCCTTGGAAAAACACCAAATCGACATTGCTGCGGCAAATTTATTGTATCAGCCGGAAAAATTGGATGCTTTCCAAATCGGGCCGGCGTATTATTCCGCCTCTTGGCAGCTGGTTTATCGGAAAGGCGAAAATCGCCCGCAATCTTTAGACCAACTGAAAGGGGAGTTAGTGATTGCCAAGGGCTCCGAATTAAGCGCGCTGTTAAACGGATTTAAAGAAAAATACCCGAATTTAAGCTGGCGCGTCGTTAATCAAACCCAAGAAGAATTATTGTTGAAGGTGGCGGAAGGTAAACTGGATTACACCATTGCCAATTCCATCGAGGTTTCGACCACGCAGCAAATTAAACCGCAAATCGCAATCGCTTTCGATGTGACGGACGAATCAAGCGTGCATTGGTATTTGCCGAATAATTCTTATAGCGAATTGCAGGCTGCTTTGTTGGATTTTATGAACAAATCCATTGAAAGCGGTTTGATTGCTCGCGTGGAAGAAAAATATTTTAATCATTTGAATCAATTCGACTATGTGGATACGCGTTCTTATCTGAATGCGATTGAAACCCAGTTGCCGAAATTCGCGCCGTTATTCGAAAAATATAAAGGTGATTTGGATTGGCGTTTATTGGCGGCGATTGCTTATCAAGAATCCCATTGGAATCCCGATGCTACTTCTCCGACCGGCGTGCGCGGCATTATGATGTTGACGAAAGCCACAGCGGATCGAATGAAAATCGCCAATCGTCGCGATCCGGAACAAAGCATTAAAGCCGGTTCGGAATATTTGCATATGCTTATCGGACAAATGCCGGACAGTATTTTACAAGAAGATCGGATTTGGTTTGCGTTAGCGGCCTATAATATGGGCTTGGGGCATTTGTTGGATGCGCGCCGTTTAACCAAAACCTTGGGCGGCGATCCGGATAATTGGCTCGATGTGAAGAAAAATTTACCGCTTTTGGCGGAAAAACGACACTATACGAATTTGAAATACGGTTATGCCAGAGGCTATGAAGCTTTCCAATATGTAGAAAACATTCGCCGTTATATGAATAGTATAGTAAATTATTATCGCGTTCAGCAAAATCAAACGGAGCAAGATAATTCGGCGGAGAAACAACCTGAGCCGATAAATGAATCTTCCGAACAAATTCTAAAAAACGAAAGCCCGTAGCAATAAATAAGAGGTTATTATGGCATTAAGACGAAAAACACATTTAAAACCCGCCAACCGCAACAAACTTTTTCGCTTGTCGCAAGGTCGCGCATTACGTTTAAAACGCTTAAAACAGCGCAAAGCCAGATTATGGGCAAGACATTCCTTGCAATTTGTCGTACAAGAAATTTGTTGTTAATTTCTTTCGGAATAAAAAAGTGCGGTGATTTTTCACTGCACTTTTTTTGAACAAAGATTATTTACGAATTTTCCAACCTTGCGGTGTTTTCAGTAAACGGACTTTTTTATCCTGAGAAAGATAGCCGCCTTTCACTGCATCCAGTAATCGGGAAGAGGGAAAATCCGCCGCAAAGACTTCTGCTTGCGAACGATCGGCGGAAAGAATTACATACACTGCCAAGGTATCATTCGCGGGATCGTCGAGTTTAATGTCGGCGATAGAAAAAGGCTGTACGCATTCTTGTTTCAATTTCGACCAACTATAACCCGCTGCCGGTAAGCAGCCGTATTCATCCTTCTCACCACCTACTAATATAGGTGAATTATCGGTTTGCGCGGAACACGCAGTTAAGGATAATGCGCTTAGTAGCGCAATTTTATGTACAATTTTCATCATTATCTTCTCGGTAAATAACGTGTCGGATCAACGGATTTGCCTTTGTAGCGAATTTCAAAGTGAAGTTTTACATCATTGGTGCCGGAGCTACCCATTTTGGCAATTTGTTGACCGGATTTCACGTCTTGCTGATCTTTTACTAAAATAGTTTCATTATGTGCGTAAGCACTTAAATAATCGTCATTGTGTTTGATGATGATTAAATTACCATAGCCGCGTAGTGCATTGCCCGCATAAACGACGCGTCCTGCGGCGGCGGCATTAACCGCTTGACCGCGAGATCCTTTAATATCAATCCCTTTATTGCCGCCGTCAGAGCTGGAAAAACCTTGAATGATACTGCCGTTGGTCGGCCAGTTCCACGCAACGTTAGACGCAACCGGCGCCGCAGTTGAAGCGGATTGTGTTTGAGTTTGCACGCTCGGTTGAACTTGCGTTGCAACGGTTGTCGCGGTAGCGGCTGTCGCTGTGGTTGCCGTTGTAGCGGTATTGGTCATTGTGCGCGAAACAGGGGCGGCGGATCCGACGGAAGATTTGATCGGCCCGATAATGGTGCCGTCGGAACCGTATTGCGTGCCGTTCGGGCCCGGTGTGTAAGTCACTTCCGGTTCGACCGGTTTACTCACCACTTGTTGTGTCACTGCCGGTTTGGGTGTCGCGGCAACGGTTGAAACGGTATTTTGCGTGTTATTGGACACTTTTAAGGTTTGACCGACGCTCAGATTATAGGGTTCGGACAAATTATTGAGGCGCGCCAATTCTTTGACGTCCATTCCGGAAATATAGGCGATGAGGAACATTGTGTCGCCTTTTCTGACCGTATAAGTATCGCCTTTGTAGAATCCTTTGTCGATTTTGCTGTAATCCGGCGCATTGGTTTGCGGATTACGCGGAATTTCGAAATTTTGCGAAACCTGTTGTTTGGCTTTCGGCGCTGTCGCAGTCGGTGTTGCTACCGTTTGTTGCACCGGTTTTACCACTGGTTGTTGAACTTGCGGTTGCGGCGCTTGATAAGTCGGTTGCGCGACAGTCGGTGAGGTCATACTCGCCGGCATACTTTGTTGTTGAATTTGCGGTTCCCAAGTACCGGCGCCGCCGTTATTGGCGTCAACCGGTTGCATAATACCCGGTGTAAGCGAATTATCCGCATTTTCCACCGGCGCCGGTGCGTTTGATGAGCAAGCCGCTAAAACGGCGATAGTAATAGGTAAAAGTAAAAAGGATTTTTTCATTTCATCAGTTCCTTATATTTAATTCATATTTTCCGGCATTTTTTGTTTTTCGATTTCAGGCAGCCATTCGCTGCCGGCAACGGCGCCCGTTCCTTCGACCGGTTGCATAATACCGGGCGCTAAGGTATTTTCATCAATGATTTCGTCATTTGAAGAACAGGCGCTTAACGCCAATATCATAGACAACAATAAAAGCAATTTATTCATTTTTAAACCTTGATTATCGTAAAATTAAATAGGCGACGACGGCAAGCACCACCACCGACCAGCCGATGACTTCGATCGATTTGCGTAATTTCGCCGCAAATTTCTCACCGCCCCAGGCCGCAAGTTTGGCAACCAGCAAGAAACGTGCGGCACGGGAAACGAAGGCGGTCAGTACAAAAGGTAAAAACGCCATTTGCATTACGCCGGCGCAAATGGTGAACACTTTATAAGGGATCGGCGAAAATCCGGCGACGAAAACCACCAAAATACCCCATTTTTCAAACCAAGAAACCGCTGTTTCCCAATGCGCCTGATAGCCCCATTGTTGAATATAATGTTGAACGAAATCAAAGGCATAATAGCCCAATGCATAACCGATCATTCCGCCGATCACGGATGCGACGGCGGTATATAACGCGTATTTCATCGCATTTTTCGGTTTTGACATTGACATCGGAATCAACATCACATCAGGCGGAATCGGAAAAAAGATCGCTTCGATAAAACTGACGAAACTCAGCCAAAATGCAGCATAACGGTGTTTCGACCATTGCATCGTTTTATCGTACATTGCTCCAAAAATTTTCAATGAATTTTCCTTTTGATTATTTATTAAAAAAGCGAATTATTATTCACTTTTTAACCAATCTTGTAAAGCGCGAATTGAATGGTATGCCGTCATATCCGCTTGAATCGGCGTTAATGAGGCATAACCTTGTTTGACTGCGTGGAAATCCGTGCCTTCGGCTTCGTTTTCCGCTAAACCGGCAGGGCCAATCCAATAAATATGTTCGCCGCGCGGATCTTGTTGTTTAATCACTTCCGCCGCTGCGGCGCGATGACCTAAATGACAAACTTTAATACCTTTTAATTCCTCATAAGGCACGTCCGGCACATTGATATTGATAATTTCGCGGCGTTTCAGCAAGCCTTCGTATAACTTCGGCACTAATTCGCAAACCAGCTTTGCCGCCGTTTCATAATGTTGACGCCCGTCAAGAGAGACGGCGATTGCCGGCAAACCCAAATGACGACCTTCCAATGCGGCGGCGACCGTGCCGGAATAAATTACGTCATCGCCCAAATTCACGCCGGCATTAATGCCGGAAATTACCAAATCGACGCGTCCGGATAAAAAACCGTTTAATGCTAAATGCACGCAATCGGCGGGCGTGCCGTTAATGCAATAATCACCGCTGTCTAATTTTAGCGGGCGCAGTGGTTCGACTAACGTGAGCGAACTGGATGCCGCGCTGCGATTGCGATCCGGCGCAACCACCGTCACTTGGGCGATTTTGCGTAATTCGTGCGCAAGGGTTTTGATTCCTTCGGCGTGAATGCCGTCGTCGTTCGATAACAAAATATGCATTGCAAATCCTTAAGTTAATCTTGAATGTGCACTAATTCTCTGACTAGTGCGGTGGCGTAGCTGCCCGCCGGTAAGTAAAATTGTAGCAATAAATCGTGCCCGTCAAAATGCCAAGTCAAATTTTCGGCATAACACAACATCGGGCGGCGCATTGCTTTCATTCGTTCTTTTTGCATTAGTCGGTGCAGTTCTTCGTACGCGCGAATAATCGCATTTTCCCGTTCGTTGGCGCTTTGTAAGTTATCGCCGATTAAAGGTGCGGTGAGCAAAATATCGCGATTTTTTAACCGCACTTGCAGCGTATTCAAATCTTCGTTTTCATCCGCTTTAAACCAACTGTGCGAACCTTGTAGTTGCAGAATGTCCTGTGGTAATACGCGATGAATTAACTGCTGCGTAATGCGGTCGGAAACCGTCAGGTTAAAAATTTCACTGCGGGCGGCGGAAAGATAAAAACTGCGTTTTTTACGATCTTTCACCGTAATTTCACCCTTTGCCCAACGTAGCGCTTGAATTAGATTATTGCCTTCTTTGCCGAAACGTTGCTCGGTGAAATAATTAGGAAAACCGTTTTCGCGAATGTTTTCTAAGCGCGCATTAAGTTCTTCGGGTTCTTGCACATCGCGCAAGCGAATTTCAAACGCGTTACCCGCAAGGCTGCCGATACGAATTTTTCGGTTATGTCGCGTGACGGCAAGAATTTCAATGCCTTCGATTTGAAATCGGCTGAAATCCGGTGTCGGTTTGCCCGGCATTTGCAGACTAAACCATTGTTCGGTAATCGCTTTTTTATCTTTCAGTCCGGCATAGCCGACGTTTTTCGCCGAAATCCCGACGAATTGCGCTAATTTTTCCGCAACGAACAGCGTGTTATAGTCGGTTTTGCGTACTTTAACCGCCACAAATTCGCCCTCGCCTGATATTTCATAGCCGAGATTTTCTTTCACGATAAAATCACGACATTCGGCTTTGAGGCGTGCGCTTTGCTGCGGGGCTTGATATAAAAAAGCTAATTCCATTTTTCCGTCCGCTATGCTTTGATTAATAACGCGACGGCTTCACAGGCGATGCCTTCGCCGCGACCGGTGAAACCCAATTTTTCCGTTGTCGTCGCTTTTACGTTCACTTGCTCAATATTGCATTGTAAATTCGTAGCGATATTAGCGCGCATCGCATCAATATGCGGGCGCATTTTAGGCGCTTGGGCGATAATCGTTACATCGACGTTCCCGATGACATAGCCCTTGTCGCGGATTTGACGAAATGCTTCGCGCAATAATCCTTGGCTGTCCGCGCCTTTGTATTGCATATCCGTATCCGGAAAAAGTTTGCCGATATCGCCCAACGCCGCCGCACCGAGTAAGGCATCGGTTAACGCGTGAAGCGCCACATCGCCGTCGCTGTGCGCCAGTAAGCCTTTGTCATAAGGAATTCGTACGCCGCCGATAATAATCGGGCCTTCACCGCCGAATGCGTGTACGTCAAAGCCGTGTCCAATTCTGATCATTTGATTTTCCTGTGCTGCTTGAAAGCGAAAATTATATCATTTCGACGCTGATTTTTCAGATTGTGCGAAGGAAATAATTTTGTTTGATAAAAGTATCGGAAGGAAGAACGAAAGTGCGGTGATTTTCACCGCACTTT
The DNA here is from genome assembly GCF_002795405.1 of Caviibacterium pharyngocola. Classification (GTDB taxonomy): domain Bacteria; phylum Pseudomonadota; class Gammaproteobacteria; order Enterobacterales; family Pasteurellaceae; genus Caviibacterium; species Caviibacterium pharyngocola. The sequence goes on along the minus strand of NZ_PHGZ01000004.1, from coordinate 101,914 downwards.
AGGTGAATTATCTGAATAACATTCTGCGTTTGCGGCTGCGTTTTACTTGGCTGATTAATAACAACACAAATAATAGCGTATAAAAAGCGAAAATCACTACAATCCATTGCGCCATTGAAAAGCCGAGGAATGTCCAAGTGATGTCGCTGCAAGAGCCGGACGGGTTGAATACATAAGGAAACCATTTATCCAACGGCAAAGTTTGTGGAAATTCCGCCATATAAGAACATTGATTCCAAGGCGCGGGATTGAGTTGATAATCAACGTGTTTTAACGCCAACAATAAGCCTTTAACGGCGCTGCCCAAACCTACGGCGAGCGCGAGTAAACGCAAAAACGACAGGCTTGGGGCGATTAAGCCGATAAGACCGGCGAAAACGATGCCGAATAATGCAACACGTTCATAGATACACATTACGCAAGGTTGAAGATCCATTCCGTGTTGGAAGTAAAGCGCGGTCGATTCCAGCGCTAATCCGGAAACGAGCAATAAAAACCAGCCGCCTCTTTCCGTCGATAAATTTTTCAAATAATTCAGCATCATTTCTCCTTCTTAATATACGGGCGTTATACTGGGGTAATTAAGCCTAATTGGGTTAATACTTCGGTGGCGAACGGTAATAAAAATTCCACTGAAAGCAAACCGATAACGGACAACACGATAGTATAAGGTAACGCCATATACACCATTCTACCATAAGACAAACGAATAAGCGGCGCGAGAGACGAAGTTAGCAAGAATAAGAATGCCGCTTGTCCGTTCGGCGTCGCAACGGAAGGTAAGTTTGTTCCGGTGTTAATCGCAACGGCGAGCAATTCGAATTGATTCAAGGAAATCGCACCGTTGGTTAAAGCGGTTTTGGCTTCGTTAATATACACGGTGGCGACGAACACGTTATCGGAAATCGCCGAAAGTACACCGTTGAAAATATAGAATAAAATTAATTGCGCACTTTCACTTGCGGATAACACGAAATGAATGATTGGCGCGAAGAGATGTTGATCGATAATCACCGCAACGACGGAGAAGAATACCACTAACAGTGCAGTGAACGGCAAAGATTCTTGGAAGGCTTTGCCCAAGGCGTGTTCGCTGGTCACGCCGCAAAGTGCGGTACAAAAAATGATAATTGTTAAGCCGATTAATCCCACGGCGGCTAAATGGAAAGCTAAACCGATAATCAACCAAACGCCGACCAAAGCTTGAATAATTAATTTAATACGTTCTTGCGCATTCATTTTTTGTTCGCGGTTGCGGTCGAATTTTGCCAAAACGCCCCATACTTTGCGCGGTAATTTCGCGCCATAGCCGAATAAACGGAATTTTTCGACTAAGGCGCAGGTTAATACACCGCAGATCAAAACGGGTACGGTCACCGGACTCATACGGAAGAAAAATTCGCCGAAGCCCCATTTCGCTTGTTCCGCGATAATCAGATTTTGCGGCTCGCCGACCATAGTCATTACGCCGCCCAATGCGGTACCGACGGCAGCGTGCATCATTAAGCTGCGTAAAAATGCGCGAAATTCTTCTAAAGTATCTTTGCGATTGCCGATATGTTTATCGTCGTTAATGTCATCGGAATCGTCGAAATTTTTACCGGAAGCGACTTTATGATATACGCCGTAAAAGCCCATACCGACGCTGATAATTACCGCCACCACGGTGAGAGCGTCTAAGAACGCGGAAAGAAAGGCGGCGCTCAAACAGAAAGAAAGAGATAACACCATTTTAGAGCGAATGCTAAGCAGTAATTTGGTGAACACGAAAAGCAGCAGTTGTTTCATAAAATAAATCCCCGCCACCATAAACATTAATAGCAAAATTACTTCGAAATTCGCCATAATTTCCGCTTTAACGTGTTCCGGATGAGTCATTCCGATTGCCACGGCTTCTAAAGCAAGCAAGCTGCCCGGTTGTAAGGGATAACATTTTAATGCCATTGCTAAGGTAAAAATAAATTCGGCGACAAGCACCCAACCGGCAAGAAAGGGACTGACGAAAAAGAATAAAATCGGGTTTAAAATCAAAAATCCGACAATAGATAATTTATACCAATCCGGACTTGCACCGAGAAAATTTTTAAGAAAAGCTTGAGAATAATTCATAGTGTTTACAACCTTAATGCATTAAAAATAAAAAAGTATGACCGCGTAATTGTAATATATACCGCTTTCAAGGATAATACCAAATGTGTATTTTGTTAGCTACATCACAAATTTTTTCACTCTTTTATAGTAGAAACGTATGAATAATAATCAACTTATTCTGAAAGCGCAAAGTCCGGCGGGATTGGCGGAAGAATATATCGTAAAAAGTATCTGGAATAATCATTTTCCGCCCGGCACGGATTTGCCTGCCGAACGCGAACTTGCCGATAAAATCGGCGTAACGCGCACAACCTTACGCGAAGTGTTACAACGCTTGGCGCGCGACGGTTGGTTGAGTATTCAGCACGGCAAACCGACGCGGGTGAATAACGTTTGGGAAACGGCAGGGCCGAATATTATCGGCACGCTGATTCAGCTGGATAAATCCGTTATTCCCGTCATCATCACTAATGTAGTTTCCTTGCGCACAAAAATGGGGGAGCACTATATTCCCGAAGCGGTTCGTTCGGATCCGCAAGCCTCGCTAAAACTGTTCGAAAACCTACCGCACTTGGCGGATACGCCGCAAGCTTATGCGCAATTCGACTATAATCTTTATCGCAGTTTCACCTTTGTGGCGGAAAAACCGGTTTACGGATTAATTTTAAACAGCTTTAAAGATTTGTATCATCAAGTGGCGTCGCTGTTTTTTTCCGAAGCGCAATCTCGTTTGTTTACGTTAAAATTTTATCAACGCTTAGCAGAATGTTGCGAAAATCAGGATGTGGAAGGCGCGGTGAAATGTTTGGCGGAAAACCGTGAGCGCAGTAGCAGCATTTGGAAAACAATGTTACATCATTTGCCGGAAAATTTCGGCGAATAACCGCCGATAAAATCCGTCATCAATGAAAAAAGGAATCGAACGATGCGATTCCTTTTGTTTTCGGTTTCGAATTATTTGGTTAATTTGGCTTTATAGGTTGGGTTCATCAGATTTTCCACGGAAAGAATATCATCCAATTCCGCTTTGGTCAGTAAGCCCATTTCCAATACCACATCGCGCACGCTACGTCCGGTTTGCGCGCAGGTTTTGCCCACGATATCGCCGTTATGGTGTCCGATAAACGGATTTAAGTAAGTGACGATACCGATAGAATTAAACACATAGTTTTCGCAAATTTCTTTGTTCACCGTAATACCGTCGATACATTTATCACGCAAGTTCACGCAGGCATTGGTTAAAATTTCGATACTTTCGAACATCGCTTGACCGATTACCGGTTCCATTACGTTTAATTGTAATTGACCGGCTTCCGCCGCGAAGGTGATGGTCGTGTCGTTGCCAATCACTTTAAAGCACACTTGATTTACCACTTCCGGCACCACCGGATTAACTTTCGCCGGCATAATGGACGAACCGGCTTGCAATTCCGGCAAGTTAATTTCGTTTAAGCCTGCGCGCGGTCCGGATGACAATAAACGCAAATCGTTACACACTTTGGATAATTTCACCGCCGTGCGTTTTAACGCGCCGTGCACCATTACATAAGCACCGCAATCGGAGGTCGCCTCAATCAAATTCGGCGCGTTCACGCAAGGCAATCCGGACACTTCGGATAAGCGTTTTACTACGAGTTCGGCATAACCTTGCGGCGTATTTAAGCCCGTTCCGATCGCCGTTGCGCCTAAATTGACTTCTAACAGCAATTCGGCGGTGCGTTTCAAATTGCGCACTTCTTCATCTAATAATACGGAGAAAGCTTGAAATTCTTGTCCAACGGTCATCGGCACGGCATCTTGCAACTGAGTACGACCCATTTTCAAAATATGCGCGAATTCTTTCGCTTTATTTTCAAAACCTTGTTGTAAATAAAGCACTTTGCCGACCAAATTCATAATGCTGTTATACACCGCAATGCGGAAACCGGTCGGATAAGCGTCATTGGTAGATTGGCTGGCGTTAACGTGATCCATCGGATTCAAATATTGATATTCGCCTTTTTTATGCCCTAAAATTTCTAATGCCAAATTGGCGATCACTTCGTTGGTGTTCATATTCACGGAAGTTCCCGCACCGCCTTGATACACATCAGACGGGAATTGATCCATACATTTACCGTCCACTAATACCGCATCACAGGCGTGCACAATGGCTTCGGCGATTTTTTGCGGAATCGCACCCAATTCGCCGTTGGCAAGTGCGGTGGCTTTTTTCACCATTACCATACCGCGCACGAACTCCGGTACATCGGAAATCGTCACGTTAGAAATGTTAAAATTTTCCACCGCTCTTAAGGTGTGAATTCCCCAATATGCATCGGCGGGCACATCGCGCTCGCCCAATAAATCTACTTCTTTTCTTGTTGTCATTGTTATTCTCCTTTTTCATCAGGTTGGTTTTCGAGGCGTATTATAGGAATAATACCTCGGAAAAAATGTGATCGAGATCAAGTTTTTCCTTGCCCTCATAATGATATAACTTATTCAATTCATTACTTTTTTTATTGCAAAACGAAAACTTGATTTTTTCGCTTACGCCCTTATTTTAAAGATAACTTTCGACGCAGGAACTTCATTATTATGCCTTTGATTTTATGCGCAATGAGCGCGTTTCTTTTTATTTATTTCGAACTCTCGCTTTTAGTTTGGATCGGTACGCAACTAGGCGTTCTCGGCTTAATTTTATTGTTGATTTTGTCCGCCGTTATCGGCGTATTTATTATTCGACTACGCGGCTGGTACACGTTGATTAACGTGCGCAAACAACTGGCGGAAGGCGACATCCCGACCCAATCACTGTTGCGCTCCGGTTTGTGGATTTTTGCCGGCGTGCTGTTTTTACTTCCGGGATTTTTAAGCGATTTGCTCGCATTATTGTTGCTCACGCCTTTCGGCGAAAAATTTATTTCCGGATTTATTGCACGTAAATTTGCTTTATTCGGCTCGACATTCGTGTTCAAAAATCACCGCACTTTTAACGGCGCACAAACCTCCGACGAAACGATTTTCGACGCCGAATTCGAAAGACAAGCGGACGAAGACAAGCGGATAAAATAATTTATTTTGTCTCTTGAAAGGAAAAATTCGTCCCCCATATAGTTTTTTGCTTTTAACTTATTGACACATTAAAAAGGAAATTAAAATGAATATTCGTCCATTACACGATCGTGTGATTATCAAACGTGAAGAAGTCGAAACCCTTTCCGCCGGCGGTATTGTGTTAACCGGTTCCGCAGCGACAAAATCCACCCGCGCAAAAGTGTTGGCAGTGGGTAAAGGTCGTATTTTAGAAAACGGCAGCGTTCAGCCTTTAGATGTGAAAGTCGGCGACACCGTGATTTTCAACGACGGTTACGGCGTGAAATCGGAAAAAATCGACGGCGAAGAAGTGTTAATTATTTCTGAAAACGATATTTTAGCAATCGTAGAATAATCCGTAGGGACGCATTGCGTGCGTTCGAATTTGATACAAATATTAAAGGAAAAACAAAATGGCAGCAAAAGACGTAAAATTCGGTAATGATGCTCGCGTGAAAATGTTAGCGGGTGTGAATGTATTGGCAGACGCAGTAAAAGTCACTTTAGGCCCGAAAGGTCGCAATGTAATTTTAGATAAAGCCTTCGGCGCACCGACTATCACCAAAGACGGCGTATCCGTTGCGCGTGAAATCGAATTGGAAGATAAATTTGAAAATATGGGCGCGCAAATGGTAAAAGAAGTGGCGTCCAAAGCCAATGATGCGGCGGGTGACGGTACGACTACCGCAACCGTGTTAGCTCAAGCGATCGTCAACGAAGGCTTAAAAGCTGTTGCCGCCGGAATGAATCCGATGGATTTAAAACGCGGTATCGACAAAGCAGTCAACGCCGTGGTAACCGAACTTAAAGCGCTTTCCAAACCTTGCGAAACTTCGAAAGAAATCGAACAAGTGGGTACTATTTCCGCCAACTCCGATAGCGTTGTGGGTCAATTAATCGCGCAAGCAATGGAAAAAGTGGGCAAAGAAGGTGTCATCACCGTTGAAGACGGTACAGGTTTAGACGATGAATTAGATGTGGTCGAAGGTATGCAATTCGATCGCGGTTACTTATCTCCGTATTTCATCAACAAACCGGAAACCGCAACCGTTGAATTAGATAATCCGTTTATTTTATTGGTCGATAAAAAAATCTCTAACATCCGCGAATTATTGCCGGTATTGGAAGGTGTGGCGAAAGCAGGTAAACCGTTACTTATCATCGCGGAAGACGTGGAAGGTGAAGCGCTAGCGACTTTAGTGGTGAACACAATGCGCGGTATCGTTAAAGTGGCGGCGGTGAAAGCACCGGGCTTCGGCGATCGTCGTAAAGCAATGTTGCAAGACATCGCGATTTTAACCGCAGGTACCGTGATTTCCGAAGAAATCGGTATGGAATTGGAAAAAGCGACCCTTGAAGATTTAGGTCAAGCGAAACGCGTGGTGATCACCAAGGATAATACCACCATTATCGACGGTATCGGTGATGAAGCGCAAATTAAAGGTCGCGTGGCACAAATTCGTCAACAAATCGAAGAATCCACTTCCGATTACGATAAAGAAAAACTACAAGAACGCGTGGCGAAACTTGCCGGCGGTGTGGCTGTGATCAAAGTGGGCGCAGCGACCGAAGTAGAAATGAAAGAGAAAAAAGACCGCGTGGAAGATGCTTTACACGCAACCCGTGCAGCTGTTGAAGAAGGTGTTGTTGCCGGCGGCGGCGTAGCATTGATTCGTGCGGCGACCAAAGTGGCGCAAAGCTTAAAAGGTGATAACGAAGAACAAAACGTCGGTATCAAACTTGCTTTACGCGCAATGGAAGCACCGTTGCGTCAAATCGTGGCGAATGCCGGTGAAGAAGCGTCCGTAGTAGCAAGTGCGGTGAAAAACGGCGAAGGAAACTTCGGTTATAACGCAGGCACCGAACAATACGGCGATATGATCGAAATGGGTATTTTGGATCCGACCAAAGTGACGCGTAGCGCATTACAATTTGCTGCGTCAATCGCCGGATTAATGATCACCACCGAATGTATGGTCACCGAATTACCGAAAGACGAAAAAGCCGACCTCGGCGCCGGAATGGGCGGCATGGGAGGAATGGGCGGAATGATGTAATCTTTCCTCCTGTCTAATATGAAAAACGGATTGAATATGCTCAATCCGTTTTTTTTGTTTTTGCCGACCATTGGCTCAGATAAAAATTCTGCCAAAAACCACCGCACTTTTACCCTTGCCGAAACCCGAACGTTATCTCTATAATAAGCGCAATTTCCACTCGGCTTGAGGATATTATGGACTTTGCCGTTTACTTGCAATTTTTCATCGGACTTATCGCGTTGGTCAATCCTATCGGTGTGGTGCCGATTTTCTATTCGATGACCTCGGATTTCACCAAAGAACAACAAAATAAAACCGGATTAATCACCTGTTTTTCCGTGGTGGTGATTTTGTTAGTCAGTTTTTATTTCGGCAATTTTATCTTGCATTCTTTCAATATTTCCATTGATTCTTTCCGCATTGCCGGCGGGATCGTGGTGGTGATGATCGCACTGACGATGATTAACGGTAAAATCGGCGAACACAAGATCAACAAAGAAGAAAAGAACGAAAATTTCGACGATTACAACAACATCGCCGTGGTGCCCTTGGCAATGCCGATTATGGCGGGACCGGGGTCAATCAGTGCGACTATCGTGTTCGGCTCCAATCAATATGGCTGGGCGGATTATCTTTATTCCTCCGTTACCATTATTTTATTCGGCGTTGCTTGTTATATTTTGTTCCGCTATTCTGAGCCGGTGATCAAAAAACTCGGCAAAACCGGTTCCAACGTTATCACGCGGATTATGGGGTTATTGTTGATGTCTTTAGGTGTTGAAATCGTCACCACCGGATTAAAAAATCTCGGCGTGTTTTAAAGATAAAAGTGCGGTTAATTTTCGCGATAAAACGAAAAATCACCGCACTTTTTTTGCTCTTCTTATCTTAAATTAGATAACATTTAATCAAATTTCCTTTTTCAATATATTTTCTAACGTTTCTTATTTTTTGTGAAATTTGAGATAAAATTTATTTGCAATGAAATCGCGTTTTTCGCATATTACTTAGGAGCCGAGAAAAAAGGCGCATAACTTATAATATCGCAAACAATCAATTTGAGAAGGAAACCTTTATGTCCACAGTAGCCTCATTAGAAGAATTCTTAGCAAAAGTTCAACAACGCGACGGTCATCAACCGGAGTTTTTACAAGCGGTTCGCGAAGTATTAACTTCCATTTGGCCGTTCTTGGAACAAAACCCGAAATATCGTTCGGAAGCTTTATTAGAACGTATCGTTGAACCTGAACGCGCAATTCAATTCCGTGTAGCTTGGACGGATGATAAAGGTCAAGTACAAGTTAACCGCGCATTCCGCGTGCAATTCAACAGCGCAATCGGCCCGTTCAAAGGCGGTATGCGTTTCCACCCGTCCGTTAACTTATCCATTTTAAAATTCTTAGGTTTCGAACAAATTTTCAAAAACGCATTAACCACATTGCCTATGGGCGGCGGTAAAGGCGGTTCGGACTTCGATCCGAAAGGCAAATCCGATGCGGAAGTAATGCGTTTCTGCCAAGCGTTAATGGTCGAATTATATCGTCACGTCGGTCCGGATACGGACGTTCCTGCCGGTGATATCGGCGTAGGCGGTCGCGAAGTGGGTTATCTTGCCGGTATGATGAAAAAATTATCCAACCAATCCGCTTGCGTATTCACCGGTCGCGGCTTATCTTTCGGCGGTAGCTTAATTCGTCCGGAAGCGACAGGTTACGGCTTGGTTTATTTCTCCCAAGCAATGTTGGCGGAAAAAGGTCAATCTTACGCGGGCAAAACCGTCGTGGTATCCGGTTCCGGTAACGTGGCGCAATATGCCATTGAAAAAGCCTTACAATTAGGCGCGAAAGTATTAACTTGTTCCGACAGCTCCGGTTATGTTTATGACGAAGCCGGTTTCACTACGGAAAAACTTGCCGCATTAATGGAAATCAAAAACGTGAAACGCGGTCGCGTAAAAGATTATGCGGAACAATTCGGTTTACAATATGTTGCCGGTGAACGTCCTTGGGGTGTGAAAGCTGACATCGCATTACCTTGCGCAACCCAAAACGAATTAGAATTAGCTGACGCACAAAAATTAATCGCAAACGGCGTACAATTAGTGGCGGAAGGCGCGAATATGCCGACCACCATCGAAGCTACCGATGCGTTATTAGAAGCGGGCGTATTATTCGGACCGGGTAAAGCGGCAAACGCGGGCGGCGTAGCGACTTCCGGTTTAGAAATGGCACAAAGCTCTCAACGTTTATATTGGACTTCCGAAGAAGTGGACGCACAATTACACCGCATTATGTTAGACATTCACGCGCACTGTAAAAAATACGGTACCGTTGAAGGTCAAGCCAATATCAACTATGTGGTCGGTGCGAACGTTGCCGGTTTCGTAAAAGTTGCCGATGCAATGTTAGCGCAAGGCGTATATTAATCTCGCTTTTTCCTTTCGATTCAAGCCGCCTGACAAAAGGCGGCTTTTTTTAACCGCACTTTTTCCGTCACCTTTTCGCTTTCTTTTAGATTCCTCGTTTATCCGCTTTATTCATCGGCTGATTTTTTGCGTTTTCGCATAAACAAAAGGTCGGCTTTCGCCGACCTCGGATGAATGATAAGGTAAAATTCGTATCTTATGCCATAACTAAGTTATAGCCGATTGCGGCAATGATAGCGCCGATACAAGGACCTAATACCGGTACCCAAGAATATCCCCAATCCGGTGACGCATTTAATTTTTTGCTGAGTAAAGATAATGCGATACGCGGGCCTAAGTCACGAGCCGGATTGATTGCATAACCGGTCGTACCGCCCAAGCTCAAACCGATCGCCCACACAAGGATCGCAACCGGTAATGCGCCGATAGAACCTAAACCGATAGGTGTTTCAGCTTCCGTACCTGGTAAGGCGATAGAACCTGCGGTGATATAGAAGATGACGGAAACAAGCACGACGGTACCGATAATTTCACAGAAAAGGTTGTTGCCGTAGCTGCGGATTGCCGGCTCGGTGCAGAAACAGGCGCGTTTCGCTCCTTCGTCTTCGGTGACAGCAAAATGAGAATAGTAGAATAAATACACTACAAAACCGCCCAAAATACCGCCGAGAAGTTGTGCGCCGATATAGCCCGGCACCATTGCCCAAGCAAAGGAACCGTGTGCTGCTAACCCTAAGGTGACCGCAGGGTTTAAATGCGCGCCGCTGTAAGGGCCGGTCGCTACCACCGCAACATAAACGGCAAACGCCCACGCGGTCGTAATAACAATCCAACCCGAACTATTCCCTTTCGTTTTATTCAAACAAACGTTAGCCACTACACCGTTACCCATTAAAACAAGTAAAGCCGTGCCTAAAAATTCAGCAAGATAAGCGTTCATAAGAGAATCTCCTTGATCAATATAATTTAAGATATAACTTTGTGATACGGCAACAAAGTGAAATGTAATTGTTCGTTTTAATCCAAAAAAATATTCTTTTTAAATCTCTCACTGGTGCTTTGAGCATTATCGAACGAAAAAATTTTAATTCAATATACTTTATAAGGTTTTTTCTCAATTTGTTACCTAAATCACATTTTAAGAAAAAAATAACCGCACTTATTCCTTGATATTACTTAATTCTTTGCGAATCTTTAATTTTTTAAATAATGTGACGGTGATCAAATTATTGTCTCTTTTCTACACAATTTTTTTGAGCGAGTTCAAATATTTTAAATTTCGTTATTTTTATTTTGAGTGTTTTTGATTAAATTAGCACTGTAATTTGTTCGTTTTAGCTCAAAATCAAATTCTTAATCGTTTCAAGTCGTAATAAGGTTCGATCAAAGGGTGCGATTAGAGTAGATTATCCATAGCAGTTGTAACACACCATAAACAGGGGATTCATTATGACAGACAAAAAATACATTATTGCATTAGATCAAGGCACCACCAGTTCACGCGCCGTTTTACTGGATCACAATGCAAACGTAATCGAAATAGCACAACGTGAATTCACTCAAATTTACCCGCAGGCCGGCTGGGTCGAACATAATCCGATGGAAATTTGGGCGACGCAAAGTTCGACCCTGAACGAAGTGGTCGCAAAAGCGGGCATTACATCCGACACTATTGCGGCGATCGGGATCACCAACCAACGGGAAACCACCATTGTTTGGGAAAAAGAAACCGGCAAACCGGTTTATAACGCTATTGTTTGGCAATGCCGCCGCACCGCAGACATAACCGATAAATTAAAAGCGGACGGCTATGAAGATTATATTCGTAAAACTACCGGTTTAGTGGTTGACCCGTATTTCTCCGGTACAAAAGTCAAATGGATTTTGGATAATGTGGAAGGAGCGAGAGAAAAAGCGGAACGCGGCGAATTGTTATTTGGTACGGTGGATACTTGGTTAGTCTGGAAACTCACGCAAGGGCGCGTACACGTCACCGACTACACCAATGCCTCTCGTACAATGTTATTTAACATTCACACCAAACAATGGGATGACAAAATGCTCGAAATTTTGAACATTCCACGTTCAATGTTGCCTGAAGTGCGTAATTCCTCCGAGATTTACGGACAAACCAATATCGGTGGTAAAGGCGGTGTGCGGATTCCTGTTGCCGGTATTGCAGGCGACCAACAAGCCGCGCTATACGGACATCTTTGTGTCAATGCCGGTCAAGCGAAAAACACTTATGGTACAGGCTGCTTTATGTTAATGCACACCGGCGACAAAGCGGTGCAATCTCAAAACGGTTTGTTGACCACTATCGCCTGTAACGCCAAAGGCGAACCGGCTTACGCGTTGGAAGGTTCAATCTTTATGGGCGGCGCGTCAATTCAATGGTTACGCGACGAACTCAAAATCGTCCACGACAGCTATGATAGTGAATACTTCGCGCAAAAAGTACCGGATTGCAATGGCGTTTATGTGGTTCCTGCCTTCACCGGCTTAGGCGCGCCTTATTGGGATCCGTATGCACGCGGTGCGATTTTAGGGTTATCCCGTGGTGCGAATCGCAATCATATCGTGCGCGCAACCTTAGAATCCATCGCTTACCAAACCCGTGACGTGTTGGAAGCAATGCAATCCGATTCCGGCGCGAAATTACAAGCGTTACGCGTGGACGGCGGTGCGACGGCAAATAACTTCTTAATGCAATTCCAAGCGGATATTCTTGCTACTCAAGTGGAACGTCCGGTCGTGAAAGAAGTTACCGCGCTCGGTGCGGCATATCTCGCTGGTTTAGCCGTCGGTTTCTGGAAAGATCTCGACGAATTACGCGATAAAGCTGCCGTAGAAAGAACCTTTATTCCTGACGGTAACGAAGAAAAACGTACTCGTCGTTATAAAGGCTGGAAAAAAGCGGTTAAACGTGCACTAGAATGGGAAAAAGACGAAGAATAATCCCACGCAAATAAACCAAAAAAGGGTTTCCGTTCGGAAACCCTTTAGTTTGTCGGTAAAGTAGAAAATTGTAGGCGGAGTTTATATCCGTCTATATTGTTATTGATGATAATTTTCTAAGAATTTAGCGAATTTCGCGAGCGCCGCTTCGATTTGATTGACATACGGCAAGGTCACGATACGGAAGTGATCCGGTTCGTGCCAGTTGAATCCGCGCCCGTGCACCAACAACACCTTTTCTTGTTTCAATAAATCCAACACCATTTTCTCATCATCATAAATATTGAATTTTTTGATGTCGATTTTTGGGAACATATATAACGCGCCCATCGGTTTTTTACAGCTGACGCCGGGAATTTGATTAATTAATTCATAGGCTTTATTGCGTTGTTCCAACAAGCGACCGCCGGGCAGGATAAACTCGTTGATGCTTTGATAACCGCCTAATGCGGTTTGAATGGCGTGTTGCATCGGGTGATTGGCACACAGGCGCATCGACGCCAACATATCCAATCCTTCGATATAACCTTTGGCATTGTGTTTCGGTCCGTTTAAAATCATCCAACCTTGACGGAATCCCGCCACGCGATAGGCTTTGGATAAGCCGTTGAATGTCACGGTTAATAAATCCGGCGCGAGTGCGGCGATGTGATGATGAACGGCGTTATCGTACAAAATTTTGTCGTAAATTTCATCAGCAAAAATGATCAAATTATGTTGGCGTGCGACTTCCACGATTTGCAACAATAATTCTTTGCTGTAAACCGCACCGGTCGGATTGTTCGGATTAATGATAACAATCGCCTTGGTGCGCGAGGTGACTTTACTTTTAATATCTTCGATATCCGGAAACCAATCTGCTTCTTCATCGCAGAGATAATGCACCGCTTTGCCGCCCGCAAGGGTTGCCGCCGCCGTCCATAACGGATAATCCGGCATTGGGATCAACACTTCGTCGCCGTTATTTAACAAAGCTTGCATTGAAATCATAATCAACTCGGAAACGCCGTTGCCGATATATACGTCGTTGACGGTGGCGCCGTGAATGTCTTTAGATTGATAATATTGCACGATGGCTTTGCGCGCGGAATATAAGCCTTTGGAATCGCAATAACCTTGCGCCGCCGGTAAATTGCGTAAAATATCCACTAAAATCTCATCGGGCGCTTCGAAACCGAAAGGCGCGGGATTACCGATGTTCAGTTTAAGAATTTTATGACCTTCTTCTTCCAAGCGTAGAGCTTCTTTATGCACCGGTCCGCGAATGTCATAACAAACGTGTTCTAATTTATCTGATTTAGGAAATACTTTCATCGTAAAAATCCTTGTGTTTGCAATAGGAAAATCATTAGGGATGTTTTTGTATGCAATGATGCCGAGCGTCGTTTCGAGACGTTTGAACATAAAACGATATTGCCGTTTCCGCACTTTACGCTTATTTTTTGAAGATGAAAAGATTTTGTAAAAAATTCTTTTAAAGTGCGGTAGAATTACAACTTATTTTTAACGTATTTTCTTGACAAAGACAACGCTTTTTCTAATGGATAGTTTGCAATCAATCAAAAAAAGATTAATCGAACACATCAATCGCTATCAAGCGCAAGACGAAGAAATTTCCTGCGTTCGCATCCAATCGAAACTCAGCGTCAATCTTTTGAGTTGGTTAAAAGCGCAATCGAATTACCCGCAGTTTTATTTAAATTTTCGCGATGATGCGCAAATCGTCGCGACGATCGGCGAAGTGCGATGTTTTGACGACACCAAAGCAGCGCAACGATTCATGCAGGAAACACAATTACCGCTGTTCGGCGGATTGACGTTTTACGCGCACGCCGGTTTTTTTCTGCCGAGATTAGTGTTACAACAACAAAACGATGAACTTTCGGTAAGTTTATTTATTGATAACGGCAAAAAAAATCCGACGGAAGAACGTAAGGCGATCGCGGCACTTTTAGAAACCTTTGAAAAAATCACCGCACTTCAACCGGTTCGTCAACAAATTCGTCTGACGGAACAAAAAGCGGCGCAAGATCAATGGTGCCAATGGGTCGAAAAAGCCTTACAACGCATTCGCAGCGGTGAGTTAACGAAAGTGGTATTAGCGAACGAAACCGTCTTCCGCACCCAAAATCCGCTCAATCCGAAAGATTTTTTAGTGGAAAGCGAACGTTGCAATTTCGGTTGTTATCATTTCTTATTGCAAGAAAATCCGCGATCGGCATTTCTCGGATCCACGCCGGAGCGCCTTTATCGTCGCCAAGGATTATTGCTGCAAACCGAGGCGCTGGCAGGCACGGCATTAATGTGTGAGGATGAGGAACAGAATCGTCGCCAAGGTGAATGGCTGTTACAAGATCCGAAAAATCTGTATGAAAATTGGCTAGTGGTGGAAGACATCAGCCAAAATTTACAACCCTATGTGCGGGATATTGTCGTCGCCGATTCGGAATTAAAACAGTTGCGCCAAGTGCAACATTTGAAACGTAAAATTCACGCCGAATTATTGCCGGATTACGGCGATGTCTTATGTTTGGACGCCATTCATCCGACGGCGGCAGTCGCCGGATTGCCGCGTGATCGCGCCGTGCGTTTTTTAGCCGAGACGGAAAGTTTTAATCGCGGGCGTTATGCCGGCGCGGTGGGCGTAATGGCGCCGGATTGTGCCGAATTTTGCGTCGCCATTCGCTCGGCGTTTATCGCGGCGGATAAAATTCACGTTTTTGCCGGCGCGGGTATTGTTGAAGGCTCGATTCCCTTGCTAGAATGGCAAGAAATCGAGCGAAAAGCCTTAGGATTGGTGTCATTATTACAAGAATAATTATGGAGAACAGTTATGTCAGTGAGTGTATTTAATCGTTGTTGGTCAAAAGTGATTTTAGAAACTCTGGTACGTCAAGGCGTGACGAATTTTTGCATCGCGCCGGGTTCTCGTTCGACGCCGCTTACGCTTGAAGCCGTGCGTTTGCAAGAAGGACAGCGCGCAGTTTGTCATACGCATTTTGATGAGCGCGGTTTGGGCTTTTTCGCCTTAGGTTTGGCGAAAGCCGTAAAATCGCCGGTTGCGGTGATCGTCACTTCCGGCACGGCAGCGGCAAATTTATATCCGGCGATTGTGGAGGCTCGTCAAAGTGCGGTCAATTTAATCGTATTAACCGCAGATCGCCCGCCGGAATTAATCGAGTGCGGCGCCAATCAAGCCATTGTTCAACCGAATATGTTTGCCGATTATCCTGTGGCAGCGGTGAATTTACCGCGTCCGACGCAAGATTATTCGACGGATTGGCTGATTTCGCTTATCGAACAAGCTTGCCATAAGCAAAAACAACAGGCGGGCGTGGTGCATATTAACGTGCCTTTCGCCGAACCCTTATATGAAGCCAAACCGGAAGAAGTGGATCTTCATCCTTGGTTGGCGAATGTACAACGTTGGTTGGCGCAACATAAAACTTGGGTGGCGTATCAACCGCAACAACAAGAAGTGCTAATGCACGAAAATTGGGATCACTGGCGCACCAAACGCGGCGTGATTTTAGTCGGCAAAATGCCGGCGGAACAAGCGATGGGCATTAGCGCGTGGGCGAATACAATGGGTTGGATTATGTTGACCGATATTCAATCCGGCGTGGAACCAAGCCTGCCTTATGCGGATATTTGGCTGGCGAATCAAACGGTGAAACAAAAATTGCTGCAAGCGGATATCGTGATTCAGCTGGGCAGTCGTTTTATCAGCAAACGTATTAATCAATTCTTGGCGGAATTTAAAGGCGAATATTGGCTGGTGGAAGACAGTCACAATGCGGTGGATCCGTATCATCACGCGCAAACCCGCTTTAATGCGAAGATTCATCATTGGTTGCGCGCGCATCCGCCGTTGCGACAAAAACCTTGGTTGTTGGAACCTTTGGCGCTATCGAAGTTTTGCGCGACTTTTATTGAACAACAAGTGGGCGGAAACTTAAACGAGGCCTCTTTAGCACATCATATCGAACGCGTATTACCGAATAACGGCATTTTATTTCTCGGTAATAGCTTGTTCGTGCGCTTAGTTGACGCATTGACGAAATTGCCGGAAGGCTATCCGGTTTATACCAACAGAGGCGCAAGCGGCATCGACGGTTTATTGGCAACCGCCGCCGGCATTGGAATCGGCGCGAATCAACCTGTGGTGGCGATGATCGGGGATACCTCCGCGTTATACGATCTCAATTCGTTGGCGCTGTTTAAAAAAGTGACCCAACCGACGATTATTTTTGTCATTAATAACAACGGCGGGGCGATTTTTGATATGTTACCGGTGGATGCCGAGGTGAAAGAAAAATTTTATCGTATGCCGCATAATACGGATTTCTCTCAAATCGCTTCAATGTTCGATTTGAAATATGCGCGACCTTACACTTGGGCGGATTTAAGCTCGGTCTTAAAACAAGCTTATTCGCGCCGCGAAACCACATTAATCGAAATTAAAGTAAATGCGGCGGACGGCAGCGGCATTTATAAACGCCTGATCGAACAAATCAGCTACGCGGTGATTGGAGCATAAAATGCCCGTTTTGGTTTTCTTGCACGGCTTGCTCGGCACGAAAGCCGATTGGCAAAAAGTCATCGAAAAATTACCGCACTTTGATTGTTTGGCGCTGGATTTGCCGTTGCACGGCGAAGCGGAACAGCAATCCGTCGAGGATTTCGAACAATGTGCGCACTATGTGGCGCAATGTATTCGTGCACAAATCGGTGAGCGAGATTATATTTTAACGGGCTATTCCCTTGGTGGGCGAATAGCCCTTTATTATGCGCTGGAATCAAGGGTGGAAAAAGGCAATTTGCGCGCGGTGATTGCGGAAGGCGCCGGATTAGGCTTGCAAACGGCGGATGAAAAACACGCGCGTTGGCAAAATGATTGCCATTGGGTGCAACGCTTTCGGCAAGAGCCGATTGAAAAAGTGCTACAAGATTGGTATCGACAAGCGGTATTTGCCGATTTAAGCGACGAACAGCGTGCCGAGCTGATCGCGCAACGATGCCATAACGACGGACAAGCCGTGGCGCAAATGCTACAAGCGACTTCGTTGGCGAAACAGGCGGATTTTCGTTTAAAAGTGCGGTCGAATTTGTTGCCGATTTTTTATGTATGCGGCGAGCGAGATCAAAAATTTCGCCGTTTGGCGCAAGAAAATGCGTTAAACGCGCGTTATATTGCCGATGCCGGACATAACGCGCATAAAGAAAATCCGCAAGGATTTGCGGATTGTGTGCAAGAAATTCTCAAGTCTTTCGATTAATCGTCCATATAACCCAAACTACGCAGCGCACGTTCGTCGTCCGCCCAGCCGGATTTCACTTTTACCCAAAGTTCAAGATGCACTTTATTATCAAATAAGCGCTCCATATCCGCGCGCGCTTCGGTGCCGATGACTTTGATCTTTTGTCCTTTGTTGCCGATGACCATTTTTTTCTGACCGTCGCGCTCAACCAAAATCAAACCGTTAATTTCGTAAGTGCCGCGTTCGTTGGTTTTAAATTGCTCGATTTCCACCGTAACGGAATACGGCAATTCCTCGCCCATAAAGCGCATTAATTTTTCGCGGATAATTTCCGACGCCATAAAACGTTGCGAACGATCGGTTACATAATCTTCCGGAAAGTGGTGCACGCCTTTGCGTAAAGAATCGCGCACGATTTTTTGCAAATTATGCACGTTATTGCCACGCTGTGCGGAAATAGGTACGATTTCTTTAAAGTTAAATTTTGCGCTGATGTCGGTAATAAACGGCAGCAATTCGTCTTTATTTTTGATATTGTCGATTTTGTTGATCGCTAACACCACGGGTGCTTTGGCTTGACGTAATTTATTCAATACCATTTCGTCGTCTTCGTTCCAATGGGTGCCGTCAACCACAAAAATAATTAAATCCACATCGCCGATGGCGCTGCTCGCCGCGCGGTTCATTAAGCGGTTAATGGCGCGTTTTTCTTCGATATGTAGCCCCGGCGTATCCACATAAATCGCTTGATAAATGCCTTCGGTGTGAATACCGACGATACGGTGACGGGTGGTTTGCGCTTTGCGCGAGGTAATGGAAATTTTTTGCCCTAAAATTTTATTCAATAAAGTGGATTTTCCCACGTTCGGGCGACCCACAATGGCGATAAAGCCACAGTAGGTTTCTTGTTCCTGATTGTCGATAAGTTTGGTTTCTGTCATTTGATGTCCAGTTCTTTTAAAATTTGTTCGGCGACGGCTTGTTCCGCTTTACGCCGACTTGAACCTACACCGATAAAGGTGCGTTCAAGGCTCGGAATATGGCATTCTACGGTAAAACTTTGGCAATGCGCTTCGCCTTCGATATTTGTAATGTTATAGGTCGGCAACGGCAAGCGATGACCTTGTAAATATTCTTGCAAGCGAGTTTTAGCATCTTTTTGGTTATCGCCGGGGGTAATGTCGCGCAATAAAGTGCGGTACCATTTTCGAATGATTTCCGTGCAAGTCGGCAAATCGCTGTCTAAGGAAATGGCGCCGATGACCGCTTCGACGCAATCGGCTAAAATGGATTCGCGTCGAAAACCGCCGCTTTTCAGTTCGCCGGGCCCAAGCAACATATAATCGCCCAAATCAAATTCGCGCGCCAATTCGGCAAGAGTCGGCTCGCGCACCAGCGTGGCGCGCATTCGACTGAGTTCGCCTTCGTTATTACGCGGAAATTGATGATACAAAGCTTCCGCAATGGTGAAATTCAAAATGGAATCGCCGAGAAATTCAAGGCGTTCATTATGCACTTTCGCCGCACTGCGGTGCGTTAGCGCCTGTTTTAACAATTCGATACGTTTGAATTGATATTGCAGTTTTCGTTGTAATCTGTCTAAATTTTGCATAAGCATTAGTGAATTTTGCTAAATAAACGATCGAAACGAATACCGGTCGGCCATTCGTTTTGTTTTTTATCTAAACTCAGCCAAATATAAGATGCTTTGCCGACGATATTTTTTTCCGGTACAAAGCCCCAAAAACGGCTGTCCGCGCTGTGATTTCGATTGTCGCCCATTACGAAATATTCGCCTTCAGGCACCACCCATTCGGTAATGTAGTTTTGTTGACTGACATAATCCTGATACATATAAGTAGCATTCGGCGGCAGCGGATCCCAGTGAATTTCGTGTTCGACATCGCCGCGTTCGATTAATTTCAGCGGATGTTCCGCGCTGTAAATCGGTTTGCCGCTGCGATCTTGTCCGATAATAATGTTAAATTCCTCATCCGCTTGCGGTTCGCTGTAGGAAAAGGTTTTGGTGACGCAATCGACGCTACATTCCTTGCCGTCTTTGGCGTAAGTCAAGGTAATGCGGCGATCTGCTTCGTTATATTGAATACGATCACCCGGCACGCCGACAATGCGTTTAATGTAGTCGATACTCGGCTCCGGCGGCGCTTTGAACACGATAATATCGCCGCGTTGCTGTTTGCCGGTTTCAATAATGGTGTTTTGGAACACCGGATCTTTAATGCCGTAAGCGTATTTTTCCACCAACAGGAAATCGCCCACGCGCAAAGTCGGTTCCATTGAACCGGACGGAATTTGAAACGGTTCGAAAATAAAGGAACGCAGAATCAGTACAAAGGCTAACACCGGAAACAATGAAGCTAAAAATTCGCCGCCTTCCGAAATCGGTTCGATTTGATTTTTTTCCTCATCACTGAGAGTTTTCCCAGTGCGTTTTTCCGCGCGCAAAATTTGACGCGCACGTTTCGGCAACACGACGAAACGGTGATAACACCACAATGCGCCGCAAAGTGCGGTCAATAAAATCAATAAAATCGTGAAGGTGTTCGGCAATGCGAGATGATCCAGCAATTTCCAAACGGCATAACCCGCCACAATTAACAGAATAAAAAATAAGTTTGATTTAGACATATTTTCCTACTTGTCCGTTTTATTTCTCTTTTTACTTGTCTTTACCGACGTGTAAAATCGCTAAGAAGGCTTCCTGCGGCACTTCAACGTTACCCAGTTGTTTCATTCGTTTTTTACCTTCTTTTTGTTTTTGCAATAATTTTTTCTTACGACTGACGTCACCGCCGTAACATTTCGCCAACACGTTTTTGCGTAATTGTTTAACGGTGGAACGGGCGATAATGTGATTGCCGATCGCCGCTTGAATCGCAATGTCGAATTGTTGGCGCGGAATCAATTCGCGCATTTTTTCCACTAATTCGCGTCCGCGATACGGCGCGTTGTCTTTATGCACGATCAACGCAAGGGCATCGACGCGTTCGCCGTTAATCATAATATCGACGCGCACCATATCGGCGGCTTGGAAGCGTTTAAATCCGTAATCTAACGAAGCATAACCGCGCGAGGTGGATTTTAAGCGATCGAAGAAATCCAACACCACTTCGCCCATCGGAATTTCATAGGTGAGCGCCACTTGATTGCCGTGATAAACCATATTGGTCTGCACGCCGCGTTTTTCAACACATAATGTGATCACATTACCCAAATAAGCTTGCGGTAATAACATATTACATTCCGCAATCGGTTCGCGAATTTCCGCAATGTTATTTAACGGCGGCAGCTTGGACGGACTGTCCACATAAATGACTTCACCGTTGGTTTGTTGAACTTCGTAAACTACGGTCGGTGCAGTGGTGATCAAATCCAAGTCGTATTCGCGTTCCAAACGTTCTTGGATGATTTCCATATGCAACAAGCCTAAGAAGCCGCAACGGAAACCGAAGCCCAAGGCGGTGGAATTTTCCGGTTCGTAGAATAAAGAGGCGTCGTTGAGGCTTAATTTGCCTAATGCGTCGCGGAAGGCTTCATAATCGTCCGAACTGATCGGGAAAAGTCCGGCGTAAACTTGCGGTTTCACTTTTTTGAAACCGGGTAAAACCGACGTTGCCGGATTATTGTGCGAGGTGAGCGTATCGCCGACCGGTGCACCTAAAATATCTTTAATCGCACACACGACCCAACCTACTTCGCCGCAATTTAATACGGCGGTATCCACTTGTTTCGGGGTGAAGATCCCTAAACGATCGACGTTATAAGATTGTCCGGTGGACATTACTTTAATTTTATCGCCTTTGCGTAAAGTGCCGTTTTTGATTCGAACAAGTGAGACTACGCCGAGATAATTGTCAAACCAAGAGTCAATGATCAAGGCTTGTAACGGCGCTTGCGGATCGCCTTCCGGTGCGGGAATTTTATGCACGATGTCTTCTAATACGTCCTCGATCCCGACACCGGTTTTTGCCGAACAGCGCACGGCGTCGAGGGCGTCGATACCGACAATATCTTCGATTTCTTCCGCAACGCGCTCCGGATCGGCGGCAGGCAAATCGATTTTGTTTAAAATCGGCACTACTTCCAAATTCATTTCAATGGCGGTGTAGCAGTTCGCCAACGTTTGCGCTTCAACGCCTTGCCCGGCATCCACCACCAATAACGCGCCTTCGCACGCGGCTAAAGAACGTGAAACTTCATAAGAAAAGTCAACGTGACCGGGTGTATCGATAAAGTTTAATTGATAGGTTTCGCCGTCTTTCGCGGTATAGTTTAGCGTAACGCTCTGCGCTTTAATGGTAATGCCGCGTTCGCGTTCCAAATCCATTGAATCCAAAACCTGTTCTTCCATTTCGCGATCGGATAAGCCGCCGCAAGTTTGGATCAGTCGATCCGATAATGTCGATTTACCGTGGTCAATATGTGCAATAATTGAAAAGTTTCGTATGTTCTTCATATTTTAATTTTTAATAAAAATGCTGAAATAGTTTGATAAAGTTTAATCGAAAGATTGTACCTGAATCTTCGCGCATATGCCATATTAAGCGCTAAAATTCGCAAGAAGTGCGGTCGAAAAATTGATGATTTTTGTGGGACGAATCGGCGGAAAAAATGATCCGCTCGAAAGAAAAAACACCCCGAAAGCGAACCTTCGAGGTGTCGAAATTATTCGAATGATAAATTATAGACTTTCAGTGAAAGTACGGGTAATTACATCGCGTTGTTGTTCAGGTGTTAAAGAGTTGAAACGTACTGCATAACCTGAAACGCGGATAGTTAATTGCGGATATTTTTCCGGATTTTTCACGGCGTCTTCTAAAGTTTCGCGACGTAATACGTTTACGTTTAAGTGTTGACCACCTTCGACTTTAACGGTCGGCGCAACGTCAACCGGTAATTCGCGATATTCGATTTGACCTAATTCGCTTACTGCAACCACTTGGTCTTCGGCAAAATCGCCTTTTGCACATAAACAACGTGCTTCGCCTTTTTCGCTGTCTAATAACCAGAAAGAGTTTAATAAATTGTCGTTAGCTGCTTGAGTAATTTGAATACCTTTAATCATAAAGTGCCTCCTGATTGGCTGTTTGTTAATTAATCTGAATTGGCGCAAATTCTATCAAAAATTTTGATATTTTCAATTATTTTGATATAGATCAGATTAATTTTATTGAACAAAAATACGCAAATTGATACAGGTCAAATAAATATCAGGATAATCATTTTAAATTTAACTTAAATTTAACAAAAATTTAAACTTTATTTAAAGATTTGAACTAAAAATATAAACTATTAATTTAACGCGAGGTTCTTTATAATCACTTATTATGGCAGATTTAAAGAGTATAACAATGAAAACGTGGAAAGAGGCGATCGGAGTCGAAAAAGAGCAACCATATTTTAACGCAATTTTGCAACAAGTTCAGCGTGAGCGGGCAATGGGCAAAGTGATTTACCCGCCGCAAAATGAGGTGTTTAATGCGTTTAAATTAACCGAATTCGATCAAGTGAAAGTCGTGATTTTAGGACAAGATCCTTATCACGGGCCGAATCAGGCGCACGGTTTAGCCTTTTCCGTTAAACCGGGCATTGCGCCGCCGCCTTCGTTAGTGAATATGTACAAAGAACTGGCGAGCGATATTGCCGGTTTTCAAATTCCTCGTCACGGTTATTTGGTCGATTGGGCGACGCAAGGCGTGCTGCTGCTAAACACAGTGTTAACGGTGGAACAAGGCAGAGCGCATTCGCACGCTAATTTCGGTTGGGAAACTTTTACCGATCACGTGATCGCCGTATTGAATGCACAACGGGAAAATCTGGTTTTTTTATTGTGGGGCAGTCACGCGCAAAAAAAAGGGCAATTTATTGATCGCAACAAACATTGCGTGCTTACCGCGCCGCATCCTTCACCCTTGTCCGCCCATCGCGGATTTTTGGGTTGCCGTCATTTTTCTCAAGCGAACGCGTATTTACAAGCGCATCAATTAGCACCGATAAATTGGCAGTTGCCTTTGACGGTATAAATAAATTTTAACAAGGATACTTTATGTTAGCGATTATTTCTCCCGCGAAAACCTTAGATTTTCAAAGTGCGGTGAAAAAATTTGATTTTTCTCAACCGCATTTTACCGATTACAGCGCACGACTAATTGCCCGCTGTCGCGAATTGTCGCCGGCGGATATTGCTTCGTTAATGTCCATTAGCGATAAATTGGCGGGATTAAACGCCGCACGCTTCGCCCAATGGGAAAAAGATCATAACGAACAAAATTCTCGTGCGGCGATTTATGCTTTTAAAGGCGAAGTCTATACGGGATTGGACGCAGAGAGTCTCAACGAAGCGGACGTGTTATTTGCACAAAATCATTTAAGAATGTTGTCCGGTTTATACGGATTATTGCGCCCGTTGGATTTAATGCAGCCTTATCGTTTGGAAATGGGGACGAAACTCGCCAATGATCAAGGCAAGGATTTATATGCCTTTTGGGGTGATGTAATCACTGACGCCGTGCAACAGGCTTTGGACGAACAAGGCGACGGGCTGTTGGTGAATCTTGCCTCGGACGAGTATTATAAAGCGGTAAACGCGACAGGATTAAATGCGCAAATTATTAAACCTGTTTTTCTGGATAACAAAGCGGGCAAATATAAAGTAATCAGTTTTTATGCCAAAAAAGCGCGCGGATTGATGTGCCGTTTTATCATTCAAAATCGCCTCACTAAGGCGCAGGAACTAAAAGAATTCGATTTGGGCGGTTATCGTTTCGAGCCTATCGCCTCAACGGAAAAAGAATACATATTTAAACGGGATTTAAGCGAATAATATGAAAAAAATACTGATTTTAACCACCGCACTTTTATTAACCGCTTGCGTATCACCGCCGCAATTATCCGCGCCGCAGACGATTACGCATAACGATAAAACCTATTATCAGGTTTCGCAGCAAGATTTAGGTAATATCGCGCGTTATGTGTATGTGAATCAAGGTGAAAGCGCGCAGGAATGGAAAAGTGCGGTGGAATTATTACAAGATCGTAACTGGGAAATGCGTACCTTAGACGAACGAATCACCTTGCGTAAACGGGTGTATCAAAACACCGGCGTGGAAAATTTCGACATTTATCGGAAAGACGACACGCTTTACGCCTTTGTGATTTACGAACCGACCGCCGCCAATAAAGATTGGCAAGTGGATGTGGCGAAAGGTAAAGATATTTTGCATTGCGGATTCGTGCAGTATCAATATTCGTTGAAAGTGGCGAAAAATAAAAAATTGATGAATATGAAGAAGAATAAAGTCGTCAATTATTTGAAAAAATACGTTGTGGATAAAGAAATGCAACAGCTAATCCAAGAGCAATGGTCGTTAGGATGTCTGAAATAATGCAAACCGTTTATTCCACGCAAGTGAAACGCACGGCGAATTTAGCCGTGGGCGTGGCGCTATTGCTGATCTTCGCCAAAGGATTCGCGTGGTGGCGCACCGATTCGGTCAGTATGTTGGCGTCCGTGACCGATTCTTTATTGGATTTATCGGCATCATTTATGAACGTTTTGATTTTACGTTTTGCCTTAATGCCCGCCGATCACAATCATTCTTTCGGACACGGCAAAGCGGAATCTCTCGCAGCGCTAGGGCAAAGCGCTTTTATTTCCGGTTCGGCGATTTTTCTGTTATTGCAAGGAATCTATCGTCTCAATGCACCGCAATCCCTAGCCGATTCCGAATTGGGGATCGCGATCACGGTATTTTCTATTATCGTCACTTTCGGATTAGTGACCTATCAAAGATACGTTATAAAAATCACGGACAGTCCGGCAATTAAAGCCGACCGGTTGCATTATCAAACGGATTTATTAATGAATACGGCGATTCTCATTTCCTTGGGATTGAGTGCTTACGGATTTATCGCCGCCGATGCCCTGTTTGCGATTTTAATTGCGCTGTATATTTTGTTCAATGCGGGAAAAATGCTATTCGACGCGGTGCAACTGTTGCTGGATCAAGCCTTACCGAAAGAGGAAATCGAACAAATCGAGCAAATCATTACCGCTGAAAAAGAGATTATCGGCTTTCACGATTTACGCACTCGTCGCTCGGGCGCGATTCGCTTTATTCAATTTCATTTGGAGCTGGATGATAATTTGTCTTTTGTGCAAGCGCACGCGATTACCGAACGATTGGAACGTCGATTAAGAGAATGTTTCGTCCATGCGGATATCGTGATTCATCACGAGCCGACTTGCGTGGTGCGTTCCGAACGGGCGGAAAACGAGGCGGCACGCCGGTAAATTCGAAATAATTAGACTTAAATCAAAATGTGATATAATTCGCAAAATTTTGCTAGAGACAGCGCGGCTAATGGTGTAATCTTAGCGACAGTTTTTATATTTTAACTTTTAAGTAAGGTGATATTATGATCAAAAAAATTGCTGTATTAACAAGTGGTGGGGATGCGCCGGGTATGAACGCGGCGATCCGTGGTGTCGTTCGTTCCGCCTTAGCAGAAGGGTTGGAAGTGTATGGCATTTATGACGGCTACCACGGTTTATATAATAACAAAATCAAACAATTAACTCGCTATAGCGTATCCGATATTATCAACCGCGGCGGTACGTTTTTAGGTTCTGCGCGCTTCCCTGAATTTAAAGATCCGGAAGTGCGGGCGAAATGTGCCGAGATTTTACGTTCTCACGGTATCGACGCGTTAGTGGTTATCGGCGGTGACGGTTCTTACATGGGCGCAAAATTATTGACCGAAGAACACGGTTTCCCTTGCGTCGGGATTCCGGGCACTATCGATAATGACGTTGCCGGTACGGATTACACCATCGGTTATCAAACCGCATTAGAAACTGCAGTGGACGCTATCGACCGTTTACGCGACACCTCCAGTTCGCACCAACGTATTTCCATCGTTGAAATTATGGGCAGACATTGTAGCGACTTGACTATTTCCGCAGGGATCGCCGGCGGTTGCGAATATATCGTGGCATCCGAAGTGGAATTTAATCGCGAAGAATTGATTCGTCAAATCGAACGCAGCATTATCAAAGGAAAACGTCACGCGATTATCGCGATCACCGAATTGATTTGCGATGTAAACGAATTGGCGCGCGAAATCGAAAGCCGCGTAAAACACGAAACCCGTGCGACGGTTTTAGGTCATATCCAACGCGGCGGTACGCCTTGTGCATTCGACCGTATTTTAGCTTCCCGTATGGGCGTGTACGCAGTGGATTTATTGCTACAAGGTAAAGGCGGATATTGCGTCGGTATTCAAAACGAACAATTAGTTCACCACGATATTATTGACGCGATCAATAATATGCGCCGCGAATTTAAAGCGGATTGGTTGGCAGTGTCCAAACGTTTGGATTAATCCACTTTCCTCGAAACAAATAAAAAACGATGGTGCGAGCCATCGTTTTTTTTATGGATGTCATTTACGCGGATCGAAGCACTAACAAGGTCAATACTTCATAATGCGCGGTGTGCGGGAACATATCGAAAAGCTGAATTTTTGCCATTTGATAATCGCGCAGATACGCCAAATCTTTCGCCATCGAAACGGCGTTGCAGCTGGAATAAAGGATAAAGTGCGGTCGTAATTGCGCCAGAAATTCCGCTAATTCCTGCCCGATGCCGCGGCGCGGCGGATTTACGATCACCATATCCGGTTTATCCGTTTGTTCAAGCGCAAAAGCAGCGGCATCCAAAGAACGGAAACTAACATCGCTTAATCCTAAGCGCTGTGCCGATAAGCCGGCGCAAACAATCGCAGCAGGCGAAATTTCGATACCGGTTAATTGAACTGATTGTTGTTTTTGTAACGCGGCGGCGCAATGTAAACCGAATCCGCCCGAACCGCAAAACAGATCCCAAAGATGAGTAATCGGTTGTTGCGAATTCAGTTCAAGTACCCAGTTTTGCGCCGTTGCATACAAATGTTGCGCGACAAGCGGATTGGTTTGAAAAAAGCCTTGCGGGCGAATAAACAACGGAATGTGATTAAAATCTTCTTCCAGTTGCTGTTCCTCGGTAAGAAAAATTTCTTTCTCACCTTCCAACACGGCAGCGTGCTGCGGTTGTATATTCAGGCTGACGACGGCAAGTTGCGGCAATTTGGCACGAAGTTGCGCAAATTCGCGTTGAATTAACGGCAATTTGTTTTCGGAACGCAATACGAAACGCAACATTAAGCGTCCGCTGATTCGGCTTTCCGTCAACAAAATGTACTTGAGCTCGCCTTTTTGTTTAGCGATGTTATAAGGCACTAAACCGGCGCGCGCGATGAAGTCTTTCAACACTTGAAACACGGCGAAAAAGCTCGGCGGATAAAGCGGACAATCGCATAAATCCACCGCACTTTGTCCGTCGTTCGGATCGGTTAAAATGCCTAAAATCGGGCGTTCGACGCTGCCACTGACCACCATTTTGGCTTTATTACGAAAATGCTGCAATGCGGAAGGAAAAGGTGGTAGCCAATGTAAATTTTGTTGCGCCGATCCTTGTAATTGCTGCGCTAAATGCGTGCTTTTTTGTTCAAGTTGTCGAACATAGGGCACTTCAAGCCATTGACAGGAACGGCAAGTTCCCGCTTGATAATGCCGACACGGAATTGTTAACTGCATATTAACCTTTCGCCGCGAGCCATTCTTGTTGAAGTGCGGTCAATTTTTGCTGATTTTCTTGCCAACGCGCGGAGGCTTGCAATGTCGACCAAGTAAGCGAATTGCGCTTGAACAGTGCCTTCAAACGTTGTTGACGTTGTTGAAACGCAGCGTCGCTTTCTTGCGGTTTGAAATGATCCAATACTTGAATAACACCTTCGCGTTCGTTGCAAAGCAACAATAAATCACAACCGGCACTGAGCGCTTGCTCGCTGCGTGCCACAAAATCGCCCATAAAATTTGCGCCTTTCATTCCGAGATCATCGGAAAAAATCGCGCCTTGAAAACCGAGCGTTTGGCGTAATACGGTTTTCAGCCAATATTCGGAGCCGCTGGCGGGTTGACTGTCGCAATCGGGATAAATAACGTGTGCGGGCATTACCGCGTCCAATACATTTTTCTCAATTAATCGGCGGAAGGGTTGAATATCCTCGGCGAAAATCGTCGCTTTGCTGCGTTCGTCATAAGGTGTTTCTAAGTGAGAATCGGCGATCACGTTGCCGTGTCCGGGAAAATGTTTCCCTGTGGATGCCATTCCCGCTTGGTGCATTCCGGCGATAAATTGTTCGGCTAAACGCGCGGTCGGCGCCGCTTCGCAATGAAAACTACGATCGCCGATGGCTTTGCATTGATGACCGAGATCCAACACCGGCGCGAAACTTAAATCAATATCAAGTGCGGTCATTTCCGCCGCCATTTGCCAACCGGCTTGGTATGCGAGGGCGTTTTGTGTTTCGGGATCGTCGATCAACGCAGCGAAGGCTTGCATTGCCGGTAATTGGGTAAAGCCTTGGCGAAAACGTTGAACACGTCCGCCTTCTTGATCGACGGTAATCAATAACGGCTTTTTCACCTTGCTGCGCACGGTGCGAACGAGATCTTGAATTTGTTCGCGGTGTTCGAAATTACGCGTAAATAAGATCAAGCCTGCCACTAACGGATGCGACAACAATTCCGTTTCTTCTTGGGTTAATTCTTGACCCGCCAAATCGATTAATAATGTTGACATAGTAAACCTTATTTTAAACGCAAATATAAACGGTAATTAACGCTTTCCGCCGTCGGGCGAGCGAGCGGCACGGCGATTTTTTGCGCTCTGTCCAAATATAATGAAGAAAAGGCATTCGGCTCGAATTGAGTGACGCCGAGTTTGTCATACCAAAATACGCCGTAATCGAGGCTAAGCGGTCGGTCGGAGGTGTTTTTGACCCACGCGGAATCGCTGTTTGCTTCAGCCTCGATCAGCGGTGCTAAATTCGATTCGATGGTTAAAATAGGCTTTGTCGTGCCGACTAAATTCGGCGCACTTGAGCCGCACGCCGTTAAAAGTGCGGTGCAAAAAAGCAGAGAAACGGTTTTTTTCATCAAATATCTACCTTATGGTTGAAACCCCGCCATTTATGGCAAATAATTTAATTGGAAGAAGCGTAACCTCTTCCAATTCGGAGCAACACACAGGACCTTGCTCTTGTGAGGTTCTGTGTTGAAACATTCTTATTTCGCCAACATTGCGCCTAAAGGTTCACCGCCGAGCAAATGCATATGTAAATGAAAGACTTCTTGTCCGCCGTGACGATTACAGTTCACGATTAAACGATAACCGTCTTGCGCAATTCCTTCTTGTTCCGCCAATTTCGCCGCAACGGTAAATAAACGACCTAAGGCGACTTCGTCTTGCTCGGTGACGTCATTGACAGTGGGAATCAAACGGTTCGGAATAATTAAAATATGGGTGGCGGCTTGCGGTGCGATATCGCGGAATGCCGTCACTAACTCATCTTGATAAACAATATTCGCCGGAATTTCTTTACGAATAATTTTACTGAAAATAGTTTCTTCTGTCATAGGGATTTCCTTGGTTTTTAATGAGATAAATGTGGCGTTAGTTTTATCAGAAAACATCAAAAATAGCAATTTAGCGACTTTTGAATATGTTATTTGTTAAATAAATGATCTTTTTAATATGAATATGTTATTTAATTGTTAATTAATTTAAAAATTAACAAAATTTATAAAAAATAAAATTTTTTTTAGTTTAAAGTTTTTCATTAATACCTTAAAATAGGGCAACGTTAATTTTTGGAGGGGATGTTATGAATACGGAAAAGTCAATCAGCTTTATGGCAAATCCGACAGAAATGGCTCAAATCGGAGAAGATGTCGGGGCATATAAAGCCACTAAAAAACAATTCTTTTCATTCTTATCGGCAATTTCCGCCGGTGCTTTCATCGCATTAGCTTTCGTCTTTTATACCACTACACAAACCGGTTCTGCAGGCGCACCTTGGGGTTTAACCAAATTGGTCGGCGGCTTGGTTTTCTCGCTCGGTGTGATTATGGTGGTGGCGTGCGGTTCCGAATTGTTTACTTCATCAACAATGACCTTAGTCGCGCGCGTCGGCGGTCGAATCAACACTTTCCAAATGCTTCGCAACTGGGTGGTGGTGTATTTCGGCAACTTTGTCGGTGCGATTGTTATCGTTTCCTTAATTTGGTTTGCCGGTCAAACAATGGCGGCGGACGGGCAATGGGGTTTGACGATTTTAAAAACCGCGCAACATAAAATTCATCATACTTGGTTTGAAGCCTTTTGTTTGGGGATTCTGTGTAACATAATGGTGTGTATTGCCGTTTGGATGACTTATGCAGGTAAGACCTTGACCGATAAAGCCTTTATTATGATTTTACCGATCGGAATGTTCGTTGCCTCCGGATTCGAGCATAGCGTCGCAAATATGTTTATGATTCCGATGGGAATTATTACCGCACATTTTAGCTCGCCGGAATTTTGGCAAGCGATCGGATTGGATTCCGCACAATTTGCGGATTTGGATCTTTATCATTTTGTCGTGAAGAATTTAATTCCCGTGACATTAGGTAATATCGTCGGCGGCGGCGTGTGTATCGCTTTATTGCAATGGTACACTAACAAACCGCATTCGCACTAGATTTTAGGGGTAAGAGCGGTGTGTTTTTGACCGTTTTTACATTATTCCAATTTATCTACTAGAGAGAAGGAAGTTATAACAATGACTCAACTAACAGAAGCCCAACAAAAAGCTTGGGAAGGGTTTGTCGCAGGTGACTGGCAAACCGAAGTAAACGTTCGTGATTTTATTCAAAAGAACTATACTCCTTATGAAGGCGACGAATCGTTCCTAGCCGACGCCACTGCGGCGACCACTGCGTTGTGGAACGACGTAATGGAAAAAATTAAAGTCGAAAACAAAACGCACGAACCTTATGATATCGATACGGATACTCCGTCAACTATTACTTCGCACAAAGCGGGTTATATCAATAAAGATTTGGAAAAAATCGTCGGCTTACAAACCGATGCACCGTTAAAACGTGCAATTATGCCGTTCGGCGGGATCAAAATGGTAAAAGGTTCTTGCCAAGTTTATCGTCGCGAATTAAAACCTGAAATCGAACATATCTTTACCGAATATCGTAAAACTCACAACCAAGGTGTATTCGACGTTTATACGCCGGATATCTTACGTTGTCGTAAATCCGGCGTAATCACAGGTTTGCCTGATGCTTACGGTCGTGGTCGTATTATCGGTGACTACCGTCGTTTAGCGGTGTACGGTGCCGATTTCTTAATGAAAGACAAATTCAAACAATTTACTTCTTTACAAGCTAAATTGGAAAGCGGCGAAGATATTCAAGCAACCATCCAATTACGCGAAGAAATTGCCGAACAACATCGTGCATTAGGCAAAATCAAAGAAATGGCGGCATCTTACGGTTACGACATTTCAGGTCCTGCAACTAATGCGCAAGAAGCGGTTCAATGGACTTATTTTGCTTACCTTGCAGCAGTTAAATCACAAAACGGTGCCGCAATGTCATTCGGTCGCGTATCTTCATTCTTAGATATCTATATCGAACGTGACTTAAAAGCAGGAAAAATCACCGAACAAGAAGCACAAGAATTAATCGACCATTTAGTAATGAAATTACGTATGGTTCGCTTCTTACGTACTCCTGAATACGATCAATTATTCTCCGGCGACCCAATGTGGGCGACAGAAACTTTAGCCGGTATGGGCTTAGACGGTCGTACCTTAGTGACCAAAAACAGCTTCCGTATGTTGCACACCCTTTACACAATGGGACCATCTCCGGAACCTAACTTGACTATCCTTTGGTCCGAACAATTACCTGAAGCCTTCAAACGTTTCTGTGCGAAAGTATCTATCGATACTTCATCCGTTCAATACGAAAACGACGACTTAATGCGTCCGGACTTCAACAATGACGACTATGCGATCGCGTGTTGCGTAAGCCCGATGGTTGTTGGTAAACAAATGCAATTCTTCGGTGCGCGTGCGAACTTGGCGAAAACCTTGTTATACGCAATCAACGGCGGTATCGATGAAAAATCCGGTGCTCAAGTAGGTCCTAAAACTACACCGATTACAGATGAAGTGCTTGATTTCGATACAGTAATGGATCGTATGGATCACTTTATGGATTGGTTGGCGACACAATATGTGACCGCATTGAACATCATCCACTTTATGCACGATAAATATGCATATGAAGCGGCGTTAATGGCGTTCCACGATCGTGACGTATTCCGCACAATGGCTTGCGGTATCGCAGGTCTTTCCGTTGCGGCGGACTCTTTAGCAGCGATCAAATATGCGAAAGTGAAACCGGTTCGCGGTGACATTAAAGACAAAGACGGTAACGTTGTGGCTTCAAATGTTGCAATCGACTTCGAAATCGAAGGCGAATATCCGCAGTTCGGTAACAACGACAGCCGTGTTGACGATTTAGCCGTTGATTTGGTTGAACGCTTTATGAAGAAAATTCAAACCCACAAAACATACCGCAACGCGACTCCGACTCAATCCGTATTAACCATCACTTCTAACGTGGTTTACGGTAAGAAAACCGGTAATACACCGGATGGTCGTCGTGCCGGTGCGCCGTTCGGACCGGGTGCAAACCCAATGCACGGACGTGACCAAAAAGGTGCGGTTGCTTCATTAACTTCCGTTGCTAAACTTCCGTTTGCTTATGCGAAAGACGGTATTTCTTATACCTTCTCTATCGTACCTAACGCATTAGGTAAAGATATCGACTCGCAAAAACGTAACTTAGCAGGCTTAATGGACGGTTATTTCCACCACGAAGCGACTGTAGAAGGCGGTCAACACTTAAACGTTAACGTAATGAACCGTGAAATGTTGTTAGACGCAATGGAAAATCCGGAAAAATATCCGCAATTAACCATTCGTGTTTCCGGTTATGCAGTACGTTTTAACTCGTTAACTAAAGAGCAACAACAAGACGTTATTACGCGTACATTTACTCAAACAATGTAATAGCGTAGGCAGCGAATAGAAAAATACTTTTGTATTATTTTTATTTGCTGCTACGTCGGATTCGGATAAGGGAACAATAATATTGTTCCCTTATTTTCAATGAAATTGTTGTAATATACGAGCTTAGTCGGAAATTTTTAGTAAAAAAATAAAAGGAGAAAGAGAGTGAAAAATATTAAAATAAAATTGTCTGTTTTTGCTTTATGTTCTGTCGTATTAACTGCGTGTAGTAATAATATTGAAGGTGATGCTCGCCTTCAGGAACAAGCCGTATTAGGTATTAACTGGATGCAGCAATCCGGTGAATATCAAGCATTGGCTTATCAGGCGTTTAATACGGCGAAAGTCGCATTTGATAATGCGAAAGCAGCAAAAGGTAAGAAAAAAGCCGTTGTCGTCGATCTTGATGAAACAATGATTGACAATAGCGCTTATGCCGGTTGGCAAATTCGTCACGGAAAAGCATTTGATGGAAAAGATTGGACTCGCTGGGTTGATGCGCGACAAAGCGGAGCTATTGCCGGAGCGGTAGAATTTAATAATTATGTTAATTCTCACGGCGGAAAAATGTTTTATGTTTCTAATCGTAAAGACTCGAATGAGAAAGCCGGAACCTTGGATGATATGAAAAAATTAGGTTTTAACGGCGTAAGTGAAGAAATGCTTTACTTGAAGAAAGATAAATCTAATAAATCGGTTCGCTTTTCTGAAATTGAAAAACAGGGTTATGAAATTGTTCTATACGTAGGGGATAATCTCAATGATTTCGGCGATGCGACCTATAAAAAATCTAATGAAGAACGTCGTAATTTCGTTAATGAACATCGTCAGGATTTCGGTAAAAAATTTATTATGTTGCCAAATCCGAACTACGGCGATTGGGAAGGCGGTTTAGCGAAAGATTATTATAGTGGTGATGCGCAAAGTCGAGTGAAAATTCGCCACGATGCAATTAAAGCTTGGGATGGTAAATAAGCTGTTTGCATTGGAATGGCATTATGCAATAATAAGATCTTGCCCCTGCAAGACTTGCGGGGGCATTTAAATGCGGAGTGATTAACTTAATTTTATTTTAAGCTATTTTATAGGGAACATTATGCCGGTTTTAGCGCGTTACCATTCTTATGAATCTTGCGGCACCGTTGACGGGCCGGGGATTCGTTTCATTCTTTTCCTGCAAGGCTGTTTAATGCGGTGTAAATATTGCCATAACCGCGACACTTGGGATTTGCACGGCGGAAAAGAAATTTCCGTAGAAGATTTAATGAAAGAAGTCGTGACTTATCGTCATTTTATGAATGCTTCCGGCGGCGGCGTCACTGCATCGGGTGGCGAAGCTATATTGCAAGCCGAATTTGTGCGCGATTGGTTCCGCGCCTGTAAAGAAAACGGCATCCATACTTGTTTGGACACCAACGGTTTTGTGCGTCATTACGATCCGGTGATCGACGAATTATTAGATGTAACCGATCTTGTTTTATTGGATTTAAAAGAACTGAACGATAAAATCCACCAAAATTTAATCGGCGTGCCGAATAAGCGCACCTTGGAATTCGCCAAATATTTGCAAAAACGCAATCAAAAAGTCTGGATTCGCTATGTTGTCGTACCGGGCTGGACGGACAATGACCACGATGTACATTTGCTCGGCGAATTTATTCAAGGAATGGACAATATCGAAAAAGTCGAACTTTTGCCTTATCACCGTTTAGGTGCGCACAAATGGGAAGCAATGGGCGAGAAATACGAATTGGAAGATGTTAAACCGCCGACAAAAGAATCCCTTGAGCATATCAAACAAATTCTGGAAGGCTACGGACATATCGTAAAATACTAAATTGCCTTTATGACGAACCTTTAATTGATAAAATTAAAGGTTCGTTTTTTTATATTTGATATTTAGTTTTATCTCCAATATCAAAATGCAACGGCATTCGCCATTTTTGTACCGATAAAATGAAAAAAAGCACCGCACTTATTGCCGACCATGCATAAACGGCATTTGCCCAGTTCAGCTGCAAACTCAGCCATAAAAATGCCAAAAAGAGCGGTTGAAAATTTAAACAAAATACCCGAAAACAAAAATATTCTTTAAACGCCAAACCGCCTAAAGTGACAAACGCTGCGCCGAGTGCCAACGCTGGTAATCCGAACAAATGACAAGCTAGCGCGCACCAAGCGGCGAATTGCAATAAAAAACGAAAGTTTTTCAGATAAATATGTAAGGATGACGCACACAATATTGCGGCGAGCAGCACGCCCGTATAAGCCGTTTCGTGATAATAGGGCAAAAGTGCGGTCATTATTGCGGCAAGAATAAAGCCGCAGCGATAAATTACCACAGTCAGTTTATCCCAAAAATCCATCGGCGATTGAATATGCGGATCAGCCATTATTTTCCTCCTGTTTGCGATAATGCCCCGGCGGTATTCCATAGGCGGCTTTAAACGCTTTATTGAAATGCGCCTCCGAACGATAACCGCTTTCCAACGCGACGGACAGCACGGTTTTTTGCGTTTTGCGTAGTAACATTGAGGCAAACTGCAACCGACTGGCGGTCAAAAAGTTGCCCGGCGACATTCCGATTTTTTGTTGAAATACGCGAATAAAATTTGCGCGCGACATATTGGCGGTTTGCGCTAAACTCGCCATATTCCAAGGTTCTGCGGGCGCGTTCAGCACTGCGGAAATTACTGCGGATAAGCGTTTGTCGCTCAATCCGGCAAGCAAGCCTTGGTGTTCGTGATGTTGCGCTAAATAGTCGCGCAACATATAAGTACAAAGCACGACGGACAGCGCATTAATCACCGATTTCGCGCCGGCTTGCACATTGGCGGCTTCGGCGCGAAACAACGAAATTAACCGAGCAAGCGGCGTATCGGCGACGGATAAATGCAAACGGCGCGGTAAAATGCTCGCCAGCATTGATTGATTATCGTAATAAAACGCGCCGCAGAACATTTCGAAATCCGCTTCATCCTGCACGCCGACCGTGGCAAGATTCAATAACCCGTTGCTTTGTCGAAGTGTCGGCGCATATAAATCCGTTTCATCTTGCGAGCTGCGTAAAATATGGCTTGAACCCGTCGGTAAGAAAAAAATATCGCCGGCGGTTAGGCGGATTTTTTCGTTATCGGAAAATAATAAACATTCACCGCGCAGCACAATATGAAAAATACCGCTTAGCTTTCCCGCTTTTTGCGGATGTTCGCATTGCCAATTTCCTTGAAATAAACAATGGGTATGAATTTCGCCCTCGATTTGCGCGAATTGCAATAAACGATCCAAGATGTCCATAAACTGAGATGATTTGAATAAAAGTTAAGACGATTTTACAAGTTTATCCTATGAAATCGTTGCATACTGTGCAACATAAATTTTGTTATGGTGATTATAAATAGGAGAACTTTATGTTTGCGGATTGGAAAAATGACGTAGCGCACGTTAAACAATCATTCGGTAATTTGGGTAAAAAATACCCGAAAATGTTACAAGCTTACGGCGCGCTAAGCAACGCGGCGGAAAGTGACGTGTTGGATGCGAAAACCAGAGAATTAATCGCGTTGGCGGTCGCCGTCACGACGCGTTGCGAAAGCTGTATCGGCGTTCACGCGGAAAGCGCGGTGAAAGCCGGCGCGACGGAAGAAGAAGTCGCCGCAGCGTTGGCAACGGCAATCGCCTTAAATGCCGGCGCCGCTTACACCTATTCTCTACGCGCCTTAGAAGCCTTTAATACGCAAAAATAAGCGCGGAGATTGTTAAACCGGATAAATATTATCCGGTTTTTTTATGCTGTAAAACCGTAACCTTGCGCAGAAACTTGCAATATTGAGGCGGTTTCGCCCCAATCGCCCAGCACGATTCGGATGAAGTGCGGTGGAATTTTGTGAATATTTTGTCGATGCGTATGTCCGTGAATTAAACGAGTTACGCCGAAATGTTGAAATTGTTGCAACACGAATTCGGGCGTGACATCCATAATCTGCGCGGATTTTTGTTGTTTGTCCGAACGGCTTTTGGCGCGAATTTTCTCTGCAATTTTTAACCGCACTTTTAGCGGTAAATGCAAGAATAACCATTGTCGCCATTTTTGGTGTACTTTGCGACGATATTGTTGATAGGCTTTATCGTCTATACACAAGGTATCGCCGTGGCAAATGAGCGTCGGCACGCCGTATAAATCGATTACGCTGTAAGTGGGCAACAAGCGCAATCCGCAACGTTGCGCAAAGCCTTCGCCTACAAGAAAATCGCGATTGCCGTGCACAAAATAACATTCGACGCCGCGAGCGCTCAGCCGGCGAATTTCTTCGCACACGCAATCGATGAGCGCGGAAGTTTCGTCATCACCAATCCAAAAATCGAATAAATCGCCTAAAATATACAGCTTTTCGGCGTCCTCCGTTTGATTACGCATAAAATTTACGAACAATTCCGTTAAGTGCGGTCGGTTTTCGCTTAAATGTAAGTCCGCAATAAAATAAGTTTTTTTCATTTTGACATTCGGGCTAAAAATTTTATTTAGAGTAGCATTTTTTCTGCGGATTTCTAACCGTATTTTCGCTATACTTGAACAAATTTTCCTAGGATTTGAAATATGTTGAAACTTATTAGAATTATCGTTGTTGTTTTTTGTTGTATTTTAATTTGCGTGTTGGGCACGCTGTATTCGTTAATTCGTTTTAAAAATCCGAGCAACGTCGGCGTAATGGCGCGTTGGTTCGGGCGCTTGCATCCTTTGTTCGGCTTGGAGGTGGAACACCGTTTCCCGCCGAACGCCGATAAAGTCGGGCGTTGTATTTATATCGGCAATCACCAAAACAATTACGATATGGTGACGATTTCTTATATGGTGATGCCGCGCACGGTGAGTGTCGGCAAAAAAAGTCTGATTTGGGTACCGTTTTTCGGCATTTTGTATTGGGCGAGCGGCAATATCTTTTTAGATCGTGAAAATCGCACTAAAGCCCATAGTACGATGACCGAACTCGCGGAACGAATCAATCGGGACGATTTGTCGGTTTGGATGTTTCCGGAAGGTACGCGCAGTCGCGGGCGCGGTTTATTGCCGTTTAAAACCGGCGCTTTTTATGCCGCCGTTGCCGCCGGTGTGCCGATCGTGCCGGTCGTATGTTCTTCGACCCATAATCAGGTGGATTTGAATCGCTGGAAAAACGGCAAAGTGATTTGTGAAATTCTTTCGCCGATTGATACTTCCGCTTACAGTAAAGAAAACGTGCGCGATTTGGCGGCGCATTGCCATCAAATTATGTCGCAGCGTATTGCCGAATTGGATGCGGAAATCCACGGACAAAATCAGAATAGTTAATTAATCGGATATCACAATGACAGCTTGTTCCCGCCGCCGACTCTTAAAAAATGCGCTGATTGCCGGCGCGTTTTCTGCGTTACCAACGCCTTTATTCGCGGCAGAACGCCCGAATTTATTCATTCCGAATTTAATCGAATTACGCCGCGGCAAGCCGTTATTTCTCGGTATGGAACGCACTCAAACCCAGCTAATTGCGGGCAAATCCACGGAAGTATGGGGATTTAACGGCAATTATCTCGGCCCGACGATCAAAATCCGGCGCGGCGAATTTGCCAAATTAAATTATCGCAATAATTTACCGCAAATGGTGGCGATGAACATTCAAGGTTTGCAAGTTAGCGGCGAATTACTGGGCGGTGTCGCCAAAGTGTTTAAACCGAGCGAAAGCTGGGCGCCGATTGTGCCGATCAACCAAGCGGCGGCAACCTGTTGGTATCACGCCTGCACCTTAGGCACATCCGCGTATCAAACCTACCGTGGATTAGCGGGAATGTGGATTATTGAGGATGACGAAAGCCGCAAATCCGCCCTGCCGCAAAAATACGGCGTGGACGATATTCCGTTGATTTTGCAAGATATGCAGCTTAATTCCGACGGTGTGCAATTATTTAACCAAAATCAACCGCACTTTTCCGGCGATCGCTTGTTTGTTAACGGGCAAGAAGCGCCTTATGTGAACGTACCGCGCAGTTGGGTGCGGCTGCGCATTGTAAATGCGTCCTTATCGCGCAGTTATGATTTGCGTTTTGATGATCAACGGGAATTTCAACTGATCGCTTTGGATCAAGGATTTTTGCCGCAAGCCCAAACCGTCACTTCGGCGTTCCTCGCGCCGAGCGAGCGAATTGAAATCTTAGTGGATTTAAACGAAGGCGGCAACGCAACTTTGATTTCCGGTCAGAAACGAACTTTTTTGAATAAAGTCGGGCGCTTTTTTACTGCCGACGGCGAGTTGTTTGATAATACGGTGTTGGAATTACGACCGGACGGCTTGTCTTCCGCATTCGGCGGCAAATCTGTGTTACAGTTCAATCCGGAAATATTGCAGATCGCAAAAAATCAGCAAATCAACCAGCGTGAATTTCATCTTGATACCGACAACGCAATGATTAACCAACGTCGTTTTGATCCGCGCCGGATCGATGTGACCGTTGCGCAAGGCGCGGTCGAACGTTGGCGTTTAAGCGCGTCTTCGGCAATCGGCTTTAAGGTGCAAGGCGCGAAATTTATCGTCGAAAGCCGTAACGGACAAGCGCTTGACGCAGGCGAACAAGCGTGGAAAGATTCCCTTTGGATTGACGGGCAAGTCACGATCCTGATCAAATTCGATAATTTATCCTCTAACAATTATCCTTTTACCTTCGGATCCTCGGATTTAGCGCTGGCGGATAAAGGCTGTATCGGCTTAATCGTGGTGCAATAATCCTTCTTTACGACGAAAGTGCGGTGAAAATAACCGCACTTTTGCATCTCAAAATTCCTCGTAGAATGAAATGCCGCTAATAAGTTTTAGGCAAAGCGTTGAACTTCAGGTAAAATAGCGCGCGAAGGAATCGCATTTTTGCATAAAAGTGCGGTTATTTTTTATTTTATTTTGAGGAAGATTATGTCGGAATTAATGATTGCCGCGATTTTAGGGATCGTGGAAGGGTTAACGGAATTTTTGCCGGTTTCTTCTACCGGTCATATGATTATCGTCGGTTATTTATTAGGCTTTGAAGGCGAAAAAGCGGCGACCTTCGAAGTGATTATTCAGCTGGGATCCATTCTTGCCGTGGTGGTGATGTTTTGGCGTAAATTGTTCGGTTTAATCGGAATTCATTTCGGACAAAAACCGGATTATTCTCAACCGCACTTAACGATCGGTCATATTCTGGCGGGAATGTTGCCTGCCGTAGTGTTGGGCTTGCTTTTTCATAAGAATATCAAATCCTTATTCAGTCCGGAAATGGTGATGTATGCTTTGGTTGTCGGCGGCTTTTTATTGATTATCGCAGAAAAAATGCGCCCGACGGTGACGGCACACACGGTGGATCAAATGAGCTATAAACAAGCCTTTAGCATCGGTTTATTTCAATGTTTGGCGTTATGGCCGGGTTTTTCTCGCTCCGGCGCGACCATTTCCGGCGGCTTGTTAATGGGCGTCGGTCGTCAAGCGGCGGCGGAATATTCTTTTATGCTTGCTGTGCCGATGATGTTGGGCGCAAGCGTATTGGATTTATATAAAAGTTTAGGTTTTCTCAGTTGGGACGATTTGCCGATGTTTGCGGTGGGTTTCGTAATGGCGTTTATCGTCGCATTAATTGCGATTAAAACTTTCTTAAACGTGATTAAACGCATTTCGTTTATTCCGTTCGCAATTTATCGTTTTATCGTGGCGATTGCGGTGTATTTCGTTTTTATCCACTAACTCGCGCCGTTGTCGGTGTCATTGGAAAATATCGAGCGCGTTATTATAATGCGCTCGATTTGTTTGGGCGTCGGAAAAAGGAGAAATCAATGAATTTATTGGTGAAAATCGTTCTTATCATTGCGTTAATGTTGCCGAGCGTCGCATTTTCATCTGCCGAACGTCCTTCTTGCGGTTTGGCGTGCAAAGCGGTTATCGGCTATGCCGTGTATAAATTGGTGAAGAAAGAGAAGAAAGAACCGGAGAAAAATCGTTCGTATCAGGAGGAATATACGCCTTATACGGAATCTCGCGAAGATTATCGTGAAGATAACAGCGAGGATGAATATGATGACGAATATGACGATGAAGATGAATACGACGACGAATAAACTTATCTCAAGTTTGCAAAAATAAAATGATATTTGGAATAAAATAGAACATAAAATGAATGGCGGTGAGAAGGGGATTAGCATAGTTGTCTAGCGTATTGATTTTATTACCTCTTCATACTGGATTGTCATTTCGTATAACCAATCGTATAACTAAATTTACTTCTTCTTCTTAAACCAAATTCCCCCAAATACTCTCACTAACCCATACAAAATCCGCCCTAGAATTGGGCGTTTATTTTTTAGCATACATTGCAAAAATCGCTCGTCTGCTTCTTTGCGTGATACGGTGCCATTGATACCATAATCCCGATCGTGTTGATGACAACAATCATTGACATCACTAGGTGCTGATTTCCACCCTGTGCAATAATGTTTTTTACTCATAAAATCTCCAAAAAAAAAAATGACCGCACTTTTGTGCGGCCATCTTATCTATTAAATTTACGCCTTAACTTTACCGCCTGCAAAGAGGTAAGGATTA
Source organism: Caviibacterium pharyngocola (assembly GCF_002795405.1). GTDB lineage: Bacteria > Pseudomonadota > Gammaproteobacteria > Enterobacterales > Pasteurellaceae > Caviibacterium > Caviibacterium pharyngocola. Next base: position 59,427 of record NZ_PHGZ01000004.1, on the reverse strand, counting down.
ACATAGCCCTCATAGTCCTCTGGCACATAGTCTTCAGGTTGTGCTTTGACTAATTCAGACAACGCCCACTCGTACGGGATTTGATCCCACGCAGGCACGCTCGGGATAGTAAATGTATTGACGGATAACAATTCTTTCCCCGCCTCTTTTTTCGCTTTCGAGACATAAGATGCCATTGTGATATAAGTGGCATTATTTAAATAATCCACCTGTAATCCTGTTACTTCGTGATAGTTCACGACAGCACCTGTACGATTGTCTTCAAGTTGTTTTTCGATGTATTTCATAAGTAGTTTCCTTTTGTTTGTTGAGTTTGGATAAAAGAAAACCGCCACAAGGGCGGTTAGTAAAACAAATTAGATTTTCTGTATAGTTTTTGCTCTTGTAGCAAGAGCTGAAGTAATAAGTAATGTAGATCCTCTATCAACTTTGTTAGTATCATAGCGGAGTGATATATTGGCTACGGTATTTCGTGGCAAGAAATAAGCTCTACTGTTCTTGATGTCGGTATTATTTATCAAAAGATTATATACTCCCGATTTGATAATCCCTTCTTCATACGCATCATCACCGTGTCCAACAGTTCTTCTTGAAAGATAGTTGAATAATGTGATATCAAACAAAATAACTCTGTCCGCCGCACTTGCATTAATACGGAATTGAGGGTTTCCGCGATCCTTTGTCCAATCTACCGAATAAGTAAAAGTCTCAAAAATATTTCCCCCGACTAATTGTGTAACCTCCAATTCTCCTGTAAATTTTCCCGTCACACCTTCAAATCGAGTGCCTCTAACCACTCCACCATTGATTGTTGTACCATTTATAGTACCGCCATTAATCGTATTACCCGTAAAAGTATTCCCCGAAAAATTTGCTGCACTAATTCGTCCCCCATTAATCACTGGCGCAGAGATAGTTTGATTGGCTCTAATGTGTTGACCTAAGATAGTGCCGTCAGCGATTAAATCACCATTGAAAGCAGCTCGATTATTAACAACAGAGAACATCGGCACAACATTGCCATCACTGGCGTTTTTCACCACGCCGAGCTTATCTGCCATAAGGATGATTGATGATTCTGCGGTTCGCCCATCACTTTCCGCTCCTAAAGCAATCCCTGAAACAGCAGTGCGCCCCCCTGCAATGACTTGCGTTTTAAACGTTTTCATCGCCGAGACTTTTCCGTCTGTTGTCGCAACAGCTCGGCTTACTGTAGAGATTTGTGCTTTAGCATCATTAACAGATGCGCTCACGGTATCAATACGTTGGCCAAGGGCGCGGTCTGCTCGAGTTAGGGTTTCTCGCGTACTATCAACTTTTGCACTCACCGCATTTACCGCACTTTCTAAGTCTTCTGGCGCGGGCGTCCAGTCTGTGGCAATGGTGCCTTTTTCGAGTTTGGCGTTACCTACAAAATAACTTGTCGCACTTTTTAAAGAGCGTACTTGTACTTTGTTATAGGTTAATTTTGACAATGGCTTAGGCAGCGTTAATGTTTTGCTTACCTTACCTTCAAAACTAAAAACTGCCCCCGAACGATTACCTTTAGTTGGCTCATAATATGCAGATAACCAACCCGTGGTGCCATCCTCATAAAATAATTGACTCTCTACGCCGATCCTAAAATAATCATCTCTTGAAAGATCATCTACGCCATTTACTACAGCTACATCTGCAGATATAGTGATAGTTTGTAGCGTACTTACATCTACATTGGGCGTAAATCTATAAGTTTGATTCTTATAAATCTGCTCTCCATCTCCTTTGATCCCTTTGGCTGTATTTAGTAACAAGTTACGTCCACCAACCTGAATGTTATCCACCTCAGCTTTAGCATCTCTCCGCCACTCGCTTTGTAGTGTTGTGCGAGCAAGACTTGCCACTTCAGTTTTGTTGGCTTTTGTCGATTGGATATTAGTGATACCTGCTTCGGCATTACTAACACGGCTAGTTAATGCCGTGATTTTATCTGAGTTAGCTTTATCTCCACTGACTCTAGCAGACTTTTCTTCTGCGATTTGACTATTGGCTTTATTCAAATTTGCTGTAAGCTGATTAAGCTGTGTAGCAGTTGATGAGCGGTTATCTGAGACGGCTTTTTCCACACGAGAGATACCGCTTTCAGCTGTAGCCATTCTTGTGGTTAAACCGCTGATTTGTTGGGACGTTGCTTGCTCTTTTGTGGACTGTGTAGATTTGTAGCTAGTCAAATCTGCACTTACCGCATCCACCGCACTTTCTAAGTCTTCTGGTGCAGGCGTCCAGTCGGTGGCGATAGTGCCTTTTTCCAATTTGACTTTGCGATATTGCACTTGCCCAATTTGACTATAGCCTAAGATGATGCGCCAAAAATCAAAATTTTCGCCATCATCTTGCAATAGACCTGTTACCGAGTAGCGTTGCCATTGTTCGGTTAAAGTGATAGTCCCGATGTTAATCCGCTCTACTGTAGATAAGCCATTAAGACGATTTTCGCGCACTGTCGCCCACATTTGCGGATCACCGCTCACGCAGCGAGCTTCAAAACTTAAGGTATAAGCATCGCCCACTTCAATTTTACCAAGACTGTTTGATGCTTTTGCTCCCCAAGCAGGTTTAGATACCATTTGCCACTGCTTCCAGGTTGTAGATGAGCCGGTAACAGTAACAATGCCATCATTAATCTGATGATTTTTATCGTCTTTGTTTCCGGACGCATACCACCAAATCCCCCTTGAGAAATCGCCATCATCAGCATAATTCCGCCCACCAATCTGCAAATTATCAAATCTTGCATTAAGGTTTTGGCTTACTTCAGACATGCTTTGCGCTTGCGTGCTGACGGTGCGTTGTAGATTGGTTAACCCACTTTCTGCGCTTGCCACTCGCGATGTAAGAGCTGTGCGTTGCCGTGCTTCTGCTTCATCTCCTTTTGCTCTTGCTAATTTTTCTGCTTCCAGTCCAGATAATGCCTGTTCGGCTTTGGCAGTCAAAGCTGTAATTTTCTGTGCTTGTTGAGCATCGGTATTTTGTAACTGCGAGATAGCCGTACCCCGAGTATTGGCTTCCGCTTGGATTTTGGCGGTTAATTTTGCACTTTCGGATTGGATTGCTTTTGTGCGATTGGTTACTTCCGTATTGAGTGCAGCAGATCGAGCTTTCGCTTCGTCTTGGACTGCTTTCGTGCGCGCTTGTGATTCTGCGATGATTTGAGCAACGGCATTCGCAACTGCCGATTGTCTTAATCCTGCTTCAGCGGCAACGGCATCATCAATATCCGCTTGTAAGCTATCAATCAGACTTTGACCAAGCTCGCTTTTGGTAATTTGACCGTGCAAATAATCAGTAAGTGCGGTGGCATCTTGGCTTGGTCGTCCCTCTACCGCATCAGTAAATCGCCCCGCATTATCCCCGTCAACCATTCGCACCCAGAACCAAAAGCGATCGTTAAGTGTTAGGCCTGAGTATGTGTAACTCGTTGTGGGATAAGCGAGGCTAACCAGTTTGCGCGCCTTGACAAATTGATTATCACTACTTACCCAAATTTCAATCGCCGTTTTTGGATTAGCAAAAATCGGGTTACGCCAATTGAGTTCGATAGCAAACATTTTCGACACAGTGACTAATTCACTTACGGCCAAACGCACAGTAAATGTTTTGGTTACCGGGTCGGACAATTGTCCTTGCGCGTTTTTTGCTCGCACTTCGGCTTTGTACTCGCCATCTGGTAAATCCACAAAGGTGATTTTTGGCGAGGTTAAATTGTCATACAGCTTGTAAAACTTGCCATCACGATAGAGTTTGATTTGGTATTTGACCATCGCACTATTTTGTACAATGGCATCAAAACTTAGCTCAATCCCATCACCATTTGCTTGCACCTGCACATTATCCACTTTGCGCAAGCCGCTTGTGGCGAGTGTGGTTTCTCTTGGTTCAAACACTGCACCGTTATCCACAATGGCTTCTTTTTGCGGTTCGTGCTGCAATGCAACAATGGTGTATTTGCCTTTTTCTTCTTCACTAATGGTCAGGCATTTAAACAGCTGCACATTGATTTGTTGCGTAGTTAGCGACCAGACCGTATAAGGCGTTAAATCTTCTGGCATTGCCTCTAGTACAGCTTGATTACCATTTGCCACCCCAAAAATGCGAATATCTTTATGCTTGCCCTCGGCGTTGATATAGGTTAAGTAGCTTTTGCCGTTGATTTCAATCTCACGGTCTAAAATGGCTTTACGCCCCTCAATCGCTAAGACACGTCCGCCGATATTTGTCGCAGCATAATCGCTATCCGCAACACGGATAACATCACCGGGGATATGCATTAAGCCTTCTGCACCCACGCTAAAAGTAACGGTTTTGGTCTCTAATCGTTCGGTTTCTAAAATCCATTTACCCGTGCGATGTGCTTGTCCGCGTGAAGTACAACCAAAAGCAGTTACTTTTTTGATGTTTAACCCATAACGGCGGATTAAGGCATCATCTGATACCACCTCCACTTTTTTCTCGTAGCTGTCGCTGGCATCAATATATTCAACGTGGATTTCATTGTGGCGGGCTTTGAGCGCGGAATATTGATAACTAAATTCGCCATTCACCACATTCGCATTGGTGTATGTCCACACTGGGTCGGCGGGTCTATCCATCACCACGGTAAATTCACGCCCATTCCACACGGGCATTGCACGGAAAATGGAGCAAATATCATTAATCACATCATAGGCTTTGCGTTGTTCAACAAGCCACGCGTTACAGGTAAAACGTGGCTCTTTGCCACCAAAACCATCTGGCACAAGCTGGTCGCAATACTGGGCCACTTGGTAGAGCGTCCATTTATCTACGCTAAACTCACCCAATCGTTGGCCTAAGCCATAGCGTTTATTGGTCATCAAGTCATACAGCACCCACGCAGGGTTATTTGACCAGGCAACCTTAAAGGTACCGTCCCAAAGCCCAGTATAGGTGCGGCTGATTGGATTATAATTACTTGGCACTTTGAGTTTGATGCCGTAAATTTCGTAGTTACGGTTCGGGATTGACCCAAAATACTCTGAGTCAAACTGAATGCCGACAAGTGCGGTGTTAGGATAAGCAAACCGCGTTTCGATAATTTCCGTGTAGCTCGACCATAACGTGTTATTTTGTAGGCGTTGGCTTTTGCTATCGTCTGTTAAACGCTCAACTCGCACCTGAAATGGTACAGGTGGCAAATTACCGTACTCAAATTGACGCAAATATTGTGAGCTATATTTACCCTCAATGACCACAGGATAGATACTGCTACCAATGGTGACACGTAATTCCACGCGCGTGCCGTTGGTGTCGCCTTGGTCGTTTTGCGAAAATAAGGATTGCACACCAAGGGTTAAGCGCAGGCGAGAAACTTTGCTATCTGTAATAGTGCGAGTGATTGCTACCGTTTTACGCACTTGCGCACTAACTGCCACTTCTTTTTCGGACGTGTTAAACCCGCTCATTATGTCTTGGTCTTGCACGCCAATGCGTCCTTGGGCATCTACATTATTAAAATTATAACTGCCATCATTGGCTTGGATTGGCGTTTTATCCAAAAATACGGATTTCACACCGTTCACTAAGCCTTTAATTTCACCTTCCGAGATAATTTCAACGATATTCACTAGCTGTTTTGAGCGACCGCTTTCTGGCGCTTCCACTGGCGTATGACCGCCACCACCACCTTTACCCATAACTACTCCTTACAATCGACCTTTTCTAAATCCTACTTCACGTTCCTGGGTTTTAAACACATCCACATCAACTGTGCGTACACCTTGCGAAATCACCATTGAGCCTGTGAGTATGCGACCATAAGCCAATGGCACCATTCGACCTTGTGCGGTCATATTGGCACGGTTGGAAAATGCCGTGGATTGTTTCTTTTCTGTGTCCTGTTGATTAGGCATCGGTGGTGGTTTCGTTAGCATTTGTGCTACCCCACCAGCGACCATTGCGAGCCCCGCTGCAAAGGTTGCGCCTCCCGTCCAATAGCTTGCAACCATTAGTACTACACCAACAATGACAGAAAATATTCCCGCTCTTTTCGCCCCTTTCAGCACTGGCGTAATATGCACCGTCATTCCGGCTTTGAGCTTATAAAACAAGCCTTTCTCAAGATAGCGGTTATCAAGATATTCACGCCCGATACGCACGGTAAATAAGCCTTGTTGGATAAATTCTCGCAGTTTGGGGATTTGTGATGTCAACGCCTTAATACATTCTGCTGGCGTCTCTGCCTCTAACTCAAATGTAGCGCCAAACTGTTTAAGGGCACCGTAAAATCTAACGTTGACCATTGCTTAAATCTCCAAATACTATGTGTATGTTTAAACCAGTAACCATCGTATAAATCCCGTTTTGATAAGCGACGCGGGCTGTGATGTAACACCATTTGCTCACCGAGATAAATCGCGGCGTGGTTCGGCACATCAGCGCCCACTTGCATTAAAATGACATCGCCAATTTGCACCGCACTTTCATCCACCAACCGTTCAAAGCCGTGTGCTGCCATATTATCGAGGTACAAATTGAAACCGTCTTCCCACCAATAATCGTCCCGCTCAAAATCAGGAAAATCTGCACCTGCCAAATAATAAAAATCCCGAAACAGCGTGTAGCAATCCATTACCCCGTGATGAAACTCACGCCCGAGCAATGGTGAAATTTTGGGGAAAATATGGATTTCCTCACCGCACACGAGCCAAAAATCCACGTCTGCCGCCAGTTGGGTTTGGCGGTCTAAAAGGGATAACACGGGTTCACCGTTCGGGTGCGAATGCACAAGTGCGGTGATTTTTCCCAGAGAATTGGCTTGCAAAAAATCTTCGGGCGAAATTTCAAAGTGGTTTACCTTATCTTCCGCCTGATTTTCACAAGGCACAAAAAACGTTTCATCACCCTTTAAAACAACAAAACCGCAACATTCGTGCGGTTCTTGGGTTTTGGCATACGCCAAAATAGCTTGTTTTAACTTCTCAATCATTTCTTACCCCAACTTATCAACCGACACAAATCCCCCGTAGTTGCGTAGATTGTTACGCAATCTACAACCGCTTGGTAAGCAACTGCATTTATCTTTATTTTTATCGCGAGTAGATTGGTCTTTTTCATCGGCTACTGGCGGACCTGTGTAGCCGCATTCAGCCGAGCGATAAAGCCAGCCACATTGCACCGTGATAGTGCGGGCGGAAATTAGCGCATTATCCGTTTCGGTGGGTAACGCCAAGGTAAATACTGCCACATCACGCTTGAGAGTGGATAACTGCTCAATCACAAAATAACTCAGCACTTCTTGGCTTGGGTCTGCTTGGCGGTTTCCGTCCGCAAAATTTACTGCGTCTAAATACTGCATATAAACTTGGCGACGGCGGACAATACCGCCTAAACATTGGTCAAAACGTTGCACAAGCCCAGTAATAAAACCGTTAATATTAGCTAATGTCAGTTCTGGTCGATTACTTGGACCTTGCCCTGACATCGAAAATCCGCTGGCTTTTACGCCAAAGGCTTCATAAGTATGACCTTGCCACACAATGGGTTGCATCATCTCGTTGGTACCTGCATAAAACCGAAACAATTCGCCATTCATTCCGTCTTTGTCTTTCAGGTTGCGTAAATCGACTTCAAACAGTTCGATCATCGCGTTTTGCTCGAGCTTACTTAGCTCCAGTTTCATTTGGGGCGGGATTTGTTGGGGCATTTTGTATCTCCAATAAAAAACCGCTCAAAATAGAGCGGCTTAATTTTATTTTTGCGATCAAGATCGAGAAAATTTATCTCGCTAATCGCCATAATTTACAAAGTTTTTTATAGTGCTACCACCTAAACAACACAGGAGCAACACTATGAAAAGTAAATTTAAGAACTATCTCATCTCACACAATCTAGCTAATCAAGCTGGTGCTGATGTGCTTTTATCTAGGCTCACTGATAAGCTAGACATAATAAATTGCAACAAAATCGAAACAGAAATACTCGAAGATTTACTTGCTGAATTTCTTGATACCTGCACTATCCAAGAAATAGCAAGCCTGCTGTGATTACGGAACCTCTCTAAATTCACAGCTAAATTCCGTGTAGGTTTTGCCCATTTTTGCGGGCCACTTGCTACACACGACTTTTTTACGACTGTTAGTGAACGGGTCGTGGAAATAAAAAGGCTCGACACCTTTATGCCGAGCCAAAAATTCGTCCACTTCCAACCGCACTTTATTTCGCACTTTCACCACCACAGGATAAACCCGCAGTAAATTATTGATCGCCCGAGCTTGCCGTTGGGTGTAACCATCGCCAAACTCAATCTCATTGACTTTAGGCGAGTTTTCCACGGTAAATTCTGGACGGATGCACCATTTGAAGGTTTCCATTAGCTAAATGCGCCTCCCGCGCGGAAATTGGTTTGAATCACTTGGTTTGCCTCATTGCGTGCAATGGTTTTCATCAGCTCAAGGGTGATTTCAAGTTGATCGCCTTTTTGCTTCGTGCTGACCTCGGCCTGCACTGGCTCACCTTGGTTAATCACTTTGACGGTGATATTTTGCGTGCTGTTACTGGCTCGTTGTCCAACTACTGGCACTTTCGGCACCGCCACACCACCACCGTTGGCAAAACCACGGCGACCATAGTTTAGGTAATTGAGATAGCCTAAACCCAGCCGAGCAGTAGCTTCTTTGGTGATGACATATTCACCTTTATGTACGATACCCGCAGGCGTATATTTACCGCCATCGCCGGTATAGCCACCGCTAGCAAAACCAACACTACGGATCTGTGCTACTAATGCCATACCTTGAGACATAACACTTGCTGCCGCCGCAAACTTAGATGCAGCATCCATTTTTGACCAGTCTTTCATGGCCTGACTTGCTGCAAGAGTAACATTAATAGTCGACTCAGCAATAGCAAACGCTTTAGATACTGCAAACATTGCTTTATACGCAGCAGATTGTCGCCCGCCTGATTGTTCAATCATTGTGGCAAGATTACCAAATGCACCGCCAAGCTCGTTCAGCCCCGTGGCGTAATTATTCATCTCACGCTGAAATTCATCGTTTTTATAACGTTCAATGATTTGTTTCTTACGCTGCTGAAACTCTTCTTCGGTCATCAACTTCTGTTCGTTAAATGCTTGAAGTAAAGCCAGTTCCTGCGTCTGCTGATTTTGTAGGGCTTGATTTGGATCGTAAATGGCTCGCAGTTGATCTAATGGCGTAACCGCATTTTGTGCCACATTCTGCGCATACTCGATTTGCAATTTCATTGCGGCTTGTTTCGCTTCATCAATGGTCAATTGATTTGCCACTTGCAATTCTTTAACAGCCGCCAGCTCTTTATCTAGATTATGGGCGGCTAATTTATTTGGCGCATATTTTCCTGCAAGCTCTAATCGTTGTTGATTAAAGCGTTGGGTGATCGCCAATTTTGCCGCTTCATATTCTTGATGTTTAACGACTCCTTTTTTATTGTACTCTTCTAAACGGCGGAACATTTGAGCTTGCTCTAGGTCAATTTCGCCTAGGGTAGAGGTACTTTTTTGTCGCACTTCATCATAGAAATTAAGCCAGTTTTGACGCGCGTTTTCGCCACCTTTTCCTTTTTTATGATTAAGCTCAATGGTTTTTTTTAGCTTCGTTTTTTTCTCATCTTGTTGAAAAAGTGCTTCCAATTGTTCTTTCGCTGCAAAGATTTTCTGCAAATCTTCTAACGACATATCAATAGTTTTACTTGCAGCTTCTGCTGAAGCGTATTCCCCTTTCGCAATTGCCGCAAGCACATTAGCATAATCTGCTCCTTCCACAGAAAGTACCTTATACAGCCCCGATAAAATAAAGGCAGCTTTTGCGTTTCCTTTACTTTCTAAGGTAAGCACATTCACTTCTTCCGTTAAGGATTTAGTTTGCTTTTCAATATCCTGCTGTGCTTTCTCCCAATCATTCAATTTTAATTTATGTTGGGCAAGGCTATTATTTGCCTGCTCAACCTTTTCATTGAGTTTATCTTGTAATTGGGCTTGCAGTGATGTTTGATCGTTTAATTTCGCCGTTTCTGTTTCTAACTGTGCCTTAATGCGAATAGCTCTTTCTTCCGCTTTCGCCATATCTTCCACAGAACGCTTCAAATATTGAATATGCTTATTGCCAGAATGATCTTTCCATTCAATTTTTTGCACTGCATTTGTTGCCGCATTTTGGAAAGTTTTATATTGCTGTTCTAATTCTTGAACCTTTTTCTTTTGTTCTTCAATACTGTATTTGGCATCAAGCAACTTATCTTTTAATTGAGCAACGGTAAATTTATCAAGGTTCTGCTTAATATTATCTACCGAGTTTGCAAAATCATTAGATTTATTCGCGGCATCACTTGCACTATTCCCCCAATCTAGCAAAAATGGAATTGCGGCTGAAATTGCCAATGTTGCCACGCCTAACGGTCCACCAAGTGCCGCCATTGCCATTCCTAATGTGCTTGCAGATTTTTTAGCGACATTTAATTGATTGATTGCAGCCGTTTGGGCTTTAATTAATGCCGTTTCTCTTGCAGTTTGAACACCAAGCTCTTTGCTTAAAAGTAACCTTGCTTGCTCTGTTTTGGCTAAATTTAGCTGAGCTTGTAATTGTGCGATATAGGCTTGTGTCGCCTGTAAATCCGCAGTAGTTTTTGCTTTTTCTGCAAGGGTTGCTTGTACGGTTGCTTTTGCCTCTTGCATTGTTGCACTTGCGGATAAATAGGCATCTTTCGCTTTTTTACTAAATTTAATCCCCGCAACTGCCGCTCCTAAACTTAATGTTAACGGGGCTAATGTGCCGATATTATTGGCAACAACATTAATCCCTTCAGCAAATAATTTACTTGTAGCTAGGGCTTTATCTGTTTCTCCTAGCCACTTTTCAGTTGCGGTAGAAAGATTTTGGAATGCTCCACTTAATGTTGTCGTAGTTTTTTTATGTAATTCATCAACGCTACCTTGGGCTTTTTTCAACCCCTCAACCATTTTATCCGCTGTCATCTCGCCTTTATCTACCATTGCTTTAAGCTGGGCGGTTGTGATCCCCAAACCTTTCGCAATCGCCTGAATAACCGTTGGCGTTTGTGTCATCAATGAATTGAATTCTTGTGCTTTCAATTTGCCCATCAATAAAGATTGCCCAAATTGAATTAACGCATTAGAAGCCGTGGCAGAATTAGCCCCCGAAATGGCTACGGATTTTGCCACTGTTTCAGTAAGTGCAGCAACATCAGATAGATCTAACCCCAATTGCTGTGCATTTTGGGCAAAAGTTTGATAAACCGATGATGTCGCTTGGGTAGATTGTGCGGTTTTGAGTGAAATGTCATAGACATCTTGCATCGCTTTAATCCGTTCACGTTCACTTTCCGTGACAAGATTTATTTTATTACTTAATTCCGTGTAGTTATCCAGGCTCCCAATAATCTGTTTTGGGTTTGGCAACACAAAACTAAGTACTTTTAACTTATTAAGTTTATCAGCAAAATCCAAACTTTTATTCGTTGCTATCGCAGCATTTTCAATATTTTTTAAATATGTATTTGTTCTTTCAGCAAACTGCTTTGCGTGCCGTTGTGCCTTTGTCAGACCATCTTGAAATTTAACTTGATCTAACGCCAACTGAATATTTAATTGCCCAAGCGAACCCGACATCTTATTTTCTCCCATAAAAAAAGCCCGCCGTAGCGAGCTTCTATTTGAATTTAATCTTATTTATAAAAACCTTTGTCCCAATATTGAGAATAGCGTTTATCTTCCATCTCAAAAAACGCTTTTTTACTTAATTTCCAATGCAACAACAGTAATACCATAAACAGTGCTAGCAGTATGATAATAATCGTTTTCCAAGAGAAAAAGCTAAAGGCTGCCAATAACACCAATAATAAGGAAAAGAGAGAGAACACTGCGATATAAACTTTTGCCCCCCAAATTAGACTACTTGTAATAAAACTATATGAGCCTTTCATCTTTTCGTCCTCCATATTAAGACTTTACCAAATCTCCGTACAGCGTCAAGCTATTTCGCCAACAACGCGATCAATAAACTTTTTCCCGCTAACGTAATCGCCTCAAAAGATAAATCAATCCCTTTGGTTTTAATGGTTTGTTTAATTTTATTCCACGCGGTATCATTTCGGATTTTGTCGAGAAACTCGTGTCCTTGCCACGTTAGCTTATGTTGAGAATCAATTAATTGTGATTGCTTCAACAATAGGTAGTGATATTCCACCACCGCGGGCGGAAAGCCTTTTATGCCTCCATTGTCTAATGACGTAAGTGCCAATTTGAACAAAATTTTGCGGATAAGCTCCCAGTCGCGTTTCATTTGGTTCTCCTGCAACCGCACTTAAACTGAAGTGCGGTCGGTTTCGGTTGAGTTTTTAACGCATATTAAACGGTTTATAATACGGATTTTTACGTACTTTAATGATTTCAGCTCTCAAGAAATCCATTACTTTTCCGTACTTTGATTTTGGCATACGGCAAAGCGACGGAAATCCAAAGCGGGCAAAGAGTTTTTGATAAAACTTTTCCGTCATCACGCGTGATTTTTTAGTTAAGTAGCGCGAGGCTTCGGATACCCGTAACCATTCTTCACTACGAAATCCAATCACATCAGGCGGAAGTGTTACCCGTCGATTTGGTGGTGTTGGCAATCTGACTTCTGCTTGTTGGGCGACCACCGTTTTGAAACTTGGCGATAATATCGTTTTTGTTTTGATCAGCGTTTCTCGCGTGTCGTCGGTTAAAAACATCTCACACACGCGGATCAACTCATTAAATTCTGCATTGCGAAATAATTCGCGACAGGATTTAAATTTAGGCAGTGCTTTTTCTGAATAATCTACCGCAAACACTAAGAGATAATAAAGTGTTTTGAGTAACTCACGCTCCATACTGATTATTACAGGTTGAGGTTGCGGTCTTTCCGCTTTGCCTTTATTCCAATAATCGTGTAGTGCTTGATAACATTCTCTTTTGTATGTGATAAGACGCTCTCTAATTTCAGGTTTCACGCGTTTTACATCAATGCCAAATAGCCAGCCGTTGAGGTATTGGATTGGGAGGCATAATGTTTGTTGTTCGCCACCATTTGAAGGTGAGGTTATCATAACCGCACCTTGTGAAAGCACTTCATCACGGCGAATTCGTTGCCGTTGGGCTTCCCAGTCTAAACCAATATTTTCACAAATTGGTTTCATTGCAACATAGTGAATGTTGTTTTGCTCAAATGTAGTTAAAGTGCGGTTGTAAAATTGGATTGTTTGAAGTTGAGTTTGGTTTGACATAATTGCCTCTGTTAATTTTGCGAATAATTTCAAGGTGCCTTTATTATACAGGTACCTGGCGATCGAGCGGTTCGCAAGCCTAACAGTAAGCTGGAGTTATTCCCCTTTCGGGTATTGTATTCCTCGCCCACTCGATCATTGATTGTTATTTACCGTTTTTTGTCAAATCTGGCTGAGAAAAGGAGAAACACCAAATTCTAGATACAAAAAAACCGCATTGGATTTCGGTTGCGGATTACCGCTGTTAAGGCTGCGACACCTGTTAAATACTATAGTAGTGAAATAAGATTATACTGTCAATACAAAATCTCTATCTAATTGATAGGAATTTGTGTAACGTATAGATTAACGCTTAAGCTTGTTTAGAAAATAATTCTTATCATAATATGAGATTATAACTAGCCTTTCTTGTACAAAATTCTCATATAGTGAAACTCCCAAAATAACGTCATCATACTGATATACTTTTCTGTTTACAGGACAAAATGCGGTGCCGCAGTCTGTATATTTTTGTTGCTCATCAATAATCGGATTTCCATATTTAGCATTAAAATCAATCCGATAATAGTTTAATATTCTATGGGTTTTGACTTCATCATCCATCGCATAATATATCGATTGAATTTCTACCAGCTTATTATTACTAAAAAACAAGGAATAAGTACCATTTTCAAAATCAGGGGTTTCCACTTTGATGTTATAAGAGTGTGGTGTTCCTCCGTTCCCCTCAAAATAATTAGTTTTTGTTATTTGTTCTTCTGTTATATTCCAATCTAACCCATAAGGCGCAGGTCTCTTGCTATCATTGCAACCCGCTAAAATGAATAGTGATAAAAATACGAGCAACACTTTTCCCATAATTAACTCCTAGACTAAGAATAGGCGTTAATCATACCAAAATTAAAGGTGTTTTAAAGTGATAGAGATCACATAGAGGTAGAATAATCTACCTCTGTGCTAAAAACATCTGGCTACCATCATCAAAATCTTGGCTATTTCCCACCGCACTTTGATCTGCAAAAAATGGCATAAACTCGGTGAGTTTTGGGCTGTCTTTTTTCGGATCGCTGTTAATCGCCGCTAAAAGATAGGCAATTTGTGCGGTGCGGTAGTCTTCACGCCACAAGCCGAACGGCTGTTCTTGGTAGAATTGTTCATATTCTTGCAAGTGGCGCTCTGGCATTGCTTCGATTTCTGATAGCGTTTTGCCCAACGCAAGGGAAAGTGTTAATTGGAACTTGCGTCGGGCGGTGAGTTTTTTGGGGTATCTGCATTTTCGGCTTGATTAAAGGCGGTAAGTACGCTGTCATCAAGGGTTAAAATGGCTTCTAAATCTTCGATATTATCAGGGTCGAATAAATTATTGCCTTTTTCATCGCATAATTTGATAGCAAGATTGCGCGCAAGGCGGTATTTATCCGCAATGGGTTCAAGCTGTTTAGCCAGTGCCTCTTCATCATTCAGATTCAGTTCAATGCCTTGTGCCGTGGCTTGGGCTTTCAGCCAATTTTGATATTCAAAAACCTCACGATTTACATCGCCTACAGTAAAAGAACGGATATAGTAGGTATTGCCGTTGAGTTCAAACGGTTTCAATGTGGGTTTAATTGCGAGTAAAGTTGCTTTCGTGCCTTTCATTTGTTGATTTCCTTAAAATGTTTATAAAAAACACCGCACTTTTTATCGTGCGGTGAGTGGGTTATGCGACTGGTAATAAATAATCACGTTTAGATTGTTTAATGGTTACACCTGATTCAAACTTGCCTTTGACTTCACCGCTAATGTTGGTGCTGGTTTGGATAAAGCCTGTGCCGTAAAGCGATCCCTGATTGTTTTTGAACACAATCAAATAAGGGAACGTTTCTTTGCCGTAGAACTTCTTGCGTAAATCCGCTTGCATTGCGGTAGCTGGCGCCCAGAAGAATGTGAGTTTTACATTACCAAACTCAATATCGCCCGGTTCGGTTTCTGTTCCCTCACTGCACATTGTAGTGACGTCTTCTTCCGAAAGCGTATCTCCGTCTTTTTCAATATTTTTGATGGCGCAGAAGTTAGAAGACCAAGTAACACGAGCCACTTTGGCATTGGTAAATACCGTTGGTCTGTCTTGGTCTGCCCAATTCACTTCATCAGCAAAAATGATGTCGTTGGTTTGAATATCTTTAACAGGGTAGTAGCCGTCTAGCGAGCCAAGCCCGGTAATGCGGAGCAAATCCCCTTTTTTGTAACCGCTATTGGCTACGGTGATTTTGGCATTAGGGGTAATGTCGCACGCGGTGATACTTTTTTCCGCTTCAACACCCTTGCCGATATAAAATTTTGTCCCCTGAAATGGGGTGGTTTGTGTGGCCATAGTTAGTCTCCATAAGCTATTTGATACATCACTACACGACGGTGTAGTTTTGTATCGGGTTCATAATCACTAAAATCCGAAATGCGTTCGGCAAAATCAAATTCATCTTCTACCGCTTCAAACAAGGCTTCGCGCAAGTTAAAGATGTCATCAACTTGATTGCTGTAAATGTCGATTTGCACTTGGTAATCATCTAAATCCCCATTTTCTAAGGCGGCATTTGGGGTGATGGTGGGGAATTGATACACAATGACGGGATAGGTCGTATTGGTATCGGGGATCACTTCATAAAAACAACGCCCTGCAACCAAAGGCGACAGGGCGTTAAATAAGTTGTGTTGGATCATTTGTTTCCTTCCCTTAAGATTTCCTCTCGTAAGGTAGTAATAATGGCATTGGCGGCTTGGTCTTTCGTTTGCTCAAACGCGGTGCGCAAGAAAGGGCGCGCCGGCATTTTAGAGGTGCCGAACTCAACAAATCGCCAATAATACGGATCGTTAGGGTTATATGCCCCGCCTTTCTGTGCTTTGGCTTTAAACTTTTCGATTTGTTTACCCGAAAGCTTTTTTACACCAATATAGGTGTTAGTTTTGCCATTTCGACCGACTTTGGTCTTGGATTGAATGGCTTTTTTTAATGTACCTGCACGTCGGTGCGGCACTTTCTCTTTTAAGGTTGGGGCGTTAGTGCGTGCTTTGTCGCGTACAATCGCTCCACCTTTTCGCATTGCTTTAACGGCAATGCGATTACTTGCTTTTCGGCCGAGTTCTTTCATTGCTGCCGACAGCGCCCTTAATCCTTCCACTTTGACTGTGCTAGCCATTGACTTTTTCCTTACACAGTAATTGCAATGCGGTGCTTCGTCCTTGGTAATTCAGCACTTCAACAATCTCAAAATGCCGTTCGCCAAAAACGACCCGCATTGTGGGCGTAATACCTGCCCGATAACGTAACCAAATTTGCACGGTAACTTCCGACTGCACCTGTTGGGCGGAAAAATATTCTTTCCCCGTTAAGGGTTTGACTTCCGCCCAACAGCTGACAACATCTCGCCATTCGGTAACCAATGCGCCGTAGTCGTTTTGGGTGTTAATTTGCTGCTGTATCTTGATTCGATGACGCAGTTTGCCAATTTGCATTTACACCCCCATTAATCGGTAAGGCTGGATCAACCGCCAAACACCTTGCTCAATTTCTTTAGAGGTTACGCCTACGACAACGCTTTCTCGGTGTTCATACCAATGGGCAATGACCATTAGCATTGCTTGTTTAATTGCCGCATTCGCCACAAGCCCCATTGATTCCTCTTCAGGTACGCTATTTAGATAGAGTTTGCGCCCGAGTTGGCTTTCAAGATAGGATTGGGCAGCGGTTTCATACTGAGTTAAGAGCGTGTCTTCTTCATTATGATCGATACGGCAATGTTGTTTGATAAGCTCAAGCGAGATAAGCATTGGTAAAAATCTCCAAAAAAAGCACCGCACTTGAGTTGTGCGGTGTTAAGGGTTATTTCGTTTTAGGCGCAAGTGTGCCTTTGATAAAGGCCTCTGGGCGATACACCGCGAGGGCTAAGCGTTCTTCCGCCAAAATGGTCACTAAGTTGCGCACAAAGTCATCTTCATTTTCCGTTGCAATAGCGATGGCGGAAGCCTGACGGTCAAACACCTGCGCGCCAAGGCTAAATGCCCCTGTCAAGAAAGTGCCAGCGGTCATTGCTTGCGTTTGCACCACTGGTAAGCCCCATAAGGTTGGCTGTGCGGTACCTTGTGGATTACCGATAATGTTACGCCCCATACCATCTTTCTCCAACTCAATTTTCGTCCAATCGATTGGGTTAAGCACATAGCCTGTGGCTGGATATTCTGCAATTAAGGCTTGTAATTGTGCTAATCGCAGTTGATCAATGATGGTGTAGGCCGCCAATTTTGCGGGATCTGCAAACGCAGTAGCTTGCGGTAAAATCCCGTGTAACGCACCACTTGATCCATCTCCGTTTAAGAGTTGACGATCTTCAAACAGTTTCAAGCCATAAATTAAACGACCGTTAATGTAGCTTTGTAACATTGGCGCATCGTCTAAAATCTGACGAGAGGCTTTCATATAATGGGCAATGGTTTTAACCCCCAGCGTTACTTCGTCAAATTTAATATCGGATTGGGCTTTTTTATCCCCCTCATTCACTTGATACGCCGCCCCATTGGTAAAGCCGGTTTCACGAATGTAGGTGATGGAGTTACTTTGGGTGGTGCCTTTCGCTAACAGGTCTCGAATCGTTAGAACCTGATCCGGTGGCGTTAAAATCCCCGGTAATTTATGTTCAGGGATTAATGCACCCGCCGCCCCCGCTGTATTCGTTGTGGCACTGGTAATAGTGGCTTTTACGGATAAATGGGCGGAATTGCCTTTGCGTGGATCTTGCATAAATTTTTGGAAACTGTCTGATTCCATTAACTGTTCCACTAAGGATTTTTCAGCGGTCTCATTGGCTCCCCCACGACGAGCGGCTTTTTGCTCTAACTCATCTAATCGGCTTTTCGCTTCGTTCATTGAAGTTAAGGCTTCATCCACTTGCGCTTTTAAGCCCTCTAAGCCTTTTTCGTTGTTCGCCATTTTACCTTGTAGTTCTTCACCTAACCCTTTTACTTGGTCGGTAGCTTTTTTAAACTCGCTGGCGAGCTGTTCAAGATTTTTTTCTGTTTCTGACATAATTAGTGTTCTCCCGTAATGGATTTGATAATTGTTAATGCGTTGCTAATTGATTTTTCTTCAGGCTCGCCCTGAATGAGTTTTTTCAAGCCGTAGCTAGCAACGGTTACAGCTTGTTTTTGTGAAAACCCCAAATCTCTTAGGGCTTTCTCAAATTCAGCAAGAGTAGGCAATCTGCCTTTTTCTAACACAGATTTCACTTTTTCCACGCGACTTGCTTCATTAGCGGGAAAAGTAACTACCGAGATTTCTCTTAATTCAATGGCAAGTAATTCTGTGGAGTCCTCTTTTTCATCATAGGTCCACTTATTCACCCGATAGCCAATAGAAAGCCCATCAATGGCGCCCGCCATCATTAAAGCGTGTACCTCCTTGGCTTTTGCCACTTCATTGATCAGTAGCCGTCCTTCACCGTATAAGCCTTTCTCATCTTCTTTAAGCTGTGTCCATACGCCGATAGGCTGATTGCGGTCGTGGTTCCATAATACCGGCGGCATTTTGCCTTGCTCTTTCCACATCTTGATGGAGTCTAAAAATGCCCCTTTGCGTACGATCTCATCGTAGGCATCTTTCACATCAAACACGTTGCAATAGCCGGAAAAAAAGCCATCTTCTTTGATGGCTTCGGCTTTAAATAAGAGATCTTTAGTTCGGTTTGTCATTGGTTATGTCCTTTCCGATTTTATCAATCGCAGTCAAATTAAGTTGTACAGTCAATTGATCCGCCCCCTCTACCGCTGGGAGATTTTCTAATGCCCGCACTTCATTTCGGGTCATTACGCCATTTTGCAAAAGTGCGGTGTAAAAACTCGCTCTTCCCGCGCTATCCGCTCGCAATAACCCTTCTACACTAAAAATAGGGTAAATTTTTGACCGCTCTTCAGGTTTCAGTAATTTGCGTGTAATGGTTTGTTCAACCCGTTTTAGCATTGGATTAAGTGAGTAAGTCAGGAAATTTTGCGTAATTTGCTCTGCACTTGATGCCCAAGATGACGATTTATCCGTGCTATAAATTAATTGAGGCGGTACACCAAAGGCACGGCAAATTTCCTCAATCCCAAAATAGCGGCTTTCCAATAATTGGGCGTCTTGGGGGTTGATCCAACTGCCTGACATATTGGCGGGTTCCATTCCCGCTTCAAGCACCATCCACTTGCCAGCGTTTTCAGACTTGCCAAATTCGCTTAGCCCCTCGCGCACGCGCTTACGTTGCTCATCGGATAAAATCCGCTCACCCGTTTTCAAAAAACCGCCCGCCTTTAAATTATTTTTAAAGGCTTTGGCCGCGGCATTATTCGCAGCGGTTTGTAAGCCCATTACTTGCGCTTGATAGCGAATGGGGGATAACCCAATTAAACCATCAAGGGTAAAACCTCTAAAGTGCAAAATATCCCGTTCGGCGTAATTGCCGCCGTCCACGTTATTTTTGGTGTAAATGTAGCGGATTTCGCCGTTATCACTGCGTTGCACCTGCATATACTGTGGATCAAGAATATCCAATGCAACCACGCGCGCACCAATACGATTTATGCGGCAATAGGCGTTGCCCCATAAATCAAGGTTAGCAATCACCGCTTCCCAAAACTCACTGGCACACATATCCGCATTGGGCGTGTCGTGAATAATTTTGTAAAGAGGGTGATCGCGAGCGATTTGCCGTTGCTCATTTTTAAGGTGGAAAGGCAGTGATGCAATGGTTTGACTGCGTAACCGCACACAAGCCCAAACCGCACTTAATTTTAAGGCGGTTTCGCCATTTACCGTTTCGCCTGCGCCACTTGCCTCACTTACAAAGGGTTCTACAACGCTGCCTTTATCAAGGCGTTTTCCGCCTGAAAACCAGCGTTGGTAAAAACGGCTCCACCAGTTTTTATCATTTAGTGTACTCATCCGATAATCATATCCTGTAAAAATGCATCAATATTCAATGGCGTTTCCGCACTTTCTGCTATACCAAGCGCCATAGCAAGTGCGACCATTCCGTCAATTCGTCCCGTTGCTTTGTGTTTTTCAAATTTTCGGTTGCCGGCTGGATCTTTGGTAATGACTGCGTTTGCCGCACACATCGTTAAAACGGGGTGCATACCGTGGCGCAGTTGTCCATTAAGCAATTGGCTTTCTAAGGTGTCAATTGCCGGCGACATATCCTTAAATCCTTGACCAAAAGGCACTAGGGGCAACGTAATACCCTGTGCGTCCATTTCTTTTTTGAAAATATCCATTCGCCATCGGTCAAACGCAATTGAGGAAATATCAAAATCACTTAAGATGTCGGCAATATCTCGTACAACGTGGGCATAATCCACGGTGGCGCCGGGTGTTGTGCGGATAAAACCTTGTTTTGCCCACACATCATAAGGGCTTCGGTCGCGCTTTGCGCGGTCAATCAAACCTTGTTCCGGCGTCCAGAAATAACTATAAACATTGGTTTTGCCACTTGGGTCTTTGGCAACCAGCACTAGCGACGTTAAGTCTGTTCGTGCAGATAAGTCTAAACCGCCATAGACACTTAATCCCGTAGGAGACGGTGCGACTTCGCCATTGGCTTTCCAGACATCTTGCGTAACAAACGTGGATACCGTGCTGACCCGCTGATTGAGGTTTAAATTGCGGAACGTATTTTCAAAACTTGGCATTCGGTTAGCTTTGTCTGCCAATTTTTTGATGTCTTCCTCACTGCGGAACACACCTAACGCAGGATTGGCTTGTTTCCACGCTTTCGGATCAGTAATTTTTAAGTCTTTATCCGCGCTGTAAACGTGGCAAACTGTATGTGGATCGCCGCTGTTGATTGCGTCATCAATCCAAATTGAAAGCAAATCTGCGTCATTTGCGGCTTGTGTGCTAATGGTGAGCAATAATGGGCTCTTATGCGCGCCTTGTGCGGTCGTAATCGCATCAACGAAAGCCGATTGACTGCCTTGCACTTGCCCTACTTCATCTAAAATCGCCAGCACTGGCGATAAACCTTGTGCGGTTTTACCATCTGCGGCTAAGGCTTTGTATTCAACATTCATTGGCCGCCCAACCAGCCGCTTACCACTTGGCTTAATATCAACAAGGGTAGTCAGTTTAGGGTTAAGTTGGATCATTTTTACCGCGAGGTTAAATACGAGAGCGGCCTGTTCACGACTTAAGGCTCCGCTGACAATTTGGCTATTTAAGATGGCAACAGGTCCCACTAAATGTGCCAGCAATAAACACGCAATAAGTGCCGTTTTTCCATTTTTACGCCCAATCGACAAAATACCGTGTGTGGTCCCCTGTGGATTGTCATAAACGTCAAAAATAAAGCGTTTTTGGAAATCCTCTAATTTAATCGGGCTTCCTACTAACGCCCCTTCGGGGACAAAACAATATTTTTCAATAAAGGCGATGACTTTTTCTGCCGTCGTCATCAGTTAAACACCCTGGCAATTAAGCCGTCATCATCATTAATCGCATTCCGTGCCTCTTGATAAAGCTGATTGGTCTTCACTTGATCACGACTTTCCCCATTTGTGGCGCGACTGTGAATTTGCAAACTTCGGCACATTTGGATTTCACGCTTGTACAGGTCTTCGATCACATAGTGCAGCGGGTGCATTTTCATTGTGCCGGTGTCTGTTTTTACCCAGCGTCGATGATTTTGTAACTCGTGTTCATAATCATCAATTTCTACATAGAGTTTTGCGAGTTTTACCGCCCGTTCTTGATCGATCGGCGTCCAACTGTCTAAGGCTCGGCTATTGATAATACTGTTCCAATAGCGCGTTTCTAATTTTGTTAATTTTTGTGGTGGTGATAGCTTGGTTTGTGCCGCTTTGGTGGCTAACACTTTTGCAGTGGTGCTATCACTACGCAATTTGCGTCCACTCATAAAATCACCTCCTAAAGCTATAAAAAAGGGTAGAAAAACTGTAATAGCGATCACGCAGAGTTCCCCAAGCGGTAGCCCAAGCCATTTGCCTGAACTTTTTACCCGCCCTCCCCCTTATTGAATGGGTGGTCTGGGTCAATAGGAAATCCACTTGCATCACAGCCTATATGATTAAGTTTTTTAATTTCAGCTTTTTGTTTTGCGCTGTCGTGATGTAACTTACAAAGCGATTGCAAATTATCTGGGTCAAAGAATAAATCTAGATTGCCCTTGTGGGGGGTAATGTGGTCCACTACCGTAGCGGGGGTAAGTTTGCCCGCTTGAGAACAGAAAACGCATAAGGGGTGTTTTGCTAATTGGTCTAAGCGTAGTTGCTTCCACGCCTTACGATGATAAAGATGATGCCAACTAGCCCTACTCATTTATGTAACTCCACTTGCCAGTCTCTAATCTTATCAATACGATTAAGACACATATCACGCTCACGTTTGAGTATCACGGCATACTGTGTTACATCACCATAAGTGCGCCCCTTAAATGCCGTCTTATCCAAATGCCCTAATAGCACGGGCGGAATGCCTGGGCAATGTGTTGTCTCAATCTGACTGCTGCAAGAACTCAATAACATTACGAGGAGCAGCAGCATTATGAGCGTCCACATTTTTAACCTGCGTTTGAATTGTGCGAATAACATTATCGGATTGCTCCCTGATTTTGCTTTCGGATTGTGTAACTTCTTGGGTGAGTTGATAATTGCGCTTTGCCTCTGCTTTAAGGCTTGCGATAGCTTGGCTTTGTGTCGTGATGGTTTGGGCTTGCATTTGATTTTGGGCTCTCAAGCTACTTATCATCTGCGACTGATACCAAACCCAACCACACAAGCCCAATACCAGAAAAAGTGCGGTGAGATTTAGCCACGTTTTAAACTGGTTAAACATAATGCTTTCTCTTTTTCTCGGCGGGTTACTAAACCTTTCAGCACTTTCCCACTTGAATATTTCCAGCGTGGGAACTGCTCACACATCTCGGCTATGTTGCCTTGTTTGGCGTAACGGTAAATGGTTGACGTTTTGAGTTTACCACAGCCTACGTTAAAGGTCAGTGAGGTCAATGCCTCAAATGCACCTTGCGGTAGAGCTTTGCCGTTAGCGTAACGATTGACGCACTGTTCTGCCGTCTGAATATCTTTGGCCCAGCGATCGGCAATCTCTTTGTCAGAGTAAACTTTGCCAAAGGTAATATCACCCGTTGAACCAATCCCTACCGTCCATACATCAGCAGGGCATTTATACGGCTCACGCATACAGCTTTCCGCTTCGCCGATTAATGCCATTCCCTTTTCAGTGGTGCGGATTTCATCTGAATAATTAAACATTACCAAACCAATGATTGCTACCACAGAACAGCCCGCAATTTTCTTGAAATGTTTCATTTAATATCTAGCCCTTTCCTCAATCTCGCCACAGTGAGCTGATGGATTTCTTCCTTACGTTCTTCATCACGCTTTCTCGCCCGCCAATCACAAATACGTTGATATAAATTAGCAAGTGCGGTAACAATACCGATGGCGAGGCTCAACATCATTAAATTTTGTTGATCGCCAAGCCAAGCTAAAAAGCCGCCAAAGCCTGACCAAAGATAGCTTTGTGTTCCCATATCTTTCATAATTTTCATACTCCGCCTCCTGTTTTCGAGGCAATAAAAAACCCCGACTGGCATAACCAATCAGGGTTCTATAAATTCTTACTCTGTTCTTTAGTTGCGCTTTCCGCAAGATACGGGAGAAATATACCTTAGCTGCTTAGCAGTTGTCAAATTTTTTTTTAACGTCTGCATAAAAAACCGTAAATAAAATGTTCGGCTGCCGTAAAGACTTTTTCGACATAGTGGCGCGAGCGATTAATTTTTTTCGCAATTGTTGCTTGAGACAACTGATCGATGTAAAAAGATTTGATCATCTCATAACCCAGTATATCAATTTTTTTTAATTCACATACCGCACATTCTACCGCTAGGATTTCTTCCTCTATCAAAGTTATAGATCTTGATGGGTCTTGTTCAGCACCTTCAATCCCTAATGCGTGTCTGGGGTAATCTACACCGAGATCAAATTCTCTCGACCATAACCCCCAATCATCTAACCGTAATTTAAATTCTTCTTTCGTCATTTTTTTCTCTCCTATGGGTGGCGCTCATTTTTTAACCGCGCCACCTTGATAAAGCCTTATTCTTACTGGGTTTGTCATTATTTTTATGCCGAAAAGGTGGCGGTGGCACTACCCTCAAAAACTTTATATATAAAAATTACGTTAATACATTATGGTTCTACCATTACCACAATATATTTTTCATTTTTTAAATATCTTTTTTTACTGCCACCCTGCCACCTTTTACTATTTTTAGCTCTAATATATTGATTTATAATTATTTTTTAAGGTGGCGCTCATTTTTTAATCGAGCCACCCTTGAATAGCTAACTTATTGATTTAATTAACATTGGCGGGTGGCACTTCATACTAGACTTTCAAAGTCCGCCACCGCATTTTCCGCTGCATCTAGCTGCTCCCGAATGTAGCATAGATCGCTCAAATCAACAGATTTATCCAAAATCCAAGGACGCAGCTTTTTACCTTTAAATTTTAGTGTTACTTGGAGGCCTATACGCTCTTGCAATAACTTTCTTAACGCCATTTGATCAACCGTCAAATCCTCATTATTTTCGGTTAAATACCGCATAATCTGTGCGATAGTCATAGCTTTAGCGGGCGGCTGGCTCAAGAAGTCGAGGAAAGCCACTTCTAAATCTGAACGGTTAAAATCAATCATTTTACGGCGTGCTGGCGTATCAAACGAATGCGTCCAACGGTAATCTGATAAATCCAACGACACTAAATAGCTATAAACTTCGGCGATGAATTGCTTGTCATTAAGTAAGCTATAAAGGTGGTCGTAATAGGCTTTTTCTTTTGCGTGATCAGGCCCACCAAACACATTAATTCTTCGGTCTTCCTCCTTCAGCACTAGGGCATCCGTATGGTTGGTCATAAAAAAGAAATTGGTATAAACGGGCATTGTTTTCTTTGTATGGGGTACTGATTATTTTTGCATAGATAGAAATAAAAAAATTTGGGTCGGGAAAATGCGGTGAGCTTAGGAAATACGGGGCTTTTCGCGTTTTTGGTTTGTATAGTTATGCAAAATATAAAATGAGCAAAAATAGTAAAAAAATGAGTAAATTTGCGTTATTTTTTGCATAATAGTGATCAGTATTTAAAAAGATTTTAAACACATTTTAAAAATTAAAAAAGTGAATGGGTTAAGTGTGAGGCTTAACCCTTTTTTGTGGTTAGAAATCTCTGTAACTTCTGACAAGTTGTCCTATTATAATTAACTCGTTGGCTTCGTCTGCGTTTAGGATTATTGGGCGGTATGCGGGGTTGCCGCTTAGTAGTTCTATGCCGTTAAAGCCAAGTTGAACTTTTTTAACCCACATTGCGCCTTGGTGGTTTAAAACAAATATCTTCCCTTCTCTAAGTTCTGTTTTTGAACGATCTACGATGATTTCTTCGCCGTCTTTTAGGGTTGGGTGCATGCTGTCGCCGTCTACGGTGAATATTGCTAAATTGTCGGCTTTTAAGCCCCTTGTTTTCAATAGTTTAAAACTACACAGTAAATATTTTAAACTGTGTAGTTTTATACTTTTCACATATTGCATACACAGAAAGCATAATAGATTGATTTATTTAATATTTTTTTGCTATTTTCCTAAAAATGCTTAAATTATTCTGTTTACTTAGATTTACGTTTTAATTGCTCTTTTTCTGTGTACTCAGTCCATTTTAATGTTGTAAACGTGTAATCGTAAGTCATCCTTGCGGAGTCAATGATAAGCTGCTTCCCTTTTTCATTACTTTTTCTAAAATAATTGATCAACATCATTTCTTCCATTGTCAAAGGGATTGGATAAATGGCATCTTCAGGCTCATGAGCTAAATAAAATTTAGGTCCATTGCTACTTTCTGAAAGTTCTACAATCTTTTCTTTCATTTCTTCAATCATTTCCTGATCTTTTACGGTTTGAGAATCCCTATTCCCCGTTAAAACATAATCCACATCAATTTTAGTATTAGGATTATTAAGAACCGCAACTCTTAAAAGATTTTCAGGAAACACACCACGTCTTTTTCGTTCAGCAAAAGCTGTTTTTGTTAAACCTAAAAATTCAGCTATATCTTTATCCATAGTTAGGGAAAGCTCAGTTTTTAACCGATTAAGTTGATTTATAAAAGTTGTCATAAAAAAATCCTTGCAATTCATAAAATTCATATTAATATGAACTAAGTAAATAATAATGAACTATATGATTTATTATTAAATCATAAAAATGATTTTAGTTTAAAAGCTATTCTTAGTCTATAAAAAAAGAGGTGGTTATGAAAAAAAGAAGTAGAGAAGAAACTAAACAGTGGTTTAGAGATAAAAATATCACTCAAGCAGAATGGGGACGACAAAATGGTTATAACTCAAATGAAATAAGTCGTGTTTTGAATGGGAAATCTAAATGTTTATATGGTCGAGAGCGAGATATTGCTATTAAGTTAAATATACATTTAGAGAATTGAGGAGTTCATTATGAGTGAACTTAAATCATATTATTCAGCGCAAGAATTAGTGGATTTAAACTTAATAAAGCTGCCAACAACCAAGAAAGCCATAATAACTAGGGCTAAAAAAGAAAACTGGCAATCCCAACCCCGCAAAGGACGCGGGGGCGGTATTGAATACGCGTTAAATACCCTACCCGAAGAAATCCAAGCCGAGATCCGCGATAAGTTTGCAATGTCGGTGGTAAATAAAAAAGTGTCTGTGCCGGTTGTGCGCAATGAAGACATCTGCTCTTTAACAACTAAACAACGTGAAATCGCTGATGCGCGTATGGCATTAGTGGCTTGTGTGGCGGAGTTGGAACAGTCTATGAGCCGGATTAAGGCGGTGACGTACTTTTGCGAACAGGCGAAGTGCGGTCAGTTATCGGCGGAATTAATCGGCTTAGTGGAAATTGCCAATGCGAAAAAGGGTAATAGTGGACGGGTTTTATCAGTGACCACGTTAAATAAGTGGGTAATTAAGTATCACAAGGCGAGTAATGCGGAAGAGCGTTTGCTAGCCCTTGCACCGGCACAGCGAAAAGCGAAAAAAGCCGAGGAATTGGCTTGGTTGCCTGATTTTTTAGCGGTTTATCGTAATACGAATGGGGTGAATATTGCCGAGGCTTACCACGAATTTGCTTATCGTTGGCAAATGCAGTTTGCGGATCAGCCTTTGTTGCTTGAACGGTTGCCGAGTATTGGTCAGGTGCGTCGCGGGTTAGCTAAGCTGCCGAAATTAATCAAAGAAATCGGGCGAAAAACCGGTGCAGAACTTAGAGCGTTGAATACTTATGTTAAGCGTGATTGGTCGGTATTGCGGGCGAATGACGTGTGGGTGGGTGACGGTCACTCAATGAAGATGAAGGTACAGCATCCTGATCACGGTCGTCCGTTTATTCCAGAAGTGACGTTAATTATGGATACCGCAAGTCGGTTTATTGTGGGCTGGTCGGTGAGTTTGGCGGAGAACTGTTTAGCGGTCGCGGATGCCTTGAGATGTGGCATTGAGCGGCACGGCATACCGGCAATTTACTACTCCGATAACGGTGGCGGTGAGAAAAACTGGATGTTAGACGGTGATATTACCGGAATGTTGCCAAGACTTGGGATAAATCACCAGACGGGTATTCCGGGCAATCCGCAAGGGCGTGGGATTATTGAGCGGGTGAATAAGACATTATTGTTGCGCATTGCACGGCAGTTTGAAACGTATCACGGCGGTGGTGCAGATCGCGAAACGGCACGAAAAACCGGCACGGCGATTATCTCTTTAGATAAAGCCTTAAGACAGCGCAAAACCGAATTAACCCCGAAACAGCAAAGTGCGGTGGGAAAATTGCCCAGTTGGAAACAGTTTGTTGACGCCGTAGAAGAAGGTGTGCGTTGGTATAACGAAGAACATATCCACCGAGAAATCGGCACGACGCCGGCACGCAAGCGTGCGGAATTATTAAAAGGCGTTGATGTGTTGTATGTCACACCGGTCGAAGCGAGAGATATGTTTAGACCGCAAGTGATCCGCACCGCACAACGTGGCTGGGTATCCGTATTTAACAATGACTATTTTAACCAGCAACTCATTAATGTGGACGGTGAGAAAGTGGCGGTGAGTTTTGATATTCACAATGCGGAAACGGTGATTATTCGTCGGTTGGACGGGAGCTATATTTGCGACGGCATTTGGAACGGCAATAAGCGAGATGCATTTCCGAAACCTTTTGTGGAAAAAGCGAGAGAAACACGTTATCAGCACAGAATTAAGCTCAAACAAGCGCAAGTGGACGAAATTAATGCAGAACTTAATCCGGTTATCAACCTTGAACACAACACAAGCACTGATTTGTTGCACGGGTTAAGAACCAGTTTGAAAAAGGCGGCAAAGGCGGAAGAAATCGCCGTATTACCAAGTGAATTACGCAGAAAACAAGCATAGGAGCGAAGATGAAAGAGCAATTACAACAATATATGCAAGAAAACGGTCTTACCCAACAACAGATCGCCAATGCAGTCGGGAAATCCGTTGCCGTTATTAACCAATATTTAAAAGGCACATACAAAGGCAAAACAGATGAAGTCGATGAAGCTGTAAAACGTTTAATCGGTCGGCAAAAAGACAAAGTAGTCGAGCGAAAATTTAATACGGAATTTGTGCCGACCTTTGCGGCGGAAAGCTGTTTAGATGCTATCCATATCGCGCACGTTGAAGGCGATATTGCGGTGATTACCGGTGCTGCCGGCTTGGGTAAAACTCAAGCATTAAAACGCTATGTGGAGTGTAATCCGGAAACGATTTTTATCGAAGTTGAACCGAGTTGTAATGCGAAAGTATTGCTTAAAACCTTATGCCAACAGTTAGGTGTGAATGATACGGGGCTTAATCACGACTTATTTACTCGCATTGTCGGAAAATTGAGTGATGAACGCTTAATTATTGTGGATGAGGCGGAATTATTAAGCACGAAATGCTTGGAATATTTACGCCGTATCCACGACCTTGCGAAATGTGGCGTCGTGCTCGCCGGTATGCCCAGATTATTAATTAATTTAAAAGGCAAATACGGTGAATTAGCCCAGCTTTATAGCAGAGTGGGGATCGCCCTTGATTTGGGTAATGCATTAAGCGCCGAAGATGTGGCGTTATTAGCCGAAAAAGGCTTAGGTACGGCAGAATTTAACGAATTGCTATTTAAGGTGTGTAAAGGCAATGCACGCCGCTTAAATAAATTGATGCGCGGCGCAGTGCGAATTGCGGAAATGAACCAACGTCCACTCGACGCCGCCATTATTAACCGTTATGCAGAGATGTTAATCGACTAAGGAGCACCCTATGGCAAGACAAGACATTATTGATACCGCTTACGCCTTAAGACGCGAGGGCGTGGAAATTGTGCAATCAAAAGACGGGCGATTCCCGCAATTTTTAATCTTGCGCCCAAGCAAGCGATTAATGGCGAAAGCGGTGAAACTCACCGAGCGAATCAATGGTAAACGCCGCGAGCGATTTGTGGCTATGCAAGGCAAATGTGCGGTGTTTTGGTATTAGGAGGAATAATGGTAAGTCGTCAAATTTATGCTGTCTATCGTGGTGAGCAAAATTTAATGGACGGCACAGCAGAAGAAATCGCAAAAAAATTGAATATCAGAGTTGAAAGCGTGCGAAAACAGTCAACACCAACCGCACAAAAACGAAACAAAGGACAACGATTGGTTGTTATTAAATTGGGAAGAGAGCTTTATTAGGAGAATATTATGGCAAAAAAGACAGCTCGAATTAAAACTGATACTCACGCAGTGCGTTTGCAAACGCGTGATGATGTGGAAACGGCAATTAAGCAAATCGGTGATTTACAACGTCAACTCGAAGGCTTGGCGATTGAACAGAATAACGAGCTTGCGGCGATTACGGAGAAATTTGCGCCGAAAATTACCGCACTTAAAGCGGAAATTGAGCCTGTGCAACAGGCTGTACAGGCTTGGTGTGAGAGCCGTCGGGATGAGCTGACACAAAACGGCAAAACGAAGACCGGCAGTTTTAACACAGGGGAAGTTCAGTGGCGACAACGTCCGCCTTCTGTGGGTATTCGTGGGGTGGACAGCGTGCTTGAGAGCCTTCGCACTTTGGGGCTTACTCGCTTTATTCGGGTGAAAGAAGAACCGAATAAAGAGGCGATGTTAAATGAACCGGAAATTGCCGGCACGGTTGCCGGCGTTACGATTAAAACCGGTATTGAAG
Organism: Caviibacterium pharyngocola; assembly: GCF_002795405.1. GTDB lineage: Bacteria > Pseudomonadota > Gammaproteobacteria > Enterobacterales > Pasteurellaceae > Caviibacterium > Caviibacterium pharyngocola. The sequence goes on along the minus strand of NZ_PHGZ01000004.1, from coordinate 28,831 downwards.
ATTTTGTGATTATGCCGTTTGAGCAGGAGGTGTAACAAAAGGAGATGATTAAAACCCTTTTCAATGCCCTTTAATCTAAGGGGCATTTATAAAGTGTTTTAGTAAGAGGAAAAAGCAGTGAATAAAAACATCAACAACTTTAACCGCTTTAAGTATTACAGCGAACAAGCGGCAAAAAACGAACGGTGCGGTGAATTACAAGATGCGAAAGAACAATGGGCGATTGCCGAATTAAATGCGCCCGGTGTAAAAAACCGTGAATGGTGCAAATACCGCGCTAAATTTTGTGAACGTGTATTAAGCAAACCATTTTAGGGAGGAAATAATGGCGAAATATGTAGCCCGTTTTTATTGCTTGGTCGAAGCGGTTGTTGAGGCGAAAAGCAATGAACAAGTATTGGAAAAATGTGATTTAAACACCTTTGATGTAAATAAGTTACCGCACAAAATCGTTGAAATAGACGATGTTGTGGAAGTGGAGGAAGTGTGATGGAACTTAGAAAAAGACAAGATACGGTCTGCGAAATTGCCGATGTAATTGCGTTGTTGGAAACAGCAAAAGAAACGGTGTTGAATGACCAAGCGGAAGACACCTTAAAGCTGATGAAATTAGCTGAAATAGAGTTAAGAAAAGCGAAACGTGAAGTGTTGAAATCTATTAATTAACAACAGGAGAAACAAAATGAACTACCAAGATTATATCAAAATGAACCAAATCGGCGTGTATAGCATCGCTTTTCCGACGGAAAAGGTTGTCGAAACCTTGGAAAATGCGGTGCTTGATGAACGCGGCGGGGTGAAATTTGAAATTGTGAAAAATCCGTTTGCCGATAAGAAAGTTATTGAAGTGGGTGAAGATGGTTTATTTTTCTCGGTGCGAGCAGAGTTTAAGAATTTAACCAAAGAGCTTGTCGCACATAAAACCTATGAACTTAGTCAGGATGGCGTATCTTTTGAAGTGGAGCTGGAAGCCCGAAGTCAGTTATATCAAATCATTCCGCCGTCCAGCGAAATTTATAACTTTTTCTACAATCGCACGACTGAAATGTTAATAGTAAACAGTAACAGTAAACGCTCTAAAACCGCCATTATGCAGCTTATTCAGGTTTTCGGGCTTGCCGGAGTGAAGTCGATTATTGTGTCGGATGAAAAACTGGGCATTAATAAGCGCTTTGTAGATTTTATCGAAAATCAAACGCCGATGTTTAAATTTGTCAACTTTAATCACACGGCGACCTTACGCAAAGATACACATAACGAAAAAAGCCACCGCACTTGTCGTCATTTAGACAGTGCAAAAGGCAAAGAAAATGCGTTACAGGTTTTAAACGACGGCTTTTATGTGCAGTCTTTGGAGATGATTTACCTTGATGTTTTGCGTTTTAAATTGGATGAGGATTTACATATCCGCAATATGCGTTTTAAAGATTATGCCACTACATTGCGTAATTTGCACAGTGATGAAGCCTTTTATTATAAAAGAGGGCGTTTTTATGAATATATCGGTATGCAATACGACACGTTAAATAAAATTATGCGCAGTACGGTGTTGGAATTTACGCAAGAAACGAAGCTGGAACAGTTTGCATAGGGAAAATAGTATGGAAATACAACCTAAAATCTGCTTAGAAGTCATTTTTGACGATGAAGAAACCTTAAGTAAGGTCAGTATTGGAGCAAAAACCGATGTGTTAGGCGGTAAGGTGTCAAGAGTGAATTTTCAGGGCGATACTTTTGACGATTTAGAATGGTTTATGGGCTTGTTTGATGATAATCAAATGCAGTTCTTATGCGCAAGAAACAATACCGTTGATCGTATGAAAAGTGCTATCTATAAAGCATTGGATAAGTTGATTAATGAGATCATAGACGAAGAAGAAATTGACAACGATATCCCGTATTAAAACCCATTTACAGCCCATTTAAACTGTATTTAAAGTGGGCTGAGTAATGTGTTTTAGCATAATCAAGGAGCCAATATGAAACTCTGCCGTTGTCCGGTTTGTCACAGTGACATCCATTTAGATCAGCTGTTGGAAGACGATGCCGGACGTGAAATCTTAACCATATTAACCCAACTTAAAGGCAATACCGCCCGCGCGTTGGTGAGTTATATTGCCCTTTTTCGTCCGGAAAAATCGGCATTATCCAATAGCCGAGCGTTAAAACTAATGCAAGAAGTGTTAGAAAGTTATGCTCCTGGTTTATTGTTGGCACACGCATTGCAAGAAACGGTGAACGGTGTAATGAAAAACCGCCGTGAAAGTAAAAATATCGTTGCGTTGACAAATCATAATTATCTAAAAAAAGTCTATGACGGTGCGAAACCTTTATTTGCGGTAGTTCGCAATGAAAACGACGAAGAAAAACAGCAAAACCAACCTGTGACACAAGAAGATGAACGGGTTGCCGCAGTGCAATATATTGAACGTTTTGCCAATATCGGGATGTTAGATTTGGTGAAAAATACTCCGCAATATCTTATTTGGCGGAAATGGAAACAGGAGCGAAAAGGCATATGATGACCGGGCAGGCAAAAGCATTAATGGCAAAAATCCACATTGGTAAAACACAGTTAAAAATGGACGATGTCACCTATCGGGTATTTTTACGCAATCTTGTGGGGAAAGCCAGTTGCAAAGAAATGACCGAGCAAGAATTAAAAATTGTGTTGAGCGGCTTAAAGCAAAAGGGATTTACACCGGTTGCCACCCGATTTAAAGTGCAAAAACGCCCGACACCGCCGGCAGATAAGGCAATTTATTTAGCAAAAATCACCGCACTTTTAGCCAATCAAGGCAAACCGCAGTCTTATGCGGATGCGGTGGCTAAAAAAGCCTTTGGGGTGGATTTTGTGCATTGGTTGGCGGTTTGGCAGTTGAAAAAGGTGATTCAGATGTTGGCGGTGTATGAACATAGACAAAACAAATGATATAGATTAAAGTTAAAGCCCTAAGAAACGTAAATTAGGGCTTTTTTTATTGGAGGCGATTATGAAAAAGATTATTACTTTACTTACTTTGACAATTTTATCTTTATCTGTTCAAGCCTTTGATCAGGAAAAATTTAAAACTGATACGGGATATTATAATTTATATCGTGGTAAAGCTAAGGCTATCGTGATTTTACTTACCCCATTTAACACGTCTAACAGCGTAAAAGAAGCATTTGATTTATATAGTCAAGGCGATCCGACAAAATGGAGAAATTTAGTAGGCAGACTAAACGAAGCTCGTCAAAAAGGACAGGAAATCGGCGCATTTAACTATATGTCAAGTTGTCTAAATGCCACGATACAAGCTGATTTAATGTGGAATTACGCAGCAACAATGACAACAAACGGATTGGATGAATGGAATGATCCGAACGCTTTTAATTTAAAAATGTATAACCAAGCTAAGCGCAATTTTGAACTGGAGTTTAGCGATTGTAAGAGTGTATCGAGAACCCCGCCTAATAAAGAAGATTATTAATATAAATCTCGCCAAACGGCGAGATTTTTTATATATTTTTCTTCCCAAACATTCTCCCTTTTTAATTTTTCGTGTTTCAATTCGCTTGAAGATCAAATAAAAAGGAGAATGTTATGCAATTAGAAGACGTTACCGAATTATTGCCGGATATTGTACAGGATATGATCCGTTTGATTGGTTTTGCCGATACGGAAAAAATGATTAAAACATTCGGCGGTGTGACATTTCGTTTTACCGACGGCGTGGTTTATTTCCCGAAATTAGTTGAGTTGATTGGGCGTGATAAGGCGATTAAATTGCGTGAATTTTTTAGATGTGAACACGCCTATATTCCGCGTTGTGAAGTTGCTTTACGAATGTTACGCAATTATAATTTTAAATCGGACTATGATCGCCTCACTCAAATCGAACGGAAAAGCGGACGGCAAGCAATGCTTGAACTTTGCCCGAAATATCAAATATCAGATCGCTTAGGGTGGTCATTAATCAAAGATATGCAACCAAGTGCAACACAATCCGCCCTCTTTTAGTGCTGAAACCGCTCCACTCCTAACCTTACGCCAAATTATCCAAAATAGCCCTTAATGATTTACGATTAAGGGCTATTTTTATGACTCAACTTATGAATTTTGATGACGTTTTTAACCGCACTTTAGGACACGAAGGCGGTTATGTCAACCATCCTGATGATCCCGGCGGCGAAACCAACTGGGGAATTACTAAACGCACGGCAATCGAAAACGGTTATACGGGCGCAATGAAAACAATGAGCCGCGATACTGCAAAAGAAATCTATCGACGCGCAGTTTGGCTACGTTATCAATGTGATCGAATGCCGCGCGCCGTTGCCTATCAATTTTTTGACGCCGCAGTTAACCACGGTAACGGCAATGCCATCCGGCTGTTGCAGCGCGCCGTCGGTGTCGTGGATGACGGTGTTATCGGCAAAATTACCCTCGCCGCAATTCGGGCGATGAATGAAAACGACATTATTATGCGTTTAAACGCCGAGCGCCTTATTTTTTATACGAAATTAACGCATTTCAACGCATTCGGTCGGGGCTGGGTGCGGCGTATTGCAGAAAATTTACGTTATGGCGCACAAGATAATTAGGAGTTCAATATGAAATTATGGACGTGGATTAAATCATTATTCGGTAAAAAAATTACAGAACAAGTCGGTTTGCCCAGAAATCCTCGCTACAGCAAGATCGCTTGGAGCTATCGGTGCAACGGCAAACTGACCGCAGCGGAAATGTTGTATTTAAAACTGGGAGCATTGTGATGTCATTAAAAGAATTAATTTCCAATCACGACGGTCGGTTATCGACGACCGGATTTATTCAATTTTTCGGCGCGTTGTTAATGGCGGGCGTACTGACTTATAGCGTCTATCTCGATCGCCCTTATGTCACCGAACTATTCAATGCGTTTGCGCTATTTTGCGGTGGCGGCGCAGCGACAAAGGGCTTTGCGAATGCGTTAAATCGGAGTGAAAAATGATGACATATGTATTTGTTGTCGGTTTTGTCCTGGTCGTGATATTGCTTTCTTATGCGGGCTACAAAATTAAACGGGCAAATAACGAAATAGACCGTTTATTTAAAACCAATGAGCAACTGCAAACGGAAAAAATCATTGCGCAGACTCAAGTAAAAAATTTGACCGTAAGGAAACAATATGAAGAAAACAGCCATAATGCTGACCGCACTGCTGTTATTGACCGCTTGCAGCAATCTGCCGATCTCCGTGACTAACGTAAGTTGCGCCGGTTTTAGCGTGATAAAAGCAAGTCGTCAGGATACGACAGAAACGTTACGGCAGATTTTAGTCCACAATCAAACTTATCGGGCGATCTGCGGAGGTGAAAATGGAAATCCAAATTAACGGCACAATGATTTTTAACCTGATTGTGAGTATTGCCGTCTTTTTTATCGGGATGTGGTTTAAACGGCTGGAAAGCGATCATCGCGAAGTCAAAGAAGACATCCGCCAAATAAAAGAAAAATACCAAACGAAAGAAATGGCAAATCACGTTAATTTGGGCGTAAGCGGTCAATTAGAGCGCATATTTGACAAATTAGACAGCATTGAGAGTAAGTTGGATAAAAAGGCGGATAAATAATGCGGGTAAAAAATAAATCAACATCGGAAAAATTAGATGTCATTTTAGACAAACTAATCAGTATTGACGAAAAAGTAGATAAACAAAACGAAGAAATCACTAAATTACGTCGTGAAATGCAGAGTTTGGAAAGCCAAGTTAACGAAATGGCAAAAAAACACAAAGTACAGGCATTAGTCGCCGGTGGTATCGGGGGCGGGTTAGCTGCGGTGGGATTTGAGCTATTGCGCTTAAAATTTGGAGGCTAATGTGGCATTTGATGAAAAAGTGCGTGCTTTTGTGCGCCGGTATTATGTATTTGATCGTCTCACACTTGAGCAATCGGCGGAAAAAGCCGGCGTTGCCTTTGGTACGGCACGACGTTGGAAATCACAAGCACAGGCAAAAGGTGATGATTGGGATAAGGCGCGTGATGTACAGGTTATGGTGGGCGGAGATATGGAATCCTTGGCTGCCGGTATGTTGAGCGGGTTTATTATCCAGTATAAATCGGTGATGTCGGAGCTGGAAACGGAAGATTTGGCAACGATGAAAAAGGTGGAGCTTTTAACCGGGCTTGCGGACTCCTTTGCAAAAATGACGGCATCGAGCAAAAAACTCTTGCCGGAAACCAGTGCGATTGCGACCGCTATGCAGGTGATTGAGATGATGGCGGATTTGGTGAAGACCAAGAAAACCCATTTATTGCCGGATTTTATGGATTTATTTGACGATTTGGAACGCCAAATCAAAAAGGAATTTAAAAATGAAGCTAAAAGACTTTGAAAAACAACTGGAAGCCTTAAGAACCGAACTCCAGCGCAATATTGAGGCGAGTTTTGAAGGTTGGGATGATAGTCCGCAAGCCATTGTTAAACGCCGCAAACAAGTATTCGACCCACAAACCGGGTTCGAGTTTTTTGTGCAACAGTATTTTCCGCATTATGTTCGGAGCGAACATAAATCCCAATTACACCACTATCTTTTTGAACAATTACCGCAGTCGGTTAAATCCGTTACAGATTCGGTGCGCCACGCTATCGCAGCGCCTCGTGGTGAGGCGAAGTCCACGATCTGTACGCAGTTATTTCCGCTTTGGTGTTTGGTGTGCGACCTGAAAAAATACTTGATTATTGCGATGGATACCAAAGAGCAAGCCTACGGTATGCTTGAGGCGATCAAGGTCGAGATTGAGAGCAACCCTCGTTTGCGCATTGATTTTCCGGAGCTTGCGCCCGGTAAGGTTTGGCGAGCCGGTGCGATTTTAACCAACAAAAATCAAAAAATCGAAGCGGTCGGTGCAGGACAAAAATTGCGTGGTCGCCGCCACGGAGCATATCGTCCGGATTTAGTGGTATTGGATGATATTGAAAACGACGAAAGCGTACAAACACCGGAACAACGCAATAAATTGCACGATTGGATCTTAAAAGCCGTATTAAAGCTAGGTGCAGCCGGTGAAAAGTTTGATGTTATTTATGTGGGAACTATCCTGCATTATGACAGCGTATTAAACCGTATTTTAAGCACTAAGGGTTGGAAACGGGCTCGCTTTAAAGCCATTTTGCGTATGCCGGATAATATGGCGTTATGGGATGAATGGGAAAATATTTATCTCTCCGAAGAAGGAGACGATGACACTTTATCTGATGCGTTTTATCAGCAACACAAAGCAGAAATGGATAAAGGGTCGATTGTTTCTTGGCTTGCTCGTCCGCTACTCGTCTTGATGAAAATCCGTGCCACAGACGGACATTCGGCGTTTGATTCGGAGTATCAAAATGATCCGACTGCGGGCGATGAGGCGATATTTGCTAACATCTTACAGTATTGGGTCGATTTACCTAAAAATCTAATTTATTTTGGCTCAGTTGATCCGTCGCTCGGCAAAAAAAACAAGAATGGAGATCCAAGTGCTATTTTGGTGGGCGGATACCATCGCGAAACAGGACGGTTATATGTACTAGAAGCGCAAATTAAAAGACGTGTTCCGGATTTAATCATCGAAGATATTATTAAGCTACATAAGCAATATCATTGTCACCGTTGGTTTGGTGAGGATGTGCAATTTCAAGCTTTTCTTAATTCCGAAATTGTTAAAAAATCAGCTGCACGAGGTGTGCCTGTACCGATGACTGGTGTTAACTCGAACAGTGATAAATTGTTGCGAATCGAAAGTTTGCAGCCCCATATTGCTAATGGTTTGATTTTTATTCATCGTTCTCAGTCCACGCTCATAGATCAGCTACGTCATTTTCCTAAAGCCGACCACGATGACGGTCCCGATGCGTTAGAAATGCTTTGGCGTAATGCGGTGAGTTCGTCGGCGCCGATTGAGTGGATTGGTTTGAAAGATGACGAATTTGGCGAAAACGATTTTGATGAAGATGATATTTACAGTATTTGGAGACGTTAGCTATGGCGCATATTTTTGACAAGTTTAAAGCAAAAGTGCGGTCGGTTTTTGCAGAAAAACAGACGGACGAAGCTCGTGTCACGGAAAACGGGCGAATTATCTCCGACCACCCGTCTAATCACATCACGCCGGCTAAACTCAAATCTATTTTTGACGATGCGGAAAACGGCGACATTATGACTCAGCACGAACTCTTTATGGATATTGAAGAGCGTGACGGGGATATATCCGCCAATATGGGGACGAGAAAGCGTGCCTTATTAACGCTGGATTGGCAGATTGTAGAAACGCGTAATGCTACACCGAAAGAGCAAGAATATCAAAAAGAACTGGATGAGTTTTTTTATCAGTTTTCCGAATTTGAAAACCTGATCGTGGATTTAATGGATGCGGTGGGACACGGCTTTTCCGCTCTTGAAATTAACTGGCAATTTGTGAACGGCAAATGGCTGCCGAATGGATTTATCCATCGTCCGCAATCTTGGTTTAGGCTGGATAAAGACGACAATATTTTACTGAAAACGCCCGATAATGTAATGGGCGAGCCATTGCGTGCTTTCGGTTGGGTGGTACATATCCATAAAAACCGATCCGTGCAGCTTGCCCGTCAAGGTCTTTATCGCACCTTGGCGTGGCATTATATGTTTAAACATTATTCCGTACACGATTTCGCCGAATTTTTAGAACTTTACGGTATGCCGATTCGCATCGGTAAATACGGTGCCGGTGCAACATCGGACGAAAAACGCACGCTTTTAAAAGCCTTGGCGCAAATCGGGCATAACGCTGCCGGGATTATGCCGGAAAGCATGAATGTGGAACTGCATAATGCGGCAAACAGTACCGGACAAAATAATCCGTTTTTGCAAATGGTGGACTGGTGCGAGAAAGAGATAGCACGCTTGATTTTAGGGCAAACCTTAACATCGGGGGCTGACGGTAAAACATCCACTAATGCGTTAGGGCAAGTGCATAATGAAGTACGCCGTGACTTGTTGATTGCAGATGCGAAATTGGTTGCACAAACTATCACTAAGCAAATTATTTTGCCTTATTTGCAGATCAACGTTGATCCGGCTATTGACGAGAATCGTTGTCCACGTTTTGAATTTGACACGAAAGAATACGAGGACTTAGAAAAATTTGCCAAGGCATTACCGCCGTTGGTGAATATCGGTGTAGCAATTCCTGAGCGTTGGGTTCGTGGTAAGTTGGGTATTCCGGAAGTACAAGACGGTGAAACGGTTTTAAAAGCGGTTCAACCGGAATTTAACGGGGATTTAAACGAAGGTGAAACGGCGTTAAAAAGCACCGCACTTTCAGGATATAGCGCAAGTTGTGGCTGTGGTTGTCAAGGTCACGCAGTTTTGTCGGCGAAACATAAAATGCCAACAAATGATCCGCAAGATATATTAGACGATAGTCTGAATAATGCTTTTGTTTCCGTGGATTTTAATTCGCAGCTTAATCCTATGGTGCAAAAAGCCGTAGCAGTATTAATGGCGTGCGACAGTTATGAAGAGGCAGGCGATAAATTGGCGGAAATGTTTCCGGATATGCCGATTGAGCAACATCAAACCTATTTAGCCAACGCGTTGTTTTTAGCGGATTTATTGGGAGCTGCCGATGACGAACGCACCTAAATTTGTCATAGGGTTAGAACCGACACAAGCCGTTGAATTTTTGAAACAGAAGAAACTGTTTGTAGATAAAATCAAGCAAGGGCAACGCTATGAGAGTGCCTTAGCCCGTGCAACGACGGTGGCAAGGCTGACTAATTTGGATATGCTACGGGATATTTATCAGTCCATTGAACAAGCAGTGAAAGACGGTAAAGCTTTTCACGCGTGGAAAAAAGACATAGTCAATGAGTTTGAACGCAAAGGTTGGGTATTTGGGCACGATAAGGCAATTAGCCGAGGCATTGACGGTACATTATTAGCCGATCCGAAAACAGGCGAATATTTTGGCACGCCCCGTCGTTTAGATACAATTTATCGCACCAATACGCAAGCGGCGTTTTCTGCCGGTCGTTATCAGCGGATGATGGATAATGTAGATAACCGTCCTTATTGGCAATATTCCGCTGTGGGCGATGAACGCACCCGTCCGTCCCATTTAGCTTTAAACGGGCGGATTTATCGTTATGATGATCCGTTTTGGGCGACCTTTTATCCACCGAACGGGTTTAATTGCCGTTGTACGGTAATTGCCTTAAATGACCGAGATTTAAAGCGTAAAGGGTTGGATGCGCCGGATGACAGCAGTGAATTTTTGGTGGAAGTAAACCGCCCAATGGATAAACAAGGCAATCAAGAAAAGACCATTGGCTTTAAATTGCCTGACGGGTCGGTACGGATTACGGATAAGGGATTTGACTATAACGTGGGGCGGTTGAGTTATAAGCCTAATCTTGATTTGTATCCGGAAAAATTAGCGCACCAGTTTGCGAAAAGTGAAATGCGCGGTGGGGAGTTTAAGCATGTTTATGGATTGCTTGAAAAACAGGTCGGCGCATTGAAAAACGACTTGGGCAATAAAAAACTGACAACGGAACAAATGGTTGGGGTGCGTAATCATTTAGAGCGTAACTTTAAGTTTGCTGCAGGTCGGTTATCAGAAACGGATCAGAAGTTGATTGGGACTAAGACAGCAACGGTGTGGCTTTCGGATGATACGTTGATTAAGCAGTTTAATAGCCGTGAGGGACAGCGTTTTGGGCTTGAGGATTATGCGGTATTGCCTGAGGTAATTAGTAGTTCAACACATTTGTTTCTGAATGAAAATAAAATTTATTTTTTCAAGGTGATTGATGGAAAAGTTTATATTTCAATAGTGAAACACGTTGAACAGTATAATGAGCTATTTGTAGATTCTTTCTATGTTTCAGATATGAATAAATTGAAAAGTTTTACTAAGAAATATCAGCAAATAAAATAGCCACTGAGTAGGGCTCGGAATCACCTACACACAGTCCCAAGTCTATTTCACCTTTTCGCTTGCGATCGCCGAGATTATCATCGCTTTTTCAGTGGCTTTGGTGAATATATACTCCTTTATTTTAAAAATCAACAGTAGGAGAATGACAATTAAAACATTACTTGGAGATAATTGGGAAAATGATTGAAATTAAAATTAAAATTAGTTCAGACAGATTTACTCAAGCACTTAACCAATTAATCGATGGGCTAGAAAATCGACAAGATTTGATGCGTAATATTGCCGGTACAATGGAGTCGGCGGTATTAACCAATTTTGACCAAGGCGGTCGTCCGAAATGGCAAGGGTTAAAATATCGTGAGGGTATGCCACTTGTAGATACCGAAAATTTAATGGGCAGTATTACATCGCATTATGATAATGATAACGCCATTGTCGGCACCAATGTAGCATATGCCGCTATTCACCATTTTGGTGGCAAGGCTGGACGTGGGCAAAAAGTGGATATTCCGGCTCGTCCATTTTTAACGCTTACCCCACAAGATGAAGACGATATTGCGGACGGTATTCAGGATTATTTCAGAAATCTTATAAAATAGCCCTAAAACGCTCAAATTTGCGTTATTTGACTTGTTGGCATAATTTATCGGTTAAAATTTTTTAAAACAAATTAAAACGATTTAAAACAGTTTTAAAATGGGTTTGGGTTTAATTCTTATCTTGTGTTATTCTTTTTCGGGCGAACACATCAGTCCGCCCCTACGCAAAATTTCATTTTTCCCCTTGTTTGCCTGCTGAAGTCGCTCATCTCTTTACTCCTATCTCAATCCGCTATTCTGTGCCTAAATCAGTGATTTAGGGACAGTTTATGCACAACAATCTTAAACTTGCGGCGGCGAGTTTTGAAATCACCCAAGCTAGGTCAGGATATATCCAGTTATTGCCGTACGGTGAGTTTAGAGCCACCGACGGTCGCCCGACCGATGTTAAAGCGTGGATTATTGCCGACCAGAACGGACGTGATGTGGTCGCGCTTGCCAATAATCAACGCAATCCGCTCCCTATTGATTACGAACACCAAATTATCCACTCAAAAGTTAACGGCAAAGAGGCGCCGAGTGCCGGTTGGATGGAGTATCTCTATTTTACCCCACAGGGTATTTTTGCTGATGTGCGTTGGACGGATAAGGCGGCGGAGTATATCAAAAGTGGCGAGTATCGCTATATCTCGGCTGTGTTTGCCTATGACATTGAGGGCTATGTGCGAAAAATCTTTCACGCAGCCTTAACCAACGTACCGGCTTTAGACGGTATGGATGAGGTTATGGTGGCAGCCAGTCAACATTTCAGTTTTTCAACAACCCAAGAGGATACCAACACTATGGATAAAGAGCTTTTAGCCTTGTTGTGCAGCTTGTTCGGCAAGCCGTCAGCAACAGAAGCAGAAATTAAAGCGGAATTGACCGCACTTTCGGTCGCCAAAGGCGATAGCCAAGTTGCACTGTCGCAGGTTTACCAAACCTTAGCAAGCAAAGAGCAAAACGTAGCGGCATTAACTGCGCAAATCGGCAAACCTGATCCGGCTAAATTTGTGCCTGTGGAACAGGTTGCAGCGTTACAGGCGGAATTTAATACGCTTAAACAATCCGTCGAAACGGACAAGAAAAATGCGTTAATTACCACCGCACTTTCGCAGGGCAAACTTGCGCCAAGTTTGAAAGATTGGGCGGAAAGTTTACCGATTGAGGCATTAAGCCAGTATTTGGAAAAATCTGCGCCGATTGCTGCATTAAGTGGCGAGAAACAGGCGAAAGACGATCCGAATGCGCATCAGGTTGTGGCGTTAAGCGCAGAAGAGCAAGTTGCTGCGAAAGCCTTAGGCATGACCGAAGCCGAATTCATTAAAATTCACAAGGAGAGCAAATAATGTCAATTAAAAAGTCAGCTGTATTAAACATCATTACAGAGCAATTTCGCAAAGAATTTGCCGCCGGTTTAGAAACCTTTAAACCGCAATGGCAAAAAATCGCCATGGAAATTTCGTCCAGCACGAAAACCAATACTTACGGTTTCCTGGGCAAATTTCCGAAAATGCGTGAATGGGTAGGCTCTCGTCAAATCCAAAGCATGCAAGCACAAGGTACAAGCATCACGAACAAAACCTATGAAACTACGGTCGGCATTTCGGCTGATGATATTGATGACGATCAAGTTGGGTTATATCGTCCTATGGTGCAGTTGGCTGGTGAGGCGGCAGCGGAATTACCGGATGACGAAGTCTTTAGTTTACTTAAAAAAGGCAAATCGACCCTTTGTTACGATGGTCAAAACTTTTTCGACACCGACCATCCGGTTTATGAAAAAGTGGACGGCACAGGCTCAAACACCACACAAAGTAACTTAACTGTGGGTTCAGATAATGATGCGCCAACATTCTATATTTTAGATGTTCACTCCGTGGTTAAGCCGCTTATTTGGCAAAATCGCCAAAAACCGGAAATCACACCTAAATTTGACGCCTCAAAATCGGATCACGTATTTATGGAAAACGAATACTTATGGGGTGTAAAAGCTCGTGGTGCTGCCGGTTTTGGTTTTTGGCAACTGATCCACCGAGTGGAAAAAACGGCATTAACAAAAGAAAACGTCAGCAAAATCATCACGCAAATGAAAGAGTTAAAAGGTGATGGTGGCAAGGTGCTTAATATCCGTCCTAACTTAATTTTAGTTCCTTCGGCACTGGAAACCGCAGCTAAAGAACTCTTTAAAACCAAAATCATTAACGGGACAACAAACATCCTCGAAAACGAATTAGATATTTTGGTGTCACCGTTTATTGCCGAATAAACCGTGCTGATTCCCATAAGCCTTGCGCTTATGGGGTGAGGAGAAAAACAATGGCAAAAAAGAAAGATGAAACCAAAGTGACTGATGAAAAGCCGGCTGATGTTAAAACGGAAAAGACTACCGCAGACGGTCAAACGGACGTACCGGAAGAACCTGTTGACAAAAATGGTGAGACTGAGCCGAAATCGACAGAAAAACCTGCCGATAAGTCGACGGAAACCACTAAAGTTACTTCGTTTTTTGCGTTTATCGTGCGGTTGTGTGAACAGCATCCACAACATAGCTATGGTCGCTGCGGTTATCGTTTTAACAAAACGGAAGAAACCGTGATTGAGCGCAATGCCTTAACAGGTGAGCAAATCATTGCGTTATTTACCGATCCTTGGTTGGTGGTGACTCCTATTGTGGATGAGTAAATATGGAAAACAGGGTTTATGCGGATGTGGCGCAGTTTGTGTTGCGTGTCGGTGAGTTGCAAACCATTGAGCTGACCGACCGTGACGGTTTAGGCGAGATTAACGATGATGTACTTAATCTTGCCCTTGCGGACAGCTCCAGTCAGATTGACGGTTATTTGGCGGCACGTTATGCCCTGCCACTTGAGACCGTACCGCAGAATTTGGTGCGACTCTGCTGTGATTTGACCCGTTATCGTCTTGCTAGTATGTCACAGGTGAGCATTACCGATGAGATTATTGAGCGTTATAAGCTGAGCCTTAAAGAGCTTGAACAGTTGGCGAGCGGAAAAATCTCATTAGGGATTGCGGAAAAGACGGACGGTGACGGCGCAGAGTTTAACGGTGCGGTATTTTTTACCAATGGTTTAAATCGGGTGTTTAGTCGTGATAACACAAATCGAAAATGCTTTAGTTGAGCGCTTGCAAAAAGGCTTAGGACGGTTGGTGACAACGGTTAAAAGCTATAACGGTGAACTGGATGACGAGAGTATCGGCACGGCTCGGTTTCCGTTGGTGCTGGTGTCCTTTGGCGGCTCAAGAATTAGCCGTAAATCCATCAGTGCTAAGCGTTATCAGTCTAAAGCAACTTTTGTTGTGTTGTTGGTAGTCTCTAATCTGCGCAATGAAACGGCACGCCGTCAGGGCGGTGTGGATAGTCGTGAGATTGGGGTAAATCAGTTAATCGGAGCGGTTCGGCGGTTGTTGGATAGTCAGACTCTGGGCAATTTGGTGAATCCGTTGTTACCGGTGCGCGTGCAAACCGTGCTAAACGGCGCAAGAGTGAAAGCCAACCGATTAACGGCGTATGCGGTGGAATATGAAGTCAGTTTTGATGATATTGCGCCGCTAGAAGACGGGCTTTATCCGCAACCGACAACAGATAAAAGCAATCCGGATTATATATTTAATCAATATCAAGGGCTGTTAAGCCCTGTGGATGAATTGCATCAGGTGGGAGGCATTATTTTTGACCCGACGAGCGATGCGCAAGTGCCTTTTTGTGTAGAAACAAAGGAAAAAATATGAAAGTAAAAGCCAAAGACGGGGTGAAAGTCCCTTTGGAATATCAGCCGGCAGCCTTTATTGAGCAAGAACCGGTTGAGGTGGAAGAATCTTTATATTACCGCCGTCGTATTGCGGACGGAGATTTGATTGTCGTGAAAGAGCCGCGCAAACCGGTTAAATCTAAGGAGTAATGAATGGATAGTATTGAATTTGATTTAATTCCGGGTTCGCTCCGCCACCCGGGTGTTTATACGGAATATAACACCAAAAATGCGGTATCTACTCTACCGACCAATGAGCAGGAAGTGCTGATTATTGCGCCGGCTTTAGGGTTAACTCACGAATTTAGCGAACCGACCCGTGTTTATAGTGATGTACAAGTGGCAGAACTTTTGGGTTATGGATCTTGGGCGCATTTGATGAGCCGTATTGCGATTTTAAACAATCCGCTCATCCGTTTGTCCGTGGTGGGGCTTGCCGACAACTCTGCCGGTATCGCGGCTAAAGGGTCGGTGCAGTTAGCCGGTACGGCAACGGGACAAGGCGTAATTGCACTGAGTATTGGCTCAACAGAATATAAAATTGCCGTGTCAAAAGGCGAAACGGCAGAAGCTATTGCCAACCGTTTAAGCGCCTTAATTAATGGTACGCGAGATGTACCGGTAAGCGCTGAAATCGAACAAACAAGCGACAGTCAAAGTGCGGTGAAGTTTACAGCAAAATGTAAAGGCGAAATCGGCAATGAAATTGCGATTGCCGTGCGCCATAGCGTACCGGATTTAACGGTTACGGCAACAGCATTTAGCGACGGGGCGGAAAATGCGGATTTAACTGCGGCGCTTGCCTCTGTTGCCGGCAGCCATTATCACATTATTATCTCACCGTTTACCGACGATAAAAATGCCAAAGCCTTGCGTGACCATTTAAATGCAGTGTCCTCTCCGGTGGAGAAGAAACCGGCGATTGGCGTATTAGGTTGGCGTGGCACGATGTCCGGCGGTTCGACTTTTACGGAAAAAATCAACGACGGTCGTGTAACGGTCGGTTGGTATAAAGGCGCGATTGACAGTTGTGCGTTAATTGCGGCGGGTTTCGGTGCGGTGATTGCCGGCGAAGAAGATCCGGCACGTCCATTAAACACGCTTGAAATTAACGGTTTGGCGGAAACTGATCCAACACAGAAACCGTTGTTCAGTGAGGCGAATCAGGCGTTGTATCACGGCTTAACGCCGATTACGGTGGTTAATCACCGCGTGCAGATTATGCGTGCGATTACCACTTATACGAAAAATGCCACCAATACGGACGATCCGTCGTTGTTGGATTTAACCACGATTCGCACCTTGGATTATACCCGTAAAGCCATTGAGCAGCGCATTAGTTTGCGTTTCCCTCGCGCGAAATTAAGTAGTCGCACACCGGCAAAGGTTAAATCAGAAATTTTGGATGTGTTGTTGCGTTTAGAAGAACAAGAAATCCTAGAAAATGTGGCGGTACATAAAGGCAAATTGTTGGTGCAGCGCAATGGCGTGGATGTGAATCGTCTGGATTGTGCGATTCCGGCGGATGTGGTCAATGGATTGCACGTTGTGGCAAACCGCATTGATTTGATTTTATAGGGGCTGAATTATGGCGTTGAAATATGCAAGTTTAGGCGTGATTGAGGTTGATAGCCGAGAGCTAGAATTGACCCAGTGTAAGGTGAATACCAATACCGGTCGCAAGGCGGTAAAAACCATTAACCGTAAAGGGCGTGTGAAAGGTTTTGCTAAAGGAATTACAGAATATATGCTTTCTTTGAGTGTTGCTGTGCCATTAGATGAAGAAGAGCCGGATTGGGATAACATGGAAGATGCTCGAGTCACCATTGAAGAACAAAACGGTAAACGAACATCTTATACGAACTGTTTTACTACAACTATCGGCTCCAGTTATACGGTGGATAACGAGCTTATCCGTGATATTGAAGTGGTAGCCTGTGACAAGGTGGTTGAATAATGGATGGGCGTTTATTGCTTGGCGTGCCGTATAACGGCACGCTCCATTTTGATTTTAAGGTTAAGCTGTTAAGCCTTGCAGGCGAATGTCAGGCGTTAGAATGGGCGGAAGAACTTGATTTACCGGAGGAAGAAAAGCAAAACCGTGAAGAAAAATTATTACACGAGCTTTGTTTTTTAGTGCCGCAATTAGACATTGACGGTATTCCCGAAACAGTTTTGACACCACGATTTTTGTTGCAAAACCTAAGCCCGTCGGATTATGTGTTGGTTTGGGGGCAGTTGGACAACTTGCGAAAAAAGCATATCGACGCTGGGGCGAACCCCGAAAATCCGGCATAAAACAGCGGATGACGGTATTCCAAGCGTGGGAAAACTTACGAAGTGCGGTGATTTTTTTTGGCTAAATTCGGCTTTCGGGCGGATGACGTGAAAAAAATGAGTCATTTGGAAGTGAATGCTTGGATTGATAGTTATTTAGCTTCGCAAGGCGTCAAACCGTCGGTAGAGGATAAAAATACTACGACTTATGTTTTTGCGCGGCGGAAGAAATCGGGGACGTAAGTCCCCTTTTTTGTAGGATTAAATTAGGTTTAAACGGGTTTTAAAATGGGTTCAAAATTTGAATTGGAAATGATTTTGCAAGCGAAAGATTATGCCAGCAAGGTCATTAAAGAGGTAGCAAACCGCACGAAGAAATCTACGCAGGACGTTGAAAATCAGACAAAAAAAAGTGTGCAAACGCAACAACGAGAAACACAGAAAACTGCACGGATTACCGAACAAAGTTATCGCCAAATTTCGCAAATAGCTCGCCAAGCTGCCGGTGCGCGAGAAAGTCTAGGTATTCGGTCAGAGCGTAGTATCCAGCGAGAAATCCAACGCACACGTCTTGAATACGAACGCTTGAAATCCTCCGGTATGGCGAGCAGTCGGGAGTTAAGTCGAGCTTATGATGCAATGCAAAACCGTGTGCGAGCCTTAAATGCAGAAATGGGCAAACTCTCCGCCGGTCAAAAAATGATGAATGTCGGGTATGGTGTGGCGGGAGTTGCGACCGGCGTTAGCGTTGCCGCAGGGCTTGCGGCACGACCGATAAAAACAACGGCTGACTATAATTTACAGTTAGCTTATTTAGCCAATACAGCTTATTCAGATCGTGACAAAGAAGGCAAAAAAGCCGGTATGGATAATATCCATCAAGTCATTAAATCTAGTATCACTCAATATGGCGGATCACAAGAAGACGCATTAAACGCTTTGGGGGAAATTATTTCCAAAGGACGTGTCAGCGTGGATGATGCCTTAGCATTATTACCGGATATACAAAAAAATGCGATAGCTACCGGCGCAAGCACAATAGACATCGCCCAGCTAGTTAATGCGGGATTAGGATATGGGATCCGGAAAGAAGAAATTCAAGATTTTTTGGATTATGCCAATACTGCCGGTAAAGCCGGAGGGTTTGAACTGCGAGATATGGCGAAATATGCTCCCGCTTTGTTTGCCAATGCAAGTGGTGCCGGTTTAAAAGGGATGAGCGGCGCAAAAGAAATGTTCAAAATGTTGCAACAAGTTTATAACGTATCAGGTGGCAGTTCTGAAACTGCAACGAATGTGATGAACTTTTTAAGTAAATTAAATTCGCAAGATACCATAAAACGAGCCGCTAAAATTGAGTTGACACATAAAGGCAAAACATATGGATTAGATTTAAAAAAATCTATGACAGACTATTTAGCACAAGGAAAAAATACTGTCGAAGCGTTTTTAACTATTGTTGATGATATATTGGCTAATGACAAAGAATATCAAACGTTACAGAAAAAACTCGCCAAGGCACAAGGCAATGCTGAAAAATATGCGATTATTGACAGCATTGCAAATTATCTTGAGGGGACAAAAGTTGGTGAGCTTGTCGCAGATAAACAAGCGTGGTTGGGGATGTATGGTATTCGTTCGCAGCAACAAACAGCGCAAAATGTCGAAAATGCTTATCAGACAGCCAAAGGAGAAACTGATCGCGATTCTGAATTTATTCAAGAGCAAGCTGCAACAAAATTTCAGCGCGCTGGTAATGTAGCCGAAATGAGTAAAGCGGAAGCATTTAAAGATGTAACGGAATGGTCTGCCGATATTGCGGAAAAAATGGCGGAATACGGAGCGCAATATCCTGCCTTAACAACCGCGCTAACAGGTGCTGTCGAGAGCATCAAAATCTTAGGTGGGGCGGCGATTGCCGCAGCCGGATCGTTAGCATTATTTGGTTTTATGCATAAAGGGCGAACAGGTGTTGATATAGATGATTTAATGGAATCCGGCAATAAAAAATCACCTAAAACCGGAGGGCGATCATCAAAAATGTCGGGGAGGTTTGGTAAAACTGTCGGTTTTTTGGCGAAAGCCTCGATTGTCGGCGAAGCCCTATTTCATTCGGAGGAATTAAATAAGGGCGAAGATGAACAGTTAGAAATTATGCGCCGTATTTCGGACGGCTCGGCAACACCGGAACAAAAAGCCTTATCGGATGCCGGGTATTCTGCGAGTAAAGCAGACGCGGAGGTACGTCGTCAACGTCGCGAACAACACGAAAAAGAAAACGGCTTTACACCGTTAAACGATGACGAACAACGTCGTTATCAACAGGCGTTAACCGCTCAATTACAACATAATACCCAGCGCCAGTTTGAGCAGGCAACCAGTGTACTCAATGGCTGGTTTAGCTCAAAAGCCGAAAAAGCAAATGCAATGAAACGCTTAGATTCGTTGGATAGCAATTTATTGTCAGATACGCAACGCAAAGAAATCGACAGTATTAAATTAAAAGAGCAACAAGACAAAGTAAATCAAGCGCGCTCCGTGGTTAATGGATTCGGCTTTTTAACTGCCAGTGAAGAAGAAAAAGCCGAGGCAAAAGCCGTTTTGGAACAACAAAACAAATTGACTGAAAAAATACCGACAAATGCGGTAAATAATACGAATATTCAGTTGCCAAGCGACGACAAGAAAGCCTTTCTAGATAGTCAGATTAAGTTTTCCGAAGATATTCAGTCGTTAGGCGTCAGTATTCAGGAGGGATTTAAACGGGCGATTGCTTTGCAAGATCATACTATTAAGAATTTGATTACAGTTGAACTGGACGGGCGAGTGATTGCCGAACAAACATCGGAGTATCAATATCGCGAAATGGTCAGGGGGTAAAATGAAAGGTTGGACAATGCCGGTGCGCCGTGCGAGTTTTAACGGTGTCAGCTTTGATGTGCTAAATGTAGATGATAATTTTGAGCGATCTATTATCGAACACACCTATCCGTATGTTAACGGCGCAGATTTGGAGGCAATGGGACTTAATCCCCTTACGGTGTCAATGAATGCGGTGTTTTTTGGCGAAGGTTATTATACGGATTTTAAAAAAATCATTGAGAAATTGGCAATCAATAAACCCGCTGTCTTAGTCCACCCGATTCGGGGGCGACTTAAAAATATGTTGTGTATTTATGCCGGTTTTAGTCACGACGCGGAATTTGTGGATTATGTCTCGGTACAACTCACCTTCAAGGAGGCAACACCGGCTAAACCGATTTTAGTATTACGTCCGTTATTTAGCTTATTGGATGAGTTATTAAACGATATTGATGATTTTATCAATGATATTTTAGACAGTTTTGCCGATATGATGGAGGTTGTGGCTTTTGCGCTAAATGCCAAGGATAGAATTCTGAGCTATTGGGCGGCAATGGTAGGTATTTTTGATCAACTTATCGATTTATTAGGGGCAGATAAAAAACGTTATTTGATTTCGGGGGCGATCTCCAAACAGACGTTAAAAAAACAAGCCACTCAGGTGCTAAAACATATTGCAGCCCTTATTGAACAGGATTTCGGCTTATTAAGCCGCCAAGCCGAACCGAAAACATATGATACAGACAAGCAAACCATTGAGCATAATCAATCGGCGGTATTTAGTATTAAATCCCGTTTTGACGAGTTATTACGGCAATGTAACCAAATTTTGTCTATCGGTGAGTCGTTAATTAAAGGTAAAGTTAACAGCCAACCGACGCCGGAACAATCATTTAATCGCAACCAATCCGGTAATCAGCGTGTTAAATTCGGCAAAACGGATATTCGGGAAATTAATACCGCACTTACGTTACTGTGTGCGGCAAATTTAAGTCGTATTGCTGCCGAATGGATCGAACAATACGGTGAACAGCTGATCCCAAGCGAAATTGAGTATTTAAATCGTCAAGTGCGTTTACAATGGCTTAATGCCCTCAATCAACTACGAGCATTGCAGCTGGAATATCAGCAATCAAATGACTGGCAACAAGCGGAAAACGGTATCTATGCTCTTGCACAAGGGCTAGCGGAAAAAGTACGCAATCTTGCTTATCAATTTAATGCCACGGCGATTGCTGCAATTAACCGCAAACCACCGTTGATTATTCGTCCTGCCGGTATTAGCGGCACTATACAGCAGATTGCGCATCATTTTTATGGTGATTTTAGCCGTGCAGCCGAGTTGTTGCGCTTAAATGCCCATATTCGACACCCTACGCGGATTAATAAAGGAGATATGTTAAATACCTATGCAAATTAATTACCCCTTTAATAATGATATTGTCGTGAAAATCGGTGATCTGGCGCATAATCAGTGGAAAAGCTATGACATTGACAGTGATTTTTTAATCCCTGCGGATGCTTTCGGGTTTGAGTTGGGAATGCCTTCGGATTCTGTGTTTACAACGGACTTATCAGGGCAAAGCGCGCAAGTGATTATTAATGACGAAACCGTATTAACCGGCATTATTGACAGTACAAGACATTGTATCAGCAAAAATAACCGCACTTTTAGTTTGACCGGTCGGGATAAGGCATCTATTTTGGTGGATTGCTCCGCACCGATTACTAATGTTAAGGGGATGACATTACTTGATGCGGTAAAAAAGATTGTTAAGCCGTTGGGGATTGATAAGGTCGAGCTAAAAGCCGAGAGTAATCCGACCTTGGATAAAGTGGATATTGACGTGGGCGAAACCGCGTGGAATGCAATTATGCGCTGCGCTAATTCTGCCGGTTTGCATTGCTGGTTTGACGCTAAAGGCGTGTTAATTGTCGGTGGTGCGGATTACTCTACTCCACCGGTGGCGACCTTGGTTTGTAACAAAAACGGTAAAGACAATAATTTCAGTCAGGCGGATTTAACCTTTGACGTATCGCAACAGTTTAGCGAGATCACTTTTCTTGCGCAGCGGCACGGGCGGTCAGGTGATAAAAATAAAAATAATCTGAAATGGGTTTATAAAGATCCGAATGTCAAAATTTATAAGCCTAAAACCGTGGTTGTGCCGGATGCGGAAAATCTCGAAGCGTTAAAAAAGCAGGCTAAAAAATTTATCTCGGATGCTCAGTTGTCGGCGTTTACGCTCACTATTACCGTTCCCGACCATAAAACACAGAACGGAACACTTTGGGCGCCCGGACAACGGGTACACGTTATCTGCGAGGAATATGATATTGACGCAATTTTCTTTTTAATGGGACGACGATTCACTCTTTCGCGGCAAGGCGGGACGCAAACGCAATTACGCCTTAAACAAGACGGCGTTTGGACTCCGGATGCTTATGTCAATAAAGCGGATAAAGCCCGTAAACGTAAGGGTAAAAAACGGAAAAAAGGGTCATTGGAGCTTATATCATCGGCAGAATTAAATAAATAAGGTAAATTATGCGACAATTTATGCAAAAAATGCGTCAAACTGCGCAAGATGTGACAGATACCGTACGAGCGGCTTTTCGGGGCGAGCTGAATTGGATGAAAAGTGGCGACGATATACAAAAAACGCAAGTTTCCGCTTTGGCGGATGAAACGCTTTCGGATGTGGAATTAATGCAGCATTTCGGTTTTACGTCCGTGCCACCGGCGGGTACGCAAGCTGTCATTTTGCCGATTGGCGGTGCGACCACGCACGGCATTGTAATTGCGACGGAAAACGGTAGTTTTCGGGTGAAAAATCTGGAAAACGGCGAAGTTGCCGTGTATGACCAAAGCGGTTCGACAATTATTTTAAAACAGGGTCGATTAATTGAGGTAGATTGTGATACCTTTAAATTAAATTGCAAAACTTATCGCGTAACGGCAACGAGTGCGGCAGACTTTGTTACGCCAAAACTCGAAACATCGGCAATTTTAACCGCACAGGGACAAATTAACGGTAATGGCGGTATGGCGGTGCAAGGCGGTAAGGGGGCGAGTTTTAGCGGTGATGTTAAACAAACGAGCGGTAGTATTACAACCGTTGGCGATGTGACGGCAAGTGGTAAATCCTTAGTTAATCATACCCATAAGGGCGATAGCGGTGGGACAACAAGTAAACCGATTTGAGTTGTCAAGGTAAAGTTGATAGTTGAGGGCAATGCTGAAAGGCGTTGCCCCTTTTTTATGCCTTGGATTTTGTACATTGAGCGTATGGACAAAGAGATCAGCCCGCTTACCGGGGACTATACAGGTAAACAAATCAGTACACTGCAAAATGCCGTGTATATCAGGCTAACGACTCCATTAGGCTCTTGGTGGGCGGATGGGCGTGTAGGCTCTTTGCTCCATACTATTCAACGCGAGAAAGACTTGGAACGGGTAGCACAGTTAGCGGAACAATATGCCGAGGAAGCCTTGCAACCGTTACTTGATGACGGTCGGGCAAAAGATATTGTCGTTAACGCGATACAGCCTAAAAACGGCTCGCTGTTATTGAGTATCCAAGTTACGGATAACCGAGGGCAAGTATTTGAGTTTGCTCACCCGGTTAAATTAATTTAACCCTGTTTTAAAGCGATTTTAAATTATGTTTATTGTGCCGAGTTTTAGCGATATACGTCGAGCGATTTTAAGAGATTTACAATCTCTTGAGCCGACGGCGGACATTGCCGAAGACAGTGATAACTTTGTGCGCGCCAGTAGCCTTGCGGCAGTTGCCGAGAATCTCTACGCGCATCAGAAATGGCTAATGAAACAATTTTTTCCGGATACGGCGGATACGGAATTTTTAGAAAAACACGCCGCACTTCGGGGGATCCGGCGCAAAAATGCCACTTATGCACAGGGCAACGGCGCAACATTCACGGGGCTTGTCGGCGCAACTTTATCTGCCGGATTGCAGATTAAAACGGCGGACGGACGATTTTACGAAACATTGGAAAGTGCGGTCATTAATTCCGCCGGTTCGGTGCGTGTTGCCGTGCGAGCACTTGCACCCGGTGCAGCACAAAATATTATTCAGTCGGTCGCCGGTGTGTTAATGGCAGCGCCGAAAGGCGTGCAATCGGATGTTGTGCTGAATAATGTGGTGGGTGGCACGGATACGGAAAGCGATAGTGCATTGCTTGCCCGATTGCTCGAACGTATCCGCCGTCCGCCGGCGGGCGGTAATCGTTATGATTACCGTAATTGGGCGTTGTCCGTTGAGGGGGTGGACGCGGCTTATGTGTATCCGTTGCGTCGCGGGCTTGGCACAGTTGATATCGCCATTACTGCGGATAATGATGTTCCGAGCGATGAGACGGTGCGTAAAGTACAAGCTTATATTGATGATGTACGTCCGGTAACGGCTAAGGAAAGCAAGGTCGTTAAGCCGGATGTTACCCGTGTGGCATTTAATGTCAAGGTTAAATTAGATGGCGTAAGTTTAAGTACAATGACCCAAACCATTCAAACTGCACTTACGGAGCATTTTAACCGGCTAAATCCGGGCGATGATTTTATTGTGTCGCAATGTGAAGCGGTAATTAGCGATTTAATCGGTGTGGTTGATCGTCAATTTATTGCACCTCGCGCCAATATTAAAGCCAATGTGACGGATAAAATCGAGTGGTTCCGTTTAGGTACAGTCGCTATATCGGAGTTGGCTTAATGGATAATTCGCACAAAACAACGTTATCTCAGCTTTATCCGCCTATTGCATATGATGTTAACGGCGAACGTTTTTTAATGCAATGCGAGGTGGACGGCAATGCGTTTGACCGACTGCAAAGCAGCGCCGAAACGTTATTACAAGCGCTCCACCCGCAAGATAGCGGCACAATGTTAGCGGACTGGGAGCGATTATGCGGTCTTAAAATTGATTTAAGCAAAAACTATCAAGATCGTGTTAAACGGGTCATTATCCAGCTTAATGCAATGGGTGGTTTATCTATACCTTATTTTATTCAGCTCGCCGAACAAATCGGTTACCAAATCCAAATCAAAGAGTTTTCTGCGCTACAAAATGATTTACCGGCATTGGGTGATGTAGCGCAATTTAATGAGGTTTCAAGCGACCATTTTATCTTTATATGGCGTGTGACGGTATTAAACGGGGATGACAATATTGTGTATTTTCGTGCCGGTCAGTCTTTTGCCGGCGATCACTTGGTTGAGTTCGGCGATCCGATTATAGAGGATTTTTTCCGTGACCTGAAACCGGCTCATACTTATTGCTATTTTGCCTATCAACAAGGATAACTATGCGAAATTTATTACCAAAGATTAACAGCAAAGACGGTCAGTTTCACAATGGCAATCCATCGACCGGCGAACAAGGGACAAGAGTCACTGCCGAATGGCTTAATGATGTGCAAAATCATTTACAGGATTTTGGCATCGAAATGCGTTATCTATTGGCGAAAGCTGCGATGACCCCTGACCCAGCTAAGCAAACACAAATTTATGATGCGCTAATCAATATTATTAATGATAACCACCGTCGTGCTAGTACGACAGCGGTGGGTGAAGTTCAGCTCACCAACGACACCGGACTCGACAGCGAATCCCTAGGCTTAACAGCAAAAGCCGGTAAAGCGCTAGCTCAGGCGATTGCAGCGGTTAAATTGTCGCTCAACAATTATATTCCGTTGAATAAACGATCCGATTCAGTGGTTAGCACCTCATCAGATACCGTTGCCACAAGCAAAGCCGCAAATACCGCTTACAACAAGGGTGCTGAAGCAAAAACTGCGGCGGATAATGCGCAAAAATCTGCAACGGAGGCGGCGAATTTAGCAAAAACAAAAGCAACAGCGCATACAACGGTTACAAACCTCAATACGTTATCAGGTTCTCAGTTTTTTGGCTGTTATGATTCGGCAATCGGTGTTCCGTCTGACCTCGCTAATAGTAATGCAGATTTTAATGGTATTCACGCAGATGCTGGCTATCAAAAATTTCAGTTATTGGTGGTTACTCATCAAGATATACGCATCCGTTATCAAGATGATGGTGCGAATTGGTCAAACTGGGAACAATTCGGACTCAAAAAGCATATTGACGCAAAAGTTAATAAATCCGGCGATACCATAACCGGTAAACTGATGATTAAATATGCGGCTAGCAATGCTTGGAGCGCATTACATTTAGGCACGACAGATGGCGAGTGGCGCCTTGAAGTACATCCCAATAGCACCTTGGCTAATCAACGTCGATTTAATATGGTCTTTGCTACTGCGACCGAACAGACTTATTTGTGGTTTCCGCATATTGGCGATGGCGATACCGTTGCCTATCGTTCTTGGGTTAGCACCGAAATCGCCAAATTATGGACTGCAGACCAATATTCGGCGAAGGCAAGTCGCGCTTATGTTGAGGTTAAAGTTGAGAATGCCGGTCAGAGCGGGTTAACAATCAAACGTACCGGTACTAGTGGGAATTGGTTAAGCCGAATTGAAGCACTGGATGATAAACGCTGGAAATTTTGGACTGAAAATGGATTTAATGTTTATCTCCCAGCAAAATCCGGCACGATTGCACTCACTTCAGACTTAACAAAAGCAAATGTCGGACTGGGAAATGTACAAAATTATGGCGCATCAGATACTGGCGGTACGAGTAACTATGTCTTGCGTAATGCAGCCGGTGATATTGTTGTGCGCACGTTAAAATCCACCTATGTAGATGAAGGATATTGTAAAGGCGCAATAGCGTTTCGGGTCAATAACGGCACGGATAATCATACGCGTTATTGTAATAATCCGGCGGCGGTGCGCAGTTGGTTGCAATTAGCGCCAACCAGACGGGATTATAGTCGTACTATTAAAGGCGTGCGAACTTGGGATAACGGCTCGCAACGAGATATTAATATTTCCGGGCAAGTCATCGCCGCAACAGACGGACGCATTGAACAATTCTTTCACTATAAAAATTTCCGTGTACCGTGGTTTGACCTTGAAGATGCAGGGAAAGATGGTGCTCGTGGTTATATCATCCCTTGCCAATTATGGACGGCAATGCCGAACAAAGTCACAAAAGTGCAGATACAATTTATAAGAGCAACCGGTGCAACCAATCAGAGCACAACCTATCTTGCTGAGGCGGGAGAATGGTTGACTGCGTGGGCTTATTATAAACAAGGTACAAACAAATCACAAATATGGATAAATGTAAACCGGGTAGAGGGTGATCAAGATAATCACATTGATATGTTAGTTTGGGTGGAGGGATATTAGATGTTTTACATTAATATAATAGACGAAAAAGACGGCAGTTTTGAATTGATTGACGGCGATTTGCTGTATCTCTATCCGGACTTAGCGCAAGACAACTTGATTGCCCTAAGTAACGAGATGTATCAAGCCTTTTGCGCGCAAGATAACGGCAAAACAAAATGGATTGGTGACAAATTTGTGTTTGAAGAAACTGTCGTTGATTTGACCGCACTTTTGGAACAACAACGCGAAGAAGTGCGGTCAAAAATCAACGAATTTCGAGACCTTAAAAATCGTAGCGGTGTATATGTGGAGGCGCTAGGAAAATGGTTTGACAACGACGATATGGCATATCAAAACTTACTAGGCTTTAAAGCAAGTTTAGACCTTATCGGCGACTATAAAACCGCGTGGATTTGCGCGGATAACAGCGTTATATCGGATTTTGACAAAGCCAAATTAACCGCTGTGATTACCCAAATTATGCAAGATAAAACCGCCAATGTACAAAATGCGCTACGGCATAAAATGGCATTAGCGCACTTGGATGATCCGGCGAATTATGATTATTCGGACGGCTGGACACGGACTTATGATGATTATTTAGCGGAGCAAACAAATGGCTAATCAGGTTTATCTTGCCTTGTATAAAGGTAAAGGCGATTGGAAAGACGGTCTTATTAGATTTTTCACCAAAGGCTTGTACTCGCATTGCGAAATCATCATAGTCCAAGACGTTGAAATTGAACAATACGACTGGCGTAAACAATACGATTTTTATTCCAGCAGCCCCCGAGACGGCGGTGTACGCCATATTCAAAAGGACTATTTAAATCTTGAGAATTGGGACTTAATCAAGTTGGAAAACGTCACCAAGCAACAAATCACCGCCTATTTTAACCGCACTTGCGGCGCAAAATATGACTGGTGGGGTGTGTTTGGCATCGTATTCGGCATTAAACAAAAGCGCAGTAAGTATTTTTGCAGTGAGTGGTGCGGCGAGCTGTTGGGGTTAAGTGAGTCTTGGCGGTTTAGTCCTAATGATTTGGCGACGATTTTTAAACGGGAGATAAAATAATTTATGACAGCAGTTAATTTAGAGCATAATTTTGAAAAGCAAGCAAGCAAGCAAG
>NZ_PHGZ01000039.1 GCF_002795405.1 Caviibacterium pharyngocola | reverse complement strand
ACATCGGTCCGCCCCTACACAACATAAACAAATTTAGGTTTGTCAGCAGTTTGAGAATTTATAAAATTCTTTGTGATTTTTAAATAAAGCGGAATACACATAACTTCCGCTTTATTTTTATATAGAAACTTTTGCCTTTTCAAAAAATTTGAGCTAGACTTTTTGCCATTAGTCGGGGTGCTTTCTAGGAAGCTGAGATGATACCCGTGAACCTGATACAGCTAATACTGACGTAGGAAACTAATTATGAATGCTATTCTCTTATTCTTTTCTTTTTATTTTTCCATTCGTCACGTTCAATTTTTCTCCGTATAAACACGGTGGATAGATTATGCGTGCGATTGATATCCGCGAACTGACGCTTTCGTTCAACGGACAAAACTTGTTCGAAGATTTTAACTTTTCCGTGCCTCAAAGTGCGTGGACGGTTTTGCTCGGTGCCTCCGGTATCGGAAAATCAACGCTATTACGCACGATCGCCGGCTTGGAAAACGAGGCGAAAATACAAGGCGAGATTCGTCATCAAGGCAAAATCGCGTGGTTGGCGCAGCAAGACAGTCTTTATCCTTGGTTGTCCGTGTCGGATAACGTTCAGCTTTTGCAACATTTAACCCGCAGCAAAACCGCCGAGAGCGTAGAAAAAGCGCGCTATCTATTAAGTGCGGTCAAAATGGACAAACATTTGCATAAACCTTGCTATCAACTATCCGGCGGGCAACGGCAACGAGTGGCGCTTGCACGAACTTTAATGCAAGAGGCGGATATCGTATTAATGGACGAACCTTTTTCCGCACTGGATATGGTCACGCGTTTACAGCTGCAAGATCTGGCGCATCAGTTATTAGCCGAAAAAACCGTTTTATTAATCACCCACGATCCGCAAGAGGCCTTACGCTTAGGCGAACAAATTTATGTGTTACGTCATCAACCCGCTGTGTTATCCGCCCCAATCGTTCCGCCGGGCAAGGCGCCGCGCTATCCGGATCAGCATTTATGGACGTTGCAACAACAATTAATCGATCAACTGACGGAGGCAGCCTAATGAAAGCGCAATTTGCCTTGTTCCGGCGTAGTGTGTGGCGTATCGGGTCGGTGGCTTGCGTTTTGATTGCAAGCTGGCAACTGACCGTGTGGCTGTTTGATTTACCGCACTATATTTTACCCGCGCCGGTCGCGGTCGCCGAGGAATTATCCGAACAATGGGCATTATTATTCATCCATTCGCAAACCACTTTATTTGAAATTTTATCCGGATTAGTGATCGGCTTTTTGCTCGGCTTGTTTTCCGCCTTATTACTCAGTTTTTCCGATAAATTATCCGCGTTTTTATTACCGCTCTTAGTGCTTTCTCAAGCTAT
Organism: Caviibacterium pharyngocola; assembly: GCF_002795405.1. Lineage (GTDB taxonomy): Bacteria > Pseudomonadota > Gammaproteobacteria > Enterobacterales > Pasteurellaceae > Caviibacterium > Caviibacterium pharyngocola. The sequence continues at coordinate 6,724 of NZ_PHGZ01000039.1, read as the reverse complement.
ACCGGTGTTCGCCGTAGCGCCTTTATTAGTGTTGTGGTTCGGCTACGGCGCCGCGTCGAAAATAGCAATGAGCGTTTTAATTATCTATTTTCCGGTCACCGCCGCTTGTTATGACGGTTTGCGTAATACGCCGAAACAATGGCTGGAATTAGCCCGCACTTTGGGCGTTTCCGATTTCGCGATTCTGTTTCGCGTGCGTTTGCCGGCGGCGTTGCCCGCTTTGGCGTCCGGCTTGCGAATCGGGGTTTCCGTCGCGCCCATCGGCGCCATTGTCGGCGAATGGGTCGGCTCGTCGCAAGGGCTGGGTTATTTGATGTTACAGGCAAACGCCCGAATGCAAACGGATCTAATGTTCGCCGCCTTATGTATTTTAATGGCGATGACCTTAGCGCTTTATTTTCTGGTGGATAAAACGCTGCGTCGTCTTATCCCTTGGGTTTCACATTTACGTTAGGAGAAGAAATGAAAAAGTATTTAATGTTAATCGGTTTATCCGCTTTGTGTTGCCTTCAATCCGTGCAGGCGAAGGAAAAAGTAACCTTGTTGCTGGATTGGTTCGTCAATCCGGATCACGCCGCCATTATCGTGGCGCAGCAAAAAGGTTTTTTTGCCGCCAATGAGTTGGACGTAGAAATTATCGAACCGGCGGATCCCTCAATGCCGCCGAAATTGGTTGCGGCGGAAAAAGCGGATTTAGCCGTAAATTATCAACCGCAATTACAAATGCAAACGGATGAGGGCTTGCCGTTGGTACGCGTCGGCACCTTAGTTTCTACGCCGTTAAACAGCGTCGTCGTATTGGCGGACAGCGGAATTGAAACAATCGCCGATTTAAAAGGCAAAAAAATCGGTTATTCCGTTAGCGGATTCGAACGCGTTTTGCTGGATAAAATGCTACAGTCCGCCGGTTTGACCCGACAAGACGTGCAATTAATCAACGTAAACTGGTCTTTATCGCCGTCTTTATTCAGCGGACAAGCGGACGCCGTAATCGGCGCGTTTCGTAACTTCGAATTAAATCAAATGCAGCTGGAAAAACGCGAAGGGCGGGCGTTTTATCCGGAAGAACACGGCGTGCCGATTTATGACGAACTCGTATTGGTTGCGCACAAAAATCAAACTAATGCGACAAAAATTGCGAAATTTTTAACCGCACTTGAACAAGCTACGGTGTATTTGCTCAATCATCCGCAAGCGGCGTGGCAGGATTTCGTCAGTTATAAGCCGAAAGAATTGGATAACGAATTAAACCGCTTGGCGTGGCGCGACACTTTGCCGCGTTTATCCGCCAGCCCGCGCGCGTTGGATAATGCGCGTTATCAAAAAATGGCGCAATTTATGCACGAACAGGGGCTAATTAAACGTGTTCCGCCGTTATCCGACTATGCCGTTCAGGTGGAATAATGAGAACTTGGCAATTAGCGGACAAAGTGCGGTCAAATAAACCGAGGATTTTGCATATCGCCAATACGGTTGCCGCCGCCTTTTCCGACGCGGGATTGCGGGCATTGGGCGCGCGATCTTGGCTTTCCGTAAATGAAGCGGAAATCGAAGAACTTGTGACGTTATCACAAGCCTTAGTGATCAACCTCGGCAGCTTGCAGGGCAAGGCATTATCGACAATGTTAAATGCCGGTAAAGCGGCGAATCGGGCGGGCATTCCCGTGGTGTTGGACCCTGTCGGCGTCGGCGCTATCAGCGCACGTCGTCAACAGGTGAAAATTTTATTGCAAGAAATCCGGTTTTCATTAATTCGCGGCAACGCCGGTGAGTTGGCGCAGCTTGCAGGGATAACTTGGCGAGCAAAAGGCGTGGACGCGGGAAGCGGCACGGCGGATTTATTCCATATTACGCAAGAAGTGGCGCGGCGATACGGTTGTGTCGCCTTATTAAGCGGCGCAACGGACATTATTGCCGATGAAAATCACCTCGTCACTTTGCAAAATGGCAGTGCAATGTTTCCTAAAGTTACCGCGTCGGGTTGCTTATTCAGCGCGGTGTGCGCAGCATTTTTAGCGGTAAGCGACGGGCGATATTTTTCCGCTTGCGTGGAGGCCTGCGCGGTTTATATCGTTGCCGGCGAACTTGCCGCGCAAGATCTTCAGCCGTCGCAATACGGCGAATTTTCTTTAGCGTTATTAGATCGACTGGCGTCCATCGATTCGGCGCAAGTCGCACAAAAATTAAATATCACAATTATACAGGAGTAATGATGAACGACATCAAAAAAATGCTGTCACTGTATTTCGTGGCAGGCAGCCAAGATTGCCGACATTTGGCGGGCAATCGTGCGGAAAATCTGATTTATATTTTGCTACAGGCGCTAGAAAGCGGGATTACTTGCTTTCAGTTTCGCGACAAAGGGCGATTTTCCTTAGAACAGGATCCCGCCGCGCAAAAATTATTGGCAATTCGTTGCCGTGATTTGTGTCGGCGCTACGGTGTGCCTTTTATCGTCAATGATGACGTGGAACTGGCGCTAGCCATTGGCGCGGACGGTATTCACGTCGGGCAAAGCGATATGAAAGTGAAAGAAATTCGGGCGAAAAGCGACCGCACTTTAATCGTCGGCTTGTCGGTGAATAAACTGCACGAAGCCTTGGCGGACAATGATTCGGCGGAAATCGATTATTTCGGTATCGGGCCGATTTTCCCGACTCAATCGAAAGAAGATCCGAAACCGGCGGTGGGGCCGCAATTTCTTGCCGAACTCCGACAAGCGGGCGTTGATAAACCGTTGGTAGCGATCGGCGGTATTAACCAACAAGATGCCGCGCAATTACGCGCATTGGGCGCGGACGGTGTGGCGGTGATTTCGGCAATTACTCAATCAACAAATATTTCACAAACCGTAAAAGAATTTTTAGGGGTCTAAAATGCAACAATATAACAGCGTTTCCCGCGTGGCGGGCGCGACAATGATCGGCACGGCGATTGAATATTTCGATAACTATATTTATGCAATGGCGGCGGTGCTGGTGTTTAATTATCAGTTTTTTTACAGTGCCGATCCGATGTCGAACCAACTGGCGGCATTATCCACTTTAGCGCTGACTTTTATCGCTCGTCCGTTGGGCGCGGCGCTATTCGGGCACTTCGGCGATCGTATCGGGCGCAAAAAAACCTTTATGATGTCCTTGCTTTTAATGGGTATTTCCACGGTGACGATCGGTTTGTTGCCTACTTATCAAGATATCGGCATTTGGGCGACGATCGGGCTGTGCCTTTGCCGGATCGGGCAAGGCATCGGCTTGGGCGGCGAATGGGGCGGTGCGGCGTTAGTTGCGATTGAAAACGCGCCGCAAGGTAAACGCGGCTGGTTCGGCACTTTTCCGCAATTAGGCGCGCCCATCGGATTATTAGCGGCGAATAGTGTGTTTTTATTGATCACTTATTGTTTCGGTGAACAAGCGTTAATCGACTGGGCGTGGCGCATTCCGTTTTTATCCTCCGTGATTTTAATCGCGATAGGTATTTATGTGCGATTAAAACTCACCGAAACACCGATATTTTTAACCGCACTTGAAACCGGCAAAACCCACCGTATTCCGGCGATTGAAGTGTTCACCACCCATTTCAAGCCGTTTATGTTAGGAATGTTGCTGTCTGTCGCCGGCTATGTGCTGTTTTACATTATGATCGCTTTCAGCCAAATTTACGCAAAATCCGCGCCGGTTTTATCGGAGGCGGGATATATGACGGGCTTAGGCATTTCACCGAAAATTTTCACCGCACTTTTAATGTGTAGCGCCTTTTCCTTAGCCGTAACTATTATTTTATCGGGCATTTATATCGATCGAATCGGGCGCCGAATTTGGTTGATTTGGACGACTTGGGGCGTGGTGGCGTTCGGATTTGCCTTACCGCTTTTTTTAGAAAATGCGTCGAGCGTCGGATTATTCTGGTTTTTGATCATCGGAATGGGCTTAATCGGAATGGGTTACGGGCCGCTTGCCAGCTTCTTGCCCGAATTATTCCCGACCGGCGCCCGTTATTCCGGTGCGTCTTTAGCCTATAATTGCGCTGGTATTTTAGGCGCGAGCGTGGCAACGCTAATCACCTTGCAACTCAACGCCAATTACGGCTTAAGTGCGGTCGGTTTTTATTTAGCTTTTAACGGCGGATTGAGTTTGTTGGCGTTATGGGTGACCCAAGAAACCCAACAAGTGAGTTTATGCGCGGATATTTGCGCCGAACAGGAAAATGCATAGCACGGATAAACGCAAAGAAAAAAGGGCAATTCGCCCTTTTTTAACGCCTAATCAAAGCGGCGAAGCAGAGTTTCGTTGATGTCCGTCAGACTGTTAAGTTGCGCATCGGCGAGCGACCAACGTTTGTCATTACGCGCCGAGGCATCAGGGATGACAATGCAAGACATTGACGCAGCTTTCACGGCGGTCATTCCCACCACGGAATCCTCAATGCCGATACAATTTTTCGCCTCGACGCCCAACATTTTCGCCGCGTGCAAATACACTTGCGGATGCGGTTTGTTGTAATCCAACTCGGTGGCAGAGGATAAATAGCCGAAATAATCGGCGATACCGCATTTTTCCGTAATTTCCGCCAATAATTTGCGCGGCGATGCGGAGGCTATCGCCATTTTATAGCCTAATCGATGAAGTTTCTCCAATGTTTCTTTCACGCCCGGCATTAGCGGTCGTTTGGCTAAAATAAGCGAAATGGCGTAATCATTAATGCGCGTCGCCATATCTTCCGGCGGAATCGGCGATTTATTATGGCGTTGGTACATTGTTTTGGCGATTGCCAAAGAGGGCAGTCCGGTTAGTGCCACCATATCCGCCCAAGTGGCTGGAATGTCAAAGGCGTTGAAAATATCAACGCCCGCTTGTTTCCAAAGTGGTTCGGAGTCAATTAAAACGCCGTCCATATCAAAAATTACAGCTTGAATTGTCATTGGTTTTCCTTCAATAAACGAGAAATAAAAGTTTTTGTCAGCTCAACGTAATTGCCGTGAAAACGACAGCTGAAATTGAGCAAATAATAAAGTTGATACACGAGTTTTCGTTCGTCATAACCTTCTTCCAACGGATAAGTGCGGTGATAATTTTCATAGAATTCCGCAGGGAAGGGCTCGAATAATTCGCTAAACGCAATGTCACATTCGCGATCCCCCCAATAACACGCCGGATCATAAGTAACAATGCGCTCATCCGCTTGGGCACAATTTTCAATCCACAGGTTACCGTGTAACAGCGCCGGTTTCGGCTGATGTTTGGCAAGGCGTTCCTGAACCGCTGCGATAATATGCTTAATGTCGCCGAAATCCAGATTTTTTTCCTTGCAAATTTGTAGTTGCCAACCGATACGCTGCTCGCTGAAAAATTTCGCCCAATCGTCTTTCCATTCGTTCGGTTGATACAGCGGCCCCAGCCAAGTATCAAAATCCAAGCCGTAATGCTCGGTTTGTCCGAATGAATGTAATCGTGCGAGTTGCGTGCCGAATTGCGCCATTGCTTGTGCGCTCGGCGGCGTAAAACGGAATGCTTCCAACAGGAGAAAACTATGGCTGTGCGAACAACCGACGCCGTAAACCTGCGGCACATTGACGGTGTTGGTTTTCGCCAATAGCGCCAGCTGATCCGCCTCGGTTCGGAACATCGAACGGAAATTCTTGCCGTTGACTTTGACGAATACGGGCTGAATACCGTCATCAATCACCCAAGCTTCGTGCATTTCGCCGGTATGCACATTCGCCTTTTCCTTAATCGAATAATAGGCACCGAATTGATCGGCTAATACTTGAGAGACAGATTTCCACATAGGTTCCTCCTTAACTCGGTTATCGCTTTGCCTTGATAATAAAGGGAATTCGCGCAATATTCTGTGATTCATATCAAGTTTTTATAAATATTCCGCCGCACCTTGTCACGCCGGCTCGGATTGCGGTACATTAAGCTCGACAGCTAAAAAAGGAGTGAAAATGAAATTATACGTTTACGATCATTGTCCGTTTTGCGTGCGCGCCAGAATGATTTTCGGACTAAAAAATATCGCCGTGGAAGAAATCGTACTATTAAACGACGACGAAGCGACGCCGGTGGGATTGGTGGGCAAAAAAGTCGTGCCGATTTTACAAAAAGACGACGGTTCGGCAATGGCGGAAAGTTTGGATATCGTCCGTTATATCGATGAACATTACGGAGAAAAATTATTGCGTGAGGAAATTCGTGCGGAATTGACGGAATGGATGAACGACGTCGGTGCTTATTATAATCGTTTGTTAATGCCGCGATTTATTCGGTTAGGATTAGCGGAATACGCCACGCAAAGTGCGGTGGATTATTTTGTGAGTAAGAAAACGGAATCTATCGGCGATTTTGCCGAAAATCTACAAAAATCGCCGCAATATATTGAAAAATTGCATAATGATTTAGCCCGTTTGGAATCTTTAATTAAGGCGGATAACGGTGCAAACGGCGCGCTATCTTTGGAAGATATCGTGCTGTTCCCGATGTTGCGTAATTTAACTTGCGTAAAAGGCGTCATTTTTCCGCCGAAAGTGCAGGCTTATATCACCGCAATGTCGCAATTAAGCCGCGTGCCGTTATATTCTTCCCGCGCCCTTTAACCGCACGGATTTTTACATCGACGCAAAACGGTGCTAAAATACACCGCACTTTTATCGCACATTGTAGGTACGAATAAAAGTGCGGTGCAGTTATTTTATTGGATTACACTATGCAAACAAACAAACAAACAA
>NZ_PHGZ01000038.1 GCF_002795405.1 Caviibacterium pharyngocola | reverse complement strand
AAGAAGAAGGTGGACGTCATACTCCATTCTTCAAAGGTTACCGTCCACAGTTCTACTTCCGTACAACTGACGTAACAGGTACTATCGAGTTACCGGAAGGCGTAGAAATGGTAATGCCGGGCGACAACATCAAAATGACAGTAAGCTTGATTCACCCAATCGCGATGGACCAAGGTTTACGTTTCGCGATTCGTGAAGGCGGACGTACAGTTGGTGCTGGTGTGGTAGCGAAAATCATTAAATAATTTGTGGAAACGTGTTAAAAACGTTATCGACAGAAGAAAGGGTATCGAAAGATACCCTTTTTGTTATTCTAAATTAAGCCCCTTTATATATTCGCGCTAATTTCATATGGATTTTAGGTAAATGAATGAGGATTTTTATAGAAAGGGTAGAATATGAATAACAAATTTTTAAAATACCGCACTTTAGTTTCTTTTGAACAGGGAGCTTAAAGTGCGGTCGTGATTTTTAGTTTTTATGCATTCAAAATCTTCTGAATTTCAGCCATACTTAAATGATATTCGTGTGGACAGGTGCGCCAGATTTCGAGCATTTTGGAGTATTTATCCCACATTGGAGTTTGGGAATCGCAACCGTGTTCGCAGCGCATAAATTCTTGATATTTACCTTCTGTGCCGGTGATGAAACGCAAGTAATTGAGGTATTTTTTCTCACGCACGGCGCAATAGCCTGCAAATTGTAGTCGGTGTGGTGTGACGCTTGATTTATCACCTAAATTATTATAAGAAACTTGTAGGGCGTGATACATTTCTAACGTATCTAATACCGTGCGACATTCTTCTTCCGAAATATCGGAAAATTCTTTATCCAGCTCTTTAAGTTCTAAGCCGAAACCGCCTTTTACAATAGCTTCCAAGCGTTGATATTTTTTCGCATTATTCGGTTCCAATAATCCCATTAGTTTATATTGATTCGCGAGAATAAGGCGTTGTGTCGATGTCATTTCCATAGTAAGCTCCTTTTAGTCAACTTCGTTAAGTTCTTCTTTTGAAAGAGATTCTTCCGTTTTTTTTATTTCTCCGTCATTTACACGGTATTCCAAATTTTGATAATAAGCTTCGCGGAAAGTAATATACGGATCTTGCGCTTGATTGAGCAGCGCTTCTTTATCTAATGCCTTGGCACGCGTGTCGATGGCTTGAATACCCGATTTCACGAGTGACCAAGGTCCGCCTACCCAATGCCAGAACGGATAAGTTGCACCGACATTCAATGTCGTGCCGGTTGCCTGACGCGGTGTTGTTGCACCGTATGCCGGAAGCATAATATATGCGCCCGGCTCTATGCCGTAAGTGCCCAACGTATCCGCAAAATCACGTTCGTTTTCTATTTTAAGCGGATCGCTATAGCTCGCCCAGTCGATTAAACCGCCCAAGCCGAAAATGGTGTTGATCCAAAATCGGTTAAAGTGCACCATTGCTTTTTTGCCTTCGCCTTCCAGTAGTCGGCTGACAAAACTAATCGGTTCGTCAAGGTTGTTAGTAACGTTGGTCAAGCCTTTACGCACGGGAGACGGCACATATTCTTTCCAACCCGTCGCAACCGGTTTTAGTACATAGGGATCGGCGATTTTATAGTTAAAATCCCACATTACGCGGTTGAAACCCTCAAGCGGATCGTTTCGTTCGCCGGTTTGCGGATCAATCGACGCACAGCCGGTGAGAATTGCCGAGCCAAGTAATACGGCGGAAATAAAGTGTGTTCTTTTCATTTTAGGTTCTCTCGAATTAAAATTCTCTCCATTGTAACAACTTGTGTGCCAACTACAAAATAAATCATCCGGAATTATAAAGTTATTGTAAAAATGTGATTATTTATGTAAATTAAGTGAATAATTAATCATTTTATCGTTTGCGATTTTACTTGAATAGCGCTGAATAGTCCTTTAGAATAGGCGAGTTTAGCAAAAATTTGCTAAGTTATCGGAAAGGATTTAACAATAATTTACTCGTATGACAAAGTGCGGTGAATTTTTGCGTTAAATACGGGTTAATGAGCATTCGTAAGTGTTCGACCGAAAGGAGTTTTTATGTCTGAACAGGCAATTTTAGTATTAGCCGACGGTTCCGTTTTTTACGGTACATCCATCGGCGCCAATGGTCATACTATTGGTGAAGTGGTATTTAATACCTCAATGACCGGTTATCAAGAAATTCTAACCGACCCTTCTTATTTCAAACAAATCGTCACCCTCACTTATCCCCATATCGGCAACACCGGCGCAAATCTTGAAGATCTTGAAAGTAACGGCGTTTATGCGGCGGGTTTGATTATTCGCGATTTGCCGATGATTCACAGTAATTTCCGTGCCAATCAAAGTTTAAGCGATTATTTAAAAGCCAATAATGTGGTGGCGATTGCGGATATTGATACTCGCCGTTTAACGCGTATTTTGCGTGACAAAGGCGCACAAGCCGGTTGTATTATGACCGGCGAAATTGATGAGAAAAAAGCTTTAGAACTCGCCTTAAGCTTCGGTTCAATGGCGGGAAAAGATTTAGCTCAAGTGGTGACTTGCGAGAAAACTCATCAATGGATGCAAGGCGAATGGCAATTAGGCAAAGGTTATGTGGAAGCGCAAAATCCCGAATTTAACATCGTGGCTTATGACTTCGGCGTGAAACGTAATATTCTGCGTATGCTAGCGGAACGTGGCTGTAATATCACGGTCGTACCTGCCAAAACTTCCGCTGAAGAAGTTTTAGCGCTCAATCCTGACGGTATTTTCTTATCCAACGGCCCGGGCGATCCGGAACCTTGCGATTATGCCATTTCTGCCATTCAGACCTTATTAGCAACTAAAAAGCCGATTTTCGGTATCTGCTTAGGGCATCAATTATTAGGTTTGGCGTCCGGCGGTAAAACGAAAAAAATGGCATTCGGACACCACGGTGCAAACCATCCTGTGCAAGATTTGGATACGCAAAAAGTGATGATCACCAGCCAAAACCACGGTTTTGAAGTGGATGAACACAGCTTACCGCAAAACGTGCGCGTAACTCACCGCTCTTTATTTGATAATTCGGTGCAAGGCATTGAGCTGACGGATCAAGTGGCGTTTTCATTCCAAGGACACCCTGAAGCAAGTCCGGGCCCGAATGATGTGGCTTATTTATTTGATAAATTTATTGATGCGTTGCGTAATGCAAAAAAATAATGAATGTTGGGACGCACTGCGTGCGTCCGCAAACAAATTTACGTTATATCATTACGGACGCACACAGTGCGTCTCTACGGTCTGAAATAAATTGTTCCGGTAGAAATTATGCGCCAATATCCTTTTAAACTCGTCAACGTTTTTGCCGAAAGTCATTTCGGCGGCAACCCTTTGGCAGTTTTTTCCAATGCGGATGACTTGAACGATGAAGAAATGCAATTAATTGCTCGTCAGTTTAATCTGTCTGAAACTGTTTTTTTTCAGGCAGCCGCGGATAAAAGTGCGGTGCAAAAATTGCGAATTTTTACGCCCGGTTATGAACTTCCTTTTGCCGGACACCCGACGATTGGCTCGGCATTTGTGCTGAAGAAATTATTGGGCTTGTCTGATGATTATGTATTGCAAACAAAATCGGGATTAGTTGAAATTCGGCATCAAGGCGACATTATCACTCTCGCTTTAAAAAACGGCGTAAAAACTGTATCTTGCACATTCAGCTTAACAGAATGTGCAGAATTACTAGGGTTACAAACCGCCGATATTTTAAATGCCGTTTGGGTGGATACCGGTGCTAATCAGCTTCTAATTCGATTAACGTCAGAAAGTGCGGTAAAAAATTGCCAAATTAATACCGCACTTTTTAGCCAAATGCTGCCTAATCAATTAGCTTATTTGTGGTTTGTTGAAAATAATCACGCCAAAGTGCGGTTGTTTTTTCACGCAAACGGCACTGTCGCTGAAGATCCGGGTACGGGTTCGGCCGCGGCAAATTTAGGCGGTTGGGCGATTACGCAGGGTTTAACGTCGATTGATTGGACAATTAACCAGGGTGACGAAATGGGCAGACCGAACCGTTTATCCTTAAAAGTCGATGAAAATAAAACGATTTTTGTTGGCGGAAGAGTGATTGAAGTTGGTGAAGGGGTTTTTAATTTACCCTAATTAAATGTAGGGACATACTGCGTGTGTCCGCGGTCGAACGCAGTGCGACCCTACGAAATAAAAACAAATTACAAAATTTAATTAAAGAGATACCAAAATGCCAAAACGTACAGACATAAATACAATACTTATCATCGGCGCAGGTCCGATTGTGATCGGTCAGGCTTGTGAGTTTGACTATTCAGGGGCGCAGGCTTGTAAAGCTTTGCGTGAAGAAGGTTATAAAGTGGTATTGGTGAACTCCAATCCGGCGACCATTATGACCGATCCGAATATGGCAGATGTAACTTACATTGAGCCAATTAACTGGCAAAGTGTTGAGAAAATTATCGAAAAAGAACGCCCGGATGCGATTTTACCGACTATGGGCGGTCAAACGGCGTTGAACTGCGCCTTGGATTTATCCAAAAACGGCGTGTTGAAAAAATACGGCGTAGAATTAATCGGGGCAACGGAAGATGCCATTGATAAAGCGGAAGACCGTGGCCGCTTTAAAGAGGCGATGGAAAAAATCGGTTTAAATACGCCGAAATCTTTTGTTTGTCATACCTTTGAAGAAGCTTGGGCGGCACAAGCGGAAGTGGGTTTCCCGACCTTAATTCGTCCGTCTTTTACTATGGGCGGTTCAGGCGGCGGTATTGCTTATAACCGTGATGAATTTATGGCGATTTGTGAGCGTGGTTTCGACGCATCGCCAACCCACGAATTATTAATCGAACAGTCGGTTTTAGGTTGGAAAGAATATGAAATGGAAGTGGTGCGTGATAAAGCGGATAACTGCATTATCGTGTGTTCCATTGAAAACTTTGATCCGATGGGCGTGCATACGGGCGACTCCATTACCGTCGCACCGGCGCAAACTTTAACGGATAAAGAATATCAAATTATGCGTAATGCCAGCCTTGCGGTATTGCGTGAAATCGGCGTGGATACGGGCGGCTCTAACGTTCAATTTGCCATTAACCCTGCTAACGGCGAGATGATTGTTATTGAAATGAATCCTCGTGTGAGCCGTTCTTCTGCGCTTGCTTCTAAAGCGACAGGTTTCCCGATTGCCAAAGTAGCGGCGAAATTAGCGGTGGGTTATACCTTAAACGAATTACGCAACGATATTACAGGCGGTTTAATTCCTGCGTCCTTCGAGCCTTCAATCGACTATGTAGTAACAAAAGTACCACGTTTTGCCTTTGAAAAATTCCCGCAAGCGGACGATCGTTTAACTACGCAAATGAAATCCGTGGGCGAAGTAATGGCGATGGGGCGTACTTTCCAAGAAAGTTTACAAAAAGCATTGCGTGGTTTGGAAACAGGCATCTGCGGTTTCAATTTGCTTTCCGAAGAACCTGAAAAAATCCGTACCGAATTGGGCAACCCGGGCCCGAACCGTATTTTATATGTGGCGGACGCCTTTGGTGCTGGCTTTACCCTTGAAGAAGTGCATCATTATTCCAAAATCGATCCTTGGTTCTTAATCCAAATTCAGGATTTGGTGCAAGAAGAATTGGCGTTGGAAAAACGCACCTTGGATGAATTGGATTATGCGGAATTACGCCGTTTGAAACGCAAAGGTTTCTCCGATAAACGTATCGGACAATTAACTAAAGCAGGCGAAAGTGCGGTCAGAAATAAGAGAAATTCCTTAAATCTACACCCAGTTTATAAGCGTGTGGACACTTGTGCAGGGGAATTTACTTCTGATACCGCTTACCTTTATTCTAGCTATGAAGAAGAATGTGAAAGCCGTCCGAGTGATCGCAAGAAAATTATGATTTTAGGCGGTGGTCCGAACCGTATCGGTCAAGGGATTGAGTTCGACTATTGCTGTGTTCACGCCGCTCTTGCCTTGCGTGAAAGTGGTTTTGAAACCATTATGGTGAATTGCAACCCTGAGACCGTTTCAACGGATTTTGATACCTCTGACCGTTTATACTTCGAGCCGTTGACCTTGGAAGATGTGTTGGAAATTATCTATGTAGAAAAACCTTACGGCGTGATTGTGCATTACGGCGGTCAAACACCGCTTAAACTTGCCAATGCTTTGCACGAAAACGGGGTTAACATTATCGGTACGTCCGCAGACAGCATTGATGCGGCGGAAGACCGTGAACGTTTCCAAAAAATTCTGCAAGATCTAGGTTTAAAACAACCGAACAACCGCACGGCACGCAATGCACAAGAAGCGGTGCAATTAGCGGAAGAAGTGGGTTATCCGTTGGTGGTGCGTCCTTCTTATGTATTGGGCGGACGAGCAATGCAAATCGTGTATAACGTGGACGAACTTAATAAATATATGCGTGAAGCGGTGCAAGTGTCCGAAGACAGTCCGATTTTATTGGATCACTTCTTAAATAACGCCATTGAAGTGGACGTGGATTGTATTTGCGACGGCAAAGAAGTGATTATCGGCGGTATTATGCAACATATCGAACAAGCTGGTATTCACAGCGGCGACTCCGCTTGCTCTTTACCGCCTTATTCATTAAGCAAGGAAATTCAAGATGAAATCCGCCGTCAAACCGCTGCTATGGCGAAAGCCTTAAATGTGGTGGGTTTGATGAACGTACAATTTGCAGTGCAGGATAATGTGATTTATGTGCTTGAAGTCAACCCTCGTGCCAGCCGTACCGTACCCTTTGTAAGTAAATCCACCGGCAGACCGCTGGCGAAAATCGCCGCACGAGTAATGGCAGGCATCTCTTTAGCGGAACAACAAATTCAAGGCGAAATCATACCGCACTTTTATTCCGTGAAAGAAGCGGTGTTCCCATTCATCAAATTCCCGGGCGTGGATACTATTTTAGGACCTGAAATGCGTTCGACCGGTGAAGTAATGGGTGTTGGCAAAACCTTCTCCGAAGCTTTCTTAAAAGCCCAAACCGGCGCGAACGAACGTATTCCGAAAACGGGTAAAGTGTTCTTATCCGTTGATGATAATGACAAAATGCGTTTGTTACCGATCGCACGTCATTTACAAGAAGAAGGCTACGGCTTATGCGCCACAATGGGTACGGCGAAATTCTTGCGTGAAAACGGCGTGTTTACCCAAATCGTCAACAAAGTACGGGAAGGGCGTCCGAATATCGTCGATGCAATTAAAAACGGCGAAATCGCAATGGTCATCAACACTGTCGGCAGCCTTCCGGAAAGTGTCGCCGACAGCCACTCGATCCGCCGCAGCGCATTGCAGCAGAAGGTGTTTCTTCAAACAACTCTTGCAGGTGCAGAAGCATTAACCCAAGGTGTGAAGAGTTTGGATAGTTGGGATGTATATCCGTTGCAAACCTTACAACAATCGATTCAATAATCAGATGAAAAAGAGTACAGAAATGTACTCTTTTTTTTGAGGGGGAATCAGGATATTAGTCGTTTTACAGAAGAACGAATAATTAAACTCGGTTCCAGCATAAAAGTGCGGTGTTTTTTTTCCGGATTTTTGATTCGCGCTAATAGCGTATCCACCGCTAATTGTGCAAATAACTTTTTGGGTTGATGGATCGTGGTAAGCGGCGGTGACATATATTGAGCTAATTCAATGTTGTCATAGCCGATAATAGAAATATCTTGCGGAATCTGCAAGCCCGCCACCCACGCGGCTTGATACGCGCCGACAGCCATTGCATCACTACAAGCAAAAACGGCCGTCGGGCGTTGTTTTTGTTTAAGTAAGCTTTGCATAGCTTGAATACCACCTTCAAAATGGAAATGTTTTTCAATAATCCATTCTTCACGCAAAGGAATATTTGCTTCTTGTAATGCTTTTTTGTAGCCGTTTAATCGATTGACGGCTAAGGATTTCTTAAAACTACCGGTTAAAATTGCAATATCCTGATGTCCCATTTCAATTAAATAACGTGTTGCTAAATAGCCGCCTAATTCCGAGTTTTCAAATATTTTGTCCGCATTTAATTCCTCCGGCCACCAATCCATAATGACACTAGGTAATTTCAAACAAAAATCAGTGCTTTGAAAATGACTTTCTGTACACATTAGCAATACACCGTCCACTTGTTTTTGTGCGAAAAGCTGTAAGTTTTTTTGTACAAGCTCGTCATCATCATTCGTGTTGGTCAGGATTAATTGATAATTTTGCTGATGACAATAGCGCTCCACTTCCGCTACAACTTGGGCAAAAAAAGGGTTATTACTTGCCGTGACTAGCATACCGATGGTTTTAGTTTCTTTTATTTTTAAACTACGTGCCAGAACAGAAGGGGTATAGTTTAATTCATCTACGACACGCATTACTTTTTGCCGCACTTCTTCGCTGACAAAACGAGAATTATTAATAACGTGAGAAACCGTGGATGTTGAAACTTTCGCCAAACGGGCGATATCTTTCATTGTTGTCATAATCTTTTTATTGTCGAGCTAAAAAATTATCCGTTTCTAAACGACTTGGAATAGAAGGTTGCGCACCTTTACAGGTTACGCTGATCGCTGCTGCTGCGTGAGCAAAACGGATAGCATCAAATAAGGACCTTTCTTCTAAAAGTGCGGTTAAAAATGCGCCGTTAAAAGTATCTCCGGCAGCGGTAGTATCTACGGCATTTACTCTAAATCCGCTGATGATTTGCCCTTCAATTTTTCCGCTTTGTTGTTGGCTGATATAAACGCCTTTTGAACCCAAAGTAATCAATACGGTTTCAATACCTTTTTGATGAAAAACTTGCGCAGCCAGTACTGCACTTTGTTCATCTTTCACTTGAATACCGGTTAAAATTTCCGTTTCTGTTTCATTCGGCGTAATTATATCCAATAAACCCAGTAATTCATCAGATAACGGACGAGCAGGTGCCGGGTTAAGTACGACTTTCGTACCTTGGCTTTGTGCTAATTTTGCTGCTGCCAATATCGCATCCAAGGGGGTTTCCAACTGCATTAACAGATAATCCGCCTGTCGGATTTTATCTTCATGTTGCGCCACAACTTCCGCAGTCAATGCCCCATTTGCTCCGGCAGAAATAACAATACTGTTTTCACCACTTTCCGCCACTTGAATCATTGCTACACCGGTGGTTTCCCCTGCAATTTCATTCACCGCCGAGACATCTAAACCGTCTTGCTCAAAGGCTTTTTTCATAGCACGACCAATTTCATCGGAACCGATACAGCCGATAAAATTCACTTTATTGCCTAGGCTGAAATCCGTCAAACGAGCTGCTGCAACCGCTTGATTAGCACCTTTGCCTCCATAAGCTATATGATATTGGCTCCCTGTTAGGGTTTCTCCCGGGCGGGCAAAGTGCGGTACTGAAATAACGTGATCTGCATTGATACTGCCGAGAATGGTGAGAACTTTAGACATAGCGTATCCTTGTAGGGACGCACTGCGTGCGTCCAAAAATGTTTCATAATCAAATAATGGTTGGGATTTCATATGACGGACGCACGTAGTGCGTCCTTACATATGAGCGAATTAAAAATAAGTTTTTTATTCCGTAACTACTTTTAAATCAACCGGAATTTTTTCTGCAACGGTTTCGCCTTTTAAGACTTTATCCGCTGTTTCTACGCCAAGACTACCGATTAACTCAGGTTGTTGGGCAATGGTTGCGGCTAATTTACCACTTTTTACCGCTTTCACGCCATCATCTGTGCCGTCAAAACCTACGACTAACACTTTTTTGTTTGCCGCACTGATAGCTCGTAATGCACCTAACGCCATTTCATCATTTTGAGCAAATACCGCTTGTACTGCAGATTTTGAAGCAAGTAAATTTTCCATGACATTTAAGCCTTTGGTACGGTCAAAATCTGCCGGTTGGCTGGCAAGTACATCAAATTTATGTTCATCAATAGCCTGTTTAAAGCCTTCGCCACGTTCACGAGCGGCAGATGTACCGGCAATACCTTCAAGTTGAATCACTTTTGCACCTGCACCTAATTTTTGAGCAATAAAATCACCTGCCATTTTACCGCCTGCTACGTTATCTGATGCAATATGGCTTACCACTTTACCTTTTGCTGCACCACGGTCAAGAGTAATAACCGGAATGTTGTTACGATTAGCAATAGCTACGGCACTGGAAACAGCTTCACTGTCAGTTGGGTTAATTAATAACACTTTTGCACCACGAACCGTTAAGTCTTCTACGTTGGCAAGTTCTTTTGCCGGATCGTTTTGTGAGTCTAATACCACTAATTTGTAACCTAACTCATCTGCTTTTTTCTGCGCTCCATCTTTTAATGAAACGAAAAACGGATTATCCAAAGTCGATACGGCAAGCGCCAAAGTATCTTGTGCTATGCTGCTTGCGCTGAACGCTAAAGTTGCCATTAAAGCAGATGCGATTGTGGTTAATTTTTTCATATTAAATCTCCTGTGAGTTAAGTTTATGCTTTTTTACTGCCTAAATAGTTATCGGCAAGAACAGCTACCAAAATAACCAATGCTTTTGCTATCATTTGATAGTAAGAAGAAATATCTAATAAATTCAATGCGTTGTTTAGGAAGCCGATAATTAACGCTCCGATTAAGGTTCCCATCACTCGACCTTTACCACCCATTAAACTGGTTCCGCCGACTACCACAGCCGCAATAGCATCCAATTCATAAGATACCCCTGCAGTCGGTTGTGCCGATGAAAGGCGAGAAGTCACGATCAGTCCTGCAAGTGCAGACAAGAAGCCGCTTACGGCAAAAACAAAGACTTTGATTTTGTTGACATTAATACCGGAAAGTTGGGTCGCATTTTCGTTACCGCCTAAGGCATAAATATAACGTCCGATTTTGCAGTGGGTTAAAATGTACCACGCCACCGTAAACACAATCACCATTAACCAAATTGGCACTGGAATACCTAATAAATAGCCCGTACCTAAATAAGTAAAGCTATCTGCAGCATCAGAAAATCCTGTACTAATTGGGCGACCATCGGTATAAACCATGGTGACGCCACGCAATAATGTCATAGTAACTAAGGTAGCAATAAAGGCTTGCACTTTCCCTTTTGCTACAATAAAACCACTGATACTACCTAATAATGTGCCGAATAATAAAGTCAAAGGAATCACTACAAAAATAGAAAGTTCTAAACCTACCATTGACGCAGCGATTGCTCCGGTTAATGCTAAAACGGAACCGACCGATAAATCGATCCCTGCAATTAAAATCACAAAAGTCATCCCTACGGCAATAATGGCATTGACCGATGTTTGACGCAGAATATTTAAAATATTATCAAGGCTGAAAAAATCAGGGTTGATCATAGACACAATGGTTATCAACACCAATAATGCGATGACCGAGCGTTGTTCTAATAAAAATTTTCCCAATTTAAAAGATGATGAATTCATATAATCCCCTTAATGATGCTTACCGATTGCCGCAGCGAGTAGTTTTTCTTGAGTGGCTTCTTCACGCTCGAATTCCGCACTGATTTTTCCTTCATGCATAACTAAAATTCTATCGCTCATACCCAACACTTCCGGCATTTCTGATGATACTAAAATAATGCTCAAACCTTCTTGCTTGAATTTATTGATAAGCTGATAAATTTCTTTTTTCGCCCCCACATCAACACCTCTTGTGGGTTCGTCTAGAATTAATACATCAGGTTGGGTCATTAGTCCTTTCGCAATGGCGACTTTTTGTTGATTACCTCCGGAAAGTAAACCTATTTGTTGTTCCCGACTTGGTGTTTTGATATTGAACAATTCAATAAAATCATCCACCACCATTCGTTCTTGTTGATGATTTACTTTGCCCAAATGAGAAAGATGATCCAAAGCAGTCAGCGACATATTTTCCTTAACCGACATTCCTAAAATTAAACCGTCCCCTTTGCGATCTTCGGAAATATACACAATACCGTTGTGCAAGCCGTCTTGTGGACATTGATTAGATATTTCTCGATTATTTAACCGCACTTTACCCTTTTCTTTCGACAATGCACCGTATAACACTTTCATTACTTCAGTACGACCGGCGCCCATTAATCCTGAAATACCTAAAATCTCGCCTCGATAAAGTTTAAAACTCACATCATGAACACCGCTACCTGACAGGTTTTCTACTTCCAAGCGAATGTCGCCTTTGGCTTGTTCAATGTGCGGATATTGCTCTTCCAAACGGCGACCGACCATCATTTCAATTAAACGATCTTCATTCAAATCCACCACCGCACTTTCGCCAATAAATTGCCCATCACGTAAAACAGTCACACCATCGCAAATCTCAAAAATTTCCTTGATACGGTGAGAAATATAGACAATGCCACAACCTTGTCCTTTCAATTCTCTAATTACCTTAAACAAGGTTTCGGTTTCCGTATCTGTAAGTGCATCAGTAGGTTCATCCATAATAATGACTTTAGATTCAAAACTTAGAGCTTTAGCAATTTCCACCATTTGCTGCTCACCGATAGAAAGCTCAGAACAAAGTTGGTTGCTTTGAAAATCCACATTCAAACGAGCCAATAATTTATCGGCTTCTTGGTGCATTTTTTTCCAATCAATCGCCCCCCAAGGCGTAGTAAACTCACGACCCAAAAAAATATTTTCAGCAATACTTAAATTGCCCACCAAATTCAATTCTTGGTGGATAATGCTAATCCCCGCTTCCTGTGAATGTTTCGGACCTTTAAAATTCACCGCTTGTCCTAAATATTCAATGGTGCCGCTGTCTTTACTGTAAATCCCCGTTAAGACTTTCATTAATGTGGATTTACCCGCTCCATTTTCCCCCATTAACGCCATAGCACGACCGGCATAAACGGACAAACAAGCATTACTTAAGGCTTTTACTCCGGGAAAGGATTTATCAACACCGCTAATTTTGAGCAAGATTTCTGCTTGCATAAATTTCCCTCAAACTCTCAATTCATTAAAACGGCACACCCGAATATAAAATCACATTCGCATAAGGTGAACATTCCCCTGTACGCACAATCCCCTTACTATCGCCTGTTAATGCTTTAAATTCTTCATGTGGCACATATTCAATAGCGATTTGATTACTTTGTTTTTGTTCCAATTCACTTAATTGTGCCAAAAGTGCGGTATGAGTTTGTGGATTTTTTTGTTTGATTTCTTCTGCAATAACAGCTTTTTCTACAAACATTTCTTCAACAACTACATTAACGGTTTGTAAAAAATTCGGCACGCCGGCAGTCAATGC
The DNA here is from genome assembly GCF_002795405.1 of Caviibacterium pharyngocola. Taxonomy (GTDB): domain Bacteria; phylum Pseudomonadota; class Gammaproteobacteria; order Enterobacterales; family Pasteurellaceae; genus Caviibacterium; species Caviibacterium pharyngocola. The sequence continues at coordinate 2,711 of NZ_PHGZ01000038.1, read as the reverse complement.
CAAATCAATGCGTTCTACAAATTCCGGAATAGGCAAACCGGCATCGCAAATAGTTAGGCTATCCGTATGCCCCAGCGTAGCAATATTGTGGGAAAGTTGAGCGTTCAAAAGTGCGGTCTTTTTCATAATATTTCTCCTAACTTCAAGCCATTTAATGCGTTTTTAGCTCATCGAAACGTTTCGATGATATGGGAAGTTTAAGAGAAAAATAAATAAAAGAAAAAAGTAATATTCAAAATTGTGAAGAAGATCAAAAAATTTATTATGTTTTAATTTGAAAGTTCGTTAATTAGTGAAAAAGGTGGTTACTGAATTTTTTAATAAGTAGTGTGGTGGGAATGTGTGTACCGCACGATTGGTTAAACATTTTAACAGTAATAATCCGACATAATTTTGCAAAATTCATACCAAAGTGCGCTCATTTTTTTATTATTTTCTCAACTTCACCAATTCAACCGCGTGATCCGGGCCTTTTTTTAGGATTAAATTTGCTCGTTCGCGTGTGGGTGAAATATTTTGTTTTAGGTTTAGTCCGTTAATGTCATCCCAAATTTTGCTGGCGGTTTCAATGGCTTCTTGTTTGGATAAGCCGGCGTAATGTTTGAAATAAGAATTCGGATCGTTAAATGCGCTTAAACGGAATTTTAAGAAACGGCGAATGTACCATTCTTTTAATAAGATTTCTTCGGCATCGACAAAAATCGAGAAATCTACAAAGTCGGAGACGAAGATTTGGTTGGCTTTGTTGCCGCCGGTTTGTAAAACGTTCAGACCTTCTAATATAAGAATATCCGGTTGATCTACGATATCAAATTGATCCGGAACGATGTCATAAGTGAGGTGCGAATAGATCGGCGCTTCCACATTAGGTTTTCCCGATTTTACATCGGCTAAAAAGCGGATTAGGCGTTGTGTATCATACGAAATCGGGAAACCTTTTCGATGTAATAAGTTATCTTTTTTTAGTTTTTCCAGTGGGTGCAGAAAACCGTCGGTCGTGATTAAATCGACTTTGCGTACATCGGGCCAGTTTGATAATAAAGATTGTAGAATCCGTGCCGAAGTGCTTTTCCCGACTGCCACGCTACCGGCGATACTGATAATATAAGGTACTTTGGGATTATGTCCGCCAAGGAAACGGTTTAGTACGGTTTGGCGGCGTAAGTTTTCTTCTATATAGTAGTTAATTAGACGGGCAAGCGGTAAATAAATCGTACTGACTTCATCCAGTGAAAGATCTTCATTAAAACCTAGCAACGGTTTAAGGTCTTGTTCGGTTAATTTTAACGGAACGGATTTACGCAATTCAGCCCATTGTTGACGGTTAAACGTTAAAAACGGTGTGTATTGGCTGGAAAAAAAGGTTGAGTCGGATAATTTCACAAGCGTTCTTCGGTTATTCAAATAAAAATCTTATGTGGAAATATTACATTATAAATAGGCATTCGAGCAGAATTATTTTGCCGGAATTGTCACTTTTTTATAAAATTTATACGTTTTGTTTGAGAAATAGGCGAATAATCAAAAAAAAATGTTTTTTTGCAAAAAAACGCTTGTCAGCGATAAAAATTTCCCTATAATACGCCTCACTTGCTTACGACGCCGACTTAGCTCAGTAGGTAGAGCAACTGACTTGTAATCAGTAGGTCATCAGTTCGATTCCGATAGTCGGCACCATTTCATCGTGATCAAGTTATTCATTTTGCGTGGAGGGATTCCCGAGCGGCCAAAGGGAGCAGACTGTAAATCTGCCGGCTCAGCCTTCGAAGGTTCGAATCCTTCTCCCTCCACCATTTTTAGATGAATTCTGATGGGACAGATGAATTTAGGACTGCGGGCATCGTATAATGGCTATTACCTCAGCCTTCCAAGCTGATGATGCGGGTTCGATTCCCGCTGCCCGCTCCAAGCGCTGATATAGCTCAGTTGGTAGAGCGCACCCTTGGTAAGGGTGAGGTCGGCGGTTCAAATCCGCCTATCAGCACCACTCTTTTATTTACCTTCCCGTTGATTTAAACCTGAAATTTCAATTAATTGGTTAATGTGGTATATTGAACCATCGATAACCGTGTTTCTCTAGAGGGACTTCTTAATGTCTAAAGAAAAATTTGAACGTACAAAACCGCACGTTAACGTGGGTACAATCGGCCACGTTGACCACGGTAAAACAACTTTAACAGCAGCGATCACAACTGTATTAGCGAAACACTTCGGTGGTGCAGCTCGTGCATTCGACCAAATCGACAACGCGCCAGAAGAAAAAGCGCGTGGTATCACCATCAACACATCACACGTTGAGTACGATACAGAAACTCGTCACTACGCACACGTTGACTGTCCGGGACACGCCGACTATGTAAAAAATATGATTACCGGTGCGGCACAAATGGACGGTGCTATCTTAGTAGTAGCGGCGACAGACGGTCCAATGCCACAAACTCGTGAGCACATCCTTTTAGGTCGTCAAGTAGGCGTACCATACATCATCGTATTCTTAAACAAATGCGATATGGTGGATGACGAAGAATTATTAGAATTAGTTGAAATGGAAGTGCGTGAACTTCTATCTCAATACGACTTCCCGGGTGATGACACCCCAATCGTGCGTGGTTCAGCATTACAAGCATTAAACGGCGTACCAGAATGGGAAGAAAAAATTCTTGAGTTAGCAAACCACTTAGATACCTACATTCCAGAACCTGAACGTGCGG
>NZ_PHGZ01000037.1 GCF_002795405.1 Caviibacterium pharyngocola | reverse complement strand
ATCTAATACAGCCCCAAAAATAATGTCTTTATTTAAATAATAACAGCCCATTTGGGGCTGATTAAAAAATAAGGAAGACACTTTATGGAAGAAACGCTCACCATAAAAGAAACCGCTGAACTCCTAAAGCTGCATTACAACACTGTTTTTACCAACAAGCTGAAATGGGGATTTTTTCGTATGCCTGATTCTAAGGTGTGGCGAATATACCGTTCTGATCTTGAAAAAAACAGAGAAAAATTAAATAATATAAGCCGTCTATGTGTTCAGGTCGGCGATAAACAGGAGAAACAAAAATGCCGATCAGAAAAAACAAATACGGTATCTGGCAAATTGACATTACCACACCAACAGGTGAACGCATTCGATGCAGTAGTAAAACGACTGTCAAGCAAGAAGCTCAACACTTGCACGATAAGTTAAAGTTGGAGGCGTGGCAGATCGCCAAACTAAACAAAAAGCCAGAAAAAACCGTCGAGCAAGCTTTAATCCGCTTTTTAGAGGAAGCAGAAACTCAAAAAAACCTAGATACAAAAATCAGACACGCTCAATACTGGCGTAACGCCATAGGGCATAAGCTGTTAAGTTCTTTAACAAGTGATGATATCAGAAACAATTTACCCACGCATATTACTGCAACAGGTAAAAAATTGTCACCGTCCACTCAAAACCGATATCGCACCTCAATTATGCGAGCCTTAAATCTTGCTAAGCAAGCTGGTTGGGTTGATTCAGTCCCTTACATACCAAAAAACGCCGAGTCAAAAAAGCGAATCCGCTGGATTACACAAGTCGAAGCAAGTAACCTCTTATCCAATTTAAATCTAAACTGGATGAAAGACGTTTGTACATTCGCCCTAATGACTGGGGCAAGGATGTCTGAAATTCTTACAATGACTTGGGATAAAATTAATTTTGCTAATAATCTTGCCCTTGTTACTGGCGATATAGCTAAATCAGGACGACCAAGAGCATTACCATTGGGAGATGACGCTATTCGTTTTTTGCGACAAAAAGAACGGCTAAAAATATCTAACTATGTCTTTCACCGAGGCAAAGGAAAATTACTTACCGATATTGATCGAGAAGACTTCAAGCGAGCCTTAGCAAGGTCGAACATTCAAGATTTCCGTTTCCACGACCTAAGACATACTTGGGCGAGTTGGCACGTCCAAAACGGCACGCCATTAATGGTGCTGAAAGAATTGGGAGGTTGGGAAACAATTGAAATGGTGCAGAAGTATGCACACCTAAACGCAAGTCATTTATTGACTTACGCAAATCAAGTCAAATTCTCGTCAAAGTCCATTTTTGACACGTCAGCAATGATTGCAGAAAAAGACACGCTGGAAGAAATTTCAGAAAATAAAAAAGCCGTAAGCTATTGATTTCAAACAGAAACTTACGACTTCTTTAAATTTGATGGCGGAGGAAGTGAGATTCGAACTCACGGAGGGCGTAAACCCTCGCCGGTTTTCAAGACCGGTGCCTTCAACCACTCGACCATTCCTCCGTGGCTTAAGCGTGGTGAATAATACGAACTTTGCGTAATGAAGTCAAGCACGAAAAACAACTTTTTGTTTAATTGACGTTTTTTAGCTCAACTTGGTTATTTTTAGTGCTTATTCAATTTAAAACAAAAAATCCGATAACGAATTATCGGATTTTTCTAACTTATTTATTGCCCGCCAGCTTGCGTCGGTTCGGCATAAACGTGGCTGATTGCACTATGATGTCCTGCGCTACCCTTGCCATAAAAATAGTAGCGCGACTCTTGCCATTCCACGATCGGATAAGGTGCGGAATCACCTTCAATCGCTTTTGCCAAGGTCATCTCGGCTTTGGTATGTTGCACTGCTGAAATCGTGCCTAATTGACCGTTAAATACATAAGTGCGGTCAAATTTCACCTCGTTTTGCACGCTTTCCTTGATTTCAGGTTCTACCGCTTCGACTGGCGTGCTAATCGGCGTTTCGACACTCGATTGCGCCTTATCTTCCGGCATCACTTGCTCTTGGGTTAAACGTTGCAAAGAGGCTTGCACTTTTTTCTCTACGGATTCGTTCGCCGGCTGCGTTACAAACGCCGCCAAAGGTTTTGGTTCGGTATCACGTTCTTCCACGATCAAACTTGTCGCAGGCAAAGAAACCGGCGCGTCCTCGCGGTTATTTTGCTGTTCCAACAATTCGTCAACGGATAAGAAAGTATTGGCTTTCGCTGCATTCACTGCTTTACTGTCAATCCACACTTTACCGCTTGCCAACTCCGGCGATGCTACTGCCGCGAATAACGGCATTGCGGATTTCACTTCCGTATTACGGCGACGACGTTGATTATTCACGCGTAAATGGCGCGGTAAACGACGTTGACGGTTATTGTCGCGACGTTTTTCGTTTTCTACGCTTTCCTCAGCGGAAAATACATTCGTTTCAACGGCAGTTTCTTCATTTACAACCGCTTCTTCTGCAGCGATAACGATATTTTCTTCCGTATTCGTCTCAACTTTAGGTTCCGCGATTTCTTCCGCAACGCGCACTTTTTTGCGTAAATCACGACGTTGACGGCGCGGTTGCGTATTTTGTTCGACGGAAATTTCATCAGAAACTACCGCACTTTCCGTAACGGTTTCGATACGTTGCGTTTCTTCCGCCACCGCAGCTTTTTTATTGCGTTTATTACGGTTGGAACGGGTTTCGTTCGCCTTTTCATTGTGACGCGATTCTTTGTTTTCTTCCGAATTTTTCGCGTTATTGTCGTTCTCATTACGATTACGACGAGCATTACGACGCTCTTGATTGCGACGGTTACGCGGATTTTTATTATTGCTTTCTTTGGCTTTTTCTTCTACCGGCGCATCGGCAAAAAAGCCTTTAATTTTCGCAATAATACGCGCGAATAAAGACGGTTGTTCTTCTTTGCGTTCAACCGGCATCGGCGCAGACGTTTCGATTGCCAATGCGACTGCGGCATTTTCCAACTGCGTTTCCGTTACCGCAGGCACTTCTACATTACGGCTGACCAAGGTGGTTTCCGCCGGGGCGTTATCCTCTTGTTCTTCGTGCAATTTCGCCAAGTTATAACTTAATTCGTTAACTTCCTCGCCGTCACGCACGCGGAACACGCTGAAATGCGGAGTTTGCATTTCTTCGCTCGGCGCCACCACAATATCGACGTTATGACGTTTTTCAATGCAGCTGATCGCTTTACGTTTTTCATTTAACAAATAAGACGCGATTTGCACCGGCACGATGGTTTGAACCTGTTTGGTGTTTTCTTTTAACGCTTCCTCTTCCAATAAGCGCAAAATAGACAAGGAAAGAGATTCGTTATCGCGAATTTTACCCGTACCCTGACAACGCGGGCAAACGTGGTGAGTCGATTCGCCGAGCGACGGGCTCAAACGTTGGCGCGACATTTCTAACAAGCCAAAACGAGAAATCCGGCTGATTTGAATTCTTGCGCGATCTTGACGCACCGCGTCGCGCATCCGGTTTTCCACTTCGCGCTGATGACGAACCGGCGTCATATCGATAAAGTCGATCACGATCAAACCGCCTAAGTCGCGTAAACGCAACTGACGAGCGATTTCATCCGCCGCTTCGAGGTTAGTGTTTAATGCGGTTTCTTCAATATCGCCGCCACGGGTCGAACGCGCCGAGTTAATATCGATCGCTGTTAAAGCTTCGGTGACGTCGATCACGATCGAACCGCCCGACGGTAAGCGCACTTCCCGTTGGAACGCCGATTCGATTTGCGATTCGATTTGATAATGGCTGAATAACGGCACTTCGCCTTGGTAAAGTTTTACGCGATTAATAAAATCCGGACGCACCAATTTGATATGCGCTTTGGCTTTTTCATACACTTTCGGGCTATCGATTAAGATTTCGCCGATGTCGCGACGCAAATAATCGCGGATCGCGCGCACGATTACATCACTTTCCTGATGAATCAAAAACGGCGCAGGACGGCTTTCCGAGGCTTGTTTAATCGCTTCCCAATGATGTAATAAAACTTTTAAGTCCCATTGCAATTCTTCCGGCGATTTGCCTACGCCCGCGGTGCGCACGATTAAGCCGACGCCATCCGGTACGTCCAATGAACTTAACGCATCTTTCAATTCGAGACGCTCGTCGCCTTCGATACGGCGAGAAATACCGCCCGCACGCGGATTATTCGGCATAATCACCAAGTAACTTCCCGCTAAGGAAACGAAAGTCGTCAACGCTGCACCTTTATTGCCGCGTTCTTCCTTATTGACTTGAACAATCACTTCTTGCCCTTCCGTTAAAATATCACGGATGTTCGGGCGGCCTTGATAGACGTAATCGGAAGGGAAATATTCGCGGGCGATTTCTTTTAACGGAAGGAAACCGTGACGTTCCGCACCGTAATCGACAAATGCCGCTTCCAGACTGGGTTCAACGCGGGTAATGCGTCCTTTGTAAATGTTTGCTTTTTTTTGCTCGTGACCCGGACTTTCGATATCCAAGTCGAATAAACGTTGACCGTCAACCAGCGCAACGCGCAACTCTTCTTTTTGAGTCGCGTTAATTAACATTCTTTTCATTAATTTTTCTCTATTTTTTCATTATTATTTTTGATTAAAATTCACCGCACTTTGCTTCGCAATCGACCTCGTGTCTGTCGCAGAATGTCCGTCTCCCGACCGTCAATCGCTGGGTGCTTTGATCGCGTTACTAAAACCGAGATTCCCCTGAAAATTTAGTACAAACAAAATGTTGGAAAGTTATTTTGCAAGCCGGCGTTTCATTTTAATCGCGTTAATTGATCGAATATCGGACGTCTTATGCCGTATGCCGCGCCCTTCGATAACTCAATAATTTCTAAGTAAGTTAACTACTTAAAAATACGCCCTATTATCCACTGATAGGCGATTTTTGGCAAGGTAATTCCGTCGTTTTATGGTATGATAGGCGCAATTTATTGCATAACGAAAATGAACGGAATGACTGAAAAAACAACGGAAAAAGTAATTAATCAAAGCGTTAAAACGCTTTCCATCAGCGAGGATGAAGCAGGACAGCGCATTGACAACTATTTATTGGCAAAATTGAAAGGTGTGCCGAAAAGTTTGATTTACCGCATTTTGCGTAAAGGCGAAGTGCGGGTGAATAAAGGACGCGTGAAACCGGAATATAAACTTCAACAAGGCGATACGGTGCGTATTCCGCCGGTTCGGGTCGCCGAAAAAGATAACGCGCCGATTTCCAGTAAATTGAATAAAGTGGCACAATTAGAACGGCATATTTTGTTCGAGGATGATTGCTTGTTAGTGTTGAACAAGCCTTCCGGTCTCGCCGTACACGGCGGCAGCGGATTGAATTTCGGCGTTATCGAAGCTTTGCGTGCCTTGCGTCCGGACGCTCGTTTTCTGGAATTGGTACACCGATTGGATCGCGATACATCGGGGATTTTATTGATTGCCAAAAAACGTTCCACCTTGCGCAATTTACACGAACAATTACGCGAAAAAGTGATTCAAAAAGATTATTTGGCGTTGGTGCGCGGAAATTGGCAATCCCATTGCAAAGTGATCAAAGCGCCGTTATTAAAAAACGAATTATCAAGCGGCGAGCGCATTGTTAAAGTGAGCGAACAGGGCAAACCGTCGGAAACCCGTTTTTCCATTGAAGAACGTTATCCGAACGCCACTTTGATCAAAGCCTCGCCGATTACCGGACGAACGCATCAAATTCGTGTGCATACCCAATATGCCGGTCATCCTATCGCCCTTGACGATAAATACGGCGATAAAAATTTCGACCAAGAAATGACCGCACTTGGACTAACGCGCTTATTTTTACACGCTTATTCAATTTCCTTTCAACATCCGAAATCGGGCGAATCTTTGCGCATTACCGCGCAACTTGACGATAATATGAAAAATATTTTGAAATTATTACGCTCGACAAAATCGTCATAATTCATTTGAAATGAAAAATCCCGCCGCAGCGGGATTTTTATTTGAGATTTCGATTAAATATTTTGATTCACGAAATTGGCTAATTGGTTTTTCGGTAAGGCACCGACTTGCGTTGCCACCGCTTTACCTTCTTTAAACACCATTAAGGTCGGGATGCTACGCACACCGAATTGCGCCGGTGTGCCTTGGTTTTCATCGATATTGATTTTAACGATTTTCACTTTTCCGCCGAATTCAGCCGCTAAATCGTCTAAAATCGGTGCCACCATACGACAAGGGCCGCACCAAGGCGCCCAGAAATCCAATAATACCGGTACGTCCGATCTCAAAACGTCCGCTTCAAATGTTGCATCTGTTGTATGTAATACGTCTGTCATAGTTATTTCCTTTTTCTATCAATGCCGCCTGATATATGGCGGCAATTTTGTTTAATTCAAGTGCGGTGATAATAACACAAGGATTATCGTGCCGATACTAATCGCTTTAATCGTTAAAAACTAAGAGGGTAACACGTTGTTTTCGCAAGGTTTTCCCGTTTGTAAGGTATAAACGTTAGACAAGGTGACCTCGGAAATGCTCATTAACGCTTCTTCGGTTAAAAACGCTTGATGACCCGTTAACAATACGTTGTGACACGCGGATAAACGACGGAATACGTCGTCTTGAATCACCTCGTTGGATTTATCTTCGAAAAATAATTCCCGTTCGTTTTCATACACGTCCATTCCTAAAGCGCCGATTTTACGTTGTTTTAACGCGTCGATTGCCGCTTGAGTGTCGATTAAAGTACCGCGGCTGGTGTTAATAATCATCACACCGTCTTTCATTTTGGCAAAGGCATCGCGATTTAATAAGTGATAATTTTCCGGTGTCGCCGGACAATGTAAACTAATAACGTGCGAGCGAGTGTAAAGTTCGTCCAAATCTACATATTCTGCGCCCAATTCTTCCGCTGCCGGATTTTTAAACGGGTCAAAGGCTAAAATATGCATACCGAATCCTTTCAAAATGCGCATTACCGCAATACCGATTTTGCCCGTGCCGATCACACCGACGGTGCGCCCGTGCATATTAAATCCGATTAAACCTTCTAATGAAAAATTCGCTTCGCGGGTACGTTGGTAAGCGCGATGAATTCGACGGTTTAACGTCATCATTAGCCCGACGGTATGTTCCGCCACGGCTTCCGGCGAATAAGCAGGCACGCGCACTACTTGTAATCCCAATTCTTGCGCGGCTTTTAAATCCACATTATTGAATCCGGCGCAACGCAAGGCGATCATTTTAACCCCAAGTGCGGCTAATTTTTCCAACACTTTTCGGCTACCGTCATCATTGACGAAAATACACACCACATCGGAATGTTCCGCCATTTTCGCTGTGGTTTCGTTTAACATAAAATCGAAAAATTCAATGTCGAAACCGTATTTAACATTGATTAAGTCCAAATATTTACGATCGTAATTTTTTGTACTATATACTGCTATTTTCATACTTTCCTCAATATCGCCGACAGGCGAATCCACATTATTTTAATTGTGCAAAAGCTTGCGCCAAGTCCGCTTGAATATCTTCCACGTTTTCCAATCCGACGGAAAAACGTAACAAGCGATTGCATACGCCGCGCGCAATACGTTCCGCTTCCGGAATATCCATATGGGTTTGCGTCGCCGGATAAGTGATAAAACTTTCCGTACCGCCTAAACTTTCCGCAAAGGTAATTAATTTCAAGGATTTTAAGAACGGATTAACCCAAGTTTCATCTTGCAAACGGAAAGATAACATTCCGCCTTTGTTCGGGTATAACACGTCTTTGACTTGCGGTTGCGCCGCTAAAAATTCCGCCAAGGCTTTGGCATTTTTTTCGTGACGTTCCATCCGCAACGAAAGGGTTTTCATTCCGCGAATCGTCAGCCAAGAATCGAACGGCGACAACACCGCACCTGCGCCGTTTTGAATGTAAAACAGGCGATCGCAAAGTTCTTGCCCTTTCGCCACGATCAAGCCGACTAAAGCGTCATTATGACCGGCGATATATTTCGTGCCGCTGTGAATAACGATGTCCGCGCCGTGTTCCATTGGACGGAATAAAACCGGAGTTAAAAAAGTATTATCGACGATTAACAATAAATGATGTTTTTTCGCCACTTTTGCAATCGCCGCAACGTCACATTCTTCCATTAACGGATTGGACGGCGTTTCAACGAAAATCGCTTTCGTATTCGGCGTAATCGCTTTTTCAATGTCCTCCACAGACGCAGTATTCACATAAACCGGTTTTACGCCGTGGCTGTTTTTATAAGCAAAATCTAACAACCGATAAGTGCCGCCATATACGTCACTGGAAACAATCCATTCGTCCGGTGAAGTAAATAATGACATTAACAGTTGAATTGCCGCCATACCGGATGCACAGGCAAAACCGCGATCGCCGCCTTCCAATTTTGCAATGGTTTCTTCCAACACCGTGCGGGTCGGGTTTTTCGTCCGCGTATAATCGTATCCGGTGCTTTCGCCGATACCGTGATGACCGTATGCGGTAGAAAGAAAAATCGGCGTCGATACCGCGCCGGTACGCTCGTCAGTGCGGTTTCCCGCTTGGGCTAATAAAGTATCGATTCTATATTGTTGCGTCATAATGCCTCTCTAAATTCATCAAAAACCGACCGCACTTTTTACATATCGCCTACTTCGTGCTTATAGGCAATACGCAACAAGCCGGAATGAATCCTAGCATTGTGGCATAAACTCAAAATCGATTAAAGCAGATTTTTATTTTCCTTTATGCGATTTGGTAATGAGAAATAACCGAATTTATGCCATCGAACAGAATTTATCCATAATGAATATTTTTATCGCTTCTTAACGTTAAAATGCATTTTTTTTCATCAATCAACGCATTTTTTTAATTTCACCCGTTGACAGTTTTTCAGAAGTCAGTAAAATGCACGCCACTGACAGCGAATGTGTTGCAGCGAATGCGGGAATAGCTCAGTTGGTAGAGCACGACCTTGCCAAGGTCGGGGTCGCGAGTTCGAGCCTCGTTTCCCGCTCCAATTTACGCTACGGCGTGTTAGCAAAGCGGTTATGCACTGGATTGCAAATCCATGTAGCTCGGTTCGACTCCGGGACACGCCTCCATTATGCACCGCAGTCAGATAAATCCGCCCGAGTGGTGAAATCGGTAGACACAAGGGATTTAAAATCCCTCGACTTTCGAGTCGTGCCAGTTCAAGTCTGGCCTCGGGCACCATTAAATTATATCAATTCGTTATAATTTCCTGCCCTTATATAGTAGCTAAAGTAAAATCATTGAATAAGATCTAGATATGTAGTTGTAATAGTCGATACTCCTTAACTTCAATTTATTGTTAAGCGAGTTGAATATGAACACATTACATCATTCTTCAAACACACCTTTTGTTTTAACAATCGCTTCAACAAAAGGCGGTTCATCAAAAAGCACCAATGCAGCCAATATCGGCGGATTCTGTGCTGAACACGATTTAAAAACCTTGCTCATTGATACGGATACACAACCCACTCTCAGTTCGTACTATGCGTTGAGTTATTCTGCTCCCGGTGGAATTTATCAGTTATTGCTTGATAAAAATACGAACCCAGAGACTATTATATCTAAAACTGTTATTCCTAACTTAGATTTAATCCAATCCAATGATCCTTCCAACAATATTAGCCAAATGTTGCGTAATGCACCTGACGGTGCATTACGTTTCAGCTCAATGCTGAAGCAGATCAAAGGCTATGATGTCATCATCGTTGATACACGCGGAACTCGGGATATTACCGTTGATATGTCGGTACTGGCAGCGGATATTCTTTTTTGTCCTATTCTACCGCACATATTGTCAGCAAAAGAATTTATCCGCGGCACAATCGGTATGTATCAAGATCTCAGTACATTCTCTGATTTTGGTTTCAAGCTACCACCGTTAAAAGCGATTGCAAATTGTGTTGATCATACCAATGACGTGAAATTCGTGTTAAGCCAGTTGCATACGTTATTCCAAAACGAATTTACCGACGATAAGCAATTAGCAACATTTACTATTCCTTATCGTGTTGCGTATCGAGAAGCAGCTACTTATTCAGTACCGGTTTATCGCCATAGTCCAACAGAATATAACACCATTAAAGAGCTTTGCTTACTGTTACTTCCTCAGTTTAAAGACTATTTTGAACGAAATTTTGAGGTATAAGATGAAGCAAAATGTTCAACAAACATTGTATTCAGTTGAGGCTGAAACGGCACTTCTCGGCGGTTTAGTGCTAAATAACAGCACGTTTGATGAAATCAGTACATTAGTGCAAGCTAAGGATTTTTTTATCATTGCCCATAGCATAATATTCAGTTCCATTAAAACAATGATTTTATCCGGCAGACCCGTCGATATTCTTACTCTGGAGCAGTATTTAAAGGAGCAAGGAAAATTAACTGAATTAGGTGGATTAGCCTATATTGCAGAGATTATCAAAAATACACCATCAACAGCAAATGTCATTGCTTATGCTGAAATCATACAAACTTACAGCCAACAGCGCCAATTATTGAAACTGGGACAGGATATTATCGCTGAAACTCAAAAAACCAAAGGGGAAGCACAACTTGAAACCCTAATGGAATCTATCGAAAAACGTTTGACTGATATTACCTTGAAACAAGATGAACAATCAGAAACCAATCTCAATGCAGCATTTGACAAGATTATTCAAAAAATGGAAGACTCAATGAGTAATCATAATCCTGTTTCAGGTACACCTACCGGTATACAAGCTATTGACGAAATTACCACAGGTGGTCAAGCCGGCGACTTTATTGTTATCGGAGCTCGTCCATCAATGGGTAAAACCGCCTTTTCACAAAATATCGCTTATCACACATTGGAAAAATTTACCGAGCAGCCAGTCTTCTATTTCAGTCTTGAAATGCCTGCCGATCAATTATTGCAACGATTTACTTCAATGATTTCCCGCGTGGGATTGCAACGTATTCGTCAAGCCAAAGAACTTTTTGATGATGAGTGGGCAAAAATTTCCGAAGCAATGGGACACATCCTCAAAAACTGGCAAAACCGCTTAATCATTGATGACGAAGGCTCATTAACCACTCATAAATTGCGTATTAAAACCCGCAAATATAGCCGCAAATACGGCAAACCGGCCGCGATTATCATTGATTATTTGCAATTAATGAGCAGTTCTGGTCGCTATGAAAACCGTAATTTAGAAATTTCTGCTATTTCTCGTGCATTAAAAGAACTGGCGAAAGAAATTGACTGCCCTATTTATGCTCTTTCACAACTCAATCGTAAATTAGAAGATAGAGGTAATAAACGCCCGGTAAATTCAGATCTTCGAGAATCCGGTTCGTTGGAACAGGATGCCGACACTATTTTTTTCATCTATCGTGATGAAGTTTATAACAAAGATACTGAATTTAAAGGATTGGCTGAAATTATTATCGGCAAACAACGTAATGGCCCATTAGGTAATGTAATGACAAGATTTATGGGCGAATATTCCATTTTTGAAAATATGACCGGCAGTCAATTAGATTGCTAAGGATATGTAATGACTGACAATAAAAAACTGATCAGAAATAAAAAAGATGAAGCTCGTATGAATGCGATTGCAAGAGGGTTAAATGTGGCACCAATGTCTGCACAGGCTGCACCGCAGCCTGAAACCTTATTAAACTATCCATCTAACGAACAATATATTACGGTCACACTAGATAAGCTACGGCCCTACGAGCACAACCCCCGAAAAACCCGTAATCCAAATTTTGAAGCGATTAAGGAATCTATCCGCCGTCGCGGCCTTGACCACAAACCCAATATTACCCGTCGCCCCGGTGAAGATTTCTATATTATCGCCGATGGCGGTAATACCCGTATCCAAGCGTTAAAAGAATTATTTACCGAAACCCAAGATACGCGTTTTTGGTCAATCAGCTGCCACTATAAACCGTGGAAAGGTGAATACGCTGACAGTGTGGAAGCTGAACTCGATTTATTAATCGGGCATTTAATCGAAAATGATACCCGGGCAGATTTATCCTTTATTGAAAAAGCGCTGGGTATTTTACAAGCCAAAGAATACTACGAGAAAAAACTTACAAAAGAATTATCTGCTCGTGATTTATCTACTCAATTAGAAATTGATGGTTACATCATTTCTCATGCGTTAATTTTAAAAATGGAACGCTGTGTTAAATATTTGTATCCATTTATTCCAAATGTATTGTTTAGCGGTTTAGGTCATACACAGATTGATAAACTACTCTCTATTCGTAATAATGCAGATCAAGTATGGCATAAGTATCAGCTTGATAATGACAATAAATTTATCCAATTATGGGGGGATAGTCTTGCTCTTTGCAATGATGACCAACCGTTCCACATTAAAACCTTTCAAGATCATTTGATCACTGCAATATTAGATGAACTAGGCGAAGATGCCACCAGTTATGAAGCATTGCATCTGGATATTGATTTGGATGAGCAAAAATTCCGTAAGTTAGCCGCCAAACAACAAGAGTTGGATCAAAAAATTGCTGTCAGCCAATCCCAGTCTACGGAAATCGCCGAAAATCAACCGGCACCTAAAACCGTGCAAGCGGTTGAAAAAACAGCAAAATCAACAAAAACTGTGGCAGATATCAACCCAAACCCGACGAGCTCAGTCATTCTTACTCCGGCAGAAGAAGTCGATGATTTTGTTGCCGCATTTGATACGGATGACACAAGTAATATTCAGTATAGCCAGCAAAGTGCTAACGATAATATTACTGAAACTCAATCGACAGAGTCGTTGACTTCTGATTTCAATACCGCATTGAGTGAACACTTTATTAATGATTTCGGTTTAGTGCCGGGAATGAGTGTACAAGCCCAACGCGAACAAAAAGCCCAAGAAAATGGACTTTCCTTTGCACTAACCGGTCGTCAGCCTGTTGCCGATATTTGGCAAATATTCCCAGCAAGAAAACACAAAGCAGAAGCCTATTCTCTTGCCTTAGATATTGCTGAGAGTGTGCAGTTAGATGAATGGATCGAACACGTTGTTAAAAATCCGGTGGATTACAGCTTCCGGATGAAAACAGTCCCTATCACGCTCAATGCCAGTCAACAGGCTATCTATGATTTATTGGCAATGCTGGAAACCGATGAATTGAGCCAAAATAAAATTTGTCAATTAAATACCGCACTTTTACTGGGTAACAGCGGTAGTTCACCGATTATTGATGACATCACCTTAGTCAAAATTTTCCGTTTAATTCGTCTTGTTAGACATATTCGAGCGTCAAATTAAGGAGTTTACTATGTTGCATACTTCATTAAATCAAGCCGTGCTATCCGAAATTTTTACCCATTTACGCAACGGTAATATTAAATCTTGTCAACGTCTCGGATTTTCTGAAGAAGAATTAAATGAAATTCAGCAACTGAGTGCAGATGAAGTATTTGATATTGAAAATTCTCATCTTTCTTTTGCCAAGATTTCGATTAACCACGAAGTATTTTGGAAGATTATTGCACTTGCCAAAAACAATACTCAGGAACGACGCATTATTGCTCGAGCATTAATGCTGGGAGCCAGTATTGAAATGCTGCACACTTATTTCGGTTTAACATCATCGGAAGTCTCTGCCCAACGAAAGTTACTCGGTATTGAAGAAAAAGAGGGACGTAAGCCTCTAGCCAATGATGAATTGCAAACGACAATTTGGCATTTATGGAAACAACATAAAACCGAAATTACCGATATTTATACGCTTGCAGGTCTTGAAACTTTAATGTTAATCGCAGAAGAGACCGGTACTGATTTAACGGTTATTTGGAAACTTATTTCACAGTGGTAAAAGTAGCCAGATAATGAGTTTATTTATAGTCCTTTCTTACATTATAGGAGAGGACTACATAATAAATTACAGCAACCCTAACTAGGGGGAAATATGGAACAGTTTGCACAAAACCAAACAAAATTTGAAAACGGATTGCTATTCTTCGGCAACCAACACGAAACCGTGCCGACTCGTCTATTACACGATATATATTTAACGCCACGGGCAAAATTTGCGTGGCAGTTGATTAAAAGTAAAGCTCGCGAATTTCAAGGCGGTTTATTCCCCTCTTATGAAGTATTGGGGAAATTATTATCAGATAAGCCCTATTCCAATACGGTTTTATCACGCAAAGTGGTTACACAAACCCTATTGTTATTACGTTTAACCCGTTGGCTGACATTATGTGAAACGGTACGAAGTCATCAAGGTTATGTTATCGGCAATATCTATTTATTACACGATGAACCAATGCCGATTATTGAAACCGTGCAGCTAAATGAAGATTATCTCGGCTTGTTAGAAAAATCTTCTCAGCACAAAGATCCAGTTGTCCGTGGTGTCGCCACGCATATTATTGATAATTTATTGGCTGATAAAACTCAATGGCATTATGTATCTCATATTGATTGGCTAAAAGCACGTTATCAAAGTTATCAACAACGGATAGATAAGCCACAAGCCAATATGAGTGAGGAATCGGCGTATTTAGTACAAGTACAAGAAAATCTCCTAAGTTCCAATATGGAACTTGGGCAAAATATAGACAATATCCTAAGTTCCAATATGGAACTCAGGCAAAAAATGAACAATTCCCTGAGTTCCAATATGGAACTCAGGGATAACAAAGAAAATAACCCATTGATTTCAAAAGCAGTTCCAAAATGGAACTCAGGCGTACAGTACAGTACCAGTAATATATATACAAATACGTACTGTACTGGGCAAGTTTCACAGATTCAGTGGCCGATAGAAATTCAACTCAGTGACTTTGAAAAATCCTCTGCGGCTCAAGCAATGCAAGGGTTAGATTTGGGGTTGTGTCAGGCTATCTTGCTGGAAGCCCAACAACGGATTTTGAAAGGTGAAGTGAAAAAACCGAGAGGCTATCTATACCGTCTCATTCAGCTGGCACATAGTGGACAGTTCAAACCTTATCATTTTGAACAGCAACAAGAAAACTCTCTTGTTTATTCAAGAAGTTTTTCCCCAAAAGCCCCGACCGTGCCGGTGACAACTCCACAGCCTGTGCAACCAGCCTTATCTGCGGAACAAACAATGAGTCGGGTGGAACAAATGCGGTTATTTAGACAAAAAATTCTTGATGTATAAAAAAATAAGCAGCGTGGCGGCCCGCTACACTGGACAAAAAACAATCACTGTTTCCCGTGGAAACAGTGGTAAAAAAACAAACAACAGTTCCACTGAAACCAGCGAACAAAAAATAA
>NZ_PHGZ01000036.1 GCF_002795405.1 Caviibacterium pharyngocola | reverse complement strand
AAAGCTCAACAAGCCCTAAAAATAAATCTGTTTTATGCCGAAGTGCGGTGAGAAATCTGTTAAAATAGATTCCGTTTGAAGTGAAGCAAAATAAGGGCAAGGCTATCGAAAACTGGCAACGCGGCTTTGTATTACATCGTCGGGATTATCGCGAAACAAGTTTATTGGTGGAACTGTTCACCGAGGACAGCGGGCGTTTAACCGTGCTTGCCAAAGGCGCGCGGGCGAAGCGATCGCCGTTAAAAAGCCTGTTGCAGCCGTTTACGCCTTTATTATTACGCTGGTCGGGACGCGGCGAATTGAAAGTGCTCACCAAAGCCGAGCCGGCGGCGATTGCCTTGCCGTTACAAGGTGCGGCGTTATACAGCGGGTTTTATGTCAATGAATTGGTGATGCGTTTATTGGCGGCGGAAACCGCCCATCCTCAATTATTTCAAGATTATTTACAATGTTTAACCGAATTGGCGAGTGCGCCTCATTCGCCCGAAGCGGCGTTGCGTCGCTTTGAATTTCAACTGTTACATATAATGGGATACGGCATTGATTTTTGTCATTGTGCGGGTTCCGGCTTGCCGGTGGACGACGATATGACCTACCGTTATCGCGAAGAAAAGGGCTTTATTGCATCGCTGATTCGGGATAATTTAACCTTTTTCGGGCGCGAATTATTGGCGTTTCATCGTCGCGATTTCACCGATGAAGCGGTTTTGCATGCGGCGAAACGCTTTATCCGTATTGCATTAAAGCCTTATTTGGGCGCTAAGCCGTTGAAAAGTCGAGAATTATTTAGCCAACATATTTTATATCGAAAGTAGTTTATGGTGTTACTTTATCAAGCGAAAAAGCCGCCGCGCGTTGCGCAAAACAATATCGTCGCCGAGATCTCGGCGTTGGATTATCAAGGTGTCGGCGTGGCGAAAATCAACGGCAAAACTTGGTTTATCGAAAACGCCTTGCCCGGCGAGCGCGTGCAATTTAAGGTGACGGAAGAAAAAGGGCGTTACGGCAAAGGCACGGCGACGCGAATTTTACAGCCCTCGGCGGCACGGCGCGAAGCGAAATGTCCGCATTACGCCCAATGCGGCGGTTGTCAAAGTCAGCATATTGACGCGGCGTTGCAGCGCGAAAGCAAACAACACGCCTTGTTTCGCCGCTTGCGCGCACTCCAAGCCGAGCAAATCGAAATGATGCCGATGATTGTCGGCGAACAATGGCAATATCGCCGGCGGGCGCGTTTAAGTTTAATGTTCGATATAAAATCCAAACGCTTGATTCTCGGGTTTCGCCAAAAAAATTCGCAAGATATTGTGCCGATTCGGCATTGTGACGTGTTGGTGCCAGCGTTAAATGATTTGTTGCCGAAATTGACCGCACTTTTTGCCGATTGGTCTGCGCCGAAAGCCTTGGGACATATTGAACTGGTGGCGGCGGATAACGGTGTAGCAATGTTGTTGCGGCATATGGGTAAGGCGGCGGAGCAAGATCGCAAGCGCCTGCTGGCATTTGCCGAACAAGAACGGCTAATGCTGTTTTGGCAGGATGACGCCGTTGAACATTGGTTCGGCGGCGCGCCTTATTATCGTTTATCCGACGGCACGCAGTTATATTTTGATATTCGCGATTTTATTCAAATTAACGGCGCATTAAATCAACGAATGATCGACACCGCAACGGACTGGTTAGACTTGAATGACGGCGATAACCTGTTAGATTTGTTCTGCGGAATGGGCAATTTTACGTTACCGTTGAGCCGCAAAGTGAAAAGTGCGGTGGGAATCGAAGGTGTTTCGGCGATGGTGGAAAAAGCTGGCAAAAATGCGGAACGAAATCAGTGTCACAATGTCCAATTTTATCGGAACGATTTGGATCAACCTTTTGCCGATCAAGCTTGGACAAATACGCGATTTAATAAAATTTTGCTCGATCCGCCCAGAAGCGGTGCCGCATTTGCACTAAATGCACTTTGTGCCTTGGGCGCGGAAAAAGTGTTATATGTGTCTTGTAATCCGGCGACCTTGGTGCGAGATGCGGAAATTTTACTGAATTTCGGTTATCGTCTGAAAAAAGCGGCGATGATCGATATGTTCCCGAATACTGGGCATTTAGAAAGTATTAGCTTATTTGAAAAACAACAATAGGACGAAATTATGGTTGCTGTGCGCGGATCGCATTTATTAAATCCAAACGAATTTGTGATTGAAAAATGGTGTGCCAATCTGGGTTTGCCTGAAAATGTCGAGCGAAAATTATTGCAGGCTTGGCATTATTCGCAGGAAAACATCGCCCGATACCGCGCCCAATCTGCAAACGAAAGCTCGCCCCTTTGTTCGTTACAAAGCGGTGTAGAAATGGTGGAAATTCTGCACAGTTTGAATATGGATGCGGACAGCCTGATTACCGCAATGCTTTATCCGATTGTGAATTACAAAATCGTCGATCTGGCACAAATAAAAGAAGATTTCGGCAGTAAAATCAGTAAGTTAGTTAAAGGCGTAATGGAAATGGACAACATTCGCCAATTAAACGCCAGTCACTCGGCAGATAGCTTACAAGTCGATAACGTGCGTCGAATGTTGTTAGCGATGGTGGACGATTTTCGCTGTGTGATCATCAAATTGGCGGAGCGCATAACTTTTTTACGCGATGCGGAAAAATGCGGCACGGAAGAAGAAAAAGTGTTGGCGGCGAAAGAATGTTCCAATATTTACTCGCCGTTGGCGAATCGTTTGGGGATCGGGCAATTAAAATGGGAATTGGAAGATTATTGTTTCCGTTATTTGCATCCCGAACAATATCGTGCCATCGCCGGATTGTTGAAAGAGCGCCGTTTGGATCGCGAGCAATATATCGCGGATTTTGTCACCGAGTTAACCGGTTATTTGAAAGAAAATATCGATCAGGTGGAAGTGTACGGTCGCCCGAAACATATTTACAGCATTTGGCGCAAAATGCAGAAAAAACATTTGGAATTCAGTGATTTATACGATGTGCGCGCGGTGCGGATTATCGTTGACAAATTGCAGGATTGCTATTCCGCATTAGGTATTGTGCATACGCATTTTAAGCATTTGCCGAAGGAATTCGACGATTATGTGGCGAACCCGAAACCGAACGGCTATCAATCCATTCATACGGTGGTATTGGGCAAAGGCGGCAAAGCGGTGGAAGTGCAAATTCGTACTCAACAAATGCACGATGACGCCGAGCTGGGCGTGGCGGCGCATTGGAAATATAAAGAAGGTGTCACCGGTCGTTCCGCGTATGAAGATAAAATCGCGTGGTTGCGTAAATTATTGGCGTGGCAAGACGATATTACCGATTCCGGCGAAGTGATGGCGGAATTGCGCAGTCAGGTGTTCGATGATCGCGTATATGTGTTTACGCCGAAAGGCGAAGTGGTGGACTTGCCGACCGGTTCCACGCCGTTGGATTTCGCTTATGCGATTCACAGCGAAATCGGGCATCGTTGTATCGGCGCGAAGGTGGGCGGGCGAATCGTGCCATTCACTTATCAGCTACAAATGGGCGATCAGATCGAAATCATTACCCAAAAAACACCGAATCCGAGCCGCGACTGGCTAAATCCGAATTTAGGCTTTACCCATACGGCGAAAGCCAGAGCAAAAATCCACGCGTGGTTTAAAAAGCTGGATCGGGATAAAAATATTCCGGCGGGTAAAGAATTGTTGGAAAACGAAATCGCGCGTTTGGGCATTGCCTTGCGCCAAGTGGAACAACACGCTTTGCCGCGGTATAACTTGAAAAATCTGGACGATTTATATGCCGGCATCGGCGGCGGCGATATTCGCCTCAATCAGTTGTTGAATTTTTTACAAAACAAACTGATTAAAACCTCCGCGCAAGAAGCGGACGAGGAAATTCTGCGCCACGTCGCCAATAAAAGTGCGGTCAATTCTCAGCAAAAAACCGATCAAAAAGGCTATGTGATCGTTGAAGGCGTCGGTAATTTAATGCATCATATCGCCCGTTGTTGCCAGCCGATACCGGGCGACGATATCGTCGGCTACATCACAATGGGGCGTGGTATTTCCATACATCGTAGCGATTGCGAGCAATTTATGGAACTGCAAGCGGCGCATCCGGAACGCGTGGTGGAATCGATTTGGGGCGAGAATTACGCCAGCGGTTTTAGAATCGGTATTCGCATTATCGCCGGTGATCGCAACGGCTTATTGCGCGATATTACCACCGTGTTGGCGAATGAAAAAATCAGTGTGTTGGGCGTTTCCAGCCGCGCGGACACGAAAAAACAAATCGCCACTATCGATATGGAAATCGAACTGAATAATATTCAAATGTTAAGTAAAATCTTGGCACGTTTGTCGAAACTGGACGATGTAGTGGAAGCAAAACGGCTTTAAATCAAAAGGAAAAATATGGAAAAAACCACCGGGTTAACCCATTTAATTAAATCAACGGGTTATTCGTTGAAAGGACTAAAAAGTGCGGTCAAATACGAAGCCGCTTTTCGTCACGAACTGTTTGCCGCAATCATTTTAGTACCGTTGGCATTTTGGTTAGGCGACAATAAAATCGAAATCGCCTTAATGGTCGGCTCGGTATTATTATTGTTAGTGGTCGAGTTATTAAACAGCGCGATCGAAGCCGTTGTTGACCGCGTGGGCAAAGAATTTCACGAATTATCCGGACGAGCGAAAGATCTCGGCTCCGCCGCCGTATTTGTAACGATTGGAATCATATTGATCACTTGGACGCTAATACTCTTCTTCTAACCGACGAAAACGCATAAAAATAGGGCATTGGTATGCCCTATTTTCGTTTAATGTTCGGAAGGAATTTTTTGCGTGGATTTCACCATTGCGAAAAACAGCAAGGTGAGGAAGAAATAAAAAATATTGCCCGAATTATGAGTGAAAAAACCTTGGCTGACGCAATAACACATTACCGAAACAATATGTACGATGCCCAATCCCGCTAGTGTTCGAGTTTCAAGCGATACCGTTTTCAGACTGCGGATAAAATAGCGTAACGGAATGAGTAAAACGCCTAATAAGGCAAGCAGACCGATAACGCCGCGTTTGGCTAAATCATCGATATATTGATTATGCGCGTGATCAAAAATAGCCGCATATTTACTAATTAATTTCTGTTCTGCGTGCTTTTTATGTTGTTCTACCGCGCCTTGTTGCCCCCAGCCGAGCAGCGGTTTTTCTTTTGCCATTAACAAGGCGCTTTTCCACATATCAAACCGCGCACCGACCGAAGTACCGCCGTTATTTTTTTCAAAATACGCCGTGATTTCGTTGTTTGCGGTTTGAATGCGTTTCATCACTTTTGTTTCCGGTAAGGAGACGGCAATGACCAATGCGGCGATAAGCACGCCGGAAATGCTGAGGAAAAAGGTTTTACTGAGTTGCTTGCGATATAAAAATAAAATAATGGCAAGAATTATCGGCAAGCCGATCCAACCGCCGCGCGCAGTGGAAAGCAAACTGCCGGTAATGCCGGACAAAGTACCGAACACGCAAAGTGCGGTGGATTTATAATGTTTTTTTGTCGCGAAATAAAAACCGATCAGCAAAGAAAACATTCCTAATGACATCGCTATATCACCGCCTTGAATATGCATTGTGCGCGGTGAAAAGGCGGCTCCTGCGTGTAAATAAAAACGATCATAAATCGCCACTAAACCGGCGACAATACCGCCAAGCGGAACGGCGTAAGCGAGAGTGTTAAAGCGAATCGGGTAGCGAATAAACAGTAATAACAGTGGAAGCAGAAGAATCACACGGCTCGGATTATCCAATTCTTTCATTTTTCCGCCGTTAAATATCAACGACAAAACAAACACCGCAAAATAAAAAGCGTAACTTATCATCAGGCGTTTTTCGTCTTGATCAAGCTGCCATTTTTGCTTGCGGGTGAGAAAATAAATCAGATAACCCAATCCGATCACCATTAATAAAATCGGCGAAATATTATGTCCGCCCTTAAAGCCGAGTACGGCAAGAAAGAAAAAACCGACGATAAAATTAAGCAATAAGGAAAATCTGTCGTTTTTAAGAATGTTCATTTGAAGCTACCCAATCGGTTGAAATATATGCATAAAAATTTGATAAAAAAAACCGCACTTTTAAAGTGCGGTCTTATTTTAGCTTATTTCGCTTAATTATAATACATCAACGCAATTTAAGTCTTGGAAGGATTTTTCTAAGCGTTTAGACATAGATTCTTCCGATTTGCGTAACCAAACGCGCGGATCGTAGTATTTTTTGTTCGGTGCGTCAGGGCCTTCAGGGTTACCTAATTGACCTTGAAGATAAGCTTCGTTCGCTTTGTAGAAGTTTAAGATACCTTCCCAAGCCGCCCATTGAGTATCGGTGTCGATGTTCATTTTGATCGCACCGTAGCTGATCGCTTCGCGGATTTCTTCGGTGGAAGAACCGGAACCGCCGTGGAATACGAAGTCTAATGCTTTCGCCGGAAGATTGCGTTCTTTAGAAACGAAATCTTGTGACGCGCCTAAGATAGAAGGTTTTAATTTCACGTTACCCGGTTTGTAAACGCCGTGTACGTTACCGAATGCCGCAGCGATAGTGAAACGAGGGCTGACCGGATTTAATTGGTCGTAAACGTAAAGTACGTCTTCAGGTTGAGTATATAAACGGGATTCATCGACATCGGAGTTATCTACGCCGTCTTCTTCACCGCCGGTGATACCGATTTCGATTTCAAGGGTCATTCCCATTTTCGCCATACGCGCTAAATATTCGCGGCAGATTGCCATATTTTCTTCCATCGGTTCTTCGGAAAGATCAAGCATATGAGATGAGAATAACGGTTTGCCGGTTTCTGCGAAATGTTTTTCACCCGCATCTAATAAACCGTCGATCCAAGGAAGTAATTTTTTCGCTGCGTGGTCGGTGTGAAGAATAACCGGTACGCCGTATTCCGCCGCTAATGCGTGAACGTGTTTCGCACCTGCGATCGCACCTAATACGTCAGGACGTGCGCCGGTTGCCGGTTTGATACCTTTACCTGCGTAGAATTGCGCACCGCCGTTAGAGAATTGGATAATAACCGGCGCTTTAACGCGAGCTGCTGTTTCCAATACGGTGTTCACGGAGTCGGTACCGACGCAGTTTACCGCAGGAATCGCGAAGTTGTTTGCTTTTGCGTAAGCGAAGATTTTTTGTACGTCATCACCGGTAACAACGCCCGGTTTTACGATATCTAATAATTTTGCCATTTTGGTTTTTTCCTATTTCTAAAAATTAAATAATTTCGTAAGGGCGGCGCAATATGCCCGCCCGTTTTAAATGAGATTAGCCGTTCGCACGTTTTTCTAAGATTTCTACCGCAGGTAACACTTTACCTTCGACGAATTCTAAGAATGCGCCGCCGCCGGTGGAAATGTAAGAGATTTTATCTGCGATGCCGAATAAATCGATAGCCGCTAAGGTATCGCCGCCGCCTGCGATTGAGAACGCGCCGTTTGCAGTAGCTTCTGCGATTGCGTTGGCAACCACTTCGGTACCTTTACGGAAGTTCGGGAATTCGAATACGCCGACCGGACCGTTCCAAAGAATGGTTTTCGCGCCGCGAATAATTTCTGCAAGTTGCTCTGCGGATTTGTCGCCGATGTCGAAAATAGATTCGTCCGCCGCCACTTCGTTAACCGCTTTTTCGGTCGCCACTGCAGTTTCGCTGAATTCTAAGCCGACACGCACGTCAACCGGCACAGGAATATTAGTCGCTTTGGATAAACGTTGTGCTTCAGGGATTAAATCCGCTTCATATAAAGATTTACCGACGTTGTTGCCTTCCGCCGCAACGAAGGTATTCGCGATACCGCCGCCGACGATTAATTGGTCTGCGATTTTTGAAAGGCTGTCTAACACGGTTAATTTGGTAGAAACTTTAGAACCGCCGACGATCGCCAACATCGGGCGTTGCGGTTCTTTTAACGCTTTACCTAAAGCATCTAATTCAGCCGCTAATAACGGGCCTGCACAAGCGATAGGGGCAAATTCTGCCACGCCGTAAGTGGAAGCTTGTGCACGGTGCGCCGTACCGAATGCATCCATAACGAACACGTCGCAAAGTGCGGCGTATTTTTTACCTAATTCAGGATCGTTTTTCTTTTCGCCTTTGTTTACGCGAACATTTTCAAGTACAACGACTTCACCTTCGTTAACTTCTACGCCGTCTAAGTAATTTTGTGCCAAACGCACATTGAAACCGGCGTCTTTTAAATAATCAACGACAGGTTGTAAAGAATCTTCAGGTTTGAATTCACCTTCGGTCGGACGACCTAAGTGGGAGGTGACCATTACTTTCGCACCTTTTTCCAGCGCAAGTTTCAATGTCGGAATGGTTGCACGGATACGCGCGTCGGAAGTGACTTTGCCGTCTTTAACCGGAACGTTAAGATCCGCACGAATAAAGACGCGTTTGCCTGCTAAATCCAAGTCGGTCATTTTAATTACTGACATAATTTACCCTCTTTTGTTGGTTAAAATTGAAAAATTGATAAAAACTGTCGTTTATTATACTCGCTTATCGGTAGGTTGTAACGGGTTTAGATCAAAGTATCGTCATTATTTTATTATAATAATAAAATTATCAGTTTATTGACAAAGTATACTTAAGTAGGAAGAGCTTTAGCCCATCATATTGAAATAATTATATTTTTTGATGGGCTAAAGTCCATCCTACATATAAAATACGATTTAAATCAGGTTTGTCATCAGTCAA
>NZ_PHGZ01000035.1 GCF_002795405.1 Caviibacterium pharyngocola | reverse complement strand
CAAACAAACAAACAAACAAGTGACTATTTTGCTTATCGACCGGAAATAGATGGGCTTCGTGCATTAGCTGTTCTTTCGATTTTTATTTATCATTTAAATGATAATTGGTTACCTGGTGGTTTTTTAGGAGTTGATATTTTCTTTGTTATTTCTGGGTATCTAATTACAAAAATTATTATAACTGAAATGACGTTAGGTCACTTTTCGTTCTTAAACTTCTATAATCGACGCATTAAACGAATTTATCCTGTTTTTATTTTAACCTTATTTATTGCTTCTATCTTTGCTTCTCTAGTTTTTATTCGGAGTGAAAGTGAATTATTGAGAAGGACTATTGAATTAGCTACGATTTTTGTCTCTAATTTTTATTTATCACATCGTCAGGGGTATTTTGATCTTTCCACTTCTGAAAATCCTTTATTACATATTTGGTCTTTAGCAGTAGAAGAACAATATTATCTTTTCTTTCCGATTATTCTTTATTTCATTTATAGGAAAATACAAAAAATAAAAAGTTTTACGTGGGTAATATGTATATTATTTTTATTTTTTATCTTTACATCTTTTTTACCTGAAAAGATTTATCACAAAATAGGATTGTTTGATATTTACTATTTATCAAATTTGAGATTTCCAGAGCTATTAGTCGGATCATTTTTAGCTACTTTGCCTAAATCAAATTTATCTAAGAGAAAAAATAGTTTGTTAAGTTTATTTTCTTTCTTGGGAATATTAATAAGTTTATTTTTCTATTCTAAAAATTTTCCTTTTTTACCTGGAATTAGTTTATTGATTCCTTGTGTATTAACTGGATTGTTTATTTTCAGTTCTACAATGAGTAACCCGATAAAATCATTTTTATCATTGTCACCTATTGTTTTTATTGGGAAAATATCTTATTCTCTATATTTATTTCATTGGTTGTTTATTGCTTTTGCGCATTATATTACTGGTCAAAGTGTTTTTGAAATAAAAATTGTTTTGATTGTTTTATCATTAACATTTACTTGCTCGATATTAAGTTATTATTTATTGGAAAACCCTATTAGGAAATCAAAATTATCTTTTAAAAAGTCCTTTATTATTCTGTATTTAATACCGTCATTACTTGTTATTGCTTATAATATGTCTTGGAGAAAAACGATAAAAAACCGTACCGAACAATATAAAGTTGTTCCAAATTTAGTTTTAAACGATAATAATTATCCTGCTAAAATAGCAGTGCTCGGAGATTCTCATTCGGAACATTTAAATGAATTTTTACAAGTCGTGGGAAATAAAGAAGGTTGGAAAGCTGATATTTTAGATTTTCAACTACACTGTTATTTCCCAGATAGAAATAATAAGCCAACGTGTAACACGTCTCCGGCAGAACTAGTTAAAGATTATCCTATCGTGTTTATTTCTATGTTTTATAATGTTAGAAGGGGAGTTAATCCGGTACCTAGGGTAACACCGGAACGATTTATTGTTGATAATTTTGAGCAACGCTTTGTTTCTTTTGTAAGAGAATTAGCCCAAACGAAACAAGTTTATGTATTTGCTGATGTAAGAATGGTTAATCGTTCACCATTTAGATCGATTTTCTTGGATAAAATATGGTTAGGTAAATACCTTGTTCCATTGGCAGAAATGGGTGAAACAGAAAAAAATAATAACGAAATTTATCAGATGATACAGGCTATTCCGCGTGTGAAATGGATTGATCCTACACCGTATATTACGGATAAATATTTTGTTGAGGGAAAACCTTTATATGCAGATCAAGATCATTTGACTAACTTTGGTTCTTATTATATGGGACAGGAATTTATTAAACACCAAAGATTACTTTCGGAAAAGGAAGTAAAAGCTCTCTATCCATAAAGAGTTTTTATCAATTCAAATTATTTGCTAAAATACACCCCACTTTTATCGCACATTGTAGGTACGAATAAAAGTGCGGTGCTTAACGGCACGATTTTGTCTCAAGGGATTATTATCCCTTGTTTTATTTTTAACCACTGAAACAAGTAACCTTTCGTATGGGTTACCACTGTATAAGGATTTAAAATGCCTATTATTACTTTACCCGACGGTTCGCAACGTCAATTCGATCATCCCGTATCCGTTTTAGAAGTCGCACAAAATATCGGCACAGGACTAGCTAAAGCGACCATCGCAGGACGAGTGAACGGCGAGCGTTGCGACGCCTGTGATCTTATCGAACAAGATGCTTCTTTAGAAATTATCACCGCAAAAGACGAAGACGGTTTAGAAATTATTCGCCACTCTTGTGCGCATTTGCTCGGTCACGCAATTAAACAACTTTTTCCGGATGTCAAAATGGCAATCGGTCCGACCATCGAAAACGGCTTTTATTATGATGTGGATTTAGACCGCTCTTTAACCCAAGAAGATTTGGATAAATTAGAAAAACGGATGTTGGAGCTGGCGAAAACCAATTATGACGTAGTGAAAAAACGCGTCAGCTGGCAAGAAGCGAGAGATACTTTTGAAGCGCGCGGTGAAACCTATAAAATGGCGATCTTAGATGAAAATATTTCTAAAGACGACAAGCCGGCGCTTTATCATCACCAAGAATATATCGATATGTGTCGTGGACCGCACGTGCCGAATATGCGTTTTTGTCACCATTTCAAATTACAAAAAGTGGCGGGAGCATACTGGCGCGGCGACAGCAAAAATAAAATGTTACAACGTATCTACGGCACGGCGTGGGCGGATAAAAAACAACTCGCCGATTATTTGCAACGCTTAGAAGAAGCGGCGAAACGCGATCACCGTAAAATCGGTAAAGCCTTGGATTTATATCATATGCAAGAAGAAGCGCCGGGAATGGTGTTCTGGCATAACGACGGTTGGACGATTTTCCGCGAGCTCGAAACTTTCGTGCGTACCAAATTAAAACAGTACGATTATCAGGAAGTGAAAGGGCCGTTTATGATGGACCGCGTACTTTGGGAACGAACCGGTCACTGGCAAAACTACGGCGATATGATGTTTACCACTCAATCGGAAAACCGTGAATATGCGATTAAACCGATGAACTGTCCGGGACACGTTCAAATCTTTAATCAAGGGTTGAAATCTTATCGCGATTTACCGATTCGTATGGCGGAATTCGGTTCTTGTCATCGTAACGAACCGTCCGGTTCTTTACACGGTTTAATGCGTGTCCGCGGATTCACCCAAGATGACGCGCATATTTTCTGTACCGAAGATCAAATCGAAAGCGAAGTGACCAGCTGTATCCGTATGGTTTACGATATTTACAGCACCTTCGGATTTACCGATATTTTCGTGAAATTGTCCACCCGTCCGGAAAAACGCATTGGCGCGGATGAAATGTGGGATCGCGCGGAGCAAGGTTTAGCAAATGCGTTGAAACACAACGGTCTTGAATATGAAATTCAAGAAGGCGAAGGCGCGTTTTATGGCCCGAAAATCGAGTTTGCCTTGCGTGATTGTTTAGATCGCGAATGGCAATGCGGCACGATTCAGTTGGATTTCGCCTTACCGGGACGTTTAAACGCCTCTTATGTGGCGGAAGATAACGATCGTCGCACGCCTGTAATGATTCACCGTGCGATTTTAGGTTCTATCGAACGTTTTATCGGGATTATCACCGAAGAATACGCCGGTTTCTTCCCTGCGTGGTTAGCGCCGACGCAAGCCGTCGTGTTGAACATCACCGACAGCCAAGCGGATTATGTGCAAAAAGTGGTGAAAACCTTATCCGACGCCGGTTTGCGCGTGAAATCCGATTTACGCAACGAAAAAATCGGTTTCAAAATCCGCGAACACACCTTACGTCGCGTGCCTTATATGCTAGTGTGCGGTGATAAAGAAATCGAAGCGGGCAAAGTGGCGGTGCGTACCCGTAAAGGCGCGGATCTCGGCACTTTCAGCGTCGAAGAATTCGTTGAAATTCTGAAAAAACAAGTTCGCGGACGCGAATTGAAATTACTCGGCGAAGAATAATCGGGGTTGTCGCCCGAATCGTCAAAAGTGCGGTTAAATTTAACCGCACTTTTAGTCTGTAAATTTAGTTTGTAGATTTTTATATCGGGATGAAATCCGACTTGCATAGTCCGATGAAATCCTATAAAATCTCGCCTGTTTTGCTTGTATTTAAAGCAAAAATCAGAATTCAGTCTTCTGCTTATGCAGTGTGATTATCGTTTTAAATCGTTAGAGGAATAAGATTATTAAAACCGTAAAAAAAGCGCCGGCAACCAATCGCCCGAATCGTATCAATGATGAAATTCGCGTGAAGGAAGTTCGCTTGATTGACCAAGATGGTGAACAAGCGGGTATCGTCAGTATTCAAGAGGCTTTGGAAAGAGCCGAAGCATTAGAATTGGATCTTGTGGAAATTAGTCCTAATGCGGAACCGCCGGTTTGTCGCATTATGAATTACGGTAAATTCCTTTACGAAAAAGGTAAAGCGGCGAAAGAGCAGAAGAAAAAGCAAAAAGTCGTCCAAGTGAAGGAAATTAAATTCCGTCCGGGTACGGATGAAGGCGATTACCAAGTGAAATTACGCAGCGTCGTGCGTTTCTTGGAAGACGGCGACAAAGTAAAAATCACCGTTCGTTTCCGCGGTCGTGAAATGGCGCACCAAGATATCGGTTTAGACGTATTGGAACGCGTTAAACAAGATACGGCGGAGATTGCGATGGTGGAATCCGCACCGGGCAAATTAGAAGGTCGCCAAGCGGTAATGGTTATCGCGCCGAAGAAAAAGTAATTTCTTCTTGCAAGAACAGGGCGGATCTTATAAAATTCGCCCGTTTTTCTTATGAGAGAAACAAAGCATTATCAGGCACACTACGCAGCCTGAAGTGCTTTTAAAATGCAATGAAAATTGCAATAGAAATAATGAGTGCTTTTCAAGTAATAAAGTGCGGTAGAAATTAGCGTAATTTATTCGCCTGATTATTTAAATGAGAGCTTTTAGATTTAATGCGATGATCGTCTTAAGGATAAAAGCGTAATAGATATTAAACAATGCGGAGTTAATTAAACAATGCCTAAAATTAAAACAGTACGTGGTGCTGCTAAGCGTTTCAAAAAAACAGCTTCCGGCGGTTTCAAACGTAAACAATCTCACTTACGTCATATTTTGACTAAGAAAACCACTAAACGTAAACGTCATCTACGTCATAAATCAATGGTTGCGAAAGCAGACCAAGTATTAGTCGTAGCGTGCTTGCCATACGCATAAGCACGAGCGTACATTTAGTTAAATTTTAGTTCATTAATATACATAGGAGATTAAATAATGGCTCGTGTAAAACGTGGTGTTATTGCAAGAGCACGCCATAAGAAAGTTCTTAAGGCTGCTAAAGGTTATTACGGTGCGCGTTCACGCGTTTATCGCGTTGCGTTCCAAGCGGTAATTAAAGCCGGTCAATATGCTTACCGTGACCGTCGTCAACGTAAACGTCAATTCCGTCAATTATGGATTGCGCGTATCAACGCTGCGGCTCGTCAAAACGGTTTATCTTACAGCAAATTCATCAACGGCTTGAAAAAAGCTTCTGTTGAAATCGATCGTAAGATCCTTGCCGACATCGCCGTATTCGACAAAGTTGCATTTGCCGCTTTAGTTGAAAAAGCAAAATCTGCTCTTTAATTTTAAAGAATAGAGAATTAGGACGCTATAAAGCGTCCTTTTTTGTACCTGAATTTTGCCGAATCTTTGCCTAATCAATGAAAAGTGCGGTGATTTTAAAAGACGTTTTGTAAAAATCCGAAATCTCGGATGAAAATAGGATTTTAGGCAATAAAAAACCGCCATTCAAAAACGGAATGGCGGGGAGGTCTTAATATAAGAAAGATTTTTTAAAAGACAACTGCATTTGCAGTGCACTAGCATTATCTAAGACTGTAAAAATGAGAAATAGTTCACAAAATTTCTAAAAAATATCCTTTTTTTGTAAAAAATTCTTGATTTGTCTTTCAATGCCCGCTGCGTCTAATTGTAAATCCGCCAGAATTTCGCTTTGTGTGCCTTGCGGAATAAATATATCCGGTAAACCTAATTGTAGTAGTTTCACCGACTGTTGTTGTCGATTTAGAACTTCGGACACCGCGCTTCCCGCGCCGCCCAGAACGGCATTTTCTTCCACAGTGACGATCAAATCATAATCTTGGGCAATTCGTGCAATACATTCTTCGTCCAGCGGTTTTACAAAGCGCATATCGATAACTGTAGCGTTCAATTTTTCCGCCGCTTGGCACACGGTCGGCAGCAGCGTACCGAAATTTAATAGCGCGATTTTTTCACCCTGACGGATAAAACGACTTTTACCGATTTCCAATTCGCGCAAGGGTTCGATTTCCACGCCGATCGCATTACCACGCGGATAGCGCACGGCGGCAGGTTTGCCGCAATGATAGCCGGTATGTAGCATTAAACGACATTCGTTTTCATCGCTCGGCGTCATAATGATTAAATTCGGAATACAGCGTAAGAAACTAATATCAAACGCGCCTTGATGGGTTTGTCCGTCGGCACCGACCACGCCCGCGCGGTCAATGGCGAATAATACCGGCAGATTTTGAATAGCGACGTCGTGAATCACTTGGTCATAAGCGCGTTGTAAAAAGGACGAATAAATGGCGACGACCGGTCGATAACCGGCGATAGCTAGGCCTGCGGCAAAGGTCACGGCGTGTTGTTCGGCAATCGCGACATCAAAATATTGTTGCGGAAAGCGATTGGAAAATTCCACCATTCCCGAACCTTCGCGCATTGCCGGCGTAATGCCCATTAGTTTTTCATCATTTTGTGCCGTTTCGCACAGCCAATTTCCGAAAATTTGCGAATAGGTCGGCACGGTAGATTTCGGTAATTTACCGCTGTGATGATCGAATTTCGGCACGCCGTGAAAGCCGATGGGATCTTGTTCGGCGGGTGCATAGCCTTTGCCTTTCTTCGTTTTAATATGCAAAAACTGCGGGCCGCTGAGCGAACTCATATTTTTTAAGGTGCTGATTAATTCGTCGATATTATGACCGTCAATCGGGCCGATATAGTTAAAGCCCAATTCTTCGAACATCGTACCCACCGGCGACACAAAACCTTTAACGTGTTCTTCGGTTTTTTTGACGAATTCTTTAATCGGCGGCACGCCGGATAAAATCTTTTTCCCGCCTTCGCGCAACGTGGAATAAAGCGAACCGGATAACAAGCGGGCGAGATGATTATTTAACGCGCCGACATTTTCCGAAATCGACATTTCGTTATCGTTCAAAATCACCAACATATCCGTATGCAACGAACCGGCGTGATTTAGCGCTTCAAACGCCATTCCGGCGGTGATCGCGCCGTCGCCGATAACGCAAATGGTTTTGCGTCCCGCATTTTCTTTTTGTGCGGCAATGGCAATACCTAAACCGGCGCTGATTGAAGTGGAGGAGTGTCCGACGCTTAATACGTCGAACTCGCTTTCTTCGCGCCAAGGAAACGGATGAAGCCCGCCTTTTTGGCGAATAGTCGGCATTTGATCGCGGCGACCGGTTAAAATCTTATGCGGATAAGCTTGATGACCCACATCCCAAATTAATTGGTCGAACGGCGTTTTGAATACATAATGCAACGCGACGGTTAATTCGACCGCCCCTAATCCGGACGCCAAATGCCCGCTGCTTTGGCTGACGCTTTCCAACAAATAACCGCGCAATTCTTGGCAGAGTTGCGGTAATTGATCTTTATTTAAAAGACGCAAATCGTCAGGTGAATTAATAAGTGATAAAAGAGGGTAATTTTGCATTATGATTCAATTCCAAAACATTTTAAATTTTAACCGCACTTTATGCGTTTTGTCGTACGATCATCAATATCGTTGTTTTTAACGTTTAACTTTTTCGATTTATGATAAATTCGGCTAAGGCACGCAATGCGCTTGTATCAAAAGGCACGTCGTTTAATGCCGCCAAAGCTTGTCGATATAATTCTTGCGCTTTTTGTTTTGCGCCGTCGAGTCCTAACAATTTCGGATAAGTGCTTTTATCCGCCGCCAAATCGGCACCGATAGTTTTCCCGACCGCTTCGCTTTCGCCTTCGATATCCAAAATATCGTCTTGCACTTGAAACGCCAAACCGATTGCCGCCGCATAATGTTGTAATTTAGCTTCCAAATCACGATCGGCAAAATGCGGCGACGCGATAAAACCGAGCTGTAGCGCCGCGCTGAGCAACGCGCCGGTTTTATTACGATGAATACGTTCCAATTCGGCTAAATTCACCTGTTTGTGTTCGGAAAGAAGATCCAAACTTTGCCCTAAACACATTCCGCCGATGCCTGATGCCGTCGCCAAGGTCGAAACCCATTTGAGTTTTTGCTCCGCCGAAAGTTGCGGCGCGGCGCTTAACATTTCAAAGGCGAAAGCCTGTAATGCGTCACCGGCTAAAATCGCCGTGGCTTCATCAAACGCAATATGACAAGTGGGCTTGCCGCGGCGCAGTGTATCGTTATCCATCGCCGGTAAGTCGTCGTGAATGAGAGAATAGGCGTGAATCGCCTCAATGCCCGCCGCCGCGTAATCCAGTTGCGACATTTCCGCGCCGAGCATTCGTCCGGTGGCATAGACCAAAAACGGGCGAACCCGTTTGCCGCCGAGCAACAAACCGTATTTCATCGCCTCCGCCAAGGGAGAAGGCGAGCTGTCTATGGCGCAAAAGCGATTTTCTAAAAATCCGTTAATGCGTTGCTGTAATTGTGAAAGATCTTGCTGGAATTGATACATCGCTCACCGCTTATTCGTTGGGTTGATAATCGCTTAACGGCGCATCATCGCTTTTTTGCAATAAAATTCGAATGCGCTGTTCTGCTTGTTGCAATCGTTGTTGACCAAGTTGCGCCAATTTAATGCCGTCTTCAAATTCTTTTAACGCTTCTTCAAGGGGTAGTTCGCCGGATTCCAGACGAACAACGATATTTTCCAGTTGAGTTAACGCGGTTTCGAAATCCAATTCCGATTTTTCAGCCGGCTTGCGTGCCATTTTCATTATCCTTTTGTTAAAACGGGTAAGGGCGTTATTGTACTGTATTTTTAGATTATTGTTAAAAAATACTACGATTTTTGTGAAGTGATCCATATTTTTGCCCATTGTTTGTCGATTGACCGACGAAAAATAACCAAGTAATAAAGAAAATTGGGCTTTCGAAGAAGATGTTGTACAATACCGCCGATTTTTATTCCACCAAAGTGAACACGAAAAATGAAATTTGTAATTAAATTATTCCCAGAAATAATGATCAAAAGCGAAAGCGTGCGTAAACGTTTCGTTAAAATTCTTACCGGCAATATTCGTAATATTCTGAATAAATATGATGACAGCGTGGCGGTGGTGCGCCATTGGGATTACATTGAAGTGCGGTCAAAAAATGAAGAAAATCGACCGCACTTAATCGAGTTGTTACAACGTATTCCCGGTATTCATCATTTTTTAGAAGTGAATGAAAAACCTTTCACCGATTTGCACGATATTTTTCAACAAACCTTACAAGAAGTCGGTGCGCAGCTGGAAAATAAAACCTTCTGCGTGCGGGTAAAACGCAAAGGCAAACACGGTTTTAGCTCCCTCGACGCGGAGCGTTATATCGGCGGCGGATTGAATCAACATATTGAAAGCGCCAAAGTGAAGCTTACCAAGCCGGATATGGTAGTGCGCATTGATATTGAAGACGACAAAATGATGTTGATCAACGCGCGTTACGAAGGGATCGGCGGTTATCCGATCGGTACGCAAGAAGACGTACTTTCGTTGATTTCGGGCGGATTTGATTCCGGTGTCTCCAGTTATATGCTGATTCGTCGCGGTTCGCGCGTGCATTACTGTTTCTTTAATTTAGGCGGCGCAACGCACGAAATCGGCGTGAAACAAATGGCGCACCACATTTGGCAACGTTACGGCGAATCTCATAAAGTCCGCTTTGTGGCGATAAATTTCGAACAAGTGGTGGGCGAAATTCTGGAGAAAATCGATAACGGTCAAATGGGCGTGGTATTAAAACGAATGATGGTGCGCGCGGCAAGCAAAGTCGCCGAGCGTTTCGGTATTCAGGCGATTGTCACCGGCGAAGCGCTGGGACAAGTTTCCAGCCAAACCTTAACCAATTTGCGCTTAATCGACGAAGCCGCGGACACATTGGTATTGCGCCCGTTAATTACGCACGACAAAGAACAAATTATCGCAATGGCGAAACATATCGGCACGGACGATATTGCCAAATCAATGCCGGAATTTTGCGGAGTGATTTCGAAAAATCCGACGGTGAAAGCGGTGCGCGAAAAAATTATCGCCGAAGAAACTCATTTTAATTTTGCCGTGTTGGAAAGTGCGGTGGAAAATGCGCAATATTTGGATATTCGCCAAATCGCCGAACAAACGGAAAAAGAAGTCGTCGCAGTGGATGCGGTATCCGTTTTAGCCGATAACGAAGTGATTTTAGATATTCGCAGTCCGGAAGAAACCGATGAAAATCCCTTCGAACCGGAAAATCAACAGGTGATTTTAATGCCGTTTTATAAATTATCCTCCGCCTTCGGCGAATTGGATCAAAGCAAAACCTATGTGTTGTATTGCGAACGCGGCGTAATGAGCAAATTACAAGCTTTATATTTAAAAGAAAACGGCTTCACTAACGTGAAAGTGTTTGCCAAAAAGTAGTTTGAATGAACGTTTTTATCCGACAGCGACCGCCGGTCGCAATCGGTTAATTATGAGTCGGTGGCTTTGCCACCGCAGTTTATTGATAAAGAGGTCCGTATTGAAAATACAACAAATTAAGATTTGTGTCAGTTTGAGTGACAAAGTCGCCGCGTACAATTAACTCAGTGATGGCTTTTTGCCGTGCTTAAAAAATATTAAACTTAAAACCTTAACAGCTCCTAATAATTTAATTCCCCCAACAAATCATCAATAGCTTTACACAGCAAGGTGCGGTCGTGGCGATAAGAAATATCATCGGCTTTTAAACGACGCGCCGTTACTTTGATTTCAAGCTGATCATAAGATTGTTCGGTGTCGTATTGCACGATGGCGCCGTCTATAATCGGTGCGCCTACCGTGGCATTAATCCAATCGATTCGATCTTTTAGTGAAAGCGCGGCGGCAGGGCTGTGTTCCACGCCTAGATTATCAATAAAAATTTTCTTCGCCGTGCTATGTTTGAGCGTATCGGCAATTTCCGGCAATAAAATCGGCGGCATAATACTGGTTAAAAAACTGCCCGGTCCGAATAAAATCACCTCGGCTTTTTTAAGCGCTTCAACGGCTTCCGGTGTGGCTTGTACCAAAGGAACCAGAAAAATAGATTTCGGCAACTCGGTTAAATTATCAATACCCACCTCACCCACAATGCTGGAACCGGAGGGCAGGGCGGCAGCGAGGTGAACGGAGCTTTCCGACATCGGGATAATAAAGGATTTGACGTGTAATAATTCTCGAATCAAATTTACCGCTTCCGTCGGGCGAATACGCATATTTTCTAAGGCTTTCAACATTAAATTGCCTAGATTATGACCGGATAATTCGCCCGTGCCGGAAAAACGATATTCAAATAAGGAAGAAGCAGTGCTGGGCTCGGTGATGATTTGGTTTAAGCAATTACGCAAATCGCCCCACGCAATGCCACCTTGATCGGTTCGGATTCGACCGGTGGAACCGCCGTTATCCGTAGTAGTGACGATGGCGCTGAGGCGCGATTTCATAAAACTCAACGCAGACATCACGCGTCCTAATCCGTGTCCGCCGCCGATTGCGGCGATATGATTCACTTCGTCTAAATTTTCGTGGCGACTGTGGCGCATTAAATCCGTCATTACGTATCCCTTCCATAAAATAGCGGTATTTTTACCGCACTTTAGTATTTCCGACCGAATAAAAAGGCGAAAGTTCCTTTTTCGGGTCAAAAATACAATATCGTTATATAATTAAGTATATAATTGATTTTAAAAGATTTTTTGTTTTGTTAACTGGATCAAATTTTGGGTATATATTAATATAAACAAATATTTTACAATACATTTCAAAGTATTTTATCGCATAACTCCGAGCTTGTTGACCTAAGTTTGCAAAAATAAGGCGGCAATGCCAGCGATCTGCGGATTGCTCAGGGATAACGTTGGAAACGGCTTGTCCTCTCGTGTTTTAAGAAAGGTGTCTAATGCAACAATTTATACCCGTCAAAACCGTTGGTGACGGTCGTTTGGTCGATCCGTTCCAACGTGAATATTATTATTTGCGTCTATCCGTCACGGATATGTGCAATTTTCGCTGCAATTATTGTTTGCCCGACGGCTATCAGCCCGAATCCGTCCGCTCCGGATTTTTGTCTTTGCACGAAATTCGTCGTCTCGTGCGCGCTTTTAGTGAATTAGGCGCAGAAAAAGTACGTCTCACCGGCGGCGAACCGACTTTGCGCAAAGACTTCCTCGCCATAGCGGAAACCGTGCGTGCGCAATCCGGCATTACGCAACTTGCTTTAACCACAAACGGCTATCGAATGGCGAAAGACGTACAAAATTGGCAACGCGCGGGCGTCACGTCGATCAACGTCAGCGTCGATAGTCTAAATCCGAATGTTTTTCACGCAATCACCGGCGTGGATAAATTCGCCGACGTAATGCGCGGTATTGAAAAAGCCTTTGAAGTCGGTTATCAAAAAATCAAAGTCAACGCCGTGTTAATGAAAGAATGGAACGAAAAAGAGTTCGATTTGTTTCTGGCTTGGATTAAAGATAAACCCATTCAAATGCGTTTTATCGAATTAATGCAAACCGGCGAAATGGATCATTTCTTTCATCGTCATCATTTATCCGGACAGCTTCTAGCCGAAAAATTGCGCCAAAACGGCTGGCAACAGCAAGCAAAATCTTATTTGGATGGGCCGGCAAAAGTGTTTCGTCATCCCGATTATTGCGGCGAAGTCGGCTTGATTATGCCTTATGAAAAAAATTTCTGTGCCTCTTGTAACCGTTTAAGAGTTTCGGCAAAAGGCAAATTGCATTTATGTTTGTTCGGCGAAGAAGGCATCGATTTACGCGATTTATTGCAATCGGACGAACAAAATTCT
Source organism: Caviibacterium pharyngocola (assembly GCF_002795405.1). Taxonomy (GTDB): domain Bacteria; phylum Pseudomonadota; class Gammaproteobacteria; order Enterobacterales; family Pasteurellaceae; genus Caviibacterium; species Caviibacterium pharyngocola. The sequence continues at coordinate 1,919 of NZ_PHGZ01000035.1, read as the reverse complement.
TTATTACAAACACGCATTTCCGCCGCATTACAAGGTAAGCGCGAGCATCATTTTTTACACCAAGGTGACAGCGGCGTGCGCAATCATTTGGCAAGTATCGGCGGTTAAAAAGGAAAATTATGACAGAATTTACACATATCAACGCGAACGGCGAAGCCAATATGGTGGACGTTTCTGCTAAGCAAGATACCGTGCGGGAAGCGCGCGCGGAAGCATTCGTGACGATGTCACGAGAAACCTTACAAATGATCTTATCCGGTAGTCATCACAAAGGCGATGTATTCGCTACCGCTCGAATCGCCGGAATTCAAGCGGCAAAACGCACTTGGGAATTGATCCCGCTTTGCCATCCTCTTTTGTTATCCAAAGTGGAAGTCAGCTTAACCGCCTTGCCGGAACGCAATCAAGTACGCATCGAAAGTTTGTGCAAATTGTCGGGAAAAACCGGCGTCGAAATGGAAGCCTTGACTGCCGCAAGCGTCGCTGCGCTTACCATTTACGATATGTGCAAAGCGGTGCAAAAAGACATCGTGATTGAAAAGTTGCGTTTATTGGAAAAGAGCGGTGGAAAATCCGGACATTTTATCGCGCAAGCGGAATAAATTTTAGAATCAGGTTAAACAATGTTAAAAGTATTATTTTTTGCTCAAACTCGCGAGTTGGTCGGCACGGAAGAATTACAGCTCGACGGCGAATTTTCCAGCGCAGAAGCAGTGCGCCAACACCTTGCGCAAAAGGGTGACAAATGGGCGCTCGCGCTACAACAAGACAAACTGCTGGTTGCGATTAATCAATCACTATCACCTTTGGAAAGTGCGGTGAAAAACGGCGACGAAATTGCTTTTTTTCCGCCGGTGACGGGAGGCTAAATGACGGAAAGTCAAATTTGCGTGCAAGAGCAACCCTTTGATCAAAACAGCATTTATCGCTGGTTAAGCGAACCGCGTTCCGTGGGCGCGACAGTGGTATTTGTGGGAAAAGTGCGTGATCTTAATTTAGGCGATGAAGTCAGCAGCTTATATTTGGAGCATTATCCGGCAATGACGGAAAAAGCCCTGCGCGAAATCGTTCAAGAAGCGGAATCCCGTTGGAATATTCAACGCGTCGCCGTGATTCATCGAGTCGGATTGTTACAAACCGGCGATGAAATCGTTCTTGTCGGCATCAGCTCCGCCCACCGCAGCGAAGCCTACCAAGCCAACGAATTTATTATGGACTACCTCAAAAGCAAAGCGCCTTTCTGGAAAAAAGAACGCACGGAAAAAGGCGAACGCTGGATCGAAAGCCGCGACAGCGATCGAAAAGCGCTGGAAAAATGGTAAAAACCGACCGCACTTCAATAAAAGTGCGGTTCAGACTGATGACAAACCTTAATTTGTTGTATTTTCAATACGGACGCACGCAGTGCGTCCCTACGGAACGAAATGAAAATTCTTATTTTTCAATAAATTAAAACCAATTATGTAGGGACACACTGCGTGCGTCCGAATATACAAACTCTTTGTCAATAAACTGAAACTCACTTCAAAAAAAGTGCATTTTTTATTTGAGAGTTGCATAATAAAATCTTTGATGATAAATTACGCAACGTTCGTTTAACAAAACGATAAAATTTACTGCCGGTTATCTCACCGGAGAAATGCCGGCGAATATTCATTTAAACCGATATCTTATACATTCGTCATTCGCTATGATAAACGCTGCACCAAACTCCGTTTATGTTGCTGTAGTCTGTGCCCTTTGTTCTTCCTTCTCCTTTGCCGAAGTGCCGCCGCAGGTGTTATCCGAGCTAAACCGATTCGACACCAATCAACAGCAACGCCAACTCCAACAGCAACAAGCCCGACAAAACCGTCTTCAACCTTCCATTGATATTCGCTCCGAAACCGCGCAACCGCCACTCAGTTTACCGTCTGAAG
>NZ_PHGZ01000034.1 GCF_002795405.1 Caviibacterium pharyngocola | reverse complement strand
TTATGTGCCGTTTTAGTTTATTGACAAAGTATCCTTAAGTAGGATGGGCTTTAGCCCATCATATTGAAATAATTATATTTTTTGATGGGCTAAAGCCCATCCTACATATAAAATATGATTTAAATCAGGTTTGTCATCAGTCAAAAACGGCACATTATGTGCCGTTTTAGTTTATTGACAAAGTATCCTTAAGTAGGATGAGCTTTAGCCCATCATATTGAAATAATTATATTTTTTGATGGGCTGAAGCCCATCCTACACATAAAATACGATTTAAATCAGGTTTGTCATCAGTCTAAGTGCGGTGATTTTTCACCGCATTTCAGTTTATTGGCAAAGTATCCTTGAGTAGGATGGGCTTTAGCCCATCATATTGAAATAATTATATTTTTTGATGGGCTGAAGCCCATCCTACACATAAAATACGATTTAAATCAGGTTTGTCATCAGTCTAAATGCGGTGATTTTTCACCGCACTTTTTTTGTCCGTGTAAACAAGGTAAAATTTTGTCAAATCGAATTGTAAGGAGCATTTTATGTTACTCCCTTTTGTTCTCATTGCGTTGTGTGCCGGTGTGGCGCTTGCGGTTCAAGCGGCGATAAACAGCCAACTCGCCCATTCTTTAATCGGTCAACCGGCGGTTGCTGCGTTGGTGTCTTTCGCCACCGGTACTTTGTTGCTGCTGTTAATTTGTTGGTGGAAAACCGATTTGTTCACGGCGTTGCAACAAGTGCCGAAACAACCATTTTGGAAACTAATCGGTGGGCCTTTAGGGGCATTGGTGGTGTTCACTACCATTTTTCTGGCGCCGAAAATGGGCGTGACGAATATGCTGTTTTTTATTATCGTCGGGCAATTAATTGCGGCGTTAGTGATCGATCATTTCGGTTTGCTGGGAATGACGCAACGTCCCGTTCAGCTGTGGCAAATCATCGGATTTATTGTTATCGGAATCGGTTTAACCCTATTTTTCTTCGGTAAAACCTTATTCGGAAAATAAAAAACCACGCATTTGCGTGGCTTTGAAAGTAACGATTATAAAATCATTTTCACCAGTTTGTCCGCTTTTAAGCGGGCGAATTTTTTCAGCAATTTTTGCACCGGTTGCGGATATTGTTCCAATTCTTCCAATTCGGCGTAATGCGTTAAAACGCGAGTGTGCTGACGAATACAGGTCAATTCTTGCTGCGCTTGTTCGCTCAACTCGCCTTTCGGATCGTGAATAAACAAACCGTTTTCCGCATCTAAACGCCACGCGCGCGGGTTTAAGTTATTTCCGGTTAATAAAATATAACGATCATCCACCCACACGCCTTTTAAGTGATAAGTGTTATCGCTGTCTTTCCACGTTCGCACCACTAATCGCCCTTGGGTGATGGCTTGCTCGAATTTTTTACTGAATCGGCGCAAATTGTTTTCATATAAATAAGGCAATGCGCCCGCCATTTTGAACGGCTCGCTCGGCGGAATATAAAAATCATTGGCAGTTTTGTCGCCGACGATAATTTCGATTTGTTTACCTTTTTCTAATAAACGGCGAATTTTTTGTTGCAATGAACGTGGAAAATTAAAATACGGCGTACAAATCACCAATTTTTGTTCCACCAGCTGAAATAAATCTTCAATGGTGCGATTTAAAATATTATTGCCGGAACCCAAACCGAACAGCGGGCAAATCGTCAAGCTGTCGTTTAAGGTAATGGAGGCAGACAAATGATATTGCGCATCCGCCGCTAAACTTTTACGGAAAAAGCGGATATTTTGCCGAATGTCTTTGATTTTCGGGCGATTCGAAATATCCAACGGTGACACCGCGCTCGGATCCAACAAATAATTTTTCACAAAATTCACCAAGGTGTCAGTCAAGGCTTTATCGGTGATTTTGTGATAGCGGTCGTAACGGTATTTCCCGCTTTGGTTCAAATACACGTTATTAATGCTGGCACCGCTGTACAATACGGTGTTATCAAAAACGAATCCTTTAATGTGTAGCACGCCGAACACTTCGCGCGTATTAATCGGCACGCCGAAGAACATATTCGGGTCTTGCGGTAATTGATATTTCGCGCGTTCCTCGCAATACCAATCGGCATTGGTGGCGGATTTTTCCGCGCCTAACAAATTACGCTGCGCGCGATGCCAATCGATCAAAATTTTAACGTCTAATTCGGGATTCGCCTGCTTGGCGCGATAAATTTCGTCTAAAATTTGCTGACCGGCTTCATCGTGCTGCCAATATAGCGCCGTGATATAAATGCGCGATTGGGCGTGGCGAATTAAATGAATAATTTGTTGCTTAAATTCCGCCGGGCTATAAATGAACTCGATTTGTTCCGCTCGTAACGGCAAACAAGGCAAACGTTCCAAGTTTTGCATTGCGCGTTTCGTTTTATTAATCAACATACTTCGTACTCTCTCATTCGTTCTACGAGAATTAGTTATTCAGTTTACAATATTTACCGCCCGACTTGGTAGAAAAAAGGTATTTTTTCGTTATAATGCTCACAATTTCCGATAAAGTGCGGTGACTTTTTGCCCATTTTATTTATCTTTTACTCTCTTATCGGCAAAATCATATGAACAAAAACACTCCGACTTTCCGCCAATCGACCAATGAAAAACGCTTTAACGAACGCACGGTCGGTGAAAAAAAAGCACAAAATCGACCGCACTTTGAACGCGATTCTCGCGAAAATAAACCTTTTCGAGATAAAAACAAGGGCGGTGCGCGTCCGTTTAAAGGGCAAGAAAGATTTACCGAGGTGCCGCAAATTCGCGAAACCGTAATGGATAATGCGCGCGGCACGGGAAATGTGAAAGTGATGGTGAAAAGCTCGCAGCAAACCGTCGCGCCGAAGAAAACCGGCCCGCTTTCACCACGTGCGCCAGAGAAAATTAAGAAAAATCGCGCGGAAGAAATGAAACTTTGCGGCGAAAATGCGTGTTTAGCGCTGTTTCAACAGCGTCCGGAAAGCATTGTGCGCGTTTGGACTACGGTGGAAATAGCGCATCGCGTCGGCGATTTGTTCAGTTATCTCGCCGCCAATAAAAAAGCCTATCACGTGGTCGATCAGGCGGAATTAGCGTTAGTCAGCGGCACCGAACATCACGGCGGCATTTGTATGTTGGTGAAAAAACGCCGCCCGTTCACGCTAGAAGGCTATTTAGATATTCCGCGCAAACAAGATACCTTGGTTCTGTTGGATCGCGTGAAAAATGCACACAACGTGGGCGGCATTATTCGCACTTGCGCCTTTTACGGCGTGCGCGGCGTTATTATCGACGATGCGGAATTGTTGGCTTCCGCATCGGCGGCGCGTGTTGCCGAAGGCGGAATGGAATATATTCATCCGCTACAAACGGATAATATTGATAAAGCATTAGAAAAATTGCGTCAAGCCGGTTATCAAATCGTGCATTTAAGCGATAATCGTCAAGCTAAGCCGTTGAATAAATTGCAATTCGCCGATAAAACGGTGTTGGTGTTAAGCGAAACAAACTCGGCGCACGCCCAAGACGAGGCGGTTAATTTATCTTATGCCAATCCGTTGAAAAGCGGCTTGAACGTGGCGGTCGCCGCCGGTATTTTATTGGCGAAACGTTGCCAATAACGGCGGAATTATAATTGATCCGAATGATGAATCAGCACGAAACGTTCCCAAAGTTGTTCGTCGCTTTCAATATGGTTCGGATCGGTTTTGATACAATTTGTAATCGGACACACTTTTTGACAAGTCGGCGTGTCGTAATGCCCGACGCATTCGGTGCAAAGTGCGGGGTCAATAACATAAATATCCGCGCCGACGGAAATAGCTTCGTTCGGGCATTCCGGCAAGCACATATCGCAGTTCGTACATTTGTCCGTAATTAAAAGTGCCATTGTTTCTCCGTGTGCTGCCCGTGTAAAATGAAAGTGCGCAATTATAAAGAATCCCGCTTAAAATTTAAATAATAATTTAAGCCAAGCGCCGGTATTTCGACACGCAGTACCTTGAGAACATAGGCGCTATATGTTACCCGAAAGGGAAAACGCATTTAATTATCCGCCGTAAGCGGCGGGTTTCAACCATAAGGGTAGATTTCAATGAACCAAAAACAAACGATGCAATTATCCATTTTTGTCGTGTGCTTTTTTATGTTTTTGCTCGCCGGCTGGTATTATTTTTCTCAGCATAAACAAGCGGTTTCCACCGTAGTGGACAGCAATTACGATTATGTGATGAAAAACGATCCCATAGGGCAAAATAAAAAAGCCAAAACCAATTATTACACGCTTGTGCTGTCTTGGTCGCCGGCATTTTGTGATGCGCAACGCAAACGCTACGGCGAAAATCTACCGGACGCCTTAGAATTACAATGCGGCAAAACCCAACAATTCGGCTGGGTCATCCACGGATTATGGCCGCAAAACGAAAAAGCGCGCCGCGTCGCCGATCATCCGCGCTTTTGTAAAGGTGATTTGCCGATGGTCGATCACGAAGTGATCCAACAATTTCTCGCCGAAAGCCCGAGCGCGAATTTATTGCAAGGCGAATGGGAAAAACACGGCGCGTGCGCATTCAACAATCCGCAAGATTATTTTGAAAAACAACGCGAATTATACCGCACTTTAAAATTACCGAACTATGAATTATCGTCCAGAAACGAATTATTTCATTGGGTGAAGAAAAATAATCCGCACTTAAAACAAGCAAATCTCGGCGCAAGCCGTAATGAATTATTTATTTGTTACGATTTAAGCTGGAATGTCATTGATTGCCCGCGTAGCCGTACAGGGTATTAATTCATCGGTATTTTCACCGAAAGAGCGAGGGTAAATGCAAATGATAATTTTATTATAATAATTAGACTGATGACAAACCTCATTTAAATCGTATTTTATGTGTAGGATGGGCTTTAGCCCATCAAAAAATATAATTATTTCAATATGATG
>NZ_PHGZ01000033.1 GCF_002795405.1 Caviibacterium pharyngocola | reverse complement strand
GCACGGATCGTTTGGTGGGCACGGACGACTTGGTGTTATCCGTGAACACGGACAACTTAGCGAGCGCAACCAATATCAGCTACAAAGCAAACGGCGGCGAAGCGAAAGCGGTGAGCCTAGCAACGGGCTTTAACTTCACCAACGGCACGACTACCGTGGCGAGTGTGAATGATAACGGTGTGGTCAGCTTTGACTTAAACCAAGCGACGAAAGACAACATCCAAAAAGGTGTGGACGCGAAAAGTGCGGTGGATAAAGGGATTAAATTCGGCAACGGCACGACCAACAACACCTATGCATTGGGTGATGAATTGGCGGTAGAAGGCGATAGCAATATCGTCAGTACAACGACAGCGAAAGGCGTGTCTTTATCCTTAGCGAAAAATATCACGGTGGATAGCGTGAATGCGGGCGGTACTATTTTAAATAGTTCCGGCTTAACTGCTGGTAATGTGAAAGTATCTTCAACCGGTATTGACGCAGGTAACACGAAAATTACCAACGTCACGGCGGGTAGCGAAGATAATGACGCAGTGAACTTTAGTCAGTTAAACGCAACGAATCAGAATGTATCGAATAATACGGCGAACATTACTAAGAACGCGGGCAATATTGCCAACAACACGGCAAATATCACCAAAAATGCGACGGAAATTGCGAAAGGGATCAAGTTCGGTAACGGGACAAAAGCGAATCAGTATCAGCTGGGCGATACCTTGAATGTGACTTCCGGCAACGCCAATATCATAAGCGAAACCATTGACGGTGGTGTGAAACTGACTTTGGCGGATAGTATCAATTTAAGCAGCGTGACGGCTGGCGGTACGGTATTAAACAGCAGTGGTTTGACTGCAGGTAACGTCAGAGTATCTTCAACCGGTATTGACGCAGGTAACACGAAGATCAGCAATGTTACGGCGGGTACGTCTGATAACGACGCGGTGAACTTAAGCCAGTTAAATACCTCTGTTGCGGCAGCGAAAACGGAAGTGAAAGCGGGTACGAATATTGCCGGCGTAACGGAAAGCAAAGGCGATAAGGGGCAGACTGTTTATACGGTGCACGCAAATGCGTCAACGGTGACGAATGCGTCGTCGGAAGTGAAAGTGACGCCGACAACGAAAGACAATAATGTCACGGAATATGCGGTCGATTTATCCGACGCGGCAAAAGCGAACATCACCAAAGGAGTGGAAGCGAAAAGTGCGGTGGATAAAGGGATTAAATTTGGTAATGGTACAAAAGCGAATCAGTATCAGCTGGGCGATACCTTGAATGTGACTTCCGGCAACGCCAATATCGTGAGTGAAACTATTGACGGTGGTGTGAAACTGACTTTGGCGGATAGTATCAATTTAAGCAGCGTGACGGCTGGCGGTACGGTATTAAACAGCAGCGGCTTAACCGCCGGTAACGTCAAAGTATCTTCCGGCGGTATTGACGCAGGTAACACGAAGATCACCAACGTTACGGCGGGCACGTCTGATAACGACGCGGTGAACTTTAGTCAGTTAAACGCAACGAATCAGAATGTGTCGAATAACACGGCGAACATTACTAAGAACGCGGGTAATATTGCCAACAACACGGCAAATATCACCAAAAATGCGGCTGAAATCGCGAAAGGGATCAAGTTCGGTAACGGTACGACCAACAACACCTATGCATTGGGTGATGAATTAGCGGTGGAAGGTGATAGCAATATCGTCAGCAACACGACAGCGAAAGGTGTGTCGTTATCCTTGGCGAAAAATATCACGGTGGATAGCGTCAATGCGG
>NZ_PHGZ01000032.1 GCF_002795405.1 Caviibacterium pharyngocola | reverse complement strand
TTTATTTTTTACCGCACTTTAGTTTGATTCGGTGTGATTTTTATCGTCGGGATCCTTAACCGCGCGCCGCATTTTTCATAATGCGATCTTTGGTGACTTTCCACTCGCGATCTTTAATATCTTCCCGTTTATCGTGTAGTTTTTTCCCTTTAGCAAGCCCGATTTTGATCTTCGCCCACGCGCCTTTCCAATATAAAGACAGCGCGACAATGGTGAAACCGTCGCGGTTGGCTTTGCCGAATAACGACGCCAATTCTTTTTGATTAAGTAATAATTTTCGCGTGCGCGTCGGGTCGCAGACGATATGTGTGGAGGCAACGCTTAAAGGCTGAATCGTCGCACCGAATAAATAGGCTTCGCCTTGTTTAAAAATAATATAGCTGTCGCTGATATTGGCTTTGCCGGCGCGCATTGATTTCACTTCCCAACCTTGCAAGGAAAGTCCGGCTTCGATTTCGTCTTCAATAAAATAGTCGTGGCGCGCGCGTTTGTTCAACGCAATGGTATTCGAGCCGACTTTTACTTTCTTTTTCGTCATTTTTTCTTCTTAGTTAAATGTCTATTATCGGCGTTCATTCTACCTAATATTAAAAAAGATAGCAAAAAGGCTTGCATTACAAAGTATTCTTTATAACAATGCGGGCAGTATCGGTTAATGATGATAAGCATATGAAATATAAAAATTTACGCGATTTTATCGCTTTATTGGAAGAACAAGGCGAATTAAAACGCATTACGCAAGAAATTGATCCGCATTTGGAAATGACGGAAATTTCCGACCGCACTTTGCGTCGCGGCGGGCCGGCGTTGTTGTTTGAAAACCCGAAAGGTTATGACATTCCCGTTTTATGCAATTTATTCGGTACGGCAAAGCGCGTGGCGTTGGGAATGGGGCAGCAAGAAGTTTCTGCCTTGCGCGAAGTGGGTAAATTATTGGCGTTTTTGAAAGAACCGGAACCGCCGAAAGGCTTTAAAGATTTATGGCAAACCTTGCCGCAATTCAAACAAGTGTTGAATATGCCGACCAAAGTGTTGAGCAAAGCGGATTGCCAACAAATCGTGCGTTCGGGTGAACAGGTGGATTTATATAAATTGCCGATTATGCAATGTTGGAAAGAAGATGCGGCGCCCTTGGTCACTTGGGGATTGACGATTACCCGCGGACCGTATAAAAAACGGCAAAATTTAGGCATTTATCGCCAACAGCTAATCGCAAAAAACAAATTGATTATGCGCTGGCTTTCTCATCGTGGCGGTGCGTTGGATTTTCAAGAATGGAAAGCGGCGCACCCGAACGAGCCGTTTCCCGTTTCGGTGGCGTTGGGCGCAGATCCGGCAACGATTTTAGCCGCGGTGACGCCGGTGCCGGACGGTTTGTCCGAATACGCCTTCGCCGGATTGTTGCGCGGCAATAAAACGGAAGTGGTGAAATCCGTCAGTAACGATTTGGAAGTGCCCGCCGGTGCGGAAATTGTGTTGGAAGGCTATATCGACCCGAACGAAACCGCGCTGGAAGGACCTTACGGCGATCATACCGGTTATTATAACGAACAGGAATATTTTCCGGTGTTTACCGTAACGCATATCACAATGCGCGAAGCGCCGATTTATCATTCCACTTACACCGGACGTCCGCCCGATGAACCGGCGGTATTGGGCGAAGCGTTGAATGAAGTGTTTATCCCGATTTTGCAAAAGCAATTTCCCGAAATCGTCGATTTTTATTTACCGCCGGAAGGTTGTTCTTATCGCTTAGCGATCGTGACGATAAAAAAACAATACGCCGGACACGCGAAGCGCGTGATGATGGGCGTTTGGTCGTTTTTGCGTCAATTTATGTACACTAAATTCGTGATTGTGTGCGATGACGATATTAATGCGCGTGATTGGAAGGATGTGATTTGGGCGATTACCACGCGCAGCGATCCGGCACGCGATTGCACGATTGTGGAAAATACGCCTATCGACTATTTGGATTTCGCCTCGCCGATTGCCGGATTAGGCTCGAAAATGGGCATTGACGCAACCAATAAATGGCAGGGCGAAACCCAACGGGAATGGGGCGTACCGATTCGAAAAGACGACGCAGTGGTAAAAAAAGTGGATGAAATTTGGCACGCGCTGGGAATTTTTTCCGAGGACTAATTGTCAAACAAGGGTATTTTTTATTTTCAATGAGGTAAATGTTGTATGAAATTAATTTTTCGCCTGTTAGGAATCGGATTAAGCGTAAGCCTGTTAGGCGGTTGTATCGTCACCTCGGCGGTCGGCTTGGCGGTTGACGCCGCAACAACCGTCGGCAAAGTGGCGGTGAAAACCACCGGTGCAGTGGTGGATGCTGTGATTCCCGACGGAGATGACGATTAGTCGGTTTTAATCAAAATAAAAAAGTGCGGTGAAAATTTTTCTTTTTTTCACCGCACTTTTTGTTTATCAAAGAATTCGATTAGTTTTCGATGTCACCGCAGAAACGATAACCTTCGCCGTGAATGGTAGCGATGATTTCCGGCGTATCCGGATGATCTTCGAAATGTTTACGAATACGGCGAATCGTCACATCAACGGTTCGGTCTTGCGGTTTTAATTCGCGACCGGTCATTTTTCTTAATAATTCTTCGCGAGTTTGAATTTTTCCGGGGTTTTCGCAAAAATGCAGCATTGCGCGAAATTCGCTGCGCGGCAGTTTATATTCTTCGCCTTCCGGATTAATCAACGAACGGCTGTTGAGATCTAAAATCCAACCGTTGAAACGATATTGATCAATATGTTGCGATGGCGCTTTGCTGTGTTCCGACATTGTGCGCTGTAACAAATTGCGCGCCCGAATGGTTAATTCACGCGGGTTGAAAGGTTTGGTAATGTAATCGTCGGCGCCGATTTCCAAGCCCAAAATTTTGTCCACTTCATTATCGCGACCGGTTAAAAACATTAATGCGGTATCGGTATTTTCGCGTAATTCTCTGGCAAGCATTAACCCGTTTTTGCCCGGCAAATTGATGTCCATAATAACAAGATTGATTTCTTGCGTTGACAGAATTTTATGCATTTGAATACCGTCGCAGGCCTCAAACACTTCATAGCCCTCAGCCTCGAAAATACTTTTTAACGTATTCCGAGTAATAGCTTCATCTTCAACGATCAATATTTGCGGTGTGATCATTTGATTTCCTTCCCTCGTGAATTTTGTGTTTTTTTATAACTAGTTAATCTTAGGTATTCTAAGTGTGTCATTTTATAATTGCAACATTATTGTAACAAGTAAGAAATGTTAAATTTGTTGAATTAGCGTTTGATTTTATGATCTAAATCATAATTTTGGCGGGATAAAATTCAATAAAAAATCCCTCCGGCGGGAGGTCAAGTCCGGAGGGATAGGTGAGCAACAACGCTCAATCTTACACACACAAAAACTTATCTTTTCTTTTTGCCTCCTTGACGGGCTTTAAATCGCGGGTTTTCTTTGCAAATCACATAAACGACACCGTGGCGTCGAACGATTTTACAATTCGGATGGCGCGTTTTGGCGCTTTTTAATGAAGATAACACTTGCATCGTATTTTCTCCTTATTTCGACCGTAGGGCGCCGAATTTGGCGTAACGGTTGGCAAATTCGCTGGCGCGGCCTTCGGTGGCGATTTGTCTGGATTTACCGGTATAAAACGGGTGTGACGCCGATGAAGTATCGCACATAAACACCGGATATTCTTTGCCGTCTTCCCATTTCATCGTATTATTGGTGCGGGCGCACGAACGGATTAAAAAGCCTTTTTTGGCGTTGCTGTCATAGAATAAAACGGTACGATAATTTTCCGGATGAATGCCTTTTTTCATTGTATTATTCTCCTTATTTTGCGATGAAAAATAAATTCTCGGCGTATCCTATACTAATTAAGAATAATTATCAAACTTATTTTTCTAATAAAAATAAGGTTTCAGCGAAAATGTTTGTGTTAATTTGTGTTAGAATGCCTCGCAAGCTAGTTAGGAACGCGTATTTATTATGAAAAAATTTTTCTTTTTTTATCTTTTTCTTTTTACGGCTTTTGGTGCAAATGCCGATTTATTCGGCAATAAAACCAAATTTTTAACCGCCGACAAAGCCTTTCGCTTAAACGCGACGCAACAGGCGAACGGCGTCGAACTCTCTTGGGAAATTGCGCCGGAGTATTATTTATACAAAAAAGAAATTTTGTTGGAAAATGAACAAGGCAAAATTGATTCCGTCGCGTTGCCCGAAGCAGAAACCTATCAAGACGAATTTTTCGGCGAAACGGAAATTTATCGCGATAAATTGGCATTGAGTGTGCCGGCGGTGAAATTGGCGAACAGCGCCGTATTATCCGTCACTTATCAAGGCTGTACGAAAGGCTTTTGTTATCCGCCGGAAACGAAAACTATTCAATTAGCGGCACTTGATCAACCAAGTAATGCCACGCAAGATATTTTTTCTGAAAAAATAACCGCACTTTCATCGAATAACGGCGGGCAAGATTCCTTTGCCGCGCGTTTATTCGAAAGCAAATATGCCGCTTTGGGCTTTTTCCTGCTAGGTTTGGGGCTCGCGTTTACGCCTTGCGTGCTGCCGATGTTGCCGTTGTTGTCGGCGATTGTGATCGGCGCTAATCAGCGTCCGAATACCCTTTATGCATTCGGTTTAAGTTTTGTCTATGTGCAGGGAATGGCACTGACTTACACCCTGCTCGGCTTAATCGTCGCCTTAATTGGCTTGCCGTTTCAAGTGGCGTTGCAAAGTCCTGTGGTGTTAATCGGGTTGTCCGTGATTTTTATCTTATTGGCGTTGTCGATGTTCGGCGTATTCACTTTACAGCTGCCTGCTTCTTGGCAAACCAAATTAACGCAGTTAAGCCAAACGCAAAAGAGCGGTGCGTTCGGCGGTGTTTTCGTAATGGGAATGATTGCCGGATTGGTCGCTTCGCCTTGCACCTCGGCGCCATTGTCCGGCGCATTATTATATGTAGCGCAAAGCGGCGATATTTGGACGGGTGCCTTGACCTTATATTTATTAGCCTTGGGAATGGGCTTACCGCTTATTGCGGTGACATTATTCGGTAATAAAATTTTACCGAAATCGGGCGAGTGGATGATTAATGTTAAAATCGCGTTCGGTTTTGTAATGCTGGCATTGCCGGTGTTTTTATTATCGCGCGTCTTGCCGGAAGAATGGGAAAACCGCTTATGGGCATTATTGGGCGCGGCGTTTTTCCTGTGGGCGGCTTGGCAAATGCACGCAAACGGCATCGGTAAAGCACTGCGCATCCTGTTATTGATTGCGGCGATGATCGCGGTGAAACCTTTGCAAACGTGGTTTTGGGGAACGGAACCGCGCGGGGAAAGTGCGGTGCCATCTGCGGCGATTTCTTCTTCGGTTCGGTTTCAACGCGTGAATGATTACGCGCAGCTGCAGCAATTACTCAAAACTAACCCGAACGCCGTTGCAATGTTGGATTTATATGCGGATTGGTGCGTTGCCTGCAAAGAATTTGAAAAATATACTTTTAGCGATCCGACCGTTCGACGTCAGTTCGAAAAAATTCTGCTATTACAAGTAGATATGACCAAAAATAGCCCGGCGAATACGGAATTGATCGAAAAACTAAAGGTTATCGGCTTGCCGACGATTATCTTTTTTGATCAACAAGGTGCGGAAATTCAATCTGCGCGCATCAGCGGTTTTATGTCGGCGCAAGAGTTTTCCGATTGGTTATCAAAACGGGTTATTCCTTAGGTGATTTTTTCTTAAAAGTAAAAAGTCCTTTTCTGATTTCACGATTGTTAAGTGAGAGCGATTAAACTATCATAGCCTCACTTAGCATTTTTGCATTGATTTATTTTAAAAGGACACTTTATGAATTCACTCACAAAATTAAGCCCTTATGTATTAGCGCTATTGCGCATTATTGCGGGTTATATGTTTTTATTACACGGCACGGCGAAATTCTTTGAATTTCCGGTTTCAATGACCGGCGGAAACGGCGCAGTCGAATTGCTTTCAATGTACGGCATCGGCGGATTGTTGGAAATCATCGGCGGTGTGTTATTGATCATCGGCTTATTCGTGCGTCCGACAGCATTTTTATTATCCGGTCAAATGGCATTCGCCTATTTCGGCATTCACGCCGCGGCGGATAACATTTTATTACCGATTGTTAACCAAGGCGAATTAGCTGCATTATATTCATTAGTCTTTTTGTATTTCGTTTTCGCCGGCGCAGGAGCTTTCGCCTTAGATAACAAAAGAACAAAAAATTAATTTACCTTTTACATAATAAAATTCTATTTCCATCTTAGATTTTGCCCGCACTTTGCGGGCTTTTTTGTTATAAAAAAGTTATTTTCACTACATAAAAGCAAACGTTTGCGTTATAATGTCGCGGTTTTTATTCATCTTTAATATTTCAGTAAAGGAAGTGTTCAATGCAATCAAATCGTCCGATTCGTCAAGCGCTGTTAAGCGTTTCCGATAAAACAGGAATTGTTGAATTTGCCCAAGGGCTTGTACAGCGCGGTGTTAAATTATTATCCACCGGCGGTACGGCAAAACTGCTCGCCGAGAGCGGTTTACCGGTCACTGAAGTGTCCGATTACACCGGTTTTCCGGAAATGATGGACGGACGGGTGAAAACCTTACACCCGAAAGTGCACGGCGGTATTTTAGGACGTCGCGGCACGGATGACGACGTAATGAACAAACACGGTATCGAACCGATCGATATGGTAGTGGTGAATTTGTATCCGTTCGCCGCAACCGTTGCCAAACCGAATTGCACGTTGGAAGACGCAGTGGAAAACATCGACATCGGCGGGCCGACAATGGTGCGTTCTGCAGCGAAAAATCACAAAGATGTCGCGATTGTGGTGAATAATGCCGATTTTAATGCGCTTTTGGCGGAAATGGATCAAAATGCGAACGGCTTAACTTTGGAAACTCGTTTTGATTTGGCGATTAAAGCCTTTGAACACACCGCGCAATACGATTCGATGATTGCCAACTATTTTGGGCAATTAGTTAAACCTTATTTCACTGCGGACGAAGAAGATAAAGATGCGAAGTGCGGTCAATTTCCACGGACTTTAAACTTGAATTTCATCCGCAAACAAACAATGCGTTACGGCGAAAACGGACATCAAAAAGCCGCGTTTTATGTGGAAAAAGAAGTGAAAGAAGCTAG
Source organism: Caviibacterium pharyngocola (assembly GCF_002795405.1). GTDB lineage: Bacteria > Pseudomonadota > Gammaproteobacteria > Enterobacterales > Pasteurellaceae > Caviibacterium > Caviibacterium pharyngocola. The sequence continues at coordinate 59,390 of NZ_PHGZ01000032.1, read as the reverse complement.
CGTTTCCACGGCAAAACAATTACAGGGTAAAGCGCTTTCTTACAACAATATCGCCGATACCGACGCCGCGCTAGAATGTGTAAAATCCTTCGACGAACCGGCTTGCGTAATTGTCAAACACGCCAACCCGTGCGGCGTGGCATTGGGTGCGGATATTTTGGAAGCTTACAATCGCGCTTATCAAACCGACCCGACTTCCGCTTTCGGTGGCATTATCGCCTTTAACCGCGAATTGGATGAAGCCACGGCAAAAGCTATTGTTGAACGTCAATTCGTCGAAGTAATCATTGCTCCGATCGTAAGCGAAGCGGCACAAGCGGTGGTTAAAGCGAAGAAAAACGTGCGTTTATTGGAATGCGGTGAATGGACGACTGCACAACAACGCTTAGACTTCAAACGAGTCAACGGCGGATTATTGGTACAAGAATGCGACTTAGGAATGGTCGGTTTAGAAGATCTTGAAGTGGTCAGCAAACGTCAACCGACAGAACGAGAATTGAAAGATTTATTATTCTGCTGGAAAGTGGCGAAATTCGTTAAATCCAACGCCATCGTTTACGCCAAAGACAACCAAACCATCGGTATCGGCGCCGGACAAATGAGCCGTGTTTACTCCGCAAAAATTGCCGGTATTAAAGCGCAAGACGAAGGCTTAGAAGTGAAAGGTTGCGTAATGGCATCCGACGCATTCTTCCCATTCCGCGACGGCATCGACGCCGCAGCCGCAGTGGGCATCGAATGCGTCATCCACCCGGGCGGCTCAATGCGTGATCAAGAAGTGATTGACGCAGCGGATGAACATAATATGGTGATGGTGTTAACTAAAATGCGGCATTTTAGACACTAGTTGTTGATTCCGCCTGCCGCGGGCTTTCGCCCTACGGGCGAGCATACTTTTCTTTGCTTCGCCAAAGAAAAGTAGCCAAAAGAAAGGCGAGCCTGCTAAGCCGCTTTTCCGAAATAAATTGAATTTTCTTAACGGTTAATTTTGTAAACTCGCTTCGTTCAAACAGTACAAAATTAACCTAAAAACTCAATTTATTTCGGGCGTCTTAGATGGCGGTTTAAATCACAGTTAACATATAGTGCGTTTAAAAAATTTTACAAAAATTCACCGCACTTTTATATAGCAAATGAACAAAACGGGTTCCCTTCTGCGTTGCCCGAACGTAATAAAATTTTAGGAAAATTACGCCGAGCGAGAGCGAAGCGAACATCAGGCTAATTTTCCGTTAAAAAATTTTATTTAAGTGAGGAAAAAGCAACGAAGTAGGGTTGCCTTCTTTTTGCTTACTTTTTCTTTGGCAACGCAAAGAAAAAGTAAGGCGCCACCGGCGAAACACGATTTAATTTAAACAACAAGGCGTTATACACGCAAATAGGACACAAAAATGAACATTCTCATCATCGGAAACGGCGGTCGCGAACACGCCCTTGCTTGGAAAGTCGCACAATCTCCGCTGGCGGATAAAATCTTCGTCGCGCCCGGTAATGCCGGCACGGCGCTGGAAAACGGCATTGAAAACGTTGCTATTGCAGCGACCGATGTGCCTGCTTTAGTGAAATTCGCACAACAAAATGACATCGGTTTAACTATCGTCGGGCCTGAAGCGCCACTTGTTGTGGGCGTGGTGGATGCGTTCGAACAAGCCGGCTTAAAAATTTTCGGACCGCGCCAATCGGCGGCGCAATTAGAAGGTTCCAAAGCCTTTACTAAAGACTTTTTAGCACGTCACAATATCCCGACGGCGGAATATCAAAATTTCACCGAGGTGGAAAAAGCCCTTGCCTATGTGCGTGAAAAAGGTGCGCCGATTGTGGTGAAAGCCGACGGTTTGGCGGCGGGTAAAGGCGTGATTGTGGCAATGACATTAGAAGAAGCGGAAGCTGCGATTAAAGATATGCTTTCCGGCAATGCTTTTGGCGACGCGGGCAGTCGCGTAGTGATTGAGGAATTTTTAGACGGTGAAGAAGCCAGTTTTATTGTAATGGTGGACGGCGTAAATGTTGAACCGATGGCAACCTCGCAAGATCACAAACGTGTAGGCGAAGGCGATAAAGGCTTGAATACCGGCGGAATGGGCGCGTATTCGCCGGCGCCGGTGGTGACGCAGGAAATTCACGATCGCGTAATGGAGCAAATTATTTATCCGACGGTGCGCGGAATGGCGGCGGAAAATAATGTGTATAAAGGTTTCTTGTATGCCGGATTGATGATCGACAAAAACGGTCAGCCGAAAGTGATCGAATTCAACTGTCGTTTCGGCGATCCGGAAACTCAGCCGATTATGATGCGAATGAAATCCGATCTGGTGGAACTTTGCCTAAAAGCTTGCGATGGCAAACTCAATGAAATTCAATCTCAATGGGATGAACGCGCCGCATTAGGTATTGTACTAGCTGCCGAAGGTTATCCGGGCGATTATCGTAAAGGCGATGAAATCACAGGACTTCCGCAAAGTGCGGTGGAAAATCAAAAAGTTTTTTTAGCCGGCGTAAAACAACAAGAAGGCAAATTACTGACCGACGGCGGACGCGTGCTTTGTGCTACGGCATTAGGCAATACGGTTTTTGATGCGCAACAACAAGCACTAAAATTAGCCGAACAAATTCAATGGAACGGTCGTTTCTATCGTCGCGATATCGGTTATCGCGCGGTGGCAAGAGAGAAAAATGCGTAAATTTGACCGCACTTTTGCAATGTCATCGAATAATAAAAACGCGTGGCTTGTCGTCTTTATTGCCTCTGCGATTTTATTGGTGACATCGGGTATGCGGTTAACCGTCGGGTTATTCGTCGAACCGATTACCGCCGATACGGAAATCAACATTGTGCAAATTAGCTTTGCATTGGCGGTAATGCAGTTAATGTGGGGATTGTCGCAGCCGATAATGGGCGGCTTGGCGGATAAATTCGGCGCGCTGCCGGTATTGTTGGGCGGAACATTATTATTGGTGCTCGGTTGGTTGCTAGTGCCTATGTTGATTTCCGCTTGGGGATTGGTGCTAACCTTGGGCATTTTGGTTGCTTTCGGTACGGGGGCAGGCAGTTTTTCCGTATTGATGGGTGTCACAGCGAATCAAATTTCGCCGCAACAGCGCGGAACGGCTTCCGGTATTATTAACGCCGGATCGTCGTTCGGTCAGTTTTTATTCGCACCCTTGGTACAAACCTTGATTGCCGTACCGATGATCGGCTGGAATAATACGTTTTATGCGCTGGCGATCATCAGTTTATTGTGCCTGCCGCTTTCGTTTTATTTGACTAAAGGCGTGACGGCGAAACAAACGCATCACAATGCCGAAGGCGAACAAAAGTTATTGCAAGCGATCAAAACCGCGTGTAAAAATCCGAGTTATATTCTGATTCATCTGGCTTTTGCTACCTGCGGCTTCCACGTCGTATTTTTGGTGACGCATTTACCGGTTGAAGTCAGCCTTGCCGGTTTGCAATCCGATGTCGCCTCTTGGTCGGTGGGATTAATCGGTTTGTCGAATGTGGTCGGCAGCCTGTTTGTGGGCTGGTGCGTGAATCGATTTTTATGCAAATATATTTTATTTTGGATGTATTTAAGCCGCGTCATCTTGATCGCAATTTATTTGTTTATGCCGCAAACCGCGTTAACATTTTATATTTTTGCAATAGGTTTGGGGTTAACGTGGTTGGCAACCGTGCCGCCCACCGCCGGCGCTATCGGAAAATTATTCGGCGTGCGTTATTTGGCGACCTTATTCGGGTTTGCCTTGTTTAGCCACCAAATCGGCGCGTTTTTCGGCGCTTATGCGGGTGGGTTGGCAATGGATTATTTCGGCAATTATCAATATATGTGGTATGCGGATATGTTACTCGCCTTTTTAGCAGCGATTAGCAATTTGCCGATTAAAGAAGAAAAGCCGAAAATTGCGCAATAAAATAAAAGTGCGGTGCACTTTAAATGAATTTAATTCATATCCGCAATGAAAATTAAGCATCGAATTTTAGTTAAAAAAAGTGTATATAAAAGCACATAAAGCCTTTACAATACATTTGTTATTTACTTTCCACTAATGAGGACACAACAATGTTAAAAAGAAGTATGAACATCGCCGACTATGATCCGGTATTATGGCAAGCCATTCAAAACGAAGATCGTCGTCAAGAAGAACATATCGAATTAATCGCATCCGAAAACTATGCCAGCCCGCGCGTAATGGAAGCGCAAGGTTCTCAATTAACCAACAAATACGCCGAAGGTTATCCGGGCAAACGTTATTACGGCGGTTGCGAATATGTGGATATCGTCGAACAATTAGCCATTGATCGTGCAAAAGAATTATTCGGCGCGGATTATGCCAACGTGCAACCGCATTCCGGTTCGCAAGCTAATGCGGCGGTTTATATGGCATTGTTAAATCCGGGCGACACCATTTTAGGGATGAGTTTGGCACACGGCGGTCACTTAACCCACGGTGCGAGCGTAAGTTTTTCCGGTAAAATTTATAATGCGGCGCAATACGGCATTACTTCCGAAGGTTTGATTGATTACGACGCGTTACGCAAACAAGCGCACGAAGTAAAACCGAAAATGATTGTGGGCGGTTTTTCCGCATATTCTCAAGTGGTGGATTGGGCGAAAATGCGTGAAATCGCCGATGAAGTTGGCGCTTATTTGTTCGTAGATATGGCGCACGTTGCCGGTCTTATCGCTGCGGGCGTTTATCCGAGCCCGATGCCGCACGCGCACGTTGTGACCACAACAACGCACAAAACCTTAGCCGGCCCGCGCGGCGGTTTGATTTTGGCGAACGGTGACGAAGAACTTTACAAAAAATTAAACAGCGCTGTGTTCCCTGCCGGTCAAGGTGGCCCGTTGGTTCACGTTATCGCGGCGAAAGCGGTATGCTTCAAAGAAGCGTTAGAACCTGAATTTAAAGCTTACCAAATTCAAGTGTTGAAAAACGCGAAAGCAATGGTGGAAGTGTTTAAACAACGCGGTTATAACGTGGTGTCAAACGGCACGGAAAACCACTTGTTCTTGGTGGATTTGGTCAGCCACGGTTTAACCGGTAAAGCGGCGGATGCGGCGTTAGGTCGTGCCAATATCACCGTGAATAAAAATGCGGTGCCGAATGATCCGCAAAAACCGTTTATCACTTCCGGTATTCGCGTCGGTACGCCTTCCGTTACCCGTCGCGGTTTCAAAGAAGCGGATGTAATCGAATTGGCGGGTTGGATGTGCGATGTGTTAGACAGCATCAACAAAGACAACCACGAACAAGTGATCGCAGAAACCAAAGAAAAAGTGTTGGCGATTTGTAAACGCTTGCCTGTTTATGCTTAATTGGATTCTTCCTTGTTTTTTAGCGGCGGTGAATATCGCCGCTTATTTTTTGATGTATATTGATAAGCAAAAAGCCGTTAAACAACAATGGCGTATTGCAGAAAAAACGCTGTTTTTATTGTGTTTATGCGGCGGATTTATCGGCATACATTTAGGAATGAAACACTTTCGCCATAAAACTCAACATCTTAGTTTCAAGATTATCGTCAGTGTCAGCGCAATTCTTTGGCTGGCTGTATTGCCGTTTTCCGTGTTTTACCTTACAAAATAACCAAAAATTACCGCACTTTGCTATAAAAGAGCGGTAATTTCAGTTTGTTGACAAAGTACAATCGGTACAACCTGATAACATAGTTTACATCGTAACCCAAAGACATCGTTTACATTCATCTGTAAACTCTCACCTAAAAAATGATGATAAACGATTATATAGGTTTGTCATCAGTCTGAAATTACCGCACTTTTTTATAAAAGTGCGGTATTTTTTTATCGGCTTTTCGTCGTGCGGATATTATGTTTTCGGTTTATTCACCATAATTTCGATCACTTGGCGATCCGTGTGTTGCATACTGCGTGAGGCGATATTACACAGATTGTTAATCGAGCGATCGAGACAATGTTCCACGATACCTTCGTCGCCAGTGACATTGGTATTATCCAACGCCATTAGTACGGCTTTATATCCCGATGTGACGCCGGTGGAAACTTTCATCGCACAGCCGTTTGCCGCGCCGTCGCAAATAATGCCGCTAATATCGCCGATCATACTGCTGATTACGCGGCTAATGGTGTCAAATGAGCCGCCTAATAGCCAAGCTATACCGGCGCAGCTGCCCATTGCCGCCGTGGTTGCCGCGCATAAGGCGGAAAGTTTCGGCAATTTGCTATGAATATAAATCGCCATTAAATGTGAAAGAAAAAGCGCACGCGTAAGTTGTTCTTCCGTTGCATTAATGTGCCGTGCCACCACCACAACCGGCATTGTTGCAGTGATCCCTTGATTACCGGAACCGGAATTGCTCATCGCCGGCAAATTCGCGCCGCCCATTCTGGCGTCGGAAGCGGCGGCGGTTTCGATAATAATGCGGCTCATCAAATCATCACTTAATAACCCGCGCTCGATTTGTTTTTGCAAGGTTCGTCCGATGTGCAGACCGTAATCATTGCGCAATCCTTCTTGCGATAAGGCTTCATTTAATGTTGCCGCTTCGCGAATAAAGGCAATTTCGCTTTCATCGACATTCATCGAAAAATCAAAGATATCTTTGGCGCGAAGTGCGGTGAAAATTTCGTTTAAATGATCGGTTTCCACCGCGCAAGGCTTAGAAAACAGCACTTCACCGTTTTTGGCAATATAAATAATATTGGTGTGGTGCGCCGCAATGCGTACGCAAACTTGCTCGTCGCCTTGAAATAAAGTTGTTTCGGAATATAAAATATGTTCGGTTTCCAAAATGGAAACGGAAACTTTATCCTCGGCGATTAAGGCTTTGGCTTGGGCGGTTTGTTCCGGCGTGATATGTTTTAATACTTCCAAACCGGCATCGGGATCGCCGCCGATCGCACCGATTGCCGCCGCCATTGTTAGCCCTAAAGTTCCCGTGCCGGGCACGGTCACGCCCATTCCGTTTTTCATTAAATTCGGCGAAACTTTCGCCTCAATTTTATCCGGTACGCTATTTAAATATCGGCGTGCCGTTGCAGCGGCAAGTGCCAAAGAAATCGGCTCCGTACAGCCGAGTGCCGGCACGACTTCCTGTTTAACGGTTTGCAGAATTTGTTGTTGAATATTTGCGGAAAACGACATCATTCTGATTTCCTTATTATTTTAGCCAATGTTTGATTCGTTCGACGCCTTCGCGCAAATGCGTGATGTCTCTGGTGTAGGCGAAACGTAAATAATGTTTGGTGCCGTTTGCGCCGAAGTCAATGCCCGGTGTGGCGGCGACTTGGATCTCGTGCAGCATTTTTTTCGCGAATTCATAGCTGTCGTCGGTATATTTCGACACGTCCGCCCACAAATAAAACGCGCCTTGCGGTTTAAATTCGATGGTAAATACGTCTTTTAACTGCTCGTACAGAAAATCGCGGCGGGCGCGGAATTTTTCTTTAACTTCTTGCAAATAGCTTTCGTCAAAGGCTTCCAGCGCGGCGTATTGGCTTAATGTCGGTGCGGAAATAAAGATATTTTGCGCAATGATCTCCGCCTCGCGCACTTTATTTTCAGGCACAATCAACCAGCCTAAACGCATTCCCGGCATACAAAAATATTTAGAAAATCCGTTGATTACATAAGCGTTCGGATTAAATTGCAGCGCAGTGGCGGCATTTTCGTCATACACCAAACCGTGATAAAGTTCGTCGGAAATAAATGCAATATCGTGAGAAATGCAATAATCGTTCAATTCTTTTAAGCGCGCCGGCGTATAAATATTGCCGGTCGGATTTGCCGGCGAGGAAATTTGCAAGGCGCGCACATTGGTTTTTTTCAGTTGTTCAAGAGTAAGTTGGTAACAATCTTGCTTATCTACCGGCATAAATTCCGGCTGAATATCCATCATATAAGCGAAATTTTTATAGCAAGGATAAGAAGGATCGGTTAAACCTAATTTATCACCTTGATTTAATGTGAGGGCATAAGCCACTAAAAATGCGCCGCTGGTACCCGGCGTTAGCAAAATACGCTGCGGCGCAATTTCGACGCCGTAAGTGCGGTGATAATAATCGGCGATTTTTTCTCTTAAGGCTTGTATGCCCAAACTTTCCGTATAGCTGAAACGGTTATCAAGCACGGCTTTTTGCAAGGCTTCGGTGACTTTCGGCGAAGGCGCCAGATCGGGTTGTCCGATTTCAAAATGAATCGCATTCGGATATTTCGCCGCTTCGCGCACAATATCCATAACAATAAATGCCGACATTTTATCGCAACGCATAATTTTTTCCTTTTTTGATGTTCTTAAGATCTTCTTAATATTTTTTTGTTTTAATTCGTTTCAACAAGGCAAGTCGTCTTGTTTTAATTAACCTGAATTTGAGAGGAGAAATACGATGAAAAAACGTAGTTTAGCGACCATTTTAGCACTATCCGCCGTAAGTGTCTTTAGTTATGCGGACAATGCTCAAACGACCGCCACAAAAGATGCCGATAAACCGACACTCACCCAACCAGCGCCGCGCGACGGGAAATGTGATTTCCACGACGGAAAAAAACACCACGGTGACAGAAAATATCGCGGCGAAGACAAACCGCGCGGCGGCTTTGTGGATCCGGCGCATCCGGTGAAAGAAAGACAAAAAGCCCGTCATCCGGCATTAAATTTACCGGTGGCGAAAGTGGCGGATTCCGCTTCTTGGAAAGATGATCAAGTGATTGTTTTGCAAGGTAAAATTGTCGAACAAGTCGGTAAAGAGGATTTCTTGTTCCGTGATGCGAGCGGTGAAATTACCGTCGAAATCGAAGGTCGTGCGTGGCGCGGACAAGAAATTACACCGAACGATGAAGTGAAATTAATCGGTGAAGTGGATAAATCTTGGAAGAAAACGGAAATTGAAATTCACCATATTGAAAAAGTGAAATAAAATCTTGTGCATAAAAAGTGGCGAAATTGCCACTTTTTTTGTATAAAATGCCGGAAGAATAACAAAAAGTGCGGTAGAAATTATGCGAATTTTATTAATTGAGGACGATCCGTTAATCGGCGACGGATTGAAAATGGGCTTAAGCAAATCAGGCTTCAGCGTGGATTGGTTTACCGACGGTAAAACCGGCTTAGAGGCGATTAAAAGCGCGCCTTATGACGCGGTGGTGCTGGATCTTACGCTGCCGAAGCTTGACGGCTTGGATATTTTGCAGCAATGGCGGCGTAATAATGAAGATGTGCCGGTATTGATTTTAACCGCACGTGATACTCTGGACGAGCGTATTACCGGCTTGCAACGCGGTGCGGACGATTATTTATGTAAGCCTTTCGCTTTGGCGGAAGTGGTGGCACGCCTGCAAGCGTTGATTCGTCGCCGTTACGGGCAAACCAATCCGATTATCAAACATAGTTTAGTAAAATTCGATCCGAATCAACGCAAGGTGTTTTTGCGTGATGAAGAAGTGGTGCTGACGACGCGCGAATATAAGCTGTTGGAACTGTTTATGCACAACAAAGAGCGGGTGCTTTCTCGTTCGTTTATCGAAGAAAAACTTTATACTTGGGACGATGAAGTCAGCAGCAACGCTTTGGAAGTGCATATTTATAATTTGCGGCAAAAACTGGGCAAGCAATTCATTCGCACGGTTCACGGCGTCGGTTACACCTTGGGTAAAAATGATGAAACGGTTTAAAAACGGTAGTTTAAGATTGCGCCTAATGGCGATTTTGTCTTTGGTGGCGTTAGGCGTGTGGTGTTTTTCTACGGCGGTGGCGTGGTTTCAAGTGCGCGAGCAAGTGGATGAAGTGTTTGACGCGCAACAAATTTTATTGGCGAAACGATTGGCATCGTCCGATTTGCACAGCATTTTAATCGAACGAAATCGCGGTGGCGCAATATCGGGCAGAAAACGACCGCACTTTAAAAAACCGAAATATGAAGATGACGCTTTGGCGTTTGCCGTATTTACCCGAGAGGGCGAATTGGTATTAAGCGACAGTGAAAACGGCAATAATTTTATTTTTGCGCCGAAACGCGGCTTTGCCGATACCGAATTGCAAGATGACGACGACAAATGGCGCATTTTCTGGTTGCCGGCAGGCGACGGGCGGCTGATTATCGCCGTGGGGCAAGAGCTGGAATATCGTCATCAGTTGATCAATAAAATGGTGTTCGGGCAAATGTGGATTTGGTTTGCCAGTTTGCCGTTTTTGCTCGGGTTAATCGTTTGGGTGATTTCGCGCGAATTAAGCACTTTGCAAAAAGTGGGCGAACAAGTGGCGTTGCGCATGCCGGAAGATCATCGCGCTTTAGCAACCGAGGGATTACCGAGTGAAATTTTGCCGTTGGTCAACAGTTTAAACGGATTTTTTGACCGCACTTCGACGATGTTATTGCGCGAACGGCGCTTTACCTCCGACGCGGCGCACGAATTACGCAGCCCGTTGGCGGCATTGCGTATTCAAACCGAAGTGGCGCAAATTGCCGGCGATGATGAAAAAATGCGTGCGCAAGCCTTGTCGAATTTAACCCAAGGTATCGATCGCGCCACGCAATTAGTGGAGCAATTATTAACCCTTTCGCGCTTGGATAATTTGAAAGAATTGGATAATTTGCAAGAAATTCATTGGGATAAACTGATTCCGTCTTTAATCGGCGAATTATACTTTAATGCGCAAAAACGCCGCACGGAATTGACTTTCGAGTTAATCGAAACTCCGCTCGTTCGACAAGGACAGCCGTTATTATTAGCGCTAATGTTGCGCAATTTAATTGATAACGCCATTCGTTATTGTCCGGAACAAAGCCGAATCGATGTGCGTTTATTCGCCGATAAAATCGTGGTGGAAGATAACGGCGGCGGCGTAAATCCGGCGGATCTGGCAAAACTGGGTCAACGTTTTTACCGTCCGGCGGGACAAAATGAAAAGGGCAGCGGACTGGGGTTGTCTATCGTTTACCGCATTGCCGAGCTACATCATTATCAAGTGCGGTTGGAAAATTACACGAATTCCGCACAACAACAAGGGTTACGCGCGACGATTTTGTTGAAGTAAAAAAGAAAGGCACAGATTGATGATCCGTGCCTTTTTTAAATCGGTGAAAACTTAGCTTTCGCGGATAACGCGCGGGAATAGAATGTTGTTTTCCGTATGGATATGTTGTTCTAAATCCGTCACGAATTCCGCGATGCCGCTATATAGCGTACGCCAAGTGGTGCAAGCGTCTTGCGGCGGGGTCATATTATTGGTGAGCGAGCGTAATAATTCGATAGTTGCGCCGTGTTCGTCGTGTTCGAATTCCATTACCTGAATCGGCATTCTCGCCATTGCATAATTGCCCGCATTGATCATCGGGAACAAAATTTGTTCTTCTTTCATCATATGGCTGGATAAATCCGCATAGGCGTTTTGCAATGCCGCAGCAATACCCATCGGACAATCTTCGCGCTCGCCGTGGCGATTTTCCAATTTTTCCGCAAGCGGAATTAAGGTTTGTAGCTGTTCTCTGTGACGTTCGTGAAAACGTGTCAAAATATAATCGATAGTGTCCGCGTAGCTTGCCGCGTTAAGTTGTTGATCGGTTTGAAAGGTATTTTCTAAAGACATAAAATCGCTCCGTGTTTCAGCTTAAAATAAATCCGACTAAAATAGTATGATATAATCTTCGGGCTAAAAAGCGTTTTTTACGAAAAACAAGGAAAAAAATGATTCATATCAAATCTTCTACCTGAAAATATGTAGAGAGTTTGCCGAATATTCTGTGTATTCTAGAGCTTGTTAACGGATGAACTAAGAGGTGACGAATGCGTTTATTTTGTACTTTTTTATTATTTGCAACGGCTTGCCATTATAGTCTCGCATTGGAAAAAGAACCGCGAACAATGCCGGAACAGGGCATTGACAAGGCATTATTGGGGCAAATTTTATTTTTCGATACGCTGCTTTCTTATAACCAAACGCAAAATTGCGCTTCTTGCCACAGTCCCGATGCGGCATTTGTCGATCAGCGGGAAAACAGCGCGGAGAAAATGGTGTCGCAAGGCGATAATCCGCATTTTTTCGGCAATCGTAATGCACCGACAATGTTATATAGTAAATATTCGCCGAGTTTTTATTTTGATGCGGACAGCGGCGAATATGTCGGCGGGCAATTTTGGGACGGTCGGGCGAAAAATTTAGCCGAACAAGCGGGCGGGCCGCCGTTGGATCCGAAAGAAATGGGAATGCCGAATAAATTAGAAGTGGCGAAACGCTTGATTGGTCAACCGATGTATGCAGCGCTCTTTACCCAGCATTACGGCGAGTCGGTTTGGCAATCGCCGGAAAGCGTTTATGCAGCAATGGGAGATGCTTTGGCGACTTTTCAGCAAGAGAAAAAATTACTGGCGCCCTTTGATAGCAAATACGACAAATTTCTGCGCGGCGAAGCGCAATTAAACGCGCAAGAAGAAAAAGGGCGGTCGTTATTTTTCGATAAAAATCGAACGAATTGCGCAAGTTGTCATCAAGCGCAACAAGAAAATCATCCGCAAGAAACCTTCAGCAATTATCATTATTACAATCTCGGCGTGCCGAAAAATCAGCGCTTAATTTTGCACAATCAACTGGCGCAGGGTTTTGTGGATAACGGCTTGGCGGATAATCCCGCAGTAAAGGGCGATCCCGCACAAAAAGGAAAATTTAAAGTGCCGACATTGCGCAATGTGGCAGTGACGGCACCTTATATGCACAACGGCGTTTTTAAGGAATTGCGCACGGTGTTGCTGTTTTTGGATCATTACAATAATCCGACGCGCAAAATTAATCCGGAAACCGGACAACCTTGGATGCAAGCGGAATATGAACCGACAATCGCGCATTCGCAGCTAAAAGCACCGGCGCTATCCGATGAAGAAATCGATGCCTTGGAAGCCTTTTTAAACAGCTTAACCGACGAACGTTATGAAAAACTATTAAAAAAATAACCGCACTTTTGTGCGGCTAGTTTATTGACAAAGAGCTTTGTATATTTGAACGCACGCAGTGCGTCCGTATTGAAAATACAATAAATTAAGGTTTGTCATCAGTCTGAAACGAAAGTCTCGATCTTTTGCATTAAGGTTACAAGCTAATAATATTTTTTACTCGCTTCATATTCCGCATCGCGCGCTCTAATTTCAGCTTGTCTAGCTTTCCATTCAGCTTGTCTAGCTTGCTGCTCAGCTAGATCGGCTCGTCTTAATGCTTCTGAAGCTTGAATTTTTGCGTATTGACTCGCTCTTTCTGCTTCTTCTGCTTTTTCCTCTAATTTTTCTCGATGTTTTTGTTCATCTAAGGCTCTGATTGCTTCAGTCAGAGAGTAAGCGCGTTTTGATTGAATAATTTGATTAAGTTGATAGAAGTCGGTTCTTTCTATCAGTTTTATTGCATATATAGGCGTCCAATTTTTGATATTTAAAGATAAAAATTCTTTAGGGATATAATCAAATAACGGTTTAAATTCAGGATTTTTTTCCGCCTCAGCATAAAAATCCGTTAGAAGCATTTTTTCTCTGAGTGCTTTATGTTCAGCATTATAATTTTGCGTTTCTTGAGCCGCTAAGTTTTTATATTTTAACTTGATTTGGTCTATTTTTTTAGATTGTTCCTCTAACGTCTTTAATTTTTTTCTATCTTTTAGCATTAATAAGCTAAATATTAACAAAATAGGGATGACAATAGATGGAAGTATGAATCCTTGTAAGATAAACGATGGATATTGCGCTATGATTTCAGCTATATGACCATTGGTAATATTATTTAGGTGGAATAAAAATATTGCTACAGAAACTAAAATGGCAATCTTTTTATTCATTATAAAACCGGTTTTATAATAGAGAATAGATAATACTAAAAATATGACAAAGAAATTGATAATGTCGGAGAGAATAGATATAAATTCACCTTCAATATTTAGTGAGTAAAATAATGTTTCTTGTATATTTGGATTTATAAAAAAAAGCACTAGTGCAATGATCTGCGTATATGCCAGTAAATTGAAAAAATTGCTGTTTTCCAGTCTATTGCTAAGTTTGTTTCTTAAAGAATTCGTATTTTTATATTTTTCTAGCTCTTTTTCTTGATTTTTGTTGAGTTCATTTATTTTTTGGTCTAACTGACGTTTTTGCTCATTATTAATTTCTGCCGCCTGATTGTCCAGTTTATTGTATTGTGCGAACATTTTTTCAAATAAAGGCATTAATTCGTTAAATTTTGCCTTAGTTTGTTGATATATGTTTTCTTGTTGTTCTAGAGACATATGAAATTCCTTGTAAATGAATGATGCTGTAGATTTGAATAAATGAATTTATTGTACAAATGAGAGATTAGTTCTATTTGTAATCTTATAAATTACAAGGATATTATAAATCGTTTTTTTTTGCGCAATAATTGTTCTATAAATAAACAATTTAAGTAGAAAGAAGTTAAGTTTTTGGATATTAGCGGGCAAAAAAATGGCGGCTAATTTCCTTAGCCGCCATATAAACCTAAATGGATTTTTAATGTTCTCTGGTTTTGAAGAAGGTCACATCAGGATAACGTTCCTGCGCCAGATTTAGATTCACCATTGTCGGTGCGATATAGGTGAGGTTATCGCCGCCGTCTAGGGCAAGATTTTGTTCGTTTTTGCGTTTAAATTCTTCGAATTTTTTCGCGTCCGCACATTCCACCCAACGGGCGGTGGCGACGTTGACGTTTTCATACACCGCTTCCACGTTATATTCGGTTTTCAAACGGGAAACCACTACGTCGAACTGCAATACGCCCACCGCGCCTACGATTAAATCGTTGTTCATTAGCGGGCGGAAAACTTGCACCGCACCTTCTTCGGAAAGTTGTACCAAGCCTTTTAATAATTGCTTTTGTTTTAGCGGATCTTTCAAACGAATACGGCGGAACAATTCCGGCGCAAAGTTTGGGATGCCAGTAAATTTTAGATCTTCGCCTTGCGTAAAAGTATCGCCGATTTGAATCGTACCGTGATTGTGCAAACCGATAATGTCGCCGGCATAGGCTTCTTCGGCGTGCGTGCGATCGCCCGCCATAAAGGTGAGCGCGTCGGAAATCACTACATCTTTACCGATTCGAACGTGTTTTAATTTCATTCCTTTTTCATATTTGCCCGAAACTACGCGCATAAAGGCAACGCGGTCGCGGTGTTTCGGATCCATATTGGCTTGGATTTTAAACACGAATCCGGTTAATTTTTCTTCCGCACTTTCCACCAAACGAACGTCCGATTGACGGGCTTGTGGTGCCGGCGCCCATTGGGTTAAACCATCAAGGAAATGATCCACGCCGAAATTCCCTAGCGCGGTGCCGAAAAAGACCGGCGTAAGTTCGCCGTTTAAAAAGGCGTCCAATTCAAATTCGTTTGACGCACCTTGCACCAATTCCAATTCGTCACGCAGTTGTTGCGCCAAATCGTTGCCTACCGCTTGATCCAAATCCGGATTATCCAATCCTTTGATGATCCGGACTTCTTGAATGGTGTGACCTTGACCGGTTTGGTACAAATAGGTTTCGTCTTTGTATAAATGATAAACGCCTTTGAACAATTTTCCGCAACCGATCGGCCAAGTAATCGGCGCGCAATGAATATTCAACACGTTTTCTACTTCGTCTAATAATTCCATCGGATCACGAATATCGCGGTCGAGCTTGTTCATAAAGGTCAAAATCGGCGTGTCGCGCAAGCGGGTGACTTCCATTAATTTAATTGTCCGTTCCTCAACCCCTTTCGCCGAGTCGATCACCATTAAACAGCTGTCCACCGCGGTTAAAGTGCGGTAAGTATCTTCCGAGAAATCTTCGTGCCCCGGCGTATCCAATAAGTTTACCAAGCAATCGTTATAAGGAAATTGCATTACGGAGGTGGTAATGGAAATTCCGCGTTGTTTCTCCATTTCCATCCAGTCGGATTTCGCGTGTTGCGCCGTGCCTTTGCCTTTCACGCTGCCGGCTTTTTGAATGGCGTTGCCGTAAAGCAAAACTTTTTCCGTAATAGTGGTTTTACCCGCGTCAGGGTGAGAAATAATCGCAAAGGTGCGACGTTTGTTTACTTGTTGTGGATAATCGTTTAATGACATTTTATTTAATGAAACCGTTAATTGAATAAGAAACGGCGTATTTTCGCCCAAAACAGTGGGAGACTCAACGTTTTTTTCTGTAATGCGACGGCGGGAATTTTGATCTTCGTTCGAAAGAGGGCGATATAAAGGAAATATTGTGACAATAAAAAAAACGTAAACGTTTGCGCGAAGAAAAAAGTGCGGTAAAATAACCGCACTTTTTATTTATAAGCCAAAAGGTAGCGCAAATGACACAACTCAGCTTGAAAAAAATCTATTCCGGTAAAGTGCGGGATCTATATGAAATTGACGATAAACGGATGTTAATGGTGGCGACGGATCGTTTGTCGGCGTTTGATGTGATTTTGGATGATCCGATTCCGCGTAAAGGCGAAATTTTGACGCAAATCTCGAATTTTTGGTTTAACAAATTGGCGCATATTATGCCGAATCATTTTACCGGCGAAACGGTTTATGACGTGTTGCCGAAAGAAGAAGCGGATTTAGTCAAAGATCGCGCGGTGGTTTGTAAACGTTTAACGCCGATCAAAATCGAATCCATCGTACGCGGTTATTTAACCGGCAGCGGACTGAAAGATTACAACCAAACCGGTACGATTTGCGGTTTGGAATTGCCAAAAGGCTTAGTGGAAGCCAGTAAATTGCCGGCGCCGATTTTTACCCCGTCCAGCAAAGAAGAAGTAGGCAATCACGATATTAACATCAGCTATGCGGAATGCGAACGGTTAATCGGCGCGGATTTGGCGGCGCAAGTGAAAGAAAAAGCCATTGCGCTTTATACGGCGGCGGCGGAATATGCGTTAACCAAGGGTATTATTATTTGTGACACGAAGTTTGAATTCGGTTTGGATGAAAACGGTGTGTTGACTTTAATGGACGAAGTATTGACGCCGGATTCCAGCCGTTTTTGGTCGATCGATACCTATCAAGAAGGAACGAATCCGCCGTCTTTCGATAAACAATTCGTGCGCGATTGGTTGGAAAACAGCGGTTGGAACAAACAACCGCCTGCGCCGAAAGTGCCGGCGGACGTGATTCAAAAAACCGTTGATAAATATCAAGAAGCGTTGGATTTATTAACAAAATAACGGAGCAGGGCGAATTTGATTCGCCCTTGTCTTGACATTAATTTAGTTTGGTTGTGGAATAGTAATTTTTGCGAGGCGCGAGATGCGCGTTAACATAAAATTACAAGGTACAGTATGAAATCCGTTTCAATCGTCGGCCTAGGCTGGCTGGGTTTGCCCCTTGCGCGCCATTTGAAGAATTTAGGTTGGGATGTTAAAGGTAGTAAGCGCACGCACGAAGGTGCCGAGCAAATGCGTTTGTTGCGTTTGGAAGCTTATCATTTGGAACTTACGCCGGATTTAAATATTGATCCCGATGATTTGACCGCATTGCTTTCCGTCGATTCGTTGGTGATTAATATTCCCCCGAGCCAATATTTTTTCGACTTGAACCATTATGTACAAGGCGTGAAAAATTTGGTTAACGAAGCGTTATTACATAATGTTCAGCATATTATTTTCATTAGTTCTACGTCGGTGTTTCCTGAAATATCGGGCGAGTTTGATGAAAATATCGTGCCGCAACCTGCCGGTGATATCGGTAAGGCATTAGTGGAAATCGAACGCTGGCTGTTCGGTTTAACCGATATCGATTGCGATATTATTCGTTTTGCCGGCTTGGTCGGCGATGATCGTCATCCGGTTTATTCACTGGCGGGAAAACAAGACATTACGGCGGGCGGCAGTCCGGTGAATTTGGTGCATATTGACGATTGCGCTAGAGCCGTTCAGTTATTGCTTGAAACGCCGAGTTATCAGCGCCTATATCATTTATCGGCGGCAAAACACCCGACCCGCAGTGATTATTATACGCAGACGGCGGAAAAACTCGGTTTAGAATTACCGCACTTTATTTGCTCGGCACAGGATCCGCAGCGGATTATTAAAGCGGATAAAATTAGTCAGGAATTGGGCTTCGTATATCAATATCCCGATCCTTATTTAATGTTACCGACGGAACGTTAAAAATTAGAAAATGAATTTTTATGTATAAAAAATGAATTTTTATTTACAAAAATCCGTTGTTTATGCATAATATAATTAACTTTAACCTCGAAATATAGAAAAGGTCTCACTATGTCAAACACAATTTTACAACATCTTCCTATCGGACAAAAAGTCGGCATCGCGTTTTCCGGCGGATTGGACACGAGCGCGGCATTATTATGGATGCGCCAAAAAGGCGCCGTGCCTTATGCTTATACGGCGAATTTAGGTCAACCGGATGAAGATGATTATAATGCGATTCCGCGTAAAGCGATGGAATACGGCGCGGAAAACGCTCGCTTGATCGATTGTCGCGCACAATTAGCGCACGAAGGGATCGCGGCGATTCAATGCGGTGCGTTTCATATTTCCACCGGCGGCGTGACCTATTTCAACACAACACCTTTGGGCCGTGCGGTAACGGGAACAATGTTGGTTTCCGCAATGAAAGAAGATGATGTGAATATTTGGGGTGATGGCAGTACCTTCAAAGGTAACGATATTGAGCGTTTTTACCGCTACGGTTTATTAACCAACCCGAATTTGAAAATTTATAAACCTTGGTTGGATCAACAATTTATCGACGAATTGGGCGGTCGCCAAGAAATGTCCGAATTTTTAATTGCCAACGGTTTCGATTATAAAATGTCGGTAGAAAAAGCTTATTCCACCGATTCCAATATGCTCGGCGCAACGCACGAAGCAAAAGATTTGGAATTTTTAAGCCGCGGCATTCGTATCGTGAACCCGATTATGGGCGTACCGTTCTGGAAAGAAGAAGTTGAAGTGAAAGCCGAAGAAGTGACCGTGCGTTTCGAAGAAGGGATTCCGGTCGCCTTAAACGGCAAAACTTTCGGCGATGCTGTGGAATTATTCTTGGAAGCGAATCGTATCGGCGGTCGCCACGGTTTAGGAATGTCCGATCAAATCGAAAACCGTATTATCGAAGCAAAATCACGCGGTATTTACGAAGCGCCGGGAATGGCATTATTCCATATCGCTTACGAACGTTTGGTGACGGCGATTCATAACGAAGATACGATCGAACAATATCGTATCAACGGTTTGCGTTTGGGTCGCTTGTTATATCAAGGTCGCTGGTTTGATCCGCAAGCTTTAATGTTGCGCGAAACGGCACAACGTTGGGTAGCGCGCGCCGTAACGGGCGAAGTGACTTTAGAGCTTCGTCGTGGTAACGATTATTCTATTTTGAATACTTCTTCACCGAATATGACTTATCATCCGGAACGTTTGAGTATGGAAAAAGTGGAAAACGCACCTTTTGATCCGATCGATCGTATCGGTCAATTAACAATGCGTAACCTTGATATTGTGGACACCCGCGATAAACTCGGTATTTATACCAATACCGGTTTATTAACGGTCGGCAAAGAGTCTATGTTACCGCAACTGGATAAAAAATAATCTTGCATAAAAAACACCGCACTTTGTAAAGTGCGGTGTTTTTTTATCTGACTTACGGCTTTGCCGTGCTAGGATAAAAAATTAATCAAGCGGTTTCGGCGTTGCCGGTAAACGACGTTTATGGTGCGAGCGGTTATGCCAAAATTCGATTTGTTTTAATGCCTGTTCCGACACGCTTTCGCCGCGTAAGAAGGCGTCGATTTCTTGATAAGTGACGCCCATTTCGCTTTCGTCGGTTTGCCCCTGCCATAATCCGGCACTCGGCGATTTATCCAAAATTTGTTGCGGTACGTTAAGTAATTTCGCTAATTCATATACTTGTTCTTTGCGCAAATGTAGCAGCGGAGCGATATCCACGCCGCCGTCGCCGAATTTAGTGAAATAGCCGGTGTGCCATTCCGCCGCATTATCCGTGCCGACCACAATCGCCTGATTGCTTTGCGCGTAAGTATATAGCGAGATCATTCGTAAACGTGCTTGTAAATTTCCTGCGATTACATTTTGTCGTTCCGCTTGCTGATTAAACAAAGGTTGCATTGTTTGCATAAAAGTGCGGTAGGTTTCAATGATTGGCACTTCCAATACCGGACAACCGGCACTTTTCGCTACGGCATAAGCATCGGCAATATCTTGCGGCGAAGTGGTTTCCGACGGCAGAATTAAGCCTTGCACCGGTGCGTCGCAGCGCGTGAGTAAATGCGCGACGACGGCGGAATCGATACCGCCGCTAATGCCGATGACATAACCTTTGGCGCCGTATTCAAGGCGTTGTTGTTCTAACCATTGTAAGAGATAGGTTAAATAATTTTCCATTTTGCTCTCCTTTCGTTTTATTTTTAAATCAAACGGTTAACGTTAAATCGCCCGAACGAATCCAACCTTTTCGGCGCAAAATTGCGGCAAAAAATAGGGTGAGAACGGCGGGTAAGATAAAATGTAATAACAATATGGCGCTCCAAACAAATAGGGAATTGCCCATTGCGTTGAGCGTGCCGATTTGACCGACCAGTCCGCTGGTGCCCATTCCGGCGCCGGCGGGAATATTTTGCATTTGAAACCAAACCGTAGCAAAAGGTGCGATCACAGCGCCGGCAAGAGTCGGCGGGATCCAAATTTTAGGATTTTTAACGATATTCGGCATTTGTAGCATACTGGTACCTAAACCTTGGCTTAACAATCCCGCCCAGCGATTTTCACGGAAACCCATTACGGCGAAACCGACCATTTGCGCGCAACAACCGATTGTTGCGGCGCCGGCGGCTAATCCGCTTAAGGAAAGGGTGATTGCAATGGCGGCACTGGAAATAGGCAAGGTGAGGATCATTCCCATTAAGACCGATACGCAAATGCTCATCGGAATCGG
The DNA here is from genome assembly GCF_002795405.1 of Caviibacterium pharyngocola. GTDB lineage: Bacteria > Pseudomonadota > Gammaproteobacteria > Enterobacterales > Pasteurellaceae > Caviibacterium > Caviibacterium pharyngocola. The sequence goes on along the minus strand of NZ_PHGZ01000032.1, from coordinate 38,474 downwards.
ATGCAGTTCCACCGCCCACATAATCAACGCGCCGGTTTCTTGCATTAATACGGCGAGGAACGGTCCGATTAGTTTTGCTGTGGCGAATCCGGCAATTAATGTAGCGGCGGGTGTGATGAGAATATCTATCGGCGTCGTTTTATGTACCAATTTGCCACATTCCGCGCCGATTAACGCAGAAACAAAACAGCCGATAGGCCCGCCCAGTGTCGCACCGAGAATGCCGGTAGTAGCGCTGGCAAGTAGCGCTAACGGCGGCGACTGTAATGCATATGCTACACCGACGCCGATTGCTGCGCCCATTGCGCTTTGCGATTGACCGCCGAGTTCGATTAACCAAGGCTGATTTAACCAAGTGCCGAGATTTTTTAGAATTAATCCGATAATTAACGAGGAAAATAAGCCCAACGCCATAAAATTCATTGCGTCAATACTGTAACGACGTAAATCGAAGCGAACGTTTTGGCGCGCGAGAAAAGCGGAAAATTTGCTCGGCATTTTTCTTATTCATCCTCTAAAACGGTGGAAAATTCGACCGCACTTAAACGCGGATTAAAGCTATAGCGACGTCCTTGTTTCGCTTGTTCTTTACCGTTTAAGCGCACGCAATCGCCGGTGAAACCGATATTCACTTTCAATAAACTGGAACCGACGCCGTAGGAATCGACTGGCGCATTTTGGCTTTCGAAACGGCGAATTTTGTCGGCGTCAAAGCCGCCGCTGACGATAATTTTGACTTTCGGGTAGCCCGCCGCATCCAAATGTTCACGCAAACGACGCACCAAACTAACGTTGGTGCCGCGTAAATCTTCTTGTCCGAATTCGTGTTGATTGCGTAAGAAATATTGATCCACCATATTCGCCGCCGTATCCAAACGCACGCCGTATAAGCGATCGCCGAAATGTTGCGCGACATTGAGGCTGTCGGTAATAACATCGTTATGATAATCCACCAAGGCGACCAAATTATCTTTCGGATAAGTGGCTAAATAGGCTTCGCAAGCTTTGACCAAATCGCCGTCGAAGAGCTGAATTAAGGCGTGCGGCATTGTACCGACACCTTCGTTGCCCCACCATTCGTTCATTGCGTGCGTCGCTTGTGCCGCGACACCGCCAATATAAGCGGAATAGCCGTCGCCGGCTTGTTGAGAGAAATGATCATCGCGATCGCCCATAAAAATCACTTGTTTATCACCGGCGGCTTGCACTACGTTATACACATTGGTCGCCACAGAAGTGCGACGCGCCAGTACGCCGTCGATCAAGCCTTCCAAATAACCGAAATCTTCATAAAAACCTTCGACCATTAAAACCGTCTCGAAAGGTTTAATTTTATCGCCGTCGTTTAACGCCCAAATTTTGAGATCTTGCGGATTTTCCGCAAAGGTATGTAATAGCGCAATGGCTTCATCCACACCGCATAAAATCGCATCTTTTTTCTGGAAGAATTGCATTGTCACTTGCTGTTTCGGACGACGTTGCTTAATGATTTCTTTCGTTTTAAGAAAATAAACGGCGGAAAACCAGCCCTCTTTAATTCGTGCGTCGAATTTAAAAGTGCGGTTGGTTAAACGGGCGATTTTGCCTTGTCGTTTTAATTCGAATTCTTTGCCGATGCTTTCCATATTTCCCCTTAATTAACATTGAAACGATGAAATGTTATGTATATGCTACACTTTGTGCGTAATTTATCCCTAAATGCACTAAATATCAAGATCCTGATGCTAATTTTGTAGCAATAATGTTTTATTTTTTATGAAAAAATAAGAGTGTAGAAAAATATTGCATTTAACTAATTGAAACTTAAAGGGTCTTTAAAGTGCGGTGGTTTTTTGCTATGATTTTTAGTCATTTTGACATTCAGATTAATTTGTTATGCCACAATTATTTCATTTTCCGACTTTTAACGAAATGCATCCGCACGAAAAACGCTTAAATAAGCGGATGAGAGATTATTTTCGCTATAAAATTCGTACCCGATTATACCGACGGCACATTCTCAAATTAGTAGATTTTTTAACCGCACATCCGTTGTGGGCGACGTTATTCGTACAAACGCCTTATCGGATGAATACATTATTGTCGAAATATTGCGATAAGCGTTTCAATACGGAACAACGATTGAATGCGATTATCGATAATTTTGTTTCAGCAGAACAAAATTTTTCGGCGGCGCACGCGGAAAAGTTAGTGAACGACGGGCGTATTTTATTGGCGGAATTAACCGAGGAATTAAATTTATACCTGAATATTAATCAAATTGATCCCTTCGAAGGCTTTTTTTCGTTGAATATTGCCGATCACGAACAAAAGAGTGTTTATGATGCTTCTTTTACCTTTTTAGCGCCGAATAAATTACTTATCGCATCGATTCAAGGACCGAATGACGCGCAAGCGCAAGAATCCGTTCGGGCGGCAACCAAACGATTACACGGCGTACGCCCGATGTTTATGTTAATCAACGGGTTTAAAATGCTTGCTCAAACCTTAGATTGCGAATTATTAGGCATTGCGCATAAAAATCAAACGAAATATCGATGGAACGATTCGACCAAGCTACTTTTCGATTATAATAGTTTTTGGCAAGAAAACGGTGCCGTTCTTAATTCGTCGGGTTATTGGACGTTGCCGAAAAAAATCGAAATGAAACCGTTGCAAGAAATTCAAAGTAAAAAGCGTTCGATGTATCGTAAACGTTATGAAATGTTCGAATCTGCGGCGGTGCGAATTAACCGGCTTTTTAATCAAGGATAAATTATGGCGGAAAAAATCGTAATTACTGTTGACGGGCCGAGCGGTGCGGGTAAAGGCACGTTGTGTTATGCGTTGGCGGAGGCATTGAATTTTCATTTATTGGACAGCGGGGCGATTTATCGCGTCACGGCGCTTGCCGCATTGAGAAAGAATGTGCCTTTGGATAGCGAAGCCGAGTTGACGCGATTAGCGAGCGAATTGGATATTCGTTTTCAACCGGTGAACGGCGAAGTGGATATTATTTTGGAAGGGGAATCTGTCGGCGCATTGATTCGAACGCAAGAAGTGGCGGATGCGGCATCGAAAATCGCAGTTTTTCCGCAAGTTCGCACCGCACTTTTGCAGCTGCAACGCAATTTTGCCGAACACGGCGGGCTGATTGCGGACGGGCGTGATATGGGCACGGTGGTATTTCCGAATGCGCAAGTGAAACTGTTTTTAGATGCCAGTGCGGAAGAAAGAGCGAAAAGACGTTATAAACAGTTGCAAAATAAAGGGATTAATGGTAACTTTGCACAGATTTTAGCCGAGATAAAAGATCGCGACTTTCGTGATAGAAATCGCCCTGTGGCGCCGCTTAAACCTGCCGAGGATGCATTATTGCTCGACAGCACCGAATTAAGTATCGAGCAAGTGATCGAACAATCGCTTGATTATATTCGAAAAAAGCTCGGTGTAACGGCTTAAATCAAATGAAATACGTTCGTTCAAGGATGGAATGAACTTTTATTATCAGCCCCACTTTCTAAGGATATGAAGTGGACGTTATTAACTATATTTAGAAGATTAATTATGTCAGAATCTTTTGCTCAACTATTTGAAGAATCATTAAAAGACCTTGAAACCCGTTTAGGTTCAATCGTTAACGGTACAGTCGTCGCTATCGAAAAAGGCTTCGTTTATGTGGACGCAGGTTTAAAATCCGAAGCGCGTATTCCGGCTGAAGAATTCCAAAACGCACAAGGCGAATTGGACGTTAAAGTCGGCGACGTGATCAACGTTGCATTAGACGCAGTGGAAGACGGTTACGGTGAAACCAAACTTTCTCGCGAGAAAGCGGTTCGTCACGAATCTTGGATCGAATTGGAAAAAGCATTCGAAGAACAAGCAACTGTTATCGGTTTAATCAACGGTAAAGTGAAAGGCGGTTTCACAGTTGAGTTAAACGGTGTTCGCGCATTCTTACCGGGTTCATTAGTAGATACTCGTCCGGTTCGCGATACCTTACACCTTGAAGGTAAAGAATTAGAATTCAAAGTCATCAAGCTTGATCAAAAACGTAACAACGTCGTTGTTTCACGTCGCGCGGTTATCGAATCCGAAAGCAGCCAAGATCGCGAAGAAATCTTAGCGAACCTTGCCGAAGGCGCGGAAGTGAAAGGTACGGTTAAAAACTTGACTGACTACGGTGCATTCGTTGATTTAGGCGGTGTTGACGGTTTATTACACATTACCGATATGGCTTGGAAACGTGTTAAACACCCAAGCGAAATCGTGAATGTCGGTGATGAAATCACTGTTAAAGTATTGAAATTCGACAAAGATCGTACCCGTGTTTCTTTAGGCTTAAAACAATTAGGTCAAGATCCTTGGGCGGCAATCGCTGAAAATCATCCGGTAAACAGCAAATTAACCGGTAAAGTAACCAACTTAACCGACTACGGTTGTTTCGTTGAAATCTTAGAAGGCGTTGAAGGTTTAGTTCACGTTTCTGAAATGGATTGGACAAACAAAAACATTCATCCGTCTAAAGTCGTAAGTCTTGGTGATGTTGTTGAAGTAATGGTATTGGAAATCGATGAAGAACGTCGTCGTATTTCTTTAGGTTTAAAACAATGCAAACCTAATCCGTGGTTGCAATTTGCCGATACTCACAACAAAGGTGATAAAGTTTCCGGTAAAATCAAATCTATCACTGATTTCGGTATCTTCATCGGTCTTGAAGGCGGTATCGACGGTTTAGTTCACTTATCTGACATTTCTTGGAATGTTCCGGGTGAAGAAGCGGTTCGTAACTACAAAAAAGGTGATGAAGTCGCTGCAGTCGTATTACAAGTGGATTCTGCCAAAGAACGCATTTCTTTAGGTATCAAACAGCTTGAAGAAGATCCGTTCAATAACTTCGTTGCAGTCAACAAAAAAGGCGCAGTAGTGAGCGCGAAAGTTGTTGAAGCTGACGCAAAAGGTGCTAAAGTCGAATTGGATAACGGCGTGGAAGGTTATATCCGTGCTGCTGATTTAACCGGCGAAGTTGCAGTTGGTGACGTTGTTGAAGCCAAATATACCGGCGTAGATCGTAAAGCGCGTATCGTTCACTTATCCGTAAAAGCGAAAGACCAAGCGGAAGAAGCGGCAGCGGTTGCCAGCGTGAACAAACAAGAAGACGTTGCAATTCCGAACGCAATGGCTGAAGCATTCAAAGCTGCTAAAGGCGAATAATTGTAAGTTCCCTTAAAATGATGAGTGTAGGAATTTTTCTACACTCATCGTAAAAAGGTTAGGAGAATACTATGACGAAGTCAGAGCTTATTGAAAATTTGGTTCTAAAAAATCCGACGTTAGCGGTGAAAGATATTGAAAATGCGGTAAAAGAAATTTTAGAGCAAATGTCGCAAACGTTGGAAGACGGTGAACGCATTGAAGTGCGCGGATTCGGAAGTTTTTCATTGCATTTTCGTCAACCTCGTGTAGGGCGTAATCCGAGAACCGGTGATCCGGTCAAATTAGAAGCTAAATCCGTACCGCACTTTAAGGCGGGAAAGGAACTGAGAGAACGCGTTGACATTCAAGCGTAACTATTTTGCTAACCGTAAAAACGACACTTTTGTGTCGTTTTTTGTCTGTATTTTTGGCATAATGATAGTCGGATTTGTTAGGGAGAAATACCGATGATTAAATATATTTTGGGCTTTATTATTTTACTTGCCGTTATTTTAGTCGCTATTACCGTCGGCGCTAATAACGATCAAGTGATTTCCTTTAATTACATTATTGCAAAAAGCGAAATTCAGCTTTCGACCTTAGTGGCGATTTTATTCGGTTTGGGCTTAATTTTAGGGTGGTTTATTACCGGCTTTTTCTATCTCAAATTAAAATTAAAAAATATGTCGTTGGCGCGTCAAGTTAAACGTCAAACATTACAAATTAACGAATTGACGACCAGCCGAGACAAGGCTGCACAATAATGCTGGAATTACTCTTCCTTCTTTTACCTATTGCCGCCGCTTACGGTTGGTATATGGGACATCGCAGCGCTAAAAAAGATCAGGAAGATATTAGCAATAAATTATCCCGCGATTATGTTACCGGGGTAAATTTCTTGCTTTCTAATCAACCGGAAAAAGCGGTTGACTTGTTTTTGGATATGCTACAAAAACAAGAAACGGAAAATGAAATCGAAAATAGCTCCCAATTTGAAGCCGAATTAACGCTCGGCAATTTATTTCGTTCGCGTGGCGAAGTGGATCGCGCTTTACGCATTCACCAAGCATTGGATCGCAGTCCGAATTATACCTTTGAACAAAAACTCTTGGCAAAACAGCAACTTGCGAAAGATTTTATTACCGTCGGATTTTATGATCGTGCGGAAGCCTTGTATATAATGCTGGTGGACGAACCCGAATTTGCGGAAGGGGCATTACAGCAGCTTGCCGTAATTTATCAAAAAACAAAAGAATGGAAAAAGGCGGTGAATGTCGCCGAAAAATTGGCGAAAATCGCACCGAAAGAAGACAATATCGAACTGGCACATTATTATTGCGAATATGCGGCGAGTTTATCCGTCGAGGCTAAAGAGGATCCGGTCGAAATATTGCATACGGCGCTGAAAGTTTCTCCGACTTGCGTGCGTGCCTCAATGTTATTGGCGAATGTCTTTATTCAACAAAAAAATTACCGAAGTGCGGTCAAAAATTTAGAAAATGTGTTGGAGCAGAATCCTGCTTATATCGGCGAAGTGTTATCGGATTTAAAATTTTGCTACCAAGAATTATCTCAGTTAGATAATTTCGAATTATTTTTGATTAAAGCCAGCCAAATTTGTCATAATAGTGCCGTGGATTTGGCGCTTGCCGATTTAATTGCGGAAAAAGACGGCACGCTTGCCGCACAAACAAAATTGTATCAACAACTTAACCAGCATCCGAGCACCTTTGTTTTTCATCGTTTTATTCAATATCAAATTGATAATGCGGAGGACGGACGCGCGAAAGATAGCTTGGTTTTATTACATAAAATGGTGGGGGAACGAATTCGTCAAGGATTCGATTACCGTTGTGTAAATTGCGGTTATCAAACGCATAAATTAATATGGTGCTGCCCGTCTTGTCGTCAATGGGAAAGCATTAAGCCTATTCGTGGAATCGAACACAATTAATCTTAAGAAGGAAGATGTTATGACCAGTAAAGTCATTGTTGCATTAGATTATGAAAAAGAAGAACAAGCTTTAGCGCTTGTTGATCAAATTGATCCGAGCTTATGCCGTTTAAAAGTCGGTAAAGAAATGTTTACGACGCTCGGAACAAATTTTATTAAACAGCTTCATAATCGCCATTTTGATGTATTTTTAGATTTAAAATTCCACGATATTCCGAATACGGTGGCAAGAGCGGTGCGTTCTGCAGCGGATTTAGGCGTGTGGATGGTGGATTTGCACGCAAGCGGCGGTTTAAGAATGATGGAAGAAGCAAAAAAAATTCTTCAACCTTACGGAAAAGATGCGCCGATTTTAATCGGTGTCACCGTTTTAACCAGTATGGAAGATTTGGATTTATTGCAAATCGGGATTAACGCTTCACCGATGGAACAAGTGATCCGTTTGGCAAATTTAACACAACGAGCGGGATTGGACGGCGTGGTGTGTTCGCCGCAAGAAGTTGAAATTTTACGCGCTCATTGCGGAAAAGACTTTAAGTTGGTGACACCGGGAATTCGCCCGATCGGCGCTGATTTCGGTGATCAACGCCGCGTAATGACACCGCCAGCGGCAATTCAAGCGGGGTCGGATTATCTTGTTATCGGTCGTCCGATTACTCAAGCGGATAATCCGGCGGAAGTGTTACGTTCGATTAATGCTTCGATCGCATAATATGTCTGATAGCGTATTGGTTTATTCGACCGAAAGCGGCAGAATCAAACAGGAAAAACCGCAAAACCTTCCACCGAAGGGTGACGGTATCGTGCGAATTTCCCGCCAAACCAGCGGACGAAAAGGCAGCGGCGTCAGTGTGATCACCGGTTTGGATTCGGATGAAGAAACGATGAAAAAACTGGCGGCAGAACTGAAAAAATGTTGCGGTTGCGGCGGCACGGTAAAAAACGCAACGATCGAAATTCAAAGCGACAAGCGGGAATTACTTAAACAAATCTTAGAACAAAAAGGCTTTAAGGTTAAGTTATCCGGCGGTTAATCTCTCCTATATCAGATGGTCATTTTAATGACCATTTTTCTTAATAAAACGACCGCACTTTTATAAGTGCGGCCGTTTTGTTTTATGAAATAAAATAACGTTTATTATTCAAGATTAGCATTAAATGTGTTAATCGAATGAAAAATTCGAATTTTATGCGAAATCTTTACATAACTCTTTTTATTACGCAATCAAATTCAATTCGCTTTTAATTATTATAGCCAACGTAGTAAACCACTACCGACAAGTATGAATAAATAAACATTAGGGAGAATTTATTATGGCTTTTAATATTAAAAACAGACACTTATTAAGTTTAGTAAATCACTCTGAGCGTGAAATTAAATACTTATTAGACTTATCAAGAGATCTTAAACGCGCAAAATATGCGGGTAATGAAAAACAAGTGTTAAAAGGCAAAAATATTGCGTTGATTTTTGAAAAAACCTCCACGCGCACCCGATGCGCGTTTGAAGTGGCAGCTTATGATCAAGGCGCTCAAGTCACTTATATTGATCCGACTTCTTCGCAAATCGGTCATAAAGAAAGTATGAAAGACACGGCGCGCGTGTTGGGTCGTATGTATGATGCCATTGAATATCGCGGATTTAAACAATCGGTTGTGGATGAACTTGCCGCTTATGCGGGCGTGCCTGTATTTAACGGCTTAACGGATGAGTTTCATCCGACGCAAATGCTTGCGGATGTACTGACAATGATTGAAAACTGCGACAAGCCGCTTAGCGAAATTAAATATGTTTATATCGGAGATGCGCGTAATAATATGGGAAATTCTTTATTATTAATCGGCGCGAAATTGGGAATGGATGTGCGTATTTGCGGGCCGAAGGCATTGTTACCGGATGCGGAACTGGTTGAAATGTGTCAAAAATTCGGTGCGGAAAGCGGCGCGCGCGTTACCGTCACGGAAGATATTGATTTAGCGGTTAAAGATGTGGATTTTGTCCATACTGACGTTTGGGTTTCAATGGGCGAACCGTTGGAAACTTGGGGCGAACGGATTAAATTATTGTTACCTTATCAAGTCACGCCTGAATTAATGCAACGTTCCGGTAATCCTAAAGTGAAATTTATGCATTGTTTACCGGCATTCCATAATAGCGAAACGAAAGTTGGTCGCCAGATTGCGGAAAAATATCCGGAATTGGCAAACGGTATTGAAGTGACCGAGGATGTTTTCGAATCACCGATGAATGTGGCGTTTGAACAAGCCGAAAATCGGATGCATACCATTAAAGCGGTTATGGTTGCCAGCTTAATTTAGGAGGACATATGAGAATTGTCATTGCACTCGGCGGTAATGCATTATTGAGACGAGGAGAGCCTTTGACGGCGGAAAATCAGCGTCAGAATGTGCGTATCGCTTGCGAACAAATCGCAAAAATTTATCCTAATAATGAATTGGTTATTGCACACGGTAATGGGCCGCAAGTGGGGTTACTTGCGTTGCAAGGTGCTGCCTATAAAGATGTGCCGACTTATCCGTTAGATGTGTTGGGCGCCGAATCCGTCGGGATGATCGGTTATATGATTCAACAAGAGTTAGGTAATTTAGTGCCTTTCGAAGTGCCTTTTGCCACCTTGCTTTCTCAAGTGGAAGTGGATCGGGATGATCCGGCATTTAACCATCCGACGAAACCGATCGGTCCGGTTTATAGCAAAGAAGAAGCGGAATTTTTAGCAAAAGAAAAAGGCTGGGCGATTGCGCAAGACGGCGATAAATATCGTCGTGTTGTGCCGAGCCCGTTACCGAAGCGTATTTTTGAAATTCGTCCGGTGAAATGGTTGCTTGAAAAAGGTAGCATTGTGATTTGTGCCGGTGGAGGCGGTATTCCGACTTATTATGATGAACAAGGTAATTTGCAAGGTGTCGAAGCTGTGATTGATAAGGATTTATGCTCGGCGCTGTTAGCAGAAAATCTTGATTCGGATTTGTTTATTATTGCTACGGATGTTTCCGCCGTATTCTTAGATTGGGGCAAGCCTGAACAAAAAGCTATTGCCAGAGTTTCTCCTGATGTTATTTCCGCAATGAAGTTTGCCGCAGGATCAATGGGGCCTAAAGTTCAAGCGGCGGTTAATTTTGTGCAACAAACGGGAAAAGATGCCGTGATCGGTTCCTTATCCGATATTGTTGATATCGTAAAAGGTAAAGCGGGCACGAGAGTGACGAATAGCGTCTCCGAGATCGAATATTATTAATTTAAAATTAACGGGAATACGGTGTCGTATTCCCGTATTATAAAAGGGTATTATGACAAGGAGTTTATTATGAGTACAAAAAAGGCTTTTAAATTCCCTACGGCATTTTCTATTTTATTTGTTATTTTAATTATTGCCGTCGGATTAACTTGGATTATTCCTGCGGGATCTTATTCCAAATTGATTTATAATTCTTCAACAAATCATTTCGTCGTAAAAACATACCAACAACCGGATCGCGTTTTACCTCCGACAAAAGAAACCTTAGATCAATTAAATATTAAAATTGAGTTGCAAAATTTTACCGAAGGTACTATACGAAAACCGGTCGCAATTCCGGGATCTTATCAACGTGTCGAACAAAATCCGAAAGGTATCAAAGATATCGCCATTAGTATGGTGGAAGGGACTATTGAAGCGGCGGATGTAATGGTGTTTATTTTTGTGCTGGGCGGAATGATCGGTGTTATTAATAAAACCGGTGCGTTTAATGCGGGCTTGACGGCGTTAGCAAAACGAACGAAAGGAAATGAATTCTTTATCGTCTTTAGCGTCTGCGTATTAATGGCTATCGGCGGTACGACTTGCGGTATTGAGGAGGAAGCCGTCGCCTTTTATCCGATATTAGTCCCTGTTTTCATCGCATTAGGTTATGACGCGATTGTTTGCGTCGGTGCGATATTCCTTGCTTCTTCAATGGGAACGGCATTTTCAACGGTTAATCCGTTTTCCGTCGTTATCGCTTCTAACGCCGCCGGTATTCAATTTACGGAAGGTATCGGTTTTCGCACTGTCGGGTTAATTTTAGGTTCCGCTTGCGTAATTGTTTATCTATATTGGTATTGCCGGAAAATAAAAGCAGATCCGACTTTTTCCTATTCCTATGATGAAAGAGAAGAATTTCAACATCGGTATATGAAAAATTATGATCCGAGTAAATTGCTGGAATTCACTGCCAGAAGAAAAATTATTTTATCCATTTTCTGTATCGCATTCCCGATTATGATCTGGGGCGTAATGTTCGGCGGTTGGTGGTTCCCACAAATGGCAGCCTCTTTCCTGACATTAACCATTATCATAATGTTCATTTCCAAACTCACAGAAGATGAAATCGTAAATGCCTTTACCGAAGGTGCTTCCGAATTGGTTGCCGTATCCTTAATTATCGGCTTGGCGCGCGGGGTGAACCTTGTTTTAGACGAAGGAATGATTTCCGATACCATATTGGCATATATGTCGGATTTAGTTTCCGGTATGCCGGGCAGTATTTTCATTCTTGCTCAATTAGTCGTTTTTATTTTCTTAGGATTGTTTGTTCCGTCTTCTTCCGGCTTGGCGGTGCTTTCAATGCCGATTATGGCGCCTTTGGCAGACGCCGTAGGAATTCCGCGCCATATTGTTGTGTCGGCTTATAACTGGGGACAATATGCAATGTTATTCCTAGCACCGACAGGGTTAGTCTTGGTGACATTACAAATGTTACATATTCCGTTTAATAAATGGGTGAAATTCGTTCTTCCGATGATTGGCGCGTTATTATTGATAGGATCGGTTTTACTTGTTATCCAAGTTCAATTATATACTTGATTTTAAAAAGATAAAAAGGCTGTTTAGATCACATATTTGAATAAACGGCCTTGAGTCTAATAAGTTGTTATATATAATGAATGACGAATATATTTATTATTAAATTCATCTTTGATTTTTATTTTTAATATTTAATTTTATTAATCGCATTTAGCGAGGTATTGTATGGCAAATAAAGTATTGGATAATCTTGATACCCGAATTTTACGCGCTTTACAGAGAAATGGACGTTTACAAAATAATGAATTGGCGAAAGAAGTCGGATTATCAAATTCCGCTTGTTTAAGAAGAGTTAATATTTTAGAAGAACAAGGCATCATTGATAAATATGTAGCGATTTTAAGCCCGAAAAAAGTAAATTGTAATTTAACGGTTTATGCTTTAGGTTCCTTTTTTGAAGAGGATTTTAAACAAAGAGAACGTTTTATTTTTGAAATGAAATTATTGTCACAGGTTACGGAATGTCATTTAATGGCAGGTGATTATGATTTCATTTTAAAACTTCAAGTTGCCGATTTAGATGAGTTTTATGCTTATAAAAAGAAATATTTAACTAAAGAATTAGGCATAAAGACATTAAAATCAGAAATTATTTTACAGACAGTCAAAAATACAACGGAATTACCTTTGTAATATTTGATTTTATTGTAATAAATTATATTTAATTAAGCGATTGTGAGAAATTATTTTTAATTTTTAACGGTCGCTTTATATTTTTATATATTACATAAAATCTACTTTTTATAAAAAATAATCAATATGAACAGTTGGAAATTTTAATAAATCAAATATGTAATAAGATACGAAATAAAAAGTATAAATCGAATAAGTGATGAATTATAAGAATAGAATTAAATGGTGCCCGAGGGCGGACTTGAACCGCCACGACTCGAAAGTCGAGGGATTTTAAATCCCTTGTGTCTACCGATTTCACCACTCGGGCTTGAGTGGAGCGGGAAACGAGGCTCGAACTCGCGACCCCGACCTTGGCAAGGTCGTGCTCTACCAACTGAGCTATTCCCGCGTATTTAAGAATGTTTGCACATTGCCAAACAACGATGTGCATTTTACGGATTTATACGTATTAGTCAAATAGAAAATTCAAAAAATTGTTTGATTGTTTAAAAAGAAATCAAATTTTAAACAATCCGTTATTAATCCATAAAATGGATTTATTTTCACCGCACTTTTGCTTGTTTAGGTGTTGTTTTCGTCCAATAAATTATTTTTCGCCGCTTTTAAATATTGCAACATTGACCAAACGGTTAGAATTGCTGCGACATATAAGAAAATAATACCGGCAATTTCCATTAACACGTTGTAACGCCAAAGCAACCCGCCTAATGCGAGCATTTGGGAGGCGGTTTTAACTTTCCCTAACCACGATACCGCAACTTTATTTCGACTGCCGATTTCCGCCATCCATTCGCGTAATGCCGAAATAATAATTTCTCTGGAAATCATTATGATTGAAGGTAGCGTAACCCAAAAAGAATGTTGATATTCCATCACCAAAGCAAGCGCAGCAACAACCATTACTTTATCCGCAACGGGATCTAAAAACGCTCCAAAAGGCGTGCTTTGGTTCCATTTCCGTGCGAGATAGCCGTCAAACCAATCCGTTACTGAGGCGATGAAAAAAATCGCGGTGGTAACCAGCGGCGCCCAAGTGAAGGGGAGATAGAAGGCTATAATAAAAAACGGGATCAGAATCACCCGAAATAAAGTTAGAATCGTAGGGAAATTTAATTTCATAGAGGACATCAGCCGAATAATAGATAAACACTTATTATTCTAATGCATATTGTGCTTATAGAACAGTGGATTTTCGTGAAAAAAATTGGGCGCGTAGGCCCAATTTTTATGAATTTATTATTCGACTTTTACAATCCAACCTTCCGGTGCTTCAATATCGCCGAATTGAATGCCGACCAGCTCATTATAAAGACGCTGAGTGATTTCACCGACTTCTGTTTCAGAATAGAAAATATGGAAATCATCGCCGTATTGAATGCCTCCAATCGGTGTGATAACGGCTGCCGTACCGCAAGCACCGGCTTCTTTAAATTGATCCAGTTCGTTAATATACACATCGCCTTCAACAGCTTCCATACCCAAGCGATTTTGAGCCAAATAGAGCAAAGAGTATTTTGTAATACTTGGAAGAATGGACGGTGATAGCGGTGTCACAAATTTATTATCTTTCGTGATACCGAAGAAATTTGCCGAACCGACTTCTTCGATTTTAGTATGCGTGGCGGGATCTAAATAAATACAGTCGCCAAAGTTATGTTCTTTCGCTTTTTTACCCGGATATAAACTTGCAGCGTAGTTTCCGCCGACTTTTGCCGCGCCGGTACCTTGCGGTGCGGCACGGTCGTATTCGGATACGATAAAGTTAGTCGGTTTCATTCCGCCTTTGAAATACGCGCCGACAGGACAACAGAAAATAGAGAAAATATATTCTGGTGCAGGGCTGACGCCGACATTATCACCTACGCCGATTAAAAACGGACGTAAATACAATGTTGCGCCGGTGCCGTAAGGGGCAACCCATTCTTCATTCGCTTTTACCACTTGTTTACAAGCGTCAACGAACATTTCGACCGGTACTTCCGGCATTAGCAAGCGACGCGCACTAGTTTGCATCCGCTTGGCATTTTGATCCGGACGGAATAAGTTGATTGAACCATCTTGGCAACGATAGGCTTTTAATCCTTCAAAACATTGCTGACCGTAGTGAAGTGCGGTGGATCCTTCGCTGATATGTAAAACATTATCTTGCGTCAACTCGCCTTTAGACCACTGACCGTCTTTCCAGTAAGCGATATAGCGATAATCGGTTTTGATATATCCGAAGCCTAGATTTTTCCAATCGATATTTTTACTCATATTATTTCCTTAACCATATATACGACATAATATTTTTTAATCTACACCATTCTCAAAAAGTTGCAAACAGTTCGTGATAAAAATATCGGTATTTCGGATGATTTTGTGCGTTTATATCGTTTAGCGAAGAAATTTGAGTGAAATTGTGATATAGTGAACAGATAAAAAAACGCCGCTCAAGAGGAGCGGCGCGAATAACCTAAATAGGGTTTAAAAATATACAGGAAGTGAAATAAGTAACCTAATTAAGGTTACTCCGTTCGGTTTCCCGAACAATATGCAAACACAACATCATACTTAAGTCCGAAACTCTTAACCAGTAAGGAATTACCAATCATTAAGTATGGGCGTATTGTAGTGAGAATAGAAAAATAGGACAAAGGATATTTTTTTTATTTGACGCATTAGAAAAACTAATCCGAAACGGATCTTTATTATTATAAATTAAATTTTAAGCATTGGGAAGATTTATGTATAAACGTTTGCCTCCCTTGAATTCACTGAAAGCTTTCGAATGTTCCGCACGTCATTTAAGTTTTACCAAAGCGGCGGAAGAATTGTTTGTCACCCAAGCTGCAGTGAGTCATCAAATAAAATTATTAGAAGATTTTTTAGGCATTGAACTCTTTAAAAGGAAAAATCGCTCGTTGGAATTAACGGAAACGGGCAAAGCGTATTTTGTCGATGTGGCGAAAATTCTCCACAAACTCTCCGACGCTACGGATAAATTACTGGCGCAAAAAAATGAAAAATACCTAACTATCAGCGTACCGCAAACCTTCGGGATTCAATGGTTGGTGCCGCGCTTAAGTGAATTTAATCGTCAATATCCCGATATTGAAGTGCGTTTAAAAGGCGTTGATCAAGACGAAGGCTTGCTCAGCAAAGAAGTGGACATCGCCATTTATTACGGCAAAGGAAATTGGGATAATCTGCAAGTGGAAAAACTGGCAGAAGAAAATTTACTAGTGCTTGCATCGCCGAAATTATTGGCGCAACAACCCGTTCATCATAAAGATGATCTGAAAAATCATACCTTGATCCACATTCACACGCGCGATAATTGGCAAAATATGGCGACCTATTTGCAAGTGGAAGGAATGAATATTCAACACGGCCCGTTGTTTAGCCATACGTTTATGGCGCTACAAGCGGCGGTGCACGGGCAAGGGATTGTACTCGCCAATAAAATTTTGGCTCAACAAGAAATGAATAACGGCAATCTCAAAGTTGTTTTGCCGACTCGATTTAAAGATCCGAAATCGTTTTATGTCGTACATCATCTGGATAAAATAAATAACGAACAAATTATGGCGTTTCGTAATTGGATCACAAATGAAATGAAACGGGAAGAAATTAATGAATAAGTTGATTTTATACTGTCGAATCGGATTTGAAAAAGAAGTTGCTGCGGAAATTTCCGATAAAGCGGCGGAACGAGGCATATTCGGTTTTGCCCGCGTGACGGATAATGCGGGCTATGTCGTATTTGAATGTTATCAAACGGGAGAAGCGGATCGACTGGCAAGAGAGATTCCTTTTAATCAACTGATCTTTGCGCGCCAGCTGATTGTGGTCTCCGATTTACTGACGGATTTATCACCGCAAGATCGCATTAGCCCGATTATTGCCCAATATCAACAACTTAACGAAACCATTAAATTGCGGCAAAGTAGTGAGGTTCGCGTGGAAACGGCGGATACCAACGAAGCCAAAGAATTATCCGCGTTCTGTCGCAAATTTACCGTTCCGTTGCGTAACGCCTTGAAAAACCAAGGTTGGTTGAAAGAAAGGGAAGGACAAAAGTGCGGTCTGACTTTGCATATTTTTTTCATTCGATCGAATGCTTGCTATGTCGGTTATTCTTACAACGACAATCATTCCGCGCATTTTATGGGGATTCCTCGGTTAAAATTTCCGCCCGAAGCGCCGAGCCGCTCGACACTGAAATTGGAAGAAGCGATCCTTACATTTATTCCGCGCGAAGAGGAAAGCCGACGTTTTAACGACACAATGTCCGGCGTCGATTTGGGCGCTTGTCCCGGCGGTTGGACTTATCAACTGGTGAAACGCGGCGTATTCGTTTATGCCGTTGATCACGGCAAAATGGCGGCAAGTTTGCACGAAACCGGACGCATTGAGCATTGTTCGGAAGACGGATTTAAATTCCAGCCGCCGAAACGCAGCAAAATCGATTGGTTAGTGTGCGATATGGTCGAACAACCGAGCCGTATCGCCGCATTAATTTGTAAATGGCTGGTTAACGGTTGGTGTCGCGAAACGATTTTTAATTTGAAATTACCGATGAAAAAACGTTATGCCGAAGTGAGACAATGCCTGCAGTACCTCGAAGATAACTTGCAAAAACAAG
Source organism: Caviibacterium pharyngocola (assembly GCF_002795405.1). Lineage (GTDB taxonomy): Bacteria > Pseudomonadota > Gammaproteobacteria > Enterobacterales > Pasteurellaceae > Caviibacterium > Caviibacterium pharyngocola. Next base: position 21,238 of record NZ_PHGZ01000032.1, on the reverse strand, counting down.
GATTAAACTTTCAAATTCAAGCGAAACATCTTTATCACGATCGGGAAGAAATCACCGTTCATATTCGAATCAAAAACTAAATGACGCGCCGCTGATATTCGGCGGCGTACATTTTTGAGAAAAATTACTCGAATGCCGACCGCACTTATTGCCTTTCGATAAAAATCCACTATAATCAGACTGTACAAAAAAACAGTGGTGATATAATGGATATTTCGGAATTACTTGACGGTTTAAATGACAAACAACGCGAAGCGGTTGCCGCACCTTTGGGAAATTATCTGGTTTTAGCCGGTGCGGGGAGCGGAAAAACCCGCGTGTTAACTTATCGTATCGCGTGGTTAATTGCCGTCGAAAATATTCCCGAAGGCAGCATTATGGCAGTGACTTTCACCAATAAAGCCGCGGCGGAAATGCGTCACCGCATCGAAAGCACCCTAGCCAAATATTCTTCCCGCCAATTATTCGGAATGTGGGTCGGTACTTTCCACAGCATTGCACACCGTTTATTGAGAGCGCATCATTCCGATGCCGGATTGCCGCAAGATTTTCAGATTTTGGATGCCGAAGATCAACTTCGTTTAGTCAAACGATTGATGAAATTACACCAATACGATGAAAAAATATTTCCGCATAAACAAGCTTGTTGGTATATCAATAACAAAAAAGAAGAAGGGTTACGACCGGATCAAATCGATGATAACAATGACCGACAAGAACGGGAATGGATCCGAATTTATCAAATTTATCAAGATGCCTGTGATCGTGCGGGATTGGTGGATTTTTCCGAATTATTACTGCGCGCTTATGAACTTTGGTTGAAAAAGCCGGTTATTTTGCAACGTTATCAACAGCGCTTTCAGCATATTTTGGTGGATGAATTTCAAGATACCAACAAAATTCAATATGCGTGGATCAAATTACTGGCGGGAGAACAAGGCAAATTAATGATTGTCGGTGATGATGATCAATCCATTTACGGCTGGCGCGGAGCGCAAATTGAAAATATTCATCGTTTTTTACAGGATTTTTCTCAAGCGAAAACCATCCGGTTGGAACAAAACTATCGTTCCACCGGTAATATTCTTCAAACGGCAAATCAATTAATATCAAACAATAGCAATCGGCTAGGTAAAGATCTTTGGACGAATGGCGGAAAGGGCGATCCCGTCGGAATTTACGCCGCCTTTAATGAACTGGATGAAGCCTTATTTGTTGCGGGACAGATTAATGAATGGACGGAAAACGGCGGACGATTAAACGAATGTGCCGTGTTATATCGCAGTAACAGCCAATCGCGGGTTATCGAAGAAGCCTTGATTCGAGCGAAAATTCCGTACCGAATTTATGGCGGAATGAGGTTCTTCGAACGCCAAGAAATTAAAGATGCCTTAGCTTATTTACGCTTAATCGCCAACCGTCAAGATGACGCCGCTTTTGAACGGGTCGTTAATACGCCGCCGCGTGGTATCGGCGATCGTACCTTGGAAATTCTGCGTGCGTTAACCCGCGATCGTCAAATTACTTTATGGCAAGCGACGCAAATTGCAATTCGAGAAAATATGCTTGCCGGTCGTGCGGCGACCGCCTTGTTACGTTTTCTCGAACTGGTGAATTCTTTACAACAAGACACAATGGAAATGCCATTGTTCGCACAAACGGATTTTGTCATCAAACATTCGGGTTTATATGAAATGTATAAACAGGAAAAAGGTGAAAAAGGTGAAGTGCGGATAGAAAACTTGGAGGAATTGGTCAGTGCGACGCGTGAATTTATTAAGCCGGACGATGCGGAAGAAATGACGGAATTAACCGCTTTTTTAACGCACGCCTCGCTTGAGGCGGGGGAAGAACAAGCCTCGCCGCATCAAGATTGCGTGCAAATGATGACGTTACATTCCGCGAAAGGACTGGAATTTGCCCGCGTGTTTATTGTGGGCGTGGAAGAAGGTGTGTTTCCAAGTTTTCGATCCTTTGAAGAACCGGGACGCTTGGAGGAGGAACGGCGTTTAGCCTATGTGGGAATTACACGCGCGAAACAAAAACTGACGCTGTGTTATGCGGAAAGTCGTCGCTTATATGCTAAAGAAGAACGTCATTTGCCGTCACGATTTATCGCCGAACTTCCGCAAGAATGCATTCGCGAAATTCGTTTGCGCGGAACGGTGACACGAGCCTATAACCGCCAAGTCAGCGGCATTGCGCAGACACCGATTTTATCCGATAACGAATGGAAAATCGGGCAAAAAGTCAAACACGAAAAATTCGGTTTCGGTACGATTATCAATGTGGAGGGGGCGGAAAATAACACCCGCCTACAAGTAGCATTTCAAGGTCAAGGAATTAAGTGGTTGATTGCCGCCTTGGCTAAATTGGAAAAAGTGAATAAATAAAATGAAACGGAATGTCATTTTATGATCTTTGACAAAGAAAATCTGCTCGAATAATGCGAGAATGTTAGAATAATTACAATAACATAAGCAGAAAAGGGCGGTATCAATGGATGATATTTTACAAAAAAGCAAGGAAGCGGCGATTTTCTTAAAAGTTTTGGCAAACCCGAATCGGTTGGCGGTATTATGTTGCTTATCCGAGGGGCATCGCAATGTCACCGAATTAACGCAGTTGATTAATCTTCCGCAAGCGGCAATGTCTAATCAGTTGGCTGTGCTGCGTGAAGCGGGGTTAGTGGACTGCGAAATTCATCATCGCGAAAGACGATATTATATTAACGATAAAAAATCCGAAGAAGTTATTAAATTATTACATCGTCTATTTTGTGAGAATTAATTTCCGTTTCGAATCTTTGATAAAACCTGTAATAGTAGCTTATTATAGGTTTTTTTATGATTGAATTTGCCCGACAGCGATCTGCTGTCGGAATCAGTTACCCATAGCAGAACTGCTCCGCCACTTTATACAGTCCGGAGAGGCTAAATTAGTCGCAAGCTGATCATAAGGTAGAAAAGTTCACTCGCCCTAATATAACGTTACTAATACGATTTGCTCCGGATCAATATAACAATAAACTTCTTGATCGATGGTAAAAGTTTCTTCGTGGCTTGCCGTTGCACAGCATTGGATATGTTGACCCAATGTCAGAATGATTTCTTTAAATTCGCCTTTGTCCGTGATCGCATTGACTGTCGCTGGAAAACAGTTATGCGCTTTATCCGGACGGTTCGGATAAATCTTAATCCACGGCGCTTTGATCATTGCCATTACTTCTTTGCCCGAAACAAGCTGTAAACGTACCGCACTTTGCTGAGTAATGGAGGCGATTAACGGTTGAGTGAAATCATCCGATTCGATAGAAACATAACAATGAATATCTTGTTGTCGCAAGGCGGAAACCTTGCCGAAAAATTGGTTTCTTGCGCTACTTTGCAAAGAAAAACGCGCGGTTGCCGACAGTAAACTACCTAGCGGTACACTTTCATCTTGCAAGATTTCAAAGGCTTTTTGTTGCGTTTGTTCCAATAAATCATAAAGTTGTAAAAGTCGTCGGGCATAATGCGTTAATGCCGTACCGCCGCCGTTTTTGCCGCCGGTGTTACGTTCTAATAGCGGTTTCGGGCTGATTTTGTTCATCATTTCCAAATGATCCCAAGCGCTTTTATAGCTTACGCCGGCATTTTTTGCCGCCTGATTAATAGAACCGCATTGCTGAATTTCTTTAAGTAATCGAATCCGTTTTGGCTCCACAAAAAGCTGTTGTTGCAATTTGATTGTAAGAAGAATTTCTGTTTCCGACATAATTTATCCTAAATCGTAGAGACGATGATCACATTTTAATGTAAAGCATTTTTTTATGTAGCTTTTATTTTTTAATTCGTTATATAATTTTATATACAACTTTTATTCACCCTTAACGGAGTAAATGATGTTTAAAAGAACAATGTTAACTTTAGCGGTCGCTTGTGCGGCGTTATCTTTAAACGCACAAGCGAAAATTACCGTATTTGCCGCAGCGTCGATGACCAATGCGTTGGAAAACGTGAAAACGGAATATTTGAAAGCCAATCCGAAAGGAGAAATTGATTTTTCATTTGCTTCTTCTTCCGTGCTTGCTCGCCAAATTACCGAAGGTGCGCCGGCGGATTTATTTATTTCCGCGGATCAAAAATGGATGGATTTTTTAGCGGAAAAAAATGCGATTGTGGCGGACAGCCGTTTTGATTTGGTCGGCAACAAATTAGTGATGATCGCACCGGAAAAAAGCCAAACAAGTGCGGTGGATTTAACCGATAAAAAATGGCAAGCGGCATTAAAAGGCACTTATTTGGCCGTCGGTGATCCGGAACACGTTCCGGCAGGAAAATATGCGAAAGCGGCATTCACTTATTTAAACCAATGGGACGATTTAGAAGATAAACTTGCGCGCGCAAATAACGTTCGTGCAGCCTTAGCGTTAGTCGAGCAAGGCGAGTCACCGTTAGGCGTGGTGTATGCGACCGATGCGGCGGCAAGTCAAAAAGTGAAAGTTGTGGCGACTTTCCCTGACGGTTCTCATCCGCCGGTAGAATATCCGGCAGCGGTAATTGCCGGTCACGATAATCCGGAAAGTCGAGCCTTTTTTGATTATTTAAAAACCGATGAAGCGAAAAAAATCTTTGAACAATACGGTTTTTCTGCGAAATAATCGGTTCGGCGGGTCAATGATCCGCCGATCTTTTTTAATCGAGTCGGATAAAAATTATAATAGACTATGTTGACCTCATTATTGAATTATTTTCATTTGTCCCAGCCTGAAATCAACGCGATTATGTTGAGTTTAAAAGTCGCTGTAGTGTCTGTGATTGCCGCATTACCTTTTGCGATTTTTATTGCGTGGTTATTAGCGCGGAAAAATTTTTGGGGAAAATCCGTTTTAAACGGGATCATTCACTTGCCTTTGGTATTGCCGCCGGTTGTGATCGGTTATTTATTATTGGTGACAATGGGACGCAACGGCGTAATCGGGCGACATTTGTTGCAATGGTTTGATTTTAGTTTCGGCTTTAGCTGGTACGGCGCAGCATTGGCGTCGGCGATCGTGTCGTTTCCACTGGTCGTTCGTTCGATTCGATTGGCGTTGGAAGGCGTGGATTTTAAATTGGAACAAGCGGCGCGCACATTAGGCGCCTCCGGTATCAGAACTTTTTTCACCATTACTTTACCGCTTTCATTGCCGGGGATTTTAGCCGGATTAATTTTAGGTTTTGCGCGATCATTAGGCGAATTTGGTTCTACAATTACCTTTGTGTCGAATATCCCGAAAGTCACGCAAACCATTCCGTTGGCAATGTTTTCCTTTATTGAAACACCGGGCGCGGAAAATGCCGCCGCCAGATTGTGTTTTATCGCCATTTTGATTTCGTTGGTTTCATTATTGATTTCGGAATGGTTGGCAAAACGTGCGCAAAAAAAATTAGGACAAACGGATGTTAGAGATTAGTGTCAGGAAGAAATTGGGGCAACTGGATTTTGCCGCCGATTTACAGATTCCAAATCAAGGTATCACGGCGTTATTCGGGTTATCCGGTTCGGGAAAATCGTCGCTGATCAATTTAATCGGCGGATTGATCGCGCCGGATCAAGGATTTATTCGTTTAAACAACCGCACTTTAACGGATACGCAACGCGGGATTAATTTACCGCCGAATCATCGGCATATCGGCTATGTTTTTCAAGATGCGCGCTTGTTTCCGCATTATACGGCGAAAGGCAATTTATGTTACGGTTGCAAAAAAGAGAATAAAGCGAAACTTGAGCGTATTGTCGAGCTATTAGGTATCGGGCATTTATTGAAACGTTACCCGATCACCTTATCCGGCGGCGAGAAACAACGGGTCGCGATTGGGCGTGCGCTATTAACCGAGCCGGAAATTTTGTTGATGGATGAGCCGTTATCTGCACTGGATTTGCCGCGCAAACGCGAATTATTAGCTTATTTGGAAACTTTATCCAAGGAAATTCAGATTCCGATTCTTTATGTGACGCACAGTTTGGACGAATTATTGCGTTTGGCGGAGCGCGTCGTGTTATTGGATGAAGGAAAAGTCAAAGCCTATGATGTGTTGGAAAATGTCTGGCAAAGTCCGTTATTTTCCGCGTGGAAAACTAATAATGAACGCAGTGCGTTGCTGTCTTTGCCGGTACAATCTCATCATTCCGCCTATAATATGAGTGCCTTGGATATAAACGGACAAACATTGTGGGTTGGGGAGCGTTTAGCGGCGGTAGGCAAAAAAGTGCGTGTTTGCATTATGGCGTCCGACGTATCGCTTGCGCTAAGGTTGCCGGAAAAAAGCAGTATCCGCAACATTTTAACCGGAAAAATCACCGCACTTTTCCCACAACCTAATCAAATGCGCGTAGAAATCGCCATCGGCGAACAGAAAATTTGGTCGGATGTGAGTTTATGGTCGGCGGACGAATTGAACTTATCGGTCGGACAAGCGGTTTATGCACAAATAAAAGCGGTATCCGTCGTAAGATAGGATGCCGCCGCATCCTATCTTAAGGCAAATTGTTTATTCGGATTTTTTCGCCAACATTGTGACGAATTTCATTTTTATCCGATTGCCGTTTTCATCGGTTTTATGTAATTCACCCATTTCCTCATTGTATTTGAGCAATTCCCAACCTTGATAATATTGCGCTAACTCGCCTTCACCGAAGGTGAACGAAAACGGCAACGGGCAAGGCACGTCTTGCGTATTCATTGCCGCAACGATTAAATTATAACCGCCGGAACGGGTTTTTTCCTGCATATTACGGATAATATTCGGCACGGCGGCACGATCTAAGAACATAAAAACAACGGTGGAAAGAATAAAATCGTAACTTTCTTGGATCGCAGCCGAATTAATATCATAAAGTGCGGTGCGAATTGACAAATTTTCTTTCTCGGCGGTTTCCGCTAAAAAGCGGAGACTGGTTTCATTGTGATCCCACGCCGTCACATCATAACCCAATAAACTTAAAAATAGCGAATTTCTACCTTGGCCGCAACCGAGATCCAACACTTTACAAGGATTGATAATTTCCACCGCACTTTTCACTTCGGAATGGGTTGCCGTCATATTATATTTTTTGCTGAAATAATCTTCTTTACGACAATAAAATTCCAAATAACATTCCAAATCATCGGACAGCGCTTCCACTTTATGCCACAGCTGTGGCTCGACAAAAGGCGTTTCCACATCGGGCGTGAAAATATGTTCGCTAACGATTTCTCCTTCTTCCGTTAACATATAAAATTTTAATTTTCCTTGTAAAACAGTCACTTTTCCCCAAGTGCCGACTTTCGTATTGTGCTTTTCTTGAAACATTTTCGGTAGGGAATCTTTGTTCCAGACAGGCATTTTTTTATAGCAAATTAACTCGTTTTTCATTTTATTTCTCCAAATATAAAATAGTTGAGTATTATAGTAGGAAATAAAGCGAAAATATGCAAGATTAAAGAATGAAAATACCGTGATCTAATTAGTAAAAATAGGGTTGAAACACGGAAAAATATCGTAAATTCCGAATGCTTTTGCTAAACTGAACGGGTTATTCCTATTAAGTGAGAAGATTATGCGTTGTCCTTTTTGTTCCACCGAAGAAACAAAAGTTATTGATAGCCGTTTGGTTTCCGACGGATACCAAGTTCGCCGTCGGCGCGAGTGCGGCAACTGCCACGAACGTTTCACCACCTTTGAAACCGCAGAACTTATCGTACCGAAAGTAATTAAAACCGACGGCGGCAGAGAACCGTTTAACGAAGATAAATTACGACGCGGCATTTTACACGCCTTGGAAAAACGGCCGGTCAGCTCCGATGATGTCGAAAAAGCGATCAGCCGAATTATCCACCAACTGCGCGCAACAGGAGAGCGCGAAGTACCGAGCAAACTGGTCGGCACTTTAGCGATGAATGAATTAAAAGCATTAGATAAAGTCGCCTATATTCGCTTTGCCTCAGTATATTTGAGCTTTGATGATATTAACGAATTCAGTAAAGAAATTGAAAAATTGAAGGGAAACTAGAGGGCATTATAAAATAGGGCGTATTTGTATAATACGCCCTGTTGGGTTCTTGGTGCGGTTGTTTTGTATTCTTTAAAAATGCGACCAAGTTAATCCTTCAATATCAAAAGTAAATTGTTTTTTTCCGTGCTCATAGAATGGTAGCTCAACGATTACTTTCTTTGATTTTCTTAGTTTATCCGTAAATTTTTTAATATCCTGTGACGAGCTAATAAATAATGTATCACTACCCCCACTATCAGGTTCGCTCATTGTGTAATTTTCTACTTTATTATTATCAAATTTCACAGATATTTTGCAGCCATTTATGCGGCAACTGAATTGCCCTTTACTAATAATAAACATTACATCATTACCTAGTTCCGAATGTTTTCTTAATGTCATATATAAATGCGATCCACCTTGGTAAGGAAATGAAAATTCAACTTTATTTGACGATAAAATAGAGGCAAAATAGTTTGTAGTTTCCCTCATTTCATCTTTAGTTTCTCTATATTCCCAAGACATTAATTTTGCTAATTGACTATCAATTTCTTTCGATTTATTTGTATCATTATCTTGTTTTATAAAAACGCTATCATAACATTCTAAACGTTTATCATTGTCTGTTATCTGAGAACAGCTTTCTCCTGTTTCTTGAGCTACAGCCATAAAGGGAAATAGTAGATAAAGTAATAGCCATTTTTTCATTTTAAATTCTCCTTAATATAAGATTTTGGATTGTTTTATAATCCTACTATTCTTAAAAATTAGATTCATTGATCTAAGTCACAACGCTATAAATGGAAAAATAATAACAAACATATACAGTGTTACTAACAGTGTTCCTAAAATTTGCGATTAGCGCCGTTTAGCGACGTTAAACTATGATAAGAGAAATTCGTAAAAAGCTTGAATTTACTAGAAAAAACAAAGCCTTGCGTTAAGTTATGCAAGGCTTTGTTTAGTCAACTGGTGCCTGAGCGAGACTTGAAATTCAATTTAACCGTATGAAATATATGTTATTTTTTATTTTGTTTTTTGTTTTGGTTACATCCGTGGTTACATAGGTTTTTTTGTTTCAAATCTAGCTAATTAGTTTCTTGAGTATAAAAGAATTGTGCAAGTTTTTTTATACTTTTTATAGCATTTTTAGTCACTTCTCCACTTATTCACTATTTTTAGTGTTATCTTGTTGAAATGTATAATAATTTTTTCAGTGATTAAATCACTTGTATTATACTTGAGTTCAGTGGAATTATTCACTGCTATAAAAAAAGCGACTTTTTACAGTCGCTTTCATTAGGTTTTTAGCTTTCCCACCGTTTAAATGTATCTTGGTGTGGCGTTTTCCAGTAAATATTCGTTACCAGATAGCCGTCTTTAACTCTTTCTTGTATCGGTGCTTGTTGTCCGGTTTCTTTGAGTGCGTCCGGTAGGGCGCTTTTGAATGTATTAAGCGGAATCGGCTTTATATTCATACAGTCACAAAAAAAGAGATAAGCCAGATATAGCGTTTCGTGTGGCTGTTTTGTACTTCTCGCGCTCCCCCATATTAGCCCGCTAAAGTTATCCTTTAATTGTTGTCTGTCCGGATTTTCGGGCAATTTCCGCACCTCGAACACGTCGGCAAATTCAATTAAATGATTGGCGTGCTTTTTGGTTTCTTTGGCGTCGATACTGTCTTTATATTCGACTAGAATTTTTCGTGCGGCGTCAGGAATAGGAAATTGCGCCGCTAAGAATTTCACAATCCCGTAAATTTCCGCCCGCACTTTATCGAGGAAGTACGGATCAACTTTTCCGTCCGGCACTTTGCGATCGAATAAGATTATCACTCGGCGCCGTTTAATCCCCCCCGTTGCGGTCGGTGAAGATTAGCGGCTCGTTGGTGACAACCATAATGACCGGTGTAAGCAAGGCGTCAAACGGATCTTTATAATTAATCTTAACGCTAATTTTTCCCCCGCCGGTAATAGCTTTTAATTCTTCGCCGGAACCTTTATAGCGTTTTTGGTCGGGCGATATGGATAAACTTTTATTAATTAGCATTGAGCGCTTTTTATCGCTTTCCAAATCTTCCAGTGTCAAATAGGCGGTATTAAATTCACCGTTAATCATTCGGGCGATTTCGGAATAAACACTTTTTCCACTCCCGCCGACGCCGGTAATTTCGAGAAATAAATGCCATTCATAGCGATTTGTTAAAACCATATATAAGCCGGCAAGTAGGGCGTTACGTTTTTCTTGATTGCCGTTGCTGACAAAATCAAGCCAGTTAAAAAAGTGCGGTGTGTCGGTCGCTTGAATATTACATTCCACATCTTCCACGCCTTTTAGATAATGCTCCGGCTTATGCGCTTCAAAATCTAATGTGAGTTTATTCAGTACGCCATTATTAAAGCCTAGATATTTATTGCTAGTATGTTCAAAACGGTCAATACTTAAATTAATCAATTCGCATAATTTGTTTATGCGGTTTATTGAATAATCGGCGTGATATGCCTTGAAAAAGTCTAAAATTAATCGCTTAACATCTTCATCTTGCAAGGGTTCCCAAAATCTACCGTTATATTTTAGTGTTTGATTTTTGTGCGTATCTCTTGCCAATGGTTCGGCGTGCCATTTTAAGAACGCATTTACTCGCATTTCTTCCGTGACTGCGGAAGAATTTAAATCGATTTCTTCCGGCGCAATCATTTCGGCTTGCGCGACGACTTCCTTGTCATTGCGTAAGCGTTCGACATATCCGCTGACGTTTTCCAAGATTTCGCCGGCAATCGACCGAAATACTACCGTTTTCGCCCGCGTGTTTCGGGCGAGGTTTAGGCTGATTGTGGTGCGCTGTGCTTGAGTTAATTCGTTACATTCGATAATACTGATTATCTGGCGATTGCTTGGCGCTATGTGATACTGCGATAAGTTTTCAAGCTGTTCATCCGTCAATGCGCTAGGCTGTTCGCTGTATGGCATTTTGAATATATCGCACAATAATCGCCAACCTTCGCCCGCGCCGTTTTGTTTGGCTTTATCTCGGTAAAATTCCCAGACGCCGGCGCCGGCGAGGATAAAAAATTCATCGAGCGCGTTGCTGTTTGAATTGTTCGCCTTAGCGAGCAAAGGCGCATTTTTTAATCTTCCCATTCTTACACCTCTAAATCGGTTTTATTGTCTAACGATTCCAATTTATCGCCGTTACCGTCCACTTGCGCCACATAGTCCGCTAATTCTTTGAATTTCACGGAAAGATAGTTAATCGCTTGCAAACTTTCTTTGATCGTCGCTTGTTGTGTCGGGTCTTGCTCTGCTGTATAAGCGGTTAAGCGTTTAATTAGTGCGCGCCCGTCATTTAGTCGCCGGACAATTTCGTTGCACTCCGTTGCCATTTTGCGCTTGTGATAGTAATAATCGGGATAATCACGTTTACAGCGTTCAATCGCTTGACGGGTCAAATCGAACATTCGATTGCACTGCGCTAATTTCAGGGCGAACGGGTTGAACGGTTTTAGCGTTTTCTTTGGTGGCTGAACGCTATCAAGTGCTTTTGACGGCGCGTTATTGCTTTGAGCGTCGCCCTTATGTTTAAGGCGGGCAATCCCTCCGTTTTTGGTTTGGTTAAATTGACCTTTCCATTGTTTTAAATCTGCCAGTGCGTTAATTTTTGAGGTTGCCATTTTGTTACTCCTTGATTTTTAATCCTGTTGTGGTTGCTCTTTTAATTGATCTCAGGGCTTGGGTTGCGCCCTGTAAATGTCCGTTGTGAATGTATGTTTTAGCAAAGCCGAGATAGAGATCTGTCTCTTTTATCGCTTTTACTAACTGCTCCCACGTTGGTAATCGGTCATCTTTGGGCTGAAAAGGTTTAATTTTTATGGTTTTTCTGCGTGCCATTTTTAACCTCCTTTATTGCGTCGAATAACTCGCCTTGTGAATTTGAGGCGTTTTCTAGCAACGTTTGCACCGCCCACAAGGTGTTTGCAATAATGTCTTTGTTTGCCGAAAAGCTGTCATTACAAGCTATATCCGCCGCTAAATAATCGACGATCGCCTTTGCTTGTTCGATATGTTGTGAAAGCTTGTCTTGAATGTTTAGAATATCAGTCATTGTTCGCCTCCTTGTTCTGCTTGCTGTGCTTTCATCTGTGCAATTTCGCTAAATAACTGCATTTGTCTGTAAGCACTATTTAGGTTTTTTAGGGCGATTGCTTGCCATTTCTCCGCTTGTGCGTTGACTAGGCAATGCTCGATAAAATCAACATCTTTCAACAAGTCGATTAGTTCGGCTCTTAAATCGGCGGTTTCTTTGGATAAATTACGCATAGCGCACCCCCGCAGACGGTTGAACGGATAGGGTAGAACGCACCGGCATTAGTGCGGTGTTTTGATTGGTTTTCATTTTTGGATCTCTTTTTGTTACAGTGTTTAAGGTATCGCCCGTAGTAGGGTGCGACAAGGTATCAACTACCGCAAAAAGTCGGCGGATCTTATTCGTGCTTAAAGCCTTATTTCGATCTCTTAACCTTGCCGCAAATTCGATATATAAAAGCGCGCCTGATTTTACAGGAACGTTCAAGGAATGAATTTTTGACAATAAAAATCCGCAAGTCTTACGGGTGCGGGTTCCGCTTTTTGCTGTAGTGCTTGCGATAATAGCGCGACAGATTGAATTTGACAATACTGGTAATTTATTCAGATTACACATAAACGCCCCTTGTGCCGGCGCAGACGGTTGAACGGATAGGGTAGAACGCACCGGCATTAGTGCGGTGTTTTGATTGGTTTTCATTTGTGAATTTCTCTTAACTGTATTAGTAAAAATTGACTTGCCGTCCTGTGTAAGGTGTGACAAGGCTTCAACTACCGCAGTTAATCGGCTCGCCTTATTCGTGCGGATAAACTCCGCCTTATTTCGGCGTATAGACCTTGTCACAAATTCGGCTTGTGAATAGGCTAAATGCCCATTGAAAGGAATTTGAGACATAAAAAAAGCGCTTGTTTGACGACTGCGCAAGCCGTTAACTGTTGTAGTGCTTTCAATACTACAATCATCTGCGACGCCTTGCAAGCGGTTATTTTCTACAGCCGGCAAAAGTGCGGTGTTTTTTGGGAAAGTTTTTAGATTGATTTCACCCGCCCAAAATAGAATGAATTGCCGAGCTAATTGGGCGCGAGCTTGCATTTCACTTTCGGCAATAATGCGGATTTTGTGCGTTTTGTTGGTTAAATCTGTGCGGCGAATTGCCACAAAAATGAATAGTTTCATTTGCGGTTTTTCCTTGTATTGATTTGTAGAAATTACCGCTTGAAAAGTTCTCAGGCTTTTGTGTTGGCGGTAACGTATAACGGGCTGAGAAACTGCGATACAAGGAACACAGCAAAGGGCGAAACCTTTCCCGCCATACGCTACCATAGAAGAAAAACAATTCGGCAAATTATTAATATAATCCGCCACATTGCTTTTGGTGTATTTAACACGCTCGATTTTGAGCCGGTTAAATTTTTCAGGTGTGCGAATGTTACGAACAAAAAAAGCACGGTTTAATGGCGTGCTACTGTTCGCCTTGTATTGATTCGAGTTCTCAGGCTCGGCGGTCGATTTTGCGACTGCAAGAAAATAATAGGATTTTTCACTGCACTTTGTAAAGAAATTTGATTGTGAAATGTTTTCATTGATATTATAATTAAATTGATTTAATTTCATATTGAATCACCCGCAATTAAATTGTCTTAATTTTTTCCTTTCGAACACTGTGCGAGCCGGATAGCTCCCGCAGTGTTTTTATTTATCCGTTATTTAATCAAGTAATAACCGAAGGCTATTGCTAGGGTTAATAAAGCCAGTCCGCCGCAACAAAGAAAAAATAAAATCCCTGTTGAAATGCGTTTACCGGCATTGTCTGCACCTTGTTCACTCAGATTTAAATCACTCATTGCGTTACTCGTTTTTCTTTCTGTTCTTCAATCCACGCATTTACTTCCTCTAAATCCCAACGAATAAAATTTTGAGAAAAGCGGATAGGTTGCGGGAATTGATTCGCTTTGACTAAAAGATTGAGTTTTGTACGACCAATGCCGACAATTTCAGTGACTTTTTTGCCTGAAATAAGCTGTTTAGATTGGGTTTGTGTGTCTGTCATAAAAATGCCCTCCATTTGTTAAACTGCGTAGTACGCTGTTGCATCCCGTTAAGTATTTCGTCGGAAGGTATTTAAGCACTAAAGGAATAGGGCGGTGTTATAGCAAGGCGATAAAAAAATAACCTCCCTATATAGGGAGGCTATAATAAAATCAATATGTTAGGTTAAGATTTGTTTTTTCTTCTGTCGATAGGGCAAGCGATTTTTTCTATTTCTTTGGCAAACGTTCTTTTGACTTGATAATCTCGCACAATGTTATTTGTGATTTGTGTATCAGTTTTCACATTTTCGGGATAGTTAGCCCAATATTTCCGTCGAATATCAATCGCTATTTTTAACGGATCTTTTTCCCGATAAGCGCCAAGCAGAATAGGGCGATTTTCCTCGCTTGCGGCAATCTTTAAATTATTAATTTCTTTCGCTTGCTGTTCAATCGTTATTTTCTGACTTTCGGTTTTTTGATAAAGGGCGTTGATTTCTTGATTTTTCTTGTTAATTTCTTCGTTGAGTTTTTGTAATTCGGTTAAATTCGATTCGGAATCAATCACGGAAAACATTTCTAAGAAACGCAAAACATCTTCGTGTAATATACAAATATCATCAAGCAATATTTTTGTTTTATTTTCTGCGACCGGAATACTTAAATAAATACCGTCTTTTTCTGCTATAGAAATATTAGGAAAATAATTTATTACTTTGCTTTCGAGTAAATTATCTGTATTTTGATTTTCAAAAATATGCTTAGGTAAATTAAAATAACTGGTGAATGTTAAACGTTTGAATTTATCTGTTTCGCCGCTAAAAAGCTGAATGATATTGTTTTCTGAAAAATAACTTGCTAAATAATAACGACTATCTAGATAAATATTGAGATCGAATAAATGATTGTTCGCTTTTATTTCGTAAGATAATTCATCACCAAAATAAGAAACTTGAAAATCGGTTATTGCTTGATTGATTTTTATAAAAATATTGCTTTTTCTTATGCCTAAATGCTCTTTTTTAGGTATCGTTTTTCTATTAATGGCGGTGATTTCGTTTATATTTCCTTGAAGAAAAATAGACGCTTGTAAATCACCATTTTGGATATATTCAAGAATATCCCTTTCTGATAAGCTAATATGATGATTAATCGTGATATATCTCACGACATCCGAGATAGAATAAGCCTTTTTAGGCAATACTCTTAGATTACTCATATAATGCCCCTTTTGCATTTGTCCTTATGAATGGAAACGCGCCGACAAAGTAAGGTGCTTTGCTTTCGGGAGCGACCCTAGGCGCGTCTGTCAATGATTATAAATTAATTCAGGCGCTGATTAAAGCCTTCGAGCTGTTTATCTAGGCTTGTCGTATGCACCGCTAGCGCTTGTTCGATAAAACCGATCATCCAGTCCAATTTCTGATTATTCACGTTGATAAATTGATTAATCTGTTGTCTATCTTCGTCATCAAATCGCTCGTCTTTCATCATCAGTTTAATGATTTTTGTTTTGTTTCGGTCAAAATAGAAAAAGATTGTTTTCAAATATTCAAAAACAAATTTTATGTCATCCGTGTTATTGACTTCCTCGCCTTTATTTTGTTTTTCAAATATCCGTTTAATAAAGGTATCTCTATCGACTTTTTTTAATTCTTCCAATACGGTAGATACATCGTCTAATAATGAATTTAATTCGTCGTTCATAGGTTTTCCTTGATGATTTTTACTGTTTTGCTATAATTTTATTGCTTGGTTAGTCGTTCATCCTCGATACGATAAATAAGCAAACTTCTAAAATTGATTTGCACAAATAACGCCGTTCTGATCAACCGGCGTTTTTTATTTTTCGGTCATCTTACTGAGATAAACCTCTTTCATTTTGTCAAAGCCTATTTGTTCATAATGTTCTTTTTTGCTTGATAAGAAATTACGCGCACTCATTTTCTGCGTGCCTTTATCCACAAAATGCCAGAAAAACGGATCGTTTAAATAGGCGTGTTTGCCTTTCGCTAAATTCTTTTCTTTATTTTTCTGTGCGCCTTTCTTCCATATACCGACATAAATCACCAGACTACCGTCTTTTCTTTTTATGCGTGCTTTAACGTGTCGCTTTAATGTCCCTTTGCGACGCGTCGGCGTGCTTTTTCCCTGAACCGGTACATTCGGTTCGAGTGCTTTTTTCATCGCTTTGCCCGCCTCGCCGAGCGCCTCGCGTGCGGCTTTCGGATGACGGGCTAATTTTGTGTCAACTTTTTGAAGAAATTTCTCAATTTGCTGTGTAAAATCGCCCATTTATTCGCTCCAATAATAAAATAACGCATAAAGTATCGAACTATAGATTAGTAAATAAATTGTTTCTAGCTGCATTTTATAAATCAATCCCGTTAAAGTTTTCGAGTAAGGCTTGGTGTTCCGGCGATAATTCAAAAATGACGTCGCCAAATTCAAGCTGATAAGTGCCGAATGACATTAAAAACGCGATTGCCGGATCGATTTTATTCGCGGCTTTTTTCTTGTTCGGTTTAATGTTAGCGTTTGCGTCGGTTTCCATTACGACGTTAGATAATGCCCACGCCAGAACCGGATCGCCGTTGTGTAATATCATTTTGCGATTAATAAGCACCTCGGCGGATTTCGCCACCGGACTAAACCGCTGATAGGTTTGCGGAAAGGGTTCCACTTCTAAGCCGGCAGATTGCAACTGCGTTCTTAAGTGTGTTGCGTTCCATACGTCAAAACCAATCATTTTGATATTAAATCGTTCACTGTCTTTTAAAATATCATCGCGGATTTTGTCGTAATCGATACAATCGCCCGGCGTGGTGATTAGCCACCCTTGACGCTCCCATTGCCGATAGATTGCGCGGTTTTTATTTGCCACGTTCTCAAGCTGATATTCAGGGATATAATGCCGGCAAAATAACCGCACTTTATTTTCGTGCGGAAAGGTATAGCAAATACTGGTTAAGTCGTTCGTACTGGATAAATCTAGCCCCATATAACAATCAAGGTGCAATAAATCGCTATCGTCGTAGTCGTCTTTGCACTGCGCCCAACTGTCTAGCGCAAGCCACGGCGTCGCACCTTGGCACCAGACGTTAAAGCGTTTCGTCAACATTTCCACCCATTCGGAAGGAATGCCGCGCGCTTTTTTTATGGTGTTTTCAAAGTCTAAATAGGGTATGGATTTGCCGATATTCGGGTTAGCTTTGATCCAATTTTCAGGATGATCGATTTCGCTTTCTTCGTCCAATTCGAAAATCATTATAAAAATGCTGTCGTTGTGTTCGTTGCCGTCCAGAATTTGGCAACAATAATCATAATGCTGTTTGCACGCGGAAATCGTGTTACTGCCGGCGGTCGTAATGGCAAATAATAGCCCTTGCGGGCGCGCGCCTTGCCCTAATTCAAGCGCACTATACACGCTGTTGTCGGTGTGTAAGTGGTATTCGTCCACAATCGCAAGACTTGGGTTAGTGCCCTCGATTGTGCTTGATTTCGCCGCTAACGGGCGCATTAAGCTGTTCGATTTTGGGTTAACCATTTTATGCTGTTGAATGCTGACGCGGTTTCTAAGCGGTTTGGAGAGTAGGCACATTTGTCGCGCGTCGTCGAAAACAATGCGCGCTTGATCGCGACTAACTGCCGCCGTGTAAATGTCTTGCTGTCCGCTTTCCATTATCAAAAACCAATTTGCCAACACTGCCGCGACTGTGGATTTTGCATTTTTGCGCGCAACTTGAATATAGGCGGAGCGGTATTTTCTCAAGCCGGTGTTTTTATGCTTAAAGCCGAAAAGGTTCGCAAATAAAAAAACTTGCCAGTCTGAAAGTATTATCGGTTGTCCGCGTAAATGCCCTTTGACGTGCGGGCATAACTGAGAAAAGGCGATAAATTTATTCACGACATTTTCATCAAAATAATAGTCAGGGTTTGCCAAGTCTTGAAAGTAACGTTCGACGGCTTGTTTAATGCGCTTACACGCGACAATCTCGCCGGTTCTGACTTGCTCGGCGTAATCGTGCCAGATACTCATTACTATAAACTCAAAATTTCATCAATTACGTCCGTTTCTTCGGTTTCAATCGGATTTCTGCGGCGACTGACTGGATCGAAACCTAACAAAGACGACATTTTAATCATTACTTTTTCGGCGTCTGATTTAGCAGAAAGTGCCGGATTGCGGGAGCGTGAACCTTGACTATTCTTAAAAGAAAAGCCGTTTTTCGTAATATCTTCGGACGCTTGTCTAAATAATGAATAATTCACGCAATAAATTTCTAAATTGGTTAAATCTTCCGGTTTAATATCGTTACGCTCGGCAAGCTGTGCTATGCGGGCGTTCCATTGTGCTTTTGCAATGTCATCCAAAAAATCCGGTGCGTTATAGGCAGTTTGTTTCGTCATTCTTTTTTCCTTATTTTCTAAAAAATTGTTTTGCGTAAAAATTTGAGTGGGTGGGCGGTTTTTTCGGGTTGCCTTTTTCTTTTCAAAACTCCCCCCCACCTCTCTCATTTGCATTTCATTGATTAAAATTTAAACTAAACTCAGATTTGAGGTTTGTTTTAAAATCAATAACTTAACCAATCCAAAATCGGTTTGGTTAACAAGCTCGATTTTGAGCCCGTTCAACTGTGTACATATGTACACAACTGAAGTATGGTTATATCACCACGGTTAAGTTATGGTCATATGACCACAACTAAAGGTTTCCATAGGGTAACGGTTGAACTGTTGTGATAGCGCAACCGTCTATTTCTTCGCCCCATAACCACGCTTGTCGATTACCCTTGTCTTATAGCTATGGCAATCACGGCATAAGGCTTGATGATTATGCATATCCCAGAATAGCGGGTCGGTTTGCCCGTTCTCTACGGGTTTAATATGGTCTATGACGGTTGCGGGTGTATAAATGCCCTTGGCTAAACACATCACGCATAGCGGGTTATGTTTGAGGTACTCGGCGCGATATTTACTCCATTTGTGATCGTAACCGCGTTTGCTTGCCGGTAGGCGGTTATCCGGTTTCTTCTGTTGGTGAAGTTCGCACCGACCGGCTTTTACGCGATTCTTGCAACTCGGATAGGTGCAACGCTTTAACGGTTGATAGGGCATACATCACCTAATACACGCACGGCTCGCGATAGACTTCCCAAAGCGATTTAATCCCCATAGGTACAGGGTTTAGATTCGCTATATCCGTTACTGCCTCACGGTTAGCATACAGATAAGCGATATACATCAAACAGCCGGCTTTTATGCCTTGGGTGAATATCACCGTTTTTTCGCTGTTTTCATCACTGAATGTTTTGCCTATATGATTCTGGGAGACTTCAAGCGCGACTTTCGCATAGGTGCGTAATAGGGTGTCATCAAGTTCAAAATCTTCCATTAGGTTCAAATGCGCCTTGATTTCTTCCAACGTAATATTAACGCTTGCCATAAGCCTCACCCTCCTTGCACATTAATTGAAGTTCTCGGTGTTCTTCTTTGCTATCAATCACCGAATTAATTTCTAAATAGCGATCGCCGTATTTCACGCGCATTTTTCGGGTAATATTCGGCAGATAGCGGAGGCGTACCCGAATAATGTCTTCACCTAATTGGAATGGACCGGAAAAATATTCACGCCCTTGAATCGGTTCGACGCTAGCCCGAACCGTGACAACATCCGCCCAAATCGGAGTTCCCGCCCCATATTGATTATGTTGCTTTTCCCGTTCAAAATCGCGCGCTTGCAACGTGATAAGTTTGTTATATTTGCCGGCTTTAATCATTCTCGCCATTGCTTGCCTCTTTGTCTTTTTCCTTATCGGCGTCTTTTTCGACTTTAACGGTTTGTTTCCACGCCTGACTAAATTCCTCTCCGCCGGCATAAGGCGGCAAGCCTTCGCGTCTGCGGACTTCGTTCGGGTTCATTACACCCGATTTAATCGCCACATCGTAAGACTGAAAGCGTTCCGTTTGACTAATACGCAATAAATCGCTTGTATCAAATTCGATTAAATAGCGCGGTGCATTGCGATCCGTTATATCAATCATTAAGGCGTCTTTTAATTGCTGTTCAAAGTTCGTTAGCCACGGGCGCAACGTTTGCGACAAGAAAGCACGGCTTGCCTCGCTAAAATTGGCATAGCTCGAATGTGAATAATCTTGCAAGAAAATCGGGCTAATATTGTAGATCCGCGCAATGTCCGCAATCGTAAACGCGCGGCTTTGTAACCATTCCGCATCTTGGTTTGTCATTCCAAGCTGTTGATATTGCATTGAGCCTTCAAGCACGGGCGTTTTACCCGCGTTCTTCGCACCCTTATAGCGTTCAAGCGCTTTAATCGCTTTATTCGCTTTGACATCATCCAACCATTCGCCGGTAGTAATAATCCCGCTTGCCATTAAACCGTTTTTCATTACGCTTGCGCCGTGTCGTTGCTGTGCTAAACCTAATCCCACGGTTTCGCGACAAATCGCCACCGGCGAACGCCCCATAAAGCCGTCAATGGACGAATGACGCAAATGGAGAATTTCATCTTGCAAATAGGTTTTTACTTTGCCGTCTAAATCGGTGATTTGATAAATATATTCGCCTTTCGGTGTGCGCTGAATATTGACCGCACTCGGCGCATAAGGCGTTAAACTTTCCGGCTGTCCTTGTTTATCCCACCCGATCACCGCGTAAGCATTGCCGTTTAATAAACAATGCCTCATCATTGTGTATTTGAACTGATAGGGTGTTTGTGACCGATTAGGCATTTCATTGAGTAAATAATCAATCGGATGATCAAGCACTCTTTCCCGTCCGTCACCTTTTAATCGATACAAATAGCACGGCATACTTGCCACCGCCTCACTGATCACCGTAACGGCGTTCATTACCGCCGGCAACGCCTCCGCCGTCTGCGGACTGACAAACTCGCCGGCGCCGGTGTTGGCGACGCCCATATAAGAAAGCAATTCGTCAATCGTCACGGTGTTGCGCCGTTCTGTTTTGCGTTTAAAAAATCCCAACATTTTAAAGCTCCGCTAATTCTGCCCATTTGCTTAAAAGTGCGGTCGGATTTTGTCGTTGTTTGGCGCGCGCTTTCGAACGTTGTGCAATCTGAACGTTACGGTATTATGTAGCAGT
>NZ_PHGZ01000031.1 GCF_002795405.1 Caviibacterium pharyngocola | reverse complement strand
CAGGCTGCTGCGGTACGGAGGGTTGTTTTTCTTCGACCTTTGGTGTTTGCACTGTCGGTTTGTTTTCTTCCGCTTTTGGTGCCGAATTATTCGGCGCGGTTGATTTTTTATTTTCAACAAACGGCTTTTTCTCTGCATTTGGCGAATGGTTAGGCTCATTATGACCTCCGCCGCCACCGCTACATCCGATTAATGAGATGGAAAATAAAGCGATTAATGATAATTTTGTAATAGTTTTCATTGTTTCCCCTGTTAAAAAATATATTAAAATGTTTTAGTCAACGTAAGTAAAATTTGATTTTTATTGACTTGGTAAAGCGGGTTATTACTTTTTACACGGTGATAATTCCAAGTAATTTTAGGCGTAATTCCCCATAAATGAATGCCTCGGTGCCAAACGGAAAGGCTACCGCCGAATTCATTATTTTTTTGCCGCACTTTATAAAAAGACGGTGCAAAATCGCTTATTTCGCGCATCGGCGCGTAGTAATGTCTCCACGCATAATGCATTTCTAGTCTAGTTGAAATGCCCAGTCCCCATTCTTGCCCCCACGCGATTCGCACGGCAGGGCGACGATATTGATAAACTTTTTTCCGTGTCGATTTACGATGATAATTTGCGCCCAACATCCAATATTGTTTACTGTTCGGAAGATAAAATAATGACAATGCGGCGAATGCCGAATTACCGTCCAATTCATTTCTGTCGATATAATTCAACTTGGAATATTCTGTTGCGAGTACGGTTTTCCAATTCGAATTAAGCCAATGTTCGACAGAAAAATTGACACCGACCGCATTAAAATAACGGTGAAGCGTACCTTGAGGTGAACCTCGCTCACCACCGGCGTAAAAGGCTTGTTCGACGAAAGGTGTTAATTTCACGGTATTTTTTACATTTTGAAAACCGCCGCCAAATCCGATTTTTGCGTTAAATTCATTGTATTTTTTATTATTCCAATAATATTTACCGTCCGCTTGAATCACCGTTAATGCAAAGAAATGATCGTTTATCAGCCGTTTTTTATCCGCCGATAACATATAGCCGAAACCTTGGGCTTTTTCTTTTTCGGTCGAAAAAGTCCAATTTTCCACTTGATTATCTTTCGGCGAATTGTTGATATTCGGCTCGTTTAAATAAGTTAAACTTCCGTCGATATCCCATTGTTCTTGGCGAATTAATTGCCCTTTATAAAAGGCAATGGTCTGTTGGAGCAACGGCAATTTAACTTCGGTGTTTAGTTTATCGAATTGATATTCCGCCGCAGTATATTGCTTGTTATCAAATAATGCCATTGCTAATTGTAATCTTGCCGAAAATAATTCCGGCGACGCACTGATAAGTCGTCGATATAAGTCGATAGCACGGCTTAAATCACCTTCTTTTCTTGCTAATGCCGCTTTTATCCACAAAGATAAAACGGGATCTTGAAAAGCTTGTTTTTGGTATATCGGTCGTAATAATGCCACGCCTTTTAAATCATTACGGTGCAATGATGATAATAGCATCTGTGCTAACAGTTCCGGTTCCCGTGCTAATTGCTCCGGCGTTAGATTAATTTTGTTGTTTGCCATATCGGAAAATGAGCTAACGGAGTTAGCGAGAGAATAGCCGCAGCTCAATGCCAATAAAAGCAGTAAATATTTTTTCACAGTTGTTTCAAGGTCAATAAATTAGGGCGGGTATCCTATGCCTAATTTAGATGAAGGACAACTCCGATGAGTGAAGTTTTGTAGAAAATAAGTTTCAAATGAAAAACGCCCGACGATTTATCGGGCGTTTGATTTTAAAAGTGCGGTCGATTATTCTGCGATTTTCGGTTTGATCACGGAATAAATTACGCCGGTCACAACCGAGCCGATGGCGATTGCCGCCAAGTACATCAACGGTTGTGAAACGAACGGAATCACGAATAAACCGCCGTGCGGTGCTTGTAATCCGATAGATAAACCTAAGGAAATCGCGCCGGCGGTCGCGCCGCCAAGGATACTGGATACGATCACGCGAACCGGATCCGCCGCAACGAACGGTAACGCCCCTTCGGAAATAAAGCATAGACCTAACACAAACGAAGCTTTACCCGCGTCGCGTTGGTTTGCGGTGAATTTATTGCGCGCAATGATGGTCGCGATTGCCATTCCGATCGGTGGAACCATACCCGCCGCCATTACTGCAGCCATTGGTGTGTATTGTCCGGAAGCGATTAAGCCGACACCGAAAGTATAAGCCGCTTTGTTAATCGGACCGCCCATATCGGTACACATCATCGCGCCCAATACCGCACCCAATAAAATCGCGTTGGCTTGACCCATTGTGTTCAACCAATTCACTAAGCCGTCCATTAAGGCTTTAACCGGCGGGTTAATGAAATAAACCATCGCCAAGCCGACAATGGCCGAACCCAACAACGGTAAAATTAAAATCGGTTTTAACGAGCTTAAACTTGCCGGTAATTGAATCGCATCATTTAAGAATTTCACCACATAACCCGCAAGGAACCCGGCAACGATACCACCTAAAATCCCCGCGCCGGCAGAAGTGGCTAACATCCCGCCGATAAGACCGACCGCAAGCCCCGGGCGATCTGCAATGGAAAACGCCACATAACCGGCAAATACGGCGATCATTAAGTGGAACGCCGCGCCGCCACCGATATCCATTAAGGCTTTCGGCAAGCCGCCGGCAATGCTTTCGTCTTTGAAGGCTTCGATACCGAACATAAAGGAAATCGCGATTAATAAACCGCCCGCAACCACTAACGGCAACATATGAGACACACCGGTCATCAAATGTTTATACAAGCCTTTTTTCTCCTCTTTTGCGTCTTCGCCGCCCGCTGTATTCACGGCGGTTTTCGCGCTGTAGATTTTCGCTTCTTTAAAAGCTTTTTCAAATTCTTGCGCGGTTTTCTTCAAAGCTAAACCGGTTGAAGTGCGATACATCGGTTTACCTTCGAATTTGCTTAAATCCACATCAATGTCTGCGGCAATAAAGACTAAATCCGCCGCGGCGACATCTTCGGCGGAAATGATATTGCTGGAACCCACTTGACCGCGCGTTTCCACTTTCACGTTCCAACCTTGTTTTTTCGCATATTCGGAAATGGCTTCCGCCGACATAAAGGTGTGCGCTACACCTGTCGGACAAGCGGTAACCGCAACGATATTTTTCGCACCGCTTGCGGAAATGCCTTGAATTTCCACCGCACTTTCCGCTGCGCCTTCAACCGGCACATAATCTGCCGCTTGCGCGATAGCTTGTTGTACGGCATTTTCCGGCGCGTTAAAAGCTTGTTCGCAATCCGCGACAAAGGCTTTTTTACCGGCAAACGCCGCGTTATTCGGCATTTCGCCGAAGGCAACGACCAGTTCCGCTTGCGCCGCGTCGGTCACGATTTGATGACCTTGTTGTTTTGCCGCCGTGGCAACCACTTGATTTAATAAGAACGCTTTCGCATTTCCTATTCCGGCACCTTGAGTGAGGAAAATTTTCATTGTTTTACCCTTCAATTAGTTGAATTTTAACGTTTTTTAAGATTGGTTCCAGCAAGGCAACATCACTAACGCCCACGTTACTTTGCGAAACGGCAAAAGCGGACACCGCGCTGGCGAACGCTAAGCTGTCTTGCTGAGATAAGCCGTTGGTTAAACCGTAAATTAATCCCGCGACCATTGAATCGCCGGCGCCTACCGTGCTGACGACGTTTTCACATTTCGGCGGTTGCGCGCGCACGATTGCGCTATCGCTTAACCAAAGCGAACCTTCCGCGCCCATTGAAATGATCACGTTCGCAATACCTTGCGCTTTCAGTTTTTTCGCGGCGTCGACAATATCGTCCAACGTCGGCAAGGAATGTCCGATCCAAGCTTCAAGCTCGCGATGATTCGGTTTTACCAACCAAGGATTCGCGCTTAAACCGGCGGTTAATGCGGCGTTACTGCTGTCTAATACCACTTTCACTCCGGCTTGATGTAATTGTTTCAGCCATTCGGCGAACAATTCCGGCGTGACGCCGCGCGGTAAGCTACCGCATACCGCAACAATGTCGAAGTCTTGGCAATACGCTAAAGACGCCGCGACAAACTCTTGCCACGCTTGGGCGGAAATTTCGTAACCGAGGAAGTTCAAATCGGTAACATCGGCATCGGTTTCGGTAATTTTTACGTTAATGCGCGTTTTGCCCGCAACTCGTTGAAATTTATCTTCCAATCCGGTTTTTTTGAACATCGTTTCAAAATCACCCGCATTGTCTTGACCGAGAAAACCGCCCACGGCAACATCCACGCCCAAATCTTTCAAGACTTTCGCGACGTTAATGCCTTTGCCCGCCGGAAATAATCCTAAGGTTTCAACGGTATTCACTTCGCCCAATTCAATGCGTTTTAGTCGCCCGACCAAATCATAGGCGGCATTTAAAGTAATGGTTGCAACTTTCGCCATTGTTATTCTCCCAATCCCGCTTCAATCACCGCTTTAATGCCTTCGATAGCTTTCGCCGCTTCTTCGCCGCTTACGACAAAACGTAAACGATGACCTTTCACCGCACCAAGCGCAACGATTTTCATTAAACTTTTCGCGCTGACTAATTGTCCTTCGCGATCAAGGTTTTGCACGGCAACGGATGCACTATATTTTTTCACCTCATTGACCAACACCGCCGCCGGGCGCGCGTGCAAGCCGTGTTCGTTTTTAATTACGAATACGCCTTCTACGCTATCGGTCGGCACGTCTTGCGCCTGTTCTTGTACGTTCGGTTGAATATGTTGTTCGATCACTTCAATGCTGTCCGCTTCTTGCGGCGGCACGGCGGAAACCGTTTCACCCAATCCTTCGGTGATCACTTTGCCGATGCTTTCCAAGGCGGCGCGTGCATCTTCGCCTTCGGCGATAAAGCGTAAACGATGACCTTGGGTTACGCCGAGCGCCACCAATTTCATCAAGCTTTTCGCACTAACCGGTGCACCGGCGCGACTGAGATTTTCTACGGTAATTTTCGCATTGAATTTTTTCACTTCATTGACCAATACCGCCGCAGGACGTGCGTGTAAGCCGTGTTCGTTGCGAATAGTGAAAGTGCCGATAACGGAACCCGCCACCGGAGCGCTTTCCGTCGTATTGTCGGCGGTCGCCGCTTGTGTTTGAACGCCGTTTAACGCTGCTAAAATTTGTTCGGCATCGCCGTTCAATAAGACTTGTTGCACGTCATTTTCCAACAAACGCGCCAATGTCGGATTGATTTGATCATTAACGGCAGCAACAGTTAATACTGCGTTGATAGGTTTGCCGTTATGCGTGAAAGCGCTTTTCGTACGGCTAAACGCAAGGGCATTTTTTTCGTTTCCGGCAACCGCATCGGTGATCCATAAACCGTTACCCAACGGCAACGCAGGATTGGCGATCACTTCGGAAACAAAGCGATTATCCACCGCACTTTGTTGCTGTAATTTGCCGGCGTTGATCGCGATAAGCGTCAATAGGCTTTCGGTATCCACCGCTAAACTCAAGGTTTCGGCGTTAACGGAGAATTCTTCTTCGCCCATTAAAATCGCACGGAATTGTTTCACGTCTTGCAAGGTTGCTAATTTCGCCGCTTTGTCTTCGTCGCCCAAAACGTGCGTCAGTTGACGTAATAGCGCCAAATGTTCATCGGAGCGCGCCGCAATACCGATCACCACATAAGCGGTGTTGCCTTCGCCCCATTCGATCCCTTGCGGGAATTGGAAAATTTGTACGCCGGTATTTTTCACCATCGAACGGGTATCCAACGTACCGTGCGGAATGGCGATTCCGTTGCCTAAAAAGGTTGAGGTTTGGGTTTCGCGTTCCAACATTCCTTGTAAATAACCGCTTTCCACATAACCGGCTTGCTCCAATGCGTTTGCCGCTAATTGAATGGCTTGCTGTTTGTCGTTTGCTTGCGCCGACAAATGAATGTTGTTTTCCGGTAAATTAAACATTCTTTCTCCTCATTTTCGTATCATATTGATTTTACTGCGGTTTATAAATGCAAAAACCTTTCAGCTTTGGTTAAAATAAAAAATTGTCGGTATGTTGCCATACCGACACGAAAAGCGTCATTTCCCCGTACAGATTTTTAAGATCTGTTCGCTACCTTGGGTAATATATTCGTCATTTTCCGACCGCACTTTGTCTTTTTGCAGATCCAACATTGCGTCATAAATCCCTTGCGTTGCGCTCGGTTGATCGATGTGACTCCAACAATTCGCATTTAAGCGATTGAAATTATTTTGCAGTTCCGCTGCAAACACCACGCCGCTGTAATAAGCATACACATTGCTGTCGTGACCGCCTTGATATAAGTTTGTTTTGATTTGTTCGACCGGCACTAAAATGCGACCCAAATACCAGTCGTTTGCGCCGCTACCGAAAGAATTGACGTCGTAATCTTGGTTCACTCTGCCGCGATAGGTTTCTACGGTGGCGGCGTAAGCGGTGGCGTAGGATTTTTGATCGATTTTGTCTTTATCCAAATCGATCACCGGTTTTTTGTCTCCCATAAACGGAATATAGGATGAAACGGAACAACCGCACAATACGGCGGTAAAAAAGAGAACGGATAGTTTTTTCAACATTTTATTTTTCCTGAAACGTAGCTAATACCCGCATTATACTGATTATATGTGCGATAACAAAGCGGAGAATCGCAGATTTACGCAGAAAGCGGTGTTTTCAAATCTTCCGGCGTATTCACGTTCAAAAAAGCCTGCTTTTGCTCGTTAAAATAAACGGCGACGGCGTGCTGCTCGCGCAGAAATTGCAGAATTTTGCGTTGATCTTGTTGCAAATAACGGGCTAACGGATCTTTTAACGAGGTTGCAAGTAAACAGCAGGTCGGATGTTCCCGTTCGCCGTCGTGCGCATAGGCGGCAAAAACTTGCCGATTTTCCACCGCACTTTGCAATTTTTCCGCCAAATCCAACGGCAAAAACGGCGTATCGCAAGGCGCGAACAGGACGAAATCCGTGGTCGCGCGCTCAAGTGCGGTCAACATTCCGCTCAATGGTCCTTGAAAGCCGCTTAATTCATCGGCAAAAACAGGCAATCCGCTTTGCGCATAACGCGCTTGATTTCGATTGGCATTGACGGAAATTTGTTCCACTTGCGCTTGCAAACGTTGATAAACCCGCATAAATAATGGCTCGCCGTGAAAAAGTTGTAAGCCTTTATCCGCGCCGCCCATTCGTTTGGCTTGCCCACCGGCTAAAATTACCGCGCTAATTGTGATTGTCATATTTTCTTCTAATCTTAATTGAAGTATGATCGACTGTATTGTTATACATAATAAGGAAAACTTTATGAAATGTCATCGCTTAAACGAAGTGCTGGAACTTTTACAGCCATATTGGTCTAATGATCCGGATTTGCATTTAACTCAGATTCTGCAAAAAATTGCGGATGAAGCGGGATTTGACAAACCGGTGGCGGAATTAACCGACGAAGTGATCATTTATCATTTGAAAATGTTCGGCACGGATAAACACGAACCCATTCCGGGCATTAAAAAAGATTATGAAGAAGACTTCAAAACCGCGTTATTAAAAGCGCGCGGCATTATTAAATAATTAGTTTAAATTTGAGGATTAAAATGAAAAAAGTTCTTTTTGCATTACTTTCCGCATTAGCGATTGCAAACGTGCAAGCGGCGGATTTAACGGAAGGCAAACAATATATCGAATTAAAAACGGAACGCGCTGTGCAACCGGAAGTGGTGGAATTCTTCTCCTTCTATTGCCCGCATTGTTATTCCTTCGAAATGGAATACGGAATTCCGGAAAAAGTTAAAAATGCCTTACCTGAAGGTACGACGTTTAAACAATACCACGTTAGCTTTTTAGGCTTTCAATCGGAAAATTTAACCCGCGCGTGGGCGTTGGCAATGGCATTGGGCGTTGAAGATAAAGTGAAAGCGCCTTTATTCGAAGCGGCGCAAGCAGCGGTTAAAGCACGTAATCAAAATGAACCTTCAGCCGATGCCGTGCGCAAGATTTTCTTGGATAACGGTGTTACGGCGGAGCAATTCGACGGCGGATTAAACAGTTTCGCGGTAAACGGTTTGGTCAGCGAACAAGTAAAAGCGGCGGAACGTTTGCAAGTGCACGGCGTGCCGGATTTTTACGTTAACGAGAAATTCCGCGTCAATCCGGAAGGTTTAGCGCGTACACCGGAAGGTTTTGTGCAAGATTATGTGGAAACCGTAAAAGGTTTATTGCAAAAATAGTAAAAAATTGATTTAATGCGTGCCGATTTTAAATTGATAGTTGAGGATACTATGGCTGAAAGTTTTAGCGTTACACGTCGTTTTTTCGACGATAAAAATTATCCGCGCGGTTTTTCCCGTCACGGCGATTACACCATTAAAGAATCTCAAGCATTAGAACAATACGGTCAAGCATTCAAGGCGTTGGATTCGGGCGAACGCGAACCTGCAACGGCGGAAGAAAAAGCTTTTGTCGCATTTTGTCGCGGCGAACGTCCGGCGGAAACCTTCTTTGAGAAAACTTGGGACAAATACCGCTCGCGCATTTCGGCAACCAAACGCGTTTATACGCTTTCCGGCGTTGTCGGCGTGGATAATTTGGATGATTTCTCCGCAGAATAATTTCTCGCAAAACACAATAAAAGGCTTGGCATTCAAGCCTTTTTGTTTTTGTATGTTAGAATATTCCTTTCTTTAAACGAATCCCAGAAAGCGTTCAACCATAAGGTAAATTTCGATGAATAACGCCCTTCCGACAACAGATTATGATCGCTTGTTAGCGGAAAAACAGCAAAAATTGACCGCACTTTTAGCGCCCTTCGACGCACCGCCGTTACAGGTTTTCGATTCGCCGAAACAATTTTATCGGATGCGTGCGGAATTTCGCATCTGGCACGATCAAGATGATTTCTATCACATAATGTTCGATCGTCAA
Source organism: Caviibacterium pharyngocola (assembly GCF_002795405.1). Taxonomy (GTDB): domain Bacteria; phylum Pseudomonadota; class Gammaproteobacteria; order Enterobacterales; family Pasteurellaceae; genus Caviibacterium; species Caviibacterium pharyngocola. Next base: position 31,044 of record NZ_PHGZ01000031.1, on the reverse strand, counting down.
ACCCATCGCCCTTACCGTGTGGACGATTTTCCCGCCGCGTCGCAGCTAATCAATCGAATGATGCGCGTGCTTTTGCCTTTGTTAAAACAGCAATCCGTGTTGCATCATAAATTATTTCAGATTGATTATTTAAGCACCTTAAGCGACAAGCTTATCGTCAGCTTGCTGTATCATAAAACCTTGGACGACGAATGGCAGCGCGCGGCAACCGCGCTACGCGCCGTCTTGCAAGCGCAAGGTTTCGATCTGCAACTTATCGGGCGCGCGAGCAAACAAAAAATCTGCTTGGAACAAGATTTCGTCGATGAAATTTTACCGGTCAACGGCAAAAATTACGTTTATCGCCAAGTGGAAAACAGCTTTACTCAACCAAATGCGGCGGTCAACGGCAAAATGCTGCAATGGGCGATTGAGTGCACGAAAAATTCTCACGGCGATTTATTGGAACTGTATTGCGGAAACGGCAATTTTTCTATTGCGTTGGCGCAAAATTTCCGCCAAGTGTTAGCAACGGAAATCGCCAAACCTTCCGTTGCGGCGGCGCAATTTAATATTGCGGCGAACGGCGTGGAAAATCTGCGCATTATTCGAATGTCGGCGGAAGAATTTACTCAAGCGATGAACGGCGAACGCGAATTTAATCGCTTAAAAGGCATTGATCTCAAAGCGTATGAATGTAACACCATTTTTGTCGATCCGCCGCGCGCCGGTTTGGATCCCGCAACGGTAAAATTGGTGCAAGGCTACGAACGAATTTTATATATTTCCTGCAATCCGCACACGCTTTGCGACAATTTGCAGTCTTTATGCCAAACCCACCGCATTGAAAAAGCGGCGTTGTTTGATCAATTCCCTTATACCGAACATATGGAAAGCGGCGTATGGCTCATTCGGAAATAGCAATTCAACTGATTTGCGAAACGGAAAATCGCGAAAATTTCACCGCACTTTGCGCTCAACAAGGGCTGATTCATAGCGCGGACAGCCCGCTTGCGCTAGTGCAAACCCAAGTACAAGAAGAAGTGCGGTTGGAATTACGCAAATTAGACGAACCCAAGCTCGGCGCGGTGTATGTAGATTTTGTCGGCGGCGCAATGGCACATCGGCGCAAATTCGGCGGCGGGCGTGGCGAAGCGGTGGCGAAAGCGGTGGGCATCAAAAAAGATTATCTTCCTTCGGTCATTGACGCCACGGCGGGCTTGGGGCGCGATGCTTTCGTGCTGGCGGCATTGGGTTGCCGCGTGCGTTTGATCGAACGTCATCCGGTGGTACGTTTATTATTACAAGACGGTTTGCGGCGCGCTTATGCCGATGCAGAAATCGGCGAATTAATGCAACGAACAATGCAATTATTGCCGGTTAAACAGCTAAGCGATTTAGCGCCGGACTGCGTTGCCGATGTGGTTTATTTGGATCCGATGTATCCGCATAAACAAAAAAGCGCCTTGGTAAAAAAAGAAATGCGCGTGTTTCAGCATTTGGTCGGTGCAGATTCGGACGCAGACGAATTATTAGCACCGGCATTACGCATCGCGCAAAAACGCGTGGTGGTAAAACGTCCGGATTATGCGGAATTTCTGGCAAAAAAAGCACCGCACTTTAGCCGCGAAACCAAAAATCATCGCTTTGATATTTATCTGAATCACCAAGAATAAAAAAGGCGCCGCGCGGCGCCTGATTTTTAATATAAGCTAAATGCTTGAACGTAAGGTAATTTACCTCTTTTCAGCATATTTTCAATACCGCTTTTATGGTCGTTATTACCTAAACCGCGTAATTCGAAGGTGACGCCGAAGCTGTGATCATACAGCACTTCGTCGTGGCTTTGGTTGGCGCGGCTGGTGACGTAACGTCGTGCGCCGACGCCCACCGCCCAACAACAGGCGTTATATTGTACGCCTAAATATTGTTCCACCGGTTTCTTCAAGGCGATGTCTTGATAATGTCTGCCCACCAGCGCCCAGTTATCCGACACTTCCCACGCAACCGTAACGCCCACTTGTTTGATGTCTTGGTTGTATCGGTTAATCGCCGAAGTTAAGTTTTGGTCGATGTAGGCTTGGCTGGCGTAACGATAGTTCAGTTGCACCAAATTACGTCCTTGCGGATTAAATTCTAAGGTCGTATTCGCCAAAGAGGTTTGGTTTAAACGGGTATCGTATTGATAACTTCCGCGCCAGTTCCATTTTTTATTAATGCGCCAGTTCGATTCCATCGCCCAAGAGGAGGAGGATCCGTAAGTGCTGTTGTCCGAATTGTCGTCGATACGCGAATCGCGAATGTAATAAATTTGGCCGAGAGAGAAATTAAAGCGTTCGTTCGCTTGTTTATCGTAAAAACGCGTCGTACCGCCCACGGTAAATTGGTTGGCGGAGGCGATTCGGTCTAATCCGCTGTAACGACGATCGCGGAACAAGGAATAATAATCTTGTTGCAACAACGCCGAGTCATAACCGAAACCGAGATAATCGGAGTTGAGTTTGGAACCGATATTGCTTTGATCTTTATACGGACGATACAAATATTGCACGCGCGGTTCGATGGTTTGGGTATAACCGTCGATCAAAGTTTTATTGCTTGCCAACAGGGTTTGGAAATCCACTTTCACTTGCGGTAATACACGATTAACCGAGCTTTGCACGTCTTCCGCTTTGCTGCCGGAACCTTTCTTTTGATTATAATGCGTGGCGTATAATTTGGTTTCGATATTCACGCTGCCGTAACGCGCGGACAACGGAAGATTCAAACTCGGCTCCAAATGGAAACGCCAAGCCTTCGGCATTAACGCGCTGTCATTATCAAATCGAACGGCTTGGGAAAAGAGTTTGAAATCCACTAAACCGCCCAAGGAATTTTTGTAATAATTAAAGTCGATTTGCGGCAGTGCGCGATAAGGCCCGATGTTCGCTTCGTCAAACACTTGGAATTGTTTTGCCGAAATAGACAAATTGTAATTCGGTTGATAATACGCAATACGCGCCGTTTGATCCGCATAACCGTCGGTACTGCTACCGTAATCGGAATCAAAATCGGTGAAATAACGCTTATCGCTAACACGCGTATAATCTACATTTAAACGCCAATTTTTCAAAAAGCTGGAACTGTGTTTCCAATAGAACAAATGACGCGAACGGTTGTCACCAAGATATTCGTCGTAACGATCATTGCTTAAATATTCGGCAGCGATTTTGCCTTCGCCCAAATGGGTTAAATAGCGAGTTTCGCCGTTAATTTGCCAACCGCGGTGCGACATATATTTCGGCGTAATCGTGGCGTCGAAATTCGGCGCGATGTTCCAATAAATCGGTTGCGAATACCAATAACCGTCACGGCTGGAAGTTCCCGCATTCGGAATCAATAAACCGGAACGGCGGCGATCGCCGATAGGTAATTGCAAATAAGGCGTGTAGAAAATCGGTACGCCGTGCACTTTAAAGCGCGCGTGCCACATTTCCGCGTATTCTTCTTGAATATATTGGCGCATTTCGGCGGCATCCACCGACCACGCGTTATCGTTCGGCAAGCAAGAGGTGAACGTGGCGTTTTTCATTAAACGATAATCGTCGCGCAGTTCGATTTGTTCCGCTTTACCGCGCCCTTGGCGATTCACCAGTTGATAATCGGCGTTTTGAATATCGGTATCTTTGCTGTTTAAATGAATTTTCGCCTCGCTGCCGAGCAAGTTGATTTGATTATCTTTATAATCGAATCCGCCTTGCGCATAAGCATAACGTTGCACATTATCGCCTTCGCCGGATTGCGTCACTTCCGCAACTTGCGCTTTTAAATGACGGTTTCCTTGCTTAATGTCCACATCGCCTTCATAGCGAGCATTGGTCGGTTGATTCAATTCCGCGCGATCCGCTTCAATATAAACCGGCTGATCATTCGGATTGCCTTGGACGGTTTCGCCGGTAAAACGCGGCACGCCGAGCAAACATTGTTGCCGCAGATCCGCAAAACTTTGCGAACTATAAAGTGCGGTTAAAACTGACAGAGAAAGCAGGGTAAGATAATTTTTTTTCATCTAAGTTTACCTTATGGTTAAAACCCTCGCCATTTATGACGAATAATGTGATTGAGAGAGGCGTAACCTCTTTCAATTCGGCACCTCGCGCGTATGAGACGCCGCGTGTTGAAACATCGGGTAACCGTTTTATTTATTTTGAGTGAAAATTGCTTTGATTATAAAGAAAATCAAAGCAAAAAGCATTTTATTTATGCTTGCAAGGGCAGTCGTTAAGATGATCGTCCACCAATCCCATTGACTGCATAAAGGCATAACAAGTGGTTTCGCCGACAAACACGAAGCCTTTTTTCTTTAAGGCTTTCGACAGCGCGGCAGAAACCGCCGTTTTGCTCGGAATGGCGGCAAGGTTCGGCACGTCGTTGATTTGCGGTTGATGATTCACAAACGACCAAATAAAATCGCTAAAATTTTCACCGCACTTTTCCATCGCCAAATAAGCGCGTGCATTAGTGACGATTGCCGCCAACTTAGCACGATGACAAATCAAGCCTGCGTTTTGCATTAACTCATCAATATCCGTTTCCGACATTTGCGCGATTTTGTGCGGGTCGAAATGAAAAAAGGCTTGGCGATAATTCTCCCGTTTTTTCAACACGGTAATCCAAGAAAGCCCCGCTTGTTGTCCTTCCAAACATAACTTTTCGAATAATTTTATACTGTCGTATTGCGGCTTGCCCCATTCCGTATCGTGATAATTCACATAAATCGGCAGATCACCCGCCCAAGGACAACGTGTCGTCATTTTCACTCCTTATACTGTGATTAAGATCACGGTTATTTTTCGCTGATAGAATTATGATGGAACGTTAGAAATCGCCTATTACTCTTAAAGTTAAAATAGCTGTTTCATCATCACAAAGATATGTTATTGTATTAGCGTTTACAAATTATTTACAACACAATAAAGCAGACATTAGAGGAAAATTATGACTACACAATTAGAAGCCTTACGCAGTATGACCGTTGTTGTTGCCGATACCGGCGATATCGAAGCGATTAAAACTTACCGACCGCAAGACGCGACAACCAACCCGTCGCTGATTTTAAGCGCGTCGGCGTTACCGCAATATGCGCCGCTGATTGATGAGGCGATTTCCTATGCGAAAGGCAAAAGTGCGGATCCGGCGCAACAATTAATCGATGCGGAAGATAAATTGGCAGTGAACATCGGGCTGGAAATTTTAAAAATCGTGCCGGGACGCATTTCAACGGAAGTAGATGCGCGCCTTTCTTATAACACCCAAGCCACCGTTGAAAAAGCGCGTAAATTGATTGCGCTTTATAACGAAGCCGGCGTGTCGAACGATCGCATTTTGATCAAAATCGCCTCCACTTGGCAAGGTATCCGCGCAGCGGAAATTTTGGAAAAAGAAGGCATTAATTGTAACTTAACTTTATTGTTCTCCGAAGCGCAGGCGCGTGCTTGTGCGGAAGCGGGCGTGTATTTGATTTCACCGTTCGTCGGACGTATTTTGGACTGGTACAAAGCCAACGGCGAGAAAAAAGACTATGCGCCGGCAGAGGATCCGGGTGTAATTTCCGTCACCAAAATCTATAACTATTACAAACAACACGGCTATGAAACCGTCGTAATGGGCGCAAGTTTCCGTAACGTCGGCGAAATCACCGAATTGGCGGGCTGCGATCGCTTAACCATTTCACCGGGATTATTAAAAGAATTACAAGAAAATACCACCGCACTTACGCGTAAATTAAGCTATACCGGCGAAGTGAAAGCCAAACCGCAACCGCTAACCGAAAGCGAATTTTATTGGCAACATAACGCCGATGCGATGGCAGTGGAAAAATTAGCCGACGGCATTCGTAAATTTGCCGCCGACCAAGAAAAATTAGAAGCGATGTTATCGGCAAAACTCTAATTTTTTTCGGCGTTTCACCTTTCAAATAAAAGTGCGGTCGATTTGATCGCCTTTTTTATTGCCTGCATTTTCCGAAAAACCTTGACTGCACGCAAGATTAGATTAAGATCGTCGCAATTTTATTTAATTTAATTAAATAAAATTAACAGATCATTTTATTTATTTCACATCGGAGTCAATTATGTCAGGCATTTTTGCACAAACCGAACCGTCACGTCGTCGTTACGGTTTAGCCGTATTTATCGGTATCATCGCGGGAATTATTTCCGCATTCGTTAAATGGGGTGCGGAGCATCCGTTCCCGCCACGCAGCCCGAAAGATTTATTCACCGCCGCTTGTCCTCAACCGGTGTTAGACGCGTTAAACGCCGCCACCGATCAAGTCGCCGCCCACGCTAGCGCATTGGAACAATGTTCGCGCGCGTTTTTAAATCCGCCGCACGTTTTCTTGCGTGATTATATCGGTATCGATCCGACCCAAGCGGCATTCACTTTCGCTGATTACGCCTTTAACTGGATTGGCGTAACCCATATGATTTTCTCGTTGGTTTTCGCTATCGGCTATTGTATCGTTGCCGAACGTTTCCCGAAAATTAAATTCTGGCAAGGTATCGGCGCAGGTTTAATCGCCAATGTGTGCGTACACTACATCACCTTCCCGGCATTGGGTTTAACTCCGCCGGTAGCGGAATGGCCGTGGTATGAACACGTTTCCGAATTAGTCGGTCATATTTTCTGGTTCTGGACGATTGAGGTGATTCGTCGCGATTTACGCAACCGCATTACGCACGAACCGGACGCGGAAGTCCCGCTCACGCAATCTTTCCGTTAAAAAAATCGAATAAAGCTCGAATTCATCGAGCTTTCAATTTATTGACAAGGTATCCTTAAGTAGGATGGGCTTTAGCCCATCATATTGAAGTAATTATGTTTTTTGATGGGCTGAAGCCCATCAAAAAACATAAAATACGATTTAAATCAGGTTTATCATCAACCTGAAAGCTCGAATTCATCAAGCTTTATTTTTCGCCGAATTGTTCGAATAATTCCAACGGATAGCTGACGCCGCTTAAATAATCCAGAATGGATTGCGTCACCAACGGATTACGCTCGGCGTGCCCTTCTTGGCGAATATAATCTTGAAATTCCTCAAAACTTAGCCATAACCCGCCGCTAATATCCGGATCTGAGGGCTTGATCGCTGCTTGTTCCGCCAATTCGACGGCGAACACAAAACGCAAATAATCCGTTTGGCTGCGCGGCGCGTGCCATTGGTAAATTTTGATCAAGCGTTGCATTTCCGCCCGAATGCCGGTTTCCTCAAACAATTCGCGCTGTGCGCCTTGTAAAATCGTTTCGTTTTGTTCCAAATGACCCGCCGGCTGATTGAGCGTCATTTTGCCGTATTCGAATTCTTCGACAAAAAGAAATTTGCCTTGGCAATGCACCACGCAAGCCATTGTGATATTGGGTTTGTGCATAATTATTTCCTTAAATTGAGTGAACGGTAAAGTGCGGTCAATTCTGCCGACGAAATAATGCGATACTCGCCCGACGCCAAGTCGGTTAAATCGAACAGGGCGAAACCGGCGCGAATCAAGCGCAGGGTCGGAAAACCGATGTGCGCGGTCATTCGTCGCACTTGGCGGTTTTTGCCTTCGCTAATTTTGATCTCCAACCAAGAAGTCGGAATATTTTTACGTTTGCGAATCGGCGGATGACGTTGCCATAAATTTTTCGGCTCGGAAATTAACCGCACTTTGGCAGGTTGCGTCATTCCGTCTTTTAATTCTACACCGCGACGCAATCGGTTTAACGCCTGTTCGTCGGGAACGCCTTCCACTTGCGCCCAATAGGTCTTTTCGGTTTTATATTTCGGATGACTTAAGCGATGTTGAATGTCGCCGTTGTTGGTCAGCAACAACAAACCTTCGCTATCGTAATCCAAGCGTCCGGCGGCATAAATTTCGCGAATCGGAATAAAATCTTTTAAAGTGCGGCGTTGCTGTTCGTCGGTAAATTGGGTTAATACGTCAAAAGGCTTGTTAAACAACACGACTTGCGTATGCGAAAAGTCGGGCTGCGGGCGCTTTTCACCGAGATTTCGCGCCGAAGTGCGGTGATTTTTACGAAAATTTTCCGCTTTCGTTTTATTGCCCTTTGAAGGAAATTTTGCCTTCATTGAAATTTACCTTATGATTGAAACCTCGTCGGTTATGACGGATAATTTAGTCGGGCGGCGTAACGTTTTCCATTTAGGGCGACACATAGCGTAAAACACCGTATGTCGAAACATATATGTCAGTCGTTGCGGGCGAACCGAATAAAAGTATAATCTCATTATATTAACACAACAGGAATAGGAAACATCGACTATGCAATCAAAAGTTATTGTGCCGGCGGGCGAGAAAATTACGCTGAATCAACAAGGTGCGCTAAATGTGCCGAATAATCCGATTATTCCCTTTATCGAAGGCGACGGTATCGGTGTGGACGTCACACCGGCGATGCGCGCGGTGATTGATGCGGCAGTGGAAAAAGCCTACGACGGTGCGCGCAAGATTTCGTGGATGGAAATTTATGCGGGCGGCAAAGCCAATGAAATTTACGGTGAAAATACTTGGTTGCCTGATGAAACGATGAATTTCATTCGCGATTATCATATTGCGATTAAAGGCCCGTTGATGACGCCGGTGGGCGGCGGCATTCGTTCCTTAAACGTGGCGATGCGTCAAGGATTGGATTTGTATAATTGCTTGCGCCCGATTCGTTATTATGACGGCACGCCAAGTCCGGTTAAACATCCGGAATATGTGGATATGGTGATTTTCCGCGAGAACTCCGAAGATATTTATGCGGGCGTGGAATGGAAAGCGGGATCGCCGGAAGCGGATAAAGTGATTCGATTCTTACAACAAGAAATGGGCGTCACGAAAATTCGTTTCACCGAAGATTGCGGGATCGGAATTAAACCGGTGTCCAAACAAGGCACGCAACGCCTTGTGCGCGCGGCATTGCAATATGTGATCGATAATGATCGTCGCTCGCTCACTTTGGTGCATAAAGGTAATATTATGAAGTTCACCGAAGGTGCGTTTAAAGAATGGGGATATGAAGTGGCGAAGGAATTCGGTGCGCAACTTATCGGCGAAGGTCCTTGGATGACGTTGAAAAATCCGAAATCCGGACGTGAAATTGTGATCAAAGACAGCATCGCCGACGCGTTTTTACAAGAAGTGCTATTGCATCCGAAAGATTATGATGTCATCGCGACCTTAAACTTAAACGGCGACTATATTTCCGATGCGTTAGCGGCGCAAGTCGGCGGAATCGGGATTTCACCGGGGGCGAATATCGGGGCGGAAGCGGCGATTTTTGAAGCCACTCACGGCACGGCGCCGAAAATTGCCGGACAAGACAAAGGCAACCCGGGATCGTTGATTTTAAGCGGCGAAATGATGTTACGTCATTTAGGCTGGACGGAAGCGGCGGACTTAGTAGTCAATGCGGTGTCAAAAACTATCGCGGATAAAACCGTGACCTTTGATTTTGCCGAAATGTTGGAAGGCGCAACCTTGCGTTCCACCTCCGAATTTGCCCAAGATATTATTCGGAATATGGCGTAACGACATAAAAGTGCGGTGATTTTTTAATTGAAATCACTGAAATAAAAAAGCTCGGATCTCAATGAAATCCGAGCTTTTTTGTTAATGTATTTAATTGAATTTAACGCGATTAGGCTTTTTCTTGTAACAATGTACGGTAGATAATGCCGCCCAAAATACCGCCGACGATTGGCGCTGCCCAGAACACCCATAATTGTTCAATCGCCCAGCTGCCTTGGAAAATCGCCACCGCAGTACTACGCGCCGGGTTAACGGAGGTGTTGGAAACCGGAATACTGATTAAATGGATTAAAGTTAAACCTAAACCGATAGCGATCGGTGCAAAACCTTCCGGCGCTTTCGCATCGGTTGCGCCGTGAATGATGATTAAGAAAAATGCGGTTAACACAACTTCGGCAATAATCACCGCACTTAATGAGAAACCGTTCGGAGAATGTTCGCCGTAACCGTTTGATGCAAAGCCGGCAGATGCATCGAAACCGACTTTACCGGAGGCGATTGCGTATAATACCGCCGCACCGACGATACCGCCGATAACTTGCGCAACGATATAAGAAACCGCGTCTTTGGAAGCGAAACGTCCGCCCGCAACTAAGCCTAATGTTACCGCCGGATTAAAATGACCGCCGGAAATATGACCTACTGCGTAAGCCATCGTCAACACGGTTAAACCGAATGCCAAGGCAACACCGGCAAAACCGATACCTAATTCGGGATAAGCCGCCGCTAACACTGCGCTACCGCAACCGCCGAATACAAGCCAAAATGTGCCGAAGAATTCAGCCGCTAATTTTTTTAACATAATAAACCTCTGTTAAGTGGATTGTTGTAAATGAAAAATTTTTGTTGGAAAACCGACGACATTCGGTGTTCGGCAGTTTTCATCCTGTGCTTAGACGGGATGAAACGGTGGAAAGTTGCGTAAATCTCTGTAAATTAATGTATATGGCAGTCCGGAAGGCTTAATGTCCGGATTGTTATTTAAGCGTTTTTTCATTAAAATGCGTCATATCGGTAAAATGAGCGAAGGTATAACAAAATGGCGGAATGGAACGGTAAGTATATTAGTCCTTACGCGGAACACGGAAAAAAGAGTGAGCAGGTCAAAAAAATTACTGTCTCGATTCCTATTAAGGTGTTGGAAATTTTAACTAACGAACGCACGCGGCGACAAATTCGCAATCTACGTCACGCGACGAACAGCGAATTACTTTGTGAGGCGTTTTTGCACGCGTTTACCGGTCAACCCTTACCGACGGACAGTGATCTGCTGAAAGAACGCAGTGACGAAATTCCCGAACAGGCAAAAGAACTAATGCGCGAATTGGGTATTGCGCCGGAAGATTGGGAATATTAAAAAAATCCACCGCACTTCACCGATTTTTTTGAAAAAAGCTTGCGAAACGGCGCAATCGCCGGTATAATCCGCAAGCTTTTTATATGAAAGTCGTTTAATGTAATCATTTATTAAACGGGTATTACGATAGGTAATACATAAACAATGTTCCCGATTTGGGAGCTAAATACAGGTTACTGCACTTCCCTTTCGAATTGATGTAAGAAAGGTGACGGTGTCAGTTTTATTATTAGCTAAATTTATTGGAGCTCTGGTCTAATGCAGAACCAAAGAATCCGTATCCGCTTAAAAGCTTTTGATCATCGTTTGATCGATCAATCTACTGCGGAGATCGTAGAAACAGCTAAACGTACCGGCGCGCAAGTTCGTGGTCCGATTCCTTTACCGACGCGTAAAGAGCGTTTTACCGTGTTGATTTCTCCACACGTTAACAAAGACGCGCGTGACCAATACGAAATTCGTACCCACAAACGTTTAGTCGATATCGTAGAGCCAACAGAAAAAACTGTTGATGCATTAATGCGTTTAGATTTGGCTGCCGGCGTTGACGTGCAGATCAGCCTAGGTTAATTAAGAGGTTATTACAATGATTGGTTTAGTCGGTCGTAAAGTTGGTATGACCCGTATCTTCAATGAAGACGGTGTTTCTGTACCAGTTACCGTTATCGAAATCGAAGCCAACCGTGTGACTCAAGTTAAAACTCTTGAAAACGATGGCTATACTGCAGTTCAAGTTACTACTGGCTCTAAAAAAGCAAGTCGTATAACTAAGCCTGAAGCAGGTCATTTCGTGAAAGCAGGTGTTGAAGCTGGTCGCGGTTTATGGGAATTTCGTACTGAAGGTGAAGAATTCACTTTAGGTCAAGAAATTAATGTTGACATCTTTGCGGATGTTAAAAAAGTTGATGTTACCGGTACTTCTAAAGGTAAAGGTTTCCAAGGTGGTGTTAAACGTTGGAACTTCCGTACTCAAGATGCTACCCACGGTAACTCTTTATCACACCGTGTACTCGGTTCTATCGGTCAAAACCAAACTCCGGGTCGTGTGTTTAAAGGCAAAAAAATGGCTGGACACTTAGGTGCTGAACGTGTAACCGTTCAATCCCTTGAAGTCGTTCGTGTTGATGTCGAGCGTAAATTATTATTAGTAAAAGGTGCCGTTCCGGGCGCAACTAATAGTGATGTTATCGTGAAACCGGCAGTTAAAGCATAAGTCTAGGAGATAGAGATGGAATTACAAGTTGTAGGTGCAAACGCACTAGCTGTTTCTGAAACTACCTTCGGACGTGAGTTTAACGAAGCATTGATCCACCAAGTTGTTGTTGCTTATGCAGCAGGCGCGCGTCAAGGTTCTCGTGCACAAAAAACTCGTGCTGAAGTGTCTGGTTCAGGTAAAAAACCTTGGCGTCAAAAAGGTACCGGTCGTGCGCGTTCAGGTGATATTAAATCACCAATCTGGCGTTCAGGTGGTATCACTTTCGCAGCGAAACCGCAAGATCACAGCCAAAAAGTGAACAAAAAAATGTACCGCGGTGCAATCAAAAGCATTCTTTCCGAATTAGTTCGTCAAGACCGTTTGGTTGTTGTTGAAAAATTCGAAATTGATGCACCGAAAACGAAAGTTTTAGTACAAAAATTAAAAGAATTAGCACTTGAAGACGTGTTAATTATCACAGCAAGCTTAGACGAAAATCTATTCTTAGCAGCGCGTAACTTATATAAAGTTGATGTTCGCGATGTTCAAGGTATTGATCCTGTTAGCTTAATCGCATTCGATAAAGTTGTCGTAACTGTCGATGCCGTGAAACAAATTGAGGAGATGTTAGCATGATTCAACAAGAACGTTTGCTAAAAGTGTTAAAAGCACCTCACGTCTCTGAGAAAGCAACAAATAACGCTGAGAAGTCAAACACTATCGTTTTCAAAGTCGCTTTGGACGCAAATAAAGTCGAAATTGCTAATGCAGTCGAGCAATTATTTGAAGTGAAAGTGGACTCTGTTCGTACTGTTGTCGTAAAAGGTAAAACTAAACGTCACGGTGCTAAAACAGGTCGTCGTAGCGACTGGAAAAAAGCTTATGTTACTCTTCAAGAAGGTCAATCCCTTGACTTCGTTGAAGGTGCGGCAGAGTAATTTCGGAGGAGAAGAAATAGATGGCTATCGTTAAATGTAAGCCGACCTCCGCTGGTCGTCGTCACGTTGTTAAAATCGTAAACCCTGAATTACATAAGGGCAAACCTTACGCGCCGTTATTAGATACTAAATCTAAAACCGGTGGTCGTAATAATTTAGGACGTATCACTACTCGTCATATCGGTGGTGGTCATAAACAACATTACCGTTTAATCGATTTCAAACGTAACAAGTTAGATATCCCGGCGGTTGTTGAGCGTCTTGAATATGATCCGAATCGTTCTGCGAACATTGCTTTAGTGCTTTATAAAGACGGTGAGCGTCGTTATATTTTAGCACCGAAAGGCTTAAGCGTAGGCGATCAAATTCAAGCCGGCGTTAATGCACCGATTAAAGCGGGTAACGCTTTACCGATGCGTAATATTCCGGTCGGTTCGACCGTACATAACGTTGAATTAAAACCGGGTAAAGGCGGTCAAATCGCTCGTTCTGCCGGTGCGTATGTACAAATTATCGCGCGTGAAGGTAACTACGTTACTTTACGTCTTCGTTCAGGCGAAATGCGTAAAGTATTAGCCGAGTGTACCGCTACCATCGGTGAAGTCGGTAACTCCGAGCATATGCTTCGCGTACTTGGTAAAGCAGGTGCGAGCCGTTGGAGAGGTATTCGTCCGACTGTTCGCGGTACTGCAATGAACCCGGTTGACCACCCGCACGGTGGTGGTGAAGGTCGTAACTTCGGTAAACACCCTGTTACACCTTGGGGCGTTCAAACCAAAGGTAAGAAAACTCGTCACAACAAACGTACTGATAAATTCATCGTACGTCGTCGTGGCAAATAATATTAATTAAATAAGAGGATAAGCCATGCCACGTTCTCTCAAGAAGGGTCCATTCCTTGACCTACACTTGTTGAAGAAGGTAGAGAAGGCGGTGGAAAGCGGGGATAAAAAACCAATCAAAACTTGGTCCCGTCGTTCAATGATCATTCCATCAATGATCGGATTGACCATCGCAGTCCATAATGGTCGTCAGCACGTTCCTGTTTATGTTTCTGATGAAATGATCGGTCATAAATTAGGTGAATTTGCACCGACTCGTACATACCGCGGTCACGCTGCGGATAAGAAAGCTAAGAAGTAAGGGGTAAAAGATGGAAACTATTGCAAAACATCGTTACGCTCGCACTTCAGCGCAAAAAGCTCGCTTAGTTGCGGATTTAATTCGCGGTAAAAAAGTTGCTCAAGCGTTAGAAATCCTAACTTTCACTAACAAAAAAGCATCCGCTTTAGTTAAGAAAGTGCTTGAGTCTGCGATTGCTAATGCAGAGCATAATGACGGTGCAGATATCGATGATCTTAAAGTTGCGAAGATCTTTGTAGATGAAGGTCCGAGTATGAAACGCGTAATGCCGCGTGCTAAAGGTCGTGCAGATCGTATTTTAAAACGTACCAGCCACATCACCGTGGTTGTGTCAGATCGTTAATCGTAGAGGAATAGCAATGGGTCAAAAAGTACATCCACATGGTATTCGCCTAGGTATCGTTAAACCTTGGAACTCTACTTGGTTCGCGAATACACAAGACTTCGCCGATAATCTTGAAGGCGATTTCAAAGTACGTAAATTCTTAAATAAAGAATTAGCGAATGCTTCAGTTTCACGCATCACTATCGAGCGTCCGGCTAAAAGTATTCGTGTTACAATTCACACGGCTCGCCCTGGTATCGTTATCGGTAAAAAAGGCGAAGATGTTGAAAAATTACGTAACGCAGTAGCAGCGATTGCAGGCGTTCCGGCACAAATCAACATTGCCGAAGTGAAAAAACCTGAATTAGATGCAAAACTAGTTGCAGACAGCATCGCTTCTCAATTAGAACGCCGCGTAATGTTCCGTCGCGCAATGAAGCGTGCGGTACAAAACGCAATGCGTTTAGGTGCCAAAGGTATCAAAGTTGAAGTAAGCGGTCGTTTAGGTGGTGCAGAGATTGCACGTTCTGAGTGGTATCGTGAAGGTCGCGTACCATTGCATACATTACGTGCGGACATCGATTATAACACTGCTGAAGCTCATACTACATACGGCGTAATCGGCGTTAAAGTATGGATCTTCAAAGGTGAAATTCTTGGTGGAATGGCTGCAATTGCACAACAACCGGAACAACAACCTGCCGCGCCTAAAAAGGCACCACGCGGTAAAGGTCGTAAGTAAGGAGAATTGCTAAATGTTGCAACCAAAACGTACAAAATTCCGTAAAGTCCACAAAGGTCGTAACCGTGGTATTGCCGGTGGTACAGAAGTTAGCTTCGGTACCTTTGGTTTAAAAGCAGTTGGTCGTGGTCGTTTAACAGCTCGTCAAATCGAAGCAGCACGTCGTGCAATGACCCGTGCGGTTAAACGTCAAGGTAAAATCTGGATCCGTGTATTCCCAGATAAACCAATTACTGAAAAACCATTAGAAGTCCGTATGGGTAAAGGTAAAGGTAACGTTGAGTACTGGGTAGCTTTAATCCAGCCGGGTAAAGTAATGTATGAAATGGATGGTGTGTCTGAAGAAGTTGCGCGTCACGCATTTGCGTTAGCAGCAGCGAAATTACCAATCAAGACCACATTCGTAACTAAGACGGTGATGTAATGAAAGCTCAAGAACTATGTACAAAAACTGTTGAAGAGCTGAATGCTGAATTGGTTAACTTGTTAGGTGAGCAATTCAAATTGCGTATGCAAGCAGCCACCGGTCAGCTTCAACAAACCCATCAGTTAAAACAAGTGCGTCGCAGTATTGCACAAGTAAAAACTGTATTAACCGAAAAGGCGGGTGAGTAATGACTGATAAAATTCGTAGCGTACAAGGTAAAGTTGTTAGCGACAAAATGGACAAATCATTTGTCGTTGCGATCGAACGCAAGGTTAAACACCCACTTTATGGTAAGTTTATCCGTCGTACAACAAAATTACACGTACACGATGAAAACAACGAAGCAAGTTTAGGTGATGTAGTAGAGATTCGCGAATGTCGCCCTATCTCTAAAACTAAATCTTGGACTTTAGTTCGTGTTGTTGAAAAAGCAATCGTTGCTTAATTAACAGTAAAATAATAAAAAGCCCTCGTAGCAATACGGGGCTTTTTTTTGTGAAATTTGATTTGCACGATTTGTAATAGATAAACTTTTATAAAATAAACCGCACTTTATTATCAATACCTCTTTTCTTATTTAAACGCCTTGATTGCAAATTAAAATGATATTTTATATTTTTTGTGATCAATATCCATTTTTAGAAAAACAATATACCAAAATAAATTTATATAATGCTAAAATCCCTAATATTCAGTTCCAACTGAATAAAAAATGATGCGAATTCTTTCGATATTTAATGAAATATGGAGACTTTCACTATGAAATTCAGAAAGCTTGTTCTATCCACACTGTGTATTGCCCTACCTGCACTATCCGTTTCAACTAATGCCTTCGCCGAAAAGGTGACATTAAAGCTGGCTCACAATCTTGATCAATCTCACGTTATTCACAAAGCCTTGGACTATATGGCAAAAGAGGTACAAGAGAAATCAAACGGGGACTTAAAAATTCGCATTTATCCAAATAGACAAATGGGTGATGCACGTGAAACCATAGAATTATTACAAAATGATGCGTTAGATATGACAAAAGCAAATTCTAGCGAACTAGAACCTTTTGTTAAGGAAATGGCAGTTTTTACCTGTCCTTATTTATTTAATGACGATAATCATTTCAAAAAAGTCTTATATGGTCCGGTAGGAAAGACTATTACAGATAAAACGCAAAGCAGCGGCTTTATGGTGCTATCTTCTTATGTTGGTGGTTCTCGCAATTTTTATACCAAAAAACCAATTTATTCCGCTGCAGATTTAAAAGGTATGAAAATCAGAGTAATTTCTACACCAACCACCAATCGCATTATCGAATTACTGGGTGCTTCACCGGTGCCAATTCCTCTTGGTGAAGTTTATACCGCACTGCAACAAGGTGTAATTGATGGCGCAGAAAATAATATTCCATCTTATACTTCAACACGCCATATGGAAGTTGCAAAATTCTTCACTGAAAATCAACATACCAGTATGCCGGACTACTTGGTGATTTCGAATAAAATCTGGAATAAATTGGATGAGAAACAACGTGCAATATTACTCGAAGCAGCCAAAGAATCGGAAATTTATCAACAAAAATTATGGGATGAAGAAACGGTCAAAGCTCGTCAGCAGGCAGAACAAAACGGCACAACCTTTATTCAAACAGATAAACAGCCATTTCGTGAAGCTTTAAAGCCACTTTATGAAGAATTTACCAAAAATCCGAATTACTCAAAAATTATCGCTGATATTGAAGTTGCTGGTAAATAGCCTAAGTGGACATATCATCAAAGATTAAATTCTAATTGCAGAAATGATGTGTAGACGATTAAATCCGTTCTTCTACACATCGACTATCGTCCCTTGTTCTTTGATGCCGATAATTTTTTTATTATTACCGCAACAAATAAAAAGAAGCTATTCCTCTAATCTACTGCCGCGATATATTCTCCGATAGCAATCTTATCTTTAATCCGCTCCGCCTCATTAATAACTTGCGTAAGCAAAGCTTTGACGTTTTCCAATGTTGCGATTGGGCTTAATGTTGTCATTTTTAGTGCTTGAACGTTATTGACTTTAGTAACGCCGATGTTCGCTTCGCCGCGGGCAAATAGTTCGTCTGCGACGTTTTGATTCAGTATATCGATAAAATTATCCGGATAATTTTTCGGTACGATGCGGAATAATACGGAGGCGAATTGCGGTTCGACCAACAGCTCCAAATTTTCGCTTTGTTTAATATAATCGGCGACTTGGCGCGTGAGGTGAATACCGTGATCGATCATCGAGCCGTATAAATCTTCGCCCAAGGCTTCGATCGTGAACCAAAGTTTTAATGCGTCGAATCGTCGGGTGGTTTGCAATGATTTGGCGACTAAATTCGGCACGCCGTGTTCTTCGTCGTATTCGGAATTGAGGTAATCGGCTTTGTAATCGATAAAGCGATAATTTTCTTCATTTTTTAGCAAAAATGCCCCGCAAGAAATGCTTTGGAAAAAATGTTTATGGAAATCCAACGTAATGGAGTCCGCCGATTCCAAGCCATTCAACAGATGACGATATTGCCGAGATAAAAGTAACGCACCGCCCCACGCAGCATCGACGTGCAACCAAGCGTTATAATTATCGGCGATGTTTCGAATGTCGTTTAGCGGGTCGATGGCGCCGGCATCCGTGGTGCCGACCGTGGCGACGATACAGGCGATGATCTTGCCTTGTGCGGTTAATTCCGCCAATATTTTTTCTAACGCAACGCTGTCCATTTGTGCGTTTTCATTGCACGGCACGGTCACGACCGATTGAAATCCCATTCCCATCATCGCCATATTTTTTTGCACGGAAAAATGTGCATTTTCAGAACAGACAACCTTCACTTTGTTTAAAGCATCCGGCGGCAATCCTTGTTGTTGAACCGACCATTCTTTACCTTCCGCATCGCGCCAATGCTTCGCAACGCAAGCGTCGCGCGCCAATAAAACGCCCATTAAGTTGGACTGCGTCCCGCCGGAGGTAAATACGCCAGCTTGTCCTTTTTCATAACCGACACGTCGGCGCAACCATTCGATTAATTGCACTTCCATTAAAGAACCCGCCGGACTTTGATCCCAAGAATCCATCGACTGATTGGTCGCGTTAATCAGCACTTCCGCAATTTGGCTGGCGACCATCGTCGGACAGTGTAAATGCGCAAGCGAATGCGGATGATGAACCTTCAGACTTTTATTTAAAAATAATTCAACCGTGCGTTGTAAAGATTTCTCTAGACCTAAGCCCTGCGCGGAGGGCTGAAATACAATATCTTGACGTAGTTGTTTAATACTCCCGCCGGTGTACATTTTGTCATTTTTAAGCCAATTTTCGACCGCACTTACCGCTTGCGCCATTGCCGTCGCATAATCGGCGATAGCCTTCGGATCATTACACAACAGCGCACGTTTGTGTTCTGCAAAATCAACCATTACATCTTTCCTTATTATGAAATAAAACGAAAACGGTGCATATAACACGCACCGTCAATTTATTAAGCGCGAACCGCTTTCAAGGCATCCGCAACCGAACGCGCAAATCGTTCGATCAATTCTTCGCATTCCGCTTGCGTGATAATTAACGGACACAAAATTCGCACCACATTTCCGCCGCGACCGCCACGTTCCAACAGCAATTTATTATTGAAACAAGCTTTTTGAATCGCTGCGGCAAGTTCACCGTCCGCCGGATAGGCGCCGATACGATCCGCTGCTTGGCGTTCGTCCACAATTTCAATGCCAATCATCAAACCGCGACCGCGCACATTGCCGATACAAGGATAAATTCGGGCGAGTTTTTTCAATTCCGCTTGTAAAAAATCGCCGCGTTCTTGCGCATTGCTTGCCAAATTTTGCTCACGCATAATTTTTAATGACACATAACCGGTCGCCATTGCCAACTGATTCCCGCGGAAAGTGCCCGTATGACCGGCAGGTTGCCACGCATCGAATTCTTTTTTGATCGCCAACACCGCCAACGGCAAACTACCGCCCACCGCTTTCGACATCACGACAATATCCGGCTCGATTCCCGCGTGTTCAAAGGCGAACATTTTACCCGAACGACAAAAACCGGCTTGCACCTCGTCTAAAATCAAGACAATTCCTTGTTTTTGTGTGACTTCGCGAATTTTTTGCAACCATTTGATCGGCGCAGTAACTACGCCGCCTTCGCCTTGAATGGCTTCCAAAATCACCGCCGCGGGTTTCACAACACCGCTTTCCACATCATTAATAAAGTTTTCGAAATAATAGGTCAATGCCTCAACGCCCGCTTCGCCGCCGATGCCCAACGGACAGCGATATTCGTGCGGATACGGCATAAACTGCACGCCCGCCATTAAATTTTGCACGGCATTTTTCGCGCCCAAATTGCCGGTCATTGATAAAGAACCGTGGGTCATTCCGTGATAACCGCCGGAAAAGGCAATAACGTTGCCGCGACCGGTATAGGTTTTGGCTAATTTAATCGCCGCTTCCGTGCCGTCGGCGCCGGAAGGCCCGCAAAATTGTAAACGATATTGATCTTTCGGAAAAAACGAAAGCAATTCCGCCGTAAACGCGTCTTTTAACGGTGTGGTTAAATCCAATGTATGCAACGGTAAACCGCTCGCCAATACGTCTTGAATCGCTTGGATCACCGCCGGATGATTATGACCGAGCGCCAATGTACCGGCGCCAGCCAAACAGTCGAGATATTCGTTTCCTTCCACATCGATCACGCGACAACCTTGCGCTTTAGCGATCGCCAAAGGCAATTTGCGCGGATAGCTGCGAACATTGGATTCCATTTCGTTTTGACGGGTTAAATAATACTCGTTGGTTGCCTGATTGATTGGATTTACAGGAGTGATTGTCATTTTAAACATATACCTTCTATGAGAGGTTAAAAAAATAAGTCGGGTGCCTTGCGGGAAGCCTAAGCTTTCTTATTCTGGAAAATAAGACGCCTTGGGGCATTTGACTCGCTACTTATTAAAAAAAGCGTTGCAGCTTTTTTATTTTCCGGAGAGGAAAGATTGACTTATAAATGCCGAAGCGATTTATAAGGTTGGCATATGGTACGCCTTTTTATCGGAAAGGAAAGCGTTTTTTATCGTTTTCCAAAAATAACCGTCGAAAATTAAATGACATCTGATCTTTTTACTTTTTTCAAAGATAAAAAATAAACCTCATATGGCTATGAGGTTTAATAAAAATCAAAAAAGTGCGGTCGTTATTTTGCCGATTTACGCGCGGAATTCACCGCACTTAATAACGCTTGCACGTCTTTATCGGCAAAAATGTCGTTGACGTTTGCGGTGAGACGGCGGCGCCAGTTGGCGTATTGCGTGCTGGTGCCCGGAATGTTGACCGGTTCGCTCATATCCAACCAATCTTCCGGTTGCAAACCGAATAGCGCACTGCTGACGTTGGCGACATAACGTTGTAATTGGTGATTGAAGGTTTTGCTGACGTCGGAAGAAAGGGTTTCGTCGATGCCTTTTTCCACTTCAATCTCGTTTTCTTTCAAACGCGCGAGGATTTTCGCTTTGGCGTTAATGCGATCTTTTTGTAAAATCGCGAGCACTTTCGGGTTCGGATACACACCGAATTGTTGACCTAATTCGAAATCGTAACCGCGCCAATAACCGTTAATCGTCGGCAAATCGTGGGTACTTAAGGTGGTCATCGCTTGATACGGATATTCTTGCAAATGACGGCTTTGTCCTTGTTGATCGAATTCAAAATAGAAAATTTTGTAGGATAAAATGCCGGCATTTTTCAATTTGCTGACGATTTCTTTCGGCACGGTACCCAGATCTTCGCCGATGATCAAACTTTGGTGACGCTGACTTTCCAACGCCAAGATCGCAATCAAATCGTCCACCGGATAGCGCACATAAGCGCCGTTCACTGCACTGTCGCCTTTCGGAATCCACCATAAACGCAATAACGACATAATATGGTCGATACGCAATGCGCCGCAATTTTTTAAATTCGATTGCACCAATTCGATGAAAGGCTGATACGCTTGTTGTTGTAAAACGTGCGGATTCATCGGCGACAAGCCCCAGTTTTGTCCTTGCGGACCTAACACATCCGGCGGCGCGCCGACGGATGCATTTAAGCAATAAAGAGCTTTATCGCTCCAAGTTTCGGCGCCGCTTCCGGTGACGCCGACAGCTAAGTCGCGATACATTCCGATCGTCATTTTATTGGCTTTACAAATTTCGTTACATTCGGCAAGTTGTTGATCGGCACAGAACTGTAACCACGCGTAAAACGTAATTTCATCGGCGTTGTCACGACGGAATTGTTGCACCGCGTCGGAATGATAATCTTGATATTCTTTCTCCCAGAAATCCCAACCCCATTGATCGCTGAAGCGAGAGGTCAAATATTGATGTAAGGCATCAAAGGTGGCTTGCACTTGTAAACTTTCACCGCCTTCTTGCACGAATTGCTCGAAAGCTTGACGACGAAGTGCGGTGGCATTTTGTTGAAAATAATCAAACGCCAATCCCAAACCTTGCAATTTAAGTTGCATTACCTCGGTGTAATTTATCCAAGAATCCGACCGCACTTTGCCGAGTTTATCCTGCACTTCTTTGCCGTTAAACCATTGTTGCGCCACCTCGCTTTGAGCAAATTCAGGCAAGGCGTTAATGTCGATATAGATAATATTCAACCATTTGCGTGAGGACGGGCTATACGGGCTGGCAGATTCCGGATTTGCAGGGAAAAGGGCGTGAATCGGGTTCAAGCCGACAAAATCCGCATTGTATCCTTGCACGTTTTGTAAGAAATCTTTTAAATCGCCGAAATCGCCGACACCCCAGTTTTTCTCGGATTTTAATGCATAAAGTTGAATGAACGAACCCCATAATTTTTTGCCTTCTTGCAATTCCGCCGGTTGATAACAGCGGGTCGGCGCAACGATAATGCGGCTCGTATATTGTTTGTTTTTAACCGTTAAGGTGAGTTGATGATAGCCTAAAGGCAAATCGCGCGGCAATTCGATAGCGTTGCGTTTAATTTTGCCTTCAAGAAGATTTTCGTCGTTTTCCAAACGCAACTGCCACACGCCTTGAATCGCGTGTTTTTTGTCGGCGGTAATTAAAGGGAAAAAGTGCGGTTGGTTTTGGTAGAAGATTTTTACCGGCGGTAATAAGCCGGAGGCGGCGGAAATGTTGCCGTCAAAAGTGCGAAGCAATCGTTGTTTAATTTGCTCCGGTGCGCGCTTTTTCAACCCGCGCTCATCGAAGAAATAAGGCATAATACCCGCTTGGACGAATTGTTTTTGTTGTTTTGATGAGATCGCCATTGATTACTCCTTTTATAATGCTTTCCGCTATCGTTTCCGTTTCCCCCGAACAGGCGTCGTTAATTAGCGCACGCGAAACGAATAATGGAATATTAATAAAAATGACCTTGTTTTTACGCCGAATCTCCCCCCGCAAGCGGAGGGAGATTTCAGTTGGTTTTTCATCACGTTTGTGATGTCGGTATTACCGATGCGTTATTTTTTCAACCAGATACGAGATTGATAATCACGAATCGAACGGTCTGAGCTGAAAGTACCTAAACGCGCGGTATTCAAGATTGCGCTGCGTAACCAAGCTTCTTGATCCAAGTAAGCTTGACCGATACGATCTTGCGCTTTGCGGTAGCTGTCGAAGTCGGCGAACACCAAGAACGGATCGCGTTCCAACAAGCTGTCTAACATTAAGTTAAACGCCGCTTTATCACCGTTTGACGCTTTACCTTTAGCTAAGAAATCCACCGCACTTTTCAACACGGCATCTTTCTTGTAATAGTCTTTCGGTTGATAGCCTTTCGCCAACAATTCGCGCACGCTTTCCACGGTGTGACCGAATAAGAAGATATTTTCTTCGCCGACCATTTCTGCGATTTCAACGTTCGCGCCGTCAAGCGTACCCAATGTTAAGGCACCGTTTAACGCCAATTTCATATTACCCGTACCGGACGCTTCTTTACCCGCCATTGAGATTTGTTCGGACACATCCGCCGCAGGAATAATTTTTTCCGCTAAGGACACGCGATAATCCGGTAAGAACGCCACTTGCAATTTATCTTTCACTTGTTTGTCGTTGTTGATCAAATCGGCAACGTTGTTGATGGCGTGAATGATATTTTTCGCCAAGTAATAACCCGGTGCGGCTTTACCCGCGAACACGAACAAGCGCGGCGTATAATCCTGATTCGGATTTTCTTTCAGAGATTGATAAGTCGCAATAATGTTCAACAAGTTCAAATGTTGACGTTTATATTCGTGGAAACGTTTGATTTGCACGTCGAAAATTGCGTCTTGGTTCACGGCGAAACCTAATGTGCGTTCGATTTCGTCCGCCAACACGGATTTGTTCACCTGTTTGATACGACGGTATTCTTCACGGAAACCGGCATCATCCACATAGTCTTCCACGCCGCGTAATAATTCGAGATCTTTGGTCCAATCCGCTTTCACGGTACGATCCAATAAATCGCTTAATTGCGGGTTAGCTTGTCTGATCCAGCGACGCGGTGTGATACCGTTAGTCACGTTGCAGAATTTGGTCGGGAATAATTTGTGATATTCCGGGAATAAATCCGTCACCAATAAATCGGAGTGAATTTGCGCCACACCGTTCACTGCAAAGCAAGTCACCACGCAAAGATTCGCCATACGTACGCGATAATCGAATAAAATCGCTAATTTTTCCCACACTTTGTTATCTTCACCGAATTCGGCGATCACGCGGTCGTGGAAAATATTGTTGATTTTTTCAACGATTTGATAATGACGCGGTAATAATTGTTTAAATAAACGTTGATCCCATTGCTCCAACGCTTCCGGTAATAAAGTGTGGTTGGTGTAAGCAAAAGTGTTGGAACAGATAGACCAAGCTTCGTCCCAAGTCAATTCGTATTTATCCAACAATACGCGCATTAATTCCGGAATCGCAAGGGTCGGGTGCGTATCGTTTAATTGAATCACTTGACGGCTGGCGAAATCGGACAATTCGTATCCTTCGGAGAAGTGACGTTCCAAAATATCGGCAACCGAACACGCACAATGGAAATATTGTTGCATTAAGCGTAATTTTTGACCCGCTTTATGGTTGTCGTTCGGATAAAGCACTTGCGTAAGTGCGGTCGCATTGACGATAGTTTTATCCGCATTTAAGAATTTTCCGTCATTAAATTTAGCCAGATCAAAAGATTGGTCGCTATCCGCTTGCCATAAGCGCAACGGTTGGATAATATCATTCTGATAACCGACGATAGGTAGATCAAAAGCTTTACCCTGAATTGTCAATGCCGGTTTCCATTCATATTTGTCACCTTTGACCAATTTGATTTTACCGCCGAAGTTGACATTCTGTGTTTTAGACACGTTGTAGCTGTGCCAAGGATATTGATCTCTGTTCCAAGTATCGGCGCTTTCTTTTTGTTCGCCTTGCTCGAAAGATTGTTTGAATAAGCCGTATTGGTAGTGCAAACCGTAACCGGTTGCATTTTGACCCAATGCCGCCATAGAATCCAAGAAACAAGCCGCTAAACGACCTAAGCCGCCGTTACCTAAGGCAGGATCGCGTTCTTGCTCCAACACATCGACCAATTCGACGTTATACTGAGATAAATAGGTCTTAATTTGTTCGTAGCAACCTAAGTTCATTAAGTTGTTACCGGTTAAACGACCGATTAAAAACTCCATAGAGAGGTAATTAACGTGGCGGTCTTCCGAACCTTTAACCGCAGGTTTGGAATAAACAAGATCAAGGGTACTTTCGGCAACGATTTGGTACCATTGTTCTAAAGAAAACTGTTCAGGCGATTCCACGTCAAAATAACGACAGTATTTCTGCACGTTTTTATGAAATAGCGCCATATCGTTAAGGTTAAATTGGGACATAAATGCTCCTTTTTAAGAAAAGACAATGAAAAATTTCTAAGTGTTATTATGAGTAATTGCAGAAAAACAAAATCCTCCCTGTTATAATCTTATGAGTATGATTAACAGGAAGTAATTTAAATTTAGAGGGAGTAGTCCCTCCTACTTAGGATGAAGGAAATAATTCGGTATGTTGATTCCGTCGAAATTAATTTGCTCGTACCGTTTACAAAACAGTGTCGAGCGTACAGGTTTGCTTCAATTACTGGATAAAGCAGAGCATTACCCCCTAGTATTAATCAACGGCCCGGCGGGCTACGGGAAAACGACGTTAATTTCCCAATGGTGTGCAAATAAAAAGAATATTGGCTGGTATTCGTTGGATGAAAGCGATAATCAAACGGATCGTTTCGCCACTTATTTTTGTGCCGCACTTTGTCGAGCGATAAATAAAGAATTGCCGTCGGAGGAAAATCTCGGTCGCCAATCGAATTTATTGTCTCTACTGAATCAACAACTGATCAAGATTTCTTCTTTTCACGAGCATTTCTATTTAATCATCGACGACTATCACTTAATTGATAACGATGAAATTCACGAAGCGTTAAAATATTGGATTCGCCATCAACCGCAATCGATGACGTTGATTTTGATTTCCCGCTCCGTACCGCCGCTGGGTATTGCCGGTTTGCGCGTGCAAGAACAATTATTGGAAATCGATGCGACGCAACTCCCGTTTAATCACCAAGAGAGTATCGAATTTTTCCAATCCAGAGTGGAAAAACAATTAACCGAGCAAGAAATCACCGCACTTTGCGACGAAGT
The DNA here is from genome assembly GCF_002795405.1 of Caviibacterium pharyngocola. GTDB lineage: Bacteria > Pseudomonadota > Gammaproteobacteria > Enterobacterales > Pasteurellaceae > Caviibacterium > Caviibacterium pharyngocola. Next base: position 4,677 of record NZ_PHGZ01000031.1, on the reverse strand, counting down.
GGAAGGTTGGCCGACGGCGTTACAACTCATCAGCTTATCCGCCAAACAACAAAAAAAACCGTTGCAAGATGCCGCGAAACGGCTGTCGAAAGTGAACAGTTTCCACATTAACGAATACCTCACCGACGAAGTGCTTAATCGCGTTGATCCCGAAACGCGCCATTTTATTTTGCAATGTTCGATTTTACGTTCGATGAACGAAGCATTGGTACAAGAAGTCACCGGCTACACCAACAGCCGATTGCGTTTGGAAACCTTGGAAAAACAAGGATTGTTTTTACAACAAATGGATTCCGAAGATCATTGGTGGCGCTTTCATCCGCTTTTTGCCTCGTTCCTCAATCATTGCTGTCAAACGGAGCTTGCCGGCGAATTGCAAGAACTGCACCACCGAGCGGCACGCGCGTGGTTAAATTTAGGTTATGTGACCGAAGCGCTTTATCACGCCGCGCAACTTGATGATCATCAAGTGTTATTGGATATTCTATCCAATAACGGCTGGTCACTTTTCCACCAAGGTGAACTCGAACTGTTGGAAGAAAGCCTGACGCATATTGATGACGCCAGTTTTGCTCAATACCCGAATTTAATTTTATTAAAAGCGTGGCTGGCGCAAAGCCAACATCGTCACACCGAAGTCAGCGGCATTTTCGCTCACTTCGATGACGTGCTCGCCCGCCATAACGTTCAACTGACCAAAGAAAATCAGGCGGAATTCGACGTACTGCGCGCACAAGTCGCCATTAACCAAGGGGATGAAAACACCGCATTGGAATTTGCCTCCGCCGCGTTGGAGGATTTACCAGACAGCGCTTATTACGCGCATATCGTCGCCACATCGGTGATCGGCGAAGCGTATCACGTCAAAGGCAATTTTGCCGAAGCGCTGATTATGTTGCAAAAAGCGGAAAAAATGGCGCGCCAATATCATACCTCGCACAGTATTTTATGGACGTTGTTGCAACAATCCGAAATCCTGATTGCACAAGGTTTTTTACAAGCCGGCTACGATATGCTGGACAAAGCCACCTTATTCGTGAAAGAAAACCACCTGCAAAAAGTACCGATGTATGAATTTCTTTTACGCGTAAAAGGGCAAATTCTATGGGATTGGTATAATCTGGACAAAGCGGAAGCAATGGTGAATGCGGGAATTAGCGTATTAAGCAAAGACGAAGATCGCCTGCAATGTTTGGCTTTACTGTGCAAAATTTCCATCGTGCGCGGCGATTTGGATAACGCTTCGCGTTTATTAAAACAAATCACCCAATTACAAAATGCCCACGAATACCATTCCGACTGGAACGCTAACGCGGATCAGGTCAAAATCGTATTATGGCAAATGACCAATGATCTAGACGCAACGGAAGCTTGGTTGATTCAAAATCAGCCGCCGACAACGGATAAAAACCACTTCAGCCAAGTGCAATGGCGCAATATTGCGCGTGCGCAAATTTTGCTGGGTCAATACGAACAAGCGAAAAACATACTGGATCGCCTGATTTCTACGGGAGAAAATCTCAAATTAGTCAGCGATTTAAATCGCGCGCTAATTTTGCGTAATCGCCTGCATTTCTTGCTAGGCGATAAAGATCGCGCCCAACACGATTTGGTTGCTGCCTTACATTTGGCGCGCCAAACCAATTTTATCAGCGTCTTTGTCATCGAAGGCGAAAATATGGCGCAGCAAATTCGTCAACTGTTGCAACAAAATGTGCTAGACGAATTGGCGCAACATAAAGCGCAATTTATTTTGCGCAATATTAACCAATATTATCGCCATAAATTCGCTCATTTTGACGAACAATTCGTCGCAAAATTACTGGAAAATCCGAAAGTGCCGGAATTATTAAAAATCAGCCCGCTCACCCAACGGGAATGGCAAGTGTTAGGATTGATTTATTCCGGTTACAGCAACGAACAAATTTCCGACGAATTGCAAGTCGCCACCACCACGATCAAAACCCATATCCGAAATTTATATCAAAAAATCGGCGTGGCAAATCGTAACGAGGCGATTGTTTATACCAGAGATTTATTAAAATTGATGGGCTATAATTAAAAGGTGATAAACCTGATTTGAAAACAAAATGAAACAACGATCATATTTATTATTGCCCGCAGCAATTTTATCCGTTTTTCCGACTGCACTTTTCGCGCAGGAAGAACCAAATTGGGTGGATTCGCAACACCATAGCATTCGAACCACCCTGCACGATTGGGCAAATTCCCTCGACGGCTGGATCGGCGACACCGATCCGAACCGTCCCGCCAGCGCCGGTTTGCGCATAATGCTGGACAGCGAATGGAATCGTTATGATCGTTTTTCAATCAAACCGCGTATTCGCGGCAAAATCAAACTGCCGGCGTTAAAAAATAAAGTCAGCCTCGTTTTCGGTGATGACGAATTGGATAACGAAAGCCGCGACAAAAACCGCATCGGCTCAACCTACGCCGTCCCTTTGGAAAAAAACAAACGCTACGATCGCAAACAAGCGCGCGAAGACAATGCTTCGTTAGCATTACGCTGGTCGGAAACCACCAAGCGCCTCGGCATAAAAACGGATATTGATGTGGGGGTGCGCGCGGTCAACGACATCTATTTGCGTTTCCGCGCGGCGAAAGAATGGCAACTGACGGAAAATATCCGCACGCGCTTAGAACAAATCTACCGCTACGGTGCAAAAAGCAAACATTATTTGCGCACGAATTTTGAAAATAATTACGCGCAAAACGATCAAACCTTTATCGCCAATCATCTACATTTACAATACACCAATGATTTTGACGAAGAACGCACCTCTTGGGGCAACAGCTTTTATCGTCAGCACGATTTTGCCGAGTATAAAAGACTGAATTACGGCATTTATATCGGCGGCAATGTCAAAAATAAACGCTTCGATTTAAATCAATACGGCCCGTTTATCACTTGGCGTCAACCTATTTTACGCCGCTGGTTGTTTATTCAACCGGAATTGCATTATTACAACGATAAAGCGCAAGATCGCATTCATCATTTAGGTGCGTTTTTACGTTTGGAAGCGATTTTCTAAAACGAACACAAATACGCTAATCCCTTTGCGCAGTGCGATACCAATAGGTTTTCTGCGCAAACACCCGTCTGTTCGACGTATGTTTAATTTCCTCCAACTGCAACGCCCACACATCCGCCGACTTCAAACGTGCAATAGGATGACGATGATAATAAATCGCCAACGCCTGCCGCTTTTCTTCTCCCTGCAACAGGTTCGCCGAAGCACGAAATTGAACGCCTTCGATCGCAGAAAGTGCGGTGGTTTCTGTTGAAATTGTGCCGACGATATGCGGATTGTCTAACATTAAACGCCCGTGTCTGGTCGTGCGATCGGTTAGCACGATCAAGCGTTGCACCGCTTCATCCAAGGCATAAAAACAACTTGCCGCCCAAAAATCTTGTGCCGTATAAACGGCAATATTCACAATATGCCGACAAGCCAAAAACTGACGAATCTCGTGCGGAAAATCCATTATGTGCCTCTAAATACTCAACATAAATCGCCTTATTATCCGAAGATTACCGCCGGATTCCAACAAAAAAATATCCCTCCGCGAAGGGAGGGATATTGCTCTTAGTGAAGAAGGTCAATTATTTCCATTGATAACCGACCGCGCCGCCGACATTATAACCGCCGTGCGTATTCACGCTTGCACCCAATTTCAGAACTACTCTGCCGTTGTCGCTGAGTCTGGAGTACCCCACCGCAACCGCATTTTGTCCGTTATGGCTACCCACACCGGCGGAAACTAAGTTCGCACCCGGAATGGTTGCCTGAGGCAAGGTCGCAATCGCTGTCGCACCGGCAATACCTGCACGGAGTTTGCGTTCACGTTTATTCACGTGGTTAGTCATCCGTTTTTCGGAATCCTCAACCATTTCTTTCACTTGACCGAGGTTAGTCGCATCCGTGTCTCGTTGTGCTTTCGCAACGTTAGAAACTACGCGTTGACGGCTTTCGGAACCGACGGAGAACTCGTTATCACGCGTCGCCACGGAACCTTGACCGATTGCAACGGAATGTTTTCCTTCGGCTTTCGCGCCTTGACCGATAGCAGTTGAATTTCTGCCTGTCGCTTTGGCGCTTTGACCGACCGCAGTCGCATTTCTTGCCGTTGCGCTCGCGTCTTGACCGACAGCAGAGCTGTTTGTACCGCTCGCCGTTGCGTTTTGACCGATTGCAGAAGCATTTTCTTGCGTTGCTTTAGCATCTTGACCGATTGCAGTTGCATTTTCTTTCTTCGCTTTCGCGTTTTGACCGAATGCACTTGCATTTTCCGCTACGGCTTCCGCTTTATTACCGAATGCAGAAGTATTCTTCGCATTGGCTTTCGCGTCAACGCCATAACTTGTAGTTGAATCGTCACCGTCATCCTTGCCGATCACCTTATCAACCAATTTCGCTGCTTCAACCACTTCTTTCGCAGAATTTTCCGCTCTATCCGCAGCTTTTACCGCCGCAGTTTCAGAGGCTTTCGCATTATTTTCTGATGCCTTCGCATTGTTTTCTGAAGCTTTAGCTTTATCTGCTGAATCTGCTGCGGCATTTTCTGAGGCTTTAGCGTTATCTTCAGAAGCTTTCGCATTTTCTTCAGAGGTTTTAGCTTTATCTGCAGAATCTGCTGCGGCGTTTTCTGAGGCTT
>NZ_PHGZ01000030.1 GCF_002795405.1 Caviibacterium pharyngocola | reverse complement strand
CGTCTAACGGTATTGACGCAGGTAACACGAAAATTACCAACGTCACGGCGGGTAGCGAAGATAACGACGCAGTGAACTTTAGTCAGTTAAACGCAACGAATCAAAATGTGGCGAATAACACGGCAAATATCACTAAAAACGCCGCCGAAATCGCGAAAGGGATCAAGTTCGGTAACGGGACAAACGCGAATCAGTATCAGCTGGGCGATACCTTGAATGTGACTTCCGGCAACGCCAATATCATAAGTGAAACCATTGACGGTGGTGTGAAACTGACTTTGGCGGATAGTATCAATTTAAGCAGCGTGACGGCTGGCGGTACAGTATTAAACAGCAGCGGCTTAACCGCAGGTAACGTCAAAGTATCTTCCGGCGGTATTGACGCAGGTAACACGAAGATCACCAACGTTACGGCGGGCACGTCTGATAACGACGCGGTGAACTTAAGCCAGTTAAATACCTCTGTTGCGGCAGCGAAAACGGAAGTGAAAGCGGGTACGAATATTGCCGGCGTAACGGAAAGCAAAGGCGATAAGGGGCAGACTGTTTATACGGTGCACGCAAATGCGTCAACGGTGACGAATGCGTCGTCGGAAGTGAAAGTGACGCCGACAATGAAAGACAATAATGTCACGGAATATGCGGTCGATTTATCCGACGCGGCAAAAGCGAACATCACCAAAGGAGTGGAAGCGAAAAGTGCGGTGGATAAAGGGATTAAATTTGGTAATGGTACAAAAGCGAATCAGTATCAGCTAGGCGATACCTTAAATGTGACTTCCGGCAACGCCAATATCATAAGCGAAACCATTGCAGGTGGTGTGAAACTGACTTTGGCGGATAGTATTAATTTAAGCAGCGTGACGGCTGGCGGTACGGTATTAAACAGCAGCGGCTTAACCGCAGGTAACGTGAAAGTCTCCTCTAACGGCATTGACGCCGGTAATAACCAAATTACCAACGTCAGCACAGGTACGGCGGATACTGACGCGGTGAATGTGAAACAGTTGAAACAACAAGCAGCAGCGGCGAAAACCGAGGTGAAAGCCGGTACTAATGTGGCGAGCGTGGATGCGAAAGTCGGTGAAAACGGACAAACCGTTTATACGGTGAATGCAAACGGTACGGCAGTTAAAGCCGGCGACGGCTTAAGCGTTTCTTCCTCTTTAGACAAAGAGAAAAACGTTACCACTTATACCGTTGCGTTAAATGACGAAACAAAACGTCAATTAGCTAAGGAAGAATCCGTTGTGGCGGGTAGCAAAAACGTTACGGTAACGGCGGATAAGAAAAATGCGACCGGCGGAACAGAATTTGTGGTCGATATCGCTAAAGATCTGGATCTTTCCAAAGACGGCAGTTTAACTATCGGTAATACCGTTGTGAATAATGACGGGCTAAAAGTCGGCGATACGGTGGTGAATAAAGACGGCGTTAAAGTCGGTGACGTATCTATTACCGCCGAAGGTATTAACGCCGGTAATAAAACCGTTTCGAATGTTGCCGACGGTGTAAAAGATACTGACGCGGTGAATGTTCGTCAATTAAAAGAAATTGCGAAAACGGCGTCGAAAGGTTGGAACTTGAGCGTGAATAACGGCAAAAACAGCGGTAACGTTGCGCCGGGCGACAGCGTTGATTTACGCAGCGCCGACAATAACGTTGTGGTATCGAAAGAGGGCAATAACGTCAGCTTTGCCTTGAACAACGAATTGTCTATCGGTGGTAAGAACGGTAAAGACGGCTCCTTAGGTGTGAAAGGCGCCGACGGTAAAGACGGCGTTGTGGCAAACGGTGACGGAACTTTAGTTATCAACGGCAAAAACGGTGTTGACGGCAAAGCCGGTGCAAATGCGACTTTAACCGTGGCGGAAGGACAAAAAACCTTGGATGAAACGGGGTCGAATTCTACCCGCATCGTTTATACCGACGGTAAAAACACCACGCAAGAAGTAGCGACAATGAAAGACGGCTTGCGTTTTGCCGGTAATCAAGGGGCGATTTTGAATAAGAAATTGAATGAAACCCTGTCGATCGAAGGCGGATTGGATAATCAACAAGCTGCGTCGAGTAAAAATGTTCGTGTGGATAGCGAAAACGGTAAACTCATCGTGAAGTTGGCGGAAAATGCGCAGTTTACACGCGTAACAACCGGTAAAACTTCAATGAGCGATGCAGGGATTCAGGCTGGCAATGTGAAAATTGACGCCAATACCGGCAAGATCAGCGGCGTAACGGCGGGTACGGCGGATAACGACGCGGTGAACGTGAAGCAGTTGAAAGCGAGCAAAACGGAATTGGTTGACGGTTCGGGTACGAAAGTTGTTGCCAACAAGGGCAATAACGGACAAACCGTTTACAAAGTCAACGTGGAAGGCGACTTAACCAAGATTTCGTCCATTTCTCAAGGCAATACGAAAATTTCCTTGAAAGAAGGCGAAGTCAATATGAACGGTAGCCGCATTACTTCCGTGGCGGACGGTGTGAAACCGAACGATGCGGTGAACGTGTCGCAATTAAATCGCGGCTTGGCGCAAATTAACAATAATATCAACAAAGTGGATAAAGACTTACGCGGCGGTATTGCCGGCGCGCTCGCCTCCGCAGGCCTATATCAGGCGACTTTACCGGGTAAATCGATGGTTTCCGCCGGTGTGGGAACCTATAAAGGTGAAAACGCGGTGGCTTTAGGATATTCACGTTTGTCCGATAGCGGTAAACTGGGCGTGAAATTCTCGGTGAACAGCAACTCGCGCGGCGATCGCGGCGCGGCGGCAAGCGTGGGCTATCAATGGTAGTCCGACGGCGTGATAAGGCTTAAGCCGAATGGCATAAAGCCTCGGTTTTATTTAGTCGCCAAAGCGTAAAAATCACTTTATAATAACCGCACTTTTATGCAAAGTGCGGTTATTTTTTTCTTCGTTTTTAAGGTGATAGGATGCAACAAATTCAATCCGAAGACAGCGGTTTTTGGTTACTGACCAAGGGATCGTCCGTGTATTTGCAAGACGGTGAATTACCTTGCGGCAAAGCGGTGGAATTCGGCTTAGCGGGACGTGACGGATTGGTTATTGGCGCGTTGGATAATCGACCGCTTTGGTTGGTGAACGAATGCGATGACGAACGGGATTATGTCTATTTACGCGATTTGCTCGGTTTGCCGGAACGCACGTTCAATTTGCTTGCGCGCGGCGTGGAACTCAATCATTTTTTCCGCACGCACCGTTTTTGTGGCAAATGCGGCGCGAAAACAGCGATCACGCAAGACGAATGGGCAGTTCAATGTGAAAACGATGCCTGTTCTTACCGCACTTATCCGGTGATTTGCCCGTCGATTATCGTTGCAGTGCGGCGCGGAAAAGAAATTCTTCTGGCGAATCATTTGCGTCATAAAGGCGGCATTTATACGACGCTGGCGGGATTTGTGGAAGTCGGCGAAACCTTCGAACAAACCGTGCAACGGGAAGTATTCGAAGAAACCGGTATTAAAGTGAAAAATATTCGCTATTTCGGCAGTCAGCCTTGGGCATTTCCGAATTCGCAAATGGTCGGTTTTCTTGCCGATTATGCAAACGGTGAGATTCGTTTACAAGAGGAAGAGATTTGCGATGCTAAATGGTTCCGTTACGACGAGCCTTTACCGCCGTTGCCGCCGCAAGGCACGATTGCATTAAAATTGATTCAAGCTACTTTGGAACTTTGCAAACATTCGACGGAATAATTTCCTAACATAAACCTCAATTCAATCAATAGAGTAAAAACAATGACAACATTAAAAAACGATCGTTATTTAAGAGCCTTGCTGCGCGAACCGGTGGATATGACGCCGGTTTGGATGATGAGACAAGCGGGGCGTTATTTGCCGGAATATAAAGCCACGCGCGCACAAGCCGGCGATTTTATGTCATTGTGTCGCAATGCGGATTTAGCGTGCGAGGTGACGCTGCAGCCTTTACGCCGTTATGATTTGGACGCGGCGATTTTATTTTCCGATATTTTGACCGTGCCGGATGCAATGGGATTGGGCTTGAGTTTCGGCGCCGGCGAAGGACCGAAATTCGCTCGCACGATTGACAGCAAAAGTGCGGTGGAAAATTTACCGATTCCCGATCCGGAACAAGAACTGCAATATGTAATGAACGCCGTGCGCACGATCCGTCGCGAACTTAAGGGCGACGTGCCGTTAATCGGTTTTTCCGGCAGCCCATGGACGCTAGCCACTTATATGGTGGAAGGCGGCAGTAGCAAAGCCTTTACCAAAATCAAAAAAATGCTTTATAGCGAACCGCACTTGTTGCATTTGCTATTGGATAAACTGGCGGATGCCGTCGTGTTATATTTAAACGCACAAATTAAAGCGGGCGCGCAAGCGGTGATGATTTTCGACACTTGGGGCGGCGTGTTAGGTCATCGCGAATATTTAGAATTTTCCTTGCGTTATATGCAAAAAATCGTGGAAGGATTAATTCGTGAAAACAATGGACGCAAAGTGCCGGTCACCTTATTTACAAAAGGCGGCGGATTATGGCTTGAAGCTATCGCTGCAACGGGATGTGATGCGGTCGGTTTGGATTGGACGGTGAATTTGGCGGAAGCGAAAGCGCGTATCGGGCATAAAGTCGCATTGCAGGGCAATATGGATCCTTCCGTATTATATGCACCGCCGCAACGTATTGAGGCGGAAGTGCAACAAATTTTGGCGGATTTCGGCGCGGGTAGCGGTCACGTCTTTAATTTAGGTCACGGCATTCACCAAGACGTGCCGGAAATCAGTCCGAAAGTGTTTGTCGATGCTATTCATCATTATTCTCAACCTTATCATAAATAAAAGTGCGGTGAAAATTTATGCGAAATCCGATTCATAAACGCTTGGAAAAATTCGAAAGTTGGCAAAATATCACCTTTATGGCGGCGTTGTGCGAACGAATGTACCCGAATTTTCATTTGTTTTGTCAAGTGACGAAACAGGCGGAAAATGCCAAAATTTACCACAATATTCTGAATTTGGTTTGGGAATATTTAACGGTAAAAGGCGCAAATATTAATTTTGAAAATCAGTTGGAAAAGCTGGAAGCGGTGATTCCCGATTTGAACGATTATGACTTTTTCGGCGTGGTGCCTGCGGCGGATGCGTGCGAAGGATTGGCGGAATTATTACACGCGATTATTGCGGGTGATACTTTGGAACAAGCGATAAAAATCAGTCGTCTTTCTTTTCAAACGGTCGTGAGCGTATTGGAAACGCAAAGCGATCGAGAATTTTCCGAACAGCAGTTGAAAGAATGTGAGGAAACCGAAGCGGAACTTGATGTGCAATGGGCGATTTATCGTGCCTTGAACGAATGTGAAGAACGCGACGTCGAGCTGATTTTATCGCTAAAAAACGAGCTGCGTGGCGAGGGAATTTCAAATATTGGTATAGAAATTGAGCGATAATGTGATTTAGTTAGCAATTTTCACATATATCGCTTTGATTTAGCCGGAACTTAGATTATGCTTTACGGCGCTGTGGTTACAGTTATTATGGTTGGCAGGACGGTTAATCGGCTCCTGAAGCTAGAAATTTAATAGAAATATAGAAGGTACTAATTTATGAACAAAACGGATTTAATTGATGCTATTGCAAGTGCGGCGGAATTAAACAAAAAACAAGCTAAAGCAGCATTGGAAGCAACTTTAGAAGCTATCGCAGGCAGTTTAAAAGCCGGTGAACCGGTACAATTAATCGGCTTTGGTACATTCAAAGTAAATGAACGTAAAGCTCGCACCGGTCGTAACCCGCAAACCGGCGAAGAAATTCAAATTGCAGCATCTAAAGTGCCTGCGTTTGTTGCCGGTAAAGCGCTTAAAGATTCAATTAAATAATTGAACGATATTTTTCGAGAACCCTGCCTTTGTGCAGGGTTTTTTTATGGCAAAAGAAAATAAAGTTTACATTCCGTTTTTATTTCTATAAAATTTCGAACCGAAACTTACAGTGAGATTTTGCTAATGAAACGAAATTTTCAGCAACGTAATACACAACAGCGCCGACACGCCATAATGCAATTATTGCAACAACAGGGCGAGGTAAGCGTCGAACAATTAGTGCAACTGTTTGAAACGTCCGAAGTGACCATTCGAAAAGATTTGAGCGCGCTGGAAAGTAACGGTTTTTTATTGCGTCGCTACGGTGGCGCGATTTTGATGCCGAATGAATTTTTGGAAGAACCGCAGGATGACAATCTTTCGAATCGAAAGTTATTGATCGCAAAAGCAGCGGCGGAACGGATTTCCGATCATAATCGAATTATTATCGACAGCGGCAGTACGACGGCAGCGTTGATTAAACAACTGAATCGTAAGCAAGGATTGGTGGTGATGACCAATTCCTTATCCGTGGCGACGGAATTAAGAGGCTTGGAAAACGAACCGACCTTGTTAATGACCGGCGGCACTTGGGATAGCAGCTCCGAATCTTTTCAAGGCAAAGTCGCGGAGCAAGTGTTGCGATCTTACAATTTCGATCAATTATTTATCGGCGCGGACGGCATTGATTTGGCAAGAGGCACGACGACCTTTAACGAATTGATCGGCTTAAGCCGTGTAATGGCGGAAGTGTCGCGCGAGGTGATCGTGATGGTCGAATCGCAAAAAATCGGCAGAAAAATGCCGAACTTGGAATTAACTTGGCAGCAGATTGACGTATTGATTACCGATGATCTGATTCCTACGGAAAGCAAACAAATGATTGAAGCGCAAGGTGTGGAAGTGATTTGTGCAAGTGCGGTCTGAATTTTAATTATTTTTTACAATGAAGGAAAACTTATGTGTGGTATTGTCGGCGCGGTAGCGCAACGTGATGTGGCGGAAATTTTAATCAACGGGTTGCACCGTTTGGAATATCGCGGTTATGATTCTGCAGGCTTGGCGGTGGTGAACACCGCGTGCGAATTGCAACGCGTGCGTTGTTTGGGCAAAGTGAAAGCGTTGGATGAAGCGGTGGAGAAAAATCCGTTAATCGGCGGAACCGGTATTGCGCATACCCGTTGGGCAACGCACGGCGAACCGTCGGAAGCCAACGCGCATCCGCACGTTTCCGGTGATTTTGCCGTGGTGCATAACGGTATTATCGAAAACCACGAAGAATTGCGCGAAATGTTAAAAGCACGCGGTTATGTTTTTTCTTCGCAAACGGATACGGAAGTGATTGCGCATTTGGTGGAATGGGAAATGCATAGCGCGCCGAGTTTATTGGCGGCGGTGCAAAGCGTGGTACGTCAGTTAACCGGTGCTTACGGAATGGTGGTGATGAACCGTGCCGATCCGACCCGCTTGGTGGCGGCGCGTTCCGGTAGCCCGCTTGTAATCGGTTTGGGTATCGGGGAAAACTTTTTAGCCTCGGATCAACTGGCGTTATTAAGCGTGACGCGCCGTTTTATCTTCTTAGAAGAAGGCGATATCGCCGAAGTTACGCGTCGAACCGTCGATATTTATGATGTAAACGGCAATAAAGCGAATCGCGAAACCCACGAATCCAATTTGGAAAATGATGCGGCGGAGAAAGGTAAATTCCGTCATTTTATGCAAAAAGAAATTTTCGAACAGCCGACCGCCTTGATTAATACAATGGAAGGGCGAATTAATCACAGCAATGTGATCGTGGAAAGTATCGGTAACGGCGCGAAAGAAATTTTAGAAAAAGTGGAACACGTTCAAATCGTCGCCTGCGGAACTTCTTATAATTCGGGAATGGTGGCGCGTTATTGGTTCGAATCTTTGGCGGGCGTGAGCTGTGATGTGGAAATCGCGTCGGAATTTCGTTACCGCAAATTTGTTACGCGCCCGAATAGCTTATTATTGACGCTTTCCCAATCCGGCGAAACGGCGGACACCTTGGCGGCATTGCGTTTGGCGAAAGAAAAAGGCTATATGGCGGCGATGACGATTTGTAACGTGGCGGGCTCCTCTTTAGTACGCGAATCCGATTTAGCCTTTATGACCCGCGCGGGTGTGGAAATCGGCGTGGCGTCAACAAAAGCCTTTACCACCCAACTGGCGGCAATGTTGATTCTCGTGACGGCAATCGGGAAATTGAACGGTAATATTTCAGCGGAAAAAGAGCAGGAAATTATTAAAGCCCTGCAATCCGTGCCGGCAGAAATTGAAAAAGCTTTAGTGTTTGATAAAACGATTGAAAAATTGGCGGAAGATTTCGCCGAGAAAAACCATTCTTTATTCCTTGGGCGCGGCGAATATTATCCGATTGCAATGGAAGCGGCGTTGAAATTAAAAGAGATTTCTTATATTCACGCCGAAGCCTATGCAGCGGGTGAATTGAAACACGGACCGTTAGCGTTGATTGACGCGGATATGCCGGTTATCGTGGTGGCACCGACCAATGATTTATTGGAAAAAGTAAAATCCAATATTGAAGAAGTACGCGCGCGCGGCGGTCAATTATATGTTTTCGCCGATAAAGAAGCGGGATTTACCGAAACGGCGGGAATGAAAATTATCACAATGCCGACGGTAAATGAAATTACCGCACCGATTTTTTACACTATTCCAATGCAATTATTGTCTTATCACGTTGCATTGATTAAAGGTACCGATGTGGATCAACCGCGTAACTTGGCGAAAGCCGTTACCGTGGAATAATCCTTTCTTGTGATGAAACGGCTTTGTGTACACATAAAGCCGTTTTTTATTGCCTAATTGCCGTAAATCTCCTAAACTACGCGACGATTTTTTTAAATCGCCAGTTTGTTGACAAAGTATATTTAAGTAGGATGGGCTTTAGCCCATCATATTGATACTATTGGTTTTTTTGATGGGCTAAAGCCCATCCTACAAATCAAATAAACTTAAATTAGGTTTGTCAGCGGTCTGATGATTTTTTAAATCGCTCCTTTCTTTCTAAACTTTAAAGGCTACCTGCGAGTAGCAAAAGGATTCTCTATGACAGACAATGTAAATCATTATGGCTGGAAAGCCCTTATCGGTTCCGCCGTCGGCTATGCGATGGACGGTTTTGATCTTTTGATTCTCGGTTTTATGCTTACGGCGATTTCCGCCGATTTAGCCTTATCGCCGGCGCAAGCAGGCTCGCTCGTTACTTGGACATTAATCGGTGCGGTGGTCGGCGGAATTATTTTCGGCGCCTTAAGCGATCGTTATGGACGCGTGCGCGTCTTGACGTGGACTATCGTGCTGTTCGCCGTGTTCACCGGCTTGTGCGCTTTTGCGCAAGGTTATTGGGATTTGTTAATTTATCGCACTATCGCCGGTATCGGTTTAGGCGGCGAATTCGGCATCGGTATGGCATTGGCGGCGGAAGCTTGGCCTGCACGTCATCGTGCAAAAGCCGCTTCTTATGTTGCGCTAGGCTGGCAAATCGGCGTGTTAGGCGCAGCCTTATTGACACCATTATTGCTACCGATTATCGGTTGGCGCGGAATGTTTATTTTGGGCATTTTTCCTGCTTTTGTGGCGTGGTTTCTCCGCGCGCGTTTGCACGAACCGGAAGTTTTTGTCAAAAAACAGACCGCACTTCAGCAAGTGCAAAAAGCACCGGCAAAATTGGAAGCCTTCAAATTATTGGTGAAAGATAAAGCAACGGCAAAAGTCAGTGCGGGGATTGTGATTTTGACCTCGGTACAAAATTTCGGTTACTACGGTATTATGATTTGGATGCCGAATTTCTTATCCAAACAATTAGGTTTTAGTTTAACTAAATCCGGTATTTGGACGGCAGTGACCGTATGCGGAATGATGATCGGCATTTGGGTGTTCGGTCGTTTGGCGGATCGTTTCGGACGCAAACCGGCATTCTTATTATTTCAACTCGGCGCAGTTATCAGCATCATTGTTTATTCACAACTCACCGACGCGACTATGATGTTGTTGGCGGGCGCATTCTTAGGGATGTTCGTCAACGGAATGATGGGCGGTTACGGCGCATTAATGGCGGAAGCTTATCCGACGCAAGCACGCGCGACGGCACAAAACGTGTTGTTCAATTTAGGTCGCGCCGTCGGCGGATTCGGGCCTATCGTCGTCGGCGCCGTGGTTTCCGCGTATTCTTTCTCCCTTGCGATTGCATTTTTAGCTTTGATTTATGTGATCGATATGATCGCAACGATTTTCTTAGTGCCGGAATTAAAAGGAAAAGCTTTGGAATAATTGATGAAATGAGCTTGTAAATGCGCAAAAATAATCAAATATTTTTGCACCGTTAAACTATCAGAGGTATTTCTGCTAAAAAAATCCCCGCACTTTGCGGGGAGCTTTTTCTTTATAAAAGTGCGGTAAAAATTACCAACCTTTTACCACGCCGTCTTTGAAGTATTTAACCGCTTCTTGGTAAACTTCTTCGGTTTGGTAAGCTTTAACGAAGTCTTGTACCGGTTTGCTGTCTTTATTATCTTGGCGAGCAACGATAATATTTACATACGGAGAATCTTTATCTTCAACAAAAACGCCGTGTTCGGTAGTATTTAAACCGACTTGACCGGCGTAAGTGTTGTTCACCACAGCAAGATCAACGTCATCCAACGCACGAGCCGCCACTGCGGTGTCCACAGGTTTGATTTGAAGATTTTTCGGATTTTCAACGATGTCTAACGGAGTTGCCGCTAAGTTGGTGTTGTCGTTTAATTTAATTAAGCCTTGTTTTTCCAATAAAATTAACGCACGACCTTGGTTGCTCGGATCGTTCGGCACGGCGATGGTTGCGCCGTCTTTCAATTCGTTAACGTTTTTAATGGTTTTGGAATAACCCGCCAACGGATAAACGAAGGTGTTACCGACAATCACCAAGTTATTGAGGTTATTGGCTTTAACATCGGAATCCAAATAAGGTTTGTGCTGCATTGCGTTAATGTCTAAATCGCCTTTGCTTACCGCCGGGTTCGGTAATGCATAGTCGTTAAATTCAACGAATTCTACTGTAAGGTTATATTTTTCTTTAGCGATTTTCGCTGCGATTTCGGCAACTTGATGTTCCGGGCCGGACATTACGCCGACTTTAATTTTTTGCGGTGCTTCTTGTTTTGCCGGTTCCGCCGCTGCTGCGGTTTCCGGTTTTTTCTCATCTTTACAAGCCGTTAAAGCAAAAACGGATGCTAAGGTTGCGATACCTAATACTTTTTTCAAGTTCATTGTGAAAAATCCTCTAAATAAGGGTTGATTGATTAACGATGATCAAAATGATCAGCGAGTTTGTTTCCATATTTCTCGCATAGCATAACGATTAATACGATAATGATTGTGGAGACCCAAAGCACATAGGTCATATTACGGTGTAATCCGTAGGAAATCGCCGTATTTCCCAAACCGCCGCCGCCGACTGCGCCCGCCATTGCGGAATAGCCGATTAGTGCGATTAAGGTTAAGGTCATCGCTTTAATTAAAACCGGCAAGGCTTCGGGTAAATAAAAACGCGTGATCAACTGCCAAACGGATGTGCCCATCGCTTTCGCGGTTTCCGTTAAGCCGCTCGGAATATCACCGAGCGCATTGGAAGTTAAACGGGCGAAGAAAGGCAACGCCGAAACGCTGAGCGGGATAATTGCCGCCGTTGTGCCTAATGTGGTGCCGACTAAAAAACGTGTTACCGGCATTAAGTCGAATAACAAAATAATAAACGGAATCGAACGTCCGATATTAATCAGCACTTCAAGCAGTCGATTCACTTTGCGGTTTTCCAATGCTTGTCCTTGCTGGGTTAAGAAGGTGACGACACCCAAAGGCAAACCGAAAATAACGGCGAATAATGTCGCGGCAAAACTCATATAGACGGTTTCAAGCGAGCTGTTTGCAATTAATTCCCAAACTTGCGGGGTTAATTGACGGGAAAATTCGGACATAAACTCAGTCCACATAACCTAGTACCTCCACACGCACATTATTTTCCATTAAGTAAATTTTCGCCTGAGTAATGGCGTCTTCGTCGCCTTCGACTTCGGCAATGGTAAAGCCGAATTTTACCCCGCCGGCATAATCGATTTGTGAGGTTAAAATGCTCAATTCCACGCCGAATCGTTTGGACGCTTGAGATAATAACGGAGCATCGACGGAGCGACCGGTAAATTCGAATTTGATAATCGGCCAAGATTTCGCGTGTTTCGGTGTCGGGGAGAGATTTTCCAAATATTCGTCCGGCAGGCTGATGTGGAACGTCGAGCGAATAAATTCTTGCGCCAGTGCACTTTTCGGATTAGAAAAGATTTCGCTGACCGAACCTTGTTCAATCAATTTGCCTTGATCGATTACCGCTACGCGATCGCAAATGCGTTTGACCACATCCATTTCGTGGGTAATCAATAAAATCGTGATGCCCAAAGTGCGGTTGATTTCTTTTAATAATTTTAAAATGGATTGTGTCGTCGCCGGATCTAAAGCGCTAGTGGCTTCATCACATAATAAAACTTTCGGATCGCTGGCTAAAGCGCGTGCGATCGCCACGCGTTGTTTTTGTCCGCCGGATAAATTCGCCGGATAGACGTCTTTTTTATCCGTCAAACCGACTAATGACAAAAGTTCATCGACTTTTTGTTTGATTTTTTCTTTCGGCGTGTTTTCTAATTCTAAAGGTAACGCCACATTACCGAATACGGTGCGTGAGGTTAATAAATTAAAATGTTGGAAAATCATTCCGATATTGCGGCGTTCTTGAATTAGTTGATTATCCGTTAAGGCGGTTAATTCTTTATCGTCAACAAAAACAGCACCGGAAGTCGGTTTTTCCAATAAGTTTACACAGCGAATTAAGGTACTTTTTCCCGCACCGGATGCGCCGATCACGCCGCAAATCTGCCCTTTCGGCACTTCGAGGGTGACGTTATCAAGTGCGGTCAGTTTTTTCCCTGCAATGTCAAAAATTTTGCTAATATTTTTTAGCTTAATCATATAAGCCCTTTCATCGGTTCTTTCATTTAAGGTTTAGAGGTATTCTAGATGTCTAGATTGCCGTGTCAACATTTATTCGTAAGATTTTTATAATGATCCGCTATTAGTTAGAAGCAAATTCGGTCATAATGAAAAGATTATGTGACATTATTTTTAAGTTAAAAGGATATCATTTGAATAAAGCGATTTTTTTAGATAGAGACGGTACGCTAAATATTGATTACGGCTATGTCAGCGAAATTGATCAATTTAAATTTATTGACGGCAGTATTGAAGCGCTTAAAGCGCTCAAGTCTATGGGGTATTTATTAGTGCTGGTGACCAATCAATCCGGTATTGCGCGCGGATATTTCAGCGAAGATCAATTTTTGCAGCTTACCGAATGGATGGATTGGTCGCTGGCGGATCGCGGAGTGGATCTGGACGGCATTTATTATTGTCCGCATCATCCGGAGGGACAGGGGGAATATCGACAAGATTGTGATTGTCGCAAGCCGAAACCCGGGATGTTACTACAAGCAATTAAAGAACTTCGTATTGATCCGCAGCAATCTTTTATGGTTGGGGATAAAAAAGAGGACTTGCTGGCTGGAAAAAGTGCGGGGATAAAAAACGTTGTTTTAGTAAAAACGGGTAAACCGATTACTACGGAAAGTGAGAATTTAGCCGATTATGTTTTAGAGAGTATTACGGATTTACCGAAAATAATTCGTACGCATAAAAAGTAGAGAGTTTTGAGTTAAAATTTATTCGTAATGCATAAAAAATCACCTCTCAATAAAAAAATCAAGATTTTTTACAAAAAAGACTTGCAAGGC
>NZ_PHGZ01000003.1 GCF_002795405.1 Caviibacterium pharyngocola | reverse complement strand
TAACCCGTTTCGGCTTTAGTAAGCTCGGTGATTTTAAAAAAGTTTTAAAACCAACCGCACTTTTATTAACCCTCACGATTATCTATAACTTTTATTCCCGCCGGAAGTAATACAATAACGTCCGCCTCTCGGTCCGTAACAATAACCATATCCGCAGGAGCAACTACTGGTATATTGAGATTTTACTCGGCTTTTTTTAACAGAATGGGACGTTGATGATTTTAATGATTTTGTTGTTTTTTGGGGATAAACCGTCGATTTTTTAGTTTTTGTAGTTATCGTGTTATTTTTGATGCGGCAATTCGGGGTGTCGCATAATTCGTTTGAACGCACCCAACGTTGTTTGGCTTGGTTGACCTCCGTTAATCTGCTCCAATCATTTAGGATGCCATAGACATAAACTTTTTTGCCATATGTAATCCGTTCGATAACGGGACTTTCCTGCGTTGCATATTCTCTTACGGCGGCGCTGTTTGTTCCGATATATTTTACACCCAAAGAATCGGCGAATGTATTCACGGATATAAATAAAAATAGAATCGATAAGATAATTTTTTTCATTTTTACACCATAAAAGTAGATAAAGAATAACTCAAATACTCAATAATTCGCCCACTATTCAAATTTACTTATGGCACATTCACCATAAGTAAATTCAATAAATTCCAAAGTGCGGTGGTTTATTGGCGCGGATCGGGGTTGTTTAATACGGCGTCGGTTTGGGCGTTGCGATATTTTTGCAGGCGTGCAGCGATGTCGGGATTAAACGAGGCTAGGATTTGTGCGGCGAGTAATCCGGCGTTGGCGGCTCCGGCGGGGCCGATGGCGAGGGTGCCGACAGGGATGCCTTTTGGCATTTGGACGATGGAATATAAGCTGTCAACGCCGCTTAAAATAGAGCTTTTAACCGGTACGCCTAACACGGGAACAATGGTTTTTGCCGCGATCATTCCGGGTAAATGTGCCGCGCCGCCTGCGCCGGCGATGATCACTTTATAGCCTTTTTCTACCGCACTTTCGGCAAATTGAAATAATTTGTCCGGCGTGCGATGCGCGGAGACCACTTCAACGTGATAAGTTAGATTCAATTCGTCAAGAATCGCTGTGGCTTCTTGCATTGTCGCCCAGTCGCTTTTGGAACCCATTACAATGGCGATTTGTGGAGTTGTCATAAATTTTCCTTGCTTAGTTAAAACTGCGCTAGGATAGCATAATTTCGTTAATTCGAGCAAACGTTTGCTTTGGTTTGGTTATCTGGTTTAACGGCGAATTTATGGTGAAGTGCGGTGGATTTTTTCGCAATATCGCAGCGGAAATCTTGCTTGCAACTTGCGGTTAAACAGCATATCCTAACCGCATATTTTTGTTGTACATTCCGTGTCGTATATTAGGTCATTATTATGCACGCTAAAGCCAAATATAGAAAAGATTATAAAACTCCCGATTTTACCGTTACCGATATTTCCCTTGATTTTCAATTAGATCCGCAAAAAACGCGCGTGACGGCAATAAGCCGAATCAAACGTTTGAATGGAGAAAGTCGTGAATTGCGTTTGGACGGGCACAGCTTTCAATTTGTTTCCGTGAAATTGAACGGGCGAGATTTTACCGATTATCAACAAAATAGCGAAAGTCTGACGTTAATCTTGCCGGAGGCGGAAGCCGATCAATTTGAATTGGAAATCGTGACCAATTTGGAACCCGCCGCCAATACGTCGCTACAAGGCTTATACCAATCGGGCGAGGGGATTTGTACCCAATGCGAAGCGGAAGGTTTCCGTCAGATCACTTATATGTTGGATCGTCCCGATGTGTTGGCGCGTTATACCACCAAAATTACGGCGGACAAAAGCAAATATCCGTATTTATTGTCGAACGGTAATCTTGTGGCAAGCGGAGATACGGAAGACGGGCGGCATTGGGTGGAATGGAAAGATCCGTTCCCGAAACCGAGTTATTTATTTGCTTTGGTTGCCGGTGACTTTGACGTGTTGCACGATGTTTTCGTGACGAAAAGCGGGCGCGAAGTGACGTTGGCGCTTTATGTGGATCGCGGTAATGCGGAGCGTGCGCATTGGGCGATGCAAAGCCTGAAAAATGCGATGAAATGGGATGAAACGCGCTTTAACCTCGAATACGATTTAGATATTTATATGATTGTCGCCGTTGATTTCTTTAATATGGGCGCAATGGAAAATAAAGGCTTGAATATTTTCAATTCTAAATTCGTGCTGGCAAATCCGCAAACCGCGACCGATGAGGATTATTTGGCGGTCGAAAGTGTGATTGCACACGAATATTTCCACAACTGGACGGGTAACCGCGTAACTTGCCGCGACTGGTTCCAGCTGAGTTTAAAAGAAGGTTTGACGGTGTTCCGTGATCAGGAATTTTCATCGGATACGGGATCGCGCGCGGTGAATCGCATTAATAACGTGAAGTTTTTACGCACGGCGCAATTTGCCGAAGATGCCGGCCCGATGTCACACCCGATTCGTCCGGAAAAAGTTATCGAAATGAATAATTTTTATACGATGACCGTGTATGAAAAAGGCGCGGAAGTGATTCGTATGTTGCACACTTTATTGGGCGAAAAAGCTTTTCAGGCGGGAATGGCGCTGTATATTGCGGAAAATGACGGAAAAGCCGCTACTTGCGAAGATTTCGTTTCGGCGATGGAGCGAGCGTCCGGCGTGGATTTGGCTCAATTCCGTCGTTGGTATAGTCAATCCGGCACGCCGGAATTAACCGTCAGCGACGAATTTGATGAAAAACACCATATTTATCGTTTAAACGTATCGCAAATGACACCGCCGACCGCCGATCAAATGGACAAAGTGAATTTGCATATTCCGTTGAAAATCGCCTTTTATGACGAAAGCGGAATGAGTTTATCTTTGCAAAAAGACGGACAGACGGTCAGCGATGTATTGGATGTGATTCACACGGATCAAATCTTTGAATTTCATAATATTTATCATCGTCCAGTGCCGGCGTTGTTGTGTGATTTTTCCGCGCCGGTGAAATTGGATTATGATTACACGACAAAACAACTGATTACGCTATTAAAATTTGCGAAGAACGAATTTGTGCGCTGGGACGCGGTTCAAATGCTGTTTAATGCAGAGTTACGACGTAACTTGTCCAATTATCAACAAGGTCTTTCCTTGGATTTTTCTGCGGAAATTTTGACCGCACTTTACCAAGTGTTGGAAAATTATTCGCAAGATGTCGAACTGACGACGTTGATTTTAACTTTGCCGAAAGAAACCGAATTTGCCGAATCTTTTAAAGTCATTGATCCGGAAGGCATTGCCGCGGTGCGTCAATTTATGTTGCGCACGATTGCTGATAATCTAAAAGAATTGCTTTTGAAAGTTTATAATCAGATTCGTTTGGAAACCTATCGCGTAACCTCACAGGACATTGCGTTGCGCGGGTTGAAAAATCTGTGCTTGTATTATTTGGCGTTTACCAATTTGGGCAATAATTTGGTCAATAAACATTATTTATATGCCGATAATATGACCGATTGTCTGGCGGCGTTGAATGCGGCGACTAAAGCGCAGTTAGCTTGTCAGGAAAATTTATTAAGCGATTTTGAAAGCAAATGGCAGCACGACGGCTTGGTGATGGATAAATGGTTTGCTTTACAAGCGACACGTCCGAATGAAAACGTGTTGATGAATGTGGTACAACTAATGGATCATCCGAGCTTTAATTTTAATAATCCGAATCGCGTGCGCGCGCTTATCGGCAGCTTTGCGGCGCAAAACTTGAAAGCTTTCCATTCGGCGGACGGTGCGGGTTATCGGTTCTTAACGGATATTTTGATTCGTTTAAACGACACCAATCCGCAAGTGGCGTCTCGTTTGATCGAGCCGTTGATTCGTTTCGCCCGTTATGACGCGCAGCGACAAACCTTAATGAAGCGGGCGTTGGAGCGCTTAAGCGAAGTGGAAAATTTATCCAAAGATTTATTTGAGAAAATTGAAAAAGCACTTCAATAAATCGGATAAAGTGCGGTAAAATTCACCGCACTTTTTTATAGCTTATCTGTCCGGAGAAAAATAGGACTATGTATTCATTAATCAGAAAAGCGATTTTTTCCCTCGATGCGGAAAATGCGCACGATTTAACCGTAAATTTACTCAAATTAACGGGCAATTCACCGTTAAAACATTTGGTGCGCGCGGCGTTGGCTTGTCCGCAAGGCACGGAAAAAACCGTAATGGGTATTAAATTTAAAAATCCTATCGGATTAGCGGCAGGTGCGGATAAAAATGCCGAGGCGATTGACGGTTTCGGCGCAATGGGATTCGGCTTTATTGAAGTGGGTACGGTGACGCCTTTAGCACAAGAAGGTAATCCGAAACCGCGCCAATTCCGTTTGCCGGAAGCGGAGGGGATTATTAACCGCAACGGCTTTAATAATAACGGGATTGATTATCTGATCGAAAATGTGAAAAAAGCTAAATATGACGGCGTGATCGGAATTAATATCGGTAAAAACAAAGTGACGCCGATTGAAAAAGGCAAAGACGATTATATTTATTGCTTAAATAAAGCCTATAACTATGCCGGTTACATTACGGTGAATATTTCTTCGCCGAATACGCCGGATTTGCGTCAGTTGCAATACGGCGACGCCTTGGACGATTTATTACAAAGCATTAAAGCACGACAAAAAATATTGGCGGATCAATATAACAAATATGTGCCGATTGCGGTGAAAATCGCACCGGATTTAACCGAAAGCGAATTAGTGCAAATTGCGGATACGTTACGACGTCACCGAATTGACGGCGTGATTGCCACCAATACCACGATTTCGCGCGATACCGTCGCCGGATTGAAAAATGCGCAGGAAATCGGCGGCTTAAGCGGCAAACCGTTGCAACAAAAAAGCACTGAAATTATCGCGCGTTTATATCAAGAATTAAAAGACGAAGTGCCGATTATCGGCAGCGGCGGGATTGACGGTGTGCAAAATGCGCAAGAAAAAATCAACGCCGGCGCGCAATTATTGCAAGTGTATTCCGGTTTAATTTGTCACGGGCCGGGCTTGGTGAAGGCGTTGGTCTCGGCGATTAAATAATTCGAAAAGTGCGGAAATAATCTCCGCACTTTTGTTTTAGTGAGAAATACGAAAAAATGACTCCGATTTACGATTTACATTGTCACAGCAATGCCTCCGACGGTTTATTCTCACCGGCGAATGTGGTGCGACGCGCTTATGAACAGGGTGTGAATGTGCTGGCGTTGACCGATCACGACACGGTTGATGGCGTGTCTGATGCGCAAAAACAGGCGGAAGAATTAGGAATACGGTTAATTACCGGTGTGGAGATTTCAACATCGTGGGAAAATCGTGCCATTCATATTGTCGGCTTAGGATTTGAACAAACTCATCCGAAAATGACCGCACTTTTAGCCGAACAACAAGGTTTGCGTTATCAACGTGCGGTGGAAATCGGGCGAAAATTGGAAAAATGCGGTGTGCCGAATGCCTTTGAAGAAACGCGTAAACTGGCGGACGGCGAAGTCACCCGTGCGCATTATGCGCGCTATTTGATTCAAATCGGCAAAGTCGCCAATGAAGGACAAGCCTTTAAAAAATATCTGGCACAAGGCAAATCCGCTTATGTGAAGGCACAATGGGCGGATATTCCCACGGCGATTGATACTATTCATCAAAGTGGCGGCGTGGCGGTGTTGGCACATCCGTTGCGTTATACGATGACGGCGAAACAGATTAAAAAATTAATTGCGGCGTTTAAATCTTGGGGCGGTGATGCTATAGAAATTTGCGGTTGCGGACAAACGCCGGATCAGCGCCAATTACTCGCGCAGTGGGCTGCGGAACAGCAGTTGCTCGGTTCCGTCGGATCGGATTTTCACTTTCCTTGCGCGTGGGTAGAATTAGGCAAATTGGCGCCGTTGCCGGAAACGGTCGAAGCGGTGTGGAATCGATTATAAGTGCGGTGATTTTTCCGCACGTTTTTCACCTTGTTTAAGCCTTGTGCGACGTTGCCGCGCAGAGATTTAAACCGCTGACGAACTCGATAAACGCCCGCACTTTTGCCGCTAAATGGCGACGATGAGGATATACAATGTGTAAATCAAGCTGTTGTTGGCGATAATTCGGCAAAATTTCCACCAATTCGCCGGCGGCCAATTCTTCTTCGACAAAAAAGCGCGGCGTGTTGATAATGCCGAGTCCGTCTTTGGCAAGCGCGGCAAGGGTCAGACCGTTGTTACAAATCAGTTTCGAACGCATTTTAATGCGCTGGGTGCGGTTGGCGTCGGTAAATTCCCAATAAATTTGATTGCCCGTCGCTTTGTATAACAGGCAATCGTGATGTTCCAATTCCGCCGGCGTTTGCGGAATGCCGTGCCGTTTTAAATAATCGGGCGAAGCGACGAAATGCATTGTCGAAGTCGCGATTTTTTTCGCCACCAAAGAGCTGTCTTGCAAATAACCGATACGCAAGGCGAGATCGAAACCTTCGGCGACCAAATCGACCATTCGATCGTTAAATTCGATTTCCATATGCAAATGCGGATGGGCATTGATAAATCGGGTTAAATTCGGCGCAATAAAACGCAAACCGAAATCGCGCGGCAGGGAAATAGTGAGATTGCCTTGCAAGGTGGTAGTGAGGTTGCTGATACTGGCTTCCGCGTCGTCCAATTCGGTTAAAATCGGTTGGCAGCGTTGATAATAGATTAAGCCGGCTTCCGTCGGGACGATTTTGCGCGTAGTGCGCTGTAATAAACGGGTTTTAAGTTGTTCTTCAAGCTGAGAAACCAATTTGCTCGCCATTGCCACGGAAATATTTTGCTGCGCGGCGGCTTGAGTAAAACTTTGTGTTTCAATGACTTTGCAAAAAACGGAAATTGCGTTCAGTTTGTCCAATTTATATCCCTTTTTGAAAAAAATGGTTGACCTAACAACGGATAGTTAGCAATATAACGACAATTTTACACAAAATAGATAAATTTAGGTAAAGAAAAGATGAGTAAATCTTTGGTTATTGTGGAGTCGCCGGCAAAGGCGAAAACCATTAATAAATATTTGGGCGGTAATTATGTGGTCAAATCCAGTGTCGGTCACATACGCGATTTGCCGACCGTCGGTAGCGGCAGCGGAGAAAAAAGCAAGCCGATTTCTACTAAGGGATTAAGTTTACAAGAAAAACAAGCCGTTAAAGAAGAAAAAGAACGTAACGCGCTGGTAAAACGAATGGGTATCGATCCTTATCATAATTGGGCGGCGAATTATCAAATTTTGCCGGATAAGGAAAAAGTGGTCGCCGAATTGAAATCCTTAGCCAAAAAAGCCGATCATATTTATCTGGCGACCGACTTGGATAGAGAAGGAGAGGCGATTGCGTGGCACTTGCGTGAGGTGATCGGCGGCGATGACGCCCGTTTCAGTCGCGTGGTGTTTAACGAAATTACGAAAAACGCCATTAAACAAGCCTTTGAAAAGCCGGAACAGTTGAATTTGGATCGGGTGAATGCGCAGCAAACCCGCCGTTTTCTGGATCGCGTCGTCGGTTTTATGGTGTCGCCGTTATTATGGAAAAAAGTGGCGCGCGGCTTATCTGCCGGACGCGTGCAATCCGTAGCGGTGAAGTTATTGGTGGAACGCGAGCGCGAAATCAAAGCCTTCAAACCGGAAGAATATTGGGAAGTCGCGGTACAGAGCGAAACGGCGAAGAAAGCGCGTATTCAGCTTGATGTCACGGAATTTAACGGTAATAAATTCGAACCGAAAAATGCCGCGCAAGTACAAAGTGCGGTGGATTTTTTGCGTGATTCCGATTACCTCGTCACGGATTTGGAAACCAAACCGACCGGTTCCAGACCGCGCGCGCCGTTTATTACTTCTACATTACAACAAACCGCCAGCACGCGGTTAAGTTTCGGCGTGAAGAAAACAATGATGTTGGCGCAGCGTTTATATGAAGCCGGTTATATCACTTATATGCGTACCGATAGCACCAATTTAAGCCAAGATGCGCTAAACGCCGTGCGCGATTATATTGCGCGCCATTACGGTCAGCCGTATTTGCCGGAAAAACCGAATTTCTATTCCAGCAAAGAAAACGCGCAAGAAGCGCACGAAGCGATTCGTCCGTCCGATGTGACGGTGCTGGCGGCGGATTTGGTCGGAATGGATAAAGACGCCGTGCGATTATATGATTTGATCTGGCGCCAATTCGTCGCTTGTCAAATGCCGGCGGCGCAATATGACAGCACGACCTTAACCGTGCGCGCGGGCGATTACGGCTTAAAAGCGAAAGGGCGGATTTTACGTTTCGACGGTTGGACGAAAGTGTTACCGCAAATCGGCAAAAACGCCGAAGATCAAGTGTTGCCGGAAGTGAAAGTCGGTGAGAGCTTGAAATTAAAAGATATTTTGCCGCAACAACATTTTACCAAACCGCCGGCACGTTTCACCGAAGCGGCGTTAGTGAAAGAATTGGAAAAACGCGGTATCGGGCGTCCATCCACCTATGCGGCGATTATTTCCACCATTCAAGAACGCGGTTATGTTCGCACGGAAAATCGCCGTTTTTATGCGGAAAAAATGGGCGAAATCGTTACCGATCGTTTGGATCAATCTTTTGCCGATTTAATGAGCTATGATTTCACCGCGAATATGGAAAATATTTTAGACCAAATCGCAAACGGCAAAAAAGATTGGAAATCCGAGTTAAACCAATTCTTTAGCGATTTTTCGCAAAAATTAAGCCAAGCGGAGCTGGATGAATTGGAAGGTGGAATGAAGCCGAACAGTTTAGTGCCGACCGATATTGATTGTCCGACCTGCGGACGAAAAATGGCGATTCGCACGGCGAGCACAGGTGTCTTTTTAGGCTGTTCCGGTTATGCCTTGCCGCCGAAAGAGCGGTGTAAAACCACGATAAATTTGATTCCGGAAGCGGAATTATTAAACGTGTTGGATGAAGCGTCCGAAACCAAAGCATTAATGGAACGCAAACGTTGCCCGAAATGCGGCACCGCAATGGATAGCTATCTGATTGATAATCACCGTAAATTACATATTTGCGGGAATAATCCGAATTGCGATGGTTATATTATCGAACAAGGCGAATTTAAAATTAAAGGCTATGACGGTCCGGTTGTCGAATGTGATAAATGCGGTTCGGATATGCATTTAAAATTAGGCCGTTTCGGTAAATATATGGCGTGTACCGCGTGTGATAATACGCGTAAAATTCTGAAAAACGGCGAGGTCGCACCGCCGAAAGAAGAACCGGTGCATTTCCCTGAACTAAAATGTGAAAAATCCGATGCGTATTTCGTGCTGCGCGACGGCGCAAGCGGCGTGTTTATGTCGGCGCATAATTTCCCGAAATCACGCGAAACTCGACCGGCGAAAGTGGCGGAATTAGCGCAATATCGCGAGCGTTTACCGGAGAAATTGCAATATTTGGCGGATGCGCCGGCGAAAGATCCGGATGGCAATGAGGCGATTATCCGTTTCAGTCGAAAAGAAAAACGTCAATATGTTACCTCGGAAAAAGAGGGCAAAGCGACCAAATGGTTGGTGGATTATCTTGACGGGAAATGGGTTGAGCGTAAAAAATAATCAGGCAATCAAATTTTTTCTAACCTAGCACGGCAAAGCCGTACTAGGTTACGCATAAGTGAGCGGTGTTGCCGCTCCTATTTAGGTGGCAAAGCCACAACCAATGCGTAACCGATTGCGACCAAAGGTCGCTGTCGGATAAAAGCTAAACAACAAAAAGTGCGGTGAAAAAACAAGTATTTTTTACCGCACTTTTGCATTTGTCGAGGCGAATTAATCGATAGGTTTGCTCGGTTTAATCGCCAATAGGTTACAGTTTAGTTTGCTGATAACGTGTTCGGCGGTGTTGCCCAATAAGGCGGCGGAGAAGCCGGTGCGTCCGATTGTGCTTAAAACCACCATTTCCGCGCCGATTTTTTGCGCCACTTCAGGGATTACATCTTCCGGAAAACCTTCGCAAACGTGGGTATGATCTTCATCAATACCGAATTTTTGGCGTAAGGCTTTCATATTGATTAAATGTTGCCCGCGAATACCGTTGTTATATTCCACGGTGTTAAATTCCGGTAAATCGATCGCCATATTAATCGGTGTCGGCGGATAGGCTGTGACCAAATGAACATTGCCGCGCTCCAAAATATCCGCCAAATCAATCCCCAGCGTAACCAATTCATCATTGAAAATACTGTGATTGTCTTCATCGTCGGAGACGTTTACCGCCACTAGAATACGGCGTTGATGTTTCCAATCGCTGTCTTTAACGATCATAATCGGCGTCGGGCATTTGCGCAGTAATTGCCAATCCAACGGCGTGAAAATTAGCGAAGTAATGCTGTCTTCTTCTTGCGTATATTTCACCACCAAATCGTAATTATCTTTTTCTACTTCCGCACTGATGGCTTCCGCTTCATTGCTGTTCCACACGACGATAGAATGGAATTCGATATTCGGATCAGCATATTTTTCCAAATAAGGTTGAACCGCTTTTTGACGTTGTTCGATGACGCCGCGATGCATACTTTCGCGTTCTTCCGAGGACAGCAGGGCGGACATTTCATAAGACAGATCGTAAACCGCCATAAAGGTCGTAATCTTTACCTTGGTTTCGCTTTTTTGTTCTTTAACTAAACGAACCGCTCGCGCAAGCGCATATTGTTTTTCGTTTTCCGGATTGAGAATGACAAGTATATTATTAAACTTCATAACAACCTCCATAGCTGCTGTGTTTATGCGACTAATAGGATAGAAAAGATTTTATGAAATAACAAGGAAGAGTTTTAAAAAAGGTGATCTAGTGCAACAAAATACTGCACTAGCATCACGAGGAAAGTAATGAAATTAACCGAGCAGTTGTAATTTTGTTTTGGTGACGCCGGCAAGTTCGGCAAGTTCTGCCATATTATTAATGGTGATATATTTTCCTTGCACGGATAACATTCCGATTTTTTGAAAACGTCCTAATAAACGGCTGATGGTTTCTACGGTTAAGCCGAGATAATTGCCGATGTCGCCGCGGGTCATCGTTAAACGGAATTCGCGCGCAGAAAAGCCGCGAGCCGAATAACGACGGGATAAATTATGAATAAACGCCGCCAAACGTTCTTCCGCGTTCATTTTGGATAACAATAAAATCATTTCTTGATCGTTTTTGATTTCATTGCTCATTAAACGCATCATTTGCTGGCGCAATTTCGGCATTTTGCCGGATAAATCGTCCAATACGTCAAAAGGGATTTCACACACCATTGCGGTTTCCAAGGCTTGCGCAAAGCTTGGGTGCTGCATATTGGTAATAGCGTCGAAACCGACCAAATCGCCGGGTAAATGGAAGGAAGTGATTTGTTCTTCGCCGGTTTCGCTGATGGTATAAGATTTGATTGTGCCTGACCGAATGGCATAAAGCGAGGTTAATTCATCGCCGGCTTTAAATAACACTTGCGATTTTTGAATGGGTTTTTTGCGTTCGATAATATTATCAAGTTGATCCAATTCGTGTTCGTTTAATGTGAAGGGAATACAAAGTTGGCTGATACTGCAATCTTGACAATGAATTGCACATCCGCCGGATTGAACGCGACGCCCGATTTTGGCTTCGTTAGCTAAAATTTTCATTTAATCCTCAAATAACTCGGTCAAACAGAAAAAAGTCGTGTAAAATTGATCTAACTCAATAAATGATACCATTAAATCTAAAAATTAAGAAGATTTAAATAGTTAAATCTTTGTTAAAGGAGCAAAAAGACCATTATGGCAGCGGAAAAATTGACTAAAAAACGCTTGATACAAATTTTAATAATGCTTTGTATTTTGCTGTTTGCCTTCGTGTATAAAACCTGTAGTTATGAGAAAAACGAAACGGGAAAAAGTGCGGTGGAAAATCAACAAGTTTATGCGGAAAAATAAAAAGCCGACGGAAAATTCTATCGGCTTGTTCGGAGGATTATGCGCGGGTTGCTAACGCGGCTAAATCTTTATCCACAAGGAATAAGCCTTTGCCGTCGTCACCGAGAAGATTCAATTTATCTAAAATACCGCTGAATAATTTTTCTTCTTCGTGTTGTTCCGCTACATACCATTGCAAGAAATTGAACGCAGAATAGTCTTTTTCCTCAAAGGTTTTGCCGACCAATTCGTTAATTTTGCTGGTGATAAGTTTTTCGTGTTCATAAGTTAATTCGATAACTTGTTTTAACGAGGTAAATTCGTGTGGCGGAGCGTCGATCTCACGAATTACCGCTAACGCGCCGGTTTCGTTCAAATAAGTGAACAATTTGCGCATATGTTGCATTTCTTCCGCCGCGTGCGCGGATAAAAACGCCGCCGCGCCTTTGAATCCTTTTTGTTCGCACCACGCACTCATTTGCAAATATAAATTAGAGGAATAAAATTCCAAATTCATTTGATCGTTTAATAAATTAATCACGTTTGCCGATAACATTGTTTTTTCTCCCTTATAATGTCGCTAAATCGCGATCCACATAGTAAAGCGAACGACCGTCTTCGCCGACCAAGTTGAATTTATCTAAAATGCCACTGAACAATTTTTCTTCTTCGTGTTGTTCGGCAACATACCATTGTAAGAAATTAAAGGTAGAGTAGTCTTTGTGGGCAAAAGTGACTTCAACCAATTCGTTAATTTTCGCCGTGACGAATTTTTCGTGTTCGAAAATGATTTCAAACACTTCTTTTAATGATCGGTAATCATTTTTTGGCGCCTCGATTTTACCTAATAACGGCATTCCGCTGGTGTCGTTAACATAGGAAAATAATTTTTGCATATGTTCCATTTCTTCATCGGCGTGACGTAATAAAAACGCTGCCGCACCTTCATAACCGCGAGACGCACACCACGCGCTCATTTGTAAATAAACATTGGACGAATAAAATTCTAAGTTAATTTGTTCGTTCAATTTATCGGTGATTGCTTTGTTCAGCATAACCAACTCCTTTCCTTTTTAATGTGAATAAAACAGTTTTCATTTTAACCGCACTTTGAGAAAAATCAAGCGGTTTATTTTGTAAGTTATTCATTTTAAAAGAGTTTTTAAATAAAAATTATTTTTATTTAACAAAGTTATATACGAATAATTAACAACAAGCTTAGCCTTGCCTTTGAAAAGCAAAAAAGTGCGGTGATTTTATTTTTTCTTTTTTATTGAAATTGTTTCAATATTTCCCGTATTTATCAAATTTTAGTGAAAGATATAATTAACACACTTTAGCGAAAATGAC
The DNA here is from genome assembly GCF_002795405.1 of Caviibacterium pharyngocola. GTDB lineage: Bacteria > Pseudomonadota > Gammaproteobacteria > Enterobacterales > Pasteurellaceae > Caviibacterium > Caviibacterium pharyngocola. The sequence continues at coordinate 176,719 of NZ_PHGZ01000003.1, read as the reverse complement.
TCGACTAAAGCCGAAATGAACAAGAATACAAATAAGGAGAAATAAAATGAAATCAGTTGCAACTATTCACAGCGGGCCGGAAAAACATTGGGTCGGTAACGGTTTTCACGTTAAATCGATGTTTAGTTATCAAGATAAAAATGAACATTTAAGCCCGTTTTTATTAATGGATTACAATCCGCCGCGTCATTTTGACGGCGGACGAACAGCGGATTTTCGTGGTGTCGGCGAGCATCCGCATCGCGGATTCGAAACGGTGACGCTGGCGTATCAAGGCGAGGTGACGCATAAAGATTCTTACGGTGGCGGCGGAACGATCGGCACAGGCGATGTGCAATGGATGACGGCGGGCTCCGGGTTAATGCACCAAGAATTTCATTCCGCCGATTTTTCACGCAAGGGCGGGATGTTTGAAATGGTGCAACTTTGGGTGAATTTACCCGCCGAGCACAAAATGACCCGCCCGAAATATCAGGCGATTAAATCGGCAAATATTCCGATCGTTCCGTTGGCAGAAAATGCCGGCAGCGCTCGAATTATTGCCGGTGAATTCGGTTCGGTGCAAGGTGCTGCCGCGACATTTACACCGATCAATATGTGGGATGTGGCATTACACGCGGGAAAATCTCATTTATTTCCCGTTCCGGAAAGTCATAATTTGATTATTCTGGTGTTGGACGGCACGGTTCAAATTAACGACGAACAAATTGCGCGTCGCGGAGAATTAGCGACCTTTCAGCGAGGCGGGGAGGGGGTGAAGCTTGAGGCGAATAATGACGCGAAATTATTAATCTTAAGCGGCGAGCCTATTGATGAACCGGTCGTCGGTTACGGACCTTTTGTGATGAATTCGAAAGCAGAAATTCTGCAAGCCATTGAAGACGTGCAAAGCGGAAAATTCGGACAAATCGTGCAAGAATAATTCACGAAAAATAACCGCACTTCGGCTAAACAGCTGTTGTCGTGAGGCGCAAAGTGCGGTTGATTTTATTAAGGTTTATTTTTGTTACAGTGAATCAAAGGCTTGCTGCAAATCCGCCAAAATGTCATTGATATGTTCGATTCCGCAGGAAATACGAATAAGACCGGCGGAAATATCGATTGCTTCCAATTCTTCGGCGCTTAATTGACGGTGTGTCGAACTTGCCGGATGTAGCGCGCAGGTTCGAATGTCCGCGACGTGAACTTCGCGCGACACTAATTTTAACGCATTCAACCATTTCGCCGCCGCTTCTTTTCCGCCTTTAATTTCAAAAGACACCACGCCGCACAGTCCGTTCGGGACGTATTTTTGTTTCAAGGCATAATCCGGCGAGCTCTTTAATGCTGGATAATTAACCGCATTTACGCAAGGATGCGCTTCTAAAAATTCAGCGACGGTAAGGGCATTGCGGTAGTGTGCTTGCATTCTGAGCGCGAGCGTTTCCAAGCCCAAATTTAATAAAAAGCTGTTTTGCGGTGCAGGCGTTGCGCCGAGATCGCGCATTAATTGCACGCGTGCTTTCACAATATAAGCCGCCGAACCGAAAGTTTCCGTATAAACCAATCCGTGATAGGTTTCGTCCGGCTGAGTAAATTGCGGAAATTTACCGTTATGCCAGTTAAAATTTCCGCCGTCAATGATCACGCCGCCTAATGCGACCGCGTGCCCGTCGAGGTATTTTGTCGTACTGTGTACGACGATATTGGCACCGAATTCAAACGGGCGACAAAAATAGGGCGTCGCAAAAGTATTGTCGATAATCAACGGTGCTTGTGCAGCTTGTGCCAGCTGCGCGAATTTCTCAATGTCCAAAACTCGAAGTGCCGGATTCGCGATTGTTTCACCGAAAACGGCTTTGGTATTCGGTTGAATGGCACGAGTTAGCTCTTCTAAAGGTAAACTCGGATCTACAAATGTCACGTCGATACCCATTTTTTTCAGCGTATGTGCAAATAAATTGTAGGTGCCGCCGTAAATAGAGGAGGACGAAATAAAATGATCGCCGGATTCCAATACGTTTAATAAGGCATAAAAAGCAGCAGCCTGACCGGATGAAGTGCATAATGCGCCGACGCCCCCTTCAAGTGCGGTCAATTTCTCTTCTACGACACTTGTAGTCGGGTTTGCCAAACGGCTATAGAAAAATCCGGCTTTCTTTAAATCAAATAAATCGCCGATATCTTCCGCCGAATCGTAAGTAAAGGTTGTACTTTGCACAATAGGTTGCACACGAGGTTCACCGTTTTTTGGCGTATAGCCCGAATGCAGGCATTGAGTTTCAAATTCCATTATTTCCCCTTAATTAATTAAAAAGGAAAATCTTAAGCTATTTCACCGCAGATTTCTGTGATCTCGATCGAAAAATAAGGCGTAGAGTAGGGAAATGAAGAAAAAGTGCGATCAAATTGACCGCACTTTCGATGTTTATTCAATCCAATCGACCACTTCTTCCGTCGGTTTGCGATATTTCGATTTGATTTCTTTCGCCCGGTAACCGAAAGTAACCATAACGGAAACGCCCCATTCTTCAGGATCAAAAGCATTGGCTTGCGCCAAAATACGATTCACTTCATCGTAATTAAAGCCTTCGATCGGGCAGCTATCAATACCGATTAGCGCCGCGCCGGTCATCATATTTGCCAACGCGATATAGGTTTGTTTGCTTGTCCAATCGAATAACGCACGCGGATTATCGGCGATTTTCATATCATCGGTTTGAAAACTTTTATAACGAGCCAACACCTTAACCATTTGTTCTTCGGTCAATCCGCGTTTTTCCAAGGCTTGACGAAAATAATCGGAATCATAGCGTGCATTTTTCTTCGCCAAAATCACCACTAAATAATCCGCGTCATCAATTTGCGTAACCATTCCCCAGCTAACCGGTTTAAGTTGTTCGCGCAAGGCTTTATTTTGCACGACTAAGAATTTCCACGGTTCCGAACCGACGGAACTCGGCGAGAGGCGGGCGAGTTCTAAAATATAGGCAAAATCTTCCTTTGCGATTTTTTTATTCGGATCATAGCTTCGTGTTGCCGCTCGAAAATGGAAGGCATCTAAAACTTGCTGTTTTGTTACTTGAGTCATTTTTTCCTCACTGATTGCATTAAGTAATTCTTATTGCATTATAGACAAAATATCGTCGCGATACTGCATAAATTACAGTTTATTTTGTGACAGCGTCTCTTTTAGCGAAAAGGTGAATTTTTTATTTTTAATTCTATGATACCAAACTCGCAAATTTATCTCAGATTTCGCGTAGCGCGATCAAAAGAAACCATAACGAAATTTCAAAACACAAATTAACTCAATTTAAAAAATTGAAATTCAAATAAATAACTTCAACTCGAAAGCCTTACCAAATACATCACATCAAATAACAACGCCGTAAAAAATAAAATTGATAACTTCAGAATTTGGTTTGAAATTCAAAATAAGCGATAAGAAAAAAATAGGGTAATCCGGATGATTTCAAATGTGACTTTTGCAGTTATTTTATTTAACATAATATACATTATGCGAAATTAGTTACAAGGTTAGCAGAAACTACGGATTAAGTAAATCACAGACTTATACACAAGTCACAAATACTACTCAGGCAATATACATTAAGGTAAAAATCTACCTTGTCACGGGGGTAAATATCGAAGTTATTCGCAGGAAAAAAGAAATGTAAAGAAAAATTAAATCTCATTAATATGAGATCCATAAGAATCAATGTGGTGAATCTAGAGAAAAAATATCAGTGAAAATACCTAGATTGAATGCAGAATTAAATTTAGGACATTATTTGTAATGGCAAACTGCGAGATGATACGGAAAGATAAAAATGCTATTTCGAGGTGTTTTAGTATAAAAAGTTGAAAATATTGCTTTAAAAACATTCAAGGGTTTAATAAAAATTCCGTTTTCAAAAAAGAATATAAAGTATCAAAAGTGCGGTGAAATTATAGATATTTCTGCATTTCAAAATCATACCGACTCACCTGCTCCGCGGTTAATATGCCTTGTTCCAGCAAGCGTTCGGCGACCCATTTCCAATCCACGTAAGGACGATGAAAACGACAAGGCACTTTTTGAATACCAAGTGCAATGTCGTCGATAATCAAATCGCCGTAAGCTTTCGGCGAATCGGTAAATTTATGCTGTTCCGGATTTACATTGACGCCGTATAGCGTAATTTGATTTTGCTTAAACCAATTTAACGCGCTTGCTAAATAACAACTTTCCGAGCGCATTGTGAATAAAATTAATCGATGCCCATTTGTGACGATGTCACGCAAAACTTGCGCTGCACCGACATCTTTTCCCACATAAGGGAATTCGTGCGTGACGCAAGTACCGTCAAAATCGATTAAAATATTCATTATGTCCTCTTTAAGCTAAAAGTCTGGCGCCATATTCATAAACTTGCTGCAATAACGCCAATTTTTCCGGATTATTTTGATATTCCTCGGCTAAATTCTGTAAACTTTGTTCAAATTGCACCGCACTTTGTGCCAGTTTACGTTGACGATATTTTTGCCATTTGATTTGTTCCGCGCGGTTCAACGTTTTATAAAAATATCTTGCTCGGTAATGAAATAACAAATCGGCAATGCGCGGGTCTTGGAAAGATAAGCCGTGTTCCGCTAATTTTTCCGCCGGTAAATCGCGCAAAATCGCCATATTATTTTTATCATTCGTGCTAAAAAAACCTTGATATAATTCGGTTTCGACATTATCACTCGGCTCGAATATTCGCTCTTCCGTAAAAATTTCAATGACTTTTTCACGAATATCTAAAGATTGACGTAATTTTTGCAGATTTTGTAGGCAAAATTCGCGATCTATGCCTAATCGTTCGGCATTTTCCGGTAATAAGGTTCTTGCCGGCGCAAGAATCGGACATTTATTGATATGCACTAATTTAAGCGGAACGGGTGAAATTCCCTGTTGTTCCAATTCGGTTTTCGGCGTATATAAAATTCGGCGCAATTCCACCGCACTTTTTGTCAATAAATCTTGCGTATCTTTCGCCAAATCGCATACGATAACGGCGTTTTGATTGGTAGGATGCCAAGCCAGCGGCGCAATCCAAGTGGTGTTACCGCGATAATTGCCCAACATTCCGGAAACGTGAACTAAAGGCGTCATCGCTGCCGTATCAATAAGTTGTTCAATGCTTTTTTTACCACGATTTTCAAAGAAATATTGAAATAATTTCGGTTGTTTTTGCTTAATGAGTTTTGCCATTTCGATGGTGGCATAAACGTCCGCCATTGCATCGTGCGCGTTGCTGTGCTCTATTCCATTGACTTGAGTGAGTTTTTCTAAACGGAACGACGGCATACCTTGGTCGTCATATGCCCAGTTGATCCCTTCCGGGCGCAAGGCATAACAGGCGCGCACCAAATCCAACAAATCCCAACGAGAATTGCCGTTTTTCCAGCTGTATTCGTAAGGATCGATAAAATTGCGATAAAAGGTATAACGTGTCATTTCATCGTCATAACGAATGTTATTAAAACCCATTACGCAAGTGTGCGGACGACTGAATTCTTGTAAAATTCGAGCGGCGAATTCCGGTTCCGGCAAGCCTTTTTCATTACATTCCTGCGGCGTAATCCCTGTGATAAGCACGGCTTCCGGCGACGGCAAATAATCGTTGGTTTGTTTACAATACAGCATTACCGGCTCGCCGATAATATTGAAATCGGCGTCCGTACGAATACCGGCGAATTGCGCCGGTCTGTCGCTTGCCGGATTAACGCCGAAACTTTCGTAATCGTAAATAAAAAAAGAAAAATCGTTTTGCATCGTTTTTATCCGAATAATTTATCGAAATAGAATAAACACAGAATGGATGAAATACCTAAACATACGCCCAATCCGTTGATTTTACTTATTTTTTCTTTAAAAAGTAATGCGCCGGTAATTGTGCCTAAACAAATCACGCCGACATTCATTCCGGCAAAGACTAAGGTCGGATTTTCGCTGAAACTTTGGTGCGCTTTGATATAGAACAAAATATTCATAAAATTCAATCCGCCCAACAAAATACCGCCTAATAAGCTCGGCGTCGTCCAGCGAGTTTTTTTGAACAGCAGATACATAAACATCACGCAAGCCGCTAGCACAAAGGAAATAAACAACGTGGTCGAAAATGCTGCGCCCATTTTTGCCGTTTGTTTAAATAAAATATCGATTACTCCGTAGCCGAGCCAAACCAATAATAAGCTGATAATGCCCTTGAATCTTCCCTGCTCCATTTGCTGTGTCGGTTTGCTGATAAGGCAAAACAAGGCGCTAAACGCCAAAATAATGCCGATTAAACGGGATTGGTTCAGTTGTTCGCCGAATAGCAAAAATGCCGCTAAAATCGGCAAAAATAAGGAAAGTCGTTGGGCAGCGTCGGAACGCACGATACCGGCATATTCAACGGCTTTCGACATAATAATAAACACCGTCGGCAATAAAATCCCTAAAGCAAAAAAGATCGGCGAATGTTCGCTTTGTACGATAAAATCGGTGAAACCCAGTCCGTTAAAGTTCGGTTTTAACAAAAAATAGGCCAAGGAAAGCGCCACGATATAATTAAAGGCGATGGCTTGTTCGATAAGAATATTTTTTTTGCGCGCAATTTTTAACAACACGGAAACCGCCACGCTACAAAAAACGGCAAGAAGTAGATAATGCATTATACTGCCCTGTTGACTTAAAATAAGTTGAATAAAGGGCGTATTTTCTACGCCCTATGACTACGATATTATTCCGTTGCGCCGAATCCGCGTAAGCCCACAACGTGAACTTGTTCTTGATTACCCGAAATTTTACGCACCAATTTATATGTCGTCCCTTTTTCCGGACTGATATTTTCCGGTGCGGCGATCAATAATTGCATATCCAAACGGGCGCAAAGTTCAAACAAGGTGGAAATGGATTTGGCATCCAAGCGCGCCGCTTCGTCGAGGAACAATAATCGACAAGGCACAATGTCTTTACCGCGAATACGACGACTTTCTTCTTCCCAACTTTGCACCACCATTAATAAAATCGACATCCCCGTACCGATGGCTTCACCGGTGGATAACGCCCCGCTTTCCGCGCGCAACCAGCCGTCCGCGCCGCGATACACTTCCACTTCCAGATCAAGATAATTGCGGTAATCCAACAATTCTTCACCGATGGTTTGCGCCGTGCGCTGCCCCATTTCGATATGCGGATTTAAGCGTTGATACAGTTTCGCCATTGCTTCCGAGAAGGTCATTCGATTATCGCTGAATAGATCTTGGTATTCCGCTTGATTGCCGGATAAGGCGTCAAGCAACATTGCGTGCGTATCGCGAATGTTCACCATTAAACGCACGGATTTCACCTGACCGAAGGCGATATTTTGCAAACCTTGGTTCAACATACGAATCCGGTTTTGTTCGCGCTGAATAGTTTTACGCATAATGTTCGCCACGCTTTCGGAACTGATCGCTAATTTTTTCTCGCGACCGGTTAATTCCTCGGTTAAGCGCGACAATTCGATTTCCATTTGCTCGATTGCATCGATCGGATCATCGGTTTTAATAATGTCTTGACGAATACGTTCGCGCAAATGTTGATATACCGCAATAAAGAACCGCACTTTGTTCTCCGGTTTACGGTTATCTTCGGAAAGTCGCAAAGCGTCGCGCAAATATTCGTTATCCGCCACTGCCGTGCGCAATGCGCCCAAGGCTTTATCCGACATCGAACGTAAATCATCGGCGGACAAATATGCCAATTCGCGGCGGTGCAGGCGTTTTTCCACATCGCTGTTACGCGACAGGCGCAACACTACGCACCAGCTTACTTTCGCCGCCACGATTAATTCGCGTTGGGTTTTATAATCGCGTTCCGCTTTACGAATACGGCGGCTTAAATTCTCGCTTTCGCTTTCGATTAAGGTTAATTGTTTTTCAATATAAGTTCTGCGTTGACGGCTGTTGGATAATTGTTGATAAAGCTCGTCGCGACGCTCGCGCGCACGTTCTTCCGCGCCATCATCCACGCGCACGCCCAACTGACTGATTTCCTCAATTAGTTCGTTCAACACTTTATTTTTTTCGTCAAACGCACTGCGTAATTCAATATAAACTTGGTTGAATTGGGCGAATTTGACTTGTTTTTGACGCAATAATTCGCGTTGTTGCTCGCGTTGTTTTTGTACCTGTTCCAAACGTGCGCGTAATTGTTCGTTCAATTCGGAGGTTTCCGCGCCGACGCTATCTTCATAGCCGAAGTGCGCTTTGCGCTGAACCACATCCGCCAAGGCGAACACGCGTTGCTGAATTTGTTTTTGTAAACCGACCTGTTGTTCGTAATCCGCTTTTAAGCGGTCGTAATTTTCCGGATCGCTTTGCAACGTTGAGGCAATCGGTTCCAACTGTGCCAACATTGCGCCGTATTGGCGAATGAAAATTTCATCTTGTTCCGCTGCATCTAATTGCTCGCGACATTCTTCCACGCGATCAATTAAGTTTTCATCCGCGATTAAACCGAATTGCGGCACCAATTTGTTTAATGACTGAATTTTTTCTTTCGCGTTATCTAATTGAATTCGTAGCTGTTGTTCATCGCTGACGAATTGATTTAACTCGCGTTCGATCTCATTACGTTCACGATTAATTTCTGCCATTAATTCTTCAGGATTCGGTTGGAACGCCAAGGCTAAATGCAAGCCGACGAATTGGCTGAAATGTTCGTGCAAACGTTGACATTTCTGCACATCGAAAGCTTTTTGCGCATATTGCTCGGCAACTTCGTCGCGTTGAATTTGTAAGTCTTCCAAATGTTTTTCTCGCGCCGCGCGACCGAATAACGGAATTTCAGGGAATTTCGAATAGCGCAATTCACGATCGGAAACTTGCACCACCACGCCCAAATTCAATTCTTGCGCCGATAATACGCTGTCATCAAAGGCACTCGGATCCCCTTCGATTAAATACAAATCGTCCGGACAATCTTCTAAGCCGTTCAGCTGTTCTTTCACCGCATTTAAATCGCGCACTACAATGGCGTAACGCGCCGGCCCGTATAAGGCGGAGAAATAAGGCGCATCTTCAATCGGCACATCGTCATAAAGTTCCGACAACAATACGCCGCCGAAACGTTCCGCCAACATATTTAAACGCGGATCTTCCGAGCCGTCCGGTTGGCTTAAGCGGGAAATTTGTTCGTCTAATTGACGACGTTGTTGTTCAAGCTGATCCCGTTGAATGGTAAATTCCCGCTCTTTCACCAACTGCGACTGCATAAAATTCATCACGTCTTGGCTATCGGAAAATCGCTCGCCGCTTTGTTCTTGTAAACGTTCCAAGGCGGATTGCGCGGTCAACCACGTCGGTGCTTTGCGCGCATTTTCATCGTAAAGTGCGGTTAATTGTTCGCGTTTTTGGCGCAATGCGGAACGTTGTTCCACTTGATCGGACAAGGATTCGCTTAACTGTTCGACCAAGGCTTCTTGTTCCGCGTAAAATTCTTCTAACTCCTCCGCCGTTTCAAAACTCAATCCGGCACGTTGATTAAAATCTTTTAATAAACGCACCGCACTTTGTTGTTGCGCATAGCGTTGTTCTAATTCGTGTAATTTCGCGCGAAGTTGCGGTGTTTGTTGCGCTTGCAATTTTTGCGTCGGATATTCGCGCAATAAGGCTTTTGCGCTTTCCCACGCGGCGGAACGCGGCATTTCGCCGGCAATTCGGCAGACTAATTGATAGGCTTTATCGAATTGCGATTTCGCCGCTTCGGAAACCGACATTTTTTGTTCTAAATCAAGCACTTTTTCCGTGATTTCTTGCGCTTGGGTTTCAAATTCCGCGTGATAATCTTCCGCATTTTTCACGGCTAAATCCGCCAAACCGCATAAATGTTTGGCTTTTTCCAAGGCTTGAATCGCTTGTTGATATTGCAACGCACGCGTTTGGCGCGCATCTAAGGCTTGCTGATAATCCGCCAGTTGATTACGCAACTGATCGGCTTCCTGTTCTATTTGTTCAAGATCACGTTGACCGGCTTCTTGCTGTTCGTTCGCCTCCTCGACCGCCATTTTTTGTTCTTCCAGTTTTTCACGCAAAGCAGCAACATCTTCGTGATAACGGGAAATTTTTTCTTGATGGCGTAACGCATTCAGCACTAAATTCAAATGATCCACAGCACTTTGGTGATCGATTTCCAGCGTTCGCTCGTTTTCGCCCAATTCGGCGGCTTCGCGGCTTAAATCGATTAAACGGTGTTGCGACAAGGTTTGTTCCGATTTGGCTTTATACCAATCGCGACGGAAGGAAAGTGCGGTTTGAATATTGCCCAAACGTTCATTGGCGTTGCGCATATAATCGGAGGCAACGTAATTGGTGGTTTCGGTAATTAAATGTTTAAACAAATCGCGATCCGCTTGCGTGACTTTAATCGCTTCAAGGGTCATTCGGTTTTCGCGCAAGGCGCTTTCCATATCCTGAAATGCTTTGCGCACGCCGAGATTTTCCGGCAATAAATAATCGCGTAACGAACGCGTGATTGCGCTGGAAATCCCGCCGTAAAGAGAGGCTTCGATCAGTTTGTAGAATTTACTGCGATCCGAAGAAGAACGTAAACGTTTCGGAATAATCCCCAAATCGAACATCATTCCGTGATAATCCGCAATGGAATGATATTGTTTGAATTGCGCGCCGAGATTTTCAATTTTGTCTTTTAATTCGTTTAAATTCAACACGCGCGCTTGGCGTTCGCCGACGGTTTCGGTGAACACGGCGGTGGGATTAAGCGATAAAGATAAGCCTTGTACGGAGAAGGTTTTGATATCGACTTTTTTATCTCGTCCGGCAATTTGTTGCAAACGCACGCCGACCAGCACGCGCTGATGACGCGAGTTGATCGTATCTAACGCGGCATAACACACGCCAGGACGCAATTTTCCGTGCAAGCCTTTATCGCGTGAACCGCCGGTGGAACCGGCTTCCGTGGTGTTACGGAAATGCAATAAGGTGAGATCAGGAATAAGTGCGGTAACAAATCCCGCCATTGTGGTGGATTTTCCCGCGCCGTTTCCGCCGGAAAGCGTTGTCACCAATTCGTCCAAATCGAACGTGCGGGCGAAAAAGCCGTTCCAGTTGATTAAGGTTAAAGAACGGAATTTACCGCGTTCGACGCCGTTATTAAGCGGCGCGAAATTCGCTGCCGGCTCGTCGGTTTCGTCCCGTTTGATATTCATTTCGTCATTTTCAAGGGATAAGGTTTCATTTTCCAATTCAAATACATCCGCCATTATTCTTCCCCTTCTTCTTGCATCATTTCGTCAAATTCTTCCGATTCTTGTTCTTTTTCCACCGCACTTTTTTCTAATTGTAAGGATTCCGGCGTGGCGGCTTCACCGTCGCGAATCAAGCGTAATTGCGCTTCACGCGGATCATCGCCCGAACGCACTTCCGCGCCGAAACGAAAGACGGATTCGGTGATGGTAAATTTTCCGCTGTTCGGTTCGCCCACGGTATAAATCATTCCTAAACGGCGTAAACGCCCTAATGCGGCACGCACTTTTTCCGCTAATTTTTGTTTATCCAAATCCGAGCCGGAAGAACGTTGATTCACCGCTTTTAATAATTTGCTTTCGTCGGCGAGATTCAACAATTCGTCATAAACTTCTTGCGTGGTGAAAATGCCCTGTTGCGCCAAACGTTCCGGACTTAAATATAAATAACACAACACTTTTCCTACCAACATTTCCAACTCGCTCAATACCGAACGAGCAATTAACGTCGTGGCTTTCGGGCGCAGATAGAAAAAGCCTTCCGGCGCGCGAATCAATTCGACGTTATAACGGCGATAAAAAAGATCCAGTTCGCTTTGAAAATCCATTAAAAAGGCGTGATTATCCAAATTTTCAATGCCGATATGTTTGCCCGAACGCAGCCGGCTGTCCACTTCGGGAAACAGCGGATTGGCAATCGCTGCGGCAAGTTTAACGGAAATTACATCTTGAAGATTGTCTGTCATTGGTTGTTCTCTTGTTATTTATATTCATCAATAATATGCGCCTGCACTTCTGCGCCGCGATGATTGATCGCTTCCCATTGCGGATATACGCCGGCTAAATCGGCGCTCGCCATTCCTAAACGCACGGCTTGATCCACGATAATGCGCGCCACGTCGAAATGGCGGGACAACGGATAATGTTCTAATTGTTCTTTTAATACTTGGCTGAGGTTAATCGGGCGATGATGCTCGCGATAATCGACTAATAAGGCTTGCATTCGTTCCACGATTTGATCGTGCAAATCGGTTAAACTTTCGTATTCCAAAGCCTCCGGCAATTCGCCCAAGGCATCTTCTTCGCGCAAGCTCGGTTCTTCGTCACGCAAATCGATTAAACGATCCGCTTGGGTCGTCCATAAGAACCAAGGTGCATCAAAATATTGATGAATGGAATTGCGCAAGCGTTGCGAAAAGACGCGATTTTTATCCATATCAATAGCGGTACGGATAAATTTATGAACGTGGCGATCGTAACCGATCCATAAATCAATGGCTTGTTGTCCCCAGCTGATAATGCGGTCGAGTTTTGCCTGCAAATCGGTAATTAATTGATCGATAAAATACAACTCGTCGCGCCCGATTACGCAATCTTGAATACGCAATAATTGCGCTTGTAATTTATCACCGGCGGCATTTAAGGTATCTTGTAATTCGCGTAAGTTGCCGGAAGTTTCGTCTAATAATTTTTCACAGCTGCTAATGGCAGCTTGCCAATCTTTGGTCAATAAATCCGCAATTTCGTCTTTAATGGTTTGTTGATTTTCATCCATTACGCGTTGGGAAAAATCGATACTGTCGAAAATTTCCGCCACGGAATATTTAAGTGGTGCAAACACGTTACGACGCCAATGATGTTCATCACCGTCCTCCTCCGCCGCTTCCGACGCGCGTTGAATTTCATCGGCGACAATGGAAAGCTGCACGGACAAACGCAAGGCGGAAAATTCGCGTTGGCGAATATAATAATCGGACACGCCCACACCCAAAGGTGTTAAACGATAAATCGCCAATCCTTCGGTAAATTCGCTGCTAAAACGGTTTAAAAAACGCTGTTTAACCAATTCGTTAATCGCATTATTGGCGCGCGTGGCAATGGTTTCTTGGGTTTGTTCAAAGGCTTGGGAAATATGACGGAAAATATCCACGAGATCCGTTTCCAACATCTCGCCGTCCAAGCGTTCGTTATTATAAATGGCAATCGCCAATAAAAAGGCTAATCGCTCCGTGGGCAAATTCAACGAAAACTCACGTTCTCTCGCCCAAGAGACTAATTCGGGAATGGTTTGTGATGTTTCAAGCATTAAAAAATCTCACCACGAAAAATAGACATAAAACTGCGGTCGATTATACAGGATTTTTGACGGATCTTGTAGAGTTGATTTTTTGGGGAAACGTTTGGAAAAATGACCGCACTTTTAAAGTGCGGTTATAATGGTATCTACGAATCGTGCTTTAATAAAAAATGGTTATTTTTTGCCAGTTAGTTTTACCGCTACAAAACCAAGTACTACACCAACAATACTTAAAATAATATTAATTAAAAAATTGCTCCATATAATTTCATAGGTATCTGTTCGATCTATAAAGAATTTTTCTTCAACTAAATAATCACAAATTACAGTAATGCCGATTACTCCAAAATACACTATTTTTGAATTTTTACTGCACCATCTTTGCATAAGAGTTAATATAACTATTGCTATAAATAATCCTAACAAGATTGAACCCAAAGGAGTTTTAGCAATTTCACAAAGATCATTTAATGTTTCCATAGTTTAAATTTCCTTCTGTGATTAAAAAAATTATTTAGATAAAGTCTGATAGGTTTTACAACCTATTTCACTACCAAAATCACAAGCCTGTTTAAAAAGCACTTTTGCTTTATCAATATCTTTATTCACACCTCGTCCATTCAAATACAACATACCTAAATTGGATTGAGCGTCGGGAACTCCTTGTTCAGCAGATTTTTCCCACCAATACTTAGCTTGTTTATAATCCGCTGAAACACCTAATCCTTTGACAAACATAAATCCTAAAAGATTCTGAGCATATCTATCTCCCTGTTCAGCCGACTTTTGAGTCCAATAAACGGCTTGTTTATAGTTTTGCTTAACTCCTTGCCCCTCGAAATACATAACACCTAAACTTCTTTGAGCTGTTGAATGACCTTGCTCAGCGGCTTTTTGATACCAGTAAAATGATTGTTTATAATCTTGAGTAATTCCTAATTTTGTTCCTGTTTTATATGCTAATCCCAATCTAAACTGAGCCTCTAGATGCCCTTGTTCAGCTGCTTTTTGATACCAATAAAGCGCTTGTTTATGATCCGGGTTATCTCCATAAAAATAATGCCCTCCTAAACGATATTGTGCTTTAGCATCCCCTTGTTCAGCTAGATATAAAAATCCTCTAAACGCCTTATCATATTGTTCAGCGTCGTAAGCCTTTACTGCCTCATCATAAGACATCGGCTCCACAGTTCCACTTGCCTGAACAACACCGCTAAAACACATCACCGCTAAAGCGGTTAAACGAAAAATACGAGAAAATTGCATAGAAAACTCCTGTTTAGATAAGATTAAAAAACAGGCTTATTTGAGCAAAAAAAAACAAATGTCGAGTGTTTTTTGTACGCCGATAGGAAAGGTTGGATAAAAAAGACTGTTTAAATAAACAGTCTTTTATGTTAGAATTTTTCGCGGTTGGTCGGGTGTTATATAGCTTTCCCGACTGGTACTCGGGTTAGCTATATCCTCCCAAATCTTACCGATCTAAGGAGGTGATTATAGGTGCGATATTTTAGAATTCTCTTAATCCTAATTATCATTCTGTTGCTAGCCGGCGATACCCCTATCATTAGATAGCAACCCAACCAAGGGTGGACATTTGTTCGCCCTTTCTTGTATTATAGGGTTTTCAAAAAGGTATTTCAACTCTTGATGGTATATGACACGGAGAACTACATTATAATCGGGTTAAAGCTGTGTTATACGCTTCGTTATCTTCTCGCTTTCCAACGGTTAAAAGCAAGATATAAATTTCATCATCATTAACTTGATAAACAAGGCGAACACCCGCTTTTCTTAATTTAATTTTGTAGCAATTATGTAATTCGCCACTTAAACGATTTTTAGGAATATGCGGATTTTCTATGACTTTATCCAATTTTTTACGCAACTGTTGTTTAATTGCCGGATCGAGTTTATTTAATTCTTCCACAAAATCATTATGAACTTTAATTGAATAAGCCATAAAATCTCCTATGAGAAAAGCTCATCAAGTGTCGTATTTTTGATTTTTTCCGGTTCGTTTAAGCGTTTTTTTACGATTTCATATAAATCGGCATCTTCTTCAGACACAATAATTTGCTTAATTGGCATTTTTCCGGTGTCCGCAACATAGGCTAAAAATGCACGAATAGCATCAGATGGTGTTATACCTAAGTTATCAAAAGCCAAAAATGCTTGTTGTTTGATTGCTTCATCAATACGAATATTTAAGTTTGCCATAGTTTCTCCTTAGAATTTAAATCTATTGTAAAACAAATGTAAAACACAGGCAATTATGATTAAGAAAAAACCGCACTTTCCGACATTTCTATTGGCAAAAATCTCATTAAGCCTTACTATACGCAGACTTTTATTTTATGGATTTTTACAATGACGGAAAATAGCAGCGTTCAAACCGCAAAAGAAAAAAAACAAACCTATAATTTCAATAAGTTACAAAAACGTTTACGCCGTAATGTGGGCAATGCCATTGCGGATTTTAATATGATTGAGGACGGCGATAAGGTGATGGTCTGTTTATCCGGCGGGAAAGACAGTTATACGTTACTTGATATTTTGTTAAATTTACGCCTCAATGCGCCGGTGCATTTTGATATTGTGGCGGTGAATTTGGATCAAAAACAACCGGGATTTCCGGAACATATTTTGCCGGAATATTTGGAAAGTATCGGCGTGGAATACAAAATCGTGGAAGAAAATACTTATGGTATCGTGAAAGAAAAAATTCCGGAAGGCAAAACCACTTGTTCTCTTTGCTCGCGTTTACGTCGCGGGATTTTATACCGCACCGCAACGGAACTCGGCGCGACAAAAATTGCCTTGGGACATCATCGTGACGATATGTTAGAAACGCTGTTCTTAAATATGTTTTACGGCGGCAAATTGAAATCGATGCCGCCGAAATTAATGAGCGATGACGGCAAGCAAATTGTGATTCGTCCGCTTGCCTATTGCAAAGAAAAGGACATTGAAAAATACGCGGCGGCAAAAGAATTTCCGATTATTCCTTGTAATTTATGCGGTTCTCAGCCGAATTTGCAGCGCCAAGTGGTCAAAGAAATGCTGCAAACGTGGGATCGCCTTTATCCGGGTAGAATCGAAACAATGTTCAGCGCGATGCAAAATATCGTGCCGTCGCATTTATGCGATAATCAACTATTTGATTTTAAAAACATTCGCCACGGACAAGCGCTTGACGGCGTGGAAGGCGATATCGCATTTGATAAAGCGGATCTGCCGACTGCGCCTTTATTGCTTGACGACGAAGATGATGCGCAGGATTTCAGTAATGCCGATTTGATTCAAATTAAAAAAGTGAATTAATTCGGGTCATAAACAAAGTGCGGTGAAAAAATCATAAGTTTATCACCGCACTTTTGTATTATTGTCACCTTAAATTCGTCTCGTTTGCCAATAGGCTTTTTGCCAATACGGGCTGTTCATCGAAGAATAAATCACCCCGCCTTTTGTGGATGCGTGTAAGAATTGATCGTTTTTAACATAAATGCCGACGTGATAACCGTTCGGCCCGCGTCCGGTTTTGAAGAAAACCAAATCTCCGGTTTGAATATCGCTTTTACTCACTTTTTGACCGTGATTAGCTTGTTCCGCGGTAGTTCTCGGCAGTCGAATACCGAAACGATCCATAAACGTCATTTGCACGAAACCCGAACAATCCACGCCGCGACGACTTTGCCCGCCTAAAACATAAGGCGTCCCCGCCCATTCGTATTGTTGTTCGCTTAATAAGGCGATAACCATTATGGGATCGTTTAATTGACCTTTGTATTTTATGGAAGAATAACGAGGACTTGACGAACACGCCGCTAAAAAAGCAATGCAGCTAATCGTGAATAGAATTTTCATTAAACGCATTGGCTTTCCCTCTTGGAATAGGAAAATAACCTTGTCCGCAAGACAGGTACGGACAAGGTTGATTCGGATAAGAAAATTAACCTTTTGGTTTGGTTTTCTCTACTCTGGCGCGTAATTTCTGACCCGGTTTGAACACAACCACGCGTCTGGCGGAAACGGGAACGATATCGCCGTTTTTCGGATTTCGTCCCGGACGGGAAGCTTTGTCGCGCAATTCGAAATTACCGAAACCCGATAATTTTACGTCTTCACCGTTTTCCAGCGCAATTCGAATTTCTTCAAAAAAACTCTCAACCAATACTTTGGCATCGCGTTTATTTAAATTGTGTTTCTCAATTAAGCTTCCGGCGAGTTCTACTTTGGTCAGTGTCATAATTTAATCTCTTAAGTATGCATTAAAACGTTGTTCTAACTCGGATAATACAACAGAAATTACCGCATTTATATCTTTTTCTTCCAGCGTTTTCTCAGTGTCTTGGATAGTTAAACTTAACGCTAAACTTTTCTTACCTTCCGGTAAATTCGCACCTTGATAAACGTCAAATAAGCTGACATTAATTAAACGTTGTCCGCCTGCGCGACGACAAGCTTCCAGCACGTCTCCCGCCGGTGTCGCACTATCCAATACCACGGCGATATCGCGTTTATTGGCAGGGAAACGGGAAATTTCTTTCGCCGCAGGTACATTGCGCTCAACAATGGCAGTCCACTCGATTTGGAACACAACCGGTTTACCTGATAAACCTAATTGTTGAACGACTTTCGGATGAACGGTACCGATAAAGCCGATTTCTTTGCCGTCGAGCATAATTGCTGCAGATTGCCCCGGATGCAACGCTGCATATGATTTTGCAACAAAACGGAGCTGATTTCCAGCTTTTGTTAAGGATAAAATACGCTCCAAGTCTCCTTTCAGATCGAAGAAGTCCGCATTTTCGCTCTTGTGTTCCCAATGCACCGGACGTTTATCCCCGACAATCGCCGCGCCGATAACGAATTCTTGACGCACGCCGCTTTCCGCTTGGCTATCCGGTACGAAACGTAATCCGCATTCAAACAAGCGCACGCGGCTTTGTTGGCGGTTTTGGTTATACGCTACGGTTGTTAATAAGCCCGGTAATAAAGATAAGCGCATTGCAGACATTTCGCGCGAGATCGGGTTTGGTAAAACTAAGGCTTCTTGCTCCGGATGTAGCAATTCTTGCACTTCCGGATCAACGAAACTATAAGAAACGATTTCTTGATAATCGCTGTCCACAAATGCAGTACGAACGCGCACCATATCTAACAATTTTTCCGGCAACTCTTTCATTTGCAAATGTGCCAACGGCGCATTGTTCGGAATGTCGTTGTAACCGTAAATTCGGGCGACTTCTTCGATTAAATCTTCCTCGATTTCAATATCAAAACGCCAACTTGCGGAAGTTACCGTCCAAACGTCATTTTCATAACTGACCGGTAAACCTAAACGGGTGAAAATATCCGTAACCGTTTCGGTTTCGATATGATGACCTAATAATTGATCCAATTTGTGACGGCGTAATGTTACTTGTTTCACTTTCGGTAAATGCGCTTCGCTGACCGCTTCACAAATTTCACCGGCTTCCCCACCGCAGATTTCTAATAAAAGTGCGGTCGCTCTTTCCATCGCTTTGTGTTGCAGCTCAAAATCGACCCCGCGCTCAAAACGGTGAGAAGCATCGGTATGTAAACCGTATTGTCTGGCTCTACCGGTAATGGCTAACGGTGCGAAAAACGCCGCTTCAAGAATTACGTCTTTGGTTTGCGCATTCACGCCGCTGGCTTCGCCGCCGAAAATTCCCGCCATTGCAAGCGGCCCTTTTTGATCGGCGATTAATAAAGTATTCGGTTGTAATTTTGCGGTGGAACCGTCTAATAAAACGAGTTCTTCCTCTTCTTTCGCCATACGCACTTGTACCGGCTGTGCGATTTTGTCCGCGTCAAAGGCGTGCATCGGTTGACCTAATTCCAACAAAATATAATTGGTAATATCCACAATCGGATCAATCGAACGAATATCGCAACGACGAAGTTTTTCTTTCATCCAAACCGGCGTCGGCGCATTGACATTGACGTTTTTGACTTTACGCAATAAATAACGCGGGCAAGCTTCCGGTGCGGAAACGTCGATTTCCACTTTATCGGCAATCGTTGCGTTAACTTTGTTGATTTGCGGTGCAATCACTTCCGCTTGGTTAACCACACCGATTTCGCGCGCAATACCTGCAATACTCAAACAATCGGCGCGGTTCGGCGTTAAGCTGATTTCGATACTCCGATCATCTAATTTTAAATAGTCACGCAAATCCGTACCGATAGGCGCATCGGTAGGAAGTTCGATAATGCCGCTGTGATCGTCGGAAATGCCTAATTCGCTGTAGGAACACAACATTCCTTCGGAAGGTTGTCCGCGCAATTTGGTTTTCTTAATTTTGAAATCGCCGGGTAATAACGCACCGTCCACGGCACAGGCGACTTTTAATCCTTGACGGCAATTCGGTGCGCCGCATACGATATCTAATAAACGATCCGCGCCGACATTCACTTTGGTCACGCGTAATTTATCCGCGTCGGGATGTTGCGCACATTCCACTACTTCGCCGACCACTACGCCGGAAAAATCGCCCGCGACTTTCTCAACGCCGTCCACTTCCAAGCCGAGCATTGTAATTTGTTCGCATAATTGTTCGGTGCTCACTGCCGGATTAACCCACTCACGCACCCATAATTCACTGAATTTCATTGATTATCTCTCTAAAAATGGTTGAATCTTATTTAAATTGTTTCAAGAAGCGTAAGTCATTCTCAAAAAACGAACGTAAATCCGTGACGTTGTAGCGTAACATTGTTAAACGCTCTACGCCCATACCGACGGCGAAACCGCTGTATTCTTCCGGATCAATGCCCACATTGCGTAATACGTTCGGGTGAACCATACCGCAGCCCAACACTTCCAACCATTTGCCGTTTTTCCCCATTACATCCACTTCGGCGGATGGTTCGGTAAACGGGAAATAAGACGGACGGAAACGCACTTGTAAATCTTCTTCGAAGAATGCGCGTAAAAAGTCGTGTAATAAGCCTTTTAATTCGGTGAAATTGGCTTTTTTATCCACATAAAGCAATTCGATTTGGTGGAACATCGGCGTATGGGTTTGATCGTAATCGTTACGATAAACACGACCCGGCGCCATAATACGAATCGGCGGGCGCATTTTTTCCATTGTCCGAATTTGAACGCCGGAGGTTTGCGTTCTTAATAAACGTTGTGCGTCAAACCAGAAAGTATCGTGATCAGCACGCGCAGGATGATGCGCCGGAATGTTTAAGGCATCGAAGTTGTAATAATCGGTTTCCACTTCCGGGCCGATTTCCACGGTAAAACCTAAATTAGAGAAGAATTTCACCACGCGTGCAATGGTGATGGAAACAGGATGCAAACCGCCCAATTCGGTTTTACGTCCGGGCAAACTGACATCGATGCTTTCTTTCGCTAATTGCGCGTTTAGAGCTTCTTGTTCCCATTCGGCTTTTTTCGCGTTTAAAATATCCAATACTGCTTGTTTGGCTTCGTTAATTTTCGCGCCGATAAGCGGACGTTCTTCCGCCGCCACGTCGCGTAAACCTTGCATTAATTGGGTGAAGTGCCCTTTTTTACCGAAATACTCGACGCGAACGGCATCCAGTGCTTCAAGGCTTTTATCGTGCAATTCAGCGATCGCCTTTTTCGCCTGTTCCGTAATTTCTGTTAGGTTTTGCATACCTGTCCTCTGTTGATTTCTGAAAATTCAATTCGTTCTTAAAAAATGTCATCAATAATAATACTAACTAGTTAAAAAATCACGTTTTTATTATAAAGTTTATTAAATATTATAGATTTATACGGATAAAATCCCCTGTATTACGGAATTTCGTTGAAAAAACTCACCGCACTTCGGCATTACGCGTAAAGAAATCGGTTCGTTTTGATATTGAAAGGTTAATTGATAAGCGTGCAAATAAGTGCGGTCGGATTTTTCCGCGTTTCCGCCGTATAATTCGTCGCCCAAAATCGGGCTGCCTAAATTTTTCATTGCAACGCGCAACTGATGCGTTTTGCCCGTTTGCGGTTTCAATACGAACAGACGCAAATTCGGTTCGCAACTGACGGAATGAAAACGCGTAATCGCCGGATTTTGTTTCGTCGGACACAATTTCCACGCACCGCGCCGTGCTTTTTCCATATCGCCGACAATCAAGCCTTGTTTCTTTTTCGGCTTGTGAACGGAAAGCGCGAGATAGGTCTTTTGAATCGAATGTTGCGCGAAAAGTTGCGATAAATAAGCGGCGGCATTTTCATTCAATGCTAAAATTAATAGCCCTGATGTGACCTTATCCAAGCGGTGAACCAGCCAAACTTGTGGTAAACTAAGTCGGTCGGCGACGAGCGTGGTTAAACCGATGTCTTGATCATCTTTATGTACGCTCATTCCGCAAGGTTTATCGATGACAATAAAATCCTTGTGGCGATAAACGATATCAATAGGTTGCATAGTCGGAACGTCTTTAAGTGCGGTTAAAAATCAATGAGTTTTACGATTGAACAAATTATAGCATACATTATTCCGGTCATTATTTGGATCTTGACCATTTCGATTACAATGCGGTTGATTGTCAAAAAACAATCGGTTTCCGCCACGTTATCTTGGTTGATGGTGATTTATTTAGTCCCGATTGTGGGAATTATCGCCTATTTGATTTTCGGCGAAATCAAATTAGGATCGCACCGTGCAGCGCGTTTTCGTGCCTTGCAGCCGAAATTCCTTCGCTGGTTCGAAGATTTTTCCCAATGCGATCATCTTATCAATACGCACAATACTCTACTTTATCGCCCGCTGTTCGATTTAGCCCAAAAGCGTTTACATATTCCTTGCATATTAGGCAATGAGTTGCATATTTTAGACACGCCGGAAAGCATTATCGCCGGTATCGTGAAAGATATTCAAGCCGCGCGCCGTTCCGTCAATATGGTGTTTTATATTTGGGCGAACGGCGGATTGGTTGATCAGGTGCAACAAGCGCTGATCGACGCACGTCGGCGCGGCGTCGAGGTAAATATTTTGCTGGACAGCGTCGGCAGCCGCCCGTTTTTCAAAAGCGCAAATTATCGCGAAATGACACAACAAGGCATTGCGATTACGGAAACTTTGCACGTTAATCTGCTGCGAATGTTTTTTAGCCGCATTGATTTACGTCAGCACCGAAAAATTATTGTGATCGATAATCAAATCGCTTATACGGGCAGTATGAATATGGTCGATCCGCAATATTTCAAACAAGACAGCCACGTCGGAAAATGGGTGGATATTATGGTGCGTATCGACGGGCCGGTTTCTTCCGTATTGAACGGTTTACACGCGTGGGATTGGGAAATCGAAACCAATCAAGCGCTACCGCTGCAACAGCCCGACTGCCCTTTGTTGCCGATCGAAACCAATAATTCTCACGCGGTACAAATTTTAGCGACCGGACCGGGGTTTCCCGACGATTTAATGGCACAATCGCTTTCACTGGCGATTTTTTCCGCGCGTAAAAGTATCACTATCACCTCGCCTTATTTCGTGCCGAGCCACAATATCGCCGAAGCCTTACGCCTTGCGGCGCTGCGCGGTGTCGAAGTCACTTTGATTCTGCCGAAGAAAAACGATTCCCTAATGGTCGGTTGGGCAAGTCGCACCTTTTTCGACGATTTACTCGCCGCCGGTGTGAAAATTTATAAATTCGAGAAAGGTTTGCTGCACACCAAAAGCGTTTTGGTGGATAATCGTTTGGCGTTGGTTGGCACGGTGAATATGGATATGCGCAGCTTTTTGCTGAATTTTGAAGTGACAATGGTGGTGGAAGATTTAGCGTTCGCCAATGAAATTACCCTATTACAAGAAAATTATTTAAACGGTTCGACACAATTAGACTATAAAACTTGGATCAAGCGTCCGGTTTATCATCGCGTCATCGAACGCTTATTCTTTTTGTTCAGTCCGTTACTATAAATGAGGAAAACAGGATGAAAAAACAACTCACTTTTTATTTAATTCGACACGGACGCACGCTGTGGAACGATCAACGTTTATTGCAAGGACGCGGTGATTCTCCCTTGTTGGAAGAAGGTATTCGCGGCGCGAAATTAACCGGCGAGGCATTAAAACATATCGATTTCACCGCCGCCTATTCCAGCGTATTGCAACGCACCATTGATACGGCAAAACATATTATCGGCACAAGAAACATTCCGCTGTTCCAACATTGCGGATTAAACGAACATTTTTTCGGCTCGTGGGAAGGAATGCTCGTCGATACCATTCGTCATACGCCGGAATTTCAACAAATGCTTAACGATCCTGCACGTTACACCGCAGAAATCAACGGCGGCGAAACATATGGCGAACTTGCCGAACGCGCGATGAACGCCATTCGCGATATTATCGCGGTTCATCATTCGGGTAATATTTTGATCGTTTCCCACGGTCATACATTACGCTTATTATTAGCGTTATTCGACGGTTCCACTTGGCAAAATCACCGCGAAAATCAACGTGTTCCGTCCTTATTAAATACGGCGATTAATGTCGTTCGTTATGAACAAAACGAAGGCGAAATCAACGGACGTTTTATATTAGATACCGTTAATTCGGCGGAACATTTGGCGCTTGAATCTAAGTAAAAATAAGCTCTAAAAAAAGTTCGGTTTTTTCACCGCACTTTTCCTCATTCTTCCGATAGCATTTCAAGAAATTCGCCGACCGTATGGAAGGAACCGAAAATTAAAATGCAATCTTGTTTCTTCGCTTGCGCAATCGCTGCTAACACGCCGTCTCGCACGCTATCTTGATTTTCCGTTTGAACGGCTTGGTGACAAGATTCGGCGACTTGGCGTAATTTAGCATTCAATTCGGCACCCGTTTGCCCGCGATAGCCGCCTAGCGTCACGCAATGCCAAGCATCTATCAGTGGCAATAATGGCGAAAGCACGCCTTCGGCATCTTTATCTTTCAAAATGCCGCACACAGCGTGGATTCTTCCTGCCGTTTCATCACGAAGTGCGGTGATTTTTTCCGCCAAATAACGCGCTGCTTGCGGATTATGTCCGACATCAATAATAATTTGCGGCAATTCCTCAACCGACTTGTGGCAACGCGCGGCTAATCGGGTTAATTTTTCCGTTTTAATCCGTTGAAAACGTCCGGTCAATTCCGCTTCTGTTAAGGATTGCACGATAATTTCATCGGAAATCGGAAAAGGTAAACAAGCAACTGCAGCAAGCGCGGTCGCCGCATTTGCCAACGGAATTTGCGGAATCGGTAAACTTTTCCACCGCACTTTTTCGTAATTAAACCAGCTCCAACTATCTTTTTGCGCGGAAAATTGCCAATCCTTATCACGACAAAAGACGCGACAATGTAGCTTTTTCGCGTGTTCTAACATTGAAACGGGCGCCGTCGGATCGCCGATAATCACAGGGCGTCCTTCGCGAAAAATGCCGGCTTTTTCAAAACCGATAGCTTCGCGCGTAGAACCTAAAAATTCCGTGTGATCAATATCAATACCGGTGATAATTGCCATATGGTTATCCACGATATTGGTGGCATCTAAACGTCCGCCGAGTCCGACCTCTAAAATCACTACGTCTAATTGCGCCTGTTTAAACAAATACAACGCCGCCAAGGTGCTATATTCAAAATAGGTCAAAGATTGTGTTTTTCGGCGTTCGATAAAATCAAACGCGTGACAATGTAACTCGTCATCAAGTTCTTGGTTTTGAATACGAACTCGTTCGTTATAACGAATCAAATGCGGTGAAGAATACACGCCGACGCGGTATCCTGCATTGATTAATAGGGTTTCCAGCAATTTGCAGGTCGTTCCCTTTCCGTTTGTGCCGCCTACCGTGATGATAAAAGAAGCAGGATGCAATAAATCCAATTCTTGCGCCACGGCTTTTATGCGATCTAAGCCTAAATCGATGGCTTTGAAATGACCGTTTTCTAAATAAGAAAGCCACTCCTCAAGCGAGGAAGTGGCTTGTAATTGAGTTGAGGAATTATTCATATTTCAATGTTTCTTCAACTAATTCCGCTTCAACAAAAGGTGAAGGTTTGTGGCAAAGTTTCGCAATTAAACTTGCTAAGGTATCACGCATATCGGCACGTTTTACAATCATATCGATAGCGCCTTTTTCCAATAAAAATTCGCTGCGTTGGAATCCTTCCGGTAATTTTTCGCGCACGGTTTGTTCGATCACGCGCGGGCCGGCAAAGCCGATAAGCGCTTTCGGTTCGGCGATATTAATGTCGCCGAGCATTGCGAAACTCGCCGATACACCGCCCAACGTCGGATCCGTTAACACGGAAATGAACGGTACGCCTTTTTCGCGCATTTTGGCTAATACCGCGCTAGTTTTCGCCATTTGCATTAATGAAATCAAAGCTTCTTGCATCCGCGCGCCGCCGCTTGCGGAGAAACAAACGAACGGGCAATTTTCTTCAATGGCTTTTTCTGCCGCTTTGACAAATTTTGCGCCGACCACAGATCCCATTGAACCGCCCATAAAGCTGAAATTAGACGCTGCAGTGACGACCGGCATTCCGTATAAGGTGCCGAATAAAGCAATCAATGCATCTTTTTCGCCGGTTTCTTTTTGTGCGGCGGAAAGGCGATCTTTATATTTTTTTAAATCTTTGAATTTTAAAACGTCTTTCGGTTCCAACTCTGCGGCGATTTCTTGTGCGCTGTCTTTATCCAATAACGCTAACAGGCGCACTCTGGCGTCAATACGCATATGATGTCCGCATTTCGGGCAGACTTCTAAATTGCGGGTTAATTCATCGCGATAAAGCACTTGTTCGCAAGACGTACATTTTGTCCACACACCTTCGGGAACATTCGCTTTACGCGAACCTGAGGAAGTGTTTTTACTAAAAATTCGATCAATCCAGCTCATTTTTAACCTTTTTTATCAACGGGAAAATTCCGAGTATTAGACCATAATTCGGCATAATATGCCAGCACTAAAGGTCTGACGTGCGTCGCCCGATTAATCTGCCAAAAACAGCGGGCCTAAATGATGAGACGGCAATGCGAAACGCTCCGGATAGATCACATCTACCAAGTATAATCCCTCCGGTTTTGCCGTCGGTGCCGCCAAAGTGCGGTCTTTTTTTGCCAATAACCACGCGATCCAATCCACCGGTTGATTGCCGTTTCCCACTTCCAGCAAACTGCCGACAATGTTACGCACCATATGATGCACAAAAGCATTCGCTTGAATATCGACGATAATGTAATTTCCTTGACGGCTGACATTTAAATGATGAACGTTGCGCCAAGGCGTATGCGATTGACACTGCGCCGCGCGAAAAGAAGAAAAATCGTTCTCCCCCAACAAAGCTTGCCCCGCTTGGTGCATTAATTCGTGATCCAAATCCAAATGATAATGCGTGATACCTTCCGATAAAATGGCGGAACGTAGTTTATTCGTGTAAAGGATATAACGGTAACGACGCGCCGTGGCGCTAAAACGTGCGTGAAAATCCGCGTCCACTTCTTTCACCCAAGTCACGGCAATATCATCCGGCAGATTGGCATTCACGCCAAAACTCCACGCTTTTTCCGGTCTAACCGCATTGGTTTCAAAATGAATCACTTGTCCGGTGGCGTGCACACCGGAATCCGTTCGTCCGGCACAGAAAATTTGACATTCTTCGTTCGCGACGCAAGAAATGGCTTTCTCTAATTCGGCTTGTACGCTCCTTACGCGCTCTTGGCGCTGCCAGCCAAAATAATTTTTTCCGTTATATTCTATTCCGAGTGCTATTTTCATTTCGCGTTCCTAATTGGTAAAATAACGCGTTATTATAGTGTAATTTTATGATTTATTGAATCGAACACCGATGATAAGCCTTATCGGAAGGAAGAAAGAATGAAAGTCGGCTTAGTAAAGGCGGTGCAATGCGCGGAATGTTCACCGCCGGCGTATTAGATGTATTTTTAGACGAACGACTTCCCGTTGACGGTATCGTCAGCGTTTCGGCGGGCACTTTATTCGGCGCGAATTTTCCGTCCGAACAGCGTGGACGAGCGATTCGTTATAACCTGAAATATTTGAACGATAAACGTTATCTCGGCTTGCGCAGCTGGCTGACGACCGGCACGTGAATAAAGATTTTGCCTTCTACACCATTCCGTTTAGCTTGGATCCTTTTGATAACGAAGCATTTAAAAATGCCGGTATCGATTTCTATGTAACATTAACGAATGTGGACAGCGGTCAAGCCGAATATGTGAAAATTACCGATGTTTTTGCGCAAATGGAAACCTTACGCGCTACTTCGGCAATGCCTTTCGTTTCAAAACCGGTGGAAATCAACGGACAAAAATATCTCGACAGCGGAATCGCCGACAGTATTCCGCTCGGTCAATGTCAAACCTTGGGCTATGATAAAATCATCGTTATTCTCACCCGCCCGTTGGATTATCGCAAAAAACCATCCGGCCATTTTTTGATTGATGCCTTTTATCGAAATAAACCTGCTTTGGCGAACAAATTGAAAAATCGTTATCTTGAATACAATCAACGAATTGAAGAAATTATCCGATTAAACGAACGACAAGAAATTTTCGTCATCCGCCCATCGAAAACATTGCCGATTCATCGTCTCGAAAAAGATCCGAATAAAATTCGAGCAATGTACGATTTAGGTATATCCGACGCAAAACAGGCTTTGGGTAAGTTAAGGGAATATTTATTAATAACATAAAATATCTGATAAGATTTTATCGGATATTAATTTATTATTTTATATAAGAGTTAATTTGCTCTACACCTAAATGGCCAGGAATAGTTTTAATTACATCTAAATTTTCATCTAAAATTAAACTTGAAGGATACCCTCTTATACCTGCAGTTTTTATAATTTCACCTTGTTCATCCAAAAGCACAGTAATATTTTTATATTCTAACCCGTTATACCATTCAATAAATTGTTCAGTCATTTTTTCCCCTTTATGCCCAGGAGATACAATAGTCACGACTTCAAATTTTTTGTTTTTGTCAATACTTAATTGCTCAATTTCATCCAAGCCAGCTAAACAAATCGGACACCAGGAAGCCCAAGCTTTAAGGTAAACTTTTTTTCCGTGATATTGATCGAGTGTTACAGTATCGTTATTCAGATCTTTAAGTTGAATTCCAGAAAGATTAATATTCTCTTTTGCAAAAGAAGTCATACTAAATAAAAGTATTATTGATATAAATAATTTTTTCATATCTGTTCTCCTATAAGATATTATATAAATAAATCAAATTTATTTGTCATTAATAAAAAACCCATAAAGATAATAAGAATCCCACCTATAATCTTAAATTTATTTAAGTGATTATTTAATTTTTTTGTTATTTTCAGAATATTCTCTGAAAGAAAGGAGAATAAAACAAAAGGTGTAGATAGACCTAATACATATACAAGCATCATTCCTGCACCATATAGTGCCGTCCCTTCATCTCCAGATAATGTTAACACCGTTGCTAGAATAGGTCCGATACAAGGCGTCCATCCAAGACTAAATGTTAATCCTAATACAAGAGATTGAATCGCCGAATTTCTATTATCCGTCTTGATTTCAATCAATTTTGTTCGCTCTAGCAACCCAATTTTAAAAATACCTAACTGTTGTACCCCCAATATAATAACAATAATACCGGCGATAATTCGAGTTGTATCATTAAATAATAGATTACCTAAGAGTCCAAAACTAAATCCTAAACTAATAAATGTTAATGATAATCCAAATATAAATAACAATGTATTTAAAGTTTTTTTACCATTTTTAGCTAAAATACTAAAATAAATTGGAATAATCGGAAAAATACAAGGCGATAAAAAAGACACTAAACCAGATAGAAAAACACTACTAACTAAGATATGTTGTTCAAACATTTATTTCCCTTCTACTAAATGAGTTAAATAACCATAATTTTCCTCTTCCATTTTATCTAACGGAATAAATTTAATTGAAGCACTATTAATACAATAACGTAAGCCACCTTTATCTTTTGGTCCATCTTCAAAAACGTGTCCTAAATGAGCTTTACCGCTACGGCTTAATACTTCTGTTCGAACCATATTAAAACTTGTATCATTACTATAATTCACGACTTCAGGGATTATCGGTTTGGTAAAACTCGGCCAGCCACAACCTGAGTCATATTTATCCGCAGAAGTAAACAATGGTTCGCCGGTCGTCACATCAACATAAATACCAGGCTGAAAATTATCCCAATATTCATTACTAAACGAATGTTCTGTATTTTTATTTTGTGTCACGCTATATTGTAGCGGTGTTAATTTCGCTTTTAATTCTGAGTCATCTGGTTTAGGGTAGTCGGCTGGATCAATAATAATTTGATCAGCCAAATTTAAATCAATATGACAATAACCATTAGGATTTTTCTTTAAATAATCTTGATGATATTCTTCCGCCGGAATATAGTTTTCTAATGATTGAACTTCTACTTGAATTTTTTCTTTATATTTTTCCTGTTGAAGCTTTATTGCTTGTAGAATAATATTTTTGTCGTGTTCATTTTGATAATAAATACCTGTGCGATACTGACGCCCACGATCATTACCTTGTTTATTAATGCTAGTAGGATCAATTATTCTAAAATAATATTTCAATAGCTTATCCAATGAAATTTTATTGGCATCATATACCACTTTCACTGTTTCTGCGTGATCTGTTTGTCCAATAATACGATAATTGGTCTGTGTAGTTTTACCATTAGCATACCCAGATTGTGCATCTTTGACACCATTTATTTTTTCCATATAGGCTTCGACACCCCAAAAACACCCACCTGCCAAATAAATTTCTTGTAGATTCTCTTGTGACTTATTCGTAATATTCATATTTTCTCCTCCTATAAACATATTATTTGCAACAGCAATATCTAGTGGATTAATCCCACCAAGTAGGCTCAAAATTAAAATTAATTTTCTATATTTCATATGATATCTCTTTTAGTTAAAAAATAACTATTATTTTTTTCTTAACGACAGCCATTTAAAGCTGTCGTTAACAAATCATAAGTTACATTTTATCCTTGCTTGTCTGCTCCATCATCATTCCTTTTTTCTTTTTCATCGGTTTGGAGTTCATATCATCCATTTTTTCCGCTTTCATATCAGATTTCATCATAGTACCTTTCTCCATATGTTCGTGTTTTATGCCGGAATCCATCATTTTCTTTTCGGACATATTTTCAACTTTCATTTCTGCCATTGCTACACTGGAAGTAAAAGTAGAAACTGCGACAGTAAGAAAAAATACTTTGAGTTTAGAATTTAAAGATTTCATTATGTTTTCCTTTTAGTTAAAATTAAATGTAAATTGCATTGTGTGAAAATACTCTTCACATTGTATTAGTCGTTGTAAGGCAAAAATTCTTACAAAATTTTTCACTTTTTTATACAAATCATAAAATGTCAAAAAATCAAATAAATTCTCTAGTTTCATCGGAACAACTTGCGGAAATCAGAGAACAAATGTTGAAGTTTGCACGTCTTCAATTACAAGATTCAGCTCAAGCAGAAGATATTGTGCAAGAAACTCTCTTGAGTGCGGTCAAAAATATTGATAAATTTAAACGTAAAGCTGCATTAAAAACGTGGTTTTTCGCAATTTTAAAAAATAAGCTTATTGATTTTCTTCGAAAGAAAGAACGATATATAGTAGAAAGTGAGCTGACATCTGAAGAGGATAATAATTTTTTTGATAGCCAAGGACATTGGAAAATGGAATATTCTCCTCTTGACTGGCAAGAAAATACTGTTTATTCAGATGAATTCTGGTTATTATTTGAAGCTTGTTTGACTAAATTACCAGCAAGACAAAGTCGAGTTTTTATGATGAGAGAATATTTAGATATATCTTCAGAAGAAATTTGTCGAACCATTGATATCAGCCGAGAAAATCTGCATACCCTACTATATAGAGCCAGATTACAACTGCAACAATGTCTATCAAAAATTTTAACAACCGGAGAATAAAATGAATTGTAAACAAGCAACCAAGCTTATTTCTGACTCAAAAGAGAGGAAACTAAATTTACAAGAAAAAGTCAGTCTCAAGACTCATTTAATAATCTGTCCATATTGTCGAAGTTTTCAGAAAAACTGCAACAAAATGACTCAATTAATGAAACAATTTACTGAATAAAAAACCGCACTTTAAAAGTGCGGTTTTTTATTCAGTAAATTTTAACGCTTACAAATTGCTAAAAACGCTACATCCAAATAGTCCGTAATACTTGCCACTGTATTAGCATTAATAACAAAAAAGTCAGAATAGTATGTTTTCGCCCTTTGTATGAGCCTCCTGTTGAACACGATATCGTAAAGGTCACGTTACCGGTGACCGAGCCGAAGGCTCAGCCTGAATGTACACTGCCGGAATAAAAATCCCCCCGCTTTTTACCCAATGCCGGAATGGACAAAAAAACTGCTTTAGACACAGTTTCAATTAAATGATGCAACATCCCTTGAGTTAACTTTAACTTATCCGCATTCGGTGCAAATTTTTGATAGACCAACGAAGTCGCACTTATCGCTTTCTCAATATTGTTTAGATATTGTGTTATACGTTCTGAAAATTGCCTTGTTTTTTATCGTGCACTATCAAAATTCACTTGAAACTGATGCGAGAAACGTTGTATTTGCTGTCCTAATTGTTCTAACGCTTGCTGAAATTTCACTTGCTCTAAGGTTAATTGAATATTTAACCTACCAAGTGAACCGGGCATAAATTCCTCCAGTAAAAAAGCCCGCAATAATGCGAGTCTCTCTTGATAATTTTGTTTTCAATTAATAATGACGTATTTTACACGGGCCTTCTCTTGCTCCGCCTTTTCTAACTCATCGTAATGCTTGTTGGATTGAATAACTATTCTTACTAAGCAAACGACGAAAATAAGCAAAAATGTGCTGAAAAATACGATGATATAGACAAAATCAACCGCAAATAACAAAAATAGCGTTCCCAATGCAATAAGCATCATAAAAAATAATTTTGTCCCAAATTGGATAAAATCACGCATATTCCATTCCTATATTTGTCACTATCTATACCTTGATTATATTGTCTAGCCATACACTACACAATCGCAATTAATCCGATGAAATGAACTGGTAACGCTCAAAATTGTTAGTCGCAAAATAATTTAAATCAAAACCCACTGATAAGTTATTTAGTCACAAAAAAACTCCTTTACTAAGGAGTAAGGGAGCTTTCTTGTCTATAAACACGCTCTGAAACCTATTTTTAACCCACTGATTTTTATGACTAGAAAATCGTAAAAAGCAGACTGAATTTCAGAATAAAAAACGCGTTAAATCAGCGTAAATACTGGATTAGATACGTTTGAAGTCAATGTGAACCAATTTCGGTTTGAACGGGTGACGTTGCATAGCTTGAACTTTCACCGCAACTTCTTTGCCGTCGATCACTAATGTGATAACGTCGGAATAGAATGCATCGTGCGCTTGTGCGTTGTTTAATTCATCGTGGTTTAAGATGATAGAAGCAGGCGCTTCGTTACCACCGTAAACGATAGCAGGAATTTGACCGTTATGACGCAGGCGGCGGCTCGCACCCTTACCTTGCGAAGAACGAACTTCAGCGTTAAATTTAAATGCCATTTTTATATTCTCTTGTATAAAAGTAAATGTAAAAAACCGCAGGCGACCCAGCGATTTCCCATAAATTATCCCAAAGACTAACTTTGAGACCGCGGATTATAATAAATTTGCACGATTAAATCAAATTAAATCACACGATTTTTGTTAACGATCGCGTTGTTTCAAGTGGCTTAAAGCGAAAAATAAATGTTAATTTAATCTGAGATTTATGTAATTTTTTATAGCTATTGCAAGGCGAAACAGGCTACAATACCAACGCAAACGAAATAACTATTTGAACGAATTATTGGATTTTAGGATGGAATTTTTAATTAATTTCTTTACGGATTACGGCTACTTTGCCGTTCTCTTTATTCTGATTATTTGTGGCTTCGGCGTACCGATTCCGGAAGATATTACCTTGGTTTCCGGCGGTGTGATTTCCGGTTTGGGTTATGCAAATCCGCATATTATGCTGGTTGTCAGTATGATCGGTGTGTTGCTCGGCGATAGCATAATGTATTGGTTAGGCAGAATTTACGGTGTAAAAATTTTGCGTTTTCGCCCGATCCGTAAAATCCTGACATTGAAACGCCTGAAAATGGTGCGGGAGAAATTCGATAAATATGGCAATCGCGTGCTATTTATCGCCCGTTTCTTACCCGGTTTACGCGCGCCGATTTATATGGTTTCCGGCATTACCCGTCGCGTCAGTTTCACCCGTTTCGTGTTATTGGATTTTTGTGCGGCGATTATTTCCGTGCCGGTTTGGGTTTATTTAGGGCATTTCGGCGCAAGTAATTTGGATTGGTTACACGCGCAAATTCAAAAAGGTCAAATCGTTATTTATATTTTAATTGCTGCGGTGGCGTTATTTTTACTTTGGAAATGGAAACGCAGCAAAATGCAGAAAAATTAATTTTATACGATAAAAAGTGCGGTCAAAAAATCTCAGAAATTTTGACCGCACTTTTTTATGCCTAAATACCTATTTGACTTGCATTTTCCGTTTTAGCAGTCAACAAAAAAGGTATCCGAAGATACCTTTTAATTTATCCGATTAAATTAGGATTATAATCTAATTTTAACGGTTCGATTTTCCAGATTTTATCCGCGTATTCGGCAATGGTTCGATCCGATGAGAAGAAGCTCATATTCACGATATTTTGCAATGCGCTATCAACCCAAGCAGATTGATCTTTGTATTTCTCATCCACTGCTTTTTGTGCTTCCACATAGCTGCGATAATCCGCGAAAGCTTGGTAATAATCGTGGTATCTTAACGAATTTAATAAGTCTTGATAACGATTCGGATCTTTCGGTGAGAAACGCCCTGCGGTGATTTGGTCAACCACGGTGCGCAACTGTTCATCCGATTGGTAAATATCAAACGGTTTGTAACCGTTACGACGTAACGCTTCGACTTGTTCCACGGTGTTACCGAAAATAAAGATATTGTCTTTGCCGACGTTATCTAAAATTTCAACGTTCGCACCGTCCAAAGTACCCAGTGTCAATGCGCCGTTTAAGGCGAATTTCATATTACTTGTACCTGAGGCTTCCGTTCCCGCTAAGGAAATTTGTTCGGAAATATCCGCTGCCGGAATAATAATTTGTGCAAGGCTAACGCTATAGTTCGGGATAAAGACCACTTTTAAACGGCCTTTCAAACGTTCGTCATTATTAATTACGTTCGCTACGTCGTTAATTAGGTTAATGGTTTGTTTCGCCGCGTAATATGCAGACGCCGCTTTACCGGCAAGAATAAACACGCGTGGTGTCCAATCTTTTTCCGGATGTTCGATCATTTCGTTATAACGCGTAATGATGTGTAACACATTCAAAATTTGACGTTTATATTCGTGAATACGTTTCACTTGTACGTCGAATAATGCGTTCGGATCAAGCTCGATGCCTGATTCTTTTTTCACATACTCCGCTAAACGTACTTTATTCGCACGTTTGATTTGCGGAATCGCTTGTTTTAATTCCGGATCTTGAATATGCGCTTTTAATTCGGTTAAACGACTTAAATCACGACGCCATTCTGCACCGATATATTTATCGAATAAGGCGGATAAATCAGGGTTCGCCACAGCAATCCAGCGACGCGGTGTGATACCGTTCGTGACGTTAGTAAAGCGTTCCGGATAAATGCGTGCGAAATCGGCGAATGTCGATGTCACCATTAAATCGGAATGAATGGCGGCAACACCGTTGATTTTGTGCGAACCGACGACGGATAACCAACCCATACGCACTTTGCGGAAATCGCCTTCTTCGATTAACGACACGCGGCGGATAAATTCTGCATCGGTGGTGACATAAGTGCGGACGTATTCTAAGAAATAATCGTTGATTTCAAAGATAATTTGTAAATGACGCGGTAAAATTTTCGCCATCATTTCCACCGGCCAAGTTTCCAAGGCTTCGGACATTAGGGTGTGACAAGTGTAAGAGAAAATGCGACGACACATATCCCAAGCGGTTTGCCACGCGTAGCCTTCTTGATCCACCAAGATAAACATTAATTCCGGAATCGCAAGCGCAGGATGGGTATCGTTCAAGTGAATCGCCACTTTATCCGCAAGGTTTGCCACCGTACCGTGCGTGCGTTTATGACGTTTGATAATATCTTGTAACGACGCGGAAACTAAGAAATATTCTTGACGTAAACGTAATTCGCGTCCCGCCCAAGTGGAATCGTCCGGATAAAGTACGCGAGATACGTTTTCGGATGAAGAACGGTTTTCGATCGCGCGGAAGTAATCGCCTTTATTAAAATCGGCAAGATTGAAACGATCGCCGGCGTGTGCACTCCACAAACGTAATGTTGCAGCTGAATTATTCGCATAACCCGGGATCATTTGGTCATAGGCAAGTGCGGTGATTTCTTCCGCATTTTCCCACACGCATTTTTTTCCTTCAAAATAAATATGTCCGCCGAAACGAATATTGAAACGTTTGGACGGGCGCATAAATTCCCAAGGCGCACCTTTTTCCAACCACGCATCCGGTTTTTCCACTTGATGTCCGTCTTCAATATGTTGTTGGAACATACCGTATTCATAACGAATACCGTAGCCCATTCCCGGAATACCTAAAGTTGCGATAGAATCCATAAAACACGCGGCTAAACGACCTAAACCGCCGTTTCCTAAGCCCGGATCCACTTCTTTTTCTAAAATCTCTTCCAAATCGACGTTTAATTCGGATAACGCGTCTTTGGCTAAACCGTACACGCCTTCGGCAATTAATGCGTTGGAAAGCGTGCGACCCATTAAGAATTCCATTGATAAGTAATACACGCGACGGGTTTCTTCGCCTCTCGATTGAGATGCCGTTGAAATCCAGCCTTCCGTGACTAAATCTTTAACCGCGTATAAGGTTGCGTTTAACCAATCGCGTTGACTTGCTTCCTGAGGTGAACGTCCGATTAAAAAAATTAACTTATATACAATCGCTTTTTTGAGCGATTCCGTCGTATGCTCCGGTTGGTTATAAGTAAATGGAAAATCAATGTTATCGATTACCATAATGTGTTTTGCTCCTAGTTATGATTAAATCGGCGTATTTTTATCCATTCGGAGTAAAAATACAACACTTAATTGTGAATAATTGACTATTATATAAATAAATGGAGAAAAAAGCTGATTTGTTTCAGCTCCTTTCTCCAAAAATACCTAAAACAAGTTATTCAGCCCAAATGTGATGATATAAATCACGATAACGCGCAGCGGAAATTTGCCAACTGAAATCTTGTTCCATTGCAACGGTTCTGACGCTAAACCATAAACGTTGTTTTTGCCATAAAGCAAACGCATTATGAATCGCGCCGCATAATGCTTCACGGGTTGCATCGTTGAAAACGAAACCGGTCGCAATACGCGCTTTAATGTTTTCCGATGTGCTGTTAACAACGGTATCCGCCAATCCGCCGGTGGCGCGAACCAACGGTAACGTACCGTATTTCAATCCGTATAACTGAGTCAAACCGCAAGGCTCGAAACGGCTAGGCACTAAAATGACATCGCCGCCGGCGATAATTAAATGCGACAAGGCTTCGTCATAGCCGATTTTAATACCGATATTTTCAGGATAACGCAGTGCCAAGGTTTTTAACGCGCCTTCCAAGTGCGGTGCGCCTGAGCCGAGAATTGCCAACTGCCCGCCCTGCTCGACGATTTGTTCTACGCTGTCAATAAGCAAATCCACGCCTTTTTGTTCGGTTAGGCGCGTTACCATTACGAACAACAAAGCATCCGGATTTTGCGGTAAATTGAAATATTCTTGCAATTTCTCTTTATTTTTGCGTTTTCCGGTCATCGCTTTCAATTTGTAATGATCGTCGATATAGGTGTCATTATTCGGATGCCAAATTTGATCATCCACGCCGTTTAAAATGCCGAATAATTTCCCTTCATTTTGCAATGTGCTAAGCAATCCTTGCAATCCGTAGGCAAATTCCGGCGTGGTGATTTCTTTTGCATAAGTCGGGCTGACGGCGGTTACGGCGTCGGAATAATATAATCCGGCTTTTAGGTAAGAAATTTGACCGTGTAATTCTAGCCCGTTAACGTGGAACATTCCTTCCGGTAGCCCGATTTCAAACAGGTGATGATAGGAAAACTGTCCTTGATACGCCAAATTATGAATGGTAAAAACGGATTTTGCCGGACGACCTTTGTTAAACAAATAAGCGCTGGTTAAACCGGCGTGCCAATCGTGCGCGTGAACCGTTTCTGCGCGCCACCAAGAATCCAATCCCGTTGCGAGCTCCGCACCGACCCATCCCAACAAAGCAAAGCGTTTGTAGTTGTCCGCGTAGTCATTATACCATTGATCGTGATACGGATTGCCTTCGCGCGCATATAAGTGCGGTGCGTCGATTAAATAAACGCCGACGCCTTTATATTCGCCGTAGCGTAACACAACGTGTCCGGCAAAATTATCGAATTCCGTCACAACCGCCGTTTCGCCGATACCCGCCGCAATCGCCGGATATGCGGGCAATAAAATCCGCGCGTCGATTCCGATTTCTTTTTGTGCGAACGGCAATGCGCCCATTACGTCCGCCAATCCGCCGGTTTTTAATAATGGATATAATTCGGAACAAATGTGCAATACTCTCATTTCGTCTTTTTTCCTTTATCGTCTAAAAATAAGGGAAAATGCGGCAAAAAATCACCGCACTTTCCGCTTAATATTATTAATCCAAATACTCTTCGGAGGCGACTTCTTCACCGTTGAGCTTTTTCAACATACTTGATGTGACCAAAACAATGCCGCCGCTACTTACACGGAAACGTTGGCTGTCCAATTCCAAATTCACACCGATTTCCATTCCGTCCGGAATCACGACGTGGCGATCGATAATACAACGTTTTAAGGTACAGTTTTTACCGACGGTCACTTGCGGCAAGACCACGCAATGATCGATCACGGAACCTTCGCTGACCTTGACTTGATCGAATAATACGGAATAGCTGATCGACGCGTCCGTAATAACGCAACCGCCGGAAATCAATGAATTATCCACCGGTTTGATATTGGTGTTTTTATAGAAGAATTTGGACGGATAGGTTTGAACCGGATTACCGCGAATCGGCCAATTTTTATCATAAATATCTAATTGCGGATTTTCGGAAACTAGGTCGATATTGGATTGCCAGAAGCTATCTAAGGTTCCCACATCGCGCCAGTAGATTTCGCCTTCCGTGTTGCGTCCCATACAAGAACGACTGAACGGATGGGCAAATAATACGCCTTCTTCCAACGCTTTAGGTAAAATATCTTTACCGAAATCGTGCGAGGTGTAAGGCGTTAACACTTCACGTTCCAACACGTCATACAAATATTGCGCGTCAAACACATAGATACCCATTGAAGCAAGGGAGGTGTTCGGCTTGCCGACCATTGCCGGCGGATCTTTCGGTTTTTCCACGAAGGATTTCACTTTCAGATTTTCATTCACCGCCATTACGCCGAATTCGGACGCTTTTTCACGTTCCACTTCAATACAGCCGACGGTACATTTTGCACCGCTGGAAACGTGATCCAACAACATTTGGCTATAATCTTGCTTATAAATGTGGTCGCCCGCTAAAATGAGGATATATTTCGGGCAATAGTGATCGCGAATAATCGCCATATTTTGATACACCGCATCCGCCGTTCCGCGATACCAAGTCGCATCGTCGATTTGTTGACGCGCCGGCAACATATCGATAAATTCGCCGCGTTCTTGCGGTAAGAACGACCAACCGGTTTGTAAATGACGGAGCAAGGAATGCGCCGCATATTGAGTTACCACGCCGATACGGTTCAAACCGGAGTTAATACAATTCGACAACGCAAAGTCGATAATTCGACGATTACCCCCGAAATAAAGCGCCGGTTTCGCCCGTTTATCGGTCAATTCGTAAAGTCGTGAGCCTCGACCTCCGGCGAGAATAAGAACTAAGGTTTCTTTAACAAGATCATATTTATTAGGTAATTTAGAAATGCTACTGTTCATAGTATTGCCTCTCATTCAGTTAACTCACAACGCTATCGATAAATATCGATTCCTCATTTCCGCGCAGAATGCAAAATGCCAAATCATCGACATAAAGCCGATTTTCCCGCACCATTGCCGTTGCCGCGCTATATACAATTTTCCAGTCCCCTTGCGGTAATTGAAACTCTTGTAATCCTGCTTTTGCATTAATGACTAATAACCACGTCTTATCCAAAAAGACTTGTAGTGCTTTCGTATCCCGATTATGCCAATCTTCAACCGACATTAAATCGCCGTTTGAATTCAGCCATTGCACGTCGTCATCTTTCCACCAAACGTCCCGTTGCAAAATTTGCATCCGTTTTCTTAAGGCGATCATCTGTTTAACGACAAAAAATAAATCTTTATTAAATTCGTTCCATTTTAACCAAGTTACCGCGTTATCCTGACAATAGGCGTTATTATTACCGTATTGCGTATTACCGAATTCGTCGCCCGCCAATAACATCGGCGTACCGTTAGATAGCAATAAACTTGTCAGCAAACCGCAGCAAGTGAGAAAGCGCTCGAATTCAACGGTCGGCGATGCATTTTCAGAGCCTTCGAACCCGTGGTTATAACTGTAGTTTTCATTACGACCGTCGCGATTATCCTCGCCGTTGGCAAAATTATGTTTATAGTTATAACTCACCAAATCGCGCAAGGTGAATCCGTCGTGTGCGGTAATAAAATTCACCGAATTATGCGGCAATCGTTCCGCCGATTTATACACATCGCCGGACCCTGCCAAGCGCTCGGCAAATGCGCCGACTTCCCCGCTTTTCCATAACCAAAAACGGCACATATCGTCACGGAAACGGTCATTCCATTCGGCAAAATAACTTGGGAAATTCCCCACTTGATAGCCGAAATCGCCGATATCCCAAGGTTCGGCAATTAATTTACAACGCTGTAAGCTCGGAATTTGCGCCATTTCTTGAAATAATAAAGCTTCTTGGCTGAATCCGTTTTTCTCGCGCCCTAATACCGTCGCCAAATCAAAACGGAATCCGTCGATATGACATTCTTCCACCCAATAGCGCAAGCAATCGATTACCCAACGGCGACTAATTTCATTGGATAAGTTCATCGTGTTGCCGCAACCCGTCCAATTTAAATATTCACCCGTGTCGTTCTGCCAATAATAGGTTTTATCATCAATACCGCGCTGGCTGAATGTCGGAAACTCTTTTTCCGATTCCACCGTATGATTAAACACCACGTCTAAAATCACTTCGATTCCCGCCTGATGTAAGGCTTTCACCATTGATTTAAATTCCGTCAACGGTGTGGTGTCTTGGCGTTTCGACCAATATTTCGGTTCCACCGCAAACATTGCCAACGGGCTGTAGCCCCAATAATTATGCAGTCCTTTTTCCTGTAAGTGCGGTTCGTCTAAATGATAATTTACCGGCAATAATTCCACGGCGGTAACGCCTAATTCTTTTAAATACGCAATCATTATCGGATGCGCTAAG
Organism: Caviibacterium pharyngocola; assembly: GCF_002795405.1. Taxonomy (GTDB): domain Bacteria; phylum Pseudomonadota; class Gammaproteobacteria; order Enterobacterales; family Pasteurellaceae; genus Caviibacterium; species Caviibacterium pharyngocola. Next base: position 135,782 of record NZ_PHGZ01000003.1, on the reverse strand, counting down.
CCGGCGTAAGTTCCGCGAATTTGTTCGGGTAAATCCTCTCTTAGTTGAGTAAATCCTTTAACGTGCACTTCGTAAATAATCGTTTCAGCCCACGGCGTTTCTAAAGGTTTATCGTTTTCCCAATTAAAATGTTCGTCGGTTACGACGGCTTTCGGCGCCAAATGGGCATTATCCCGATCATCGGTTAATAAAAACCACGCGCGTTTTTCCTCACTGCTTAAATCCGGCTTGCCTTGAACCGATTTAGCATAAGGGTCAAGCATAAGCTTGTTCGGGTTGCTCAGTGCGCTACCGTTATGATTATAAATACGAAAACCGTATTTCATTCCGTAATAAGCATCAGCCAACCAAATATGCCAAGTATCCGCGGTTCGGTGCATCGGCAAGCGAATTTCGATCTCGTCTTGCACACCGTCAAAAATACATAATTCGACCGCTAACGCTTGCGATGAAAAAATCGTAAAATTAAATCCCTTACGCCCGTTATAAAATTGTTGCGAACATCCCGGCGGGTAAGGTGTTCCTACAGCTATTCTTGTCATTGTTAATTTATTCGTCGTTTTATCGTTATATGGTGATTTATCGATCCTGCCGTTCAAAACGGGATCGATTTCACAAAATTAAGCCTTTAATTTCAAATATATCGTTGCCAAAGGCGGAATCACTAAATTAATTGATTGTTTTCTACCGTGGCTGGCAATCGGTTCGCTTTGCACCGAACCACCGTTACCTACATTCGAACCTTGATAGAATGAGGAATCCGAATTTAGAATTTCCTCATATTCGCCCGCTACATTGACCCCGATTCGGTAATCATAACGCGGCACCGGCGTAAAGTTACTCACCACGACGATACGCTCGCCTTTGCGGCTTTGTCTTTCGAAGGCGAAAACGGAATTTTGATAATCGTCCACCACTAACCAATCAAAGCCTTGCGGATCATTATCCAACTCATACAACGAGGCGTTGTCTTGATAAGTGCGGTTCAAATCTTTCACGAATTGTTGTACGCCTTTATGCCAGCCACCGCCGTGTTGTTCGTCCAATAGGAACCAATCCAAACTTTCTTCATAATTCCATTCGCGACCTTGAGCAAATTCGTTACCCATAAATAACAGTTTTTTGCCCGGATAGCCCCACATATAACCGTAATAAGCACGCAAGTTGGCAAATTTTTGCCAAGTGTCGCCCGGCATTTTATCTAACAAAGAAGATTTACCGTGCACCACTTCGTCGTGCGAAAGCGGTAAGACGAAATTTTCGCTGTATTGATAAACCATACCGAATGTCATTTGATTGTGATGATATTGACGATAAACCGGATCTTTTTGCATATAAGATAAAGTATCGTTCATCCAACCCATATTCCATTTGAAGTTGAAGCCTAAACCGTTATATTGCAACGGACGCGTAATCCCTTCGAAAGACGTAGATTCTTCCGCAACGGAAATCGCCCCCGGCATTTCTTGATTAATAATACGATTGGTTTGTTTCAAGAAATCGATGGCTTCTAAATTTTCACGTCCACCGTATTGGTTCGGAATCCATTGACCTTCGGCGCGGCTATAATCACGATAAATCATCGAAGCGACCGCATCGACGCGAATACCGTCCAAACCGAAACGTTCCAACCAATATAATGCGTTCGCAGACAAGAAGTTTCTCACTTCATTGCGTCCGTAGTTATAAATCAAGGTATTCCAATCTTGGTGATAACCTTCGCGCGGATCGGCGTGTTCATACAATGCCGTGCCGTCAAATGCGGCTAAACCGTGCGTATCGCTTGGGAAATGTCCCGGTACCCAGTCTAAAATCACATTTAAACCGGCATCGTGCGCTTTATCCACTAAACGACGGAAAGCTTCCGGCGAGCCGAAACGACTGGTCGGTGAATATAATCCGATCGGTTGATAACCCCAAGAGCCGTCAAACGGAAACTCCGAAAGCGGTAAAAATTCGATATGCGTAAAGCCCATTTCCTTCACATAAGGAATCAATTCATCGGCAATTTCATCGTAATTTAACCAGAAATTGTTTTCCAAATTTCGACGCCACGATCCCAAATGCACTTCATAAATCGAAATCGGTTGATCCTGTTGATTGGCTTTGCGACGTTTTTCACTCATTTCCACTACATCCGGTAGCGCGCTGATTTGTGACGCGGTATCCGGACGTAATTGAGAACTGAAGGCATAAGGGTCGGCTTTTAAGCGAAGTTGATCATAGCAATCAATCAATTCGAATTTATAGAGTTGTCCTAGTGCAACTTTCGGTAAAAACAGCTCCCATACGCCACACGCAGGATGAAAACGCATCGGATGACGACGACCATCCCAATAGTTGAAATCGCCGACCACGGAAACACGTTTGGCATTCGGCGCCCACAAACGGAAATTCACACCGGGTACGCCGTCACATTCCATAAAATGCGCACCTAATATTTCATAAGGACGTAAATGCGACCCTTCCGCTAACAACCAGTTATCCAAATCGCTAATCATCGGATGAAAACGGTACGGATCTTCTAAAATTTGCGAATCTTTGCCCCAGCAAACTTGTAAACGATAGGCAAAAAAGCTACGCGTATTCGGCACTACGGCGGCAAAAAAGCCACGTTCGTCAATGCGTTCCAATTCGCAAACTTGTTCTTGCTGATCGTTATACACAAAAACCTGACAGGCATCGGGATAAAGCGTTCGGATTTCAATACCGTTATCCGTTTCGTGCATCCCTAATACGGAAAACGGATCGGAATGGCGCCCATCGAAAAATGCGTTAATAACATCTTGTGAAACCAATTTAGTCATAGCGTAACCCCTCTTTGCCTATTTAGCTCGTGCTTGGCCGATTTCTGTTAAAAATGAGGTGATATATTCGTCATTAAATATATCTTCCAAATTACGCGCTAATTTCTTGCGCCAATTCGGATACTCGGAAGATGTTCCGGGTAAATTAAAAGAAACTTCTTGATTCAATAAATTTTCTAATTGAACACCGATTAAATTCGTGCGGCTTTCCGCCAAATAACGATGAATCATAAGATTCAAATTATCGTGCATTGCCATCGTCAAGGCATCGCCCCAATAATCGGAAGATAAATATTGATCGCGATGTAAGGTATTTAATAAGGCTTGTTTATCGATTACGCGCTGATCATATTTTTGTTTTAAAACATCGCCTTGTAACACGCCCAAATCACCGAATAATTGCAAATCGCGGCAATGCCAGAAACTTTGCAACGACGGCACATCGTGCGTGCCGACCGTAGCAAAAGCATTCAATGGAAAATCACCGCCCGCCGGATAATGATCCTGCTTGCGTTCAAAATACAACACGAAATAAGATAATATGGATAATTCGTTTAATTTCGACCGCACTTCGTTCGGCACAATACCTAAATCCTCGCCAACGACTAAACATTGATTGCGTTGACTTTCAATCGCTAAAACCGCCATTAACGCATCGAACGGATAATGAACATAAAGCCCATCGCTTGCATTTTTGCCTTCCGGAATCAGCCATAAACGGAATAATCCCATAATATGATCGATGCGTAACACACCGAAATTTTGCATATTCGCGCGTAATAAATCGACAAACGGCTGGAATCCGCGCGCTTTTAATACGCTTGGATTGTAAGGCGGAATGTTCCAATTCTGACCGACCGGCCCCAATGGATCCGGCGGCGCACCGACAGAAGCGTTGACGCAATATAATTCTTGATCAGACCATACGTCCGCACTACCGCGCGAACTGCTCACCGCCAAATCGCCATATATACCGAGTTTCATTCCCACTTCGGCACACAGATTTTGTAATTCCGCTAATTGCGTATAAGCAAGCCACTGCAACCACGCATAAAATTCGATTTTTTCTTTATGTTCTTTCAATAAAGTTTTACGCGTGTTCGCCGTTAAGTGTTGCCATTTTTCCCGCCAGCCCAACCAACCGATTCGATTTTCATCTTCCGGCATTTGATCGTGTTCTTCGTTATCCAACACTTCAAATAAACCTTGATAACGTAACGCATCGCCTTGTTGCTTCACAAAAGCCGCAAAAGCATTACGCCGAGCAATAATTTTTGCCGATTTACTGCGCAAGAAATAAGCGAATAATTGTTCAAGTGCGGTCATTTTTAAACGATTTACCGCCGCATAATCCACTTCATCGCGCGCACGCAAGGCACAAAGTTGCGCTTGAATTTCTTCGCGGTTAAACCAATTTTGCACGCTTTTGCACAATTTGAATTCCGGCAAGCTATCAATCGCCACATACAAATAATTCAACCAACGACGAGAAGAAGAACTATACGGACTCGCCCATTCCGGCACGGAAGAATACAATAAATGCAACGGGTTAATTCCGACGAAGTCATAACCGAATTGCGCACTTTTCTCGATTAAATAACGCAAATCGTCAAAATCGCCGATTCCCCAGTTTCGACTTGAACGCAAACTATATAATTGAACGTTTAATCCCCAAGATTTTTTCTGATTAAATAACGACGGTTGATAAGCCGTATGCGGCGCAACCAAAATGCGGATGCGATATAGGCGTTCGTTAAGGGTAAATTGCAAAGCATAATAGCCGTAAGGCAAAGGAGAAAGCGATAAAGACGGAGAAAAAGAGAAAGTTGATTCGGATAATGTGCGCTCGTTTTCATCAAGAACGACACAATGTAAAGACGACCAATCAGGTAAGTTTAAATTCGCTACATAATAAATTATCGGTTCGTTTTCTTTTACAACAATGACATCATCAAATAATTCGGATTTTCCGGCATTATTGGGCGGCTGTAACAATTCAGTGAAATAATCCAAGCTCTCCGGATTGGCATAAATTAAATGTCCGTCGATATCGTAATATGACGTCGCAATACCAAGCGTTTCCGCAGATTGCATTTGGTGTTCCTTAATACTCATTTTGTTCTTCCAACAACTCTAAAACAGGTACAAAAATAGAAGTTAAATTCATTATATATAACACCGACGTAAACACAATGTTTTTAGGTTGATTTAGTGATCTCCGTCAAGAATAATTATTTTCATTATAAGGGCTTTATCGGCGATTTATCCGGCTTTCGAGACGATAAAAAAAGCTTTACTTTTTGATTCGACAGGTTTTTATATTTACGAAATAAAACGTGACAGGGTTACTTATATAGAAATAACGTACCCCCTTTGATTTATAGATAATTAAATAATAATGCGATAATTTTTCTAAAAAAATCCCGTCGAAATGACGGGACAGTTTTTTTATTTAATCGGTATTGAGCAATATATTATATCGCTTACCTAATTCAACTAAAAAAGTTATAAATTCGACCGCACTTTGATCTTTTTATTCTTCAGATAAAATCGCATCCAATCTGGCTTGCACATCATCCAAAATAAAATCCGGTACGGATTCCTTGCGTTTGGCTTGACGGATCTTCCAATCCAAGGATTTAAGTTGATGACAATGGATTGCACCTTGAGTATGCGTTCCGCATCCCATCAATGTCACTAAGGTTCCGAGAGAACGCGCATACTGCGCATTTCCTTGAGAGATCGGACAAACGAACGCCAATCCCGAACGATTGAAATGATAATTACTCACCACAAGCGCATAATGTTCGCCTTGCATTTCTTGACCGCTCGCCGGATCGAACTGTAAATGGATAATATCTCCTCTATTCGGTACATTCATCTCATTAGCCTTCTTTGCCTACCGATTTCATTTCGTCCCAACCTTCTACTCTCGGTAAATCATCGCCCATTTCAGCCATTAAGGTTTGAATGGAATAGCGTTTTTTACTTTTCACCGGACGGAGCATTAATCCGTCGGGTTGCACTTCAAGATCAAAATGATCATTCTCACTTAAATGTAATTGCGCTAAAACAGCTTGAGGTAAGCGTACTGCCGCACTATTACCCCACTTTTTAATTTGTAATTGCATAAGTTCTCCTTTTGCCATATGTAGATATATTATATCTACATACATTTTAGGGCAAGATATTTTATTTGCCTTTCAAGGGCATTTCCTCATCAATAATAAATTCAAACCAATCGATTACATCGCGTTCGTGAATACCGTTTTTGATCGGAATATCGGCATTTTTGACCGAATCCGGTGTGCCGGAAATTAACGGATGCCAGTCGAAAAGCGGTTTATTTTCATACAACAAACGATAGGCGCAGGTTGTCGGCAGCCAGCTAAAATCCGGCAAATTTTTTGAGGTTAATTTCGTACAATCCGTTTCCAGCTTAAAACGATCGCGATAATTACCGCACTTTCCGCTTTCCACATCCAATAAATTACAGGCGATACGGGTGAAATACAGTTTTTGTTGCTTTCCGCGTCCTTCGATAAATTTGCGGTAGCAACATTTTCCGCAACCGTCACATAAGGCTTCCCATTCCTCGTCATTCATTTCCAGCAGGGATTTCGTTTCCCAAAATTTTGTTTCGAGTTTCATATTTTTCAGACGAAAAGTGCGGTCGATTTTTTTGAAAATTCCACCGCACTTTATGATAAAAACAATTTATGTTTGTTGATTAAAAGCCTTCTTTCAAGCTCACCGTTAAGTTGAACACCAAATGATCCGCGCGGCTGTCTTTGCTATCCGCACAATAATAACCTTCGCGTTCGAATTGATAAGCTTGCTCGGCTTGTGCGGAAGCCAAACTTTGTTCCACCACGCCGTGTTTGATCACTAAAGAATTCGGATTTAATACGTCGTTTAAATCTTCCGCCGCGCCCGGATTCGGTACGGTGAATAATTTATCGTACACGCGAAATTCTGCGTTTAAATAATCCGTGGCGGAAACCCATTGAATAACGCCTTTGACTTTGCGTCCGTCCGCCGGATTTTTGCCCAAAGTTTCCGGATCATAAGTACAATAAACCGTGGTGATATTGCCGTCCGCGTCTTTTTCTACACGTTCCGCTTTAATCACATAAGCGTTGCGCAAACGCACTTCTTTGCCGAGCACTAAACGTTTATATTGTTTATTGGCTTCTTCACGGAAATCCGCTTGATCGATATAAATTTCTTTGGTGAAAGGCAGTTGACGCGTACCCAATTCTTCGCGATTCGGATGATTCGGCGCGGTTAAAATTTCTTTCTCGCCGAAGTTTTCAATCACGATTTTTAACGGATTCAATACTGCCATTGCGCGCGGTGCGTTGGTATTTAAATCATCGCGAATACAACTTTCCAATGCGCTGTATTCTACGACGTTGTCTTGCTTAGTCACGCCGATACGACGACAAAATTCACGAATCGCCGCCGGCGTATAACCGCGACGACGTAAGCCGGAAATCGTCGGCATACGCGGATCGTTCCAGCCGTCCACGATTTTATCTTCCACTAATTTCAATAACTTACGTTTCGATGTTAAGGTATATTCCAAATTTAAACGGGAAAATTCATATTGATGCGGCAACGGGCGTTCAATGGAAATATTTTCCAAAACCCAATCATACAAACGACGGTTATCTTGGAACTCCAAGGTACATAAAGAATGTGTAATACGTTCAATGGCATCGGAAATGCAATGAGTGAAATCGTACATCGGATAAATGCACCATTTACTACCGGTTTGGTGATGATCGGCAAATTTAATCCGATATAACACAGGATCGCGCATTACCATAAACGGCGACGCCATATCGATTTTGGCACGAAGGCTGGCTTTTCCTTCGGCAAATTCGCCGTTTTTCATTTTCTCGAATAATGCTAAATTTTCTTCTACGCTACGATCACGATAAGGGCTGTTTTTTCCCGCTTCCGTTAAGGTGCCGCGATATTCGCGCATTTCTTCCGGCGACAATTCATCCACATACGCTAAACCTTTTTGAATTAATTCAATAGCATAGCCGTAAAGTTGATCGAAATAATCCGAGGCATAACGCGGTTCGCCTTGCCAATGAAAGCCCAACCATTCCACATCTTGTTTGATCGAATCCACATATTCCACGTCTTCTTTTACCGGATTGGTATCATCAAAACGCAAATTACATTTACCTTGATAATCTTGCGCAATGCCGAAATTCAAACAAATGGATTTTGCGTGTCCGATATGTAAATAGCCGTTCGGCTCAGGCGGGAAACGGGTGTAAACGTTTTGGTGTTTACCCGCCGCCAAATCTTCATCAATGATTTGACGAATAAAATTCGTCGGACGATTTTCCGTATTTTCCGCTACATCAATATGGCTCATTCTGACCTCAATTATTAACCTTTATTAATCAAAAAATTGCGTCTATTCTACAATGTTTATCGACATAATACAAAGTGCGGTTGATTTTACCCAAAGAAATGGTAAAATTCTTTCGCTCAAATGAACGAACGTTCATTCATTTTATTTTTATCTTAAGATTTTCTTAAGAAACGGATTTTAAAATTTGTTATAAATAACATCTTGTAACAAATTTTCGGAGTATTTATGACTAAAAAGTCTCTTTTCGTCTTAGCATTAGCCGCCGTTATCGGTTTCGGTGCGTATTACTATCTCGCCTCATCGAATAACACCAAAATCACCTATTTGACCGAAACGGTAAAACGCGGCGATTTACAAAAATCCGTGATCACCGGCGGCACGGTGCGCGCCTATAATCGCGTTGAAGTGGGCGCGCAGGCTTCCGGTAAAATCGAGAAAATTTACGTTACCTTGGGGCAAGAAATCAAACAAGGCGATTTAATTGCGGAAATCGATTCCAAAACGCAGGTGAATAATCTCAATATCGCCCAAGCGGAATTATTGTCTTACCAAGCGCAACTGAAAGCCAAGAAAGTGGCGTACGAGGTAGCAAAATCCGCTTATTCCAGAATGTCGGCGCTATATAACAAAAAATCCGCCAGCCTTGATGATTTAAACAACGCAAAAGATAATTTCGCCTCTGCCGAAGCGGCGATTGAGGAAATCGAAGCATCCATCAAAAAAGCGGAAATTGAAGTGGATTCGGCGAAAACGAATTTGGAATATACTAAAATTCACTCGCCGCTTGACGGCACGGTGATTTCCATTCCGGTGTCCGAAGGGCAAACCGTGAATGCCAATCAAACGACGCCGACCATCGTGCAAGTTGCCGATTTAAATAAAATTCTGATTAAACCGGAAATCTCCGAAGGCGATGTTACTAAAGTGAAAGCCGGTATGCCGGTGACATTCACTACGTTATCCGATCCCGATACGGTATATAAAAGCACGATCAGTTCCGTCGATCCGGCAATGAGCACCTTAACGGATAACGAATACAGCGAAAGCGTCTCCGACACCAACGCGGTGTATTATTACGCCAATGTGGTGGTGGACAACAAGGAAAATAAATTGCGCATCGGAATGAGCGTGCAAAATACCATTATCATCGCCGATGTCAAAGACACCTTATTAGTACCGACGATGACCTTGCATAAACAAAATAACAAAACCTTCGTTAACGTGTTAACCGCCGAAGATAAAGCCGAACAACGCGAAGTGAAAATCGGTTTAAATGATGACGTCAACACGCAAATCCTTGACGGCGTACAAGAAGGCGAAAAAGTGATTTCCTCACAAGTCGCCGACGGCGAAAAAGTCGGTAATTCCGCTCGCGGCCCAAGAATGTTCTAAAAGTGCGGTCAAAATTTATGAATATTATTGAAATTAAAAATATTAATAAATATTTCGGCGAAGGCGAAAATCGCACGCAGGTCTTAAAAGATATTAATCTTGAGATCAAAAAAGGCGATTTTATTGCGATTATCGGGCAATCCGGTTCGGGCAAATCCACCTTAATGAATATTATCGGCTGCTTGGATACGGCGACCTCCGGTTCCTATAAAATCGAAGAAACGGAAGTCAGCCGACTTAACGCCGATCAACTTTCCGATTTGCGTCGTAAAAAATTCGGTTTTATCTTCCAACGCTACAATCTGCTTTCTACATTAAGTGCGGTCGAAAATGTCGCCTTGCCTGCGATTTATGCCGGTGTCGATCAAAAAACACGCTTAGAACGCGCCGCACTTTTGCTGGAAAAACTCGGTTTAGCGGATCGTTTGCAAAATAAACCGAATCAACTTTCCGGCGGCCAACAACAACGCGTCAGTATTGCGCGAGCGCTAATGAACGGCGGCGATATTATTCTGGCGGACGAACCGACAGGCGCTTTGGACAGTCGCAGCGGCGAAACCGTAATGGAAATTTTGCAGCAATTACACCGCGAAGGTCATACGATTATTTTGGTCACGCACGATAAACAAGTGGCGGAGTTTGCCAATCGGATCATTGAAATCAAAGACGGTAAAATTATCGAAGATACGCGTAAATCCGATCTTATCGCGCAGAAGGAAGAAACCGCGGCGCCGCAAAAAAGCCGTTTCGGGTTTTATAAAGATCAATTCGCCGAGTCCTTTAAAATGTCGGTGAAAGCCATTATTGCGCACAAATTGCGCTCGTTGTTGACAATGCTCGGCATTATTATCGGCATTACTTCCGTGGTCTGCGTGGTGGCGCTGGGAAACGGTTCGCAACAAAAAATCCTTGCCAATATCAATTCGATGGGCACCAACACAATGGATATTTATAACGGTACGGGATTCGGTGATCGACGAGCGGACAAAATGCAAAATCTTACCGTCGGTGATTCCAATATTCTTGCCAAACAAAGTTATATTGAAAGTGCCACGCCGAACAGCAGCGTAAGCGGTACGTTGGTTTATCAAAATGAAAGTTTCACCGCGCAGGTAAAAGGTGTGGGCGATCAATATTTCAATGTGAAAGGATTAAGTTTAAAACAAGGTCAATTTTTTAACGACAATGATGTTAAACATAACGAGCAAGTCGCGGTGATTGATGAAAATACCTTAAAACAAGTGTTTAACAATCAAAATCCAATCGGACAGGTTTTGATGTTGAATAAAAAACCGTTGCGCGTGATCGGTGTGGCGGCGACTTCAAATAATATGGGAATGAACAGTTCAAGCCTGAATATTTATATTCCCTATTCCACGGCGATGAATAAAATTTCCGGCAATCAGAAGATTGATTCGATTACGGTAAAAGTGCGCAATGAGGTCAATTCCACCGTAGCGGAAAAAGATTTAACCAATTTATTGTTGGTTCGCCACGGCAAAAAAGATTTCTTCGTGATGAATACGGATACCATTAAACAAACCATTGAAAGCACCACCAATACAATGCGTTTATTGATTTCCTGTATCGCGCTGATTTCTCTTGTGGTGGGAGGTATCGGCGTAATGAATATTATGCTTGTTTCCGTAACGGAACGAACGAAAGAAATCGGCGTCAGAATGGCAATCGGCGCGCGACAATTCAATATTCTGCAACAATTTTTGATTGAAGCGGTGCTGATTTGTTTAATCGGCGGGTTAACCGGAATTACGCTGTCGATCCTGTTCGGAATGTTGTTTAACTTTTTTATGACGGATTTTACGATGGTGTTTTCAAGCGCTTCCATAATCTCCGCCGTACTCTGCTCCACGTTAATCGGTATTGTTTTCGGTTATATGCCGGCAAAAAATGCGGCGAAATTAAACCCGATTACGGCATTAGCCAGAGAATAGATTTTTTGATACAATTTTATACACACAAAAGTGCGGTAAAAATTACCGCACTTTCATACATTTAAAGGAAATTACAATGTTAAAACTTTCAAAAATAACCTTTGCCTTAGCCGCTTCAGTCACCGTAGTCGGTTGTGCCAATATTGATGATTCTTACAAAGCCTCTCAGCTTGAATATCAACAATATGAAGAATTAACCAAACAATATAATATTCAAGAAAACTGGTGGACATTATACGGCGATGCACAGCTAAATCGCCTAGTCGAACAAGCCTTAACCAACAATAAAAATCTCGCGAAAGCGGCTATCGCCGTCAACTCCGCGTTATATCAAGCGAATTTAGTCGGCGCGAATTTAGTGCCGGCATTCAGCGGTTCAACTTCATCTTCAGCGAGCAAAAATATTAAAGACGGCGGCAATTCCACAATTTCGCATAAAGGCGCATTAGAAGTCGGTTATACGGTGGATTTATGGCGCCGTTTGGCTGACGCCACCTCCGCCGCAGAATGGACGCACGCCGCAACGGAACAAGATTTGGAAGCCGCCAGAGTATCTTTAATTAACTCCGTAATTATCACTTATTACAATTTGGCTTATTTAAACGACGCCATTGCCGTCACCAACCAAACGATTGATTATTACTCACAAATCAATCGCATTATGCAAAATAAACTCAACCACGGCGTTGCCGACAGCGCCAGCACGGATCAAGCGCAACAAGCCGTCTTAACCGCCCGCAACACGCTGTTAACTTATCAAACACAGAAAAAAACCGCTGAAAGCACATTGCGTAATTTATTAAATTTAAAACCGAATGAAGTGCTAAACGTCAATTATCCACATATTCTCAGCGTGAAAAATGTCGGCGTAAATCTTAACGTTCCGCTTTCCACCATTGCCAATCGTCCGGATGTTAAAGGTTATCAATATCGCTTAAACAGCGCCTTTAAAAACGCCAAAGCGGTACAAAAAAGCTGGTTCCCTGAAGTCACTTTAGGCGGTAGCTTATCTTCCAGCGGTACTAAAGTCAGCAATGCGTTAAATACACCAATCGGCGCAGGCGTATTGGGCATCAGCTTGCCATTCTTAAGCTGGAACACGGTAAAATGGAATGTCAAAATCTCCGAAGCAGCTTATGAAACGGCATTGGTAAACTTTGAACAAAGTATTACATCCGCACTAAACGACGTGGATAAAAACTACTTCGCATATACCCAAGCTCGTCAAAGTTTAAGCAATTTACAACAAACCCACGCGTACAACACGAAAATTACGCAATATTACAAAAATCGTTACGATGCAGGTATCTCGGAGTTAAGAGAATGGCTCAACGCGGCAAATACGGAGAAAAGCTCACAGCTATCCATTTTGAACGCAAAATATAACGTCATCCAAACCGAAAACGCCGTATATAGCTCAATGGGCGGCTATTATTCAACAAAAACCAAATAATTTCCCAAAAAACAAAAGCGACTTAATACATTGATTTTTAAGTATTAGGTCGCTTTTAATATTCTCTTCTATTCGCCAGATTCTTCAGAAGATAGCAGGTAAATTAGTGCATTTTTAGCAACTATTTTTTATTACATTGATATATAAAAGACGCTGTAAACCGCTTTAATTGACTAAATCAAGTCATTCTTAAAGATGCGGCTCATACAGCGCCTTTTCATTATGTTATAAAATTAAATTACTTCACTTAACTTCACCGGACGACCTTCGTCTAAAGATTTTTTCGCTGCGATTGCGATTAATACCGGTTGTAAACCATCGTTGCCATTGACAAGTGTTGGTTTGTCATTCACAACGGAATCCACGAAGCACGCCATTTCATCTGCGAAAGATTGCATATAGCGTTCTAAGAAGAAGTATTTCGGTTTTTCTGCAATCACGCCGCTTGCGTTAGATAAAATTGCTGTGGACGGTGTATCATTGGCGGTTTGGATTGCGCCTTTAGAACCGAACACTTCCGCACGTTGGTCGTAACCGTAAACTGCTTTACGGCTATTGTCTATAACTGCGATTGCACCGTTAGCGAGTTTCAAAGTAATCACTGCAGTATCAATATCGCCAGCTTTACCGATTTCAGGGTTAACTAATACGCCGCCTGCTGCGTAAACTTCAGTTACTTCGCTACCGGATAAATAGCGCACCATATCAAAATCGTGAATAGTCATATCAAAGAACATTCCGCCTGATACTTTCACATATTCAATCGGTGGCGCATCTGGGTCACGCGAAGTCACACGAATAACGTGCGGTTCACCGATATCGCCGTTGACAACAGCATTTTTAATTGCTTTAAAGTTGTGATCAAAACGACGATTGAAACCCACTTGGAATTTCACGCCGGCTTTTGCCACTTCCGCTAATACTTCTTGAATACGACCTACATCCGCATCAATCGGTTTTTCACAGAAAATATGTTTACCGGCACGAGCCGCTTCAATAGAAATTGGTGCGTGAGTGTTGGTTGAAGAACAAACCAAAACAGCATCAATTTCAGGATCTTGCAAAATTTGTTTGTAATCTTCATAGACATTAGGAATACCCATACCTTTTGCCCATTCTTTTAATTCTTCTGTAACACGCACATCTGAAATGGCTTTAATTTCTGCACCTTTTACATATTTGGTGATACTTTCTGAATGTACACGACCGATACGGCCTGCACCAATAATACCGACTTTAATCATATTAAACTCCTGCTACTTCACGAATATATTTACGACCTTTGATTGCATATTCTAATGGGTTTGCAATCGCCGGATCCTGTTCTGCTTCTACAACCATCCAACCTTTGTAGTTGTGTTTGTCTAAGATTTCAAAAATTGGTTTGAAATCAATTACACCGTCGCCCGGTACGGTGAATGTGCCTTTTACCACACCTTCCAAGAAGCTTAAATCATTAGCTTTCACTTCCGCAACCACTTCATCACGCACGTCTTTTAAGTGAACGTGAACAACACGATCAATGTATTTTTCCAATACATCCAACATCACTTGTTGTGAACCTTCGGAATAGTACAAGTGACCTGAGTCGAATAATAAATACACGTCATCATTGGTGATTTCCATATATTTATCAATTTCCGCCGGAGTTTGGATACCGGTTCCCATATGGTGGTGAAGACAAACTTTCATACCTTTTTCAGCCGCTAACTTCGCTAATTCATTATAGCCTTCTGCCAGTAATTGCCATTCCGCTTCAGTGAAGACGGTTTTTTCTTTGAAAATTGCTTTTTCCTGACCTTGAATACTACGGCTTTGTTCAGAACAACCGATGACTTTTGCGCCCATCGCGTGCAAGAAATCACGGTGTTCAATAAAGCCTTTGATGGTTTCTTCTTTTTTACCATCTACAAAGAATGTGCTGAACCAAGCGTTACAAATTTGGATACCACGCAAATCTAATTTGCGTTTTAATACTTCTAAATCGCGCGGATATTTGCTGCCCACTTCACTTCCTGTGAAGCCGGCTAATGCCATTTCGCTCACACATTGTTCAAAGGTATTTTCTTTACCGATTTCAGGCAAATCATCGTTTGTCCAACCGATAGGTGCAATACCCAATTTTACGTTTTCAGCTTTCATATTGTCGTCCTTCTTAAAAAGAATGAATAAATTTGGATTTTGATTGATACGCTCTTTGAGCGTATCTAATTAATAACGTCTTGCTGCATCAATATGCTCCACCGCACTTATATAAGCTTCTTTGATTTCTACTTTGTTGGAAACTTCCGCCACACCAACGTGCCACCAGCTGTCATAGCCTTTTGCCATAGTTTTTGGTAAAACTTTCACATCAATGAGTGTAGAAACGCTTTGTTTTTTCGCATCAGCAAGGGCGGCACGCAATTCTTCTTCGTTAGTGACACGATAAGTTTTACAACCATAAGAAGCTGCATTCATCGCGAAATCTACCGGTACAAAACCGCCATCTAATTTATTGGTGTGTACATTTCTAAAACGGAATTCTGTAGCAAAACTATCCATACCGTGACCGATTTGCAGATTGTTGATACAACCATTGGTCATATTATCAAACAGTACAACGTTGATTTTTTTATTTTCTTGAATTGAAGTTACAAGTTCTGAATGCAACATCATATAAGAACCATCGCCTAATAAGGTATAGACCTCACGGTGCGGCTCAGCAATTTTTACTCCAAGAGCAGCATTAACTTCATAACCCATACAGGAATAGCCATATTCAAGATGATAAGTATTTTCCCCTTTAGATTGCCAAATGCGTTGTAAATCTCCCGGAAGACTACCCGCCGCTCCCACAATCACATCATTTTCACCCAAGGTTTCATTTAAGATGCCGAGTACGCGAGTTTGTGCAAGATTGGATTTGGTGAGTTCCATAAATTCTGCATAGACTTCGCCACGGTTTAAACGGTCATCAATTTCAGGCACAAAATCTTTGCCGGTGTAAGCTACGCTGCGGACACGAGCTAGTTCTTCCGCATAGGCTTGTTTTGCCTGCGCAACTTTCTCTCCCCATTGAGCTTGATAGCCTGTTGAGGCTAAAAGTGCGGTCAATTTTTCTAAAGTTTCTTTAGCATCCGCTGTGATTTGTACACCATCTAGTTTATAAGCGTCAAAACGAGCTACGTTGATATTTAAATATTTCACGTCAGGATTTTGGAAAATCCATTTTGATCCTGTGGTAAAGTCTGTATATCTTGTGCCGATACCAATAATTAAATCAGCTTCAGGTGCTAATAAATTTGCTGCTAATCCACCGGTTACGCCTACACCGCCTACATTCAAATAATGCTCAGAAACCACCGCACTTTTTCCGGCTTGGGTTTCTGCGAATGGAATCTTGTAAATTTCCGCAAAAGCTTTGAGTTGTTCCGCTGCTTCAGAATAACGCACCCCACCACCACAAATAATCAACGGTTTTTTCGCATTTTGAATTAACGTGACAGCATCACGCAACATCGGTTCGGTCGGTAACGGACGCTCAATACGATGAATACGTTTTTGTAAGAAATGTTCTGGGAAATCATAGGCTTCTACTTGGACATCTTGTGGCAGAGCAATAGTTACCGCCCCCGTTTCAGCCGGATCAGTCAGCACTCGCATTGCATTAATACAAGCAGTCATTAATTGTTCTGGGCGACTCACACGATCCCAATATTTGCTCACAGCACGAAATGCATCATTGGTGCTGATACTTAAATCATAAGATTGTTCAATTTGTTGTAATACGGGATCCGGTTGGCGAGTAGCAAATACATCGCCCGGTAATAATAACAGCGGAATGCGGTTTGCTGTCGCCGTTGCGGCCGCAGTAATCATATTCGCAGCCCCCGGTCCTACTGAAGATGTACAAGCATAAATTTGTTTACGTAATTTTTGTTTTGCAAATCCCATTGCGACGTGCGCCATACCTTGCTCATTGCGACCTTGACGAACAATTAATTCACCACTGTCTTGCTCCAAAGCTTGTCCCAGCCCTAACACATTTCCGTGACCAAAAATTCCGAAAATTCCTTCAACAAATTTTGTGACTTTACCGTCAAATTCCACATATTGATTATCAAGGAATCGTACTAACGCCTGTGCTACGGTTAATCTTACTGTTTTCATCTTCATCTCCTAAAAAGGCTCATTGAAATTTGTAACTATATAATCACAAATTTATTTCAAATAAAATAAAAATGAAAAATAAATTTCATTTTTGTGGGAGAGATCAAATTTTTCAACAAATCAATAGAAGATGTTTGAACTTACAAAAAACCAAGCGTTTCAAAAATAGCAATAGCATTAAAAATGATTGCTTAAAACGAATTTATAACAATCTGTAAACTGTAGTATTAGACTCGCTATTTTCTCTCCTGTATTGCTCCATTTTGTCAAATTTAAGCTATAATAAATCCATCGAAAACATTGAATGAAGATAGTAAAAGCTTATGGGCGACATTAATTATAATCAGGCAAGGTACGATTTTTTAACTTGGGTAAGAAAACAGATTATTGGTACAGAATGGTTACCTCATTCTGTTAAAAAACCTTATACAGAAAAAGAATTTTCAATTTCACCTTTTAGCCTTTTTGCGTCGGGTATTTTATTTCCGTTAGATTCCTCTCATAATGAATGTGAGAATGTTGATGAAGAAAGCGCGGATGATGAAAGAAAATATTCAGATATTGAAAATCGCTTTAAACTCCGCTTTACACCGTCCTCTTCTATCGGTTTTTCCTTTTTTATCCCAACGCTAGATTGGGAGATTGAACTCTGGTTTTCTGCAAGAATCTATTCTCAGCAAAATGGTAGAACACTCACTTTTGAGGAAAACTTTATTGGTGGTGATGAAGAAAGCTTTACCGCTCGTTCCGCCAAACGGAAGAAAATTTTTAACGGCAAAGCTACGATTGATATAAAAACCCGCCGCTATTTATCCGGTACCATTGTTACCGTATCCTTATTCAATACCCAAGATCTTCAACAATCTGATAGTGAAAATACAAACCAACAAGCAAAAGATTGGTTATACGAACGAACAATAAAATCTTTATTTGGCGTTCAACTACATTGTTTTGTGCGACAAGGTGACGTCGCCGATTATCCGACTGCAGAATACAGCACATTGAGTGAGGAAGAACAAGAGTTAGCTTTACAATATCGCCATAAAAAGGTTTATGCAATCGGACACGGTGTTTCGGCTAAATGGCAAAGTGAGAATGGTAAAGTAACGGCAATTTATGCGGATTTTATGCCTGTGGTTGAAGTACCGCAAGTCACTGCAGATACTGTTAATCAGTCTTCCGTACTTAATTTACATTTTCTTTCCCAATTTAAACAAAATAAATCTCAAACTATTCAGGCGTTATATCAATTTGTTGAAGACTATGCGAAATGGATTACGACACAAAAGTCCCAACTATCTGAATTAGGAGAAATGTCTGTTGCTGGGCAGCGTATTATACAACGTATGGAAATAGCGTTGTATAGAATGAAAAGTGGGATTCAATTACTTGCTAATAATGAAAATGCCGCAATCGCTTTTTCTCTGACTAATCAAGCGATGTTAAATCAAATGTTACAATCAGCAAAAAATAATAAAAAAAATACCGCACTTTCTCAATTTAACTGGCGTCCTTTCCAACTAGCATTTATCTTAACCACCCTTTCCTCATCCGTTAATCAAGAAGATGATTTTCGTGATATGTTTGATTTAATTTGGTTCCCGACCGGTGGCGGAAAAACGGAAGCCTATTTAGGGCTAGCCGCCTTCGTAATTTTATTCCGTCGATTGACTTATCCAAATTCAAGTGATGGAACAGCGGTTTTAATGCGTTATACTTTACGTTTGTTAACCGCCCAACAATTTCTCCGTGCCACTCGCTTAATTTGTGCATTAGAAATTTTACGTCAAGAAAATACCAGTTTACTTGGTGACAAACCAATTACTATTGGGCTTTGGGTAGGACAAGCGAGTACACCAAATCTATTCAGTGAAGCAAATGATATTGTTAGAGAGATTAAACAAGGCTCAACTCAAAAACAAAATGCCTTTGTGTTACAAGAATGTCCTTGGTGCAAAACACCTTTTTCAGACCAGAATTTTCGCGCTAAATATAATACCTTGACTAAAAAAGGAGAATTTCATTTTCATTGCTATTCTCCCCATTGCCACTTTGGACAATCTGAACAAGCATTACCTTGCCAAGTGGTTGATGAAGGATTGTATGAAACGCCTCCAACATTTTTAGTCGCAACCTTAGATAAATTTGCGCGCTTTCCTTGGGAGGAGCGAGCCACAAGTTTTTTAGGAAAAGGCACAAATCGCCCACCTGAGTTGATTATTCAAGATGAACTACACCTAATTGCCGGTGCACTCGGTTCGGTTTCTGGTGTCTATGAAGCGGCGCTTGATACCATTTTACGTATTAAAGGCATTTATCCAAAATATGTTGCTTCCACTGCCACAATTAGAATGGCAGATGAGCAAGTAAAAAAGTTATATGCAAGAGAAGTGAGCATTTTTCCATCGCAAGGCATTAATGCAGAAGATGCTTATTTTGCCAAAACAGTGCCGTTATCGAAGAAACCGGGACGTTGTTATATTGGTTATTTTGCGCCGCACTTAAGCCGACGCGATTCATTAGCGCCTTTAGCCACAGCATTATTAAGGGCACCTTCTGCGTTATTTAATCACTTAGAACAACGTGAAGAACTAATTGATGCTTGGTGGACACAAGTCATCTATCACGGCAGTTTAAAAGGTATCGGAGTATCCCATAATGCATTTAATGTAGATATATCAAAAACTTATCAACGCCTATATGAACAAGAGACCACCGGTGACAACGAAAAAGAAAATTATATCGAACCGATTGATCGCCAACATCCCAATATTAAGCAATTAACCAGCTTGTTGTCGGCAGCAGATAATACGGAAATATTTGCTAAACTGGAATTAAATTGGATGAAACCTAAGGAATGCATTGATGTGCTTTTAGCAACCAATATGATTTCTGTAGGGTTAGATGTCAGTCGCTTAGCATTAATGATAATTAACGGTCAGCCACTTACCACTGCAGAATACATCCAAGCAAGCAGCCGTGTTGGACGATCTACCGTGCCCGGTGTAGTCTTTGTTAATTATTATCGAGATCAAGCCCGAAGTTTGTCTCATTATGAAAATTTTCAGGCTTATCACGATGGTTTTTATCGCTTTGTCGAACCAACTAGCGTAACACCCTTTACTTATCAAGCAAGAAAGCGTGCCTTAGCGGCGGCATTGGTGATGGTAATGCGTCACAGTATTCCGAATCTATTAAATAATTCAGGCGCAGAACAATTTTCTTCCGTAGATGAAGATATAGCTAATGCATTAAGACAATTTGTACAACGTTGCGGCTTAGCCGATCCAGAACGAAAATCAGAAATTACTCAGCATATTCAAAAACTCGCAAAAGAATGGGATGCATTGATTCAAAATTGTCAAAATAGCTGTATTTATCAAAAGCTCGTCTATCATCATTCAGAACAAGGGCAAAAAAACCTGTTAACTACTTTAGAAAGTCCGGAAAAAGGATATTGGGCAATTTTGAATTCTATGCGTAATGTAGAACATTCCGGAGAGATTGACTTACTATGACAGAAAAGCTAAAAAATAAAGATTACAATGTATCTATCCGCTTATCTCATTTATTGAGTCACGCCTCAGTTGGTGCGGTAGTACGAGGACCAAATTGCTTATTTACAATTAAAGATATTCGTTATTGGGGAAAAGGCGATCTGATTCAATATGTGTCGCAAGTTAAAGCCGTATTGGGAATTGATAAACAATTATATACACCCACATATGACGATACAGTAAAGATCCCTGCTACTATTTTTCCTCGTTGGATGCTTTGTTCAAATAATCATTGTCGTAAACTACACTACGCTCCTTGGAGAAATAAAACAGAATGCCGGTTCAACGAGATACGTTGTTTATCTTGCGGAGGAGCTTTACAGCAAGTCAGCCTCATCCAAGCAACACCAGATGGCTATATGAATGACGTTAACTGGCACGAATTAGCCCATTGGAAAGCTCAATCTCCTGAACAAAAACAATGTGGTCTACGCTTGAATCAAGCTTATTTGACGTTAAAGCAGTCCGATAAATCCCGATTTGAGATAGGTTGTTCTATTTGCCACGCAAAAGCTGATTATTCGATCGCACAATTCAAGTCAAACAATAAAAATGGACTTGAATTTAGGACTAAGATCCAACCTTGGGCAAATGAAAATGCACCTAAAAATAACAATCAATTTCCGCAAGCTGAATTAATAGAAATAAATGATATTCGCTTACATTCACCTATTTCTAAACGAGCATTAGTGATTCCACCAGAATCAAGGATTAAACGAGATCCCATATTAGAATTACTTTCTAACAACGAGGCATTACTCAATAAAATCACCCAAGCCCGAACGCCAAAATTGCGCGAGCAGGTTATTCGCTTGGCTGCGAATAAACAATTTAATTGCCACCCAGAACAAATCGAACAAGCTCTTAAGCAATTAAATCAAGATAACCAGCTTGCTGATAATATAACGGAAGGGCAATTATTTGAAAAAGAATACCAAGCTTTTTTAACCCCAATCACAAATTTAGCCGAGGATGAAGATTTTGTTACTCAACATTTAACTCAGCAGTGGCAAGATAATGCAAAGACGTTATCCCCCAATTCTACGGCATATAAAGCTAGCCGCTTAGTTAGTCAGGTTGTTGCTGCACAACGTTTGAGAGAAATTTGGATATTAACCGGTTTCCAGCGTCCATTAAATGAAGAGGCCGCTATTATTCCAGTAGATTTAGATCACTCCTGTGATTGGTTGCCTGCATTAGAACTATATGGGGAAGGAATTTTCCTTCAAATAAATCCGGAAGTATTGCAACGTTGGGAAAAGAATCAAGCAATTATTGACCGCACTTTAAAATGCAAACAACGTTTTGAAAAAGCAGAATTAAATACGAATGGGTTTGATAATCCAGCGCTAATAGTTACACCAAGATTTATGCTGTTACACGCCTTAGCGCACAAACTTATTAAATCTCTCGAGAAAAAATCCGGTTATTCCGCTGCTTCATTAAGAGAGCGGATTTATTGTTCCACCTTGCCCGAGAATCCTATGTCTGGCATTTTAATTTATACCACCGTGGTAGATATTGCCGGTACATTAGGTGGTTTAGCTGAACTGGCGCAACCAAAATACTTATTGGGATTATTAACGGATGCTTTAGAAAGTGCGGATTGGTGTTCATTAGACCCAATTTGCGCTGAAAATGAAGGTCAGGGACCACATCGTCTTAATCGTGCAGCATGTCATTCTTGTGAATTATTACCAGAAACTAGCTGCGGTTATGGCAATATATTATTAGACCGAATTTTTATTTGCGGCAATGGCCAATTTCCCTCTATTTTATCTTTTATTGATAAGGAATAATTACAATGTCAGTATCTGAAATACAACGTTCTTATGAATTACCGACAAGATTGAATCGAGATCAATTAGAAGCCAGAGATGTAGATCTTGAAGGCTGTTATTTAATAAAAGGTGGTCCGGGAACCGGAAAATCTATTCTTGCCCTATTGCGAGCGATCAAATTGGACAGAGAAGGAATTGACTACTTATTTTTGGCTTATAATCGAACCTTAATCCAAAGTAGCCTCCAACTAAGTAATTCTCTCTTGAGTTCGCCACTCAAATGTGCCCAATGGCAATCTTGGTTCT
This sequence comes from Caviibacterium pharyngocola, assembly GCF_002795405.1. Lineage (GTDB taxonomy): Bacteria > Pseudomonadota > Gammaproteobacteria > Enterobacterales > Pasteurellaceae > Caviibacterium > Caviibacterium pharyngocola. Next base: position 112,984 of record NZ_PHGZ01000003.1, on the reverse strand, counting down.
GGAATTTTTATAAAAATACATTAAATGAACCCATTCAAATACAATCAGGCGGAAAAAGTTTTGACTGGGATTGGAATCATATCGAAAAACAGATCGAAGAGAATTTTGCTAAATTCGAACAACAACCTAAGCCCTATTTAATTATTGATGAAGGGCAAGATATGCCGCCTGAATTTTATTACACATTATTGTCCATAGGATTCGAAAATATTTATGTTGTTGCCGATCAAAATCAACAACTACAAGCAACAAAAAATAGTTCATTAATTGATATCTGCGATAATTTAGCTATTGATGAAGATAATATTTATGAGCTCAAAAAGAATTATCGCAATCAATATGACGTCGCTCGAATTGCGCAAGAATTTTACATTGATAAGGCTACAGCAAAGCCCGACTTACCAGAAAAGAAAGAGAGTTTTGAACGTTCAGGCTATTGGAATTATGATAATTTTGATCGTGTAATACAGTGGATTTTAAACTTAGCAACTAATGATCGTTCCAAATTAATCGGCGTAATTTGTCCAAATAATAAAATTCGACAAAAATACTATAACCACTTAACCAGCGTTAATTTAGAACGGCAACTCGATATTAGAGTGATAACTTATGAAAGTAATCAAAGTAAAGAAAAAGATCAAGAAATTCGCTTTGATTTAGGCGGCATAATGGTGATTAATGATAAATCCTGTAAGGGATTAGAATTTGATTATGTATTTGTTGCCGATATTGATCAAATACCATTAAGCCTAGAAAATGAAACGGATGTTATTCAAAAACAAAAGCTACTCTATGTTGTTACTACCAGAGCTAAAAACAGAATTATATTCTTAAGACAGGCCAATGTAGAAAGCAATATTGAAAATATTTTACCAAATACTGAAATTTTGGAGAGAAAATATGAACAATCAAAATGATTTATTTGATAACCTACAAATAAAAGATCTCAACCCAAATAAAAATCAAATCAAAAATTGGTATTTCATTACCAATCATTATAACTTTGGCTATATGCTAGCGGCAGGCTTTATTCAAAATCTAAAAATGTACGGTATTGATCCACATTTTGACTTAACAGAAATATTCGATGGTAATATTGTTTTATATCCAGATAATCTATCACTAGAAAAAATTGAGAACTATATTGAAGAGGAGAATCAGAAAAGAAATGGAAAGAGAAAAAGAAAATATACTACTTGCTTTTTGATGTTGAATATTAATGAAATTAACACAAAAGCAAAAGCCTTTAAAAATGGTGAATGGATTGATTTTTCTTTACCAGCAAAAGATTTTTCAGGTGTAGAATGTTTGTTATTCTCAAAAGCACTACCTATTTCTCTTATTAAAGAAATTAAAGTGTTGAATAAGAAACAAGATGATAAAGCATTACAAGATAATGCCTTAGATTTCGCTAATATTCCACTAAACTATTTTGAAACAAAAAAAATTGCTAATACTACATATCGACAAAAAACAGAAACAGATTTAGAAAAATTACAACAAAATCTACCGCACTTTGATACGGAACACAGCGAAAAATTCAAATTAATTTCTCTTAGCCGTATCGGTAGCCTTTTAGCTGTATTATATCAATTAGGTAATCAATATGATTTTGCTAATAAGTTGCTAGACACACTAGACGCCGATAACCCAGCAAAATTTTCACTTTATCAGTGTTTTCATCATAATGAACAAAAATCCGATCCCTCAGTACATTTATTGAATGAAGTGCTACATTCATTAATTTTTAATGAATATACAGATGCTAAAGCCGAGATCTTAACTTGTTTGCAGAATTTAGTACTTCAAGAAAATGTTCAACATTTTAAAGATGGGTTATTAAAAACGATTGAAAGCCAAGAACTTTCTTTTGAACAACGTTTGGAAAAATATCCAAATGCTTTAAGTGCTTCCCTTGTTATTTTCTTTGCCAAAGATAATTTAAAAGGGATTTTAAGTGAAGCGGCAAAACATAATTTAAAACCAGAAACAATTATTTATGCAGCGATATTTTTTGCTGCAAGCCAGCCATTTTTTGAATTAGATAGAAACTATAAACCAAGAATATTTACATTAAAATTAACTGAGTATTTAAGTGCTTTGAATATAAGCAATAATTTTATTAAGTTACCAAAAACCTTACTTTCTTTATTATCAAAAGAATGGACAACAGCTCAGGAAAAGTATTTATTATCCATTGTTAAACAATATAATCATAGTAATATTTCACTTGACACCATTGTTAATTTAAATAAATTACTAAAAGATGGAGAGATAAAAGATGGCAGACTTCATCTAAAAAATATCAATATTGAACAATGTATTGAAGAAAAATTTGATAGACAAATCTTCTTACAAGAACTCAAGAATATTGTTATCGATGAAAAACTAGAAATGGAAATTCGCAAAAAATTTGAGTAACTCAATATGAAAATGATTCCTAATATTCCTTATTCTACAAATAGCCAAGCGGAAAAAAGAATATTTGAACAGTTACGCCCGTTATTTAATGAACAGGATTATTATGCCTTTCATTCTCTAAATTTAACTCTGCATAATTATAAACGGGCTGGTGAAATTGATTTTTTGATTTTATGTCCCTTGGGTTTATATGTTTTAGAAATTAAAGGTGGGCGTATCCAGTGTCAGGAGGGAAAATGGTTTTTTACTAACCGTTGGGGTGAATATAATAGTAAACCGGAAAGTCCTTTTAAACAAGCTGAAACTGCGCTTTACGGTATTATGGGAAAATTATGCACTCAATTTTCACCAGATTTTATGCGAAATATTGCTATTGGCTATGGTGTGATTTTGCCTGATTGTCAATTAAATGTCAGCGGAGCAGAATGGGATCGTGCACAACTTTGTGATAACGGGCAATATCGTCATCTGGAAATTTGGTTAAAACATTTATTTAGCTATTACCGACAACGTAATCAACAAAATAAATATCTTAATTCTGAGCAAATAAGAAAAATAGCAGCTTATTTACGTCCAAATTTCGAAAGTGTCATACCATTATGTTACCGTAATGAGCAAGCATTAGATGAAATTCATTCTCTCACAGAAGATCAAATACGTATTATTGATGCAGTTGAAAATAATCAACGAATTTTATGCGAAGGCGGAGCAGGAACCGGTAAGACTTTTTTAGCGATAGAATTAGCTAAAATTTGGGCAACTCAAGGATTGCAAGTTGGTGTTATTTGCCATTCAAGTTGGCTAAAAAATTATCTACAACATCATAACAGGATAAAAAATGTGTATTATTCTACCGCACTTGGCTTGAAACAAAGTTTAAATCGAGCTGGACTGAACCATTTTGATGCCTTAATTATTGATGAAGCACAAGATTTATTACGCTTTGAATATTTAGAGAAATTACATTCCTCTGTAAATCAAGGCCTAGAACAAGGGAAATGGGCTTGTTTTTTAGATATCAATAATCAAAGCGGTTTTTCAACCAATTTGAACCTGAAGCTTATGACTATTTAAAATCACTCGCTCCGACAAGTTTAGTATTAAAACATAATTGCCGTAATACAGAAATTATTTTGCATAAAATAAAAAAAGAAACTAATGCAGATATGGGAGTAAAAGGTGCAGGTGCGGGAATTGATATTATTGAAATTAAAAATGTGCAATTACTTCTCTTGGAAAATGTTTTGCAAAATCAAATTACTCAATTTCAACAAGAAGGTATAAATGACTATCAAATCACCATTCTGACTGATGAACAGTTAGCTTGGGATATTAAAGCTTATTTGCCTCATTCAGTACAAGCTCTTGATGATTTTTCAATTCAATCTTTCCCTATATCTTATATTTCTTTTGCTACAGCAACTAATTTTAAAGGATTAGAAAATGATGTGATTATTTTTATTCATAAAGGAAAAAACTTACTGAGTAACAAAAATCTTTCTTATGTTGCAATGAGCCGAGCTAAATCTATTTTAGTTATAATTTATTTGGTTGAATGATCTAGACAGCTAACAAAGCGATATTTGTCAGCTGTCAGAACACAACGATCAAATAACCACAACCAACTAAGCCGCTTTTTTACGACGTTTTAAGGTATCAATTAATACAGCTACAACAATAATCAAACCTTTAATAATTTGTTGCCAGTATGGGTCAACCCCCAACATATTTAAGCCTTTATTGGTTGTACCAATAATCAATGCGCCGATAACACACATTGGAATCGTACCAATACCACCGCTTAATGATACGCCACCAATAACCGCTGCGGCGATTGCATCTAACTCCCAAGCTAAACCATAAGATGGATTACCTGCGTAGGTACGAGCAGCAAGTAATGCACCGACAAGACCGGATAATGCACCAGCGAATACATATACCCAAATTAAGGTTTTGGTTGTGTTGATACCACAAATTTTAGCTGCATTTAGGTTACCACCCACGGCATAAACGTGACGGCCGAAAGTAGAACGACTTAACAAGATATGTGAACCGATAACGATAAGAATATAAACAAGTACCAAACCCGGTAAACCAAAGAAATCTACATCAGAAATCCAAGTAAAGGCTTCGGAAGAAGCATCAATCGGACGACCAGAAGAATAAAGCTGCGCACCACCACGAGCAATAATCATCATTCCTAGCGTCGCAATAAAAGGCGGAATCGCGCCATAAGCTGTTAAACCACCATTTACAGCGCCCATTAATGCACCTAGAGCAATAGAAATTGCAAAGGCTAATAAAGCTGAACTAGCTGCATCTCCACCTGTTACAATAGAAGCAGCAACAACCGATGTCATTGCTACCATTGAACCGGATGATAAATCAATACCGGTTGTAATAATCGCAAAAGTAACACCAATAGCAATAATCCCGAACATAGAAACCTGTTCAATGATACTCCACACAGTACGAGCGGAAAAGAATCCATCAATGGACACAGATAATGCTAAAAATAATGCAATTAAAATAAAGACCATTCCATAAGCATTTAATATTTTTTTGAGAGTTGCACTAGACATAATTAATACCTCAATTTGTTATTCTAAGAGAAATCTTGTTATGCTTGACCTAGACCAGATGCAAGCTCAAGTACACGTTCTTGACTTAATTCATTTTGTGGAATAATGCCGGCGATATGACCTTCGTGCATTACCATCACTCGATCACTCATTGACAAAAGTTCTAGCATATCTGATGTAATCATAATGATAGTTTTACCTTGTTTGGCTAACTCCACCATTAATTTATACAGTTCGGCTTTCGCCCCCACGTCAATACCTTTAGTCGGCTCATCCAAAATCAAAATATCAGGTTCGAGCAATAACCAGCGCGCTAATAACACTTTCTGCTGATTGCCGCCAGAAAGATTATTCGTAATGACTTCTACATTAGGCGCTTTAATTTTAAGTTTATCTTTTTGGTCGTTTGCTGATTTTTGCGCTTTTGTTACCGATACCAAGAAATTCTCAAGATAAGGCGACATTTTCGGCATAATCATATTGTCGGTAATACTTAAATTTAAGAACAAACCTGTTAATTTACGGTCTTCTGTTACAAAACCGATTTTATATTTCATTGCATCTAACGGATTTTTAATATTAGCCTTTTCACCGTGAATATAGATTTCACCACTATCTGCCGGTTTATAACCAAACAACCCTTCGACAATTTCAGAACGACCTGCACCTACAAGTCCAGCGATTCCGAAAATTTCTCCTTTGCGAACAGAAAAGCTGACATTTTCATATTTTCCGGCACGGGTGAAATTTTTGATTTCAAGCACGGTTTCGCCAGAAATTTCAATGCGTTCACGTTGGAACATTTCCGACATATCACGCCCAACCATCATAGAAATCAATTCATCTTTGGTAACTTCGGAAGCTAATTTGGTACCTACATATTGACCATCACGAATAACAGTAATTTCATCTGAAACGCGGAAAACTTCATCTAATTTATGCGAAATAAAAATAATAGCGATCCCACGTTGTTTAACGGTTTCGATAATTTTATAAAGCTGCTCTACTTCGATCTCTGTTAATGCTGTGGTCGGTTCATCCATAATAATCACTTTCGCATCATTAGAAACCGCCGTTGCAATCGCAACTAACTGCGCTTTTGCTACAGAAACATCGGACATTTTTGCTGTAACGTCCATTGGAATGCCTAATTCATTGAGAATTTCTGTAGCTTTGCGATCCATTTCTTTTTGGTTTAAAAAGAATTTACCGCTCGTTAATTCACGTCCAAGATAAAAGTTATCTGCGATAGTTAAGTTGCCTGCCGGCGAAATCTCTTGCGGCACCATTGTCAAACCTGTCCGAATTGCATCTATCGGTGCATTTGGCTTAAAAGGTTTATCATCTAAAATTAATTCACCACCGGCATCTGGAATATATATGCCATAAAGAATTTTCATTAAAGTAGATTTACCAGCACCGTTTTCTCCCATTAACGCGTGAATTGTGCCACGTTTAACTTTAAGATTGATGCCGTCTAATGCTTTAACCCCCGGAAAGGTTTTGGAAACATTACGCATTTCCAAAATATATGGGGAACGACTTATATCACTCATTTATAACTCCTTATCTTACAACGCAAAATCAGTTTATTTTCTTGTTGTTTCAATATTGGGTTTTATTGGAATAGCAGAAAGTGCGGTTAGTTTTTACGAATTTTCTACTATTGAGAAATCTATTATCAAAGGTTAAATAGTGGGCAATAAATACTATTGCCCACTCATAAGGACTATTTATATCTTGCTTTATATTCTTCTTTTTTATCCGGTGTCACTAATTCAAATGGTACCCATTTCACGCTAGGCACTTTCTCACCTTTTGCTGCTAAATAAGCCATTTCTGCCCCCGTATAACCTTGACCTTGAGCTGATTGGAATACGGTCGCATCAAGCCCCTTACCTAGATGTTCCAACGCGTCTGGAGTTGCATCAAGACCAACAATAATGATGTCTTCATCTTTGATACCCAATTTATTGGTTGCAAGCATCGCACCGATTGCCATTTCATCATTGTTACTCACAACAACGTTAATACCTTTATTTGCAGGCAACACGTTTTCAGCAATAGTTAAACCACGGTCACGCTCCCATTTACCTTCTTGTTCACTGGTTACTTTAATATTGGAATGTTGATCAAAGATTTCTTTGTTGCCTTGAGTACGTTTAGTTACCGCATCTTGACCTAAAGGACCAAGAAGAATGAGTGCTTCACCTTGTTTACCACCGAGAGCATTAATAATGTAATTGGCTTGAATACGACCACCTTCAATCTCATCTGAGCCCACAAAGCTTGTTACATACTGCATATGTTCATCGTTTGGTTTACGGTTAACTACGATCAAAGGAATGCCTGCTTTTTTCGCCATCACACCAATACGTTTCACTACAGTTGGATCGGTAGGAACAACTAATAACGCATCTACTTTTTGGTCAATGAAATTTTGCACGAGGTTTACTTGAACATTTGGATCGCTGTTTGAATCGGCTAATTTGATTTCAACATCATTATGTTTAGCGTCAAAATCACGCACTGCATCTTGGAGGTAAGTTTGCCATTTATCTGCAAATGAATTCATCGGCGCACCGATAACATAATTTTTTGCTGTTACAGCTTGGGAAGTTAATAAAATGCCACCACATAACATCGCTAATAGTGTTTTCTTCATCATAATGCTACTCCTAAAAAATTGAGTTAATCACTACACGGTGAAATACAACTATATTCCATTTTAAGAATATAAATTCCAAAATTAAACAATTTGAAACAAATTGTCTAAAAGTATATTTAACATTAAACTAAATATCGAGCAATGCTAAAGTTAAAATTTTGTGAACAAGATCGAGTTTTTAGGGCAAATATTTTAAAAAAATTAGAGGAGGATAACATTTTAGATTGGCATTAAAAGTGCGGTAAAAATGATTATATTTTTGAAAAAATGTAAGAAAAAATCCCGATGACTATTCAAGAATAAATCATCCCGAAAGCAACAAAATAACAATAAAAATCATAGTATTAAAAAGGCGGACACATCGTCCGCCTCTAGGAATTATTTACTAATTTACACAACTTCCTGCACATTTACCCAGCGTTTTTCTTGACAAGATTGGGCAATAGCGTCTAGCACTCTGGATACCTTGAACCCTTCTTCAAAATCCGGATACATATCACGATTATTTGCCAAGCCATTGACTAAATCACGCACTTCTACGGTTTTTTGATCGTTAAACCCAATACCGTGTCCGGCACTTACACAGAAATTTTTATAATCTGGATGAAGCGGTCCAGTCAAAATCGTTTTGAATCCCTGACGAGACGGATCTTCATCGTGAATATAAAGTTTGAGCTCCGCCATACGTTCTTGAGTATAAGTAATCGTACCTTTTGTACCGGTAATCACATAACTCAAGCCCATTTTACGCCCACACGCAATACGAGAAGTTTCAATCGTTCCCATACAGCCATTGGCAAAACGCACCATCGCAGTGGCTTGGTCTTCATTTTCCACCGGCACTCGCTCACTTAAATTTTGTGGATTTGGACGATCTTTGATAACAGTCTCCATATCCCCGATAACTTTTTCAATATCGCTGCCAACTAAATATTGCGACATTTGTACGATATGCGCGGCTAAATCTCCTAACGCCCCTAAACCTGCTTTTTCACGAATACAGTGCCAATCTCTCGGTGTATTTTCAGAAGCAAGGTAGTCTTCATTGTGCGTACCATAGAAATGGATCACATCACCGATTTCGCCACGTTGGATAATTTCACGAGCAAGTTGTGTGGTTGGATTTTTAATGTAATTAAAACCTACGAGGGTCTTAACACCAGCTTTTTCTGCTGCTTCATACATAATTTTCGCATCTGTCGCCGTCAAAGCTAACGGTTTCTCTGAATAAACGTGTTTTCCGTTAGCAATGGCAGCTAAAGCAATTTCTTTGTGTAAAAAGTTCGGTGTACAAATATCAACTACATCCACATTAGGATCTGAAACTACATCTTGCCAGTTACCTGTTGAACGATTGAAACCGAATTCTTTGGCTTTTTGTGCGGCTAATTCTGGCGTAATTTCTGCTAAATATTCTAAAACTAATTCTGCCTCTAATGGGAAAACAGTGGGTGCTTGTGCATAAGCAATAGCGTGACAACGACCAATATAACCTGTTCCGATTAAACCTACTCTAACTTGTTTCATATTGTTACTCTCTTTCATAATAGTTTGATTTATCAAGAAATATGATCAAAATAAACTCAATAAAAAAAGACCGCACTTTTAAAGGAAAATGCTGTATTTTTGAATTTCATACAAAAGAAGATAGCCACAAGACTATCTTCTTTACATTACTCACTGAGTTTTTTTGACCTATTATAAGGTTGGCATACTAAATGCCGCTTGATGAGCGACATTTTGTTCTGGCCAACGAGTAGTGACAGTTTTCATTTTGGTGTAGAAGCGCACACCATCCGGGCCATAAGCATTTAATGCACCGTATGCTGAGTCTTTCCAACCACCGAAGCAATGGAACGCCATTGGTACAGGAATTGGCACATTTACGCCCACCATACCTGCTTGCACGCTATAGGTGAATTCACGAGCTGCCGCACCGTTATTGGTGAAAATCGCCGCACCATTACCAAATTGATGTTCATTAATAAGTTTCATCGCTTCTTGGAAACTTTTCGCGCGAACAATACCTAAAACTGGCCCAAAGATTTCTTCTTTGTAAATGGTCATTTCCGGTGTAACGTGGTCAAATAAGCAACCGCCAATAAAGAATCCATTTTCATAACCTTGAGGGAATTTATCACGACCATCCACCACAAGAGTTGCGCCCTCTTCGACACCGATATCTACATAACGTTTTACATTATCACGATGTTGACGAGTAATTAATGGACCGAAGTCATTTTCTTTTTCACCTTCTGGAGTTAAACCCGGACCATAGCGCAAAGCTTCCACTTTTGGTTTTAATGCTGCAACTAGTTTATCTGCAGTTTCATCATCAATAGTAATTGCTAATGGCAACGCCATACAACGTTCACCCGCCGCACCAAACGCCGCACCTAATAAGGCGTTAGCCGTTGCCTCAATATCCACATCAGGCATTACTAAGCCGTGGTTCTTTGCAGCACCTAATGCTTGAACACGTTTACCGTGTGCAGAACCCATTGCGTGAACGTGGGCAGCAGCAGTAGTTGAACCCACAAAACTTACTGCTTTAACACGGGAATCTTGTAACAAAATTTCATTATCGTGACGATCACCGTGCACCACGTTGAATACGCCATCCGGCAATCCTGCCTCTTTTAATAATTCTGCTAAGCGGATAGATAATGAAGGATCTGCTTTCGCCGGTTTTAAAATAAAAGTATTACCACAAGCAATCGCAATCGGGAACATCCACATTGGCACCATTGCAGGGAAGTTAAATGGTGTAATCCCTACGCAAACACCTAAAGGTTGCATTGCCGAATGAATATCAATACCACGACCAGCTTGCTCTGAAAACTCACCTTTCACTAAATGTGGAATACCACAAGCAAACTCAACAACTTCCAAACCACGAGTTAATTCACCTTGTGCATCAGAAAATACTTTACCGTGTTCTTCGGTAATTAAGCTGGCTAAATCGTCCCAATCACGTTCTAATAATTGTTTGAATTTGAACATTACACGAGCACGACGCAATGGAGAGGTTGCAGCCCAAGCAGGAAATGCTTTTTGTGCTACTTCAACTGCTTCATTCACTTCATCAGGTGTACTCATCATCACCTGACGAATTTGCTCACCGGTTGCCGGATTATAAATTGGCCAAGCAATAGTACCTTTGCTTGGAACTTGTTTGCCATTAATAAAATTCAAAACCGTTTCCATTATTTACTCCTTATATATTTTGTTTTAGATAAATTGCAAGCCGCAGCTTGTTGGTTACTAGATTAGAACAATGAAATAAAATTTTCAATTTATTTTATTGAAAACGAAATAATTGTTTCATTTTTGTGATCTATGTCTTAACTTTTATATTTTTTTATAGCTAAATTTATCAAGTGCGGTATGATTTTGGCTGAAATTAGCGAATAATTCTCAAAAATGAGGGAAATGAAATATGAGTTATCTATTATCAAAATCCAGAAAACACAATCCTACCGCAAACGGTGAAGTACAAAAGGTCACACCAGAAAATGCCGGTTGGGAATATGTAGGTTTTGAAATGTATCATTTACAGGTTGGCCAAACCTTAACATTTGATACAGAAGGAACGGAAGTCTGTTTTGTATTAGTAACCGGTAAAGCGACCGTTTCTGCCGGAGGACAGATCTTTGCCAATATCGGTAATCGTGCAACGCCTTTTGAAAAAATCCCACCTTATTCCGTTTATGTACCGCATAATCAACAAGCAGAGATTAAAGCGGAAACCTATTTAGAATTAGCAGTATGCCGTGCACCGAGTCAAGGTAGCTTACCTGTGCGTTTAATTACGCCTGAACACGTAGGTGTTGAACAACGTGGTTTCGGTAATAACAAGCGTTTAGTGCACAATATTTTACCGGAAACGGAAATTGCCGATGCGTTATTAGTGGTGGAAGTGTTCACTGACGAAGGCAATACAAGTTCTTATCCAAGTCATAAGCACGATCAAAAAGACAATGCAAATGAAACCTATTTGGAAGAAACCTATTATCATCGATTTAATCCTTCTCAAGGATTTTGTCTGCAACGTGTTTATACCGATGATCGTTCATTAGATGAATGTATGGCTGTCTATGACGGTGATGTAGTACAAGTTCCGCGTGGTTATCACCCCGTTGCGACAATAGCCGGTTATGATAACTATTATCTCAATGTTATGGCTGGACCTGTTAGAAAATGGCGTTTTACTTGGGAGGAAGATCATCAGTGGATCAATAGCCAAGAATATGCCGAAAAATTTAAATAAAGCGACATTGAAAACTGATAAGGGCTGGAATTTCCAGCCCAATTTTTTGAAACGGTAAAAGTAAGAAATCTGATTTATAAGATTCTTAAGAATTTTCCATTGATCTTTTTTCTTTTTCTAAACCTAATGCAATCGCAAGCGTTTGCACTAATGTCATTGTTGCACATTGAGATCGGAATCCGCTAACTTGCGCTTCTTTAATCACAAATGAGACATCACTAAAAGCAATAAGTGGGCTAATCTGGCTATCCGTAATTGCAATATGTTTTACATCTTTTTTTGATGTCGCACTCATAATTTCTAAAGTTTCTTTCGCATAAGGAGAAAAGCTAATTGCAACAATAACGTCACCACTTTTTACTTGATTAAGTTGTTCGTCAAACATTCCGCCCAACCCATTAATCACAAAAGAGCGGCAATCTAAATGGTGTAGCGCATAATCTAAATAACAAGCAACACTAAAAGAACGCTTCAAACCTATGATAAAAATATTTTGCGCATCGTTTAAAATTTCTACCGCACTTTTGAGTTGTTCTGAGGAGGTCTGATTACTGAGTTGCTGTAATGATTGCGTATTCGCTTGAGCAAAAATATTTAAAATATCTTTTGGTCGATCCTGACCGCTTTGTTCTGGTTCAAGCTGGCGAAAAACTTGTAAACGTTCCGTATAACTTACTGTTTCTTCGATCAGATTTTCTCGGAAAATTTGTTTCATTTCATTAAAACCACTAAAACCGAATGCATTAGCAAACCGAATCAATGTTGAAGGTGGTACTTCTGCCCGTTCAGAGATTGTCGCCACCGTATCAAAAACCACACTGTTGTGATTATCTAAAACATACTGAGCGACCTGTTTTAAGCGTTTACTTAATGATCCGTAGCGCAAGCGAATTTCATTTTGTAAATTAACTAATTTGGAATGTTCTTGCATTGTTCTCTCCAACCTTTATTTGGTCCCTAATTAAAAATAAAAATTATCGGTTTTGCGTCCCCAACGCTCACATACTATACTACTTTGAAAGAAAAATTTCATTTTTATTTTGCACTAAAAATAGCTTATTTACTTAGGCTGAAATTAATCTTTGTGATCAATATCTCAAATGTTAATTTTATTTCTAGACTTTTTTGAAATATATGTTTCAATTTAGCCATATTTTATTTCAATTAGTTTTTTGTGATAGTTTCATCACTAAGGAAAGGCGCAATGAAAACAGAAAAAACATTAGATCTTATTTGTCTTGGCCGCGTTGCCGTGGATTTATATGCACAACAAATCGGTTCTCGTTTGGAAGATGTGAGTTCTTTCGCTAAATATCTCGGTGGTTCATCCGGTAACGTAGCTTACGGTACGGCGGTACAAGGTGTGAAATCCTCAATGTTGGCTCGTGTAGGCGATGAGCATATGGGACGTTTCTTGCGTGAAGAATTACAACGTTTAGGCGTTGATACCAGTCATTTAATCACCGATAAAGAACGTTTAACCGCCTTAGTGATTTTAGGCATTAAAGACCAAGATACTTTTCCATTAATTTTCTATCGTGACAACTGTGCGGATATGGCGATTACCGCCGATGACTTTGACGAAGCCTATATTGCTTCCGCTAAAGCACTTGCTATTACCGGTACACATTTATCCCATCCGAAAACCCGTCACGCGGTATTGACTGCTCTTGAATATGCCGGTCGCAATGGCACAAAACGCTTACTGGATATTGATTATCGTCCGGTACTTTGGGGGTTAACTTCTTTAGGTGATGGTGAAACTCGTTTTATCGACTCCGAAGCCGTTACCAAATCCCTACAGGAAGTATTACATCATTTTGATGTCTTAGTAGGAACGGAAGAAGAATTCCATATTGCAGGCGGTTCAACAGATACTTTAACTGCATTAAAAAATGTACGCAAAGTGAGCAATGCAACTTTAGTGTGTAAACGCGGTGCATTAGGCTGCTCCGTATTTGAAGGCGATATTCCGGATCATATTGATGGTGGTATTAACGTTTACGGTGTGCGTGTAGAAGTATTAAATGTATTGGGCGCAGGCGATGCCTTTATGTCAGGTCTATTGCGTGGTTATATCAACGGTGAAAGCTGGGAACAATGTTGCCGCTATGCGAACGCTTGCGGTGCATTAGTAGTTTCTCGCCACGGTTGTGCGCCGGCTATGCCGACTAAAGAAGAATTGGATGATTATCTCTCTCGTGCGGAATCCGTGCCACGTCCTGATTTAGATGACAAATTAAATCACTTACATCGTGTTACCACTAGAAAACAACAATGGGACGATTTGTGCATTTTTGCCTTTGACCATCGTAAACAATTAGTGGATATGGCTACGAAGTGCGGTGCGGATCCGAAACGTATTCCAAAACTAAAAACATTATTATTAAAAGCCGCTGAACAAACTGCTAAAGAAGAAGGCATTTATAACGGTAATGCAGGTATCCTCGCAGATACTACTTTCGGTCAAGCGGCTCTAAATGAAATCACCGGTAAAAAATGGTGGATTGGTCGTCCGATTGAATTACCGTCATCCCGTCCATTACGTTTAGAACACGGTGATTTAGGTAGCCAATTAATCAACTGGCCGGCAGAACACGTTGTGAAATGCTTAACGTTCTATCATCCTGCTGATAAAGCGGAATTAAAAGCGGATCAAGATGCGACCTTAAAAGAAGTGTATCGCGCCTGCTGCCGTACCGGTCACGAATTATTGTTAGAAATCATTCTACCGGCGGATATGGAACAAAAAGAACGCTATTATGTGGATATGGTTTCCCACTTCTATTCAATCGGTATTAAACCGGATTGGTGGAAATTACCGGGCGTATCCGCAGAAACTTGGGCAGAATTAAGCAAAGTGATTGAAGCGAACGATAAACATTGTCGTGGTATCTTAATCCTTGGCTTAGACGCACCGGAAGCGGTTTTTGAAAATGTCTTCAAAGCATCCGCCAATGCGCCGTTAGTGAAAGGTTTTGCCGTCGGTCGTACCATCTTCGGACAACCGTCCGTAGACTGGTTAGCCGGAAAATTGGATGATGAAGGTTTAATTAAAGAAACATCTGAGCGTTACAGAAGATTGATTAAACTTTGGAAAAATCGTAAAAATTAATTATAGAAATTAATAGCAAAAGTGCGGTAGAAATCACCGCACTTTTTTGTTTAGGATTAAGGTTTATTGATTGCCACTGATAGGTTTTATTATGGACAGCTCACTTATCCCCAATATCGAACTCTTTATTGCACAAGTTCCACCTTTTAGCCATTTGCCCGATGACTTTATTCGCTTAGCAGCACACAATATTGAAATCCGCTATGTGCCAAAAGGTGAACAAATCACCTTACATTCACAACTCAGCAATAACGATTATCTCTATATTGTACGAATGGGCTCCGTTGAACAGCTTAATCAATCCGGACAGCTTCGAGCCAGATTGGAAGAAGGTGACTGTTTCGGTTTCAGTATTTTTAATCAGGCGGAGCAAGATAAATACCAAGCTTATGCCCTAGAAAACAGCCTGATTTATCAAATTCCTTTTTCTCGCTTAAATGAATTATTAAAGCAATTTCCCGAATATGCAGCGCATTTTTCCGCTGATGCTGGCACAAGATTAAATCGTTTTGCCCAAAATAACGTTCTGAAAAATCAAAATGATATTTTTATGAAAAAAGTTATTGATGTGGCAAACCCGAAGATTGCCCTGATTGATGCACAAACTAGCTTGCAACAAGCGGCACTAAAAATGTGTCAACAACGCCGTTCTTCCGCTTTAGTAATGCAAGAAAATAAGATTATCGGCATTATTCACGACAGGGATATGACCAAAAAAGTGGTAGCAAAAGGCTTGGACGTGAATACACTAGTGACCGAAGTGATGACGACTAATCCACCAGTGATTAATGGCAATGAATTGGTGCTGAATGCGGTTTCGATGATGATGCAACATAATATTCGCAGCCTACCAGTGATTATAGATGATCAAGTGCAAGGCATTTTAACTGCCACAGATTTGGTGAAACAAAACAGTATTCAATCAGTGTTTTTGATCAATCATATCTTCCAAGCTAACACTTTGCCTCTGCTTGTGAATATTGCCAAACAGCTACCGGATTTATTTAAAGCATTAGTAGAAAATGGTGTGGCATATAACAATATTATGCACGTTACGACCTTAATTGCCGATGCTTTTGCTCGTAAACTCTTGATGATGGCAGAACATCATCTAGGCAAGCCTCCTTGCCGTTATGCGTGGATTGTTGCCGGTTCACAAGCCCGTTACGAAATGCACCTATTATCCGATCAGGACAACGCCATTATTTTAGAGCGAAAACTGACCGCACTTGAACAGGATTATTTTGTGCAATTAGCGAAGTTTGTCAACGATGGTTTACATCAATGCGGTTATGCTTATTGCAGTGGAAATTATATGGCGAGCAATCCAGCTTGGCGCCAACCTATTGAACAATGGAAAACCAACTTTGAACAATGGATTATTAATCCTGAACTTGCAAGTTTACTAAATGCTTCCGTATTAATGGATATGCGTGGTATTTTCGGTGATCTCAGTTTAGTCGAAGAATTGCAGCATTATTTTGTAGATTTAGTGGCAAATAATAAACGTTTCTTGGCGTTTTTGGTAGCGAACAGTATTCGTGTTAAACCGCCACTCAGCATTTTCCGTAACTTTGTTTTGGTGAAAGAAGGTGAGCATAAAAATAAACTGAATTTGAAAAAACGAGCCATTAGTTTATTGGTCGATCTTGCCCGTATTTATGCTCTTGCTGCTGGCTTACCACAAACGATGTCCACAGAGCAACGTTTTAAATATTGCTATAAGCAAGGAATAATTAATCAGGAAACCGTGGATAATGCATTAGAGGCTTATCAGTTTGTTTGTAATATGCGCTTTAAATATCAAGCTAACGCCTTGCAACATCAGCAAGAACTCAATAACCATATTGACCCAAGCCAGCTTACGACCTTTGAACGCAACCATTTAAAAGATGCTTTCCGTTTAATTGCCAAGTTCCAAGAAGCAGCAGAATTACGCTTTTCACAACGGGGAATTATCCGATGATTAAACAATTATTTCAGCATTTTCACCCGTTAAATAAATTAGAAAAACAACGTAAAGCTTTTCTAGCTCAAAATGATATAACACCAAAATGGCGAGCGTTGTTTCAACAGCCTTATCCCAAAATCTCGTCAGATTTGACCGCACTATCTTTTCTCGTCATTGATTTTGAAACCACAGGTTTGAATTCGATGATGGATAATATTCTCAGTGTTGCGGCTGTTCCCATTGATAATCTAACTTTAGATATCTCCAAGGCTTGGCATCAATTTGTGGCAGAAGAACAGGAAGTAAAAAAAGATACAGCGGTAATTAATCATATACTACCACAAATGCTCAATGATGCTGAGACCTTAGATGATACGATGAATAGGTTGTTTGAATTAATACAAGGACGTATTGTCATTGCGCACGGTTCTAATATCGAGAAACGTTTTATCTTGCATTATCTCAAAGTGCGGTACAATTTAACGCAATTTCCTTTGCTGTGGCTAGATACATTAAAGATCGAACGTTCTCTAACGCAAAATCAAGACAATCATTATCAACTTACTCACGTTCGCAATAAATATCATCTTCCTGAATATGTCGGACACAATGCATTGATTGATGCTATTTCGGCAGGCGAACTTTTCTTAGCACAATTAGAAAATGTATTCGGGCAACAAAAGAAAATATTAGGTGAGATTTATCGTCGTTCGCACGAATAATTTTATTAATTATACAGCTAAAACCTAACCCATTAATAATAAAAAAGACCAAGCCGATTATCGACTTAGTCTTTCATTTCTAGATCTAGATAAATCCCAAAATACTATTTTTGATATAACGGTGCAGGACCTGTTGCGCCACCTTGTTGTGTGCCGCTTTCTTGTTGTTTCAAGACAGTACCTGATGCAGAAATTTCTACACGGCGGTTAGGACGTAAACAGTCTCTTAATGCTTGACCGGATTCGTTTTCACAAGCTTTAACTTGTTGTGCTTTACCATAACCTACGGCAGAAATATCCGCGTTTACACCTTGTTGAATTAAGCGTGCTTTAACGCGATTTGCACGACGTTGGGAAAGATCCAAGTTGTATTCTACGCTACCCAATCTGTCGGTGAAACCGGCAACTTTAACGTTTTTCGCACCGGAAGATTTTAATTGTGCCGCAACATTATCAACAACTTCAACACCTTTTGCAGTTAAAGTATCTTTATCGAAATCGAATAAGAAGTCACCGCTTAAGCTGAATGAAGAATTTCCGTTACAGCCGTTCGGATACCAATAGAAGTTTTGCGCATTCATATCTTTGTCAAATAAGACTTTATATTGACAGATTTTATGCACGCCGTTTTCGCGATAGTTGAATGCGTAATCCCATTCACGCACGCCGTATAGACCTTCCGCAAAATGCGGGCGACCCAATAGGTTATAAAGTTGATCTTTATTCATACCGCGTTCAACCATACGAACATTATCCCAGTTCGGCCAAGAACCGAATTGGCTACCGTCGTGGTTAAATACGGATTGATCGATTTTCGGCCAAACCAAATTGTCCGAAGTGCCTTCGTCGGTTACGTTACTTAGGTTACCACAAGCCGCTAGCGTTGTCGCCGCAACTGCAGAGAATAAAAAATGTGAGAATTTCATTTGTTTTACCTTAATAGTTTATGAGATATACTTTTCAGTAAGCCGTTCACAAAAATTACCGCTAAACCTTGAAATTAAAAAGATTTAACATTACTCAATAAATACGGTTATCTTGAAATCGCTTAAATTTCAATTCAATATACTAATCAGAATTTACCCTAAAGTAAATTGATAAATGCATAAAACACAAGCAATTTTGTCAACTTATGTAAAGTTGTTTAAATCACATAAAAGATCAGACCGGAACATTGATTCTTCCGATTGATTACGTCACTTTTGTCAGTTCTTAAATGTGATTTCCGTTTTCGCGTTTAAAAAAACCGAGTTTTCTGGTTTAAACCGCGCATTATGATACTTTCGGCGCTTTCTTCGGCTTGTTTTCCCAGTTTTTGTATCAGGCTTTTCTTCGTGACATATTTAACCGACAAGACGGTTTTTTCTTTCAAGGCATTTAAAATAATATCGTCGCTAGTACCGATTTCGTCCACTAAATTTAATTCAAGCGCTTGTTTACCAAACCAGTGTTCGCCGGTTGCAATTCGTTCGATCTGAAGTTGCGGGCGATTTTGTGCGACAAAATGCTTGAATAATTCGTGAGTTTCTTCCAATTCTTGTTGGAATTTTTGTTTGCCTTTTTCGGTATTCTCACCCAACACCGTCACCGTGCGTTTATATTCGCCCGCGGTCATCACATCCACATCCACTTGGTGTTTTTTCAATAAACGGTGAATATTCGGCACTTGTGCTACAACGCCGATCGAACCGATCACGGCAAAAGGCGCGGCGACAATTTTATCCGCCGTACAAGCCATCATATAACCACCGCTTGCCGCCACTTTATCCACGGCAACGGTTAATTTAATATTGTGCTGTTTTAATCGCATTAATTGCGAAGCGGCAAGCCCATAGCCGTGCACCACGCCGCCGGGACTTTCTAAACGCAACAACACTTCATCATTGGGTTCGGCAACCGACACAATGGCGCTGATTTCTTCACGCAACGCAGCGGTTTCGCTTGCCGAAATATCGCCGTGAAAATTCAGTACGAAAAGGTGTGGTTTTCGTTCGTTAACCGCTTCACCTTTTTTCGCCTTACTTTTTTCCGCTTTTAGTTTGCGTTTTTCCTCTTTTTTACGCGCTTTTTCCGCTTGCTTAAAGGCTTCGTCGGTTAAATGAAAATCGCGCAATTTTGTGTGATTTTCCTTATATTCCGCCGATAAATCCGTAATCACTAATTCGCCGCTTTGTTGAGTTTTTTTCTGTTTCAAGCTGATAATCAAGGCAATTCCGCCGATTAATAACAACAATACGGTTAAAATTTCCAAAATAAATAATCCGTAGCCAAACAACAATTCAGACCACATAAATATTTCCTTCAATTAATGATAATAAAAGACCGATTATCATAACGGATCCCGACTAAAGTGCAATTTTCTTTTTGATT
The DNA here is from genome assembly GCF_002795405.1 of Caviibacterium pharyngocola. GTDB lineage: Bacteria > Pseudomonadota > Gammaproteobacteria > Enterobacterales > Pasteurellaceae > Caviibacterium > Caviibacterium pharyngocola. Next base: position 92,885 of record NZ_PHGZ01000003.1, on the reverse strand, counting down.
ATTTCCAATAGGTTAATAATATTTTTCTAAAAACAAGGTTTATTTCTGAAAAATAACTTTTATAATGGACGAGAATTTTATTTCCGAATCACAAAAGGATAACTTATGAACAACGTATTAGTATTAAAATCAAGCATTCTTGCCGATAACTCACAAACCAATCAGCTTTCCGATTATTTCGTTTCAAAATTGCAAAATGCCAATGTGGTTGAACGTGATCTTGCGGCAAATCCGCTCCCTTATTTCGACGGCGTGACGGCAAATGCCTTACGCGGCGAACCGAAAACCGAACAAGAACTTGCTTTAGTCGCGCTTTCCGATCAGCTTGTCGCCGAGTTAAAAAACGCCGATACCATTGTGATCAACGCGCCGATGTATAATTTTAACATTCCGACACAATTAAAAAGCTACATTGATTTTATCGCACGCCCGCGTGTCACATTCCAATACGGTGCAAACGGTGCGGAAGGTTTAGTAACCGGCAAAAAAGCCATTGTATTAGCGGCATTCGGCGGGATTCACCAAGGACAAGCGACGGATTTAGTCACTCCGTATTTAAAAACCTTCTTAGGCTTTATCGGCATTACCGACGTACAATTCGTTTATGCGGAAGCTATCGGATTCGGGCCGGAAGCCATTGAAAAAGCGCAAACTGCGGCAAAAGCGAAAATCGATCAAATTGTTACCGCACTTTAATTGCATTTTTATCAACCAACATACTCGGCGGGTCGTTGCACCCGCCTTGTTTTTATCCGCTCTCCCCTATTTTCTTTTTTGTTTCGAACAATCCAAGAAAAATAAAGATATTCCTTGACAAAATAATAATGCACTAGTTTAATAGTACAAAATAATTTTACAAAGGAATGCCGCAATGTCTCAACCTTTTATCTCCGCATTAAGCCGCCCCGTTGATTATCACAACGATCCGACGGCGGTTTTTGCGACACTCTGCAAAGAACAGAAAAATACCCTTTTATTGGAGTCCGCCGAGATCACTAGCAAAAACAGTCTGAAAAGCCTGTTGTTGATCAATCCGGCAGTGAAAATCAGCTGTATCGGTCAAGTTGTCACATTTAATGCATTAACTCCCAACGGATATGCCGTATTACCGCTAATTAAAGAAAAGTTACAGGGTTTGGTATCCGTTTCCGTCGATATGCCAAATCAGCTTGTCGTTGAATTTTTCCCGTTAAACCCGAATCTTGACGAAGACAGCAAATTGCAATCCGTCACCGTGTTCGACGGATTGCGCTGCATTACGGATCTGTATCGTCACAGCGATACGCCGGTGTTGCTCGGCGGGCTTTTTGCTTATGATTTGGTTGCTTCTTTTATTCCGATGGAAAATATCACCTTGAATGACGACGGTTTAACTTGTCCGGATTATGTGTTTTATTTAGCCGAAAATTTATTGGTTATCGATCATCAAAAACAACAAACGGTTTTACAAACCTTCTGTTTCAACCAACGCGAACAAGCCGCTTTGCAACAAAGTGCGGTAGAAATCAGCCGAAAATTACAAAAAATCGAACCGCACTTGCCGATTCAAGCGGCATCCACTGAAGTTTCCACCGATTTGGACGACGACAAATTCAAGCAAATTATTCAGGATTTGAAACATCATATTAATATCGGCGATGTGTTTCAAATCGTGCCTTCGCGCCGTTTTTCCTTGGCTTGCCCGAATTCTCTCGCCGCCTACCGTCAATTAAAACGTAATAATCCGAGCCCTTATATGGTGTATATGCAAGATGAAGATTTCACCTTATTTTGCGCCTCGCCGGAAAGTGCACTGAAATATTCGGCGCAAGATCGCCAATTAGAAATCTATCCGATTGCCGGATCTCGCCCGCGCGGATTCGATGCACAAGGCAATATCGATCCGGAATTGGATGCGCGTTTGGAACTGGAGTTGCGTTTGGATAAAAAAGAATTGGCGGAGCATTTGATGCTGGTGGATTTGGCGCGTAACGACATCGCCCGCGTCTGCCAAAGCGGTACGCGCTATGTGAAAAATCTAATGCAAGTGGATCGCTATTCGCACATTATGCATTTGGTTTCCCGCGTCGTCGGACGGCTTCGTCCCGAATTGGACGCACTGCACGCTTATCAAGCCTGTATGAATATGGGCACGCTCACCGGTGCGCCGAAAATTAAAGCAATGCAGTTGATTTATCGTTTCGAAGGACAAAAACGCCACAGCTACGGCGGCGCGGTGGGCTATCTTTCTTCCGACGGCAATTTCGATACCTGTATTGTAATTCGTTCTGCGTTCGTACAAAACGACATCGCCTATATTCAAGCAGGTTGCGGCGAAGTATTGGATTCCGATCCGCAAGCGGAAGCGGACGAAACCCGTCACAAAGCCAAAGCCGTCGTTAATGCGATTATTCAAACCAACAGCCGAGGATAAGGAATAAATTATGGCAAACATCGTTTTTTTAGATAATTTTGACTCATTTACTTATAACTTGGTTGATCAATTCCGCACATTGGGACACCAAGTCCAAATTTATCGCAACGATTGCGATCTGGATTTATTGGAAAAAATCGCCCTCGCACAACCGAACACCATTTTGGCTCTGTCGCCCGGTCCGGGGAATCCCGCCGAAGCGGGCAATTTATTGCCGTTAATCAAACAATTAATCGGCAAAATTCCGATGATCGGCATTTGCCTCGGTCATCAAGCCTTAATCGAAGCTTTCGGCGGCAAAGTGATTCACGCCGGCGAAGTGTTGCACGGCAAAGTATCGGCGATTCACCACGACGAACAAGCAATGTTCGCCGGACTAAGTAACCCAATGCCCGTTGCGCGTTATCATTCCCTAATGGGCAGCGAATTGCCACCGGAATTGATTGTCAACGCCGATTACAACGGAATTATTATGGCATTTCGTCATCAAGACTTGCCGATTTGCGGTTTCCAATTTCATCCGGAAAGCATTTTAACCGTGCAAGGCTCGAAATTATTGGAAAATGCGATTCACTGGTTATTAAATCAATAAGGACATTGCGATGATTATCGTTTACGGACTCAAACACCGCCTCAGCCCGCGCAAACAAGCATTAATGGAAATTATTTTCCACTGTTTGCATTTGGAACTGGATATTCCGCCGAAAAAACACGCATTACGTTTTATCGGCTTGGACGCGGAAGATTATTTTTATCCGGAAGGTCGCAGCGAAGATTTTACCGTGATCGAAATTAATCTAATGCAAGGACGAACGGAATTTACCAAAAAACGCTTAATCAAAATGCTGTTTTGCGAATTAGAAGATAAGTTAGACATTTCGCCGATTGATATTGAAATCACCATAAAAGAGCAACCGGCGCATTGCTGGGGATTCCGCGGAATGACCGGCGATGAAGCAAACGACTTAACTTACAGTATCTATCGCTAAAAAACACCGCACTTTAATAAAAATAAAGGAAGATATTATGCAAATCGATCAACTACTCGGCTTATTATTTGATAAAAAAACCTTAACCCAAGAACAAGCGCAAAGCTTATTCACCGCTGTCGTACAAGGCGAATTAAGCAACGAACAGCTCGCCGGCGCCTTAATCGCCCTCAAATTACGCGGCGAAACGCCGGAGGAAATCAGCGGCGCGGTAAATGCTGTGATCGCCAATGCACAGCCGTTCCCGACACCGAATTACGCCTTCGCCGATATTGTCGGCACCGGCGGCGATAACGCAGATACCATTAATATTTCCACCGCCTCGGCAATCACCGCCGCCGCTTGCGGTATTAAAGTCGCCAAACACGGCAATCGCAGCGTCTCCAGCAAAAGCGGCGCAAGCGACGTACTCACTGCCTTGGGCGTAAGAATCAATATGGATGCCGACACCGCGCGCCGCGCCTTAGATGAAATTAATCTATGTTTTTTATGGGCGCAGCAATATCATCCCGGTTTTAAACACGCCGTTCCGGTGCGCCAAGCGCTAAAAACACGCACGATCTTCAATATATTAGGCCCGCTATGTAATCCGGCGCGCCCGAAACATCAATTATTAGGCGTTTATTCGCCGGATTTAATTCAGCCTTATGCGGAAACCGTAGCGCGTTTAGGCCATAAACATACAATTATCGTACACGGCGCCGGCTTGGACGAAGTGGCGATTCACGGTAAAACGGACGTTGCCGAAGTGCGCGACGGCAAAATCGAGCGCTATACCCTGTCACCTTATGATTTCGGTTTTGAACCACAGCCTTTAGAAAGCTTACGCGGCGGCGATCCGCAAGAAAATGCACGAATGATCACCGCACTTTTACAAGGCAACGGCAAACCCGAACACACCCAAGCCGTCGCAATGAACACGGCATTATTACTCAAATTATTCGGCAACGAAGATCTGAAACATAATGCGGAAAAAGTCTTGAATCTTTTGGCAACCGGCAAAGCCTACGACACATTAACCGCATTAACTCGCTATTAACCCGTTGCCTTCTACGCGTTTTATCCGCTATCATCGGCGAATAAAACGCGTATAATATTGACCAATTTTCTCAGCCGACACAACACTTATGACAACAATGAATTTAAACGACAAACCGACGATTTTACAAAAAATCGTGCTGGATAAAATCGAATGGATCAAACAAAAACAAGCGGTATTTCCGCTTGAAAGTTTTAAACAAAATATCACAAAATCCGACCGCTCTTTTTATACGGCGCTGGCGAAAGGCACGCATCAACGTCCCGCTTATATTTTGGAATGTAAAAAAGCCTCACCGTCGAAAGGCTTAATTCGCGCCGAATTTAATTTGGACGCCATTGCCAACGTTTATAAGCATTATGCGGCGGCGGTTTCCGTGTTAACCGATGAAAAATACTTTCAAGGCAATTTCGCTTATATCAAAAAAGTGCGCGATATTGTCGCCCAACCGGTGCTATGTAAAGATTTTATCGTAGATGAATACCAAGTGTATCTGGCGCGTTATCACCACGCGGACGCGATTTTATTAATGCTTTCGGTGGTGGATGACGAAACCTATATGCGCTTAGCGAATTTAGCCCATAGCTTAGGAATGGGCGTTTTAACCGAAACCTCCAATCAAGCGGAATTGGATCGCGCCATTGCGCTGGGCGCAAAAGTTATCGGCATTAATAATCGCGATTTACACGATTTGTCCGTCGATTTAAATCGCACGCCGTCGCTTGCCCGCCAGATTCCGGCGGATCGCATTATTATCAGCGAATCAGGCATTTATTCTCATCGCCAAGTGCAACAGTTAAAACCTTATGTGCACGCTTTCCTGATTGGCAGTAGCTTAATGGGTAGCGAAGATTTAAACAGCGCGATTCGCGCCATTATCTTCGGCGAAAACAAAGTCTGCGGCTTAACCCGCCCGCAAGATGTCCGCGCCGTTTATGCACAAGGTGCGTTATACGGCGGCTTGATTTTTGCGGAAAAATCGCCGCGTTGCCTGTCATTACGCCAAGCGCAAGAACTCGTGGTGCAAGCGCCGTTACGTTTTGTCGGCGTATTTCAAAATCAACCTATTGATTTTATTTGCAAAATTGCCGCGCAATTAAACTTATTTGCCGTGCAATTACACGGCTCGGAAACGGAAGAATTTATCACCGCACTTCGCACCGAATTAACACCAAATTGCCAAATTTGGCGCGCGATTTCCGTGGATACCGAACAACAAAGTGCGGTGCAAATTCAGCCGATTTCCGCCGTTGATCGCTACGTTTTCGACAGCAAAAACGGCAATCGCCAAGGCGGCACCGGCGAAACCTTTAATTGGGCAACCATTCCCGCCGAACTTAAAGATAGCATAATGCTCGCCGGCGGTATCAATGCAGAGAATTTGGATTCGGCACTTGCGCAGCATTGTTTAGGCATTGATCTAAATTCCGGCGTAGAAAGTTCGGCAGGAATAAAGGATCACACTAAACTGGCACAATTATTTAACCGTATATTAGATAATTAACTTATTTCTCAAGAATCACCTTAATTCATCACCCTGCTTGAAAAAGTGGGGTGTTTTTTATAAAAAACACTACACTTTTATGTACTAGTGTAGTAGTATGAAAGAAGTTAAAACACTTAGTCAAAGGAAGCACTATGTCAGACACAATTTTAAACCCTTATTTCGGTGAATTCGGCGGAATGTATGTTCCGGAAATTTTGGTGCCGGTATTAAAACAGCTGGAAAAAGCCTTCGTTGAAGCAAAAGACGATCCAGCGTTTCAACAGGAATTCCAAGATTTACTGAAAAATTACGCCGGCCGCCCGACCGCTCTCACTTTATGCCGTAATTTAACTCAAGGCAGCAAAACCAAACTTTACTTAAAACGCGAAGATTTATTACACGGCGGCGCACATAAAACCAATCAGGTGTTAGGTCAAATTTTACTTGCCAAACGAATGGGAAAAACCCGCATTATCGCCGAAACCGGTGCGGGACAACACGGTGTTGCCACCGCATTAGCTTGTGCAATGTTAAATATGCCGTGCAAAATTTATATGGGCGCGAAAGATGTGGAACGCCAATCGCCTAACGTATTTCGGATGCGTTTAATGGGCGCGGAAGTGGTGTCCGTGCAAAAAGGATCCTGTTCGTTAAAAGACGCCTGCTGCGAAGCGATGCGCGATTGGTCGGCAAACTATGAAAACACCCATTATTTATTAGGCACGGCGGCAGGCCCGCATCCGTTCCCGACCATTGTGCGCGAGTTTCAAAAAATGATCGGCGAAGAAACCAAACGCCAAATTTTAGAAAAAGAAGGTCGCTTGCCTGATGCCGTAATCGCAGCTGTCGGCGGCGGATCCAACGCAATCGGAATGTTCGCCGATTTCATCGAAGAAAAATCCGTCCGTTTAATCGGTATCGAACCGGCGGGCAAAGGCATTGCAACCGGCGAACACGGCGCACCGTTGCGCCACGGCACGGTCGGGATTTATTTCGGAATGAAATCACCGATTATGCAAACCAAAGACGGACAAATCGAAGAATCTTACAGCATTTCCGCCGGATTGGACTTCCCTTCCGTTGGGCCGCAACACGCGCATTTGCACGCTATCGGACGCGCCGAATACGAAAGTATCACCGATGACGAAGCCCTTGACGCTTTCCAAGCCTTAGCCCGCCACGAAGGCATTATTCCTGCATTGGAAAGTTCGCACGCATTGGCGCACGCTTTAAAATTAATTAAACAAAATCCGGATAAAGAACAGCTATTAGTGGTGAATTTGTCCGGTCGGGGCGATAAAGATATTTTTACAGTGGATAAAATTTTAACGGAAAAAGGAGCGATCTAATGGGACGTTTTGAACAAAAATTCGCACAATTAAGCGCGCAAAGTCAAGGTGCATTCGTGCCTTTCGTCACCCTTTGCGATCCGGATTTCGACCGCTCTTTTGAGATTATTTGCACCTTGGTGGATAACGGTGCGGACGCGCTTGAACTCGGTTTTCCGTTTTCCGATCCGCTATTGGACGGGCCGGTGATTCAAGCGGCAAATAATCGCGCGTTAAACGCCGGTTGCAGCACGGAAGAAAGCTTCCGCTTATTAGAAAAAGTGCGGTCGAAATATCCGAATATTCCGATAAGCTTATTACTTTGCGCCAATTTAATTTATGCGCAAACTTTGGACGGTTTTTATCACCGCTGCGCACAAATCGGCGTGGATGCCGTTTTGGTTGCCGATATTCCGTTATTGGCGGCGCAACCTTATATTCAAACGGCGAAAAAACACGGCGTACAACCGGTGTTTATTTGCCCGCCGAATGCGGACGAACAAACCGTTCAAGGCATCGCCGAACACACCGAGGGCTATACCTATTTAGTTTCGCGCGCCGGCGTGACTAGCGCAGAAAACCAAAGCCACGCGGCGAATTTGGATAATTTAGTCGAGCAACTGAAAAAACACGGCTCCGCACCGATTCTACAAGGTTTCGGCATCGCCCGACCGGAACAAGTGAAAGAGGCATTGGCTCTAGGCGCTGCCGGTGCGATTTCCGGCTCCGCCACGGTAAAAATCATTGAACGTAATTTAGATAATCACGCCCAATGTTTAACCGAACTTGCCGAATTCGTGCGTAATATGAAAGCGGCGACGTTATAATTTTGTACCGCGCGATTATTTAACGGCGCAAAAAGGGCGTTTTTCAAACGCCCTTGTTTATTTTCCGATTTTCACTTGCAAAGCCCATCCTACGGCTCTAAAAATCCCAAAATTGAATATGAACTTTGCATTAATATTACTCCCTTAGTTAAAAATTATTTAGATAAAATTTGATAGTTTTTACAGCCGTCACTATCACCACCATCACAAGCTTGTTTAAAAAGCGCTTTAGCTTTTTTAGTATCTTTTTTTACACCTTGTCCTTTAAAATATATCACACCTAAATTAAATTGGGCCATTGCATCTCCTTGTTCCGCCGCTTTTTGATACCAATAAGCCGCTTGTTTAGCATCTTTTTTGACACCTTCTCCGTGCTCATACATAGATGCTAAATTATTTTGAGCACTTGCATTTCCTTGCTCCGCCGATTTTTGATACCAATAAACCGCTTGTTTCACATCTTTTGTGACACCTTGTCCTTTCTTATACATAATGGCTAAATTAAATTGAGCATCCGAATCTCCTTGTTTCGCCGCTTCTTGATACCAATAAGCCGCTTCTTTATCATCTTTTGCAACACCCAGCCCATTCCCATACATAAAAGCTAAATTATTTTGAGCGGTTGCATTTCCTTGCTCCGCCGCTTTTTGATACCAATAAACCGCTTGTTTATCATCTTTTGCGACACCTTGCCCTTTTCTATACATAACGGCTAAACTAAATTGAGCTTTTGCATTTCCTTGCTCCGCCGCTTTTTGATACCAATAAGCCGCTTGTTTATCATCTTTTGTGACACCTAGCCCATTCCCATACATAAAAGCTAAATTATTTTGAGCTTTTGCATTTCCTTGCTCCGCCGCCTTTTGATACCAATAAACCGCTTGTTTATCATCTTTCGTGACACCTTGCCCTTTTCTATACATAACGGCTAAATTGAATTGAGCTTGTGCATCTCCTTGTTCCGCCGCTTTTTCATACCAATAAACCGCTTGTTTATCATCTTTTGTAACACCTTGCCCATCATCATACATAAGAGCTAAATAAAATTGAGCTGCTGTATCTCCTTTTTCGGCGTAATATAAAAACCCTTTAAAGGCTTTATCATATTGTTTATCTTCATAAGCCTGCACTACATCATCAAAAGACATTGACTCCGCAGAATTATTTGCCTGAACAACGCCACTAAAACATAACATTGCCAACGCAGTTAAACGAAAAATACGAGAAAATTGCATAGAAAACTCCTGTTTAGATAAGATTAAAAAACAGGCTTATTTGAACAAAAAAAAACAAATGTCGAGTATTTTTTATTCAATTAACAATAATTGGTAGAATGGGCGTAAGTCCACAAAAATGAATATGAGGGGAATGGAATAAGGTGAACTTCCGTCCACCCTATCTTCTTATTTATTCACCTTTTAGTGCAAACATAACACTAAAGTGCGGTGATTTTTCTGTTTGTTTTACCACAACAAGCTGGTTGCCAATATCCAAATAATGCTGAGTATTGGCCCTAAAAGCCCGATGACAATGCCGCCTAAGCGGAATTCCGATTGTTTTACTAAACCCGTACTGAAAGCTATGGCGTTCGGTGGGGTGGAAACCGGTAAGAATAATGCGCAAGAGGCGCTTAATCCGATCACTAACGGTAAAATCATCGGATTGACATCGTCGCCGTTAATCATCGCCAAGAGGGATACGCCCATCGGAATAAGAATGGTTGTCGCCGCAGTGTTACTCATAAAGTTGGACAAAAGAACGGTGATAAAGCCGAACAACACCAATAAGCTTATGAAACTGACTTGAATACCGCTGATTTTCTCAACAAAATGCGTTGCGATTTGTTGTTCTTCGATCGCCAATCCCAAGGCTAGCCCGCCGGCGACCAGCATTAAAGTATCCCAAGGTAATTGACGCACATCTTTCGCATCCAACACGCCTAACATTGTTAATCCCACAATCGGAATGCCTGACGCAGCGGCAACCGGAATGCCGATCCATTTGGAAGTCAACCAGCAAAACAAGGTAATCGCCAAAATAATCAACACGATGCCCTTATGAGTTTTCTCTTGCACACTTTCACTTTGTTGCGTCACCGATAAAAAATCAAAATCCAAATCGCCCTGTTCCGCCACATTGTATTTTTTCACCAACACTTTCCAGAAAATAAATAACAACACGAAAGCGAGCGGCGTGCCGACGATCATCCATTCTAAAAAAGAAATCGGATAACCTAATTTTTCCAAGGCGCCGACGGCAATCGCATTCGGTGCGGAGCCGATAATCGTGCCCATTCCGCCGACCGAAGCTGCCGCCGGAATGCCGAGCAATAAGGCTTTCGATAAATTTATGCGATTTCCTAAGCCGGAAAATAACGGACTGACGGTGGCGATCATCATTGCCGTTGTCGCCGTGTTACTCATTAACATTGACATTATCGCCGTAACTAACATCAATCCCCACAATACATAAACCGGATTAGTACCGAATTTCGGCAACACGGCTTTTAATAGCATCAAATCCAGTTTAGTTTTTTTCATTGCTTCGGCGAGGAAAAAACCGCCTAAAAACAGCCAAATCACGCTATCCGACCACGTTTGCAAATATTTCATTGCATCGTAAGCTTCGCTTTTTCCCATAATCAAAACTAAAAAACCGATGATCAAGATACTGACTGAAAAAGGCAGAATGGCTTCCGTAACCCATAAACTGATAGAAAAAAATAGTAAAAATAAGACGTAATTTTGGATTCGAGTAAATGTGTCGTCCGAGAACAGCAAGGTCATTACAAAGGCAAAAAGAAAGGAAAAACAAAAAAAGAATAAATTTCGATTGCGCGCCGTCGATAACAGGCTAAAAAAAGTTTTTATATTCATACCCTCTCCTATTTCTGAAACCCATTTTCATTCTAATAAAAAACCTTCCGTTAGACTGTGATCCCATTCAAATAAATCACTTCTTAATTTGAAATAATCCGAGGATTTTCAATCGAAATAATCCCATAGATTTTTCAAAAACAAAGGCTTATACTGAAATTCTCTTAACCCGAACAGGAGGAAATATGATGCAGCTCATTAGCCGCGCCATTCGACAAGGCGAGTTTGAAGATAAATACGGCAAACGCGGAAACCAATTCAGCCCGAACGGAATGCCGACTTATTCGATTCCTTTTGAAATTCATAATGCGCCCGAAGGCACGCAATCTTTTGCTGTCGTCTTGGAAGATAAAGACGCAATTACCGCCTCCGGTTTCGTGTGGATCCATTGGTTAATCGCCGATTTAACCCGCACTTCTCTCGAAGAAAACGAAAGCATAAGCGCGACGGATTTCGTTCAAGGCGCAAACAGTTGGGCAAGCGTATTAGGACAATTCGATCTTACCGAAGCCTCTTATTACGGCGGAATGGCGCCACCAAATTGCCGCCACCGCTATGAATTAATCGTTTATGCTTTGGATTGCAAACTTAACTTAGCGCAAGGCTTCCGCTTCAACGATCTGCATTTTGCAATGCAAGGACATATCCTCACCCAAGCGAGCATAATGGGGACTTATGATGTCTAAAATCGGTTGAATGGTCATTGTTTTTCTCTTTTTTAAGGCATTATTTATGCCTTATTTTTTCGACAAAGTGCGGTGATTTTTTGCCCTAAAGTGCAATTTCATCAATAACTGACTACACAATCAATATACAATACAATATATTCCAGTTTATCGACAAAGTTTTTTTATTATCGGGGCGTATACCATACGCCCCTACATAAACACCATAACATTTTGATTTTCAATGGATTTTTAATTTTTCGTAGGGGCGTATGGAATACGCCCCTTTCGCATCATAGGTTGTCAATAGTCTAAGACCGCACTTTCGTGTGCGGCCTGAGATAAACAATCCGTTAATCTTTCAATTCGTTTCGAACTAAAAAATAAATCACCGTCAACACCGCGCCGGCGCAGAATATGGCAAGTGCGGTCGAATAAAAAATATTTCCCATTCCAACTAAAGGCGACACTACGGCGCCGAGGAAGAACGGGCAAAAGCCTAATAATGCCGAGGCGCTGCCGGCATAACGGCGTTCGCGATCCATTGCCAATGCGGAAACCGTCGGCAGTAAAATCCCGATAAATAACAATAAGAGGAAGAATCCTGCTTCAACCGCCCAGACATTCATTTGCGTAATTAAGCTAAAAGCAACGAAGCAAGCTAAAATCAAGGCGCCGAAAGTACCGCACTTTAAGGCAAGTTTCGGCGCAAGTTTTCCGCCGATATTCGAACCGATCACCAAAGCGGCGCCGTTAGCGGCAAAGCATAAGCTGAACAGGAATGCGCTTAGTCCGTAAAAGCTTTGAAAGATAAAAGGTGAAGCGGCGATATAGGCGAACATTCCCGCCGTGGAAAAAGATTGCATTAACACGAATTGCATAAAAATCTTGTTGCGAAAAATAGGCCCGAACACCTTGAATCCTGCTAACACGCCGGTTTGCAGGCGTTTTTCCGCGGCTAAAGATTCCTTTAAGCGCAAACAAATGATGAATAATACCGCGCCAAGTGCGGTCAAAAAAATGAAAATTCCGCGCCAGCTCATATATTCCAACAATAAACTGCCTAACACCGGTGAAACAATCGGTGCAATGCCGTTCACCGTCATTAACAAACCGAAAAAGCGCGTCATTTCTCTGCCGCGATAAAGATCCGTTGCAACGGCGCGAGAAATCACCACACTGCCCGCCGCCGCGACACCTTGTATGCCGCGCAAAATGACAAAGCTTTCCATATTCGGCGAAAACACTAAAAGTGCGGTGGTAATCGTGTAAACAATTAACGACAGCATTAACGGTTTTTTACGCCCGAATTTGTCGCTTAGCGGGCCTAAAAATAGTTGTCCCACCGCCAAGCCGACCATTGCACTGGTTAAGCTTAATTGGGTCATCGAGGTATTTACCGCGAAAAATTCCGCCAGTTGCGGCAATGCCGGCAAATACAAATCAATGACAAAAGGCCCGAAGGCGGATAATACGCCCAAGAGCAAGACTAAAAAAACCTTGCCGTTTGCTGTTTTGCTTTCCATATTTACTCCTAAAAATAACAGGGAATCCCCTTAAATTAACCCAAGGTTTGAATCACATTTAAAACGCGTTTATCCGATACCGGATATTTCGTGCCCAGCTGCTGAGCAAATAAACTGACGCGAAGTTCTTCGATCATATAGCGAACTTCCAGAATTTCCGCCGAAATCGGTTTAGATTTCGGTAATTTCGCTAATAATTGTTTATACGCCGTTGTCACCTGTTCAACGCGCAACATCGCCGCCCGATCGCGGTTAATATCTTGCGCCAGTTTATCCATTCGCTTATCAATACCTTGCAAATAGCGCAATAAATCCGGCAGGCGCGCATAACCGCTTTTTTCTACAAATCCTTGATAAATCAAGCCGTTAAGCTGTTCTTTAATATCCGATAAGGCAAATGCCATTGTAAAATCCATTTTGCCTTTCAAACGTTTATTTATCTCAAAAGTGAGCGTCAATAATTGTTCCGTTTGTCGGGCGATATCAACGGTCACTTCATTGAGATTTTCCCGCACATAATCGCGCAATTTGTCAAAATCCGTTTCGTTCCACACCACGCCGCCGAAATCCTCAATCAGTTTATCCACCGCGCAAGCGATACAGTCGTCGATTAAATCCAACACGCGACCGAAAGGCGCAAAATACAAGCCGAGTTTGGATTTATTCGGCAGTTTTTCGTGCAAATATTTGATCGGCGACGGCACGTTAAGCAGCAATAAACGGCGCAAACCTTGCTTCATCGCCACCGCTTGTTCGAATTCGGTTTCGAATAATTTGATTCCTACGGATTCTTTTTCGTCCACAATCGCCGGATAAGCTTTCACGGTAAATCCGCGTTTTTTCTGTTCGTAATATTGCGGTAATTGATCGAAATTCCAAAGATGAATGCCGCTTTGCTCGATACCGTCGTCCGCCACCGCCGAAATGCTTTCTTGAACCTGATCTTTCAGTTGAAATTTCAGCTCGTCCAAATCCATACTTTCGGCGATTTTTTTGCCTTTATCGTCAATCACGCGGAAAGTCATTTTTAAGTGCGGTGGTAATAAATCAAGATTCCAGCTTTCGCGTTCCACCGTCACGCCGGTCATTCGGCGCAATTCATAGCTTAAACTGTCTAATAACGGTTTTTCCAATGCCTGCGCGCGACCTAAAAAAGCTTGCGCATAATTCGGCGCCGGCACGAAATTGCGGCGTAAAGACTTCGGTAAGGATTTGATTAAGGCTATAATCAGCTCGTTGCGCAAGCCCGGAATTTGCCAATCGAATCCGTGCATTTCCACCTGATTTAACAACGGCAACGGAATGTGTACGGTCACACCGTCGGCATCCGTACCCGGTTCGAATTGATAGGTTAATTTCAGTTTTAGATTTCCTTGATGCCAGAAATTCGGAAAATCCAATTCGCTGACTTGGGCATTTTCATTGGTTAAAAATGCTTTTTCGAAATTCAATAATTCCGGATCGTCACGCTGCGCTTTCTTCCACCAAGTATCGAAATGTTTTTGCGAGACCACTTCCGCACCCACGCGCTGATCGTAAAATTCGAACAGTACGCGCTCGTCCACCAAAATATCGCGGCGGCGGGTTTTATGTTCCAATTCTTCCACTTCACGAATCAATTTTTGATTTTCGAAAAAGAATTTATGTTTCGTGTGCCAATCGCCTTCCACAAGCGCCGATTGAATAAAGATCTCGCGGCTGATGACCGGATCTATCGCACCGTAATTGACCGTTCTGCCCGCCACAATCGGCACGCCATATAAGCTGACTTTTTCTTCCGCCACCACCGCGCCTTGCGATTTAGACCAACGCGGCTCGGCATAAGATTTTTTAATTAAATGCAAGGCGAGCGGTTCAATCCACTCCGCGTCAATTTCCGCCGCCATTCTGCCCCATAATTTCGAGGTTTCCACCAATTCCGCCGCCATACACCATTTAGGTTGTTTTTTAAACAGGACGGAATTCGGGAAAATGGCAAAATGTGCGTTTCGTGCGCCTAGATATTGTTGTTTTTCCGCTTCTTTCATCCCGATATGGGACAACAATCCGCTTAAAAGTGCGGTGTGAATTTGCACATATTCCGCCGCTTGCGAATTAATCGGCAAGCCCATTTCGCGCACGGCTAAACGGATTTGTTGGTAAATATCCTGCCATTCGCGCACGCGCAAATAATTCAAATAATCCTTTTGACACAAGCGTCGGAATTGATTTTTGCTTAGGGCTTTTTGTTGTTCTTGCAGATAATTCCACAAATTCACAAAAGCTAAGAAATCAGATTTTTTATCGGCAAAGCGACGATGTTTATCGTCGGCGGATTGTTGTTTTTCTTGCGGTCGTTCGCGCGGATCTTGGATTGAAAGTGCGGACACAATAATCATCGCTTCGTGCAAGGATCCGTTTTGGCTCGCTGCAAGCAACATTTTGCCCAAACGCGGATCCACCGGTAATTGCGCTAAGCGTTTTCCTTGTTCCGTCAGTTGGCGAACATTTCGTCGAAATGCCGTGTCGGCATCCTTAGGTTTTACCGGAGAAATCGCTCCTAATTCTTCCAATAATTTCAGACCGTCTTGTACTTGTCGGGTATCCGGTTTGTCCACAAAAGGGAAATTTTCAATATCATCCAAGCCGAGCGCGGTCATCTGCAAAATAACCGACGCCAAATTGGTGCGCAAAATTTCCGGATCGGTAAATTCCGGACGCGAATTAAAATCTTCTTCCGAATAAAGTCGAATACAAATCCCTTCGGATACCCGTCCGCAGCGTCCTTTTCGTTGGTTCGCCGAAGCTTGCGAAATCGCCTCGATCGGCAAGCGTTGCACTTTGGTGCGGTAACTATATCGCGAAATACGCGCCGTACCCGGATCAATGACATATTTAATACCCGGCACGGTGAGCGAGGTTTCCGCTACGTTAGTAGCTAAAACAATGCGATTTAATCCGCTCGGATGAAAGATTTTGTTTTGTTCCTGCGCGGAAAGTCGGGCATATAACGGCAAAATTTCCGTATGTCGCAGCTCGTGCTTTTGCAAAGCTTCCGCCGTATCGCGAATTTCCCGTTCGCCGTTGAGAAAAACCAAAATATCGCCGCGCCCTTCCGATTGCAATTCATCCACGGCATTTAAAATGCCTTGTAACTGATCTTGTTCTTCATCTTCGACAATCGGACGATAGCGCACTTCCACGGGATAAGTTCGACCGGACACTTCGATAATCGGCGCATTATTGAAATGTTTGGAAAAACGTTCCACATCAATGGTCGCCGAGGTGATAATTACCTTCAAATCCGGACGTTTCGGCAAAAGCTGTTTTAAATAACCGAGAATGAAATCATTGTTTAAACTGCGTTCGTGCGCTTCGTCGATGATTAAAGTATCATATTGATTTAAAAAGCGATCCGTTTGAATTTCAGCAAGCAAAATACCGTCTGTCATCAATTTAATTTGCGTTTCGTCACTGATCTGATCATTAAAACGCACTTTATAACCGACCAATCCGCCGAGTTCCGTGTGTAATTCTTCCGCAATACGCGTAGCCACCGAACGCGCGGCGATTCGACGCGGCTGGGTATGACCGATTAATCCTTTTTGTCCGCGTCCCAGTGCCAGACACATTTTCGGCAGCTGCGTGGTTTTGCCCGATCCCGTTTCACCGGCGACGACGATCACTTGATGATCCTGTATTGCGCGTAAAATATCCTCTTTGCGCAAGCTCACCGGTAAATTAGACGGAAATTCCACCGCACTTTTTTCCGTCGTAAATTTTTCTGCCATAGCACGGCGCTGTGCAAATTTTGCTTGTGCCGCTTGAATTTGTTGTTGAATTTCCGCCGCGACGGTATCGCGCGCTGCTTGATTTTTAATTCGAATCAAGCCTTTAATGCGAGAAAGCAAACGACGCTGATCGATGATCATCATTTCGTCTAATTGCGCCGCGAGAGATTGCTGTAACGGATTGAATTCTGTTTTGTATATTGCTTTTTTCATTCTTTTATTTCACGATTTTTCACGCTTGCATAAATCGACACAAGCCGACCGATTAAAAAATCTACGCCGTCAACCGGCAAAATCCGAAGGACGGCGCTTGTTATACCTAATAATCGTTGATTAAGATTTCCCTAGAAACAGCGATAAAATACCCGCCGCAATAAGCGGCCCGACCGGCACGCCGCCGAGAAACGCCACGCCTAAAATCGTACCGAGCAATAAGCCGGTCAATAAGGTCGGCTGCGCGCCCATTAAGCTGACGCCACGTCCGCCGAACCACGCCACCAACACGCCCACCGCAACGGCAAGAAACATTTTCCAATGTAAAAATGCGCCGAACGAAGGCAGCTGAATTTTGCCGGAAATAATCGGGCTTAATACGCCGATAGTTAAAATAATAATGCCGAGGTTTAAGCCGTATTTCTCCATAAACGGAATATATTTGGCTAAAAAGGTTTGTTGCATTAACAACAGCACAGCGGCGGAAATCGTAATGGAATTGTTGTTACCCAATACGCCGAGCAAAATCAGCACTACTAATAACAGCGCAACGGAATTCACTTGTAAAGACATAAAAATTGCCTCCCGAAATATTCAAAAGATAAACCGCACTTTTGAAAAGTGCGGTCGGAAATTACGCAAATTATAGCAATTTTCCGCGATTCTGTGGTTTTTATTTTCATTTCAATGATGAAAAGGTGTAGTATGAAATTCAAGTTGAATCCGATTATTGGTGAATTTTATGGAGATCGCTTTCCTGCTTGCCCAAAAAATTGCCGAACTGACCTTAGCCGTTTTAATGGGCTACGCTTTAGTTAAAGCCAAAGCGTTAAATTCGAAAGACAGCTACCCGCTTTCCGTCGTCGGGCTGTATATTATCAGCCCCGCGGTGATGATTAATGCCTTCCAGATTTCTTATACGCCGGCGATTTTGCAAGGATTATTGCTGTCGCTGGGAATGGCTGTCGCCTTGCACATTATTTTGATCCTGTTTGGGCGTTTGTGTAAGAATTTGTTCAAACTGGATCCGTTGGAACACGCCGCCTCCATTTATTCTAATTCCGGCAATTTGATTATTCCTTTAGTTGCGGCGTTATTCGGGCAAGAATGGGTGATTTACGCCAGTTGTTTTATCGTGGTGCAAACCTTTTTATTTTGGACGCATTGCCGGATGTTGCTGTGCGGCAAATCCAATTTAACCCTAAAAACCGTATTTAAAAACGTGAATATTTTGTCGATTATTTTGGGCGTAACGCTGTTCGCGTTTCAAATCAAATTGCCCGCCGTAATTACCGGCGCTTTATCCGCCGTCGGCGCGATGATCGGTCCGAATGCAATGATTATCGCGGGAATGCTAATCGCCTCTATTCCTTTGCGCTCGATTTTTTCTTCGAAACGAATTTATTTGGTGACGTTTTTGCGTTTGATCTTAATTCCGATTTGTTTGATGTTGGTGATTAAACTTACCGGAGCGGCACACTGGGTGGAAAACGGCGAAACCATTGCGATGATTAGTTTCCTTGCCACCACCAGTCCAGCGGCGGCAACGGTGACGCAAATGGCGCTATTGTTCAATAAAAATGCACAGAAAGCTAGCGCCATTTACGGTGTCACCACCTTGCTTTGCGTGGTGACTATGCCGTTGATTATCGCCTTGTATCAGCTTATTTGAGCTTAGATCTTGTTAATCTTTAATTTTAAAACGCAGTAAACGATTGGCGTTTGTGACAACGGTAATGGAAGATAATGCCATTGCCGCGCCGGCAACCATTGGGTTAAGCAACACGCTGAACAGCGGATAAAGCGCACCGGCAGCGAGCGGAATACCCAATGCGTTATACACGAAAGCACCGAATAGATTTTGTTTCATATTACGCAAAATGCCTTTTGACAGCATTAATCCGTCGGCGACGGCGCTAATGCTATGGCGCATTAAGGTTAATTCGGCGGTTTCTACAGCAATATCACTGCCGCTTCCCATTGCGATGCTCACATCCGCTTGCGCCAATGCCGGCGCGTCGTTGATACCGTCGCCGACCATCACGACTTTATGTCCTTGTTGTTGCAATGCTTGAATCGCTTGCGCTTTGCCGTCAGGTAATACGCCCGCGATAACTTGATCAATGCCCGCTTCCTCGGCGATCGCTTGTGCGGTTTTTTCTTGATCACCGGTCAACATTACCAGACGATAACCCTGACGATGTAAACGCCGCAGCGCCGTAACGCTGTCCTCGCGTAACGGATCGCGAATGACAAATACGCCGGCAAGTTGATCGTTAACCGCTAAAAAAATCACCGTTGCGCCTTTTGCGCTTTCGCGATCGGTCAAATCTGTCGCCGATTGAATATCAATCCGCCGTTGCGCCATTAATGTACCATTGCCTAGCAAAATACGCGCACCCGCCACTTCACCGCTAACGCCCAAGCCTTTCAGGGTGAAAAATTTTTCCGGTTGAGGTAAATTCAGCTGTCTTTCCGTCGCTAATGCCGACACGGCTTTAGCTAGCGGGTGTCCGGCACCTTGTTCCAACGCGGCGGCAAAAGTAACGATTTGTTGTTCATCAAAACCGTTAAAGCAATAAAGTGCGGTCACTTTCGGCTCACCTTTTGTCAAAGTACCGGTTTTATCAAACACAATCGTATCCGCTTCGGCGGCTTTTTGCAGCGCGTCGGCATCGCGCACTAAAACGCCCAATTCCGCCGCGCGACCGATACCGGCAATAATCGACATCGGCGTTGCCAATCCCAATGCGCAAGGACAGGCGATAATCAATACCGTGGTAAACACCACCAAGGTATAAGACAATTTCGGATCCGGTCCGACGGCATACCACAAAATCGCAGCAAGTATTGCAATAGTGACGACCACCGGCACAAAAACCGCTGCGATATTATCGGCAAGTTGCCCGATTTTCGGTTTGCTGCTTTGCGCTTGGCGCACCAATCGAATAATGCGCGACAAGGTGGTTTGCTGCCCGATTTGTTCGGCGCGGAATAATAATGTGCCGTCCGAAACCAAGGTACCGGCGCTGACTTTATCACCCGTTTGTTTTTCTACGGCAATCGGCTCGCCGGTTAACATACTTTCGTCAATCCACGCAACACCTTGAATAATCGTACCGTCCACCGAAACGCGATCACCGGTTTGCAAACGCAAAATCATTTCTTCTCGCACTTGCGCCAACGGAATTTCGTGCACGCCCTGCTCGTCCACCACTTTCGCCGTCGGCGGCGTAAGATCCAATAATCGCTCAAGAGCGCGCGAAGAATGTTGTTTCGCTTTGGCTTCCAACATTTTGCCGATATTGATCAAACCGATAATCATCGCGCTTGCTTCAAAATACAAATGTCTGGCTTGCAGCGGGAAAAAATCGGGATAAACACTGACGAACATTGAATACACCCACGCGGTTCCGGTGCCTAGCGCCACTAACGTATCCATCGTTGCGCTTTTTTTACGCAAATTGTGGCACGCACTACGATAAAAATGTCCGCCGCTAAAAATCATTACGATCAACGTAACGAATCCCGTTGCGATCCAAAAAGCTTGGTTTGTCGCAGTGACGATCATTCCGTCGATAAAACCCCAAACCATCAACAAAACGCCTAACGATAAGGCAATCACGCCTTGTCGTTTGCGTAAAGAAATCTCCGCACGAATACGGGCTTGTTGTTTTTCCCGACGGGTGGTTTCATCCTCAACTAATTCCGCTTGATAACCGGCGTCGATCACTGCGCGAATCAACGCATTGGTATCCGGTTGACCAAAAACCAATGCGGTACGTTCGGCGAGATTAATTTGCGCGTCACTCACGCCGTTGACGTTCAGCAATGCTTTGCGTACTTTGGCAACGCAAGCGGCGCAAGTTAAGCCGTCTAATGATAAGGTGGTTTGAGCTTGCTGTTCGAACGCTACCTTTGGTTCGGCATCCGGTTGTTCCGCCGATTCGGATGCCGCTTCAGGTAGCGGAGTTACTTTGAATCCGTCGCCAATTCCGCTTGATAACCGGCTTCGATAATCGCATCGATTAACACTTGCGGCGCCACATCACCTTCCACCGTTGCGGAAGTAAGCGTCACCTCGGCGCTTGTCACGCCTTCAATGGCATCTAAGGTTTTTTTCACGGATTTTACGCAATGTTGGCAGGATAATTCGCTTAATGCTAAAACGGTTGTTGTCATTTTTTCTTCCTCTTTAATGATTGAATGAAATGAATTTTCGCCGTTAAGCATAAAGCTTAACCTTAGGTTAAGGTCAAGTGTTTTTTTGTGAGGTCGCTTAGTTTTTAGAATCAATACAACTGAGGATCAATTAAATCCACCAGTTTCATTACTACTTCATCGATTAAGTAATCCTCAGCTGTCGTAGCATATTTTGCATTACGCGCTTGTAAATCCAAGGCTCTGACCTGATGGCATAAAATTACGCCCGTTACTTTGCCGGATTTGGTGCTATTGCCGTCCATTACGACGGTAACGCTCTGTGAACGTGCCGCATTACCCCCGCTTGAAATCGGGCAACAAATGCTAACGCCTAATGCTTTGTTAAGAACTTGTTCGGAAACGACGATAAAATAATGCGGGCTGCGCAATTCTTTTCCACTGGTCGGATCGGGATCAACATACCAAATTTCCCCTTTTTTCGGCACTCGCATTACCATATTTCTTTTCCTTGCGGCTCATCATTCCAGTCTGCCATTTCGGCATTTAACGCAGCGATCTCTTGACTATCAATACCGGCGAGCAGCTGTTTTAAACTTTTACTCCCTTTAGGTTGCCGTTTTGGCGCGCTTAAAATCACAGAGTCACCTTGCATTTCGATATTGACGCTGTTACCGACTTGCCAGCCCATTTGCGTAACGATCGCATTCGGCACGGTTAATACCATTGCGCCGCCTTGTTGTCTTAAGCGTCCTAACATAATTCTCTCCTAAAGTGCTACTTTGTGAGATATACTAGAACAAGAAACAAGCAAAAACAAGGGTTCTTTTAGTGTTTTTTTCATAATCCAATCGCAAAAATCATCAAAAAACCAACCGCTCTTTTCCGCAATATACCGTTGCGCGTCCTTCTCTGGCGAAGCCGATTAAGGTGAGATCGCTGCGTTGTGCCATTTCCACCGCCATTCCCGTTGCGGCGGATACGGCGATTAGCATTTCGATGCCGCAAGCGACGGTTTTTTCCACCATTTCATAGCTTGCTCGGCTGGTGACTAGCACAAAGCCTTGCGGTTTGTTTTGCTTCACATACCAGCCTAATAATTTATCTAAGGCGACGTGCCGTCCGACGTCTTCCCGAATTGCTAATAAATGCCCTTGCGGATCAAAAAACGCGGCGGCGTGGGTGGAACCGGTTTGCAAACCTAGCTTCTGTGCGGCGCGCAAATCACGCAAACAATCGTCCAATCTCGCTAATTCTAGGCGTAAAGTGCGGTGTAAAATCGGCAAGTTTTTTGTAATTTGCGCGAGTTGTTCCGTACCGCAAATGCCGCAGCCCGTGCGTCCGGTCAGATTTCGCCGACGTTCTTTCAACGCCACGAAACAACGGGTCGCCATTTCAATTTGCACTTCAATGCCGTGACAGCTGTGCTCAATATCCATTCCGTAAATATCTGCCGGTTTGTCGATAATGCCTTCCGTGATGGAAAAGCCGAGGGCGAAATCTTCCAAATCTTGCGGCGAACACATCATTACGACGTGGCTGATGCCGTTATACACCAAGGCGACCGGCACTTCCGTCGCAATAATCTCATCTTTTTCCTCGCAGTGTAAAACCGGATTATTTGTTTCTAATGTTAATTTTTTGTAACAAAAATTTGCTTTTTTTGTGATTGAGATCAAGTTATGTCCCCTTATCTTCGCTAGCTTTTATCCGCAAAAAAGCGTATTCTACGTGAGATTATCAGTTTGTTTAAAATGTAATACATTTTTGTAACATTTTGACCGAACCGAATCGTCAGCTACTCATCAACGAATGATTTAAGTTTACTACTACAAAACAATTCAACAAACCCTTTTTGTTGAAATCAAGGAGTACTTTATGCAGGTCAGCAGAAGAAAATTCTTTAAGATCTGTGCAGGCGGTATGGCGGGAACATCGGCTGCGATGTTGGGATTTGCCCCGGCAACGGCATTAGCCGCCCCTCGCGAATATAAATTATTGCGCGCCAAAGAAACGCGTAATACCTGCACATATTGTGCCGTAGGCTGCGGTATGTTGTTATACAGCCTTGGCGACGGCGCAATGAATACGAAAGGGAAACTCTTTCATATCGAAGGCGATCCGGATCATCCGGTCAGCCGCGGCGCATTATGCCCTAAAGGTGCCGGCGCATTAGATTATGTCAACAGCGAACGTCGCGTTCGTTATCCTGAAGTCCGCGAAGCCGGCTCAACGGAATGGAAACGTATCTCTTGGCACGAAGCTATCGAACGTATTGCTCGCCATATGAAAAACGACCGTGACGCCAACTTTATCACACACAATGAACAAGGATTAGAAGTCAACCGTTGGATGACGACAGGTTTCTTAGCCGGTTCCGCTTGTAGCAATGAAACCGGTATTTTGACGCAAAAATTCGTTCGCTCCCTTGGTATCGTATTTACCGACAACCAAGCGAGTATCTGACACGGACCGACGGTAGCAAGTCTTGCTCCATCATTCGGTCGCGGTGCGATGACCAATCACTGGGTTGATATTAAAAATGCCGATTTAGTTATCGTGATGGGCGGTAACGCAGCGGAAGCACATCCTGTCGGTTTCCGTTGGGCGATTGAAGCCAAAAAACAAAACGGAGCCAAATTAATCGTTGTGGATCCGCGCTTTAACCGCACGGCAGCCGTAGCGGATATTTATATGCCGATTCGTCCGGGTACGGATATTGCATTTTTATCCGGCGTCATTCGCTATTTGCTCAACAACGATAAAATTCAACACGAATACGTTAAACATTACACTAACGCTACTTTCTTAATTAACGAAAACTTCAAGTTCGAAGACGGTTTATTCTCAGGTTATAACCCTGAAACTCGTCAATACGATAAATCCACTTGGGCGTATCAATTCGACGAAGAAGGACAACCGAAACGCGATATGGCAATGCTAGATCCGCGTTGCGTCATCAATATGCTTAAAACGCACGTTGATCGTTACACGCCGGAAATGGTGGAACGTATTTGCGGTACGACGCAAGAATATTTCTTACAATTCTGCCAAGAAATCGCTAAAACCTCCGCACCGGAAAAAGCGGCAACTTTCCTTTATGCTTTAGGTTGGACGCAACATACGGTGGGTTCGCAAAATATTCGGACAATGGCGATGATCCAATTATTATTGGGTAATATCGGGGTTTCCGGCGGCGGCGTGAACGCGTTACGCGGTCACTCTAACGTACAAGGTATCACCGATTTGGGTTTATTCCCTCGGATGTTGCCGGGTTATATTCCGTTGCCGACGGACGGTGATGCGGATTTAAGCTCGTTCCTCAATCGAATTACACCGAAAACAATGATGAAAGATCAAGTAAACTATTGGCAAAATACGCCGAAGTTTATGGTGAGTATGCTGAAATCCTTCTACGGCGATAACGCGACGCAAGATAATCAATTCGGTTATCATTATTTGCCGAAATTACCGAAAGGCGGAACGGATCAATTCCGTTATATCGAGGATATGTATCAAGGCAAAGTCAACGGTTTCTTCTGTCAAGGAATGAACCCGATCGCCTCTTATGCGAACTCCGGCAAGATCATCAAAGCGCTGAGTAAATTAAAATTCTTGGTGATTATGGATCCGCTGGTCACCGATACCTCTGAATTCTGGAAAAACTACGGTGAATTTAACGATGTAAAAACTGAAGAAATTCAAACCGAAGTCTTCCGCTTGCCGACAACTTGTTTCGTCGAAGAAGACGGTTCTATCGCTAACTCCGGTCGTTGGTTGCAATGGCACTGGAAAGGCGCCGAGCCGCCGGGCGAAGCGAAAACCGACGGCGAGATTTTATCGGAACTACGCGCCGAATTGCTTCACCTTTATCACAAAGAAGGCGGCAAAGCGCCGGTTAAACCGTTAGAAGCGATGAGTTGGAATTACGCGAATCCGCTTGAACCGAAAGCGGAAGAAGTGGCGAAAGAAAATAACGGCTATGCCTTGGAAGATTTATACGACGCCAACGGCAACCTGATTTTGAAAAAAGGTCAGCTGCTTTCAAGCTTTGCACAAATGCGTGATGACGGAACGACTTCAGGCGCTTGCTGGATTTATAGCGGACAATGGACGGAAAAAGGCAATCAAATGGCGAATCGCGATAACTCGGATCCGTCTAATTTGGGTAACACCCTCGGTTGGGCGTTCGCGTGGCCGATGAACCGTCGTATTATTTATAACCGTGCTTCCGCCGACTTAGCAGGAAATCCGTGGAATCCGAAACGTCAACTCATTAAATGGAACGGTAAAAACTGGAACTATATCGATGTGGCGGATTTCGGCACGGCGGCGCCTAACAGCCCGACATTGCCGTTTATTATGCAACCGGAAGGCGTCAGCGGATTATTCGTGCGCGAACGAATGGTTGACGGCCCGTTCCCTGAACATTATGAACCGGTAGAAACGCCGATCGGCACCAATCCGTTGCACCCGAACGTGGTTTCCAGCCCGGTCGCACGCGTATTGGACAGCGATAAAGCGGATTTAGGCACATCAAGCGAGTTCCCATATGTAGGAACGACTTATCGCCTGACCGAGCATTTCCACTATTGGACGAAAAATTCCTTATTAAACGTGATTGCACAACCGGAACAATTCGTTGAGATCAGTGAGCAATTAGCGGCGGAAAAAGGTATTCGAAACGGCGATCACGTCAAAGTTTCCTCTAAACGCGGCTATATTAAAGCCGTTGCTGTGGTGACGAAACGTATTCGTCCGTTAGTTGCCGATGGAAAACCGATTCACACGGTGGGAATTCCGATTCACTGGGGCTTTGCGACCGTCACTAAAGCGAAGAAAGGTTTCTTTGCTAATAACTTGACAGTGCGCGCCGGTGATGCGAATACGCAAACGCCGGAATCGAAATGTATGTTAGTCAATATCGAAAAAGCGGAGGCATAATATGGGAGTCGTTCAATCTCAAAATATCATCAAATCCTCCGCGACATCGGTATTTACACCGGCACCACACGCGCGGGATCATCAAGTGGAAGTGGCGAAATTAATCGACGTCACCACTTGTATCGGTTGTAAAGGCTGCCAAGTCGCTTGTTCCGAATGGAACGACTTGCGCGCCGAACCGGAAAAATGCGTCGGTTCTTACGATAATCCGATTGATTTGAACGCGAAAGCTTGGACGGTAATGAAGTTCAACGAAGTGGAAGAAAACGAGCGTTTGGAATGGCTTATTCGCAAAGACGGCTGTATGCATTGTAGCGAACCGGGCTGTTTGAAGGCTTGTCCTTCGCCGGGCGCGATCATTCAATATGCTAACGGTATTGTGGATTTCCAATCGGATAAATGTATCGGCTGCGGTTATTGTATCGCCGGCTGTCCGTTTAATATTCCGCGAATGAATCCGGAAGATCATCGCGTATATAAATGTACGCTATGTGTGGATCGCGTTACCGTCGGGCAAGAACCTGCCTGCGTGAAAACTTGTCCGACCGGCGCGATCCGTTTCGGTAGCAAGGAAGAAATGAAGCAATATGCCGAAACGCGTATTGCGGATTTGAAAGCGCGCGGCTATAAAAATGCCGGACTTTACGATCCGGAAGGTGTCGGCGGCACGCACGTTATGTATGTGCTACACCACGCGGACAAACCGGAGCTTTATTCCGGCTTACCGAAAGATCCGCAAATCAATATGACGGTGAAACTCTGGAAAGATGTCTTAAAACCGGTTGCCGCTGTGGCATTCGGCGGTATTATCCTCAGTGAAATCGCCCACTATCTTGCGGTCGGGCCGAATACGGAAGAATTGGAAGCACACGATGAAACGGAACACGAAGGAGGCAAAGATGAGTAAGATCACGATTAGTAACGATCACAAAATCGTGCGTCATAAACTTCCTGCACGATTGAGCCATTGGTTATTAGTGATTTGCTTTTTTACCACGGGTTTATCCGGCTTGGCGTTTTTCTTTCCGGATTTCGCTTGGCTGACGGATATTCTCGGTACGCCGCAAATCGCCCGAATGGTTCATCCGTTCACCGGTTTGATTATGTTCGTCGCATTCGTCATCCTTTGCTTGGTTTACTGGCGACATAATATTCCGGAACGAAACGACTGGGTTTGGCTGAAAAATATCCACGAGGTATTAAAAGGCAACGAACACGCCGTTTCCGACAACGGAAAATATAACCTCGGTCAAAAAATGTTGTTCTGGACGTTGATCTTGGCAATGTTCACCTTATTAGTCACCGGCATTATTATGTGGCGACAATATTTCGCCCATAATTTCCCGATTCCGGTGATTCGCATTGCCATTTTACTCCACTCCGCCAGCGCCTTTATGCTGTTCACCGGTATTATGGTACATATGTATATGGCGTTCTGGGTGAAAGGATCCATTCGCGGAATGGTAGAAGGTTGGGTTACGGTACGTTGGGCGAAAAAACATCACCCGCGTTGGTATCGTGATGAAGTCGAACCGAAACTGCAACAACAATTAGCCGATAAACAAGGCAAATAATCCCCTTAAACCATAAAAGTGCGGTAAAATTTACCGCACTTTTTTAACAGCGATACAAATAAAATGAGTATTAAAATTCTTCCCGAAAATGAAATTCAACAAGCGGCGAGCTCTTTCCATAATCCGCCCTTATTATTTGCCAACCCGAAAAATCTTTATCAACGCCGGATTAAACGCTTAACAGATTTAGCGCAAAATCATCCGATGCAAGATTACCTGTTGTTTGCTGCCGACATTGCTCAAGCGCAGCTTGATTTATTGGAAAATACGCCGCTTGGCAAAATCGAGCATTTGACAACAATCTCAACAACCGCACAAACGACGCCGCTTGATTATGCCCGTTGGCAGCGCGATGATTACTGGCTAACCGCTTTAAATGCGCTGTTAGCGCAAATCAAAACCAACGAGAATCTTAACGAAAGCTTGTTGACGACTATTGATTGGTTAGAAAAAGCCTCGCAAGCCGAACTGAATCACCTTGCGGATAAATTATTGGCGCAAGATTTTTCTGCGGTCGAAAGCGACAAAGCGGTCTTTATTTGGGCGGCGCTGTCTCTTTATTGGCTGCAGTTGGCACAACAAATTCCGCATAACGCCAAAATGGAAAGCGGCGAAAACTTACACCTTTGTCCGGTTTGCGGCTCGGCGCCGACGGCGAGTGTGGTTCATTTCGGCGCGACCCAAGGTTTGCGTTATTTACATTGTTCTCTGTGCGAAAGCGAATGGAATATGGTACGCAGTAAATGTTCGAACTGCGATCAAAGCGGAAAGTTGGATTATTGGTCGTTAGACAGCGAATTCGCGCCGGTGAAAGCGGAAAGCTGCGGCGATTGTCACAGTTATTTGAAAGTGATGTATCAGGAAAAAGATCCGCACGTCGAACCTATTGCCGATGATTTAGCCTCCGTTTTCTTGGATGTGGAAATGGAAGAAAAAGGTTTCGCCCGCAGCGGCATCAATCCTTTTGTTTTTCCTGCCGAATAATCGGCAAAAAATCACCGCACTTTTGCCCCATTTATCTACAGACCACCTACAGACGGCGCCTCTCGCCGTCTTTTCTTCGGCAAAAATCAATGCGGTTTATTTCTTTTATCGCCCAAAATCTCTATAATTCGGTTAAATTCTATCGTTAATAAGGAAATCTATGACCTATCAAGTGGTTGCCTTCGACCTTGACGGCACGTTATTAAATAGTCAGGGACAAATTCTGCCTTCCAGTAAACAGGCGATTCGACGTCTTGTAGAAAAAGGCATTAAAGTCGTTTTAGTGACCGGTCGTCATCACACCGCCGCGCGCCCTTATCATTACGAATTACAGCTGGATACGCCGATTATTTGTTGTAACGGCACTTATCTTTACGACACCGCAACGAATTCGATGCCACTGGCAAATCCGCTTTCCAAAGCACAAGCTTTGCAAGTGGTAAAAGTGGCGGAAAAATATCAAACGCATTTGTTAATGTATTCGCGCGATGCGATGAATTTTCTACAAATTAACGAACATATGCAAAAATTCAGTGCGTGGGTGCAACATTGCCCGGAACAAATTCGCCCGAATTTACGCCAATTAGACAGTTTCGAACAGTTGATTCGACGCGAAGACGAAATTATTTGGAAATTCGTTATCAGTCATCCGCAGCGCAGCGTAATGGAACAAGCGGTTGCCGAGTTACCGACGGATCAATTTAGCTGCGAATGGTCTTGGATCGATCGCGTGGATGTGGCGAAAAACGGCAATAGCAAAGGCGGACGGTTGAAAGATCTGTTAGCCCTTTGGCAAATCAGTCCGGAAAACGTAATTGCTTTCGGTGATAATCATAATGACATCAGTATGCTTAATGCCGTCGGCTTAGGCGTGGCGATGGGCAATGCGGAAGAAGAAGTGAAGCGACAAGCGAAATTAGTCACATTAAGCAACGATGACGACGGTATCGCACAAATTTTGCAGCAATATTGCTAATTCGATGGTCGGAAAGTCCCCCTTTCCGACGTTATTTTTCCTCATCTTGGTATTCTTTTTTCAAACGATTTTCCAATTCCGCCAAATTCAATTCGGAAAAAACCTCGATATGATGCCGACGTAATAATTGCGTGGTCAATCCTTCGCCTTCGATTAAAGTGCCGCTAAAAGTGCCGTCATAAATAAATCGACTGCCGCAAGACGGGCTGTTTTCTTTTAATACGGCAATTCGGCAATGCGTTTGTTTCGCCCGTTGTAATACAGCGTCGGCGCCACGTTGAAATTCGGCTAGAACGGATTGTCCGTTACAATCAATGATATCGGCAGCAATAATTTCCGCCGGCAAACGCGGAATCGGCAATCCGCCCAGCACTTCGGGACAAATCGGGATGATATTTACGTCGTATCGGCGTAAAAGTGCGGTCAATTTTGAGGAAAAATTATTGCCGCCGGAATATTTCACGTTTTCGCCCAATAAACAGGCGCTGACCAATATATTTTTACTCACGTTTCTTTCCCTAAAATAAAAAAGCCGAACAGCATCAGGCAATTCGGCTTTTTCAGAAATTGACAGATTATTCGTCGATAGTACGCAATAATTCGTTGATACCGACTTTACCAAGGGTTTTGGCATCCACTTTTTTCACGATCACGGCGCAATATAAGCTGTATTTGCCATCTTTAGACGGTAGGCTGCCGGAAACCACCACGGAACCCGCCGGTACGCGGCCGTAGAAGATTTCGCCGGTTTCGCGATCATAAATTTTGGTGCTTTGACCGATAAATACGCCCATTGAAATTACGCAACCGTCTTCCACGATCACGCCTTCCACCACTTCGGAACGCGCGCCGATGAAACAGTTATCGCCGATAATGGTCGGATTCGCTTGTAACGGTTCTAACACACCGCCGATACCCACACCGCCGGATAAATGCACGTTTTTACCGATTTGCGCGCAAGAACCTACGGTCGCCCAAGTATCCACCATCGTACCTTCGCCCACATAAGCGCCGATATTCACATAAGACGGCATTAATACCGCATTTTTAGAAATATAAGCACCTTTACGCACGGTTGCGGAAGGCACTACGCGGAAACCTTCTTGTTGGAAACGCGCTTCATCGTAATCGGCGAATTTCAACGGCACTTTGTCGTAATATTTGGTTTCCGCACCGTCGATCACTTGGTTGTCGTTAATGCGGAAAGATAAAAGCACCGCTTTTTTCAACCATTGGTGTGTCACCCATTCACCGTCGATTTTTTCGGCAACACGATATTTACCGCTATCTAAACCCTCGATAACTTGTTCGATCGCCGCGCGAGTTTCGGCATCAACGGTTTTTGGCGTAATTTCGGCGCGACGTTCAAATGCCGCTTCAATGATATTTTGTAAGTTTGACATACTGTTTCCTATAAGAAGTAATAAAAAATAAGCCGTAGTTTTATCATATTTTCGCACAAAACACACCCTTTTTATCGGGTTCCTTTTTATCCGAGGCGAAAATATTAACGAATCCGATTAACGCACGCTTAAGGTGACATTGTCGAATAATTTTTTCACTGCGTTATTATCGTGTAATCTTTCCGCTTTCTCAACCAACGGACGCGTCAAGTGCGGTGAAAAATAATTAATAAAATCATACATATAATTACGCAAGAAAATACTGTGTTTGAAAGCGATTTGGGTCATACTGGCGCGGAACAAATGACTTGCGTCGATCGCCAATAAATCCGAATCGGCTTCAGTGTGCGCCATTGACGCCATAATTCCGACGCCCAAGCCCAAACGCACATAAGTTTTAATTACGTCCGCATCCGTTGCCGTAAATACAATATTCGGCAAAATGCCGGCGCTGTTGAAGGCATAATCCAAATCCGACACGCCGGTAAAGCCGAAGGTATAAGTTACCAACGGATATTTACCAAGTTCTTCAATGGTTAAATTTTCACATTGCGCTAACGGATGATCCGGTTTCACAATCACCGAGCGATTCCACATATAACAAGGCAACAAAACTACATCATCGAACAAATATTGCGCTTCCGTGGTAATGGCGAAGTCCACTTCGCCGGACAATAACGCATCATAAATTTGCGTCGGCGAGCCTTGATGAATATGCAAACTGACGTCCGGATATTGTTTGGAAAAACGTTCCACCACCGACGGCAACATATAACGCGCTTGAGTATTCGTCGTGGCGATCCGCAATACGCCGTGATTCGGCTGGGTATATTCGTTCGCCACCGCTTTAATGCTTTGCGTTTTAACCAATAATTCCCGCGCGATCGCAACGATTTTCTTTCCGGCGGGTGTTAAGGCTTTAATGTGTTTGCCGTTACGTTCGAAAATTTCCAAGCCTAACTCGTCTTCCAATAAACGCACTTGTTTACTGATTCCCGGCTGTGAAGTGAATAACGTATTGGCGGCTTCGGTAACATTTAAATTTTGGTTAACGATTTCGACAATATAACGAAGTTGTTGTATTTTCATAAAATCTTCTCAAAATTAACCGCACTTTTTCGTTGAAAAACTTAAAGTGCGGTGTGTTTTTAGGCTTTTTTATAACGTTTATTTAATTCCGTATAACGTTTCACCGCTTTACGGATTTGTCCGGTTTTCGGACGGCGGCGTTGTTTGGTCACATCCAACTTGCTTTCCGTTTCCGGCGGCAAGCCGACCAATTCGCGCAAATAATTGACATTCGCCAAATCCATTTCTTCCCAACCGCCGCGCGGTAAGGATTTCATTAATTTAATATTGCCGTAACGAATGCGAATCAAACGGCTGACTTGAATACCTTGCGATTCCCACAAACGGCGCACTTCGCGATTGCGTCCTTCCATTAACGTGACGTCAAACCATTGGTTGATGCCCTGTCCGCCGACCGCTTTAATCGCTTTAAAATTCGCCGGACCGTCTTCCAACTGCACACCTTTTTTCAATCGGTTGATCATCGCGTCATCCACTTGACCGAAAACGCGCACCGAATATTCCCGTTCCACTTCACGGCTCGGATGCATTAAGCGATTCGCTAATTCACCATCGGTGGTAAATAGAAGTAAACCGGAGGTGTTAATATCCAACCGTCCTACCGCAATCCAACGCGAACCGGTTAAACGCGGTAAACGATCGAATACCGTGGCGCGTCCTTCCGGATCCCGCCGCGTACAAAGCTCGCCTTCCGGTTTGTAGTACATCAACACGCGACAAACTTCTTTTTGCGCTTGGGTTAAATTGACCAAATGCCCGTCAATACGCACTTTAACGCCGGAATGCACATCAATGCGATCGCCCAATGCGGCGATTTTTCCGTCCACACTGACGCGATTTTCGGCAATCATTGCTTCAATCTCGCGGCGCGAGCCTTGACCGGCGCGCGCCAGCACTTTCTGTAATTTTTCCCCGTCTGCCGCCGCTTTATTCGCATTAATCGGCGTATTTGCTTTATTTCCCGTGGCGGAGCTTTTCCCTTGCGCTACGGATTTAGACGTAGAATAAGATTTCGTTTCGCGCGTGTTTGTGGTTTTTTCTTTCATATTTCCTCTGTTGTCGCTTTCACAAGCGTCTTAGCTGTTAAAATTAGACGAACGGCGCAGTTTCTCCGCTGCCTTCGCGTAAAATCACCGGTGTGTCTTCGGTTAAATCCACCACCGTCGTCGGTTCTTGACCTAAATAACCGCCGTGAATAATTAAATCCACTTGGCGTTCCAAATGATCACGGATTTCTTCCGGATCCGATTGAGTAATATGTTCTTCGCCCGGTAACATCAACGAGCAAGATAAAATCGGTTCGCCCAAAGCGTCCAACAACGCCAAGGCAATGCGATTATCCGGCACGCGAATCCCGATGGTTTTGCGTTTGGACGTCATTAAACGACGCGGTAATTCTTTGGTTGCCGTCAGAATAAAAGTATAACGTCCCGGCGTATTATTTTTAATCAATCGATATGCAGTATTACTCACCACCGAATAAGTCGATAATTCGGATAAATCGCTGCAAACCAAAGTAAAATTATGATTTTCCGGCAAGCGACGAATTTGTACGATTCGATCCATTGCGTGTTTATCGCCCACCGAACATCCCAACGCATAGCCGGAATCCGTCGGATAAACGATCACGCCGCCGTTGCGTAAAATTTCAACGGCTTGATTAATTAAACGCGGTTGCGGATTTTCGGGATGAACATAGAAAAACTGACTCATTACGTTTTCCTCTTAAAACTAAATTAGGCGCAATTATACACAAATCGCCGCCTTTATATAACCTTTTTTCATAAAAATAGGCGCTATGTCCAAGATTATTAATCTTTATTTTTTTCCAATGCAAATTGATATAACGCGTTTTTCTTATAACCGTAAAGTTCGGCGACGATTGCCGCCGCTTTTTTCAACGGCAATTCTTGCGCAATTAAGGTTAAGGCTTTCACTGCTTGCGCGGAAAATTCCGTTTCTTGCTTTTGCGGCAGCCCTTCAATAATCAACACCATTTCGCCTTTGGTGCGATTCGGATCCTCCGCAACCCACTGGCGCAAAAGCCCGACGAGATCACCGTGAATGGTTTCCCAAGTTTTGGTGATTTCACGCGCCAAAACAACATAACGATCCGCGCTGAAAACCGCTTCAATATCTGCCAAGCAATCTAAAATACGATGAGTGGATTCATAAAAAATCAAAGTGCGGTCTTCTTGCGCGAGATTTTCCAATTTATCGCGGCGCGCTTTGCTTTTTGCCGGTAAAAATCCTTCAAAACAAAACCGATCGGATGCAATACCCGACGCGCACAGTGCGGTAATTGCCGCACAAGCGCCCGGCAACGGCACGATTTTAATTCCCGCTTGGCGACATTGTCTGACCAAATGAAACCCCGGATCGCTAATTAACGGCGTACCGGCATCGGAAATCAAGGCGATATTCGTACCTTGCCGCAATTTTTCCACGAGCAAGCCGGCTTTTTGCTGTTCATTATGATCGTGTAAAGCGAAAAACGGCTTTTTGATACCGTAATGACTTAATAACAACCCGCTGTGACGCGTATCTTCCGCCGCAATTAAATCCACTTGCGCAAAAGTTTCCAGTGCGCGCTGGGTAATATCCTGCAGATTTCCGATTGGTGTGGCGACGATATACAAAGTTCCGATTGAATTATTCATTTTTTAACTTCTTTTATTTGATTTTAATCATTGAGATAAGTAAGATCATTCCGATTGTGTTCACAACGGAGTAATTATGACTATTCTATTACAACGCATTAATTTAAAAAATCAATTAATGCCTTTTTTATTCGCGCTGCTGCTTGCCGGCTGTTCGTCCTTATTCGGCAGTAGCTTCACCGGCGTGTTAAAAAATGATGCGAATGCCAATTCCGAGTTTTATATGAATAAAATTGAGCAAACGCCGGATCTTGAAGATCAACAAACCTATAAATTATTGGCGGCACGTGTGTTAGTCACCGAAAATAAAACCGCGCAAGCCGAAGCGTTATTAGCCGAGTTGAAAGATCTGAAAGAAGAACAGCTGTTGGATAAATCCATTATCGATGCGCATATTTCCGCAGTGAAAGGCAATAATGAAACGGCGGAAAATCAATTAAAATTGATCAATTTAGGTTTGTTATCACCGTCTCAACGTTCTCGTTATTATGAAGTGGCGGCGCGTATTGCG
This sequence comes from Caviibacterium pharyngocola, assembly GCF_002795405.1. Taxonomy (GTDB): domain Bacteria; phylum Pseudomonadota; class Gammaproteobacteria; order Enterobacterales; family Pasteurellaceae; genus Caviibacterium; species Caviibacterium pharyngocola. The sequence goes on along the minus strand of NZ_PHGZ01000003.1, from coordinate 57,451 downwards.
GAAAATCGTAATAATCCGATCGACGCAGTAAAAGCACGCATTCAAGTGGATACTTTTTTAACCGATACGCAAAGAAAACAAGCCAATAATGACCGCACTTGGGCGTTATTACGCAGTGCCAATAAAGGTGCGATCAACAATGCTTCCGCCGAAGGTAGCGCGGCATTAGGCGGTTGGTTGGCATTGGCAAGAGCCTATAACGACAATTTAAATCAGCCTTCGCAGTTAAGTATGGCGTTACAAAATTGGAAAGCCGCCTACCCTAACCACAGCGCCGCTTATTTATTCCCGACGGAATTACAAGGTTTGTTCAATTTCCAACAAACCAATTTAAATCAAATTGCGCTGTTATTGCCATTAAGCGGCGACGCGCAATTAATCGGTAATACGATCAAAAAAGGCTTTGACGACGCAAAAGGCGATTCCGCCGTTCAGGTTCAAGTATTCGATACGATGTCCGCTTCTATCGATGATATTCTTGCCCAAGCGAAGCAACAAGGTATTTCTACCGTTGTCGGGCCGTTATTAAAACAAAATGTGGATATGATTTTAAATAATCCGTCTGCCGTGCAAGGATTAAATGTGCTTACCTTGAACTCCACAGCCGGCGCGCGTGCTATCGGACAACTTTGTTATTACGGTTTAGCGCCGGAAGACGAAGCGGAATCCGCCGCCGATCGCATTTGGAACGAAGGTATTCGCAATCCGTTGGTGATTGTACCGCAAAGCGATTTAGGTCAACGCACCGCCTCCGCCTTTAACGTGCGTTGGCAACGTTTGGCGGCGACCGATGCGAATATTAAATTCTACAATCAAGCCGACGATATTAATTTTGCCTTGCAATCCGGTTTAAGCGAAAACGCCCAAGCCCTTTATATCGTGGCGACCAGCGAACAATTAGCGGAAATCAAAACCGTTATCGACAATGCGGGAACGAACTTAAAATTGTACGCCAGCTCACGCAGCAATTCGCCGAACAACGGCCCGGAATATCGTTTATTGATGAACGGGTTACAATTTAGTGATATTCCGTTCTTCAAAGACATTGATTCCGATCAATACAAAAAAGTCGCTGCATTTACCAACGGGGATTATTCCTTAATGCGCTTGTATGCAATGGGATCGGATGCGTGGTTGTTAATCAATCAATTCAATGAGTTACGTCAAGTTCCGGGCTTTAGCATTACCGGTTTAACCGGCAAATTAAGCGCAGGCCCGAACTGTAACATTGAACGCGATATGACGTGGTTCCAATATCAAAACGGCGAAATCGGCATATTAAGTAATTAACAATGTTTACTTCCAAACGCCAAAAAGGGGCGAGCTTTGAGCATCAAGCTCGCCTTTTTTTACAATCGCAAGGATTGAAATTTATTGCCGCCAATCAATATGTGAAAGGCGGCGAATTGGATTTGATTATGTCCGATCAATCCACTTTGGTTTTCGTGGAAGTGCGCCAACGCAAAAACGATCGATTCGGTTCGGCTATCGAAAGCGTCGATTGGCAAAAACAGCAAAAATGGATTAATGCCGCCGCACTTTGGCTCGCCAAACAAGGGCGCAGTTTAGAAGATACGGATTGTCGTTTTGATTTGGTCGCATTCGGTCAATCGGCGACCGATATTGAATGGATTCCCAATTTTCTTGATGATTAATTAAATTATGTTAGATAAGCTTAAAGATCTTTATACCGAAAGTATTCAAACTCAAATTTCCGCTTCCAGCTTATTGTCGGAAACTATTGTTGCGGCGGCACAAAAAATCGTCACTTGCCTTCTCTCCGGACACAAAATCATTGTTTGCGGACACGGGCGCTCTTACGCTAATGCACAGTTTTTGGTCGCCAATCTATTAAACCGCTATGAATTGGAACGCCCGAGTTTTCCTTCCGTCTTATTAAGTCTTGATAGTGCGGTGGGTTCTGCAATTATTTCCGATAATGAATCCGGCGGCTTTTATCAGCGCCAATTTAATGCGGTCGCCGTGCAAGGCGATATTTTGGTGGCATTTACGCCTTTCGGCAATGAAGAAACGGTTTTAGACACCATTAACTGCGCTTTAAATAAAGAAGTCGATGTGATCGTATTAACCGGTGCGCATAATGATCATATTCAAGGTTTTTTAACCGAAAACGATTTGGAAATCGCCGCGCCTACCAGTAAGGAAAGCCGTATTCTGGAAAATCATTTGTTTATTGTAAATGCGATTTGTGAGCTTATCGATCACGCGCTATTTTCGCATCCGTAACTTGACAAAAGTGCCGGTTTCAAGCCAAACTTAAGGAAATAGAAAAGGAGTCTTTTATAATGAAAAACGATAAATTGAAAAAACTCGCGTTACTTTTAGGTGCCGCGTTTATCTTACAAGGCTGTGTCACCGCAACGGTCGCCGGCATTGCCGGCACGGCAGCCGTAGCAACCAAAGTCGCCACAGATCCGAGAACCGTCGGCACGCAAGTTGACGATGAAACCCTTGAAGAAAAAGTGCTTTCCGCCATTCGTCAAGACGAACAGATTAAATCGGAAGCGCGTGTGAATGTTGTCTCTTACAGCAGCCGCGTTCTTTTAATCGGACAAATTCCGAACGAAGGCTTAAAAGATATTGCCACTTCGTTGGCGAAAGGCGTGGATGGTGTGAATGACGTGTATAACGAATTGCGCGTCGCGCCGAAAATTACCGTGGGACAAATTAGTAAAGACAGCTGGATTACTACACAAATCAAATCGAAAATGTTAGTGGATTCCGCCGTGAAAACCACCGATATTAAAGTGATCAGCGAAAACGGTGAAGTTTTCTTAATGGGTAATGTCACCGCTGAACAAGGCGATGCAGCAGCAGAAATTGCGCGCAATGTGTCGGGTGTAAATAAGGTTGTAAAAGTATTTAAATACTTGAATTAACTCATTAAAACAGCGCATTACTGATACGCTGTCAGACTGATGACAAACCTGATTTAAATCGTATTTTATGGGTAGGATGGGCTTTAGCCCATCAAAAATATAATTATTTCAATATGATGAGCTAAAACCCATCCTACTTAAGTATACTTTGTCAATAAACTGACAGCGCATTACTAATGCGCTGTTTTTTTAATCGGGATATTTGATTTCAACCACTTTGCCTTGGTGTTGCCCGTCCCACTCGACGCCGACAATCGTTGCAGGATAGAAACTCGCCGGATTTTTACCGCACAATTCGGCGATAATTTCACCGACCAGCGGTAAATGCGAAACCAATAATACGCGTTCTTTTCCTTGCGCCGCCAACACACTGAGATAATCCGCTACATTGGTGCCGATACCGTAAGGCGTGATTCCGTCCCAAGTTTCCAACACATTGATAAGTTGATTTTCAAACACTTGATTAATCTGCGCAAAGGTTTCTTGCGCACGCACATAAGGGCTGACAATCACTTTATCGAATCGTGACTCAACGGATTTCAGCCAATTTCCTTGGGAATTCGCTTGAAGTTGTCCGCGCGTGGTCAATCGTCGTTCTTGATCCGATTGTGCAACCACCGCCGCCTCTCCGTGGCGCATAATAAAAATTTTCACAAATTGCTTTCTCCGAAAAATAGAAAAATAAGGCGTCGAGACAATCCCGACACCTTTAAAAATTAACTGTTACGCACCACTTCGGCGATTTCTTCCGCACATTGTTGTGCCAGTTCGCCGTCTTCACATTCCACCATTACGCGAATTAACGGTTCCGTACCGGATTTACGCAATAAAATTCGCCCTTTTCCGGCTAATTTTTCTTCGACATTCCGTGCAACGGTTTTCACCGCTTCGCTTTCCAACGGATTCGCACCGCCGGCAAAACGCACGTTGATCAACACTTGTGGGAATAATTTCACCGCACTTGCCAATTCATTTAATGATAATTTATGTTGCACCATTGCCGCCAATACCGCCAAAGATGCGATAATACCGTCTCCGGTGGTGTTTTTATCGGAAATAATGATATGACCGGAATTTTCGCCGCCTAATCCCCACTGATGTTCTTGCATTTTTTCCAACACATAACGATCGCCGACATTCGCGCGAACAAACGGAATCGCCAACTGTTTCAACGCCAATTCAAGGCTCATATTACTCATTAACGTACCGACCACGCCGCCTTTCAGACTTCCGGCGCGTAAGGCTTCACGCGCAATAATGAACAAAATTTGGTCGCCGTCCACTTTATTACCTAAGTGATCCACCATAATCAAACGGTCGCCATCGCCGTCATACGCCAAGCCGACGTCCGCTTTCACTTCCAATACTTTATCTTGTAACGATTTAATATCCGTCGCACCGCATTTCTCATTAATATTCACACCGTTCGGCGAAGTGCCGATTTCGATCACTTCGGCACCTAATTCGCGCATTACGTTCGGCGCAATATGGTAAGTCGCACCGTTGGCACAATCGACCACGATCTTATAATTTTCCAAGCTTAAATGCGCCGGAAAGGTACTTTTACAAAATTCGATATAACGTCCCGCTGCGTCTTTAATTCGGCTGGCACGTCCGAGTTCCGCCGATTCGACGCAATCCATCGGTTGTTCCAACATTGCTTCGATGGCTTCTTCTACATCATCCGGCAATTTTGTTCCTTGCGTGGAGAAAAATTTAATCCCGTTGTCGTAATAAGGATTATGCGACGCGGAAATCACAATGCCCGCTTCGGCACGAAAGGTGCGCGTTAAATACGCGATTGCCGGTGTCGGCATCGGACCGGTAAAGGCAGCGGATAACCCTGCCGCCGCAAGCCCTGCTTCCAAGGCGGATTCCAACATATAACCGGAGATACGCGTATCTTTACCGATCAATACCGTGCGCGAACCTTGGGTTGCCAGCACTTTACCGGCTGCCCAGCCGAGTTTTAACACAAAGTCCGGCGTAATCGGTGAAGTGCCGACTTTACCGCGCACGCCGTCCGTACCAAAATATTTACGTTCTGCCATAATTCATTCCTCAAATTAATTATTTCGCTACCTTCGTAGCCTGCCAAATTTTTAACGCTTGCGCCGTTTCCGCTACATCGTGTACACGCAAAATGCTCGCACCGTTGATCGCGGCGATTAATGCGCCTGTGACGCTGCCGATTAAACGTTCTTCCACCGGTTTATCCAACACCGCACCAATCATCGATTTGCGCGATAATCCCGCTAGAACAGGGAAACCTTGCGCGCAAAGACGGGATAATTGTTGCAATAACTTATAATTATGTTCGACGGTTTTGCCGAACCCAAACCCCGGATCCCAAATAATTTGTTCGCGTTTCATTCCTGCTTGTAGGCAAAGTGCGGTGCGATTTTGCAAAAATTCGATCACATCCATCACCACATCCTCATAATGCGGATTACTTTGCATTGTACGCGGTTGACCTTGCATATGCATTAAACAAACGGGTAAATTCAGCGCTGCCGCCATTTCTAATGCCGCAGGTTCTTGCAAGGCGCGAATATCATTAATTAAATCCATTCCCACCGCCGCACTTTCGCGCATTACTTCGGCTTTTGAGGTATCAACGGAAATCCAGCAATCAAAGCGTTGACGCACAGCCTCTACCAAAGGAACGACGCGTGCCAATTCTTGTTCAAGACTGACTTCTTCCGCCATCGGGCGAGTAGATTCTCCGCCGATATCAATAATCGTCGCGCCTTCCGCTAACATTTTTTCCGCTTGGTATAAGGCTTTATCCAAGCTAAAAAATTTCCCGCTGTCGGAAAAAGAATCGGGCGTAAAGTTTAAGATCCCCATTACTTGCGGTTCGGTAAGATCTAATACTTTATTGTTTGCATTGAGTTTCATAACGAGTATTTTTTAGAAAAAAGTGCGGTCAATTATAACGGAATATTGAAAGGAACAAAAATAAAAAAGCCTTTTGAAGCGGAAATCGTTTTGCTACAAAAAGGCTTTTATCTATCCGCAACGATAAATTTTATCGGCGCAGATGATTTTATTATGCGCTTATTCTTCGTCGGTTTCGTCCAATTCATCCGCGGCGGCGGCAAGAATATCACGCGATAAAACGGCTAAAGCACGATAAAACGGCAAATTCGCCTGACTTTCCGTGCGCGCTAAAAATTGTGTGGCACAAGGCAATAAAAAGCGTTCGAACAATTCTTTTTGCGCCGCAACAGAATCTAAATTATCTTCTATCCAAGAGGCGGTTAAAAAAACTAAGCCGAAATGATCCGCACTTTCCAGCGCAGGCATTCCGCGTTCTTGTCGAAAACTTTCGAATGCCGCCACATCAATGCCGTAAGCGGATAACGCGGGATTCGCCAACGGTGTTTCTCCGCCGAATAAGCGTTGATATTCTTGTTCTAATAACTGCGGTTCAAGCGGTAATTGCAGGTTTTCCAGCGCTTGTTTGCTTTGCGTATCGCCTTCCAACGCCCATACTTGCGACAGCCCGTTTTGACGCAGCCAGACAAAAATATTTTTTAAAATCGGATCCGTCGGTGCTCGGTAAAACAAGTTACCGAATAAACGACTGACGAGAGAAAAATTATTCAAATTATTTTCGGTCGTCATTGCGCGTCTCCGTTGTTCTCCGTTTGATTCAAAAGTGCGGTCAGATTTTGTCGCGTTATTTGTTCGGCGTCATCTAACATTGCTTGGCGTGCTTGATCATCCACGCCGTGAACATTGCCGAAAATGTGGTGTTGTATGTCACTAATTCCGCAATAATTAAACAGTCCATCTACCAAGCAATCACGCAACGAATCGGCAAAACCGCATTCTTGATATTTTTCCACGCTGTTGCCGAGGGTAATGAAATGCTGCATTTTTTTACCCTGTAACAATCCGACGGATACGCCGTTTTCGGTTTTATAAGCAAAGCCGTGACTTAAAATACGATCCAAATAACCTTTTAAAATCGCCGGAAAACCCATCCACCAAATCGGATAAATTAAGGTGATCAAATCCGCCTGATCAATCAGTTGCTGTTCATATTTAATTTCTGCCGGCGTAATTTTTTGATTCGCCGCTTGCAATTCTTCCCACGAAAGCACGGGATTAAAATTCATCGTGTAAAGATCCCGCACAAGGGTTTCCGTTCCCGATTGTTCGCCCGCCGCAATCACGCGATCCAAAATCGCTTTGTTAAAACTTTGATTCACGTTCGGATGCGCAAAAATCACTAAATGTTTCATTCTACTTCTCTATTTTTCGTACCAATAAGGTGATACCTTCCACTTTTTGCACTTCAATAACGTCGCCCGACTGTAAATCCATTCCTTGGATCCGCCACGTCGTATCGCCGAAATGACCGCGTCCGATACCATTCTGAGCGATTTCCTGCACGGTACCTCTCGCGCCCAACATTGCGTGATCACGCTGATTTAGCGAGGTTTGCCGTTGGTCTTTTTGATCTTTTTTATGTTGGTATTTCCACCAGCACATACTGAATAAAAGCGCCAAAACGGCATAGGCAATCGTTAATGCAATCAAGGATAAATCGGGCATCAGCGCGGCAACGGCGGAAATCACCAAGGCGGCTAATCCCCACCATAGCAAAAACACGCCCGGCAACAAGATTTCGGCAATTAATAACACAAAACCTAAAATCAACCAATGCCATAGCGTCCAAGTTGTAAGCCAATCCATTTTATGCTCCTTTTATGCGTTCGTTTAATACATAAAGTGCGGTAATAATTATTGCAATTTATTTTTATCGCCTTTTAACAATTCCGCGATACCGGCAACCGAGCCGATTAAATTTCCGGCTTCCAACGGCATTAGCACCACTTTGCTGTTATGGGATCCGCCGATTTCTTTTAAAGCTTCGGTGTATTTTTGCGCGATAAAATAATTAATCGCTTTGGTGTCGCCGTTCGCAATGGCATCGGAGACCATTTTCGTCGCCTTCGCTTCCGCTTCCGCCGCCCGTTCGCGCGCTTCCGCTTGCAAAAACGCTTCTTGACGTTCACCTTCCGCTTTTAGAATCCGCGATTGTTTTTCCCCTTCCGCGCGCAAAATTTCCGCTTGGCGAACCCCTTCCGCTTCCAAAATATCGGCGCGTTTATTCCGTTCCGCTTTCATTTGCGCATTCATCGCGGCAATTAATTCGTGCGGCGGGCGAACATCACGAATTTCGATCCGCGTCACTTTAATTCCCCAAGGATTCGTAGCTTCATCCACAATCGCCAAGAGACGACCGTTGATATTATCCCGTTGCGATAACATTTCGTCCAATTCCATTGAACCGAGTACAGTACGAATATTTGTCATCGTCAAATTAATAATGGCTTGTTCCAAATGATTCACTTCATAAGCCGCACGGCGTGCGTCAATCACTTGCACGAAACATACGGCATCGATTGAAACGTTGGCGTTATCCTTAGAAATGACTTCTTGCGAAGGAATATCCAACACTTGCTCCATCATATTGATTTTGCGTCCGACGCGATCCACAAAGGGCACGACAAAATTCAAGCCCGGCGTTAATGTGCGCGTGTAGCGACCGAAACGTTCGATCGTCCAGTGATAGCCTTGCGGCACGGTTTTAAGGGTAGAAGTTAATACGAACACCACTAATAAAACGAAAATAATTGCGGCAATCGGTAAACCGTCTAGCAATTCCATTTTTTTCTCCTTTTATGTTGAAATGTTACAAAAGTCTAACAAATTAGACCGCACTTTGTATATAACAATATTTTCCGTTGTTTTCAACAAATTCAAACAGATGAGTAATACAATCCGGCGCATCCTGATCTTGGTGAGAGACAAACAAAAGTTGCGTGCCGCTATTTCTTACCAGTTGATCAACAAAATGTTTCACTAGCTTACGATTTACGCCGTCCAAGCCTTGTAAAGGTTCGTCTAATATCAACACGGGCGGATATTTCACCATTGCGCGGGTAATAAGTAATAAACGTTGTTGCCCCCAAGATAAGCTGCGAAACGGGCGATTCGCCAACGCTTGCATATTCAAGCGCGCCAACCATTGCATTGCGTTGATTTTTAGCGCGTCAGGAATTTTTTGATAAATGCCGATACTGTCGAAAAAGCCGGAAATAATCACATCCAGCGCAGAGCAATTCACGCGGTAATCCATATGCAGTTGGCTACTGACATAACCGATTTTTCGTTTGATTTCCCAAACGGTTTCCCCGCTACCGCGCCGGCGACCGAATAAGGTCACATCATTGGCATAAGATTGCGGATGATCGCCGGTAAGCACGGATAATAAAGTAGATTTTCCCGCGCCGTTCGGGCCTTTTATCCACCAATTTTCTTTTGGTTTCACCGTCCAAGTTAAATCGTCTAAAATCGTTTTTTCGCCGTAACGAATCGTTAACTTACGCAATTCAAAGGTGTTACCGTTCAACTCGGTAGCAGCATCGACTATTTTTGTCGGCAATGGCACATCGATCGCCGTTTCCGCATAGCGTAACTGTTGATAAACGCTTTGCGTTTCTATGCTTTTCCGTTCACCTTGCAAAATCAATTCGTTACGATCCAGTAACGCCAGATGATCCGCTTCCGGCGGAATGTTATCGAAACGATTAATAATCAGCACCAACGCCGTTTTCGTTTGTAAGGAGGCGAGTAATTGCAGCCAATCTTGCACGGATTGTTTATCTAATCCTTCGAAAGGCTCGTCTACAATAGTTCCGGCTCGTTCACCAAGGCGCGACAAAGTAAAATTTTACGACTTTCTCCGGTGGAAAGTTGAATGAAAGGTCGATCTAAAAGTGCGGTGATTTTTAGCCGAGTTGCGTAAAAATCACATAACGCGATGTTATTCGAGCGTTCTAAAATAATCTCTCTTGCCGTTTTGCCGAAATCATCGGGACTAACGCTATCGTTATTACGATCTTTAAAGGTTTGCTCGATAATTCTTTGCTGCTTTTCGAAAGATAGCGATTCGATCACGCGAAAACGATTTTCATAGTCGCCTTGTAAAAGCGGAAGTTTTTCTTGTAACGCAAGAGAAAATGCGGTTTTCCCGCTACCGTTATTGCCGACGACCGTCCAAAAACTATGCGGTGAAATTATTAAATTTTCCACCGTTAAATGTTGATGATCCGATAATTGAAATTTCGCTTGTTGAATGTGTAACATTATTCGTAACCTAGAAAAAAAGCGGATATAAAATCCGCTTTTTGTAATGAAAATAAGTAATTATGCTTTTTGGTTTTCTTCCGCCATACATACCGCCGCGGTAAATACTACGTCAGTTGAAGAGTTTAGCGCAGTTTCCGCAGAATCTTGTAATACGCCGATAATAAAGCCTACGCCGATAACTTGCGCGGCAATATCGTTAGAAATACCGAATAAGCTACAAGCTAGCGGAATTAATAACAATGAACCGCCCGCCACGCCGGATGCGCCGCACGCACAAATACTGGACACAACGCTTAATAAAATTGCAGTCGGAACGGAAACATTCACACCTAACGTATAAACGGCGGATAAGGTTAAAACGGTAATGGTAATCGCCGCGCCAGCCATATTAATAGTCGCACCCAACGGGATTGATACGGAATAAGTTTCTTCATCAAGATTTAAGCGTTTTGCCAATTCCATATTTACCGGAATATTTGCTGCGGAGCTTCGTGTGAAGAAGGCTGTTAAACCACTTTCGCGCACGCAAGTCCAAATTAACGGGAACGGATTGCGACGGATTTTCCAATACACCAAAATCGGATTAATTACAAAGGCAGTAAATAGCATTGAACCGATTAAAACGACAAGTAATTGCGCATAATCCAATAACGCACCCAAACCTTGATCCGCTAAAGTTTCCGCCACTAAGCCGAATACCCCGATCGGCGCAAGACTAATAATGAAATGTACGATCTTTGATACGCCTTCGGAAAAATCGTTCATTACGTTTTTCGTAGTTTCGGAAGAGTGACGAAGCACAAGACCCAAACCGATCGCCCAAGCCAAAATTCCGATAAAGTTCGCATTAAATAATGCGGTTACCGGATTATCCACCATATTCATTACTAGCGTACTTAATACTTCCGTTACTTCGCTTGGCGGCGACAATGAATCCGCTTGAGTTACCAAGGCAATTTTAGTCGGTAGCGCAAAACTTGCCAAGACGGCTGTAAGTGCGGCTAAAAACGTACCTAATAAATAAAGTACGATAATGGATTTCATATTGCTTTTCGTGCCGATTTGTTTATTGGCAATCGCGGAAATTACCAATAAAAAGACCAGAATCGGTGCCACCGCACGTAAAGAACGGACAAAGACTTTACCTAAAAAACCGACTTTTTCGGCAATATTAAATCCGAGCGATTGTTGCAATGTCGGTGCGATTAAGGCAACCAACAATCCGAGAACCAAGCCCACGGAAATACGTTTTACCAAACTTCCGTGAAAAAATAGTGAATATAAGCGTGATGAATTCATAAATCTATAACACAATGTTGGACAAGATAATCTTGTCGTTAATCTTCGGATCCGTTTAGAGATCCCCCTGACAAGAGTAAAGATAGCTTACTTTTTATCTAAAGAAAATATCGAATTATAAATTTTTTCGGAATTTCTAAATAAAATTACAAAAAATCACAATAAATTTAAAAATAATCTATTTTATAAAAATTTATCATTTCTCTATTGACGACCTGTATGAAAAAACAGTATTATAAAACTGTATAAATTAACAGGTAAATTTAAGAGGTATATGATGAGTTATGTCACCGAAACAATGGCGCAACGCGATAATTTATATTCCTATCGTCCTATGCCGTTTTATAATGATACCAATCGCCCTATGCGATCTTTTAATAAAAAATTGGATTTAAACCTTTATTGTATTAAACGCCCTCAGCAAACCTGTTTTATTCAAGTCAGCAATCCGAATATGTTGGCTTGGGGTATCGAAACCGGTGATATTCTGGTTGTTGAAAAAAGTAACAGTTTGTCTGTCGGTGATTTAGTCGTGATCGAATCCGACAATCAATTTATGGTGTATGAATTTATCGCGCACGATAACGGCGAATTTATTTTTCTGCCGCTTGACGCCAAAATGAAAGCGATAAAAACAGCACAATGGACAGAGTTACCGATTATCGGCGTAGTGACGAATACGATTCATCAAATTAAACCGAAGAAAACAATGAAGTTTGCCGCTTGAACAATCAAATTCAATGCAAGAAAAACACACGGAAAAGCAAAAGTGCGGTGAAATTCACCGCACTTTCGATAACTTTCGACAATCTCTTATAAATTATAAAATACGACGGGATTGTGTATAAGTTCTGCTCCAATAACTTTCGTCTAAAGAACTAATTGTGACGCCGTTTTTTGTGCTGGCGTGCATAAATTGATTGTTACCGATATAAATTCCGACGTGACGATTAGAACGGAAGAAAACCAAATCACCAGATTTTAAATCGGCTTTTCCGATTTTTCTACCTAGGTATTGTTGTTCGGAAGTCGAACGCGGCAATTCAATCCCGAAAGCCTTGGCAAAAGCAGTTTGAGTAAATCCGGAGCAATCAATACCAAGTTTACTTAAACCTCCTAAACGATAGCGTGTACCGCTCCATTCGCGATAGATTTCGGATAACCGTTTATCCATTATTAAAGAATACTCTTGCGGCTTATTGGTTTTCAACGTGCCGATAAAGCTTGTTAATTGCGCATCATCGCGAGTTTCCGCCGGCTCATTCCTCTGTACATTGTGCGAACTACCGCACGCGGTCAATAGACCTAAGCCAACAACAATTAATAGTTTTTTTAACATAAACTTAAAATCTAAATAACTAATTTACAAAAATATGGGCAAGATACTACCGAAGTTTTTATGAAATAGCCAGTTTTTATTCCGTTTTTTTATTATTTTTGCGATCTTGATCGTATTTTTTATGAGATTTTCTATCAAAAAAGCCTTTCCGTTAGAGGAAAGGCTTATCGAATAAAAACCGACGATTATTTTTTCTTCGCTTTCGGGTTCGGTAAATCCGTAATCGATCCTTCGAATACTTCCGCCGCTAATCCGACGGATTCGTGTAATGTCGGGTGTGCGTGAATCGTTAAGGCTAAATCTTCAGCATCGCAACCCATCTCGATTGCAAGACCGATTTCGCCCAATAATTCGCCGCCGTTCGTACCGACAATCGCACCGCCGATAATGCGATGAGAATCTTTGTCGAAGATCAATTTGGTCATTCCGTCGGCACAGTCGGACGCAATCGCACGACCGGATGCCGCCCAAGGGAATTTCGCTACTTCATAATTTACGCCTTCGGCTTTACATTCTTTTTCGGTTTTACCGACCCAAGCTACTTCCGGTTCGGTATAAGCGATAGAAGGAATCACTTTCGGATCGAAATAGTGTTTTTTGCCCGCAATAACTTCTGCCGCAACGTGACCTTCGTGTACGCCTTTGTGCGCTAACATTGGCTGTCCGACAATATCGCCGATAGCGAAAATGTGCGGCACATTGGTGCGCATTTGTTTATCAGTACGAATAAAGCCGCGATCATCCACCTCTACGCCGGCAACGCCCGCATCAATCAGTTTGCCGTTCGGTGTACGACCGATAGCAACCAACACGGCATCATAACGACGGGTTTCATTCGCAGCTTTGCCTTCCATTGAAACATAAATACCGTCTGCTTTCGCTTCTACGGCGGTGACTTTAGTTTCAAGCAATAAGTTGAATTTCTTCTCGATACGTTTGGTATAAATTTGAACAATATCTTTATCCGCAGCAGGAATAACTTGATCAAACATTTCTACCACATCAATGGAAGAACCTAGCGAGTGATAAACCGTTCCCATTTCAAGCCCGATGATCCCGCCGCCCATAATCAAGAGATTTTTCGGCACTTCTTTTAATGCTAACGCGTCGGTAGAATCCCAAATACGAGGATCTTCGTGCGGAATAAACGGTAATTGAATCGGACGCGAACCTGCTGCGATAATCGCATTATCAAAGGTAATGGTGGTTTCGCCTTCTTCGCCTGCAACGATAATGGTGTTCGGGCCGGAGAATTTACCGTAGCCGTTTACCACTTGGACTTTACGCTGTTTAGCCATTCCCGCCAAACCGCCGGTAAGTTGCGTGATTACTTTTTCTTTCCAGCCGCGAATTTTTTCAATATCGGTAGTCGGTTCGCCAAAAACGATACCGTGTTCAGATAAAGATTTCGCTTCTTCAATCACTTTGGCGACGTGTAATAATGCTTTAGACGGAATACAACCCACGTTTAAACATACACCGCCCAGTGTTGAAAAACGTTCAACGATAACCGTTTCTAAACCTAAGTCGGCACAACGGAAAGCAGCCGAATAACCTGCAGGCCCTGCACCTAATACAACAACTTGAGTTTTAATTTCTTTGTTCATTTTTTCTTCCTCTGTTGTGTAGGGACGCACCGAGTGCGTCCGCGGGCGTATGTCATACGCCCCTACATCAATTACATCACTAAACGACGAAGATCGCTTAATACGCCATTAATGAAAGTAATAAATCTTGCACCGTCGGCGCCGTCAATAACACGGTGATCGTAAGATAAGGATAACGGCAACATTAAACGCGGTGTAAATTCTTTGCCGTTCCATACCGGTGACATTTCGGACTTCGATACGCCTAAAATCGCCACTTCCGGCGCATTGACGATCGGAGTGAATTGCGTTCCGCCGATACCGCCTAAGCTTGAAATGGTAAAACAACCGCCTTGCATATCGGCTGCGGTTAATTTACCCGCACGCGCTTTTTTAGACACTTCCGCCAATTCGCGCGAGAGTTCAATAATACCTTTTTTGTTTACATCTTTAAATACCGGTACTACAAGTCCGTTCGGCGTATCCACCGCCACGCCGATGTTAACATATTTTTTCAAAATCAGGCTTTGAGCATCTTCCGATAATGAACTGTTAAAACGCGGATAAGCTTCAAGCGCTTTCGCCACGGCTTTCATAATAAACACTAACGGCGTAATTTTCACGTCAAGTTTTTGTTTTTCCGCTAACAGGTTTTGTTCTTTACGGAATTGTTCCAAATCGGTAATGTCCGCTTTATCCCATTGCGTAACGTGCGGAATCATTACCCAGTTGCGGTGTAAATTCGCACCGGAAATTTTCTGAATACGACCCAATTCCACTTGTTCGACTTCGCCGAATTTGCTGAAATCGACTTTCGGCCAAGGTAATAAGCCTAAACCTGCACCGTTTGCCACACCGTTATTTGCCGGAGCCACAGCAACCGCGCCGCTCTCAACCGCTTGAATCGCCGCTTTGACATAAGCCTGTACGTCTTCTTTTAAGATTCTACCTTTACGTCCGGTTCCCTTCACTTTATCCAAGTTTACGCCGAATTCGCGTGCTAATCGGCGAACGACCGGTGTTGCGTGAGCAAAGACCGAACTTGCCGTGACATCAGCTTGGTTTGTCGGTGCTGCTTGTTCGGCGGCTGGTGCTGCCGGTTTATTTTCTGCAACAGGTTGTGCCGCCACCGCAGTCGGTGCAGCGCCTTGTACTTCAAAGCGCATAATTAATGAACCCGTTGAAACTTTATCGCCGGATTTCACCAAAATTTCTTTTACCACACCGGCGAAAGGTGCAGGGACTTCCATTGAGGCTTTATCGCCTTCCACGGTAATCAAGGATTGTTCTTCGGAAACGCTGTCGCCGACGGCAACCATAATTTCAGTCACGTTCACTTCATCACCGCCGATATCCGGTACATTCACATCTTGTACCGCACTTGCGCTTGCAACCGGTGCTGCCGCTACAGGTTGTTCGACCGCCGGTGCCGCGCCGCCCGCCACTTCGAATTTCATCACAAGCGAACCGGTCGAAACTTTATCGCCGACTTTAATTAAAATTTCTTTTACCACACCGGCTACAGGCGCAGGAACTTCCATTGAAGCTTTATCGCCTTCAACGCTTAAAATAGATTGTTCTTCCGCGACTTGATCGCCGACATTCACTAAAATTTCGGTGACATTTACTTCGTCGCCGCCGATATCCGGTACTTGAATTTCTATCACAGAATTGACCGCACTTTGTTGTACCGCCGGTTCGGCATTTTGCACCGGTGCGGCGGCAGCTTCGGCTTGTGCACCTTCCAAAATAAACATCGGTGTGCCGGTAGAAACTTTATCGCCCACTTTCACCAACACTTCTTTCACGATACCCGCTTCCGGCGAAGGTACTTCCATTGATGCTTTATCACCTTCAACACTGATGACGGACTGATCAAGTGCAACCGCATCGCCCGCTTTCACCATAACTTCCGTTACGGTCACTTCATCTCCGCCGATATCGGGGATTTGAATTTCTTTAGCCATATTATCTTATCCTTTACTTGTAGGGCGGGAATCACCCGCCATTAGAAAATTTACTACAAATTATGCATATAACGGATTGATTTTATCCGCATTGATACCGTATTTAGCAATCGCTTCCGCAACGACGTTTTGCGCAATAACACCTTGTTTCGCCAATTCGGTTAATGCCGCCACAACAACATAATGCGCATTCACTTCGAAATGTTCGCGTAGGTTTTCACGGCTGTCGGAACGACCGAAACCGTCGGTACCCAACACGCGATAGCTTTGTGCCGGAATATAAGCACGAACCTGTTCAGCGAATAATTTCACATAGTCGGTCGCCGCAATCGCCGGTGCATCGTTCATTACTTGCGCGATATAAGGCACGCGATTTTCTTCATTCGGATGTAAGAAATTCCAACGTTCCGCGTCGGCGCCGTTGCGCGCCAATTCGGTGAACGAAGTTACGCTATATACATCGGAAGTCACACCGAAATCATTCGCCAATAATTTCGCTGCTTCGCGAACGTGACGTAAAATCGCGCCGGAACCGAGTAATTGAACTTTACCTTTTCCTTGTCCGGTGACGGTTTCGAATTTATAAATACCTTTACGGATACCTTCTTCCGCACCTTTCGGCATTGCCGGTTGATCATAGGTTTCGTTCAAGGTTGTGATGTAATAATAAACGTTTTCCTGTTCCGGTCCGTACATACGACGCACACCGTCTTGCATAATCACGGCAACTTCATAAGCGAACGCCGGATCATAAGCGATACAGTTAGGAATCACGGAGGCTTGAATATGGCTGTGACCATCTTCGTGTTGCAATCCTTCGCCGTTTAAGGTGGTACGACCGGAAGTTCCGCCGATCATAAAGCCGCGCGCTTGTTGGTCGCCCGCCGCCCACATTAAATCGCCTACGCGTTGGAAACCGAACATTGAGTAATACACGAAGAACGGAATCATAGGGACGTCATTGGTAGAATAAGACGTCGCCGCCGCTAACCAAGAGGCCGTCGCACCTTGTTCGTTGATCCCTTCTTGTAATACTTGACCGTCCACCGCTTCGCGATAATAAGATACTTGCTCGCGATCTTGCGGGGTATAGTTTTGACCGTGCGGGTTGTAAATTCCGATTTGACGGAATAAACCTTCCATACCGAAAGTACGCGCTTCATCCGCAATAATCGGCACAATATGTTTGCCGACGGATTTGTTTTTCAATAACACGTTCAAGGAACGCACAAATGCCATTGTGGTCGAAATCGGGCGCGCTTGTTCTTCGAATAATTGCGCGAATTCTTCCAACGCTGGTACGTCTAATTGTTGCGTGAAGCGCGGTAAACGCGTCGGCAAATAGCCGTTTAACGCTTGGCGGTGTTCGTGCAGATATTTATATTCTTCGGAACCTTGTTCGAATTTGATATAAGGCAGTTTTTCGATTTCTTCATCGGATACGTTAATATTGAAACGATCGCGAACGTGTTTCACGCCGGACATATCCATTTTCTTCACTTGGTGCGCGATATTTTTACCTTCCGCCGCGTCACCCATTCCGTAACCTTTAATGGTTTTCACCAATAACACGACCGGTTTGCCTTTTACTTGTTTCGCTTTATTGAACGCAGCAAAAACTTTTAACGGATCGTGACCGCCGCGATTTAACGCCCAAATTTCATCATCGGTCATTTCCGCTACTAAGGCTTCGGTTTCCGGATAGCGTCCGAAGAAATGTTTACGCACATAAGCGCCGTCTTTCGCTTTGAAAGTTTGATAATCGCCGTCAACCACTTCCATCATTAATTGAAGCAATTTGCCGGACGTATCGCGTTGTAATAAGCGATCCCAACGACGACCCCAAATCACTTTGATCACTTCCCAGCCCGCGCCGTTGAATTGACCTTCAAGTTCTTGAATAATTTTACCGTTACCTGTTACCGGCCCGTCTAAACGTTGTAAGTTACAGTTGATGACAAAGACTAAATTATCTAATTTTTCACGAGCCGCAAAGGCGATCGCACCGCGAGATTCCACTTCGTCCATTTCACCGTCGCCTAAGAATGCGTAAACGGTTTGATCGGAAGTATCTTTTAAGCCGCGATTATGTAAATATTTTAAGAAACGTGCTTGATAAATCGCATTTAGCGGCCCAAGCCCCATTGATACGGTCGGGAATTGCCAAAATTCAGGCATTAATTTCGGATGCGGATAGGAAGATAAGCCTTTACCGTGGGTTTCTTGACGGAAATTATCTAATTGTTCTTCCGTTAAGCGACCTTCTAAAAAGGCACGCGCATAAATTCCCGGTGAAATATGGCCTTGGAAAAAAACTAAGTCGCCGCCATTTTTCTCGGTACGCGCTTTAAAGAAATGGTTAAAACAGACTTCATAAATGGTTGCGGAAGATTGGAAAGATGACATATGACCGCCCAATTCCAAATCTTTTTTCGAGGCTCTTAATACCATCATAATCGCATTCCAACGAATCGCTCCGCGGATTCGACGTTCTAAATCCAAATTTCCCGGATAATTCGGTTCTTCGGAAGCGGGAATCGTATTAATATAATCGGTGGTAATACCCGTCGGTAAAGAAACCGAATTTGCTCTCGCGTGTTGCATTAGCTGTTCAATAATAAATTGCGCTCTTTCAACACCTTCTTCACGAATTACTGAATCGATCGCCAACAACCAATCATTGGTTTCGACCGGATCTACGTCATTTCTTAAAATATCTGACATAGTCTTTTCCTTATTTGTTAAGTTAAAATTAAGTTTAATTATGACAATTAAACGCTGATAGATAACAAAATTCTTTAAATTTGACTTCTTATACGGGTATTCTACATCGGACGAAACCCATTTACAAATTTTTAACAAATTTTATAAATATTATTAAATTTTTTGAAAGAAAGATAGTCTTTTTTTGCCATAAAATAACGAAATTTTTATTCCGACGCGAATAGAATTCGACTATCAATTAAATAGCAAAGGCAACTTGTTTGATACAAAATAAAATAAACGGGAAATTGTTAAAGTGCGGTTAATTTTTACCGCACTTTTAACAATTTTTTAGAACGAATGTTCTTATGGATTTAATAATTTCTTGTTTGCCAATTTAAAACTCGGCAAACTTTTGTAC
Organism: Caviibacterium pharyngocola; assembly: GCF_002795405.1. Lineage (GTDB taxonomy): Bacteria > Pseudomonadota > Gammaproteobacteria > Enterobacterales > Pasteurellaceae > Caviibacterium > Caviibacterium pharyngocola. The sequence goes on along the minus strand of NZ_PHGZ01000003.1, from coordinate 38,066 downwards.
TATAACGTCGTTACATTGCAAGAGTAACGGAGATTTTAATCGTTATGATGAATCAAGTCTTTGTGCAAGTGTCGCATAATAACGAACTTTTTCAGTTTTCCGGATAGCGGAAATAAAAAACCCGCCTTATAACAAAGCGGGTTTTCCACATAATAATAAAATTATTTTTTCAATACCAACACGACGGATTCGCCGGCAATAACCTCACCGGTTTTCTTATCCATATGGCTGATTTCGTCCATATTGGAAATCACGACCGGTGTTAATACCGATTTCGCTTTGTTTTCCAATAATGCCAAGTCAAACTCAATAACCACATCGCCGCGTTTAACCGCTTGACCTTCTTGCGCTACTCGGGTGAAGCCTTCGCCTTTCAACTCAACGGTATCAATACCGAAGTGAACGAATAATTCGACACCGTCTTTCGATTCCATTGAAAATGCGTGATTGGTTTCAAAAATTTTACCGATGACGCCGTCAACCGGAGCAACGATTGCGTTGCCGGAAGGACGAATCGCCACGCCGTCACCGACGATTTTCTCTGAAAATACGACATCAGGAACATCTTCGATATTAACAATTTCACCGGAAAGCGGCGCATAAATTTCCACTTCAACGGCTTTGTTGTCTTTTGAACCAAACAATTTATCAAAAAAACCCATTTTTAGTCTCCTACTAAGTGAATGCTGTATCTATTCTAGCGCAAAAAATTAGCGATTGGTATCTAGTTTAACGCTTTTTCAGCTAAAAAATCTACAACTAATCTCTCGATATCCGCCGCAGTCGGTTGTTGTAGGGCTTTATCCGCCAATTCTTTCGCATCTTGGTAGTTGACGTTGCGAATTAATTTCTTGATACGCGGAACGGAAATAGCACTCATACTGAACTCATCCAATCCCATACCTAACAACAAGATTGTCGCGCGCTCATCTCCGGCTAATTCGCCACACATACCAGTCCATTTACCTTCGGCGTGCGAAGCGTCGATCACTTGTTTGATCAAACCAAGCACTGACGGAGTCATCGGATTGTATAAGTGAGAAATCAATTCGTTACCGCGATCCACCGCCAAAGTATATTGCGTTAAATCGTTTGTTCCGATACTGAAGAAATCCACTTCCTTGGCTAAGAAACGAGCATTCACCGCAGCAGATGGTGTTTCCACCATTACGCCCACTTGAATATTTTCATCAAAGGCTTTTCCTTCATTGCGTAATTCGGTTTTTAAAGATTCAATCACGCTTTTAAGTTCGCGAATTTCTTCCACGGAAATAATCATTGGGAACATTACCGCCAATTTACCGAATGCGGAAGCGCGTAACACGGCGCGTAATTGTGCGTGCAAGATTTCACGACGATCAAGCGCAATACGAATCGCACGCCAGCCTAAGAACGGGTTCATTTCTTTCGGAAGATTCAAATACGGTAACTCTTTATCACCGCCGATATCCATTGTGCGCAATACCACTAAACGACCGTGCATTGCTTCTACCACTTCTTTGTAAGCGATAAATTGTTCTTCTTCGCTCGGCAGCTGATCACGATCCATAAATAAGAATTCGGTACGATATAAGCCCACGCCTTCCGCGCCGTTACGATCCGCACCTTCCACATCGCGAATCGTACCGATATTAGCCACCACATCGACACGATGACCGTCTAATGTCAATGCAGGTAAATCTTTCAATTTCGCCAATTCCGCTTTTTCTTCGGCAAGTTGTGCTTGTAAGGTTTTTAAACGTTCGATATCTTCTTGTTTCGGATTAACATAAACCGCGTTATTCACCGCATCCAAAATCAAGTAATCGCCGGTATTCACCGATTGGGTAATGTTATTGGTTCCCACAATCGCCGGTAATTCCAAGGAACGCGCCATAATAGACGTATGTGAAGTTCTGCCGCCGATGTCGGTGATAAAACCGAGCACTTTATCAAGATTCAACTGTGCGGTTTCGGACGGAGTTAAATCATATGCGACTAAAATCACTTCTTCGTTAATCTCGCCCAAATCGACGATATGCATTCCCAAAATGTTTTTAATCAAACGATTACCGATATCTCGAATATCGCCGGCACGTTCTTTCAGATATTCGTCGTCGATTTCGGACAACATCGCTACTTGCTGATCGATAACCGCACTTGATGCCACGCCCGCGTTGACTTTATTGCTGCGTAGATAATCGATGATTTCTTCTTCAAGTTCTTCATCTTCAAGAATCATCAAATGACCTTCGAAAATCGCCGCTTTTTCTTCACCTAAAGACGCATAAGCACGATCTTTAATCGCCGTTAATTGCGCAACCGCCGCTTCACGACCTGCATAAAAGCGTGCGATTTCGGCTTCAATTTGATCATCCTTGATTTTTTGCATATCAAGAACGATTTTTTCTTCTTTTAACACTAATGCTTTACCGAAAACAATGCCCGGTGACGCCGCAATACCTGAAATCATATGTACCTTCTGAAAATAATAAATTAAATTAACCCGTTAAATACGACAACAGCCATAAAACACGATGTTTACCCATAGGATAAAGCGACGGTTTTATGGCCGACTTCGAATTATTCTAAAGTAGGAATTAACGCAACTAAATGATCAACCGCTTTTTGTTCGTCTTCACCTTCTGCGGAAATAGTAATGACAGTGCCTTGCGTTAAGCCTAAAGTTTGTAATTTAAATAAACTTTTCGCACTAGCACTTTTGCCGCCGGAAGTCACGGTAATATCTGAGGCGAATGCTTTTGCTTCTTTAACGAATTGAGCTGCCGGACGAGTATGTAAGCCATTTGGAGCAATGATTTCAACATCTTTTGAGTACATAGGTGAATCCTCTATTTAGTAGTTATTTAAATTAAACAGTTGATAACGGATTTAAACCGCAAACCCATTAATTAATTTTATATTTATTTTAAATTAAAAAATAAATCTGTTGTAGTATCAGGCTTAGACAGAAATTAATCAAGGCAAATCATTGTAAAATTTGAAGCTCGTCACAAAAAAATGCTTAATTTGCCTATTTTTTAATCTAAACTTAACTTTTGTTTAACCGTTTCAGCTAGTGGAAAAATGCCGTTGCGATTTATTTTCTTGCAGTCCGGCAATCAAGCGATGATAGTTTTCAAAGCGCAACGGATGAATTTTTCCCTGCTCCACCGCAGCCCGCAAAGCACAACCCGGATCATTTTCGTGCTTGCAATCGCGAAATTTACAGGTGCCTAAAAAATATTGAAATTCTCGATAACCTTTGGTGATTTTATCTTGATCCAAATGCCATAAACCGAATTCTCTGATGCCGGGTGAGTCGATCAGATCGCCGCCTTGCTTCAAATGGTATAGGCGTGAAGAGGTCGTCGTGTGCTGCCCTAATCCGGACAGCTCGCTCACTTCGCCGATTTGCGCTTGTACGTCAGGTAAAATGTGATTAATCAAACTGGATTTTCCCACGCCCGATTGTCCTACCAAAATCGACGTACCTTCGGATAAAAGTGCGGTGAAATTTTCCATATTTTCACCGCTCTTTGCCGAAATCATCATTGTTTGATAACCGATCGCCTGATAGATTTGTAATTGGTGCGCCGCATTTTCGTATTCTTCCGGCGTTAACAAATCCGTTTTGTTCAATACGATCACCGCCGGAATATTTGCCGTTTCGCAAATAACTAAATAACGATCAATGATATTCAATGACAAAGCCGGCAGCACGGCGGAAACGATAATAATGCGATCGATATTTGCCGCAATCACTTTTAAACCGTCGTAATAATCCGGACGGGAAATTTCGTTCTTGCGCGGTAGTACCGCCTCAATCACGCCGCTAATTCCCTGTAATTGCTCGTTGCCCTTGTGCCAAATGACACGGTCGCCCACCACGACGGAAGATAGAGTTCGGCGTAAATTGCAACGAAAAATCTCGCCCGATGCATTTTCCACATCCGCGTGCACGGAATAACGTGTGACGATCACACCTTCTTGCGCGTCATCGAGCATTTCGTCCGACCAATCGATATCCGCTTTCTGTTTTCGATGATAACGTTGCAATACCTTCGTATTATTCGATTGAATACGACGTTGTTGATTCTGAGTTAATTTACGTTTAGCCAATATAAATCCTTAAAGTGCGGTCTATTTTCAGATAAAATAATCAAATATATCATCAATAGGATACCTTATATTATGCAATTAGATAAACAAAATCTTATTTGGATCGATTTGGAAATGACCGGTTTGGATCCGAATAAAGAACGCATTATCGAAATCGCCACCATCGTGACGGATAAAGATTTAAACATTTTGGCGGAAGGTCCGGTGTTAGCCGTTCATCAATCGGACGAACTGCTCGATAAAATGAGCGATTGGTGCGTGAAAACCCATACGGCGAACGGTTTGGTCGAACGTGTACGCGCTAGTAAACTCACCGAGCGAGCGGCTGAATTGCAAACCCTTGATTTTTTAAAAAAATGGGTGCCAAAAGGCGCTTCGCCGATTTGCGGCAACAGCGTGGCGCAAGATAAACGTTTTTTATTCAATTATATGCCGGAATTAGCAGATTATTTCCATTACCGCCATTTAGACGTCAGCACGCTAAAAGAATTGGCGTCTCGCTGGAAACCGGAAATATTAAAAGGTTTCGAGAAGCAAAATACCCATTTAGCATTGGACGATATTCGTGAGTCTATCGCCGAATTGGCGTATTATCGAACACATTTCATCAATCTGACTGATAAATAACGGACAATCTGTCGAATATATAGGCAAGCGCATTATTTTTTTAATCTTGTTCTTGCCTAGGATAAAATTTTTCGTATAATAAGCTTCGTTGTCTTGCTTAAGATGGCGAATGCGGGAATAGCTCAGTTGGTAGAGCACGACCTTGCCAAGGTCGGGGTCGCGAGTTCGAGCCTCGTTTCCCGCTCCAATCTCAAATCTTTAATTCGAAAACACCTCAACGCGGGAATAGCTCAGTTGGTAGAGCACGACCTTGCCAAGGTCGGGGTCGCGAGTTCGAGCCTCGTTTCCCGCTCCAATTTTTACTGAATAGCAAATCATTCATATAATCAACGATAATAATATTTTTAAATATATTGTTTTAGCAATTATTTTGTCCGTTTTAACTATCGCTAGAAAATGGGTATTCTCTCAAAGCAGACAAAACAAAAGGCTGATCCGGCAAAATAGCCTAATCAACCTTGTGATTTCATTGATTTTAACGCACGATCAAATCGCGCAGCGGTAATTATTCGGAATCGGATTCTTTCGAATTTTCAACCGCACTTTTCGTTTCCGCTTTCTCATTGTCCGTTTCCGGTTTCACTGTTTCCGAGGCTTGTTGTTTCGCCGAGCCGCTTTCTTCCCACCCTGCCGGCGGTGTAACCGGTTCGCGATTCATTAATTGCTTGATTTGCACTTCTTCAATGGTTTCATATTTCACTAGCGCATCTTTCATCGCGTGTAAAATATCCATATTATCAACCAATAGTTGACGGGCGCGGTCATAATTTCGGGTCACAATCGCACGCACTTCTTCATCGATCGTATGCGCGGTTTCATCGGACATATGTTTCGCTTTCGCCATCGAACGCCCTAAGAACACTTCGCCTTCGTCTTCGGAATAAAGAATCGGCCCTAATTTATCCGAGAAGCCCCATTGCGTCACCATATTACGCGCAATATTAGTAGCAACTTTAATATCATTCGACGCGCCGGTGGAAATATTTTCCTCACCGTAAATCAAATCTTCGGCCAGACGACCGGCATATAACGTGGATAATTTACTTTCCAACTGTTTCTGGCTAATGCTGACTTGATCGCCTTCCGGTAAGAAGAAGGTTACGCCCAAGGCACGACCGCGCGGAATAATCGTTACTTTATGCACCGGATCGTGCTCAGGCACCAAATAACCGACAATCGCGTGTCCCGCTTCGTGATAGGCGGTAGATTCCTTCTGTTTCTCCGTCATAATCATCGTGCGGCGTTCCGGTCCCATATTGATCTTATCTTTCGCTTTTTCGAATTCCAACATCGTCACCACGCGTTTGTTGGTTCGTGCGGCAAATAATGCTGCCTCGTTCACCAAGTTTGCCAAATCCGCCCCCGAATAGCCCGGCGTACCACGCGCTAAAGTCATCGGATCCACATCCGGCGCAACCGGCACTTTACGCATATGCACTTTTAAAATTTGCTCGCGTCCGCGCACATCCGGCAAACCGACGACCACTTGACGGTCAAAACGCCCCGGACGGGTTAATGCCGGATCCAATACATCCGGACGGTTGGTCGCCGCAATCACGATCACGCCTTCATTTCCTTCGAAACCGTCCATTTCCACCAACATTTGGTTTAAGGTTTGTTCACGTTCGTCGTGACCGCCGCCAAGACCCGCACCGCGTTGACGACCGACCGCATCGATTTCGTCGATGAAAATCAAACAAGGCGCATTTTTCTTTGCTTGTTCGAACATATCGCGCACACGTGAGGCACCGACACCCACAAACATTTCCACGAAATCGGAACCGGAAATGGTAAAGAAAGGCACTTTCGCTTCACCGGCAATAGCTTTTGCCAATAAGGTTTTACCTGTTCCCGGCGGACCGACCATTAAAATCCCTTTCGGAATTTTACCGCCGAGTTTTTGGAATTTTGACGGATCACGTAAGAAATCGACGATTTCGCCCACTTCTTCTTTCGCTTCGTCACAACCCGCCACATCGGCAAAAGTGGTTTTAATCTGTTCTTTGGTCAGCATTTTTGCGCGGCTTTTACCAAAGCTCATCGCTTTGCCGCCACCACCTTGCATTTGACGCATAAAGAAGAACCACACGCCGATCAATAACACCATCGGGAACCAAGAGATCAAAATCTGTGATAAGAGTCCGCGTTTTTCCGGCGGTGTTCCTTCGACTTTCACTTTTTTATTCAATAAATCGTTTAACAATTTATCGTCGTAAATCGGCATTACGGTCGAATATTTGGAACCGTCGGATTTCGTCACCACCAATTCGCTGTCTTCAAAGCGAACTTGGCGAACCTGATCATTACCGACATCGGTAATAAAGGTCGTATAATCGGTTAAATTTCCGCCGGAACTGCTGTTAAATCCTTGATATGCCGTCATCATCACGACAGCGACAACCACCCAAAGGACTAAATTTTTTACCATATCGTTCAAGGTTTGACCTCGTTTTTTATTTAGTTAACAATTTGTTACAAGATTACTATATTCGGATTAAAATTTAAAGCTATCAAATCTATCGCTAATATTTGTAACCCGTTGCAACGATATAAACTTCTCTGGACCGACCACGAGACGCCTCAGGTTTACGAACTTTCACAACACTAAAAAGAGAACGAATTTCTTTTAAGTAATCGTCAAACCCTTCACCCTGAAAAACTTTCACGACAAACGCACCTTTTGTCGCCAAGACTTGCTTACACATATCCAACGCCAGCTCGACCAAATACATCGCGCGCGGAATATCCACCGACGGCATTCCGCTGAAATTCGGCGCCATATCGGACATCACCACATCGACTTTCGCTTCGCCCACACGCGTTAACAAGGCGTTTAGCACGTTTTCGTCACGAAAATCGCCTTGCAGAAAATCCACCCCCACAATGGGATCCATTTCCAAAATATCGCACGCAATCACGCGACCTTTTGCGCCGATTTGGCTCACCGCATATTGCGACCAACCACCGGGCGCGGCGCCGAGATCCACCACGGTCATTCCGTGTTTAAACAAGCGATCCGTTTGCTGAATTTCATCCAACTTAAAATAAGCGCGCGAACGCAGTTTTTGCTTATGCGCTTTTTGGACAAACGGATCTTTAAAATGTTCATTTAACCAGCGAGTCGAACTCGCCGAACGTTTTTTCTTTCCCATAATTTTTAAATTCTGTGGTAGTTTTCTCAATATGAGGTTAAAATTTGCCTGTTCAAGTCGGTTTTATTATTTTTTATAAAAACGACCGCACTTTTCTTATTATTTAGGATAAATAAATCAATGACATTATCAACTAAACAAAAACAATTTTTAAAAGGTTTGGCACATCACCTTAATCCTGTCGTTATGCTCGGTGCGAACGGCTTAACCGAAGGCGTACTTGCCGAAATCGACAACGCGTTAAATCATCACGAATTGATCAAAGTGAAAATCGCCGGCGCGGAACGTGAAACCAAACAGTTAATCATCGACGCTATTGTGCGCGAGACCCAAGCCAGCGCAGTGCAAACCATCGGACATATTCTCGTGCTTTTCCGTCCGAGTGACGAAGCCAAAATTCAGTTACCGAAAAAGTAATCCGTTAAAAAGCGATTTAGCGAAAAAAGTGCGGTGATTTTTGACCGCACTTTTTTGTTATTATGATCCGTCGCCGATTCGAATTTCGTTTCTATTTGTATTCCACTTCAACGATTTCAAATTCCACCGTGCCACCCGGTGTCACGATATTGACCGTATCGTCCGTTTCTTTCCCGATTAAACCGCGCGCAATCGGCGAATTGACGGAAATCAACCCTTGTTTAATATCGGCCTCGTCGTCGCCCACGATTTGATAGGTCACTTCATCCTCGGTCGCCGTATTTAGCAACACCACCGTCGCACCGAAAATCACTTTGCCGTTATTCGGTAATTTAGTGACATCAATTACTTGGCAATTCGATAATTTTCCTTCGATTTCTTGAATACGCCCTTCGCAAAAACCTTGCTGCTCGCGCGCCGCGTGATATTCCGCATTTTCTTTCAAATCGCCGTGTTCGCGCGCTTCGGCAATCGCTTTAATAATTTCCGGCCGACGGACATTTTTCAAAAAATCCAATTCTTGTCTTAATTGTTCCGCACCGCGTACGGTCATAGGAATTTGTTGCATAAATAACATTCGTCCTTTTTTAAATAAAAACAAAACGACGGCAGAATGATTCATCCTGCCGAAGTTTAAATTAATTCTATTTTAACGAGAAACTATTTTACTCTCGTTCGTTCAGGTACTATTATTGTTCGTCTGAAAAAAAATAGCAACCTTCACCATCGTTTATGTATAAATTATCGACAGTCGTCAAACTCGGACTTCTTACTCTCGGATTCACTCAAGCTTTTAATGCCACAGCGGTGCTGGATGTCAATCCTATCGCGCCGGTTTTGCCGGAAGGCGCTTCCCTCGGCTTTATTGCAAAAAATCTCAATCAAAATCAAGTTATCGCCGAATTTAATCCGCAAACCTTTATGCTGCCCGCCAGCACGCAAAAAGTATTTACCGCATTAACCGCCAAATTGGCGCTAGGCGATCAATTTCGTTTCGAAACTACCCTGCTCACCAACGGAAAAATTCAAAACGGCACACTGAACGGCGATTTAATCGCCAAATTCAGCGGCGATCCGGATTTAACCAGCGGACAACTTTATAATTTGTTGGCGCAACTCAAAACACAAGGCGTAAATAAAATCAACGGCGATTTGATCTTAGATACCTCTGTTTTCGTCGGACACGATCGCGGTTTAGGTTGGATTTGGAACGACTTGACAATGTGTTTTAATTCGCCGCCCGCCGCAGTAAATTTGGATAATAACTGTTTTTATGTGGACTTAGACGCCAATCAGCCGGTAGGCGAAAACGTCAAATTCAACGTGCCGTCGCAATTTCCGATTCAAGTGTTCGGTCAAGTGCGCGTTGCGTCGAAAGAAGAAGCGCCTTATTGCCAGCTGGATGCCGTGGTGCACGACAATAACCGCTATCAAATCAAAGGCTGTATCGCCCGCCAAACCAAACCTTTCGGCTTGAGTTTTGCCGTGCAAGATCCGGACGCTTATGCCGCCGCGACGATTTTACGCCAACTCAAACGCTTAGGTATTCAATTCGACGGCGTTGTGCGCCAGCCGCATCAACCGCAGCAAGGCACAATTTTGGCGCAACACTTTTCTAAACCTTTGCCGGATTTATTGAAAAAAATGATGAAAAAATCCGACAACCAAATTGCCGACGCCTTATTCCGCACCATCGCATATCAATATTATAAACGTCCGGCGTCCTTCCAATTAGGCGCCTTGGCAATGCGACAAATTTTGGCGTCAAAAGCGAAAATCAAATTCGGCAACAGCATTATCGCCGACGGTTCCGGCTTATCCCGCCATAATTTAATTGCGCCGCAAACAATGTTGCAAGCTTTGGAATACATTGCACAAAACGATTCGGAATTGCATTTATTGGAAACCTTTCCCGTCGCCGGCGTGGACGGCACATTAAGCGGGCGCGGTTCGATGATTAATCCACCGTTGGTCAAAAATATCACCGCCAAAACGGGCGCGCTTAAAGGCGTATATAATCTTGCCGGTTTCTTAACCAACGAACGCGGCGAACGCATTGCTTTCGTACAGTTTATCAACGGCTATTCTACCGGCGATTTGGAAAGCAAAACCAAACGCGCGCCGCTAGTACAATTTGAAAATCGACTTTATCTCGGTCTCTATCAGGATTAACAATGCAATTACAACATATTTATCTTTACCCGATAAAATCTACGCAAGCTTACGGCGTCGAACAAGCCGTCGTGCAAACGCAAGGCTTGAATTTTGATCGCGAATTTATGCTGACCGAGCCGGACGGAAAATTCATCACCGCGCGCAAAGACGGCGCGCTTTACGATTTCGCCGCCTTTCCCGTGCCGCTTGGATTGCAAGTTCATCACCGCGACGGCAGTGTAATTTTCGTGCGCTATCAAGATTTTCAACAACAAAGCGAATGTGAAGTATGGGGAAATCAGTTTGCCGCTTTCGTCGCACCGGAAACAATCAACCACTGGTTTAGCGAAAAAATAGGACGCGCGGTGCAATTACGTTGGCTCGGCGAACATTCTCAACGCCGCATAAAACGCTATCCGGACACGCCGCTTTCTTTCGCCGACGGCTACCCGCTTTTGTTATGTACGCGTCAATCTTTCGATTTTCTGCAGCAAGCCTGTCCAAGTCCCATTACGATTAATCGCTTTCGCCCGAGTATCGTGATCGACGGCGAAGTGCCTTTTGCCGAACAAACTTGGGATAAAATTCGTATCGGTGAGGTCACCTTTTTGCATACTAAACCTTGCGAACGCTGCGTATTAACCGCGCGTGATCCGCAAACTAAAGAGATCGATGCAAAAATGGAACCCTTCCGCACCTTGAAAAAAATCAATGCCAACGAAGAAGGCAAACCGCTTTTCGGTATTAATTTAATTCCATTAAATCACGGCATTATTCGCCTGCACGATTCCGTTGAAGTTTTATCTTATCGCTAGGCTTAAAAGTGCGGTCAATTTTGTGAAAAAAATTTACCGCACTTTAACTGATATAGATCAAAGATTACAAAATTTGATCTACTGCACAAATTTTAATAATACAATTTTAACGCCGACACATTTTTTTCTTATTTATAAGTAAGTTATTTCCTGTCAACATTATTCGCGTAAAATTTTGTTCTTGAAGTTTTTTCTAGAACACATTATCTTGTACCGGATTTTAAGATTATACCTATATATTGTGTTTTAATATTACTCATTAACTGTTCGGAATCATCTATGAATAAAGCGTTGATGGTCACTAAACGTGACGGAAAATCGGAACCTATCGATTTAGACAAAATTCACCGAGTCATTACTTGGGCGGCGGAAGGGCTGGATAACGTCTCCGTTTCACAAGTAGAATTGCGTTCCCACATTCAATTCTATGAAGGCATTCGCACTTCGGACATTCACGAAACGATCATTAAAGCGGCAGCGGATTTGATCAGCAAAGACGCGCCGGATTACCAATATTTAGCGGCGCGTTTAGCCGTGTTCCATTTGCGTAAAAAAGCTTACGGACATTTTGATCCGCCGCGTTTATACGATCACGTCAAAAAACTCGTTCGAATGGGAAAATACGATCCGGCGTTATTAACCGATTATTCCCGCGAAGAATGGGACAAAATGGACGGCTTTTTGGATCACTGGCGCGATATGACCTTTTCTTACGCCGCCGTGAAACAGCTTGAAGGCAAATATTTGGTACAAAACCGCGTTACCGGCGAAATTTACGAATCGGCGCAATTCTTATATTTATTGGTCGCCGCCAGTTTATTTTCCAATTATCCGGCGGAAACCCGTTTGGATTACGTTCGCCGTTTTTACGACGCTACGTCCACCTTCAAAATTTCTCTGCCGACACCGATTATGTCCGGAGTGCGCACGCCGACGCGTCAATTCAGTTCTTGCGTATTAATCGAATGCGGCGACAGTTTGGATTCCATTAACGCCACCGCCTCGGCGATTGTGAAATATGTTTCGCAACGCGCGGGAATCGGTGTCAATGCCGGTGCAATTCGCGCGCTAGGCAGCCCGATTCGCGGCGGCGAGGCTTTCCATACCGGTTGTATTCCGTTTTATAAATATTTCCAAACCGCGGTAAAATCCTGCTCGCAAGGCGGTGTGCGCGGTGGTGCGGCGACGGTTTATTATCCGATTTGGCATTTGGAAGCGGAAAGCCTATTAGTGTTAAAAAATAACCGAGGCGTGGAAGATAACCGCGTGCGTCATATGGATTACGGCGTTCAATTAAACAAATTGATGTATCAACGTCTGATTAAAGGCGGCGATATTACCTTATTCAGCCCGTCCGATGTGCCGGGGCTGTACGCGTCGTTTTTTGCCGATCAAGAAAAATTCGAACAGCTTTATGTACAATACGAACAAGATCCGAACATTCGTAAACGCACGGTAAAAGCAGTGGAATTGTTCTCGTTATTAATGCAAGAACGCGCGTCAACCGGACGAATTTATATTCAAAACGTGGATCACTGTAATACCCATTCGCCGTTTGATCCGGCGGTGGCGCCGATTCGTCAATCCAATTTATGTTTGGAAATCGCCTTACCGACCAAACCATTGGAACATATTAACGATGAAAACGGCGAAATCGCTTTATGTACGCTATCCGCGTTCAACTTGGGCAAAATCGACGATTTGGATGAATTGGAAAATCTCGCGGATCTCGCCGTGCGCGCGTTAGACGCCTTATTAGATTATCAAGACTACCCTGTCGCTGCAGCGAAACGCAGTTCGCTTGCTCGTCGCGCCTTAGGAATCGGCGTGATTAACTATGCCTATTATCTGGCGAAAAACGGCGTGCGTTATTCCGACGGCAGCGCCAACAATTTAACGCATCGCACCTTTGAAGCCATTCAATATTATTTATTGAAAGCCTCGATGAATTTGGCGAAAGAACTCGGCGCGTGCGATTATTTCGGCGAAACCACTTATGCTAAAGGTATTTTGCCGATCGATACCTATAAAAAAGATATCGATAGTTTAACCGACGAACCGTTGCATTACGATTGGGAAAGCTTACGCAAAGATATTCAAACCTTCGGCTTACGCAATTCCACCTTAACCGCGTTAATGCCGTCGGAAACTTCGTCGCAAATTTCCAACGCCACCAACGGTATCGAGCCGCCGCGCGGACACGTTAGCGTGAAAGCCTCTAAAGACGGTATTTTGAAACAAGTGGTGCCGGATTATGAAAACTTAAGCGACAATTATGAATTGCTGTGGGATATTCCGAGCAACGACGGATATTTGCACCTTGTGGGCATTATGCAAAAATTTGTCGATCAAGCGATTTCCGCCAACACGAATTACGATCCGAAACGCTTTGAAGACGGCAAAGTGCCGATGAAAGTGTTGTTAAAAGATTTGCTCACCGCATATAAATACGGCTTAAAAACCCTTTATTACCAAAACACCCGTGACGGCGCGGAAGACGCGCAAGAGGATTTGGACGACGGCTGCGCAGGCGGTGCGTGTAAAATTTAGAGTTTGGCATGGAAAAATTTTAGATATGTTAAAAACATCATGGTATTGGATATTCTCACTGAACCCTAAAGAGATATATATCGGATCCTATAGACAAATTACTAAATACGATGAAGATAACATCAAAAAGTAGATTCAATGCTTCTACTAGGATTTTTTTCATTAGTAAAATTTCTTTTATAACAACAACTATTCTATCGTTAGGATTAATATTAATCCCAATGCTGAGTATGATCATAAAAGAAGAAACGTTTAGCTCTCAAACTCTAAATATCGTGCAAGTATTTTTAGCTGTTTCAGTTTTAGTTTACTCCACTATTATTGGGACAGCTAAATACGAAGTTAGAGCTAAAGAGCTTGACTCGTGTGGCGTAAAAATTAAAAATTTAATCCGTGAAATAAGGGCTCATAGAGCAAAAACAAATGATGATGCTCTAATGAATGAACTAGATAAATACACGGAAAAATATAATGAATTAGTTGAATCTTGTGAAAATCATAATCGAGCTGATTATATTTATGCACAATTAGATTTAAGTGATATATACACTATTACTGGACTACATAGAATGGCGCTATTCTGCAAATTTATATTTTTATACATTTTTCCATATATAATTCCATGTATCCTAATTCTATTAGAAGTGTTTTTTTTATCTGATTTATTAGGGATAACACAAATTTTTGTAAATTATTTAAAATAAAGGATAATAGGCTGTGGCATATACGACTTTTTCCCAACATAAAAACGATCAATTAAAAGAACCGATGTTTTTCGGTCAGAATGTTAACGTCGCGCGTTACGATCAACAAAAATACGAAACCTTTGAAAAACTGATTGAAAAACAACTTTCTTTCTTCTGGCGTCCGGAAGAAGTGGACGTTTCGCAAGATCGTATCGACTATCAAGCGCTTCCTGAACACGAAAAACATATTTTTATCAGTAACTTAAAATATCAAACGTTATTGGATTCCATTCAAGGACGCAGCCCGAATGTGGCTTTGTTGCCGTTGGTGTCCATTCCCGAATTGGAAACTTGGATTGAAACTTGGACGTTCTCGGAAACCATCCACTCGCGTTCTTACACCCATATTATCCGCAATATCGTCAATGATCCGTCCATTGTGTTTGATGACATCGTGACCAACGAAGAAATCATTAAACGGGCCAAAGATATTTCTGCTTATTACGATGATTTAATTCGCGACAGCCAACTTTACGGCTTGTACGGCGAAGGCGTTTATCAGGTTGACGGCAAAGAATGCGCGGTAAACTTGCGCAACTTGAAAAAACAACTTTATTTATGCTTAATGAGCGTAAATGCCTTGGAAGCCATTCGTTTCTACGTGTCTTTCGCCTGCTCTTTCGCCTTTGCCGAACGCCAATTAATGGAAGGCAACGCGAAAATCATTAAATTCATCGCCCGCGATGAAGCCTTGCACCTCACCGGCACGCAACATATTTTGAACATTATGGCGGCGGGTCAAGACGATCCGGAAATGGCAGAAATCGCCGAAGAATGTCGTCAAGAAGCCTATGATTTGTTCGTCGCTGCGGCGGAACAAGAAAAACAATGGGCGGATTATTTATTCAAAGACGGATCGATGATCGGTTTGAATAAAGATATTTTGGTGCAATATGTGGAATATATCACCAATATCCGTATGCAGGCAGTCGGCTTGCCGTTGCCGTTCCAAGCGCGTTCCAATCCGATTCCTTGGATCAATGCGTGGTTGGTTTCCGATAATGTACAAGTAGCGCCGCAAGAAGTGGAAGTAAGTTCTTATCTTGTGGGGCAAATCGATTCGAAAGTCGATACCAGCGATTTCGGCGACTTCGATCTGTAAAAACCGACTTATTTTTCACCGCACTTTTTCGCATAAAGTGCGGTGATTTTTCGAGACAAAATGAAACAAGTTTATATCGTTCACGGTTATACCGCCTCACCGAATTCCCATTGGTTTCCTTATTTAAGCCGAGAATTGCAGCGCCGTCACATTCGTTGCGACAGCTTGGCAATGCCGAATTCCGCACAGCCGAACGAACGGGAATGGCGTGCTTATCTTTCCGCGCATACCGAATTAAGTGAAGAAACCCTGTTTGTCGCGCACAGTTTGGGTTGTATCGCCACGTTAAATTTTTTAGCCGATCGCTATTCGACGCATAATCTGCCCCCGATTCTCGGCGGAATTTTCGTTTCTGGCTTTTATCAACCGCTTGATAATTTACCCGAACTCACGCCGTTCGCTACGGCTTTCGCACAACTGCCGCACGATCATTTCGCGCAAATTTTTCGCCGCACGCCGACAGTTATCGCCGCTTGTGATGATCCGGTGGTGGCGCATTCTCACAGCGATCAACTCGCTCGCTTGTTAAATGCCGAATACATTCGTTTGCCGCAAGGCGGGCATTTTTTAGATCGTCAAGGCTGGTATGAATTTCCTCTGGTTTTAGCGAAACTTTGCGCATTATTTGAAGAAAAATAACCGCACTTTTTATGGCTTGTCGAAATGAAAATTTATTTACTCCGTTCCGATTTGACGATCGAACATCATAATCAGCTTTCTTTATTGGAGAATCTGGAACGCCACGGTATTCATCACGAATACCAATGCCGTGCCGGTTATTGCGGTTCTTGTCGGGTAAAAATGCGAAAAGGCAAGGTGTCCTATAAAGAAACGCCCCTTGCCTTTGTTAATCCCGATGAAATCCTGCTGTGCTGCTGTCAGGTTGAGCAGGATTTGGAGTTGGAACTTTAAAAATTACAGCGAATTTAAGCTTAACACATCCGTCATATCGAATAATCCGGTGTCTTTTTGCGCTAGCCATTTTGCCGCACGAACCGCGCCGTTTGCGAAAGTCATTCGGCTGGAGGCTTTGTGAGAAATTTCCACCCGCTCGCCGATATCAGCAAACCATACGCTATGCTCGCCGACTACATCGCTGGCGCGAATAGTGGCAAAACCGATTTCATCACGTTTGCGTTCGCCGGTAATTCCTTCGCGGCAAAATACGCCGTGCGTTTTTAAATCGCGCCCTAAGGTTTTCGCAATATGCTCGCCCATTGACAGCGCCGTGCCGGACGGTGCGTCCACTTTATGACGGTGATGCGCTTCAATAATTTCGATATCGCAATAATCGCCCATTACTTTCGCCGCCTTTTCCAACAATTTGAACACCAAATTTACGCCGACGCTAAAATTGGAAGCGAACACAATCGCAGTTTTTTCCGCCGCACTTTGAATTGCCGCTTTGCCCGCGTCATCAAAGCCGGTGGTACCGATGATCATTTTTTTGTGATTTTCGACACAGAATTGAATATGCGCCAAAGTGCCTTCCGGACGGGTAAAATCGATTAATAGATCAAATTGATCTTTTTGCGCAGCCAAATCGTCGGAAACTTTCACGCCCAGCGTGCCGACACCCGCCAATTCGCCGGCGTCCGCGCCGATTAAAGAAGAACCTTGACGTTCGAATGCGGCGCCGAGTTCCACGTCTTCCGCCGCTTGAACCGCTTGAATTAATTGGCGACCCATTCGTCCGCCCGCGCCTGCTACGGCAATTTTTAATGTCATTATCGTTTCCTCATTTTAAGATGTGATGTTGATGATTGCGGATATGCCCGAGTAAATCAATTCCACGCCGAATAATAAGAACACGGCGCCGGAAAAGTTATCGATATATCGATTATATTTTGCATAAAAATTTCGCACCGGCGTGCGTGAAAACAAAAAAGCGACCAAGGTAAAATAAGCGAATGTTTCTAAACAGAGCAGAAAAATGATCGCGATCATTTCCGAAATCGATGCAATATTCGCCATAAAACCGGATAATACGCTGGTAAAAAAGACCACGACTTTCACGTTGCTTAAATTAATCAGCAAGCCTTTTAAAATTTCTTGTCCGAGATTACGCCGCGCGTGCGATGGTTTGCCAGCCGACAGCAAAGCATTTTGCGTGACGCGCAACATTTTAATGCCGCAATACGCCAAATAGCCGCCGCCCAAGCACATAATTACATATTGAATCAAATTATTGGCGCGGTTAATTAAGGATAATCCGAAAATAACCACCGCCGCCCAAAATAAGATGCCCAAGCCGATTCCGAATGCGCCGGCGATAGCATTATTGCGCGTATCGCTCGCCGCTTTGCGACTGATATAGAAAAAATCAGGGCCGGGACTAAGTAAGCCGGCTAAATTTACAAGTAATACGGTAAACATAATTAAACAAATGCCACGATTAAACGCAAAACAATCACTGCATAAATCGCCGCCAGCACGTCATCGATCATTATGCCGAATCCGTTTTCCAATTTTTGATCGAAATAACGAATCGGATAAGGTTTTAAAATATCAAAAAAGCGAAATAACCCGAATGCGGCAAGATACCAATACCAAGAAAAATCGGGCAATGCCGCAAGAACGATAAAAATGCCGACGAATTCGTCCCAAACGATAGCGCCGTGATCGTGCACGCCCATATCATCGGCGGTTTTTTGGCAAAAATAACAACCGAATACGAAACAAAGTGCGGTCAAAATAATAAATAAAACGGGCGAGAGATAAGGTTGCAACAACGCGCCTAATATGACTGCCGCCAGCGATCCCCAAGTGCCCGGCGCCGGGTGCATTAATCCCGAACCGAATCCGAGGGCACAAAAATGAATCGGGTTACGCAAACTTAGGCGTGATAAAGGCGAATTTTTCGAGTGCATAAGAGCTCCTAACGAAAATGATCAAAGCCGGCGGTATCGACTAATTCCACCAGTTGTCCGTCGCGCTGAAAACGCAAGCGTTTTTTATGATGCGGGTTAAAGCCGTGAATTTGTCCGACACAGGTATAAGCCACGCCCATATGCATTAAAGCGCGCTCCAATTTGGCGCGATTATGTTCCGAAACCGTAAAACACAATTCGTAATCTTCACCGCCGGTCAAGGCAAATCGTTCCGCTTGTTGCGCACCGAAAACCTTGATTAGCGATGCGGACAACGGCAATTTTTCCAGATGAATTACCGCACTGCATTGGCTACGCTCTAAAATATGGGTTAAATCGGCGAGAAACCCGTCGGAAATATCAATCGCCGCATTGGCGAGCGACGATACCGCAAGTTCGAAACCGAGCAACACGCGCGGTGTCGGGCGTAAATGACGTTGAATTAAATAGCGACAATCATATTCATTAAGCGAAGAAATCGACACATTTTCCACCGCACTTTTGGTCGTCGCGCCGTTTTCCCGCAACAATAACGCTAAACCGCCCGCGCTGTCGCCCAAAGAACCGGAGATATAAATCCAATCGCCGACTTTAGCGCTGTGTCGGCATAAGGCTTTGCCTTTGGGAATAATGCCTTGCGCGGTAATGGTGATAACGTGCAACGCGCCTTTTGTGGTATCGCCGCCGATCAAATCGACGTTGTAATGATTCAACACCTCAAAAAAACTTTGGCTGAATTCATCCAGCCAAAGAGAATCGATTTTCGGCAAGGTTAACGCGAGAGAAAACCACGCGGGTTCCGCGCCCATTGCGGCGAGATCGCTTAAATTCGTCGCCGCCGCTTTGTAAGCCAAATCGGCGGGACGAATAGTCGGGAGGAAATGCGTATTTTCCACCATCGTATCGGTGGTAATCGCAATACGTTGATTTCGGCTGTGTTCGGTAATAGCGCAATCGTCGCCGATGGACACAATCACATCCTTACGGCGCGGGCGTTTCGAGGCGGTGAAATAACGTTGAATCACATCAAACTCGCCATTACTCATCAGATACCTCTCAAACAATGGTTATTATGCCTATTACAACCGATTATGCGGCTATTTTCGCGCCAATGCCGGCGCAACTTTGTCTAATACGCCATTGACGTATTTATGGCTTTCATCGGCACCGAACACTTTCGTGACTTCGATTGCTTCATTAATCACCACTTTATAAGGCACGTCCGTTTCAAACTGCAATTCGTAAACCGCAAGACGCAAAATCGCTTTTTCGATCGGATCCAATTCATCCAAATTACGATCCAAATGCGGCGCTAAAGTGCGGTCAACTGTGTCAATGTTTTCTATGGTTTGACGGAATAATTTACGGAAATAAGGCAAATCCACGCCTTTCATTTCTTGTTCGGTAACGAAATTTAATTCCACCGTTTCCGCCGGATTTTGCGACACATACCAAGAATATAACGCTTGCACTGCACATTCTCTGGCGCGACGACGAGGCGAGGCTTTTTTTACTTGTTCAGTCATATCGTTACGCCGTTTCGATTTGAGCCAATAAATTTACCATTTCTAAGGCAACAAGCGCGGCTTCCGCACCTTTATTGCCAGCTTTGGTACCTGCACGCTCGATGGCTTGTTCGATATTTTCCGTGGTCAACACACCGAACGCCACCGGAATTTCCGCTTGCATCGCTACTTGACCCAAGCCGCTGCTCGCTTCGCCCGCCACATATTCAAAATGCGCCGTACCGCCGCGAATCACCGTGCCTAATGCCACGATAGCATCGTATTTTTTGCTTTCTGCCAAACGACGCGCCACCAACGGCAATTCATACGCACCCGGCGCACGAACCAACGTAATGTTTTCGTCTTTCACTTGACCGATACGCTTTAATGCATCCAACGCGCCTTCTAATAAACTTTCGTTGATAAAACTGTTAAAACGCGCAATTACAACCGCGATTTTGGCATTCGGTGCCGCCACGGCGCCTTCTAATACTTTCATATACCTTCCTAATAGTCATTTATTCAGTAAAAAATCGGTTACGGATTTTAACATAAAAAGCCCGTCGATGTAACAAAATACCGAGCTTCCCTTTTAGGCAATCGGTGAAATTTACGCCGAGCAGTGTCTTTTTTCTTCGAATCCTTGGTAAGGTGTATAAAAATCCTAACAAGTGTAAAAATAACATTACATCATAAATAATTTACGCTAAAATGACCGCACTTTTCACTACAATGGGACTCTATCAATGAATAAAACACTAGGTAGTACATTAATTGTTGCGGGTACGACTATCGGCGGCGGAATGTTGGCAATGCCGTTGACCTCCGCCGGAATCGGTTTCGGTTTCACCGTTACTTTATTGATTTTATTATGGTTATTGCTTTCTTTCGCCGCATTGCTTTTCGTCGAACTATATCAAACCGTCGAAAGTGACGCGGGAATCGGCTCCTTGGCGGAAAAATATTACGGTCGTTTCGGACGTATTTTATCCACCGCCGTGCTGTTGACTTTTCTTTACGCGTTGGTTTCCGCTTATGTCGCCGGTGGCAGTTCGTTGTTGGCGGCACTGTTGCCGGTAATCAATGACGCCGAAACTACATCGCGTATTGCCGGCGTGATTTTCACTGTGGTATTCGGCATTTTTATCGTGCTCGGCACAAGCAGCGTTGATAAAATCAACCGTATTATTTTCTTCAGTAAAATCGTTTTCTTCATTTTGGTTTTATTCTTGTTGTTGCCGAAAGTGCGGTTGGAAAATTTATTAGAAATTCCGATCGATAACGCGTTGATTATTTCCGCCAGCCCGATTTTCTTTACCTCATTCGGCTTTCACGGATCGATTCCGAGTTTAAATAAATATTTGGACGGCAATGTCAGAGCATTACGCATTTCGGTTTTAGCCGGTACGTTTATTCCGCTTGTCGCCTATATTTTATGGCAATTAGCAACGCACGGCGTGTTAAGCCAAACGGAATTTTTAGCGATTTTGCAACAAGATCCAACCTTAAACGGACTTATCACCGCCACCACTCAAATCACCGGCAGCGAAATGATCGGCGGCGCAGTGCGTTTATTCTCCGCTTTAGCCTTGATCACCTCGTTTTTAGGTGTGGCGCTCGGTTTGTTCGAATGTTTGGAAGATTTGTTGAAACGCGTCAATGCGCCGACCAACCGAGTTTTCTTAGGCGTGCTGACCTTTTTACCGCCGCTTGCTTTTGCCCTGTTTTACCCGCAAGGATTTATCGCTGCCCTCGGTTATGCAGGACAAATGTTTGCTTTTTACGCCATTGTTTTACCTATCGCAATGGTATGGAAATTGCGCAAAATGTACCCGAATTTGCCTTATCAAGTAAAAGGCGGCACGCCTTCTTTAGTGATCACCTTAATTATCGGTGTATTTATCGTAATCGTGCCGTTTTTAATTCAAGCGGGTTACTTGCCGAACGTGGTCGGTTAAAGGCTCTTATATAAATCGTAAAGAAATTAAAACACTAACGTAAAAAAATAATTACAATCACCAAAAAGTGCGGTAGAATAACCGCACTTTTTTATGTAATAAAGGAATTTCTTTATGAAAAACAAAACCTTCGGAAGCGCCTTATTAGTCGCAGGAACCACAATCGGTGCGGGAATGTTGGCAATGCCGCTTACTTCCGCAGAAATGGGATTCACTTACACGCTTGCGCTGTTATTTGCGCTATGGATTTTACTTTCTTACAGTGCCTTACTGTTTGTCGAGGTCTATCAAAAAGCAGAACGAAAAGACGCGGGTATCGCCACCCTCGCCGAACAATATTTCGGAATGACGGGTCGCGTATTAGCCACGCTCTCTTTAGTCATCTTTATGTACGCCATTTTATCCGCCTATGTCACCGGCGGCGGTTCCTTATTGGCGGGGATTCTGCCGTTTTTAGGCGACAACGCCACACCGATTTCCATTGTGTTATTTACCGTGGTGTTAGGTATATTCATTGTAATCAGTACCGGTGCGGTGGACGGACTCACTCGTTTGTTATTTATCATTAAACTGGTGGCTTTCGTTTTAGTGTTGGGAATGATGTTGCCGTTAGTCAAATCAGACAATCTTATGGCAATGCCGTTAAAAGATTTTTTGATCATCTCCGCCAGTCCGGTATTTTTCACTTCTTTCGGTTTCCACGTGATTATTCCGAGTATTAACAGCTATTTAGACGGCGATATTCGTCGTTTACGCATTGCCATTATTACCGGTACGGCGATTCCGTTGGTGGCTTATATTTTATGGCAAATGGCGACGCACGGCGTGTTCCCGCAATCGCAATTCGTGCAAATTATTAATACGGATCCGACCTTAAATGGCTTAGTTAACGCCACTTATCACGCAACGGAAAGTTCGTTAATCAGCGGCGCGGTGAGAACGTTCTCCACCCTTGCCTTAGTGACGTCTTTCCTTGGTGTGGCGCTGTCTTTATTCGATTGCTTGGACGATTTGTTAAAACGCGTCAATATTCGCGCCGGTCGTATCGGATTAGGTTTATTAACCTTCCTGCCGCCGCTTGCTTTCGCTCTATTCTATCCGGACGGTTTTATCGCAGCATTAGGTTATGCAGGTCAAATGTTCACCTTCTACGGTTTAGTGTTGCCGGTGGGAATGGCGTGGCGCGCAAGAAAAATCTATCCGGATTTGCCGTATCGCGTATTAGGCGGAAATATCAGTTTATTTATCGCCTTATTATTAGGCTTATTAATTATGAACGTGCCATTCTTAATTCAAGCGGGTTATTTACCGGCGGTTGTCGGCTAATTCAAACTTTATTTTAATAAACCTTGGGCGGCAAATTTGTCGCCCGATTTTCATTGGATTTTCCCTTTTTCATTTCTTCCGTGCAAATTACGCGCTAAAATAACGTCATTTTCTTTTTATCGTTAAATGATTATGTCTTTATTGCCGCCTCCTTCGGAAAAACCACTTAATTTAATCGCCTTTGCGTTTCTATTAATTGCATTTTTAACCGGTATCGCCTCCTCCTTTCAACAACCGACGCTGAGCTTGTTTTTATCGCAAGAAATTCACGCCTCGCCTTTTATGGTGGGCTTATTTTATTCCGCCAATGCGATTATCGGGATCTTGTTAAGCCAACTTATCGCCGCTTATTCTGATAAGCAAGAAGATCGCCGCAAAGTCATTATGATTTGCTGTTTGTTATCCATTATCGGTTGTGTGATTTTTGCTTATTGTCGCAATTATTGGATTTTAATTATTTTAGGCACGACATTGCTCGGACTCGGTTCGGCAAGTAATCCGCAATCTTTCGCTTTGGCGCGCGAATATACCGAAAGTGCGGGTAAAGAAAGTGTGATGTTCACCACCATTATGCGCACGCAAATTTCCTTGGCGTGGATCGTCGGTCCGCCGTTATCTTTCGCGATCGCGTTGAATTGGGGATTCAGTTATATGTATTTGGTTGCCGGCGCCGCCTTTTTGCTTTGCGCCTTGGCAACAATTTGTTTATTACCGAAAATCTCGCGTAACCTTGCCAAAACGCAACAAAGCGGAGAAATAATCGAAGCACCTCGAACACAGCGGAAAAGTACGGCGTTTTTATTTGCGGACTGTTTGCTGTGTTGGATGTGTAACAGTATGTATTTCATCAATATGCCGTTGTATTTAATTCATCAATTACATTTGCCGGAGCAACTTGCCGGTATTTTAATGGGTACGGCAGCGGGACTAGAAATTCCGGTAATGCTATTAGCCGGCTATTTAACCCGTTTTCTCAGCAAAAAACAGTTAATGTTCACCGCACTTTTTTGCGGCGGGCTATTTTATATCGGCTTATCCGTTGTGCAACAAACTTGGATGTTGATTGCTTTGCAGGGATTAAACGCAATTTTTATCGGCATTATCGCCACCATCGGAATGGTTTATTTTCAAGATTTAATGCCGAGACAAATGGGCGCGGCGACGACCTTATTCAGCAATACGGCGAAAAGCAGCTGGATTATCGGCGGGCCGGTGGCAGGATTTATCGCGGAATTTTGGCATTATAACAGCGTATTTTATGTGTCTATTTTGATTTTATTGGTCGCGGCGTTTTGTCTGCACAAAGTAAAATCCGTCTAAAACAAAATCCGCTCGATTTCGCAACAACGGCGACGAGCGGATTTTATTCAACTAAGGTCTGTTCGATATTCATCACATTCCCTTCACCATTGAAAGCGAAGGGAAAGAATCGATAAACTAGCATTTATAAGCAGTTTTTCTCACCGCGAGATAAACTGATTAAACCGGAACGAACAATTTCAATCAGCGAACTTTCTTCTTTAATCGCACCGACAAAAGCATCCAATTTGTCTTTCGTACCGATTAACTGAATGGTGTAAGATTTTGTCGTTACATCCACGATTTGTCCGCGGAAAATTTCGGTCAAACGTTTTAGTTCATCGCGTGAACTGCCTTGCGCGCGCACTTTGACTAACATTACTTCACGTTCGATATGTTCGCAATCGCTTAAATTAATCACTTTAAACACATCGATAAGTTTATGTAATTGCTTTTCGATTTGCTCAAGCACTTGTTCGTCGCCGTAAGCTTCAATGGTCATCCGCGATAAGGTTGGATCATCCGTCGGTGCCACGGTAAGACTTTCGATATTAAACGCCCGTTGGGAAAATAAACCTACCACACGAGATAATGCTCCTGATTCATTTTCTAATAATACTGATAAAATTCTACGCATTATGCATTCTCCGGTTTAGTTAAAATCATTTCGTTCATTGCGCCGCCACGTACTTGCATCGGATAAACGTGTTCGGTTTCATCCACTTTAATATCCACAAAGACTAATTTGTCTTTTACGGCAAAGGCTTGGGCTAGTTTTTCTTCCAATTCGTCCGGCGTATCGATTTGAATACCGACGTGACCGTAAGCTTCCGCCACTTTAACGAAATCCGGTAAGGAATCCATATAAGATTGCGAATGACGTCCGGAATAAATCAAATCTTGCCATTGTTTTACCATTCCTAAGAAACGGTTATTTAAGCTAACGATGACAACCGGAATGCCGTATTGCTGCGCGGTGGATAACTCTTGAATATTCATTTGAATACTACCGTCACCGGTTACGCATACTACGGTAGCATCCGGATGTGCCAATTTCACCCCAAGTGCCGCCGGCAAGCCGAATCCCATTGTGCCCAACCCGCCGGAATTCACCCAACGACGCGGCTGTTCGAACGGATAATGCAACGCGGCGAACATTTGGTGTTGTCCTACATCGGAGGCAACATACGCTTGACCTTGCGTCAATTTATACACCGTTTCGATGACTTGTTGCGGTTTGATTACCTTACTTTGGCGATCAAATTCCAAGCATTTTTTCGCTTTCCATTCGTCGATTTGTTTCCACCAGTCTTCAAGGCTGGCTTGCGATTTCGCCAAGCTATCATCTTCCAATAAGGTTAAGAATTCGTTTAAAACGCTTTCCGCGCTGCCCACAATCGGAATCGCCGCCGGTACGTTTTTCGAAATCGACGTCGGATCGATGTCGATATGGATCACTTTGGCATTCGGACAATATTTCGCTAAATTATTGGTGGTACGATCATCAAAACGCACGCCGATACCTAAAATCAAATCACTGTGATGCATTGCGGTATTGGCTTCGAAAGTGCCGTGCATACCCAACATCCCTAAGAACTGTTTATCCGTTCCCGGATATGCGCCTAATCCCATTAAAGAGGACGTCACCGGTAAATTTAACCGTTTCGCCAACTGAATTAATTGATCGTGACAATTCGCCGTAATCGCGCCGCCGCCTACAAACATTACCGGTTTTTTCGCGACTAACAAGGCTTTTAAGGCTTTTTTGATTTGTCCTTTATGTCCTTGCAAGGTCGGATTGTAAGAACGTAACGCCATTTCTTCCGGATAATGATAAGGGAATTTATTCGCCGGATTGACTACGTCTTTCGGTACATCGATTACCACCGGCCCCGGACGACCTGTCGAAGCAATATAAAAAGCTTTTTTAATGATTTCCGGAATTTCTTCCGCATTTTTCACTAAAAAGCTATGTTTTACTACCGGACGAGAAATGCCGACCATATCGCATTCTTGGAACGCATCGCTACCGATTAAATTCGACATAACTTGACCGGAGAACACCACTAACGGCACCGAATCCATATAAGCGGTGGCAATACCGGTAATCGCATTGGTCGCGCCCGGTCCGGAAGTCACCAATACGCAACCCACTTCGCCGGTAGAACGCGCATAGCCGTCCGCCATATGTACCGCCGCTTGTTCGTGACGAACAAGGATATGCTCGATACCGCCTAAAGTATGAATCGCATCATAAATGTCCAATACCGAACCGCCCGGATAACCGAACACAAATTTAACGCCTTGATCACGCAAGGATTGCACAATCATTTCCGCACCGGATAATTTTTTCATTTTTACCTCTCAAATCCACCGCACTTTTGCTAAGAATGACTAAGTTTGTATTTCATTGGTGTTAGTTTTACCCGAATAGAAAATTTTTGTCTATGAAAATTTTACCAAAAATACGAGAAAAAACCCCATTTCATTAATATAAAAATATCGAGTTTATAAAAATTTCGATATTTTATAAACAAAAATAAACTTAAAAATAAAAAAATGCGACATTATGCCGCATTTTATAAAATTCACAAAATTAAAAATTTTTATTTAAAAATTTGCGCAAGATCACATTTTTAACGTTTCTTAAATAAGAAAATCATTCCCGCCAAAGCAACGCCGGTTGCAACAAAGCCGAGTAAGCCGGATTCGGTTATCCCGACCACTAAATAGCCGATTGTCGTTGCCGCTGCAAGCGTTAAAGCATAAGGTAATTGCGTGGTCACGTGATCCATATGGTTACATTTCGCACCGGTTGAAGACAAAATAGTGGTATCGGAAACCGGTGAACAATGGTCGCCGCATACTGCACCCGCCATTACTGCGGATAAGCAAGGCAACATTAATTCCGGCGCGGCGTTTGCTGCAATAGCGGCGGCAATCGGCAGCATAATCCCGAAAGTTCCCCAGCTGGTACCGGTGGAAAATGCCATTACCGCACCTAAAATAAATAACAATGCCGGTAAAACCGCAACCGGTAAATTCCCCGAAACTAAGGAAGATAAGTAAGTACCGGTTTTAATATCGCCGACCACATTATTAATCGTCCACGCAAAACAAAGAATTAAGATTGCACCGAGCATTGATTTCATTCCGACTGCGTAAGATTTGAAGTAATCCGCCAAACCGACTTGTTTGTCGAATAAAATGCATAATGTCGCAACCAAAATAGAGGCGGAACCGCCGACTACCAAGGAAATCCCTACGGTAGTATTTTCAAATGCGCCTAATACGCTGAACGGTTTGCCGTCGGCGCTTAAGGCTTGATTTCCCGTATATAACATCATCGCAATGGTCGCTATAATCAGTACGACAATCGGTAAAACCAAATTACGCACGTGACCGACCACGCCGTTTTGTTCTTCTTCCTCGGCATCCGCACTTTCCAACGCGAGTTTTTCGTGTCTTGCCATCGAACCGATGTCAAAAGAAAAATATGCCACGAAGAACACCATAATAATGGAAAAAATCGCGTAGAAGTTCATTGCGCTCATCGCCATAAACGCGCCGATCGGTGAATATTCCGTCATCGCATAAGTAGCTAATAAGCCGGAAATTAAGGTGATGATATAAGCGCCCCAGCTGGAAACCGGCATCATTACGCACATCGGCGCGGCGGTGGAATCCAGAATATAGGCTAATTTTGCGCGGGAAACTTTAAATTTATCCGTCACCGGACGCGCAATCGCCCCTACCGCCAAACTGTGGAAATAGTCATCGATAAAGGTGACGAAAACTAATGACGCCGCCATTAATTTCGCCCCGCGACGACCTTTAATACGTTTCTGTGCCCATTCTGCAAAAGCACGGTTGCTGCCGGAAACGGTTAAAAGTGCGGTTAAAATTCCTAATAATAATAGGAATAAAATGATATTGATCGTATCGAAATTAAATCCGTCTTCACCGTAAACCAATGACGACACGTTGTTGAATAAATAAGAGACCGTATTGCCGAGATTAAAATCGGCTAACATTAACGCCCCGATCACAATACCGACGGTTAAAGATAAAATCACTTTACGGGTGATAATCGCTAAAAATAATGCTAAAAGCGGCGGTACGACCGACCAAATCGACGTGGAATAATCTGCAAGTTCCATTATGTTCTACCTAAAATTAAGGGAGAACCACTGAGGTTACTATTTTAAAGAATGGTAAAAAATTTAAAATAAAGGCAGGTGAAAAAGAACCTAACCTAACCAAGTAGCACTCCATAGTGACTAAAAAAGACTATGACAGTGACGTTTCTTTCAAAGACGCCCCCAACCAGTTAAAATGACTTTCAACTGATTTCGGCAACCATTCCTTTCATTTTTCCTCATCGTTATCCACTCAGAAAAAATACTTATAATGGCTGCACCTCTACACAAGTAGGATGCTGCAAAGATTACAATAAGATAGCTCAAATGCCAATAGTGCGGACGAATATTTTTCATCGAATAAAATAAAAACGCCGAATTTGCAGAAAAAACCAAATTTAATTTAATTTTGGATTTACCTGAAAACATATTTTAGTTATTATGCGAGAATCTTTTAAAGATATAAAATTATAAACAATGAAAAAGACAAGGAGTAAAAATGAGTGATCTATTAAAAGTATTAAATAATATTCGTAACTTGCGCGTTGCTACCCGTGAATTAACATTAGAGCAACTTGAAAGTATCGCGGAAAAAATTTCGTCCGTTTTAGAAGAAAAACGTGCCGAAATCGAAGCAGAACAACGTAAAGAACAAGAACGCCAAGAACGCATCGAAAAATATAAAGAATTATTAAGACAAGACGGCATTACCGCGGACGAACTTGCCGAAATCGTCGGCTCAAGCGTGGTGACTCAACGTAAAAAAAGAGAACCGCGTCCGGCAAAATACCGCTATACCGATGAAAACGGTAATCAAAAAACTTGGACAGGTCAAGGCAGAACGCCGCGCGCCATTCAAAGCGCATTAGACGCCGGTCGCTCATTAAACGAATTCGAAATTTAATTCGCCCGTTTCGGAGTAAAACCCATATATATGGGTTTTACTTTTTTATAAACCCTGATATTTAAATTTGTTCCGACTATGATTGAAAATAAAATATTATTAACCGATTGCCCCGACGATAAAGGATTAATCGCTAAAATTACCAATATATGTTACAAACACCAACTCAATATCATTCATAATAACGAGTTTGTGGATTTTGAAACCAAACATTTTTTTATGCGCACCGAATTACAGGGTATTTTTAATGAAGAAACCCTCTTGGCGGATTTAAATTTCAGTTTACCGGCGGGAACGAATTGTCGTTTACTCGGCACAGCGAGAAAACGTATCGTGATCTTGGTCACCAAAGAAGCGCATTGTATCGGCGATATTTTAATGAAAAATTATTACGGCGGATTAGACGTTGAAATTGCCGCCGTTATCGGAAACCACGACACCTTAAGAACCTTGGTCGAACGCTTTGATATTCCGTTCCATTGCGTCAGCCACGAAGGATTAACCCGCGTCGAACACGATAAACTATTGGCGGCAAAAATCGACGAGTACGCGCCGGATTACATCGTGCTTGCCAAATATATGCGCGTGTTAAATCCGGAATTCGTCGCACGCTACCCGAACCGCGTGATCAATATTCATCACTCGTTTTTACCGGCATTTATCGGCGCCAAACCTTATCAACAAGCCTATGAACGCGGAGTGAAAATTATCGGCGCCACCGCCCATTTCATTAATAACGAATTGGATCAAGGCCCGATTATTATGCAAAACGTGATCAACATCGATCACACCTACAGCGCCGAAGCAATGATGCGCGCCGGTCGCGACGTAGAAAAAACCGTTTTAAGCCGCGCCTTGGATTTGGCGTTGCACGATAAGATTTTTGTCTATCAAAACAAAACCATTGTGCTTTAAATGCAAAAAGTGCGGTTTTTTTACCGCACTTTTCTCTATTTTCACGCTTTTCGCTATTTTCATTCTTTCCGTTATTTTTTTCGTTCCACAAACTGTGAAAACGCTTGCAAGCCTTGCGCATTGCCCGCACGAACCATTGTTTGCATTGCTTGCGTCGGTTGATGAATCAGTTTGTTCATTAATTTATAACTTAATTCTTGCAACACTTGTTCGGCGTTTTCGCCTTGTTGCAACGCCGATAAGGATTTTTCCAATAACTCTTGCCGCGTTTGTTCGGCATCTTCACGATAGGCACGAATCAAATCGGAAAACTGATGTACTTTTAGCCATTCGAAAAAATCATCGCTTTCTTCTTGGATAATTTTTTCCGCTTGCGCCGACGCTTGTTCACGGCGACTTAAATTGCGTTGAATGATCGTTTGTAAATCATCCACCGTATAATGATACACGCTATCCAACTCGCCGACCGAACTTTCCACATCACGCGGTACGGCAATATCCACGATTAACATCGGTTTACCGCGACGGATTTTTTGCGCTTGGCGCACCATTTCTTGGCTGATCAACGTATGCGGGCTGCCGGTGGAGCTGATGATAATATCCGCTTGATCAATACCTTCTTGTAATTGTTGCAACGAAAGCAGACGAATTTCCTGATTGCTATCTAATTTGTCCACCAACGCTTGCGCGCGCGCCAAAGTGCGGTTGGAAATCGTTAAACTTTTGACGCCGTGACGCAATAAATGACGACTGACCAACTCGATGGTTTCGCCTGCGCCGACCAGTAAAATATTTAATTTGCGCAAGCTATCAAAAATCTGCCGTGCTAAGGTACAGGCGGTATAAGCGACGGAGACCGCATTTTCGCCGATATCGGTTTCCGTGCGCACACGTTTTGCCGTAGAAAAGGTTTTTTGGAATAAGCGCAACAACTCGCCCGACATTGCTTGTTGTCGATCCTGATAATATTGCTCGCTAATTTGAAATGCTTGTTTGACTTGCCCCAAAATTTGCGGCTCGCCCAGCACTAAGGAATCCAATCCGCACGCCACGCGCATTAAATGATGCGCCGCATTTTGATTTTGTTGCGAATAAAGGCTCGGCATCAGATCATCTTTGCGTAATCGGTGCACTTCCGCCAACCAATCGATGCATTGTTCGATCCATTGCGGATTATCTTGCGGCGCAACGGTTTTATTATGCAAATACACTTCCGTTCGGTTACAAGTGGATAAAATCACCGCGCTGTCCGCTAAGGCGGATTGCGCAATACTTTGCAACGCCGTCAAACGCTTTTCCTCGGGAAACGCCACTTTTTCGCGCAAATCCACGGAAGCCGTTTTGTGATTAATACCCAGAACAAGAATTGTCATAATTTATTGAAATTTAACCGCACTTTGCGGTTATATCGCCCACAAGAAAAATAAAAAAGAAAACCCGATCATTTTAATAAATTGTCTCTCATTGAGCAAACCTTCCCGTCAAATTTTTAACAAAATGTTAAAAATTATCCTTTGCTTGACGCAGGCGAATAAATTCATTTTCGTCTGCCGCTTGTAAAAACGGATTGATTTGTTTTTCAAAACTTAGCAAAGTCGGCACGGACGGGCGATTTTGCGCACGCCGATTTTCCACTTCATTCATATAGGCTTTGATCCGCGCATTTTCCGGCATTACGGCTTCGGCAAAACGTAAATTACCGAGGGTATATTCGTGCGCCGGACAAACCAAAGTATCGTCCGGCAGCGCCTTCAGCCGTTGCAAAGATTCGAACGCTTGATGATAATCACCGGTAAACACGCGTCCGCAACCGGCAGAAAACAAACAATCGCCGCAAAATAAATGCCCGTCCACCACAAAACTGAGGTGCTGCGCCGTATGCCCGCCGGTGGGTAACGCTTGAATACGATAATTAGTAGTACGAATTTCGCCTTCGGCAACAATATGGGTCGCGCCTTTGGATTGGGTTTCCGCCGAACCGAAAATCGGCACGTTCGGATAACGTTGTTTAAATGCCGCCACGCCTGCAGTGTGATCATCGTGATAGTGAGTCAACAACACCGCTTCAGGTTGCAAATTTTGTTGCTGAAAATAAGCGAATAATTGCACGGTTTCAGCGGGATCGATCACAATTACGGATAAATTTTCTCGTCCGTAAAGCCAAATATAGTTATCATTAAGAACAGGAATCGGAATTAGCATAAATACTCCTTGAAGGTGGCAAAATGAAACGAAACGACCTTTTTGCAACGGTTCGCTTGCCCGCAAGCTGGCAAGAAATACCGCAGGGCGAGCAATATTGTACCCTACTCGGTGACTTTTTTGCGCCTTATTTTTCCACCGTCGCGGAGGAACAATTTTTACAACTGGGCGGGTTAAGCGGCGAAATACCGTGCGCACCGCATTGCCATCAAATAATTCTTCATCCGGAAATTCACGAAAATTTGACCGCACTTTCCGCCCGCCCGAATTTTTCCGTCATCCAAGCGGAATTCACCGCCTTGCCTTTCGTGCAAGGTTCGATCAATGCGTGTTTATTAGCGAATACGCTAAATTTTTGCGCAGATCCTTATGTCTTATTAAGAGAAATTTTGCGCGTTTTAAGTGATGACGGCTATTTGTTTGTTTCCCTGTTTAATCCGTACAATCCGACAATGTTAAAAAACGCTTTCGGTATCGGACAACACGCCGTGCCGTTTTATCTGCGTTTTCCTCATCTTATTGTGCAATGGTTGGAGCAACGCGGTTTTCGCCTTCAGCTTCAACAAAATTTATCCTTAAGCAAAAACGACCGCACTTTTGCGCCTTTCAGCATTTTAATCGCACAAAAGCAAACTTATCGCGTTATTTCCGCAGATCCGCAATTAAATTTCAATTCGACCAAAGAACTTGCCACTGCAACCGCGTTTCGCAGAATTAAAGAGCATTAAAAAAGGCGATAAACTTGCTCTATCGCCTTTTGCTATTTTGCAGATATTTACTCCGCCGTTTTATCTTTAATCACCGTCGTCGCGGCATTATTCATCACGGATTTCACCCCGTTTTCAGCGGCGACTTTGGACGAATAATACTCGCTGCGCCCGATTTCTTGATGATTTTTTGCTTTCAAAATGAAATAAGGCTGCCCGTTCACCGTGGCTTTGTATTCGAAATTCGCTTCATCGCCGCCGTTTTTTTGCACGGAAGCAATGCCGTTTTCCGCCGCGGCGCGCGATTTATACCGTTCGCTGGTCAAAATCACCTGACTATTCGCCGCTTTCAGGTTAAACATAAATTGACCGTCTTTCGCTAATTTTAATTCATACCAACCTAATGCCATTTTTCCCTCCGATTATTTGGAAATAGTTGAAAAAATAGCATAAAACGATTTTTTCCGTTTGCAAATCATTAATTTATTAATTTGTGATAATCGTCATATTATACTTGCCGAACACCTCAATCTCCCCTATTATTGCCGCTTTCCATTACCGAAAGAGAATCAAAAATGACCGAACAAACTTTTATTCCGGGTAAAGATGCCGCCCTTGAAGACAGTATCGCAAAATTTCAACAAAAACTGACCGCACTTGGCTTTAATATTGAAGAAGCTTCGTGGTTAAATCCCGTTCCGAACGTTTGGTCGGTGCATATTCGCGACAAAGATTGCCCGCAATGTTTCTCCAACGGTAAAGGCGCAAGCAAAAAGGCGGCGCTGGCTTCCGCATTGGGCGAGTATTTCGAGCGCCTTTCCACCAACTACTTTTTTGCCGATTTTTATCTCGGTCAGGATATTGCTAACGGCGATTTCGTTCATTATCCGAGCGAAAAATGGTTTCCGATTGAAGACGACGAAACTTTACCGGAAGGCATTTTAGACGATTATTTATCGAATTATTTCGATCCGGATTGCGAATTAACGCCGGAATTATTGGTGGATTTGCAATCGGGAAATTACGATCGCGGCATCGTGACGATGCCTTATGTTCGTCAATCGGATCAACAAACCGTGTATATTCCGCAAAGTATCATCGCTAATTTATACGTTTCCAACGGAATGTCGGCGGGTAATACCAAAAACGAAGCGCGTGTACAGGGTTTATCCGAAGTATTTGAACGTTACGTGAAAAATAAAATTATCGCCGAAGCCATCAGTCTTCCGTTGATTCCAGATGAAGTAATGGCGCGTTATCCGTCCGTTCAAGCCTCCATTCAAAAATTGGAAGACGAAGGTTTCCCGATTTTGGCGTATGACGCCTCTTTAGGCGGACAATATCCGGTGATTTGCGTGATTTTATTAAACCCGAATAACGGCACGTGCTTCTCCTCTTTCGGCGCGCATCCGAATTTCCAAGTGGCATTAGAACGTACCGTCACGGAATTATTACAAGGGCGCAGTTTAAAAGATTTGGACGTATTCACCCCGCCATCGTTCAACAATGAAGACGTGGCGGAACACGCCAACCTCGAAACCCATTTTATTGATTCGAGCGGTTTAATTTCGTGGGATTTATTCAAACAAGACGCGGATTTCGACTTTGCCGATTGGGATTTTTCCGGCACGACGCAACAAGAATACGACAATCTTATGGCGATTTTCCGAAAAGAACAAAAAGAAGTTTACATAATGGATTACAACCATTTAGATGTTTACGCCTGTCGGATTATCGTGCCCGGAATGTCGGATATTTATCCGCCGGACGATTTAATCTACGCCAACAACAATATGGGAATGGATTGGCGTGAAATCCTGTTGGATCTACCGCACTTTCATCACGATCAAGGCACTTACGAAGAATTATTAGCCGAACTGGATGAGCAAGGCATTGACGACGCCACACGCGTGCGCGAATTTATCGGCATCGTTGCACCGCCGCAATCCGGCTGGACAACCTTGCGTATCGGCGAATTAAAATCAATGCTGTATCTTGCCTTAAATGATCTTGACGCCGCATTGGATTGGGCAAACTGGACAATGAATATGAACGGCTCAGTATTTACGCCGGCGCGCGCAAACTATTATCGCTGTTTGATTAGTAGTATCGAATTATTCTTGGATCAAACACGCGAACCGGAACAATATCGTATGGTTTTTGAAAAAATGTACGGTAAAAGTGCGGTGGATTTTGCGTGGAAAGCGGTGCAAGGCGGCAATCCGTTCTATGATTTGCTTGCCGACGACGAGCATTTGCAACATTTCCAAGCACATCAAAAACTACTCGCCGCTTACGCAAAATTGCAAAAAGCCAAACGCGAAAACTGGAAGTAAAACAATGTATTACGTGCCGATTAAAAAATTTTTGGCGCGTAATATTTAATATTGTGATCCGGTGCAAAGAAATTTTCTTCATTTAACGTTATGATAACAAAGTTATTTTTATAATGATGAGGAGTATTTTATGCAAAATTTATCACCCGAAGTCTGGCAAGGTATCTTAATCGGTTTGGTTGTGGGCGTGGTTATCGGCTATATTCTTGTGCGTTTAACCAAGGGTTCCGTGAAAAAACAAGTGAAAACGGAAGCGGAATTAAATCAGGTGAAAACCGAATTAAACGAGCAAAAACAACAGCTTGAAAAACATTTTGCCGAAAGTGCCGATTTGCTTAAAACCTTGGCGCAAGACTATCAAAAACTCTATCGTCATTTGGCGAGTTCTTCCGTCGCGCTATTGCCGGAACAAGCCGATAAAGAATGGTTCGGAAAAAATCTGATCGCGGATCATTCGGCGCCTGCAAACGCGGAAAATCCGGCGGAAGATCAAGATAGCCCGCCGCGCGATTATTCGGAAGGATCGTCCGGTCTCTTAAAAACGGAAAAATAATACAATCGAACGGCGGGACGACTCGCCGTTTTTTATGTTTCATTACAAAAAGCGATAAATTTCGCTAATATAAGATCGATTTTTACGATTTCCAGTCCGTTTCAACTTTTTTTCAACTTTATTGCATTTCCGCCTAAAACCCCCGAACATTCCCTTGTTTTTCTTGTCTTAGTGCATACATTGTTAACGCAATGATTCTTTTTTATTTGAAATGGAGAACTCAAAGTGAAGAAAAAAACCTTTCTATTAAGTAGTATTATGCTCGGATTATCCGTCTTAACGGCGTCAGTTTCAGCCCAAGCCGCCCTTCCCTCTTTCGTGGAAAATCAAGCAGTACCAAGCCTTGCGCCGATGTTGGAAAAAGTATTGCCGTCGGTTATTTCGATTGCGGTCGAAGGTAAACAAAAATCCTCTTTCCAAAACGATAATATTCCGGAAGAATTTAAATTTTTCTTCGGACCGGATGCTTTCGGCGACAGCTCGCCGCGTAATTTTAAAGGCATCGGTTCGGGCGTGATCATTAACGCAGAAAAAGGCTATGCCTTAACCAATAATCACGTTATCGATCAAGCGGATAAAATCACCGTCAAATTACAAGACGGACGCGAATTTAAAGCCAAAGTCGTGGGTAAAGACGAAATGTCAGACGTGGCATTAATTCAGCTGGAAAACCCGAAAAACCTCACCGAAATTAAAATTGCCGATTCCGATAAATTACGCGTCGGCGATTTCACCGTTGCTATCGGTAATCCTTTCGGTCTCGGACAAACCGCTACTTCAGGGATTGTCTCCGCATTAGGTCGT
Organism: Caviibacterium pharyngocola; assembly: GCF_002795405.1. Lineage (GTDB taxonomy): Bacteria > Pseudomonadota > Gammaproteobacteria > Enterobacterales > Pasteurellaceae > Caviibacterium > Caviibacterium pharyngocola. The sequence goes on along the minus strand of NZ_PHGZ01000003.1, from coordinate 884 downwards.
TCAACCGGTTCCGACAGCGGTACTTATGAAAATTATATTCAAACCGATGCCGCCGTTAACCGCGGAAATTCCGGCGGCCCGTTGATTAATTTGAACGGCGAGCTAATCGGTATTAACACCGCCATCATTTCCCCAAGCGGCGGAAATGCGGGTATCGCCTTTGCTATTCCGAGCAATATGGCGAACAGTTTAGTTCAACAAATTCTTGATTTCGGCGAAGTGCGTCGCGGATTGCTCGGCATTAAAGGCGGCGAATTAAATGCCGATTTAGCCAAAGCTTTTAACGTAGAAGCGCAACAAGGCGCCTTTGTCAGCGAAGTGTTACCGAATTCCGCGGCGGAAAAAGCCGGCATTAAAGCGGGCGATGTGATTACGGCAATCAACGGTCAAAAACTCGCCGGTTTTGCGGAATTACGCGCGAAAATCGCCACCGCCGGCGCGGGTAAAGAAATCGAATTAAGCTATTTACGCGACGGTAAAAGCGCAACGACAAAAGTTACCTTACAATCCGACGAGCAAACACAAGCCAATGCAAGCGGCGTGCTGCCGGCATTAGACGGTGCGGAACTTAGCAATTATGACAGCAAAGGTCAAAAAGGCGTATCAATCGGCAAAATTAAAGCCCGTTCAATGGCGGAACAACGCGGATTGAAAAACGGCGATATTATTATCGGCGTAAATCGCCAACCGATTGAAAATCTTGCTCAGTTGCGTAAAGCGTTGGAAGATCAAAAATCCGCCGTTGCGTTAAATATTTTACGCGGCGATTCGAATTTCTATTTGCTGATCCAATAATATTAAACTGATAAACGGCACATAATGTGCCGTTTTTGACTGATGACAAACCTGATTTAAATCGTATTTTATATGTAGGATGGGCTTTA
>NZ_PHGZ01000029.1 GCF_002795405.1 Caviibacterium pharyngocola | reverse complement strand
CAAAGTCACGTTCTACGAAGGCAACTTCTCCGATTATGAAGAATGGAAGAAAAAAACTTTCGGTTCGGACGCCACCCAACCTCACCGAATGAAATACAAACGTATTGCGAAATAAAAAAGCAAAAAAGTGCGGTATTTTACCGCACTTTTTTCAGACCGATGACAAACCTGATTTAAATCGTATTTTATGTGTAGGATGGGCTTCAGCCCATCAAAAAATATAGTTATTTCAATATGATGGGCTAAAGCCCATCCTACTCAAGTATACCTTGTCAATAAACTGAAGTGCGGTATTTTTACCGCACTTTTTTATCACGCCTTTAGTGAAAATCTTTCGCTAGTTAAATTCAATCTTTCAACGCTTGGATTTTCTTGATCACATTACTGGTCGAGCAGCCGTCTTCAAAATTTAACACTTTCACCTCGCCACCGTTTGCCCAAACTTCTTGGCTACCGGCGATGTCTTGCGGTTGATAATCACCGCCTTTCACCAATAAATCCGGTAAAATTTCACCGATTAAGCGCTGCGGCGTATCTTCGCTAAACGCCACCAACCAGTCAACGGAGGATAATCCTTCCAAAACCTTCATTCGCGCGGTTAAATCGTTAATCGGGCGGGTTTCGCCTTTAAGACGCTTAACCGACGCATCCGAATTCACCGCAACGATTAAACGATCGCCCAATTTACGCGCATTTTCCAAATAAGAAACGTGGCCCGGATGTAAAATATCGAAACAGCCGTTGGTCATCACCACTTTTTCACCGCGTTCTTTGGCTAATTTCACCGCACTTTTCAGTTCGGATTCCGTCATTATGCCGAATCCGCCGGTGCTTCTGCCGTGAATCGCGTTTTCCAATTCTACCGTTGAAACCGTTGATGTACCCAATTTGCCGACCACAATGCCCGCCGCCACATTGGATAAATAACAAGCTTCTTCAAAGCTGCGTCCGTCCGCCAAGGCGGTTGCCAACACACTGATAACCGTATCGCCCGCGCCGGTGACGTCAAACACTTCTTTCGCTTCCGTCGGTAAATGGAACGGTGCTTGATTCGGACGTAATAAAGTCATCCCTTTTTCGGAACGCGTTACCAATAACGCGGTTAAATCAATATCGGCGATTAGTTTCAAACCTTTGCTTACAATTTCTTCTTCGCTATGGCATTTGCCGACCACGGCTTCAAATTCCGACATATTCGGCGTCAACAAGGTCGCACCGCGATAGCGTTCGAAATCCGTGCCTTTCGGATCAATCAATACGGGCACGTTCGCTTCACGCGCAATGCGAATCATTTGTTGCACTTGATTCAACGTGCCTTTGCCGTAATCGGACAGCGCCAAAGCGCGGTAATTTTTCACCGCACTTTTGAGTTTTTGTAATAATTCGTCGCTGACGACATTATTAAAATCTTCTTCGAAATCAAGACGTAACAGCTGTTGATGACGCGATAAGATACGCAATTTAGTGATCGTCGGGTGCGAGGTTAATTCCACAAAATTACAGTCGATTTTTTGTTGTGCCAATAAGGATTTTAACGCCTCGCCCGCTTCATCCCGACCGGTTAATCCCAATAACTGAATCGGAACGTTTAAGGACGCGATATTCATCGCCACGTTCGCCGCACCACCTGCGCGTTCTTCATTTTCTTGTACGCGAACCACGGGAACCGGCGCTTCCGGCGAAATGCGATTGGTTGCGCCGAACCAATAACGATCCAACATTACATCGCCCAATACCAAAACTTTTGCTTGTTCAAATTGTGCAGAATACTGTGCCATTTTATTTTTATTCCTCTGATAAATTGGAAAAATTTTGTCGATTTTAACATAGGACAAATGCTATTTACTAAAAATTCCGTTAAACTTACTTATCTTTGTAATAAATTGTAGTTTCATTATGGCAAAATCATCACTTCCGACTTTTCAACGCGCCTTTTTAAAACCGAAATATTGGGGATTTTGGTTGGTATTAGCACTTTGGCGACTGATTCTTCTCCTACCCTATCCGCTGTTATTAAAAATCGGCGCAGGATTAGGAAAACTTTTCGCCAAATTAAAAGTCGGCAAACGCCGAATCAATATCGCGCGCCGTAATTTAGCACTGTGTTTTCCCGATTATTCCGAACAACAAATCGAGGAAATTTTACAAGCAAATCTAAAATCCACCGGAATGGCGATTATCGAAACGGGAATGGCGTGGTTTTGGTCGGATCGTCGCATCAAAAAATGGTCGAAAGTGGAAGGTTTAGAACATCTGACCGATAATCTTGAAGACGGTATTATTTTCGTCGGCGTGCATTTTTTAACCCTTGAATTGGGTGCGCGCATTGTCGGTATTCATCAGCCGGGTATCGGCGTATATCGCCCGAATGACAATCCGCTGATGGATTGGCTGCAAACCAGAGGGCGGTTGCGTTCCAATACGGATATGTTGGATCGTAAAGATTTGCGCGGAATGATTAAAGCACTTAAAAGCGGCAAGATTATTTGGTATGCGCCGGATCACGATTACGGACGCAAAAATGCGGTTTTCGTGCCGTTTTTTGCCGTTCAAGAAGCAGCGACCACCACCGGCAGCTATTATTTATTGAAATCCTCGCCGAACAGTAAAGTCGTGCCTTTCGCGCCGTTACGCAATCGCGACGGCTCCGGTTATACGGTGAAAATTTCTCCGCCGGTGGATTTTAACGATGCGCTTGACGAACGCGCCATTGCGTTAAAAATGAATCATATCGTTGAGACGGAAATTCTGCGCGGCGTTGAACAATATATGTGGTTACACCGTCGTTTTAAAACTCGACCGGATGAAAATTCGCCGAGTTTATACGATTAATTACACAAAAACGTTCTGCACCAGCACCATATACAATAGCGTGCCGACCGCCATAGAAAGAAACATATTCTTCTTCCAAAAATGCAAGCCCAACACCACCGCACCGGCGATAAAATCCGGTGCGCCGTGATAACCGCTTGTTATATCGACGTTTTTATAGCAATAAATAATTAACATTCCGAACATCGCCGCCGGCAATACTTTGCCTAAATAACGAATATATTCCGGAATCGGGCGATTTGCCGGAAAGATCCAAAAAGGCAACCAGCGAAAAAGTTGTACGCCTAAAATGCCCATTCCGATAGTGATTAATTGTTCGTTAAAAGTCATTCTTATCTACTCCACTTTGTCCAAACGATTTGCCAATTTGCGCGATAATTGCGGGCGACGTAAGGTCAAATACAACCAAATTCCCAATAATGTCGGCACTAAGAAATGTTCTTTTCCGACGATCAATAACGATAACAAGGCAATGCCTAAGCCTAATAATGAACTTTCGTGTGAGATTTCTTTCAGCCAATTTTCCGCGAAAATGACTAAAAACAATGCGGTCATCGCAAATTCCACGCCGCTTAAATCAAAAGGCAACACTGCGCCGAAAAGCGCACCGAGCGCCGTGCCGGCAATCCAATAAAGCTGCAAATATAAACTGACGAACAGCATAAACCAGCCTTTATCCAAGTGCGGTGGAATTTTCGCCATATAATTGAGGGAAAAACTTTCGTCTACCATCGTAGCAATTAAATACCAGCGTTTTTTCCCCAAATGCGCGCCGTATTTTTCCAGCATTGAAATGCCGTAAAAAATTTGCCGTCCGCTCACCATTAACGTAATAAGCAACACATATAAAGGCGAAAAGGTGCTAGCAAGGGCGCCGGCAATAATAAATTCGACGGAACCGGCATAAATCAGCGCCGCCATTAAAATCGGATACCACGCGCCGAATCCCAAAGCTTTCATATACACGCCGTAGGCAATGCCCAAAAACATAAATCCGGCAAGGATCGGGAAAGAATAAGGTAAGGCGGCTTTCGCGGCGGCTAATGCTGCGCTCGAACGGTTTACTTCTGACATAATACAAACTACTCTAAAACGGATAATCCGGGTAAGGTGGAAAAACTCTGCGATTTGACGGTTTCATAAAAATCGTCGATATAGGCGCTGTCGGCGTCCGCTTCGCGATAAGCGGCGTAAAGATTACTGTATAAGCCTTCATCGGTAATTTTACGCGCAACGATATAACCGCGATCCAAATAAGGTTTCGCCGCCCAAAAAGGCAACGCCGCTATGCCGCGTTTACTAGCGACAAGTTGAATAATAGCGATGGTCAATTCGCTGGTGCGGCGGGTCGGATTAATCCCTTTCGGGTGCAACACTTTGCGCAATAAATCCAGCATATCGTCCGGCACGGGATAAGTGATCAAGGTTTGATCGATAAAATCTTCCGCTTGCCACACGGCTTTTGCGCTCAACGGATGATCTTTGGCGCATAATCCGACCATTTCATAAGAAAACAACGGCTTATGCACAATGCCGACGGTTTCTTCGATTTCCGACACCACTGCCCAATCCGCGCGATGAGTTAGTAACAACCCGACCGTATCGGTGTGGAAGCCGGACACAATATCCAATTCCACCAGCGGCCAATGTTGCCGAAAACCGTCCATCGCCGGCATCAGCCAATCGAAACAAGTATGACATTCCACGGCAATGCGCAATTCACCCGCTTCACCTTCTTTCACCCTCGCCAAATCGCGTTCCGCTTCGATGACTTTCGGTAAAATTTCATTCGCTAACTGAATTAAACGCTCGCCCGCCGCCGTGAAATGTAACGGCTGGGTTTTGCGTTCAAACAGCACTAAACCATATTGTTCTTCCAGCAATTTTATTTGATGCGACAACGCCGATTGGGTCAAATAAACCCGTTTCGCCGCCAAAGAAACGCTACCGGTTTCCTTTAAGGCTAACAGGGTTTTTAAATGGCGTAATTCCAAAAAAATGGGTTTCATTAAAAATATTCATCAAAAAGACTAAATCAGTGAATGGCATTATACGGAAAAGCCGATGAAAAATGAATGGCGCTTAGCGAAGTGCGGTGCTTTTTTGCGGCGTTTTTTTAATGAATTTTATTACCGCACTTTTTCAGCCTTTCATTTCATTATTAATTTTATTCATAGAAAACGTGAAAATTATGAGATTGCATAATATTTACGACTTCGGCATTATGACTCCACTCAGACGTTTAGACGTCTATCTAATTTTAAATCGAACAAAAAACAGGAGATGATGATGACCGTATTTCATATTTTAGGTTTCCCGCGTGTGGGCGCAAAACGTGAATTAAAATTTGCTCAAGAACGCTACTGGCGCGGTGAAATTACCGAACAAGATCTACAGGATTTAGCCAAAGCTTTGCGTGAAAAAAATTGGCAACACCAAGCGGATGCAAACGCGAATTTCATCGCCACGGGCGATTTCACCTTTTATGATCATATTTTGGATTTGCAAGTGGCGACAGGCGCCATTCCCGCGCGTTTCGGTTTCGACAGCCAAAATTTAACGCTTTCTCAATATTTTCAACTGGCACGCGGCAACAAAGATCAATTCGCTATTGAAATGACCAAATGGTTCGATACCAACTATCATTATCTCGTGCCGGAATTTCACAAAAATACTCAATTTAAAGCTAATCCTGCGCATTATGTTAACCAAATCCGCGAGGCGAAAGCGGCGGGACATCAGGCTAAACCGGTGATCGTCGGGCCTTTAACCTTCCTTTGGCTAGGCAAAGAAAAAGGCGAAGCTTTCAATCGTTTCGAATTATTAAACAGCCTTGTTCCAATTTATACCGAAATTTTGACCGCACTTGCGCAAGAAGGCGTGGAATGGATCCAAATCGACGAACCGGCATTGGCGCTTGATTTACCACAAGAATGGCTTGATGCGTTCCCATCCGTTTATGCGGAATTGAGCAAAGTGAAGGCGAAATTATTGCTTGCCACTTATTTCGGTTCGGTTGCCGAACACGCCGATTTATTGAAATCTTTACCGGTGGACGGCTTGCATTTGGATTTAGTGCGCGCACCGGAACAACTTGCGGCATTTGCCGATTACGATAAAGTGCTTTCCGCCGGTGTGATCGAAGGTCGTAACATTTGGCGAGCCAATTTAAATACGGTGTTAGACCTGCTTGAACCGTTAAAAGCAACATTGGGCGAGCGTTTATGGATTGCGCCGAGCTGTTCTTTGCTTCATACGCCTTATGATTTAAGCGTGGAAACGCAGCTTCAAGAGAAAAATCCGGATCTTTACGGCTGGCTTGCTTTCACCTTGCAAAAAGTCGAAGAATTATCAATTATTAAGACCGCACTTGAACAAGGTCGTCACGCAGTGGCGGATAAACTTGCCGCCAGCCAAGCGGCTGCAGACAGCCGTGCGAATAGTAAAGCGATTCACAAAGCCGAAGTCGCCGAACGTTTAGCCAATTTGCCTGTTGACGCCGATAAGCGCAAATCACCCTTTGCTGAGCGTATCAAATTACAAAATGCGTGGCTAAATTTACCGTTATTGCCGACCACCAATATCGGCTCCTTCCCGCAAACTACGGAAATCCGCCTTGCACGCAGTCGCTTTAAAAAAGGTGAATTATCGTTAGCGGATTATGAAGCGGCGATGAAAAAAGAGATCGCATATGTCGTTCGCCGTCAGGAAGAATTGGATCTGGATGTGCTGGTTCACGGCGAAGCGGAACGTAACGATATGGTGGAATATTTCGGCGAATTGTTAGACGGTTTCGCGTTCACCAAATTCGGCTGGGTGCAAAGTTACGGCTCGCGTTGCGTGAAGCCGCCGGTAATTTACGGCGATGTTACTCGTCCGCAACCGATGACCGTGCGTTGGTCGCAGTATGCCCAAAGCCTGACGAATAAAGTAATGAAAGGAATGTTGACCGGCCCTGTCACTATTCTGCAATGGTCGTTCGTGCGTAACGATATTCCGCGCTCGCTCGTGTGTAAACAAATCGGCGTGGCGTTATCGGACGAAGTGTTAGATTTGGAAAAAGCAGGCATTAAAGTCATTCAAATCGACGAACCGGCGATTCGCGAAGGCTTACCGCTTAAACGCGCCGATTGGGATGCTTATTTGCAATGGGCGGGCGAAGCATTCCGTTTAAGCTATATGGGCGTGCAAAATGACACCCAAATCCACACCCATATGTGTTATTCCGAATTTAACGATATTCTGCCGGCAATCGCAGGCTTGGATGCGGACGTGATTACTATCGAAACCTCCCGCTCCGATATGGAATTACTCACCGCATTCGGCGATTTCAAATACCCGAACGACATCGGACCGGGCGTGTATGATATTCATAGCCCGCGCGTACCGAAAGCGGAAGAAATCGAACATTTGTTACGCAAAGCTTTGAAAGTAGTGCCGAAAGAACGTTTGTGGGTAAATCCGGATTGCGGATTGAAAACTCGCGGTTGGCAAGAAACTCTTGCGCAGTTGGATGTGATGATAAAAGTAACGAAAAAATTAAGAGCCGAGCTGTCTTAATTTCAGAAAAACTATGGGGCAAATGTCATCATTCGCCCCATTCTTTGCTTATTGAATTTTTTGCACTTCGGTGACTTCTAATTTCGCATTACGACCGAAATCTTTATCACTAATACCGATTAAACGTAATTTATCTTGCGGCGTTACATTTAAACCGCGCCAAACGTGATCTTCAATTTCCACTTTCATCGAACCTGTATTGTCTGCAAAAATAAATTTATCGTCATCCACTTGTTTCACGATAGAACCTTCAATTACCACAACGCTTTTATCTGCTGCGGATAACGCTTGTGAAACAGGGATAACATTACCGACATTTTGTTGAAAACCTGCCATAGCAACAGAAGATGCGAATAATAATGTTCCTAATAAAGTAAGTTTTTTCATTATAACTCCTATTTAAAAAAGCTAATTTTATTTATTTTGTCTTATTGACACAGGTATTGTACTAAACAAATCTTAAGAAAATCTTAAACGACAAAATCGATTTTAAATCACCGCACTTTTATCGCTGTTTCTAAGCTTTTTGTATTAATACGGAGAGCAATTATGCCATATTTCATTAAAACCGCCGAACGACTTTTTAGCGAACGTTTTACAAGCCTTATAACATATGATTTTCTTGATTCGCCACATCCGACAACGGCGGTTCGGCGGGATTTTGATTTTACCCTAACGGGATTCTAGGCTATACTGTGCTTTCGATAAAACAGGAGCCGTACCAATGAAAAAGATCGAACAACTTTTTGCCAACAACTACAGTTGGGCAACCCGAATGAAAGAAGAAAATTCGGATTATTTCCGTGACCTTGCCGATCATCAAACGCCGAGTTATTTATGGATCGGTTGTTCGGACAGCCGCGTTCCCGCCGAAAAATTAACCAATTTAGGCCCGGGCGAATTGTTCGTTCATCGAAATGTCGGCAATCAAGTGATTCATACGGATTTAAACTGCCTTTCCGTGGTGCAATATGCCGTGGACGTGCTGAATATCGAGCATATCATTATCTGCGGGCATACGAATTGCGGCGGGATTCGGGCGGCAATGTCGGAACAAGACCTCGGTTTGATCAACAACTGGCTGTTACATATTCGCGATATTTGGTTTAAACACAGCCACCTACTCGGCAAACTTTCACCGGAAAAACGCGCGGATATGCTCACCAAACTCAACGTCGCCGAACAAGTGTATAACTTAGGGCGCTCCTCCATTATTCAATCGGCGTGGAAACGCGGGAAAAAATTATCCCTACACGGCTGGGTGTATGATGTCAATGACGGATTTTTAATCGATCAAGGCGTTATCGCCACCAGCCGCGAGACATTGGAAATCTCGTATTTAAACGCTATCGCGCGGTTGTTGAAATTAAACGAAGATGAAATGTTGAAAAAATCCCACGAGGAAACCAACGAAAAACAGACCGCACTTTGATTAAAAAATGCTTGCTATTCAAAACGATAACAATCGACAAACACAACTCTAAAGGATTTTAATATGCAAAAAAGCGCTTTATATCCGACCGTTTATGTTTTAGGTAACGGGCAACTGGGCAGAATGCTCCGCTATGCGGGCGCACCGCTTGATATCGACGTCCGACCGCTTGCCTTTAACGCACCGGTTTTCGACCTGCCTGCCGACGGCGTGATCACCGCGGAAATCGAACGCTGGGAAAAAACGCCGCTCACCGAAATGCTCGGCAATCATCCGCATTTTGTCAATCAACCTGTGTTCGGTCGTCTTGCCGATCGCCTTTCGCAAAAATCCTTACTGGACGAATTGGCGCTGCCGACTTCGCCTTGGTGTCTGTTAGACGGTGCCGAACAATGGCAAACAGTTTTTACCCAAGTCGGCGAAAAAGTGGTGGTAAAACGTCGCACCGGAGGTTATGACGGGCGCGGACAATGGATTATCAACCAAGAAAATACCGACTTAATCGAAGAGGAATTATTCGGCGAAGTGATCGCAGAAAAATTTATTCCTTTCGATTACGAAGTCTCGCTGGTCGGCGCGCGTTTTAAAAACGGCGAAACCCGTTTTTATCCGGTGACGCACAATCTTCAACAAAACGGCATTTTGCGTTATAGCGTCGCGGATACGAATTTTCCGCAACAAGCGCAACAGCAGCAACAAGCCGAAGCAATGCTCGGCAAAATTATGCACAAACTGGATTATGTCGGCGTAATGGCGATGGAATGTTTTGTGGTCGGCGATCAACTTTTAATTAACGAACTCGCACCGCGCGTCCATAACAGCGGGCATTGGACGCAGTTAGGCTGTTCTATCAGTCAGTTCGAACTGCATTTACGCGCCTTATTGGATTTACCGACACCGGCGCTACACACTGCAATGCCGAGCGTTATGGTTAATCTTATCGGCACCGAACACGACGATCGTTGGTTAAATACACCGTTCAGCCAATTACATTGGTACGGCAAAGAAGTGCGCGCGGGGCGCAAAGTCGGACATATTAATCTCGCCCATCCCGATCGCCGCGTGCTTATTCGCTTGTTAGAAAAATTACGCGACGAATTACCGCAAGATTATCAATCCGGTTTGGCTTGGGCGATTGAAAAATTGAAATAATATAATTTCATAAATTTATTTTCATATTTTTTCTAACAAACCGATAAAAAGATAGAATTTACTTTAATAAAGGCTTGCTAATCGCGGTCTTTATCAGTATAAAGGTTTCATCGAAACACAACATTTATAAGGATAATGACTATGTTTGAAAATATACACGCGGCTCCTGCCGATCCGATTTTAGGTTTAGGCGAAGCCTTTAAATCCGAAACTCGCGCTAATAAAATCAACTTAGGTATCGGCGTTTATAAAGACGCCAAAGGCACCACGCCGATTATGAAAGCGGTGAAAGCGGCGGAACAACGTTTATTCGACACCGAAACCACCAAAAACTATTTATCTATCGACGGCGTGGCGGATTTTAATGCGCGCACGCAAGTCTTATTATTCGGCGAAGGCTCCGACATCGTGAAACAACGTCGCGCTAAAACCGTACAAAGTTTAGGCGGAACCGGCGCATTGCGTATCGCCGCTGAATTTATCAAACGGCAAACCAAAGCGCAAAACGTATGGATCAGCACCCCGACTTGGCCGAATCACAACGCGATTTTTAATGCCGTAGGCATTACCATTCGCGAATACCGCTATTATGACGCGCAACGCAAAGCCTTAGACTGGGATAACCTAATCGCCGATCTGAGCAATGCGGGCGAAGGCGACGTAGTATTACTACACGGTTGCTGCCACAACCCGACCGGTATCGACCCGACACCGGAACAATGGAAACAACTTGCCGAAATGTCTGCGAAAAACGGCTGGTTACCGCTGTTCGACTTCGCTTACCAAGGTTTAGCCAACGGCTTGGACGAAGACGCTTTAGGTTTACGCACTTTCGCGGCAAACCACAAAGAATTATTGATTTCCAGTTCTTATTCCAAAAACTTCGGTTTATACAACGAACGCGTGGGCGCATTCACTTTAGTGGCGGAAACGGAAGAAGTTGCGGCGACCGCACTCACTCAAGTGAAATCCATCGTGCGCACCCTTTATTCCAATCCGGCGTCACACGGTGCCTCAACCGTTGCTTTAGTTTTAGCGGATCCGGAATTAAAAGCGCAATGGACGGGAGAATTAGCCGAAATGCGCAACCGTATCAAACAAATGCGCCAACTTTTCGTTCAATTATTGAAAGAATACGGTGCGGAGCAAGACTTTAGCTTTATTATCGAACAAAACGGAATGTTCTCTTTCAGCGGCTTAAGCGCCGAACAAGTGGATCGCTTAAAAGAAGAATTTGCGATTTACGCCGTTCGCTCCGGTCGTATCAACGTCGCCGGTATCACCGAAGATAACATCCGCTATCTTTGCGAAAGCATTGTTAAAGTGCTTTAAGCTGAAATAAATTTCAAACCTTAACGCAAATGACCGCACGATTAAAGTGCGGTCAGACTGATGACAAACTTGATTTAAATCGTATTTTA
>NZ_PHGZ01000028.1 GCF_002795405.1 Caviibacterium pharyngocola | reverse complement strand
TTTTATCCGCGCCCGCCACTTCCATTTTTTGCAATTCGCCGAAAGTGCGCGTTTTATCGCCGTCAGTGGAACGGGTATAAGACAACAAGCTTTTTGCTTTTTTATCGCCGTCGCCCGCAGTTAAATCGGATTCTTCCGTTTCGGTAAAGCTTTCTGAGATTTCATCCGTCAACCAACCTAACACATCAATAGACGAAAAATCTAAGATTTCTTGTGTGGTTTTCGGGTAGGCATAAATCGAATTTAACGGAATGCTGACCTCATTTAATTTCGGTGTATTAGTGCCGGTGCGTGCCTGACCTTCTTCACCGTGATTAATCACCGCGCCACCGGCGGAAACCAATTTTTTATATTCTTTCGCTCCCACCGGCAAACGCACCACATTACAAATCTGACGCATAACGCTGTCGTCGGTTAAGCGCGTCATTACTTGCTTGTCTAATTGCGGGATAACGGTATAGCCACCGTCATCTTTTACGGTAGTCGAAAGGGTAGAACGCAATTCGCCGGTTTTAATATAATGACGTAATTCGTCATTGTTATATTTCGGCTTGCGATTGGTTTCCACCGGTTCGCCTGCTTGTGCGCGCTGTTCATCGGCAACCGCCTCATAACGATCAATATCTGCATTAAGTGCGGTGACTTTATTGCGCATTTCGGTAAATTGCGCGTTTTCTTCTTCGCTTAAACTGCGGTTTTCGGTTTCCGCTTTCGCAAGCATTGCGCGCATATCTTCGGTTAATTTCGCCTTTTGTTGACGGAGTTCTAACAATTTTTTAAACATAATTTTTTAATCCTATTGCGTGTTATTCTTGATCATAAGTGCGTTTTTCGCCGTAACAAATCGAATACGTCAACATTGACGCCACCCAGATAGCGCCCTCGCTGTCATATTCATAGTTATATTGGCGATTCGGTGTGACAAGACGGATATGTTGATAACCGGTGAACTTGATCAGACTGTCGATCTGTTCGGCAATCTGGTCGAGTTTTTCTTCACCTTCATAGATAGGCAAATAAATACCGATATTCAGATCGCCCGTCCATTCCGTCGTACCTAGCGCCACGGCGTCACAATTTAAATCATCAAGAAACACCACAATCGCCGGCACTTGTTCCGCAATATTTGAAAAAAACGCGCGCCCATTAAAAAAATGTTCTACACCTTCCACATTGCGAGAAAGTAACGACAAAATTTCTTTTCTGACTTCATTATGAATTAGCACAAATAACCCCTTGATTTTCATCTTAATTAAGACGGCTAGAGTTAGCCCATATCACAATATAAGCACATCAAGAAACAATGCAATAGGCTATTTTTTAATCGTTTAGATACGTTTGGCGGCGTTAGGTTGTTTTTGTTTGATTGCTTGTTTTTTGTTCAAATACATTCAAGATAGGTTTTTTTAACTATTCACTTAATATCACTTATCCACTTATTAGATACTGTATTATTCACTTATCTTTTTTCTTTTAAAATCAAAAAGATAAATATAATAAGTAAGTAATAAGTGAATAAGTGACTAATTTTTTGAAAAAAAACGGTAAAATTTAAGAAAAGAAAAAAAGGGATATAAAAAAGCCGGCTAAGGTGCCGGCGGTTGATAAGATTTTTCGCATTGTTCGATATAGTCCCCCCATACTTGCATTACTTTTCTACGTTGTTCAAGATAGTCAGAACGGTTGTAGGCTTTCCGCACTTGATCTTTGATACCGTGCGACAAACAAGCCTCAACGGCATCCGGAGAAAGAAACGGTTCATATTCATTAAGATATGTACTACCGATAGAACGGAGTCCGTGTCCTGTCAATAAATTTTTATATCCTAATTTAGTTAATATCTTATTTATGTTTTGCTTTGATGAAGTATTATCTTTAGCTCTAGAACTATAAAAAACAAAGGTTTCATCTTGTTTGTAGGTTTTTAGAATTTCAATAATTCTTAAAACCTGTGTAGAAAGTGGAATAGTGAATTTTTTTCTTGTTTTCATTCGCTCCGCCGGAACTGTCCACGTTTTTTTGTCAAAATCAAATTCCGACCATTTGGCGCCGCTACTTTCTACTGTTCTTGTTAGCGTTAATAGCGTGAATTTCATCAGGCAACGATTAAATAAATTTGACGTTGAGTTATTAATTTTATAAATCAATTCGGGAACTTCTTCCGGTCGAATAGTCGGATTAGGCTTACTTTTTTCAAAGGTAAAAACTTCTTTTACATTTGAACACGGATTAAATGTCAGTAAACCATAATTGACGGCATAGTTTAGAATTTCATTAATTAAACGTATGGTTCGTTTGAGCGTATCGCTCTTATCTTGTAATGGATTTAGCATATCTATAACGACTTTTGGCAAAATTTCAGAAACCGGCATTTCACCCAATACAGGAAAAACATAAGTTTCTAATCTGCGCCAATTCTTTTTTAACGTCAGTTCTTCAATTTCGCGCGCTTTCTTTAACTTCCATTTCTCGGCGACGGAAATAAATAGATCTTCTTGCTGTTTTTGTTCGGCTTGTTTTATCTGGTCGCGGTGTACTTGCGGATCGATACCTTGTGCCAATAATGCGCGGTATTCTTCGCGTTTCTCGCGCGCTTGGGCGAGTGTAATTTCTGGATAAGTACCTAACGTTATTTTTGTTCGTTTTTTAGAAATTGGTCTTAAATAATTAAATCGCCACGATTTAGCGCCACTGGGAAGAATTAATAAAAAAAGTCCATTGCCGTCGGTAAGGGTTATATCCTTTTCTTGTGGCTTCGCTTTTTTGATTTCTGTATCTGTTAGCTGTTTAGTGATTTTAGGCATATTGCACCACCTTGAAAGAAATTTATGTAACCACGAAAACTAAATAATAGCAGATTTATTTTTGTGGTTACATCAGTGGTTACAAAAATTTGCGATTAGCGCCGTTTAGCGGCGTTAAACTATGATAAGAGAAATTCGTAAAAAGCTTGAATTTACTAGAAAAAACAAAGTCTTGCGTTAAGTTATGCAAGGCTTTGTTTAGTCAACTGGTGCTCTGAGCGAGACTTGAACTCGCACGTCCTATGGACACTACCCCCTCAAGATAGCGTGTCTACCAATTCCACCATCAGAGCAAAATTCGGGATAAATTAGTTTTTATTGCGGAATATCGCTATTTTTGTTTTCAAGTGCCGGAGCGGTCGGTTGTTGTTGCTGAATTTGCTCCGCAGCTTGAGATAAATCATCGAATGTTCCTTTTTGAACGTTATTACGATGAGAATTGATATTACCGATCGCAAGGCTGACAACAAAGAAGATTGTCGCCAAAACGGCTGTTGTACGCGATAAGAAGTTGCCAGCGCCTGCCGAACCGAATACCGTACCTGAAGCGCCGCCACCGAATGATGCGCCGGCATTTGCGCCTTTACCTTGTTGAATCAAAATAAAGCCGATAAGTGCGATAGATACTAGTAAGTAAATAATTAACAGTGCTTGATACATTTATATTCTTCCGCTTGAACTACAAAATTTAACGTGCGGATATTATCGAATATCCGCGTGCTGTGCAAGTGATTTTCGCGAGATTCTTGTTGATTGTTGTAAATTCGCACAATCATTTTTTACGTTTTTTTGACCGCACTTTTTCGGCGCGGCGCTTTTGCCTTAGGCGTATTTGCGTTATCTCTCGCCAATCGACTTAAATTGCGCAATGCATCAAAATTCATATAGCGAATCAGTTCGGGTAAAGATTGAATGAGTGTTGCCATAAATTGTTGGTAACCCGCTTGTTTACGGCTGATACTGTCTAACTGCGCTTCCCAATGCGCAGTCATATCCGGTAATGTCGCTACATCCGGCAAGGCTTGAATCAAAATGCGTCCGGCTTCGGTGCTGTGAATATTTTTGCCTTTTTTATATAAAAAGCCGCGTTTAAACAAAAGCTCGATAATTCCCGCGCGCGTAGCTTCCGTGCCTAATCCGTCGGTTTCGCGCAGGATCTTTTTCAGTTCTTTATCTTGCACGAAACGCGCAATGCCTGTCATTGCGGAAAGCAACGTTGCGTCGGTGAAGGGCTTCGGCGGTTGTGTTTTTTTACTCAGAATTTCGCCTTTTTCACACCACAGCATTTGCCCTTTCTTCAAAATCGGCAATAGCGGTTCTTGACCTTCTTCCTCATCTTCTTTGCCCCACAGTTGTTTCCAACCGGCGGTTTGTAAATTGCGCGCTTGTGCGATAAATGTGCCGCCGGCAATTTTTAAGGTAATTTTACTTTTACGATATTCCGCATCGGGACAAAATTGCAGCAAATATTGTCGCGCAATAAGTTGATAAATATTAAATTCTGCGTGATTTAATGCGATCGGTTTGTTTTTTGCCGTCGGAATAATAGCGTGGTGCGCCTCGACTTTTTTATCGTTCCAGCAACGATTTTTGATCGTCGTATCCAGAATATCGGGCTGCGGTTGATAAGCCTGAATTTGCGCGGAAACGGCATTTAACACGTTATGTCGTTCGGCGAAATGTTCTTCGGGCAAATAGCGGCAATCGGAACGCGGATAGGTAATCAACTTATGGGTTTCGTACAAACGCTGGCAAATATCCAACACTTCTTGCGCCGACATTCCGTAGCGTTTTGCCGCATCGATCTGTAAAGCGGAAAGGGAATAGGGCAGCGGTGCGGTTTCTTTTTCTCGTTTATCCGAATAATCGGTGACTTCCGCCGGTTGTTGGGTAATGCGTTTGACCACATTTTCCGCCAACGCGCGCGAAAGCACTCTGCCGTCGTCATCTTGATAATCTTCGCAGGCTTTACTCGGCTGCCAAAGTGCGGTGAATTTTTGCGGCGTTTCTTCTTGTGTTTGCACGAAAGCTTGCACTTCAAAGAAATCTTTCGGTTGAAAATGTTCGATTTCCGTGTCACGGCGGACAATCAAGCCCAGCACGGGCGTTTGGACGCGTCCGACCGAAAGTACGCCGTCATATCCCGCTTGTCTGCCGCGAATGGTGTAGGCGCGGGTCATATTAATGCCGTATAGCCAATCTGCACGGGCGCGGGCGAGTGCGGAGGTGGCGAGCGGGATAAAGTTTTGATTCGGTTGAAGTTTATTCACCGCTTTCGTCACCGCGTTCGGATTTAAATCGCTGATTAAACAACGTTGAATCGAAGCGCGTTTTTCCGCGCTCAAATTCGCATAGCTGAACACTTCGTCAACCAAAAGTTGCCCTTCGCGATCCGGGTCGCCCGCATTTACCAATTCATCCGCGCGGTGAATCAAATCGACGACGATATCCAGTTGTTTTTTCACTTCTTTACGCGGAATTAATTGCCATTTTTCCGGAACGATCGGCAAATGTTCCAAACGCCATTGCTTAAAACGCGGGTCATAGGCATCCGGTTCCGCTTGTTCCAGCAAATGCCCGACGCACCACGTCACCACATCCTTATCGCCGCATTTGATAAAACCCTCGCCGCGGTGGTGCGGTTTGGGCAAAACATCGGCAATGGCGCGGGCTAAACTGGGTTTTTCGGCTATAAATAATCGCATAGAAAACGGGTTAATCGGGTAAATCAAGTGCGCAATTCTAGCATATTTAAAAATTTTTCGCTAAAATGCTCCGGTTTATTAACTAATATGGAAAAAGAATTATGTTTGGAAAAGGCGGCTTAGGCAACTTAATGAAACAAGCGCAACAAATGCAAGATCGTATGCAAAAAATGCAAGAAGAAATTGCACAGTTGGAAGTCACCGGCGAATCTGGCGCCGGTTTGGTAAAAATTACAATTAACGGCGCACATAATTGCCGCCGTATCGACATCGATCCGTCATTAATGGAAGATGACAAAGAAATGTTGGAAGATCTGATTGCGGCGGCGTTTAACGACGCGGTTCGTCGTGCGGAAGAATTGCAAAAAGAAAAAATGGCGTCCGTCACGGCGGGAATGTCATTACCGCCGGGCTTTAAAATGCCGTTCTAAAATCAATCCGTTTTCGACCGCACTTTTTCACTTAAAGTGCGGTTTATTTTCATATCGTTTCGAAAAATTATGCAAACCAGTCCTTTATTAGAATATTTAATTGAAAATTTGCGTTGTTTACCCGGCGTCGGACCGAAATCCGCGCAACGAATGGCATATCATTTATTACAGCGGGATCGTCGCGGCGGGATGGATCTTGCGCGCGCCTTAACCGATGCAATGTCGAAAATCGGACATTGTTCTCATTGTCGAACCTTTACCGAAGAAGAAACTTGCACGATTTGCAATAATCCGCGCCGTCAAAACAGTGGTTTGCTTTGCGTTGTCGAACAGCCTTCGGACATTCAAGCCATTGAGCAAACCGGACAATTTTCCGGACGCTATTTTGTGTTAATGGGGCATTTATCGCCGCTAGACGGTATCGGGCCGCGTGAAATCGGCTTGGATCTGTTGCAAAAACGCTTGGAATCCGAACATTTCGAAGAAGTGATTTTAGCCACTAATCCGACAGTGGAAGGCGACGCTACGGCAAATTACATCGCCGAATTGTGTTTGCAACAAGGTATTAAAGCCAGCCGAATTGCGCACGGTATTCCTGTCGGCGGCGAGTTGGAAGCAGTGGACGGTACCACATTGACACATTCGTTTTTAGGGCGACGGGAAATGCATTATTAAACGAATAAATTAAGAAAAGAAAAAAGCTAGTGCAAACATCTTTGGGGGAAAGATTGTGGGGGAACGCACTAGCTTTTTTGTTTTTACTACTACTCACAAAACGATTTCATTATATACTTAATTATATAATGATCAAGAAGATAATTTAGCTTAGACAAATTTTTGTTAAAATGACCGCACTTATTAAAGCAGCGAAGGTTATTTTAGGCGTTAAACGTTAAGTCGCAGAAAGAAAAAAGGGAGCGTTGATTCGCTCCCGATTTGTTTATTTTGCCGTTTGATTGATCAAAAATTGCGTCAGCAAACCGACCGGACGCCCAGTCGCGCCTTTATCGGCGCCTTGCAGCCACGCGGTACCCGCGATATCCAAATGCGCCCAAGGGTAATTTGAGGTAAAGTTGGATAAAAATGCACCGGCAGTAATCGCGCCGCCCCAACGTCCGCCGATATTGGCTAAATCGGCGAAATTCGATTTAAGCTGTTCTTGATATTCTTCGCTTAACGGCAAACGCCAAGCTTTATCCGTCGTTTGTTCCGCCGCGCGCAACAAGGATTGCGCCAAAGTTTCGTCCGTTGAAATCAATCCGCTGTTATGTTGACCTAGCGCAACGACGCACGCGCCGGTTAAGGTAGCGATGTCGATGACGTATTCCGGCTCGAAACGTTCGCAATAGGTTAACGCGTCGCATAGCACTAAACGACCTTCCGCGTCGGTATTTAAGACTTCTACGGTCAAGCCCGCCATTGTGGTTAAAATATCGCCCGGACGATAAGCGTTGCCGTCGGGTAAATTTTCACATCCGGCTAAAACGCCGATGACGTTCAGCGGCAATGCCAAATCGGCAATCGCCCGCATTACGCCGAGCACTGCCGCCGCGCCGCACATATCGTATTTCATTTCGTCCATACTATCCGCCGGTTTTAGTGAAATACCGCCGGCATCGAAGGTTAAACCTTTACCGACCAAAACGATAGGCTTGGCTTGCGGATTCAGGTGATTGCGGTAGTTAATGATCGACATTTTCGCTTCGTTATGACTGCCTTGCGAAACGCTGAGATAAGCGTTCATTCCCAGCTCGCGCATTTCCGTTTCACCGATAATTTGGGTCTGAATGAACGAAGAATTTTGTGCCAAGTCCAGCGCTTGCTGCGCTAAATAGGCGGGATTACACACATTCGGCGGGCAATTTGCGGTATCTTTTGCTAAACGAACGCCCGCAGCAACGGCTTCGCCGTGGCGGACAGCTTGTTTTGCAGCGTCCGTTTCGCTGTCGTTAGCGTAAAATACGATTTCTTTCAATGCTAAAGCCGTGCCGCTTTTTTTTGCTTTTAAATTGTTCGAAGCTGTAAAGGCTTTCTTCGCTTGTTTCCACCGCAAAGCGAATCGCCCAATAAGCGTCGCGATTATCGGGATGAATTTCGCTTAAATAATTGACCGCACTTTTTGCTTTGGTGGTTTTAACCGTCTCAATGGTTTTGCGGAGAAGTTTTTTGTATTCGCGTTCGTTTAATTTTTCACGCTTGCCACAGCCGACCACAAATATGCGCTCGGCATTGATGTTCGGTATATTGCGCAAAACGCAAACTTGTCCTGCTTTGCCTTCGATTTCGCCGCTTTTCATCAAACCTGTCAAATAGCCTTGGCTGAGCTCGTCCAATCGAGCCGCTGCGTTTGATAATGTGTTATCTTCAAATACACCGATAATCGGATTGTTATCCGCTGCCGAAAGTGCGGTGCTTTTTACAGTATATTTCATCTTCGCCTCACTAATTTACTGCTTTAAATCCAAAAATACGTTATGATACATCATTCAAAAATAGGTTTAGCCGCCCTGTCAAATGAAGGAAAAAGATAAGCGAAAGCTATCTGTTTTCCGTGACGATTTTATAAGAATAAGCCGAAGGGCTTTGGCTAAATCTCGAATTAAACTACCCGCTTTTCGCGAAAAAGCAAGAAATTTATAGGCGATAATGTGATTTTAACCCGATATTTGACAAAAGAAGTATTTAAGAGCCAAATCTCTATTTTGTTTATTTTATTATTGATTTTTTTCTGCCAGCAATTAGTCCGCGTATTGGGATCGGCGGCGAACGGCAAAGTGCCTGCGGATTTAGTGTTGTCCTTATTAACGCTCGGAATGCCGACAATGGCGCAATTAATGCTGCCGTTATGTTTGTTTATTGCGATTTTGCTCACCTTCGGACGCCTTTATGCGGAAAGTGAAATTACCGTAATGCGCGCCTGCGGCGTCGGTCAGCGCATTTTGGTTCGCGTTGCTTTATTGCTTTCCGTGTTAACTGCCGGATTAGCGGCTTACAACGCCTTATCTTTATCACCTTGGGCAATTCAAAAACAAGCACAAATCGTCGAAGATGCGAAAGCGAATCCGACAATGGGCGCGTTGGCGGCGGGGCAATTCATCAGCACGGCAAATAACGAATTCGTGTTGTTTATTAATGAAATCAAAAATAACAGCATTAATGACGTGTATTTGTTCCAAATGAAGACTAAGAAAAATGAAAAACCATCGGTGATTGTGGCGGAAAGCGGAAAATTGCAAGCTTTGCCGAACGGCGATCAAATTTTGAATTTGCAAAATAGTCAGCGTGTGGAGGGCAGTGCGGTTTTACCGGATTTTCGCATTACGCATTTCGATGAATATCAAGCGTATTTAGGTTATCAACCGACGGATACGGCAACAGGTGAAGTGGAAGCCGCCTCATTCGGCGAATTGCTGCAAGCCAAAACACCGGCGGCAAAAGCAGAATTGCATTGGCGTTTGACTTTAATTTTTGCCGTGCCGTTAATGGCGTTGATTGCTGTTCCGCTCAGCAGCGTGAATCCGCGTCAAGGCAGATTCGCTAAAATTTTACCCGCACTTTTGCTGTATTTAATTTATTTTCTGCTGCAAAGTTCCTTTAAATCCGCCGGTGCAGCGGGCAAACTAGATGCTTCGCTTTTAATGCCGTTAGTTAACATCGGATTTTTATTATTAGGTATTATTTTGAACGGATGGAACAGCGCGTTTATGTATAAACTTCGTCACTTATTCCGTGCGCCGTCTTTAGCGAAAGGAGCCACAAAATGATGAATACGCTGGATCGTTATATCGGTAAAAGCATTTTAGGCGCGATTTTTGTGACTTTGCTAACCTTGGTCGGTTTGTCGGGCATTATTAAATTCGTCGAGCAGTTCCGCAGCGTCGGCAAAGGAACCTATGATGTGCTTCAAGCGGTGTTGTTTACCGTGCTCACCGTGCCGAAAGATATCGAAACGTTCTTCCCGATGGCGGCGTTGCTCGGCGCATTAATCGCCTTGGGCAATTTGGCAAGTCGCAGCGAATTGGTGGTAATGCAATCCGCCGGTTTTTCTCGCTTAAAAATCGGCTTAGCCGTGATGAAAACCGCCTTGCCGTTGGTATTAATTACAATGATTATTGGCGAGTGGGGGATTCCGCAAACCGAACAATTCGCCCGCGATATGCGCTCGAAAGCTATTTCCGGCGGATCATTGTTATCCGTACAAAACGGCGTGTGGGCGAAAGACGGTAACGATTTTATCTATGTCAGACAAATCACCGACGACATTAAATTAAAAGATATTTATATTTACAGCTTTGATGACAACCGTAAATTGCAGCAAGTCAGCCACGCCAATCAAGCGGTGTTTGAGCAAGGTAAATGGATTTTAAACAAAATTAACCGTTCGCAAATTTCGTCGGAGCAAATTCAAACTACGAACAAGGTGAAAGACGAATGGAAAACCGGATTAACGCCGGATAAATTGGGCATTGTGTCGCTTAAACCGACATCGCTTTCCATTTCGGGCTTATCCGACTATATCGCGTTTATGAAGGAAACCGGACAAGATTCCAAACGTTTTGAGTTGACGTATTGGCGAAAACTGTTCCAACCGATTTCCGTCGGCGTAATGATGCTATTGGCGCTATCGTTTATTTTCGGCCCGTTACGCAGCGTAACCGCCGGTGCCAGAATCGTCACAGGGATTTGCTTCGGCTTTCTGTTTTATGTGGTTAACGAAATCTTCGGCCCGCTCAGTTTGGTATATAACATCCCGCCGATTGCCGGCGCATTAATGCCGAGCGTGCTGTTTATTATCATTACTTGGTGGTTACTTAGCCGAAAACGCAATTAAAATTCACCGCACTTTGAGAGAAAAAACTTCAAGTGCGGTTAGTTTTTTAAACGTTTTGTCGAAAATTAAAACAAACAAATTAAAAATGATAATTTCCGCTTGCAAGCCGCAAGGATAACCGTATAATACACCGCATTGAGAACATCTATTAATGCTTGCCTGAGTGGCGAAATTGGTAGACGCAGTTGATTCAAAATCAACCGCCTTCGGGTGTGCCGGTTCGAGTCCGGCCTTAGGCACCAATAATAGATGAACTTAAAAAATCAAACCGCTCGACCGAGCGGTTTTTTGTTATCTGAAATCTAGTAAAATCAATAGCTTAGCGTTAATTGCGTTAGCTCTTGCCTTGAAAATAATCATAAAACACTGTATATTAAACCAGTTATTTACAGCTCAAAAATGATCTGAAAAGATCACCTAACGGAGTTTTTTGCACAAAATTGCACAATAATTTGCACAATTATTGAGGTGAGTATTATGGCGACATTGACTAGACAAATAAGCGGTTGGCGGGTTCAGATTCGCAAGAAAGGCGTTTACAAATCAGGTACATTTCGCACAAAAGCTGAAGCACAAGCTTGGGCGAATAAAATTGAAAGCGAAATTAATGCCGGGCTTTATTCGGATATTCCTAATATCACTTTTGCTGATTTAATAGATAAATACATTAAAGAAATTACGCTCCATAAAAGAGGCAAACGGGAAGAAACATTACGGCTCACTCGCCTGGCTGCAATGGATATTGGAAGAATCAAACTTGCCGATTTAACCGAAGATGATTTTAGACAATGGCGTGATGAACGATTGGCAAAAGTCAAGCCGGCAAGTGTATTGAGAGAATGGAATACTATTTCAAATTTGATGAATGTTGCCGTTGAAGAATGGAAATATCTTAAAGTCAATCACCTAAAAGCCGTTAAAAAGCCGAAAACACCGGAGGAGCGCACAAGACGTTATACCGATGATGAAATTGAACGCCTGACTTATGTTTCCGGCTATGACTTTAATCATCTGCCGCTTACTGTGCAAAGTCGAGTTGGTGCGGCAATGTTGTTTGCAATCGAAACAGCAATGCGCGCCGGCGAAATCTGCAACGCAACGTGGCGGGACTACAATCCCGAAAAAAGAATATTGAATATTCCGATAACCAAAAACGGCTATGCCCGAACCGTGCCGTTATCTTTTGCCGCGCTAAAAATTATTAATCATCTGGCGCTAGTTCGTACCGATAAGGATGACCGAATTTTTCAAATTAATTCGGCGTCGCTTGATACGACATTTCGAAAGCTGAAAGAAAGGGCCGGACTTGCCGACGCAGATTTACATTTTCACGACACCCGCCGCGAAGCGCTTAGCCGCTTATCAAAAAAAGTAGAGGTGATGACATTAGCAAAAATATCCGGACATAGAGACATTAAAATTTTACTGAATACTTATTATGTGCCGGATATGTCGGAAGTAGCGGATTTATTGGGATAACAAAAAAAGCGGTCAACCCGCTTTTTTAATTAAATGCCTTGTCGTCTGCGCATATATCGCACCACTTCGCCGGCGAACCAACGCGGCTTATTGGTCGGTTTGTTCGGGTCCCGTTGTGACGGGATTAATACCGGTTTGGGAAAATAGGGCGCAGCAACCAACGTTTGAATCTGGCGAACATCAAATTTAGAATATTCGGCAATATCTTTCATTGACCAAAGCTCCACGCTTTTTTCATCGATTCCGGTATATTTATTTATACGTTCTAGCAATGCACGCACCGCTTGCAGCTCCTGTAATACGTTTTCGCTTACTATTCCTGTCACTTTTTGCCTCCTCTTATCAATATATTATTCCTGAAAATTTTCCACTGAAATAACCCGACTTTTATTAACATAACGGATTTTCTCGCCTATCATACTATTATAACGACTACCAAAAACCTTAATTTTTAACCGACCATTCGGCATATTTTTTATAATATTACAGTACATCAGGTAATAAATACGGCTGTTACCTAACTGATGCTTACACTTAAGATAATATTTGCCTTCCCATTGTTCCGGGGCATTTCCTTTATAGATTCTATATATCATTTAATGTTCCTCCGAGTTGGTTATCTTATTTCCTTCAAGAATCTCCACTTCCCAACCATTCCAACGAATCGAATAGCCGGCAACAATATCAACCGAATGTCCTCGAAGTAACCGACAAAGTCGATAATCCGTAATCCAACGCGACGGAATATGCCGTAGTTCTAACGAAAATTTTAATTTTTCCAGTTCTTCGGCGTTATTTCTCAAAAATTCGCTAATATTGTTTATTTTTTGTTCCGTACAGTTATTGACAGAACTCCAAGGCGACCTATGGTCGCTATTTTTTGACGCCTCGCTCCGCTCGCCGTTATCTTGGGATAAAAGCGATTTCTTAACTAATTGATACACTTTTGTACGCGTTAAGATTGTGCGCAACTCGGCGGCTTTTTGATTAAAAAAACCAATAATTTTTCGGCTTACCTCCCCGTATTGATTAGGTTTGCGGTCTTCATAAGACGCGCGCGCCAATAACTGATCACGAGCAATAACCGGGCCGCCTTGCAATAAGGTATATTCCGCCCAATCGCCTTTGTCCGCCGCCTCAACTAATTTTGTTAAGTCCTCGTCGCCCTCAACTACGCCGCCGCGTTTACGACGTAATTCGCGCCAAACCGTCACTGGCGAACCGCCGATTTGTTGGAATTGGCGAATACGCCATTTAGCCGCCCACGCAGAAACATTTTTAGACATATCTTTCAAACTTTCGCCCGTTTCCTCGTCTTTATCATCGTTACACGCATAGCCGTCGATATTTTTGGCGATATATTTTGCAATATAACCTGTTGCGGAACCCTTATCCCAATCGATAGCTTTTGCCGTAAAACGGTGTTCTTCCGCGCCTTTTTCGTCCCCGTCTTCTTCCAATGCGTAACGACGAAAAGTTTCGCGCACGGTTTGCACCGCATCTTGCGGCATAAATAGCAATAAATGCCAGTGCGGCGTGCCGTCGTGGTGCGGCTCGACAACTCGGAAACCAAACGGGCGAATACCTTTGCGCGCAAGGGACGCACGGATTTTTGCAAACACATTACACAAATAGGCTTGCGTGTCTTTCGGGTTAGAAAAATTCCAATTTTTAACGAATCCGCCGCTATTGTGTACAGCGTGATAGCTACTCGGCGCGGTTAACGTATAAAATTCACCGGCATACTCCAAATGTTTTGCCACTTCTTCAAACCCTCGCATACGCACCATTAATTCACACCGACGGATTGCCGGATTCGAGACTGTTTTATAAAACATATCTTCCAGTTCAATCATTTCGCCGTCTTCATCAATTAATGCCATTTGCTTAATAAATTCACGGTTTTTGCGCTTTTGTAAACGCCATTCGGCAATCGCCTCACGGCTGGCATAAGGTGAGGCTTTACGCTGCACTTGACCGACCGCAATCATTAAATGTTCGCGAATGCGCGAACGAATTGTAGATAACTGACCGAACCACCATTTTTCGCAACGCATTTTTTCAATAGCAATATTAACGCGTTCTTCATTCAATAAGCCTTTTTTAAACGCCTCATAAAATGGCGGTGTAACCCCTTTCATATCCGTGTAATATGCCATTTTCTGATAAAGTGCGGTGAAAATACGGTCGATTTCTACCTCGGATTGCAACGGCTCGGTGCGATTTTTAATATATTTATCTTCAAATTGATAAATCATCTCTTGTAATTCATCGGCAAACGCCTTAGAAAAATTTTCCACGTCGCAGAGGGAAAATTCATCTAAACCGACTGCTTTATGCAATACTTTTGCGCCTTTAATCACCCCGAAGGTATAAACCGAGCCAGCCGGTTTATTGACATTAACGGTGATCGGATAACGTTTCATCACACCTTCGACGCGTGATAAAACGCCCTTATCCATTGTTTCGCGCAACCAAGTGTTCGCCGCGAAACGTCCTTCTTTGCGAAATGTTCGTATATAACGTTTAACGAAATATTTGCTTAAATAATCAGGCAACCCGCTGATATAGCCGTTTGCAAACGGAAAGGCTTCTTCATTAAAATTAAACAATTCGAACTGATTCGGCGTTAAACCGGTCGGGCTCGGCTTATTCACGACTTGCGGCGATAACTGGCGCACCGGTTCGCGCGCCAATTTTTCCGCAATCGCCTGATCGCGTTCAATTTCCCAATTCATTACGGCAGACATAACGACATCCTAAAAATTCGGTTGTTCCAAATGGGCTAAATAGTCACTGTGTAAACCGAACCATTCCTTCGTTTTATCACAAGTGCCAGTGATCACATCTTTTACTTCGGTTAATGCCAATGCCTCATATTCTTCTAGCGCAAAATAATTAACTTCATCCAAAACACCTTGTAATGTTTTGTGAATACGCCCGATTTTGCGCAGTTTCGGCTTGCGTAGTCCATCGTTTTGATGTGTCACTTCAACCAACTGAAAACCGATATCTAATTTCAAAATCTGTAATTCTGAACCACAATCTAAACAAATCACCATTATTATTCCCCTCGACATTCACTTAATTCAATTTGATAAGTTCCCATACTTTCATCAAAAATATTGCCTTGTTCATCAACCGGATTGACATATAACTGAATCATTTCGGGTTCATTTCTTGCAGGCAACATTAAAAAACAACACAAACACCAACGGCGACCAAAATCGTCCTGACACATCACCTTGCGGGCTTGGGTATATTTAAAATCGTCCCGCTTTTGTTTTTTAATTTCTGCTAAAAATAGTGCTTTAAGATAAGGGTCGTACATTACACCGCTACATACCATATGCTTAACAATATCGGTCATTATTTTCCCCTTTAAGCATTATCAACGGTACTTCAGCGGATCCGACAAAAAAGTTAACCACTTTTCCGTCAACGACGGGATAAACCGATAAAAATACTCTGTCGGTTGAACCTTTTTTGAAAACATAAACGCACCATTGTCTATCTATGCAATCCTCACAAAAGACCGTTATTACTTCGCCGTTGGCTAATTCATCGGCATTGATTTGAGTTACCTTGTCTAAAATTAGATGCTGACAATAGTCATCACACATCACACCGCTTTCACGTAAATTGTTATTACACTTAAACATCGTTATTCTCCCCAACGGTCAATGATGATTAAAATCCAAGTTATTAGCCCCAAAACAGCGCTAAAAACCACCGTACTTAATATAAATAAATCTAATTGCATTTACGCTATCCTTTTAAAATCATTCGTTACCATCGGCGCATCAAAAAACGGCACCATACCCTTTGCCACAAAAATAAATAGTGCAATTTGCGTGCGTACCTCAAGGCTATATTCCAACAAATTATTTTTCGGCTCAAAGCCAAGCAGTTTTGCCAACGCAATATTTCTTTGCGGATATTTTTTTACAAAATTGCGATATTGCCGCACGGCATTATTCGCCGTTTCTTGATTGAGTTCAGACCAAAACGTGCGTAGCATTTTTGCACCGGTTAGCCCCTGATACTTGCCTTGTTGCATTTCGGCAAGGAGTTCAGCGGCTAAATCGGCTTGTTGAGCTCGCATTCGTTGTAATTCGTTTTGACTGTTCATCACGCCGTTACCTTCGGTTTAATCGTTAACGCCCTAAAAATTGCCAAAAAACCGTTAAAAAACGACGAATCACACCCTGTTTTTTAAACGGCGGTTGTTTTGCCAACACAATAGGTTCTAATTCCGACAAGCGTTTAGCCAGCACTTCGCGGTCAAACATTTCGATTTCGTTGAGTTTGGCTTGGTGCGCATTAATTCGCTGTTGGTGTTTAAGTAAGCGTTCTAAATGGCTTACGCGTTTTTCCAAACGGAATACGTTCACTTTATTTTTTTGTTTAATCATTGTTCAAATCCTTAAATTTTGGTTGCAAAAATCCCGCCTATTGATTTTTCACAATCGGCAAGGGTTAAATTTATTGATGAAATGGCTTGAATTAAGCCTCAAAAATCTCTAACTGATTCGGATCAATATGCTTAAACGGCTTATTGGCTTTTAATGCCTCCGGTTGTTCCGTAAAAACCGGTGTTCGCAGATTAACAATTTCCGAAAGCACCTTCTGCTTTGATAAACAGGTCAAACAGACACATTCAGATTCAACGGTTTGTTGCGTTACTGCTTTTGATGTACGAATATTTAAATTACTCGAACCGCAGTTTAAACATTTGATATTGATACTTGCCATTTATCCCCCTAGTTTCCAAAAACTGCTTTAATTTTTCGGCAGATAAGATGCCATAATTTATTATTAGCACCCTCAACTGGAACGCAAACATTCTTAATTTCGGATAAAATTTTTTGCTTTGACAAACAGGTCAAACAAACACATTCAGATTCAACGGTTTGCATTGTTATTCTTTTTGATGTCCGAATATTTAAATTTGACGAACCGCAGTTTAAACATTTGATATTGATAGTTGCCATTTACTCCCCCAAACCTCGTAATTCATTGCGCATTTTGCATAATGCGTTAATATAGTCTTCACCCTTTTTAATCACTTCAGGAAAACCTAACAATGAATTTAAATGAATATGATACAGACGCTCGTGCTGACGAGTTAACTCTTGAAGAACGTCTTGAATTACTGGAAGAACAGAACTTTGACCTTTCTCAACTGCTGATTCGTCAAGATTATCAACTGGCTGCAACGCAAGCGATTTTAAAAACGCTTTTGACATTGCTTTCTGAGCGCGCCATTCTGCCAAGCAGCGACGTGCAGCGGCAAGTGATTTATCAACTTTCACAACTGGCGCAGCAGAGTGATAATCCGACCCTTTCGGAAGAATTTGGACAGATAGCCGAACAATTCTTTCCGGATTCGGCGCATTAACTTTAATTAACCCCGCTTGTTCGGGGTTTAATTTTCTTTTACATTTGCATTGACACATACACACACCTAATTAACCCAATCTTCAATCTGTTTTTTGAAACTTTTCTTCATTTCTTGATATTGCG
Organism: Caviibacterium pharyngocola; assembly: GCF_002795405.1. Classification (GTDB taxonomy): domain Bacteria; phylum Pseudomonadota; class Gammaproteobacteria; order Enterobacterales; family Pasteurellaceae; genus Caviibacterium; species Caviibacterium pharyngocola. The sequence continues at coordinate 43,709 of NZ_PHGZ01000028.1, read as the reverse complement.
CAAATTTCATATCACCTTTAACCAGTAAACTGGTTTGCATTAACAAAGAATGAATGAGATTACAATTTAATTTCACCAACAAAGGACGATAAACTGATGAATACAGAAATTGAACCGTTTGACAGTCTCTACCACTATCCACTGACAAAAAGTCAAGCACCGCTAGAAAGTCTGCTTGAAGTTGCGCAAAAGAGACATTCAAACGATCCATACTTTGCACTGCTTCAAAGCATTGTTTTGGGTCTTGTTGATAATTGCGATCCACAACTCGATACAAAGCAAGCCACTGTTCAGCTTTATCAATTCTTGTTAAATCTAAACCCTTATTGGGGGCGTGAAGTGGAGAATTTTCTGCGCAAACATTTTGCTTACTGTCTTGAAAATCGCCGTTTCCAAGAAGTTGTTGAACTCGATTTGCTGTATCAGCAAGCAACCAAAAATTCTCCATACCGCAGCGAACTTCCGCTTGTTGATTTATGTCAACTGCCCACGGCATATAAGCACGCTCACCGCGAAGGTCTGCAACATCTTGGGCTTGATAAGCTTTAAAGCTTGCCCAATCGCCCACATCGGTTACTTCTTTTAGCCTTGCTTCATCAAGGCTTTTTTCGTTACACATACACACCACCATTTATTTAATCTGTTTCTTCCAGCTCGTTAAGCAATTCTTCGGCGGTAACCTGTCCGTTCGTTGCTTTCACTATTTTATTGATATATTTAGCGGAAATTCCGCCCCCGTTTAACCATTTGTTGACGCTTTGTTGGCTAACATTACAAGCGATTGCTAAAGCGGTTTGAGAACCGCAGATTTCAATAACCTTTTCAAGTGCAGTTTTCAAAAAATCACCCCTTAAACAAGTTTGACTGTACCCTTATCTATAAAATAACAAAAAAAACTGTTAAATACAACACTTTTTGTTGTTTTAATTTATTAAACTTTAGTTGTAAAATGTTAATAAATACAATTTTGCAAGGAGTTTTTATGGAAACTTTAGCTGAAAGATTACGTTCTGTGATGAGCGATAAAGGTGTAACACAACAAAAATTGGCAGATGCCATAGGAATTACACAACAATCTGTAAATAAAATTGTAACCGGCGAAACAAGACAACCTAAAAATATTCTTGAAATAGCAAAATTTTTAGATGTTAGTCCCGAATGGCTAAAATCCGGCACAGGTGAAGAACCCAAAGAAAACAACAAAGGACTAAACCTATATCAATCCGAACCCGATGACGATCACACCCACCGCATAGATTTATATGATTACCACTTAGCCGCAGGGCACGGATTGATTAACGCCGACTATCCCGACACGATTTCCAGTATTTGGTTCACCCAAGAAGGTATGGGAAAAATCGTAGGACGTACCCACACAGACGGTATTTGTATTTTCAAGGTGCCGACCGACAGTATGGAGCCGACTATATCCGCAAAAGATTTGGTATTTATTGATACGAATATTAGAAGTTATATCGGTGAAGGTATTTATGCTTTTAGGCTTAACGGAGAAGATTATATTAAACGCCTACAACGAACCCCTAGCGGTATTATGTATGCCTTAAGTGATAATCAAAAATACCGTGACATTGAGATTACAGAAGAACTATTCGACACAGCAGAAATAATCGGTAAATTTATTCGTGTCGTGCCAATTAATCCGAGAGATTTGTAATAACTAAACTTTCAACTATCAACAAAGGAAAACAAAATGAAATACGAATACAAAATGGTTCAAGCAGCACCGCATATTATTGCTCAAAAGAAAAATATTCAAACTGCTGCAGCAGATTATTTACAAGATCTCGTTAATGAATATGCTCAGCAAGGTTGGGAATTTTTCCGCATTGATGATTTTTCAACTGAAGAAGCTCAAGGATGTTTTTCCGGCGGTAAAACAACGGCAAGAACACATAAAGTAATTACATTTAGACGTGAAGTAGCTTAATGGTTTGGCTTAGCATTCAATTTATATTGCTTTATCAACGGCTTGCACCGAATAAAATTCGTGATGCTTGCCGTTTTGAGCCCAGCTGTTCTAATTATGCCATTTTAGCCTTAAAAAAATATGGATTTTTAAAAGGCTGGAAAATGACGTTAAATCGTTTAAATAGGTGCAAATTTCCCAATAGCGGGGAAGATTATCCATAAATTATGGTTCTGACAGATAACATGGAACCAACTATTGCGGCGAGACACTGCAGAAATAATCGGCAAATTTATTCGTGTGGTGCCGATTAATCCGAGAGATTTGTAGAATTATTTTAATTCCATAGGTTAGATTTTATGGCGACAATGGGCTTTTGGGCAATATTTATAATTTATACTTATTCTATTCCTGTTTGGCTTAAGCTTAAAAAACAATATTCATATTGGACTAGCGTTCCATATGGATTATTTGCTGGATTGTCGTTAGGCGGAATTATGGGGATAGAAATAGATAAAGGTAATATTCTTATTCCTGCTATTTTAGGTGTTATCTCCTTGGTTTTCTTTGGGGTTGTTGATGACTTAAAGAAAAACAAATCATCAACAACATCAACCAGTACGCCTACTGTCAAAAATAAACAGTTCACGTCTACGTCTCCAGCTCCCAAACCTAGCTTACAAGATGAGATTAATACGTTAAAAAGTTGGGGTAAAAATTCATCTGCTACGATAGTGAAGAATACCCAAGCTATAAATAAAACTAACAACGAAATAAAAATTGAACGTCAAACATCCAACCCAATAATTTTCTTTACTTATGAAAATGCACAAGGCGATGTATCAGATCGTGAAGTTCGTATTAATTTCGTTGATACCGCTTATATTCAAGGTTTTTGCTATTCTGCTCGTGATACTCGGACATTTCGTTTAGATCGTATTATTGGCAAAATTGAACAAGACGGTGAATATTATTCAGTTAAGAAATGGCTTGAAACACAAGGAATAAAAAAACATTCAAAGAAATCCACAAACTCTAAATCCAAACCCAAATCTAAAAATTCAGCCGGTTTAGAAATACATTTCACAGGTTTTACCAAAAAACTTAAAGGAGAACTTGAAGCACTTGCTGATAACGCAAATTTTATCGTTCGCCGAACTGTTACAAAAAACTTAAATTTTTTAGTAACCGGTGATAATGCCGGACCGTCCAAAATAGATAAAGCGATTAATGCCGGAGCTATTTTGCTTAATGAAGATGAATTTAGAGAAATGTTAGATACAGGGGAGATACCTTATAATGAATAAAATCATTTTATTTATCACCGCACTTTCCCTTGCTTTGCCTGTTTCGGCAAAGCAAAAATACAGTTGCGACGACCCAATTCCTTATTGTAAAAATATGGAATCTTGTGAACAGGCGAAATTTTATCTTAACCAATGCGGCGAATCTCGATTAGACCGAGACGGCGACGGCGTGCCTTGTGAGAATATTTGTAAAAAGTGACCTTTAAATTATGAATACATTAACAGGATTGAATGACTTCGCTATAGAAAATGCATTATCTACAAAAATAAGAAAATGGACTGAATTCACAAAACCAGTTAATTTAGATACTTTAAACTATTCCCTAAAGTTAGCTGAAATAAATAGATCCCTAGGTTTAGGAATAAGTAATACAAACACTATTAATAGTCTTTTGCAGCTAGAAATAGATAGAAAAAGATATTTAGATGATCTTAGAAAGGCTATAGAAATCGGTCATTCTATCAATTCTTTTTCCAAACTAGGTGATATTATAGACAAATCGATAAATATCATTTCTCAATCTGAATTAAATAAGTATAAATTTTTCAATAAATTTCAGAGTTCTGTCAATGATTTAAGTTTATTTAATATTAACAAATCAATCTTACTAGGCAATATTACAGGAAAATCACTCGGATCTGTTTTACAAGCTGAATTAAATAAACATAATGAATTGCTTAATTCTTTAAACGAATTTATTACTCTAAAAGAATCAGTAAAAATTCAAGATAGTTTAAGTATTCAAATAGAAGATGAATTGGATATTCAACCGGGGAAAGAACAACAAATTAGCATTGATATTCTAACCGGCAAAGAAACTGATAATAATTTACTAGATAAACAACAATATAATCTTATTGAAAAGATTGATACATTATTATCAATTATCTGCAATGTTTTAGGTATTATTACATTTATTACTGGAGCACTAAACATTAATATTCCTGAATATATCTTACGAAATCCAATAACAATTCTCGATGCAACAGAACATCTAATGCAGATATGTTCAGATTTACCGGATATGCAACAACATAGGGCATTTAGTGTGCGTATTGTTGATACACAAGAACTTAAATTACGCAAATACGATAATAAAAATGCTGAAATACTGGCAACATTAGAAAACGGGAAAATTATTTGCGTATTAAAAGAACCTAAAGATAACGCTCGCTGGCTCCTAGTTAGTGCAAAACTGGAAAATGGTGAAACAGTCAAAGGTTATGTTTATCGGAAATATACTAAGCAAATTTCGCTTTAGTATAATAGACATTGACAATAAGAATAATTAGAGTAATTTTGTAAGTTTAATTTATGATGCCTTAAGTTTTTTAACGATAAGGCATATTATGAAAACAGTCACAATCAATCAATTATTGAGCAGTATTGAACATTATTATTTAATGCAAAAGATATATTGCAATCTTAAATTCCTAAGTATATTCATTCCGCAGTTGATTTCTATTTTTATATCGAATGTTAATCTAACATATATCAAGATTATGCTGATTGTATTAGCGTTTATGGGATTCTTTATTTTTGCCTATCTTGAAAGGAAAGAAAGAAGAAAATTAGAAAAATTATTGTCAGTTCGTTCAAAAAGCCCTTAAAGGGCTTTATTTTTATCCTTCACTATTTATATCCAACTCCAATTCCAGCGCCGTAGTAAAGCCGCCGTCCGAAATATTATGCGTAACGCGGCTGACAATCCAGCCTGCGCCGTCAATCATTGGTTTAAATCCGCTTAATACAACCGGCGTTTCTGGAATGAGTTCCGGTTCGCCGTTTGCCAGTGTTAGCGAGAATGTGGCGACACCGCGTTTGATTTTATTAAACGCAGATTTTGCGCCGTTAATGGCGGAAGATTCCGTGCTATAGGTGTGGCGTAATGTCTTAATTTGCGCGCTATCGGTTTCAATCGGTTTTGGTTGTTCTAATACGCGATAGGCTTTTTTACTTAAGCGCCGTCCTTTCACCGTGCCGTTTTTTAAGGTGCGTCCTTTTGTCATTCTTTGTTTTCGTATAATTTTAGTATTGGCGTCAAACAACACTTCACCGCGCTTGCCTGTGTTTGTGTCGTGCCAATATGCGCGCACGGCTTTGTAATTATCGCTTTCAGCAATGGAAAATTGATAATTGTCACCGGATTGGCGAGTGATTTGAAACGGCGGAATAGGTTTGCCGGAGCCTGTTTCTCCCGTGCCTGTCGGGATAAAAAGTAAAGTTTCGTTTTTCACCGTTGCAATGGCGTCATAGCGTTCGGACAATCGCGTGAGTAAATTAATATCGCTTTCGTTGGTTTGGTCAATGTGGTCGATCACTTGATTACGATATATCGCGCCGACAAGTGCGTTTAGCTTGTTTTCTTTGGCAATTTGTTCGACAAGTGCGCTCAATTTAATATGATGAAACGAGCGTTCTTTTTGCTCGCTTAACGAGCCTTTTAAATCCGCACTTCGCGCACGAATATTTACTTTATCCGGTGCGCCGCTAAATTGGACTTCGTCAACCAGATAGCGCCCTTTATCAATCAATGGCGCACCTTGCCAGCCGATCGCCACCGTAATAACGGCATTGCGAGGCGGTAAGGCAAGTTTGCCGTCGTGATCACTTAGTTCAAGGTCTATCATATCCGCTTCGAATCCGCGATTATCCGCCAGTGACAGATTAATAAATCGTTCGTTGACCAGTGTCGTGATGTCTTTTTGTCGATTGTCTTTGGTGATGACGGTAATTTTGAATTGCGGCGTGCGGTGATTGGTAGCGATAAAGGATTCAAACATTACATCATCCCCATTATTTCTTCCGCGACAGCGATTAAAGACGGGTCGTCGGTGCGTTTTAACTGGAGCGTGAAATCAATTAATCGTGGTGCGCCGTCGCCGAATAATTCCGTGCGTTCTTCGTGGATGTTTTCAATCACATAGAATCCCATTAATAAAAAATTACCGTCGATTAATGGAAATGCGCCGCCGCTATCGCCCATTAAGCGGAGTGCGGCAATACTTAAGGTCCCGCCGGTGATTTCCGGTGCTAATCGACAAGATAATGTGATACTGTCGCTTTCTTTGCCGGTAAATTGAGTTTTCGGCATACCGCCGACAATGCTGTTGGTCGGATGCCGCCAAGCGGTATCGCGCGATAAGCTTTGAAAGGGGATAGTGCGTTGAGTAAACACAAACATTCCGAGCGCGGCGAGGGCGAAATTTTGTATAGTCATCATAACCACCTAAAAAAAGTGCGGTCGTTTTTTATCTATTTTCGACCGCAGTTTACTTTATTGTTCGTGATTTTCCGAGCGCTCGCGGGCCTTTTCGCGCCACGCGATTAACTCGGCAAAACTCATTTGATGAAACGCTTCCGGTTGCCAATGAAACACCGTAGCAATATCGGCAATCGCGTCATCAACGTCATTAATAATTAAGACGGGTTCGTTTCGGTCTCGGTCGTTTCCGAGCTCGGTGCTAAAAAACCGATAGCGGCGCCAACGAGTTCAACAAAATCGCTAATTTCCATTGTGTCGAAGTCGTTTTTATGTAACATCGGTTGAGTAATACGCGGCAATAAAACGGTTAATGCGGTGACATCGGATTGCATTACATCCAGCATTTTAAGCCCTTTTAATGCCGGCACTGTGGGTTTGATGACGCTAATTTCAAAATACTCTTTATCACCGCGTTTAATCGGGTGGGTTAATTTGATTGTTGTCGCATTGTTTTTTTCTGTCATTGTGTAGTCCTTAATTTAATCTAAAAGCCCCTTACGGGGCGAAAATGGTTAGAAACCGGCGGCGGCACGGTGTTGTTCTAAACGGTCAATGCCATTTACGACGAAAATCGAATTAATCATATCAATTTCAATGACATCCACGCCGTTTTCAATGATTTTGTAGTAAGTGAGCGGGACGGTATAACTTTGTTCCGTATCGTCGCCGACTTTAGCCGAACCGCTGTCAATTTCGCCGAAACGTCCGCGCATTACTAATTCAATACTAGTGACTTCACCGGTGTCGTCTTTTTCATAAGCGCCGGCGAAACGTAACGGTAGGGCATCAATAGTCGAACCGAATTGTTTCAACAGTTCGGTCATATAGCCGCCCATTTTTAGGGTGGCCTCAAGTGTTTCTAAACCAAGATTGACTTTTACCGCGCCAATCATTCCGCCTGCGCGATATTCTTCCAATTTCATTGCCAATTTCGGCTGTTCGATTTCATTTACTTGACCGCGATACGAATCACCGTCAGCCAATAAATTCATTAATTTTAGTTTGCGTGGTAATCCCATTTTTTATGCTCCTACTTTGGCAATGTCATCGGCGAGTTGTACTAAATATTCATCCGATACATATTGATTGAATTCAAGCTGTTCGAGTAACGGCGCCGCACAATAGTCATAACCGATTAACAGTTTTGCGTCTTTCAGGGTTGCCATTGTGTTAAATTCCGCTTTGACAAAGGCTTTGCCGCCGACTAATTTGCCTTCTGCCGTCCATTGCCGCCATTTTGCGTTGATTGCTTCCACAATTTCCTTGACCAACAACACGCTGATATTTTTATCAATCGCCCAGTCAAAAGATTGTGCAATCGTATCTTTCAACACTTGCGCGGTACGGGTTTGGTTTTCATACAAAAAGGCTTTGTCGGTGGAACAGGTGCGCACACCCCAAAATTTATAGCCGTTGTAATTGATGCAACAGGTAATGCCTTGTTCGTTCAGATAATTTACATCGGTAGCACTTTCGTTAATGTCAAACGATAGCGGGATAGTCACGCCGGTTACGCCGGTAATTTCTTTGTTTGAAATTGCGGTATGCCAGCCTTGCGTCTTATCCATATAAGCCCGCATTGCCGCAGCTCGTGTAACCGCATAATCGACTTCGGTTTGTTTCGTATTCGGATTAAACGATAGAAAATCACCGAAAATCAGCATTAATTCACGTTGCGAAAATTGACGGCGGTAAGTAACGGCTTGTTCTTTGGTTTGGCAGCCATAACAAGATGCGTACACAAAGCCGTTAAGTTTTTGCGCGACGGTTAATAATTCGGTGGTGACGTCTTGGCTATCGTATTTCGGAATCGCGAAAATACGCGGTTTTACCGCCGTAATAGCCGAAGCGATAAGGTGCGCTTTTAAGCCGGTGTATTGTCCTTGTTCGTTTACACCGCCGATAATATTGGCTTTCATCGTGTCATCATCGTCGCTTTCTTCCACGCGTACGACGATCACTTTTGTGTTCACAATATCTAAAATACCGTCTAATGCGCGGGACAGTGTGCCGGATTTGCCGGCTTTGGCGATAACGCTTGCAGTAATACCGGTTAATAAGGTCGGTTTATTTAACGGGAAAGTATCGGAATCGGCGTCTGGTGCAGTTGCCACCAAACCAATAACGGATGTAGAGGATACCGTTAAGGTACGGAGTGTTTCGGTGATTTCATTGACCCGGACGCCGTGAAGATATTCGTCTGACATAGTTTATCCTTATGTTAAATGGGATTAAATTTCGGATATTGTGCAACGGTTGAAAAGTGCGGTCTATTTTGGGGAGATGTAAAAAAGGCGATTACAAAATCGCCTAGATATTTATTTAATTTCCTGAAACTCCGTCGGATATTGCTTGCGATTCAGCTCGCTTTCATACGCTTCTTTGCAATGATTTTTGTCAAGAAATAGGCTATTGACAAAGCGATACCAGAACCGCCAACGTTTTTTCGGTTTTTCTGCAAGCACCGCCCCACGGTAGCAACGGCTTGAAAAGGTTTCATCCGCCGCGCCGCAGGTTAAGGCATTGGCTAATTGATCTAAGGCAATTAAAACGTGGTAAAGCCATAAAATAATTTTACTTTTGTTCATTTACATAATCCTCATAAGTCCGTGTCCAACCGTCCGAATAATCATAATTCGCCGGATCATCCGAGTGCGCTAATGCCATTTTATGCCGTAGCGCATTTTGTACATTAGCGGTTTTATCTTGCATAATTTGGGTAATCACAGCGGTTAATTTTGCTTTGTCAAAATCCGATATAACGCTGTTATCCGCGCAAATCCACGCAGTTTGATAATCGCCGATAAGGTCTAAACTTGCTTTAAAGCCTAGTAAGTTTTGATATGCCATATCGTCGTTGTCAAACCATTTTCCCAATGCCTCTACATATACACCGCTACGATTTTTAAGGTCTCGTAACGCATTGATTTTTGACCGCACTTCTTCCCGTTGCTGAATTAAAAGTGCGGTGCGTTTTTCTTCTGAAACAACCCAGTTTTTCTTGCGTTTATCCCACTCGCACAAATCGCAAGTGGGCTTAATGGTTGTGGTATTAGCAGGATAATCGCCCGGCTCGGTAATGGTTATTTCCGATTTGTCTAAGATAGAGTAAACCGTTTCGCCCCTGTGGTCGGACAATAACGCCCAACCGTTATCTTTGCGCACTGCAACAAAACCGTCTTGTACAGGCGGTTGCTCTAAGTAAGCCTGTGCACTTAAGCCTGTGCCAACGCTGATATATTGCTGTTCGCTGTGGCTGTAGATGTCGTTTTGGTCGGTAATATAAACGGTTAAATAACCGCTTTCTAGGGCAAACCCTTGTTCGTCAAATTGGATTGTCATTGTTTTACTCCTTAATTAACCGGCAAGGCAGATGTATTGAAATGAGATATTGCGTGGGCGCACAAAGGTGTAATCTGCACCAACTGTTGGTGCCGTCACAATATTTGCTGATGTAACAGTGCGACGGTGGTAGGTATTATTTGTAACTTTGTAACTTGTATCAGTATTGTTATAAGCAATACCTAGCGTATTTTCACTATTGTTCGAATGCAGATAAGGTATTAACGCAGTCCCTGCTTGTGTCGTCAAAATCCCCCGTTCACTATCAATCCCACGCCCATTGTCCCAGCCACGGATAAATTCCCCACGCAAATCCGGCAAAACGCCAGACGGGTATTTTTTTGCAAGCTCCGGATAAGTGGTTTTGTTAAAGGTTTGTCCGTTAAACGCCAAACAGCCAGCCGGCACGGCGGTTGTCGGGTAGGGAAACGGAATGCCGATTAGCAGATTGCGCAAAGTGCTGAAGTCGGTTTGGTTGGTTTTTTTCGCAATTTCTGCCAATAGCACGGCTTTTAGGTTGTTGTCGCTCCCTAATGCCGTAGCAATCTCAGCCAAAGTATCTAACGTTTCCGGCGCGGAGCCGACTAATGCAGCAATCGCTGTGCGTACATAAGCTGTGGTTGCAAGGGTGGTGTCATTCACTGTTTGTGCCGCTGTGGGCGCTTTGGGCGAGCCGGTGAAGGTTGGGCTGGCTGTTGGTGCACGTTTTTCGACTTCTTGTTTTAACCATTTGGTGCGATTTGCCAAATCTTTAGCTTGTTGATTTGCAATCCCATTTTCACCGCCGACAACCGGATCGGTTGTTTCGATTTGATATATGCCTTCAGTCCAATCGGCTGATTCTTTTAATGTTGCCATTTATGCTACTCCGTGACTAAATTCGCCGTTATAGCGAATTTTGTTGTTATATAAATTACTGGCTTGTTGGAACATAAAACCGACTAAATGTGCGCGTATCGGCGCATTTTCGGCTAAAATTCGTTTAATTTGAGCTGCTTGCTCGATAGAAATCGGGCGGTTCAATTTGATTTTATATTGCGCCCAATGCATTACAGCGTTGTCGTAAATATGTTGCGCGTCATAGCGCGTTGTACCGTTATAATAGGTTAATCCTTGATTTTCGATTATGACGATGTCACCGTAACCGCTTGCCGCCATTACACGCCGGATTGCCGCCCTTGTGCCTTTGTAGCGATGTATATAAATCGCGTTTAAAATTGCATTGCGTTGCGCCTCCTCGCTCCATTCGTTTGACCATTCATCGACGGATACCGACCACGCCAACCAAGGCAACAAGGATTTCGGGCAATCTTTAGCAGACCATAATAAGTTTATCGGCACCGGAATGTTCGATATGGCTGAAAACGTCTGTGAGAGGGCTTTTTCTAATTTTGTTGATCCGTGCGGTAATAATGTGATTTTATTCATCTCGCCCGCCTAAAGTCACTTGAATGTCCGTACAAAATGCCGCTTGGTAATGTGCAATATCAATATTTTTTGACGGTGAATTTAAAACGACGTTTTGCACACCTTCTTGATGCAATGCGGCATAAATGCCGGATAACGTAATGTCAAAACCAAGTGCGTGTTGTTTTTCAACGTATTTTTTTACCGCACTTTGCACATTTGCAAAAACGACGGATTCAAGCACTGACGGATATAGTGTGATAACCGCATTAATTTGATATTCAACAATGTGTGCTGATTGTACTTTTACTGTGTCGGTCAGCGGGCGAACTTTTTCTGCGTTTAAAGCATTTTTTACCGTATCAATTAAATCTGCCTCGGCAATGCCGCGGTCGTCGTTAGAAAGCAACGTCACTTGCACAACACCGGGTTCCGGACTGGCTATATCAACATCCTTGATTTTGGCGGATGCCGTTAATGCGTGATATTCGTAGCTTCCGCGGCTGCCGGCGGTCGTGATGCTTTCCAATGACATTTGTATTCGGGTGCGGAAACGGTCGTCGCTTTCATATTCTGCCGAAATCGGCGGGTTCTGGGTTAAATCTTCCGCAACCAATAACAGACGTTCCACGCCCAATAGGGCGCCCAAATGGTCTAAATCGGATCCGGAGGCAAAGGCAAGCATTACCGCTTTGGCTTTTTCATTGATGTGGGTGCGTAGCAATAATTCTAAATAGGTATTTTCTTCTAGTAATTTGACGACCGGTTCGCTTTCAAATTGCAGACGATTTTGCCAAAATGCTTTTTCTTTTTCCGTTTCAAATCGGTCGATAAATGCCGTTTTACGATTATTCAGTAAGGTTTCGAAGTCCAGTTCATCAATGATTTTAGGCAAGGTTAAGTTATTTAAATCAATAATTTGATAGCTCATTTTCCACCTAACAATAAATTGTCATAATTCATATTTTGCTTTGTGTCAGTACGGGTTATTTTCATATTGACTATCACTTTTCCGTCTTGATAAATCGGTTTAAACTGGTTTATCCGTATTCTGGGTTCCCATTTATTTAACGCGATTACCGCACAAGCGGCGATTTGTAGCATTAATGTGCGTGTTATCGGATTATCCAATAGTTTAGGGATATTCGATCCGTAATCACGGCGTTGGATGCGTGTGCCGATTTGGGTTAACAAAATATCGGCAATAGATTGTTTAATATGTGCATCTTCATCAGTGATGATTGCACCGTTTAACCTATCCATTTTGCTTTATTCCTTTCTATGATGGTTTCGGGCTGCCGCCGTGAACGTGATTCATTTGAGAAATGCCGCCGGCAGTCTGATCACCGTTAGATTTTATTGAGCCGCTGACGGTTACATTTCCGCCGACTTCTAGATTTTGCGTGCATTTAACTAGCGGCGTTTCAAGCACCACACGGGTAGAGGCTTGTATATGTGCGGTTGCAATATTGGTAATTTTTAATGCGTGTGTTTTTTGGTTATAAGCAATTCGCGCGCCGTCGGCAAACTCGACAACGTGTTCGTCGGGTGATTGGCTTGGGTTGTTAAAATCAAGCGTAAATAGCCCGAATAATACGACTGCCGTTGTCAGTTCGCCACTTGCCGCCAGAATAACGCATTGTTCGCCGATTGTCGGCGGTGACCACGAACGGGTTGTGCCGGCTCGCCATTCTAGCCACGGTAGCCAATCCGTCCGAATGCCGCCCGATAAGACTTTTGTTCGTCGTTTGGCGTGGTCCACTTCGGCAATCGTGCCGAAACGGACAATATTTTCAATGCGGCGATTTAAATCTGCGTTCATAGTTATTTTAAATAGGGATAAATAACCTTATTGTGAAAAGTTTAGTTTGAATTGGGTAGTGGTTGGGGGTGTTGATTTGCGGATAACAAAAAAGCAAGGCGAACCTTGCTTTTATCGTTAATCTCGATCTCTCAAACTTGAACGACTGCGTACTTGTTTTTGTTGCTCGATACGAGCCAAGACTTTTTCCACTTCTCTTGCAATATCGACCGCACTTTGTCCGTTTGTCGCATTGATATTAATCGTCACATTCATCGGCTGTGCCGGTGCGCTTTGGCTTTGGTGAACGGTGGCATTTAGCGGCGGTCGATTGTCAATGATGAATGGTTGCGCCGTAGCAATACTGACACCTAGCCCTGTGGCTAATAGGGCATTTTTGCCGTAATTTAACGCATTAAGCAATGGTACACCGAGGCGTGCGGTTGCCGCTTTGGTCATAATATATTCGCCGCCGTGAAAAATGCCTTTCGGCTCGTATTTACCGCCGTTGCCGGCGTAACCGCCCGACCATTTGTTAACGTGCGGGATGTTAATTAACGATTCGGTTATGCTGTTTTGCGGTACGGCATTAAATAGGGGAGTATCATTGTGCAATACCGGTGCGGCGTTGACGATATTGATACCCAAGCCCGCCGCGAGCAAGGCGTTTTTCCCGTAGTTTAACGCATTAAGCAATGGTACACCAAGACGTGCGGTTGCCGCTTTGGTCATAATATATTCGCCGCCGTGATAAATGCCTTTTGGCTCGTATTTACCGCCGTTGCCGGCGTAACCGCCCGACCATCTGTTAACTTGTGGAATGTCATATAGATTAAGCTCCCCGCCTGTAGGATCTGCACCGGCTAATGCTGCAGTTTTCTGTATTTGTTGGCTATGGGCTTCCGGCATAAGATTTTTCCCTATATCACTTAAGGAAGGCATATTGTCAATAACCCATTGAATACTATCCATTAACCATTGCAATGGCTTAGTAACTAAATCAATTCCAGCGGCAAGCCATTCACCAAATTGTCTTCCGGCTTTTGATGCAGCAAGTAATTCAGTATTGGTATTTTTGACAGGTGAGAGTAAATCAGTAAACCATTTCACAGCTTTTTCAATCCAGCCAACTACAATGCTAAATAAATCGCCTAGCGGTTTAAATTTTTCAATAACTGGTGCAAGACCGTCTTTTAAGCCTTGCCAAAATCCGCCAAAAAATCGTTTTACTTTTTCCCAATTTTTATAAACCAAGTAAGCCGTAGCACCGATAGCAGTTAAAATCAAGCCGATAGGCGTTGTAATAAATAATCTGGAAATTAAAATAAAGCCTCTAAATGCGCCGGTGACTAAACCGAGGGCTCCCTTCAAATAGGTTAGCGGATTGAGCAATTTGACAATCCCTAAGCCTAAAAATTTAAAGAAACTGACAACGCTTGTACCGACAGTTTTCCAACTTAACAATCCTTTGGCGATTGAAATAAGGGCATTACCACCTTTTAAAGTTTGTACTCTTTTAGCAAATAAACTGACACCGTCTGCAAGTTTTGGAAAAATAACGCCGATTTTTGCTAATCCCAGTGCTAAACGTCCAACAGGATAAAGTAAATAGCTGAATGTAATACTTAATAAGCCCATTGAAACCAAACCGGCACCAATCCCCGCAACCCATTTAGTAATACTTGCGGTTAATTTCGGATTTTGTTTAATCCAATCATTGATCTTTCTCGTCAGTTCTGTAGCTTGTTGAATCAGTCCTCGCATTGAATCTGAGGTTTCATCAAAAATAGAAATACTGACTGCCTCGGCGGCACTTTCTAAATTTTTTAAATCCCCTAAAACATTATCTGCCATAGTAGAGGCGACTTTTTCTGCCGTTCCTGTGGCATTTCTTAAATTTTTAACAAATTCCTCAATCCCACCTACACCCATTTGATTAACCAGTTCGGTCATCGCCGTTGCTGCCTCAACACCGAATATTTTTTTAAAATACTCAAGTCTTGTTCCCGATCCCATTTTTTCTGTTTTCTTGAAAACATCAAGCAAAATATCGGTAACCGCTCGCATATTACCTTTTGCATCTTTTGCTTTTACACCTAATTCTGCCATAGCTTTTTTAGCCATTTTTGGCGGTCCTGCAAGTCTTGTCATAGCAGCACGTAAGGATGTACCGGCTTGTGATCCTTTAATACCAACATTTCCCAATAGTCCCACCATTGCAGCCATAGTTTCAAATTCCTGTCCGGTTGATGAGGCGATAGGTCCGAGATATTTCATTGTTTCACCCAATAACTCAAGATTAGTATTCGATGAAGTGAAAGTTAGCGTTAGAACATCAGCAACACGGTTCATTTGTTCAGCCGGAATTTTAAAGCCAGATGAAATATCCGAGGCAATATCAGAAACTCGTCCCATTTCCATTCCTGCCGCTTTTGTCATATTCAAGATAGCCGGCATAGAATCTTCGATTTGTTTCGGGTTAAACCCCGCCATTGCCAAATAACCTTGTCCACTTGCTACTTCTTTTGTGGTAAATGACGTGGTCGCCCCTAAATGAATTGCCTGATCTCGTAAGCGTTTTAGGCTTTCGGCGTCTTTAACTTTATCTAATCGAGTTAAGGCTTGTACTCTTGAGAATTCTTGTTCAAAGGTTAAAGCATTACGCATAGCAAAAGACCCCGTCCCCAATACTGCGCCGCCGTGCATCATAGCGCGCTGTCCGAAACTTGATGCAAATTGGCTACCGTTTTTTAAGGATTGTACTTGGGCGTTATAACGCTGCTTTGCTTTTGCTTGTTGATTTAATTTTTTTAGGGCGTTTTCTTGCTTTTTAATGGCTTGGTTGGTCTGTTCGATTTTGGCTCGTAAGCGTTCTTGAGCTTGAGGCAAACCTGTGTTTTTCACTTTTTCTTGCGCTTGATTAAGCTGCTTTAATAGGGTTTTATTGGCTCGCAATGCTGTTGACATTTTTTGTGCCTGATTAGCCGCACTACGAAAAGGTGCGGTTAATTTATCGATCGCACTCATTATGACTTGGATTTTTAAATTTTGGCTCATTTTTTCGCTCGCTTATTCAATAATGATTGACTTTTAAAATCAAAAGGGCGTAAATTTAGTTAAACAACTAAGGGGGTGACAAATGGAAATTATCTTTGCTGTTTGCTTATTTTTTGCCTTACCTATCATTTTGGCTGTTGCAGTCGCCGTTACTGTTTTTTCTTATCTTTCGGCACTTGTTGCGCCGGTTTTGTCCGTTTTATTCTCTTTCTTTATCGCTTGTTTGGTGTTTGCGCTGATCGGTTTGCCTTTGCGTCCCGTTGCAAAAAAATATCCCATTGCCACAAAACATATGGTAAAAACCTTTGAGGTGATTTTTATTTATCCGCCGATTATTGTCGTGCTAGGGGCATTGTGTGCGTTACCTTTTGCGTTAATTTTTGCTATTGCGGAAAGCCCTTTTATCTGGTCAGGAACATTAATTGCATTTGTGTTATTTTGCGTTTATCAAGCCTACAAAGAAAAATACGAGAAAACCGACCGCACTTAATTAAACGGCTCCGCTAGCGCCTTAATCACAAAATCTTCAATCATTTCTCTATCTTCATCCGTAAAGCCCAACAATTCCCGTTGGGCATATTTGACTTTGAATTGATGATGTCGCATAACTCTCGCCCTTAAACCTTGTTGATGCACATTGGCGATATAGCCGGTATTTCCGCTAAAACCGAGTTCGATTTTGTCTTGGCCGTTGCGAAGTTTCATATATCTCGGCGCGGTGATTTTTTTAAACATTGCCATTTGTTTAATCCGCCCTTTTTTCGATTTCTTTTTGCGCTTTCTCGGTTCATAGGCGGAGCCGTCCGGATTTTGTTGCGCTTTAATGCGTTTACGCTGATTTCGGGCCAGTTGGCGCCCGATTTGTTGACTCAGTAAACGACGGCGTGCCGGCGAAATATTTTTAAGCAAGGCGGAAAAAGCAGCTTTAACCTTTAGCGTTTCATCCATAATTAATTCGCCTTATTGTCCGTTTTCCATTCTCTCACCAATTCATTTCCGACAAACAACTGCCAATGGGTCACATCGGGATATTCATTTAATGTCGGTTCGTTTAGGTGTTTGATAATGTTTTTGCCGTTTTCTTCTTTGACTAATACGCGTTCGGTCAATTTGAGATAAATAGATAAATCGATGCTGTCGTGGTTGTTCGGATCCTCAATAAATTTAAAGCCGTCTTTGCGGCGTTCGGGGTTTTCCACTAGTTCGGGCTGATTTTTCCGAATGAAATCCATTAAGGGCGCAAAAATCATATCGGGCGAACCGCTAAAGTCGGTTACTACGATGTTTAAGGTGTATTGGATTTCATAAGATGCGCTATGCGCACCCGTGCCGACAATTAAGCCGTCATCGATATAGATTTCGAGCTTGTCGGGATTGTTTTTTAAATCCGGTAAGGTATTTTGTAGCAGACTGCGGATTAACTCGGCTTTTAGCATAACTTATCCTTTTTTATAATTACGTTGGCGCTGTTCAATAATGGTTTGGCAATTTACGCAACGATTACAGCCCATTTGTTGCCGGAGCGGCGGTAATTCGTCTTCACAATCTATGCAAAAACGGACCGCGCTTTTATCAATCATTTTCAGGCGGTGTTTTTGAATGGATTGTTGGCGCACCAATTCTTCGAATTCGCTTGCGCGGTCAAGTTGATCACTCACTCTTTTTTCTCCTGTAAAGTGCGGTTGTAATTGTCGATGCAGTCGGTTAATGCCCGTTCTTTCAGGGCGCAACGTTCAAGGGCGTTTAAACTGCTATCCAATGCCGTGACCAAATCGCCGTTAGTTTTGATGTTTAGCGTCGGTATTTGGCACAGTTGATCTGTTGGGCAAAGGAGCGGTAGGGGAGTTATCATTCGCACTTTTTCGCTTGTTGAGCAACCGGCTAACATTACTAGGCACAGGCTGATTGCTCCAACTGGTAACAGTTTGTAATTCATTAATGATTTCATTGGTTCGGTTCTCCGCTTGTTGCAGTTGATTTAAAACGTTTTCGTGTAAGGCTTTGACTTGCGCTTGGTATTGGTTGATTTGCAGTCTTGCGTTGTCTAATTGGTTGGCAAGCTGTCGGTTATTTTCTTTTTCTTGGGCAATAGCTTGTTCTGCAGTAATGAGTTTTTGCTCTTTGACTTTGTTAGCAAAGCAAAGATAGCCGTTTATGCTGACTAGCATAATGACCGTACCAATCATCACTTTGCCAAACGCACCAATAAAAAATCGTTCTAACATTTACCACCTCCATAAAAATTGTGTCGGCGTTTGTTGCTCTTGCATACATAGGTTACTTTCTTCTTTTCGGCGATTTTCCAAACCTTTTAATTTTTTCCCGCCGGCATATACCCAACGTCCAAACTGATCACACATTTCAGGTTTATAGCCTTGGCGCGCCATTTTAAATAGGGTGCTGTCTTTGAGCTTGCTACAGCCTACGTTAAAGGTAATTGATGTTAGGCTGTCAAATGCGCCTTGGGGCATTTTTGCGCCGTTGGCATAGCGATTGACACAGCGTTCTGCAATGCGTAAGTCATTCGCCCAACGGTCGGCAATTTCTTTGTCGGTATAACGTTTTTTCGGGTTGATTTTTTCACCGCTATATTCCGTTGAGCCGATGCCGACGGTTAACACATCGGACGGACAACGATATGGATCGCGTCGGCAACCTTCGGCATTACCGATAATTTCCAAGCCTTTTGTACTTATGCGTAAATCGGTGTAGTCGGTTTGTACAATGGCAATAATTGCACCTACTGCACAGACTGCGCCTGTGGTGATTTTGGTTAATTTACTCATTGTCTAATCCTTGTAAATTTAATTTTGCTTTAAGTGCGGTTTCTTTTAATTTCATTTCTTTGTGTTTGTAATACCAGTTGATCAGTACGGTGAATAAACCGAATAAAATACCCAATACCGATGCCCAATCCGATAGATTCAATCCACTAAAAAAGGCAATGATCGACCCTAAATAAGCGTTGGTGCTTTCACTGTTTCTAAACATCTTTAATCTTAATCCCATAGATTTAATGTTGATTTATCGGTGGTCGGTTGAATGTCATCTAGGCTAGGTAAAATCACGGCTGTTCCCAGTTCCAATATGGGCTGACCGGCTAATCGCGGATTAAGTTCTAAGACCTGTTCGACAAGACCTAAAGTGCTTCCGAAATAGCGATACACAATGGTATCAAGATTATCGTTTTGTTGGGCGTAAACTGTTCTTGACATTAGATTAATTCCACGTTGATTCGCCCTTTGCCCAAAATATCCCGAATGGCAAAAAATGCATCTCGGCGTAAATCGTCCACGCTATTTTCAAATTCTTGCGCTTTTTCTGCGCCGTTTTTTGTGCTGTCGTAAGAGCGGTAACGCTCTTGTAAATTGGCACAAGCAAGGCAATAAACCGCCCGTTTATAACGCTGGATTGTGATACTTTCGCCGTTGATTTGTTCGTCTTCCAGCTCTTCTAATGTAAATGCATTGCCGGACCGGATACGATCTTTATAGGGTTTTAAATTATGGTTAACCGTCGCCATTGCCTCAATGACCGCCATTTTTAGCCGTTCATTGGTGATTGTGCCGTCTAGACGCATCGCATTGCGAACATTAAGCAATGAAATCGCCGGGAAAAAACCATCATTTCCTATAATTTCATCATTTAATGCTTGGTCATTCGCTTGGCGTTTCAAATCATCCATTACATAATTTTTAACTTTGTTAATAGCGATTGTGCCTGTCATTTTTTATCCCTAATAAAAAAGCCTCTAATAAAAAAGCCTCTAATAAAAAAGCAGGGTGGGGAAAATAAGTAGGCAAAAAGCCGTTACTTTCCGCCCTGCTTGGCGTGCTGCGCTTTGCTCTGTTGTTAGATTGTCTTCCGCTTTCGGCTCGTCTTTTTCTAACTGTTTACGCAGTTTTTTGACATCACCTTGCACCCCGATATTTAAATTCAGTTCTAACGCTCGTTCTAAATAGGCTAAACCTTGTTCCGGATCGCTCGTCATTTTGAGCAAGCCCAATTCCCGATAAAGTCTTGCGCGGCTTTCATCCGGCATATCCTGTTCATCCGTCAACTGCGCCACTTTTTCCAAGTAAGCCACTTCAAAAGGGCGGTTGAGTTTTTGCGCAATTTTGGCTTTATCGGCAAATTCTTCTGCCACGGCGGAACATAAAGTGCGGTCAAAATTTTCCGGCAAAACTAAGCCTTGATGAATGGCATATTCGGCGATTTCTAAGGCGAGATGATACTGCTCACTGTCAATCGCCCAAATCAGCCACGTCATTAAAACATTGTCTTGTTTGCCGTTGCCCTGACTTAACGCACTTTCAATCCAAGGCAGATAATCCGGCAGAATTTTCTTTTTAAATTCTGCCTTTTGCTCCATAGACTGAATATTTTTTAGGTCTTTTTTGTGGCGACCTAATAAATACAGCATTTTTTCGTATTCGTTAAAGCCGTCTAAGGCTTCGGTTTCCGCTGCGTGCGCCTCAGCTGCGGAAACTTCAAGAAAATGGCGTTTTGTCGGTCGCATAAATTACCGCCTATGCGCTTTCAACCATTTCAATATTTTTCAATAAGGCAACGCTTTCATAGTTTTCTACGACGAAATCATCGTTAGATGATGTATAGTCTTCGTAGCGGTCATATTCTGCGTTGTCTTTTAAGGTGCGGCGCATTGCGCCGGCTTGATAATAGATAGACAAGTTATCAAGACGGGTGATTAAGATTGTTCCTTTCGGCACAAATGGAGCTTGAACAGCTTGTAATCCGCCAACTCGTTTTGAACTGACAATCACATCACCGGCGATTTGTTCGCTTGGTTTTTCTTGGTTGAATAATGGGAAGTATTTATCTGCCAAGAGATCACGGCTCATAATTGCCACTAATTTTGTGTCATCTTGGAATTGCGGTGCGATTAAATCACTCACAGCCGAGAACACAAGGGCGTCAAGATTTTTGTAGGTTTTGCCTTTACCGACTTCAATTTTGCCTGAACCTTGTGTTTCTTCTTTCATTACACGTTTGGCAGCGTTGTCTTCGATTTTTTTCAACCAACCCACAGCGACATCTTGGAGTAATGGATTAGTTACACGGTTGGATGTTGCTGCTCGGCTTGTACCGTTAAAGCCGATCATAATGCGGTCTAATGCCATACGCTCGGCTTTGAGTGTGCCGATGCGTTTCGCAAAATCAGGGAATTTCGCCCACATATCTAACGTGGCATATTTCAAATGAGTGTCGTAGTTGATTTGTTGGCAGTGATAAGGAATAGCGGTTAGGCTATGAATATCTTGGGTTTTACGACCTTGTACATTGGTGTCCGTTGTGCCGGCAATGGTACCTGCAACGCCTAAACCTAGGCTTTCGCCTTGCGCTTCATCCACCGGAATAATGTTGATCATTTTGAGAAAATCGGAACTTTCTTGCACTGCATTTTCTAAGCGTTGTTGCACGGAAGGTTCAACGGTAAATTTACCGCCGTTGGAAATTCGGGCAAAATCCGCACCGTTATCTTGTGAAATGCCTTGTAAATATTGTTTTACTGCAATCTCTGTTGTTTTTTTCATATGTAAATTCCTTGACTAATTAAAAGAAACGACCGTTATCAACACTTTCACCAGTCACCAACGGGCGTTGACGGTATTCGGGTTTAGGCTCGCTTTCCAGTTGATTCAGCTTTGATTGCACCGCTGATACTTGGCTTTCAAGTTCTGCAAACTTGGTTTTCAATTCGGCATTTTCTTGAGAAAGTGCGGTGTTTTCTTCGCCTAAATCTTTGACGTGTTCCGATAAAAGTGCAATGGCGCTGGATTGGTCGGCAAAACGTGCGTCATCTTGCTTATCTTTACGTCCTAACAATGCTGCGACTTTGCTGAAAATGCTTTCTTTCGGTTCGGTTTGTTGTTCTTCAAACTCTAAAACCGTTTCAACGGATGCGGTGAATAAATTTTCTGCTTTTTGTTTGCGTGCGGTGAATGGGTTAGCTTGTGCGCTTGCGGCGAACTGTAACATTTCCGTTCCTAGGCTTGCCGGATTGTCCGTGACTGCTAAGCCCACTAAATAGGCTTTGCCGCTATCGCTGAAATTCGGATCCACTTCGATTGATGTATAAACTTTTTGACGGTTTTTGTTTAATTCAATCAGGGCATCTGTCGGGTCAATTTGTGCTAATAATTGCAATTTGCCGTCTTCGGTTTCTGCGGTTTTTAATGCAATGACATCACCGTAGCATTGTGAGTGCGGTTCGTCTTTGCGATATGCCCAAAATTTAATATGGTCAATATTGATGCGTGCGCCGTAGGTTTTCGGATTGTAGCTTTCCGCCATTTGTTCAATCCAAGCACGGGCGATATTACGACCGTCTGTTGTTGCACCTTCTTGCGCGACGACAAACCATTTTGATTTGTATTTTTTGGCGTTTTCTTTTTCCATTTTACTTATCCTGTTAGCACCTGATATTAAAGCCTTAAAAATTGCTCCCATATTGCGCAAGTTATTTTGTCTTGTCATTTCCTCGCCATTGTGAAAAACGCCATAACAACCGACATCACAATCAACTTTTCTTGCTGTTCCTTATTATGCGGTTAATCGAAATAAGGAATAAAAATGACAGAAATCACTTTAGATAATAAGCGTGAAAGCCGTTTGCTTTACTTTGCCGGTTGGCGCGTGACGGATATTGCCGATAAATTGAATTTACCTGTTTCTACGGTTTCCAGTTGGAAAGATAGGGAAAAATGGGACGATGTAGCCCCTGTCGGACAGGTTGAGGCAACGTTAGAGGCTCGTTTGAGTTTGCTTATTATGAAGGAGCAAAAAACAGGTCAGGATTTTAAGGAAATTGATTTGCTCGGTCGCCAAATGGAAAAAATGGCACGAATTAAAAAATACAGCAATGGCGGCGGTAATGAACGGGATTTAAATCCGAAACTGGATAAACGCTACACCGCAGAACGCAAATACCGTGATAAAAATCCGATTGACCCGGAGCAAGAAGAAAAACTAATTAACGGTTTTTTTGACGGCATTTTCCAATATCAACGTCATTGGTATGACGCCGGTCTGAAACATCGTATTCGGGAAATTCTCAAAAGCCGTCAGATTGGTGCGACTTATTATTTTGCTCGTGAAGCCTTTGTGGATGCACTAAAAACCGGGCGCAATCAAATCTTTTTATCCGCCAGTAAAAAACAAGCGTTGCAGTTCCGTTCTTATATCACCGCTTACGCCAAAGAAAAAGCCGACCTTGAGCTAAAAGGCGAAACTATTCTGTTACCCAATGGAGCGGAGTTGATTTTTCTCGGTACGAACTCGGCAACAGCGCAGTCTTATCACGGCAATTTATATTTTGACGAATATTTTTGGGTGCCGAAATTTGGCGAAATGCGCAAAGTGGCAAGTGCTATGGCATCTCAAAAACAATATCGTCAAACCTATTTTTCCACGCCGACAACTAAAGCGTCTGAAGCCTATCAATTTTGGTCAGGCGAGTTATTTAATAAACGCCGTGCCGCAGCGGACAAAGCGGAATTTGATATTAGTCATAAGAATTTGCAAAACGGCAAACTGTGCGCAGACCGTCACTGGAAACAGATTGTAAATATTTATGATGCGGAAAATGGCGGTTGCGATTTATTCGATATTGAAGAATTGCGTTTTGAAAACTCGACGGAAGAATTTGAACAGCTGTTTATGTGTCAGTTTGCCGATGATAACAGCAGTATTTTTAAATTCGCCGATTTACAAGCCTGTCAAGTGGACTCTTATGAAGAATGGTTGGACTTTAAGCCTTTTTATATTCGCCCTTTCGGTAATCGTGAAGTATGGATTGGTTACGACCCGGCATATACCGGCGACCGTGCCGCCCTTGCCATTGTTGCGCCGCCAAGAGTAGAGGGCGGTGATTTTCGGGTATTACATAATGAGACCTTTCACGGCTTAGATTATGAGAAACAGGCGGAAAAAATCAAACAGTATTGCCAAAACTACAATGTGACCAAAATCACCGTTGACCGCACCGGTATGGGCGACGGGGTTTATCAGTTGGTGAAGAAATTCTTTCCGTCTGCGGTCGGTCTGACTTATGACCTGAATTTAAAAAATGAAATGGTGCTGAAAACTTTAAATTTAGTTCAAAAACGCCGTTTAAAATTTGACGGCAAAGAGATTATCAACAGCTTTATGACCATAAAACGCCAAGCTACCCGAACAGGGCGACAAATGACCTATGTTTCCGACCGTTCGCAAGATGCCAGTCACGGCGATTTGGCGTGGGCAATTATGCACTGTATTTTAAATGAAAACTACGGGGGCGGTAACAATCGTAGCCAATCCAGCGTATTTACTTTTGAATAGGAAAAAATGATGAGTAAAAAACAAAAAACTCCACAAAAAACAACCGCACTTTCTTTCACCTTTGGCGACCCTGTGCCGGTATTGGACGGAGCGGATATTTTAAGTTATTTCGAAAGCGTGTTGATGTATCAGAAATATTATTCGCCACCGGTAGATTTTAACGGCTTGGCACGGGCGTTTCGTAGCACGGCACATCACCAAAGTGCGATCACTGTGAAGAAAAATATTCTACTTTCCACCTGTAAAACCACCGCACTTTTACCACGCACGGAACTTGAAAAACTGGTGAATGACTATCTGATTTTTGGTAACGGTTATCTTGAAAAAACCGTTAACCTTTGGGATAAAACCGTCAAACTTACCGCACCGTTGGCAAAATATATGCGCAAAGGTGTTGAGCAAGGGATTTATTATCAAATCGCTAACGGATTAAATGAACATCAATTTGATAAAGACAGTATTTTTCATTTAATTAGTCCGGATATTAATCAGGAAATCTACGGCTTACCCGATTATTTTTCTTCTCTGCAGTCGGCATTTTTAAATGAAAGTGCGACTTTGTTCCGCAGAAAATATTATCAGAACGGCGCACACGCCGGCGCAATTTTATATTTAACCGACCCGATGCAGAATGATGACGATGTAGAAAAAATCAAAGATCAGTTAAGACAAGCCAAAGGTAAGGGCAATTTTAAAAATCTGTTTATCCACTCGCCAAACGGTAAAAAAGACGGTTTACAGGTTATTCCTTTGTCGGATGTGGTCGCAAAAGATGAATTTATCAATATCAAAAACACCAGCCGTGATGATATTCTCGCTGCGCATCGTGTCCCACCGCAATTAATGGGCATTATTCCGACCAATACAGGCGGTTTTGGTGACGTAGAAAAAGCCGGTAAAGTGTTTTTTATCAATGAAATTAAACCATTGCAACAACGACTGGAAGAGATTAATCACTGGGTCGGTGAAAGGGTTATTGAATTTATGCCTTATGAATTATTGAGTGAAAAATAACTGCACTTATAAAAAATCCCGATAAATAACTATCGGGATTTTTAAAAATTTGCTTGCATTTGGTTGGGTATCCAACTATAATGTAACTGTTTTCAGCAATAGTGCTGAGAACGAGCCGGTGCGGACCTTTAATCTCACCGACTTTTGAAGGGATAATAAGATGTTAAGATACATTATCCTTGTTATCATTCTCTTAGTAATCAGCTCCCCAGCCTACTAATTGATTGATAACTAAGTGGGGCGGGAAACCGCTCCACTCTTCAAAACGAATACTAAGGAAATATTATGGCATTGTCAAGAACTGAAATTGTAAACCGTAGCAACGCAAAGCGTGGTATAAAGCAAAAAGCCTTTAAGTTACACGAAAGCACAATCGAATTAATCGAGCAGTTGGCAAAGCAACACAATATACCGCAAAACCAGTTAATCAAATTAGCAGTTGAAAAATTCGCTGAAAAATCAGTTTAAAACAAGGGCGCTTCCGCCCTTTTTTATCGCCTAAAAAACATCCCCCTGTTTACCTGTCTAATAAATAGATCCCTTTAATTTATTATACAAATTAGCTAATACAACCCAAGCGAAAAAATAAATTTTTGCTGATTTTTTGCACGTTCCCTCCGCCCAAAAATCGCAGCTAAGCCCCCGCCACGCCCGCACATTAAATAGATCGGTTTCAACGCAGAATAGCGATCCTTTAAAAGCCTTTTGGCTACTGGTCTAGTTTAGATCTTTAAATCAGATCCTTATAACGCAATACAACGCACAAAAACGCAATTTTTAGATCCTTTTTAATTGATAAAAATCAATAAAATGTGGAAAAGATTAAATCTATAAATATTGTGCCATTTTGCACACAGCCTAAATTAACTTATTAATTAACAAGAAAAAGTATTGCCGGCCTTAGGCACCAATAATAGATGAACTTAAAAAAACAAACCGCTCAACCGAGCGGTTTTTTGTTATAGCCAGACTTTGTCTAGCTATACTAAAAAAGTAAGGCGAACCTTGCTTTATTATTTAACGGGAAATATTTGTTCCTTTGGGTAAGAATTCAGTGATAATTGCATAACCGCCTACGACAATAAATCTGACAGAATGACCGTTCTTTATTGGTAAAATATGAAATGCACCATCGTTATATGCGCCGGCGGCATAACTCAATTTTTGTGTTAATTCGACAATATCATCAAAAAACTTTTGCGCAATGTCATTACTCATACTGTTTCTTTTGATATAGTCCGCTTTTTTCAGTAATTGTCGGTTGGCTCGGTCTGACCATTTAACAATATAATCGGTTTTCATAGTTCCAATGTCTGTTTTAAGCCGGCTAGCACTTCATCATTATCCAATAATTCAATTTCACCGTTGATAATTTGCATTAAGAAAACTTGTTCATCACTTAAATTATCAGTTAAAACAGGTGTAAGTTGCGGTTGCATAAGTTGCGCTTGTGGTGTGGTATTGTGCATAAATTTCCCCTCTATTTTAGCCATTCTATCACCAACAAATTACAACATCAATTTTGGTAATCCTTTCCTTAATGATGCACATAACGGTTTATTCCAAAATTTTGTGAATATTGCTTGTTTTTTCTATACTTCTATTGAACGAAGGTAAGTTGATTAATTATTTCTTTGGATTTGCGGTACTTGTCTGGTTTTATTTTTTAAACGCTAATAACAAAAAACGTTGCGAATAATCGGATAACCGTATGATTCGCAACGTTTTGCTTAGGATGATCTTAAGTGAAATTTAGCCTTTTACTTCATCACGACTTACAGCAAGCGGCGAGAAGGTTTGGGCGACGGGCATTATTTCTATGCGATTGATATTAACGTGAGGCGGTTGTTGATAAATCCATAGAATAGTATTGGCGATGTCTTCCGGTTGAATGGATTTAACGCCTTGATAAACGCCTGCGGCTTTTGCATCATCGCCTTTAAAACGCACATTGGAGAATTCCGTACCGCCGCATAAGCCCGGTTCGACATTGGTGACGCGGATTTTCGTGCCTGCCAAATCAGCGCGTAAATTCAGGCTGAATTGTTCGACGAAGGCTTTGGTTGCACCGTAAACATTGCCGCCCGGATAAGGGTAAGTACCGGCGATCGAGCCTAAATTAATGATGTGCCCTTGGTCGGCTTCGACCATTTGTGGCAAAATTTGTCGAGTGAGGTAGGTTAAGCCGATAATATTGGTATTGATCATCGTTAGCCAATCATTGAAATTCGCTTTATGGGCGGCTTCCAATCCTAATGCCAAACCGGCGTTATTGACTAAAAGCTCGATTTTTTGCAAATGTGCGGGCAGAGTTGAAAGTGCGGTGTTAATTTTATCCGGATCGGCAACATCCATTTGCAGCGGATAAAATTTTTCGCCTAATTCCTGTTGTAAATCCGTCAGTTTGTCTAACCGACGTGCCGCGCCGATCACTTGATATCCTGCATTGATAAAGGCTTTGCAGATCGCTTTGCCGAAACCGGCGGATGCGCCGGTGACTAAAATCGCCATACTTTTCTCCTTTAGATTTTACTTAAGTAGTTTTTTCCTAATGCGTTCATTTGCCGCATAATCCAACGTTGTTTTCTTTTGACATAATAACTCGGTTTATTGGCTTTGAATATAATCGGGTTAGGCAGTACTGCAGCAAGCAACGCTGCTTCTTGCTGCGTTAAATCTTTTGCAGATTTTTTAAAATAATGTCGGCTTGCCGCCTCTACGCCGAAAATCCCGTTGCCGAATTCGGCGATATTAAGGTAAACCTCCAGAATACGTTTTTTCGACCATAATATTTCAAGCAGCGTTGTCGTCGGCACTTCTAATCCTTTGCGAAGCCAACTTTGCCCGTGCCATAAGTATAGATTTTTTGCCGTTTGCTGTGAAATCGTCGAGCCGCCGCGAATTTTTGCCGAACGCTGATTATGTTTTAATGCGCTTTCAATCGCATTCCAATCAAAACCGCTGTGTTCGGGAAAACGCTGATCTTCTGCAGCGATCACGGCGAGTTGCATTTGCCACGCAATATTATCAAGACTTGTCCATTGATAGTTGATGGCATAAGGTTCGCCCTGCAGCAAATGCACCGTTTTTTGTTGTACCATATAGGCGGAAAAAGGCAATGGCACAAAACGGAAAAACAGGGTAATGCCGCACAGAAATAGAAAAAAATAACACAACCAACGTGCTAAATTGTTGAACAATTTGCGCTGAAGTGCGCGAAAAGGAAATTTACGGAGTTTGCTGCGCATCAAGTTGTTCTTTTATCCATTCCATAAAATCCGGCGGCATTATTTTGATCATATTGGAACCGCGCGTAATCGTCGCCGCACTGGTGTTCAAATTTTGTTGAATTTCTCGTTGCGACAGGGATTTATCCAATAATTGTGCGACGATTTGTAAGCGTAATCCAAGCGTGTCGCGTTCGTCGGCGGTCAACAATAAGGTTAACAGATCTTGTTCTTTTCCTTGTTCGAAGGCGGTGCGTAGCATCGCGATAAACGCCGTCCATTGTTCCATATTGCGGCTTACATACATAATGTTGCTCCTTTCGATAAAATCGGGAACGATAGATTCCCGCTGAATAGCCTAACGCCGAAACGTATCGCTATAATGTACAAACTATTATACTAGTATAATCGATTATATTCCTCTTGGGTAAATTTTTGTAACGCTTGACCTTGTAAAATTTGATAATAATAGGCGTAGGCGAGTACATTTTGTACATAGCTGCGAGTTTCGTAAAAAGGAATCGAGGCGGCAAATTCCGCCATTGTCTGCGATCCGTTCGATTTTGACAGCCAACTATCCACCCGATTCACCCCGGCGTTATAAGCGGCGGCGATTAACAAACGATTATTGCCGTATTTGTCGTAAAGCTCCTGCAAATGTGCCGTGCCGAGCATAATATTCTGAAACGGATCGAACAAATCGTTTTCGCTCTGATAAGGTAATTGAAATTTTTGCGCGGTGAGTTTCGCCGTACTCGGCAATAACTGCATTAAACCGCGCGCATTGGCGGAGGATTTCGCTTGCGTTTTCCACGCACTTTCTTGTCGCGCGATTGCCATTGCAAAAGTGCGGTCGATTTTTTTATCTTTTAGGAACAAATCAAACCAATCGATATAAGCGCTTGGTAAACGCAACCGAATGAAATCCCAAGATTTAGCCTGAATCGTCGCTTCCACTTGTAAATCGTACCAATTCTTTTCTTCCGCATAACGGGCGAGTGCCATTTTTTGCTGCGTATCGGATTGGTCTAATAACGCTTGCCATTCTCGATTAGCATTTGTACTTTCATTGAAATAGCGCAATTCTTCAATGCGCGCCAAAGGTTCCGCATAGATTTCGGCAATCGCTTTTTCCGTCGGATTCGGGATAAATTCCGTCATCTGCGGTTTATATTCAATGCCTAATTCTTGTGCGGCAAGCATCGGATAAAAGCCGCGCGCATTAGTTTGCATTTGTCGAAAAATGCTTTCGGCTTGCGCGTCGTTGCCTTGTCGTTGCAGCATTTTTGCCGACCAATAACGCCATTCGTCTTTCTTTTTAGCCGTTTCGGACAATAAATTCAGCCATTGGGTTAAATCGGTTTTTTCGCGAATCGCGCTACGAATTCGGCGCTCCGTCAGTTTATCGTCTTTGAGTTTAACTAATTCTTGATCTCGCCATTGTTGTAATTTATGGTTTTCGCTATCAAAAAATTGTGCGAGGAACAGGCTTTTCCACGCGTCGGTTTGTTGCGGTGAAAAGCGGAATTTTTCTGCTAACGCGCTAAGCGGCTCGAAAGGATCGTCGAGATTTAATTCCGATTCTTTGTAGGTTTTGATCAACGCCGGCATTAGCGCGGCTAAAATGCGCTTGTCTTGCGGATTGTCCGCCGACAAGGTACGCAAATTCAACGCGCTGTTTTCACTGCGTAATCGTTGCGGCGATTTGGCTAACTGATAAAGTTCATTTAAGTGATTTTTGAGTTCGGCGTCCGGCGCGAATTTTTCCAGCTGAGCAAGTAAGGCGATATTATTTTTTTCTAGCGCCGACAGCGCGCGTTCTTTGAGTAACTCTGCGGTAATATAGCCGTATTGCGGGGCGAAAAGCACCTCGCATTGTTTCGGCGGATTATCGGCGGTAAGCAAAAGGGTTTCCACTTGCGGCGTGAAAAGTGCGGTAGGTTTTTGTTGCGTTTTTGCCGTTTCGATTCGCGCGTGCAACACAATGCATTTTGAGGTCAAATCTTTCGGCAAATCGGTTTGATTCGTTAAAATTTCCGCGAAATCTTGCTGTTTATATTTTTGTAACAACCAATTCTTTTTCAATTCGACGGTGAACGGAAAAGTCGGATAGCGTTGTTGAAATTCATTAATATTTTGCAACGTCAACGCGGTTTTATCTGCGTTAAGCAAGCGGTATTCCACATAAACCGCTAAAGGATAATCGCGAATGCGTTCGGCTAATTCATTGATCAATGCTTTTGTACCGCTACTTTGCGAGAGGGCGTTCAGTTGAGTTATTTTACCGTAAATTTCTCGTGCCGCTTGGCGTTTTTGTTGGGTTTGCAAGGTGTTTTGTAAGGCGGCAAGTTGTTGCTCGGCTTGTTGCAATGCCGATTCGGCGGCGATAAGCGCTTTGTTGTCGGCAGCCGAATTTTTCGCCGGCGTTTTATTATCGGCAGCGAATACACCGAATGAAGATAGGCATAAAATACTGAGCAAAAAACCTGTTTTTTTCATTAAAATCCACCTTATAGCTGAAACAGCCAAACTTTTTCCGAATAAAATAAAACCCGACAAAATCGGGTTTTAAAAATAACCGAAATTTAGACCGCACTTTAAAGGAAAAGTGCGGTGGAAAATTTAAGGGATTTCGTCCAGACCTTCTTTATCCACTTTTTGCACGATCATATGTTCGCGTTTTAAGCCGAAATCATAAGCAAGCGCGATGGCAATGAAAATGGAAGAATAAGTCCCGAAGCCGATCCCGATTAATAATGCAAGGGAAAAGCTATGGATGCTCGGTCCGCCTAAAAAATATAACGCAATCACAACAAATAGAGTGGTGATAGAGGTCATTAATGTTCTTGATAAGGTTTGGGTTAAGGAAACATCAATGACATCAATGGTATCGATTCGGCGAATTTTGCGGAAGTTTTCACGCACGCGGTCGAATACCACGATACTGTCGTTTAAGGAGTAACCGACCACCGACAGAATCGCGGCGACGAAGGTGAGATCCATTTCGATCTGTAAGTAAGAAAACACGCCAAGGGTAACGATCACGTCGTGCGCCAATGCCAACACGCCGCCGGCGCCTAAACGCCATTCAAAGCGCATTCCCACATAGGCGAGCAACATTAATAATGTGGCTAATGTGGCGTAGATCGCCCCTTGGGTTAATTCTTCACCTACATTCGGGCCGACGAACTCGACGCTGCGAATTTGGATGCCGTTATCCAATTTACTCATCATATCTTGGATGCGATTACCGATAGTGGCGTCGCTTGCGGTCGCCGGCAAGCGGATCATTACGTCGCGCACACCGCCGGTGGTTTGCACTAAGGCGCTTTCGATGCCGTTTTCTTTCAATGTGGTACGGATTTTATCCAAATCCGCCGGTTGAGAGAAATGGGTATCAATAATGGTTCCGCCGGTAAAATCCAAGCCCCAGTTAAATCCTTTAGTAAAGATGAAAAAGAAACAAGTTGAAATTACGATAATGGAGAATAAATAACCCCATTTGCGGAATTTCATAAATTCAATCAGTTCAAAAGGTAATTTAACGCCTCGGAACTCGTGAACTTTTTTGTTACTTGATAATAAACTCACAATGTTATCCTCACGCTAAATCGATAATTTTTCAACGCGTTTGCCGCCGTAAATTAAATTCACCAGCATACGCGTACCTGTGATGGCGGTAAACATTGAAATCGCCACACCTAATGAAAGAGTGATCGCAAAGCCTTTCACCGGACCGGTTCCGACGGCATAAAGCACGATTGCCGTGAGAATGGTAGTCAGGTTAGCGTCGAAAATACTGGTGAAAGCGCCGTTATAGCCTTCGTGAATGGCTTGCTGCACCGAACGACCGTTACGGATTTCTTCTTTAATCCGTTCGAATATCAATACGTTGGCGTCCACGGACATCCCGACGGAGAGAATAATCCCCGCGATACCCGGCATTGTTAAGGTTGCGCCCGGTAATAAGGACATTAATCCGACTAATAACACCATATTGGCAAGCAATGCGATATTGGCGAAAATACCGAACAATTTGTAATACACCAACATAAATAATACGACGATACCCAAGCCCCAAAGACCGGCTTCTAAACCTTGAGCAACGTTTTGCGCGCCTAAAGACGGACCGATTGTACGTTCTTCAACAATTTGAATCGGTGCGGTTAAGGCGCCGGAACGTAATAACACGGAAAGATTTTGCGCTTCCGCCGGGCTGTCGATACCGGTAATTTGGAATTGGCTGCCGAAACGTCCTTGAATGGTGGCGACGTTAATTACTTCTTCGTGTTTCGCTAAAATGGTTTTGCCGTTTTCGTCTTTTTCTCCGCTGTCTTTATATTCGACATACAAGGTCGCCATTGGTTTTTTCAGATTCAGTTTGGTGGTTTGCGACATAATTTCGCCGCCTTCCGAATCCAATGTTACGCTTACTTGCGGAGACGAAGTATTTTGATCCACGCCCGATGTGGCGTTGGTAATATGTTCGCCGCCGAGTACCGCGCGTTTATACAATACGACTGGATTGCCGTGGCGATCGAGTTTCACTTCGGAATCGGACGGCACCATTCCGCGCGCCGCCGCATCAAGATTCGCATTCGGGTTAACCAAACGGAATTCTAATGTCGCGGTAGCGCCCAAAATTTCTTTGGCGCGCGCCGTATCTTGCACACCCGGTAATTCCACCACGATACGCTCCGCACCTTGGCGTTGAATCACCGGCTCGGAAACGCCCAATTCTTCAACACGACGACGCAAAATGCTTAAGTTTTGTTCAATGGCTTGATCGCGCGCTTCTGCGAGGGCGCTATCGGATAATCCTAAAGAAAGGGTATTATTCGATATTTCTTTAATATCAAGCGTCGGATGTTGTTTACGCAAGAAACGTTGCGCGTCGGAAAGTTGTTCCTGTTTGGTAAGCGTGACTTGCGTGCTGAAATTATCTGCAGAACGAATAGCAGAGTATTGGTATTTTTCTTTACGCAATTCGGTACGCAAGCTGTCTTGTAACTGTTCTTGACGTTTGGTCAAGGCGGTATTCATATCCACTTCCATTAGGAAGCGCACACCGCCGCGTAAGTCCAAGCCCCATTTCATCGGGCTGCCGCCTATATCGGTCAACCATTTCGGTGTCGCAGGTGCAAGGTTTAACGCAACGGAATAATTATTGCCTAGTTTTTCAGTAATTTTATCTTTGGCTAATAATTGATCATCCGTGTTGTTAAAACGGGCGAGAATCGAGCCGTTTTCCAACACAATGGATTTAAGCGGTAAATTATTTTCGGCAAGCAGGGTTTGAACATCACCGAGTTCTGCGGTTTTGACTTCTTGTCCGCGTGTGCCTGAAATTTGTACGGCGGGATCTTCACCGTAAAGATTTGGAAGAGAGTATAAAAGACCAATGGCGATCACGAGGATCACCATTAGATTCTTCCATAAAGGGTAACGATTTAACATAGATTTCCTGTTCCCTTGCGGAATAAAAAATTAGAGAGATTTTAATGAACCTTTCGGTAATACGGCGACGATAAAATCACGTTTGATGGTAATTTCAGTCGTGTCGTTTAACGCTAAAACCACATAATCGCTTTCCGCGCTGATTTTGCTGATTTTACCGATAATGCCGCCGGAAGTAAGCACTTCGGTGCCTTTCGCTAATTCCGCCATTAATTGTTTATGCGCTTTGTTGCGTTTCGCTTGCGGACGATAAATCATAAAGTAGAAAATCAAACCGAAAATCACGAAAATAAACAACATTGACATTGGACTACCTTGTTGAGCTTCCATTTTTTTATCCTTCTTATTAAGTGAGTTAATTGAAATTTAATGAAAAAAATCCCGCATAAAATAGCATAAAACGCGCTTAATGTGAAAATATCTTTTTATTTCACCGCACTTTTAGCTTACTTTCTTCGCATTGCCATTATCTCGCCGATATCTTGCAATAAATGCACGGGAATATATTGCCGACCGAGTTCGAATAGTGGTTCTTCAAGGGCGATATGACGGTCGTAACCGGCGATAAAACGATCGACTTCCGTTTGATCGATGCGATCGATTTCGCCCGCCGATAAATCTTCCAAAAGCCGGCGTAATTTCGCCCAATTTTGATGTAAGAGAAGATGTTCTTGCTCTAAAAGTCGGATATTTTGCAAGGTTTGTTCCGCCAAGTGCGGTGGAATATGCGCGAGTAATGTCGGGAAAAAATCCTTTTCTTCATCATCGTGATGAAGCGGCGCGGCTTGGTTAAAATAAGTTAAAATCTGCTTTACGTCGTTTTGTACCGCTTGGTTTATGCCGTGTTTTTCCAAATAACTCGGTAAAAGGGAAAGCTGGCGGCAAAAGCGTTTGACTTTACCGTGGCAGGCGTAAAGCATTTCGATCGGCTGTTCCCAGCTGGCGAATTGTTGCGGTTCGGAGATATTGAGCATAATGTTCTTCATCGCTTAATGTGAGATTTTAGGGCAAATGTCAATTTGCCCCGTGATATTATTTTTCCGACTGTAACGGCGGAACCGGTTTACCGATTTTGGCATAAAATTCCACCACGAAATCATCAAAACGATCTTCTTCGATGGCTTGGCGAATTTGTGCCATTAGACGTTGATAATAGCGCAGATTATGGATAGTGTTTAGTCTTGCACCCAAAATTTCACCGCACTTATCCAAATGATAAAGATAAGATTTGGTGTAATGTTTACAAGTATAGCAATCGCATTCCGGATCGAGCGGACTAGTATCGTCGCGATATTTCGCATTACGAATTTTCACAATGCCGTCGCTGACGAATAAATGCCCGTTGCGCGCGTTACGCGTCGGCATTACGCAATCGAACATATCAATGCCGCGACGCACGCCTTCCACCAAATCCTCCGGTTTGCCCACGCCCATTAAATAGCGCGGTTTATCCGCCGGTAGTTGCGGGCAAACATATTCTAAAATGCGGTGCATATCTTCTTTCGGCTCGCCCACGGCAAGTCCGCCGACCGCATAACCGTCGAAACCGATATTCACCAATCCTTCTAAGGAAACTTGGCGTAATTCCTCGAACACACCGCCTTGCACTATGCCGAACAGGGCGTTTTTATTGCCCAATTCATCAAAGCGATCACGGCTGCGCTGTGCCCAACGTAGGGACATTTCCATTGATTTTTTGGTGTAATCGAAGGTGGACGGATAAGGCGCGCATTCGTCGAAAATCATCACAATGTCAGAGCCTAAATCGTACTGAATTTCCATTGATTTTTCCGGCGATAAAAAGATTCGTTCGCCGTTAATCGGATTTTGGAACTTCACGCCCTCTTCGGTAATTTTGCGCAATTTGCCCAAGCTAAAGACTTGGAACCCACCGCTATCGGTTAGAATCGGGCGATGCCATTGCATAAAATCGTGCAAATCGCCGTGTTTGCGCATTACTTCCTGACCGGGACGTAACCACAAGTGAAAGGTATTGCCCAATAAAATTTCCGCACCTGTCGCGCGCACTTCTTCCGGCGTCATTCCTTTCACCGTACCGTAAGTTCCCACCGGCATAAACGCCGGCGTTTCAACGGTAAATTCTCCTTGCGGGCGATGAAAAGTCATCGTGCCTCGACGTGCAACGCCGTCGGTTTTATGTAATTTAAATTGCATTGTATTTTCCTTTGTTAGAGAAACAGTCTAACTCAACGGACTTTCGTCCTACTATTCGGCTTTTTCAATAAACATTGCGTCGCCGTAACTAAAAAAACGATAGCGATTTTCTACCGCACTTTTATATGCCTTCATTGTATGTTCAAAACCCGCAAAAGCGGAAACCAGCATAATCAGCGTACTTTCCGGCAAATGGAAATTGGTGATTAAACAATCGATCACACGGAATTTTTTGCCCGGATAAATAAAAATCGAGGTATCGGAAAAATAAGGTTCAAGCAGCTGCGTTTTTCCGTTTTCTTCGGCAAAAAGCGCCGCACTTTCCACTGAGCGCACGGAAGTCGTGCCCACGGCTATCACGCGTTTACCAGCGGCTTTAGTGCGTAAAATCGCCTCCACCACTTCTTGCGGTACTTCTACATATTCGGCGTGCATTTTGTGATCTTCGATATTTTCCACCCGAACCGGCTGGAAAGTA
Organism: Caviibacterium pharyngocola; assembly: GCF_002795405.1. Classification (GTDB taxonomy): domain Bacteria; phylum Pseudomonadota; class Gammaproteobacteria; order Enterobacterales; family Pasteurellaceae; genus Caviibacterium; species Caviibacterium pharyngocola. The sequence goes on along the minus strand of NZ_PHGZ01000028.1, from coordinate 6,908 downwards.
CCCGCACCGACGTGCAAGGTCACAAAGGCAAACTCGACGCCTTTGGCTTTTAATTTCGCCAACAATTCGTTATCGAAATGCAAGCCGGCGGTTGGTGCCGCCACCGCACCGGGTACTTTATTATACACGGTCTGATAACGTTCTTTGTCCGCGTCTTCATCTGGACGATCAATATAAGGCGGCAATGGGATATGTCCGATTTGTTGTAACACCTCTAAAAGTGCGGTGCTTTTATTGCATAATTCCAACTCGAACAAACTTTCGTGACGGGCGCGCATTATCATTTTTACACCCTTTCCTTCACCGAGTTTATCCTCGCCCAATACCAATTCCGCACCTTCTTTCGGTGATTTGGAAGAACGAATATGCGCCAAACAACAATGTTCGTCCAACACACGTTCTACCAACACTTCGATTTTTCCGCCGCTGGCTTTGTGCCCGAACATTCTGGCGGGAATTACGCGGGTATTGTTAAAAATCAGTAAATCGCCTTCATTGATCAAATCGACGACATCGGCAAAAGTGCGGTGGGAAATTTCACCGTTTTTCCCGTTTAACTGTAATAAACGGCTGGATGTTCTATCGGCTTTGGGGTAGCGAGCAATCAACTCGTCGGGTAAATGAAAATAAAAATCGGAAACACGCATAATGATTTTATCGGTTAAAAAAAGGTAGTGGCGTAGTCTATTGCGATTTTGCCGAGAGTACAAGAAAAAATCCCGTTTTCTTTTCTACTGGTAAAAAAAAAGCCCTTTCAAGGGGGAAAGGGCGAAATATTTGGAGTCATACTTTTTAAGGGTATGAAAGAATTATACTCATAAATTTTTACATTTGCAACATTTATTTAACAAAATAACGCAAAATTTATCCAACTTTCTTTTCGTGCGGATTTCTCGTATCCGCATTGACCAAATTACGCATTAACAAGGCATAATCCAGAGAAATATCTTGCGGGACATCTAAAAAGACGAAATGTCCGTCGCCTAATGCAGCTTCTATCGGTTGGTTTTTGCGGTTTAGCATTTGTTCGATTTTGAAGACGATATTGCCGTTCGGGGTCATTAATTCCACTTCGTCGCCGAGTAAGAATTTATTTTTCACCGCCACTTCCGCCATTCCTTGTTCGTTGCGTTTGCCGGTGAATTCGCCGACGAATTGTTGGCGGTCGGAAATGGAGTAGCCGTAGTCGTAATTTTGATATTCATCGTGTGTGTGGCGACGCAAGAAACCTTCCGTATAGCCTCTGTGGGCGAGGCTTTCGAGTGTTGTCATTAAACTTTCGTCGAACGGTTTGCCGGCGGCGGCGTCATCAATGGCTTTGCGATAAACTTGTGCGGTTCGGGCGCAGTAATAGAAGGATTTGGTTCGTCCTTCGATTTTTAATGAATGCACGCCGATTTGCGAAAGTTTTTCAACGTGTTGTACGGCGCGTAGATCTTTGGAATTCATAATATAGGTGCCGTGCTCGTCTTCAAATGCGGACATTTTTTCGTCCGGACGTTGACCTTCCGCCAATAAAAAGACTTTATCGGTCGTGCCGCCTTCGCCTAAGGTCGGTGCAACGTTTTTCACCGGAATTTCTTCTCCGACATTGATGATATTGCCTACCTCGTCTTCTTTGCCTTCTTCGACGGAATATTCCCAGCGGCAGGCGTTGGTGCAAGTGCCTTGGTTCGGGTCACGTTTATTGATGTAGCCGGAAAGTAAGCAGCGTCCGGAATATGCCATACATAGCGCACCGTGGACGAAAATCTCGATTTCGATATCGGGAACCTGTTGGCGAATTTCGGCGATTTCTTCAATGGAAAGTTCGCGTGATAAAATTACGCGGGTTAAACCCATTTGTTTCCAGAATTTCACCGTCGCCCAGTTCACCGCGTTGGCTTGCACGGAAAGGTGAATATCCATTTGCGGGAAATGCTCGCGCACTAGCATAATTAACCCCGGGTCGGACATAATTAACGCGTCCGGTTGCATATCGATGACCGGTTGTAAATCCTTAATAAAGGTTTTTAACTTGGAATTATGCGGCGCGATGTTGACGACTACATAGAATTTTTTGCCGAGTGCGTGTGCTTCGTCAATGCCGATTTTTAAATTGGCGTGGTTAAATTCGTTATTACGCACGCGTAAGCTATAGCGCGGTTGACCGGCATAAACGGCGTCCGCACCGTAAGCAAAGGCGTAACGCATATTTTTTAAAGAACCGGCGGGTGAAAGCAGTTCGGGTTTAAATGTTGTCATAAGTTTCTCTTTTATCTGATTACAGGTCAGTAGCTTGCCGAAGGCAAACCGTTCAGGCAAGGTATTGTAGGGAGATTTTCGCTGTTGTAAAGTAAAAGTGCGGTGAAAAATAACGAAATTTTTCACCGCACTTGATGTGGATAAAGAATCTATTGCGCCGTTTCATTCGGTTGAGCAGATTCGATCGCAGGCTCGGTAGGCTGATTCGGCTCGTCGCTTTCCTCATCGTTAAATTGCCATTCCGGTATTTCTTCTTCCGGTTCGATTTGAACCGGCGGTTTGCCGTTAATTAGCACGCCGTCAGCGGTGTTTTCCCAATGGAGTTTATAGCTATCATCCGTTTCGACAAAATACGGATTTAATTTGTCTTTCTGTTTCAGTTGATGCGCAAGCGCCTTCCAGAACGGATTTTCATCGATTAATTTCGCTTTGATTTGCTTATCGTCCGTTAAAAGCGTTTTCGGTATGGTTAAGGTGAAATCCGACAGAATACTTTCCATTCTTTCCTCGATTAGCGCTTCTTGGGAGGCACGATTATTTTTTATCGGCGGAACATCCAAATTCAGCTCGGCGCTAATCGGCGTTTTATCGGTATTCGGAATGGAATTGACGTCTGCACTGAGTTTCGCTTGTTTAACGGACAACCCTAATTCACGCAACGGCGTATCAATAAGTTCATTGAGCGTTTTTTCCGACAAATTATGCAGACAATTCAGTGCAAACAGTTGGTTCGAACATAAATAAAGCGGCAATACGCTGTCGAATCGCTCCACAATGAGCGGTAAATCCAGTTTAATATCATTTACTTCGATTGCGTCAGCTTCATTGCGATAACGTTCGATCTGTGTGGTAAAATTCACTGTATATTGATTTTCACCGCTCGGCATTTCCGAATAATCCGCGCCGATACCTTTCAAATCGATACGATTCGGTAACTCTAGCGATTTCAGGGTTAATTTTGCGCGATTTTTTTCGTTGAATGTGCGACTGAATTCGTTCAATGAATCTAAAAACGCTTTATTGTCTTTATTCGCCGTGAAGTTTTCGGGTTGATTCGCATTTTTTAGCAAGCCGAGCGCTTGTTTCAACCAATTCAAGCGAGCGGTGAGATTGCTATCGGTCGCTTGCTGTTCAAAGCGCAAACCGTTCAGCGCGATTTTTTCGTCGTTCGGCAAATTCATCTCCAACGCGCCGAGCCCGAAAGCAAGATTGGTTTCCGCGCGTTGTTTATCGGCATAATTGCCTTTGTAGGTTAAATCGGCATTTTTAAATGAAACAAAATTTTGTCGGTTTTTCGGCGAAGTAAAACCGGCAAGGGTAATTTTTGCCTCGGAGGTCTGATTGCTAAACAGCAAATCGGATAATAAATTAATCAGTTTTGTATAATCGGCGTTTTCTTTATGTAACTCATTGAATAAGTTACCGAATAATACATTATTCGGAATGCCGTTTTGCACGGCGGTAATTTGTAATCCGTCGAGCTGTGTTTTATCTTCGCGATTATTTTTGCCGGAAAGAGCGATTTTTTCGCCCGAAACATAAGCGGACAAATTATAGGTATCGGCGGAAACGGATTTATTGACGGCATATTGCACGTTATTTAATTGAATATTCGTATTTTCACCGTCGAGCAAATAAATATCCGCATTATTTAAAGATAGTTCCAATTCGGCGAGATCATATTGACGATTGCCGATCGGAACCAGTGTCAGATTGGTTTTAATGCCGTTGATTTTGGAATTAGCATCATAATTAAATCCGCTTAAATTGCCTTTTATTTCCATAAATTGTGTTTTGGAAGCGAAATTCAGATCGATTTCCAACACTTGTGATTTATTGGTTAAATCACGAAATTGGCTGGAAATGCCGGATTGTAAATAATCACCGATCACGGAAAATTTGCTGTTGATGATATTTTTATCAATGGTAATGTTTAATTCGCGCACAAAATCGGGCGGCAATGCGGATTCCGCCGTTACGGCGAACGGAAGTGCGGTCAATTTCGTATTGATAATATCGGTTTTATCGGCGTCGGCATTTTCAACGCTGAACACTAACTCGCGATTAAAAAAGTTTTTATGGGTTTGGGTGACGTTTAACGTCCATTGATCGCGTAAATGATAAGGAAAATTCTGTAAAACTTGGTCGATTTTATAATTGGTATAAAATTGAGCGCCCACACCTAAAGCGAGTGCAATGACGGATAACGTCAGGGTTATTTTGGTTTTTTTACTCATCTTTATTCTCAGACCTAAGAAATGTAATATTGACAAAAGTATAGCGAATTCAACAGGCTACTACAAATAAGTTTACTATGAATTTGATTCATTAAAATAATGAAATTTTTGAAATTGACACATAGTCATTTTTTTATTACTTTTAACATACAAAAATATCACCTCGCAACGGAGCGACGCAATTATGAGCTATGCCAAAGAAATTGACACATTAAATCAGCATTTAACGGATATTAATGGAAAAATTAACGTTTCCTTTGAATTTTTCCCGCCGAAAAACGAAAAAATGGAAAATATTTTGTGGGACTCCATTCATCGGTTAAAAGTGCTAAAACCGAAATTCGTTTCCGTGACTTACGGTGCAAATTCCGGCGAACGTGATCGTACGCATAGCGTGGTAAAACGCATTAAACAAGAAACCGGTTTGGAGGCGGCGCCGCATTTGACCGGCATTGACGCAACACCTGACGAATTAAAACGCATTGCGCAAGATTATTGGGATAACGGCATTCGTCGTATTGTGGCGTTGCGCGGCGACGAACCGAAAGGCTATGACAAAAAGCCGTTTTATGCTTCGGATTTGGTGGCATTATTACGTTCCGTCGCGGATTTCGATATTTCCGTCGCCGCTTATCCGGAAGTGCATCCGGAAGCGAAATCGGCGCAGGCGGATCTCATTAATTTAAAACGCAAAATCGACGCGGGCGCAAACCACGTCATTACGCAATTTTTCTTCGATATCGACAGTTATTTGCGTTTTCGTGATCGTTGCGCCTCAATCGGTATCGATGCGGAAATCGTGCCGGGCATTTTACCGGTAACGAATTTTAAACAGCTACAAAAAATGGCGGCAATCACCAATGTGAAAATTCCGAGTTGGCTGGCGAAAATGTACGAAGGATTGGATGACGATCAAACCACGCGTAATTTGGTTGCGGCGAGCGTTGCAATGGATATGGTGCGCGTTTTATCGCGCGAAGGCGTAAAAGATTTCCATTTCTACACCCTCAATCGCAGCGAATTGACTTATGCTATTTGTCATACTTTAGGCGTGCGTCCGACGTTATAGATTTAACGAAAAATCGTTGTTTTTTACCGCACTTTTTCAATAAATCAAGTCGAAACACCGTTGCCGGTAACGAGAAAAATCGTTACCGGCAACGATTTGTTGCGGGATTGATTATGCGTCGATTAAAAGTTGCAAGGATAAAGATTCGTCATAACCCTCAAATTCAAGTCCCGTGCCGATCATAATTTTCGCTTTCGGCGCTTGTTCGCCGATTAATTCACCGATAAGTGAAAATTGTTCTAAGGAAAATGACATTCCCGATACAATCATCACCAGAATGAATTGTGCCGCGCTAAGATCCGTCTTATCTTGCGATAAGAAATGATTTAGCTCCTGTTCTAAATTAGCATAATGAAAATCTTGCGAATAAAATCGAACCGATTTTTTATCTATCGTTTTCTGAAGATCCGACAAATCAATGTTAATTAAACCGGGATTAATCGTTGCCGCGGCAATCATTTGATGAAGTTTGTTCAGTTGGGTTTCTTTCAGATGAATGATCCCGTCAGCAAAATCCGCATCTTGGCGGGATAAGTTTTGCTCGGTCAGATTAATCAAATAGAAAAATTGAAGATTTGCTTTAAGAGATGCAAGTTTCTTTAATTCCGCAATATCGTATAAAACGGCGAAAGTCAGCAGCGGTTTCTTCTCATTCGTTCGAGAAATTTTTTGCTCGAAAGCTGTGTAGGAAAGAGTCTCAAAACTGTAATCTTCAGGTGGATCAAAATTTTCGCTTTCCGCCGATTCGATAATCCAAATTTGTTCAATGTGTTGTGTGGTCATAATCTCTCCTAGTTGTTTGTATGGTAGAATTAAAGCATAACATAAAGTTTATAGAATAAGGCGACAGCTTGTGTCGTAGAAAAATTTTTGGATAAATTAAGAAACAATCACCCTCGTATTTTTGCGCAAGTGCGGTCGTTTTTGTGAGAATTTTTCGCTGAAACAGGATAAAAAAAGACCGCACTTTAATCGTGCGGTCACAGTTTATTGACAAAGTATACTTAAGTAGGATGGGCTTTAGCCCATCATATTGAAATAATCGTATTTTTTGATGGGCTGAAGCCCATCCTACACTAAAGCATAATATAAAGTCTATAGAATAAGGCGACAGTTTGTGTCGTAGAAAAATTTTTGGATAAATTAAGAAACAATCACCCTCGTATTTTTGCGCAAGTGCGGTCGTTTTTGTGAGAATTTTTCGCTGAAACAGGATAAAAAAAGACCGCACTTTAATCGTGCGGTCACAGTTTATTGACAAAGTATAATTAAGTAGGATGGGCTTTAGCCCATCATATTGAAATAATCGTATTTTTTGATGGGCTGAAGCCCATCCTACACATAAAATACGATTTAAA
>NZ_PHGZ01000027.1 GCF_002795405.1 Caviibacterium pharyngocola | reverse complement strand
CGCTGTTGCCGTTAAAGGTGATCCCTTTTGTGGTCACGGTGGTATTCGCGTCCACACCTTTTTGGATGTTGTCTTTCGTCGCTTGGTTTAAATCAAAGCTGACCACACCGTTATCGTTCACACTCGCCACGGTAGTCGTGCCGTTGGTGAAGTTAAAGCCCGTTGCTAGGCTCACCGCTTTCGCCGTGTCACCATTTGCTTTGTAGCTGATATTGGTTGCGCTCGCTAAGTTGTCCGTGTTGACGGATAACACCAAGTCGTCCGTGCCCACCAAACGATCCGTGCCGTTCGCCACTGTCAATAAGTTCGGTGTGCCGGAAGTCACATTACCGGTCTTGATTTGGGTTTTATCCAACGTTTTGTTCGCCACTTTATCACCGGTGACCGCTTGGTTGGCAAGTTGAGTCGTGCCGATCGAGCCGTCTTTAATGCTTAACGCCACTTGGCTGCCTGAAGCGCTCGCCGCGATTTGATCATTGCCAACAATATTAAACTGAATACCGCCGTCTTGACCCAGTTGTTGCGCGTTCGTGACCGAACTGTCATCACCGCTCAATTTAATCGTATTGGTTTTTAACGTATTGATCGCATTGGTGTTATTGGTAATATTACTTGCATTTTTCGTAATATTTTCCGCATTATTCGTGATGTTAGCGGCATTTTTCGTAATATTTTCCGCATTTTTGCTAATATTCGTTTCCAATGCCGTGGTATCGATATTCACTACCACGCCCGCGTCCGTTGCCGTGGTGTTAGCGACCGCGCCGCCTTTACCCGTTGCGGTAATCGACAACGCGCTACCTAACATCTTCGCACCGGTTGAACCGCTGTTGCCGTTAAAGGTAATCCCTTTTGTAGTCACGGTGGTATTCGCATCCACACCTTTTTGGATGTTGTCTTTAGTGGTTTGGCTTAAATCCAGTTTATAGCCGCGTTTTTGTTCGGCGTCGTTTTTATAGGCGCCGTCGGATAAAGTTAAACCGTCTCCGGCTTCAACTTGCGTATCCCAAGCGTCAACGGTATATAATTTGCCGTCATTGCTTGGTGTTACCATTGTGTTTTTACCCGCTTGAACAACGACTTTATTTGCGGCAACGGTATCATTTAATTGTTTCACGTTCACCGCGTCATTATCTGCTGTTCCCGTCGTTACATTGGTGATCTTGGTATTGCCTGCGTTAATGCCGGTGTTGTTGATCGTAACTTTATCGCCGATATTCAATGTATCGGTTTTAACGTCGGTGAATGTGACGCTATCCGCAGTGGACACGCGAATATCGCCGTTTTCATTGGTAATATTGATATTTTTGCCGTTCACAAAATTCAGTTTATTGTTGTCTTTTGTGATAATTTTAGCGTCTTGACCACCGACTTGTGCCGTCCAAGATTGTAAAGCGGTATCCGCTTTCGCCAATGAATTATTGGCGCTTTCGCTTAGGCTAACATTATAGTTGGTAACAGTACCGGTGGTTGTGCCGGTGACGGTGACATTACCTAATCCTTTTACCGTGGTGGTTTTTTCCGATTCATTGATCGCTTTAGCCACTTGTTCCGCCGTGGCGAAATTGTTACCGTTTTGCACCGCACTTACCGTGCCGTCCGCCGCCACGGTTAAGCCGGATTGATTGACCGAATATGTTACCGTTGAAGTGTTTGTCGCCGAATTAAAGGATACGTTTGCCGTCGTGCCGTTGCCGTTGGCAAAGCTGACGTTATCGTTTGAACCTACTTCGTCTTTCTTCGTGCTGCCTTCTAAAATATTTCACGTTGCAGCGGATGAGGCTTCGGACACTGCGGCTTTTAATTGCGCGACGTTAACGGCATCGGTATCCGCCGAGCCTGCCGCGACATTGATAATTTGACGTTTGATCGTTGAAGATCCCACGCTGATCGCGCCGCCGTTCGCCGCTTTTGTGGCTTCAATGGCGTTTTTTTGCGCGCTGCTAGCGGTTGACGGGATATAAGGCGTGTAACCCGCTGAATCCCAAGCCTGTCTGTCTGCCACGCTGCCGCTACCGATAGCTACCGCATTTTGTGCAGTAACCGAAGAACCTTGCCCTAAGGCTGTTCCGTTAAGTCCGTCGCCGGATACCGAGCTGCCGTTACCAATAGCGATACCATAGTTTTTGGATACATTACTGCCGTGATCAATCGCCACCGCACTAACGGCATTGCTTGAAATATTACTTGAAGATCCTACTGCAACGGAATATTGTCCGCTGATATTTACATTGTCACCCACAGCCACGGCATTGCCGACGGTGACATTGGTGTCTGAACCCACAGCAACCGTACCTTCGCCTGTGCTGGTGACATTGGTGTTATTACCGATTGCAATCGAGCCTTGTTGTGCGCCTGTGACGCTGGCGTTATTACCCAAAGCAATAGAGCTGATACCGGTGACATTAGATTTTTGCCCGATAGCAATCGCGCCGTCATTGGCGGAAGAGTTGACGGTCGAACCGTTACCGATCGCCACGCCGCCTTGCGCCGCTTCCACTTTACTGGCGTTACCGATAGCTACGGCACTGTTTTGAACATTGCTGCCGATCGTTGCGCCCGTACCAAAAGCAATACTGTCTTGTCCGCCTTGAATCGTTGCGGAGCTACCGATCGCGGTATTATTTGCGCGCGCAGAATTGGAAATCGTGGTGTTATTGCCTAACACGATACTTGAAGCGGCTAGATCGGCAATCGTGCTGTCTTTGCCGATTGCGATAGAATCCGCCGCTTTCGCGCCGTCGTTATTATAGTTATTGCCACCGGTGCTATTTACGCTGAAATAATGTATTACGGAGTTATTAATTTGTTGATTTAACGCTTGAGCCACGCTGAAAAGTTGGCTGCCGTTAATAGCATCGGTGCTGGTTGCAGAAATTAACCCCGGTGCAACGCCTTGAACACGACGAGTGATTGTAGTACCGTTACCGACGCTGACCACACCGGCAACAATATTACCGCCGGCAAAATTTAGGTTTTTGCCTGAAATAACGCTACTATCGGAAGTATAAGATTTGCTGTTGCCTTTCGTTGAATCGCCGCTCGCGGTATAAGCGGAACCGCTACCCAAGAAAACGGAATCGCTCACGACATTTTTCACATCATTACCAAGGATAAACACATCGTGCGTATCGGTTCCGCTGTTCACGACGTTGTTATTCCCCAAAATGCCTACACCGCTGGCGTTCGTCACCGTATTATCGTGACCCAAAATATTCACGCCACTAATTGCGTTTTTATTTTTATCCGTGCCGGAAATGGTGTTTTTTACCCCGATTGCGGTTGAAACGTCGCCCGTGACATTGGATTCATAACCGATAACAATGCTTGGCACTTTTGAATTGGCGTCGTTATTTGCGCCCTGCGCAATGACATCCGTACCAATGGCAATATCTTTGGCACTTATTGCGCTGGCGTTATAACCGGCTGCAAAAGAATAAATGCTGTTTGCCTTTGTTTTTGAACCAAGTGCGGTGGCATCCACGCCGTTTGCCGTGGCATTAGCACCGATCGCGGTGGAATGATTGCTTGCGGCAACGGCAAAGGCACCGATCGCCGTCGCTTCGGTATTATTGGTGGTATTAATTGAATTTAGATCCGTCGTGCTGGCGGTTCCGTTGCCAAAACCGGCTAAAGCGCCGACACCGATCGCCGTTGAACCTTGGCTTAACGCCTGTGCGTGAACGCCCACCACGACGGATGCATTCCCCGCTGCAGTTGAAGTTTTAAACTTATCTGCCGTTCCCGCGCGATAATAACCCGGTGATGTATCTTTTGTAAAAGTATAACCCGAATCATCGCCGCCTAGGACAATGGAACCGCGTCCGTTCGCACTGGCATCGTTACCGATCGCCATCGATTGATCTCCCAATGCCGAAGCGTTGCCGCCAAGTGCAACGGTTTGCGAACCGTTCGCCGTGGCATTAGGACCAATCGCCACCGCACCGTTTGTACCGCCCGTCGGAGAGTAGGCATTCGCATTCAGCCCGATTGCGATTGAGGTTCTGCCGTCGCTGGTTGCGCCTGAAGCATACATTGCATTACCAATCGTACTGCCGATAGATACCGCCGCTTCGGCATTCGGTGCGACGGAAATGGCAAATAAAGTGACCGCACTTAATTTCACCGCGTCATCAAAAAACGAGCTTGTCGATGATGATTGCGAGGATTTCTTTTTACCGCGGGCAGCGGCCAATTCGGAAACGACCACGAAATTTTGAGTGGCGTGATTCCAGATAACTTTAAAAACTTTGTTCATAAAAACTTTCCTACGATAAAATTGAAACCAATAAAACAACAAATCCGTTCTTGGCGAACGGCAAAATTTGCGTTTGTAAACAGCGCAAAACGGAACTACTTATCCCAATCCTTTGCAATAACACGCCGCCGCATTAATTGCGTTGTTCACACAATTAATGCGGCGGCGCTACAACATAAATAAAATCCAACTATTTTATCTTGCTTAACACAAGAAAAAACCATTCAGAGCATAAACGCTCCAAATGGCGATATTCCTAAAACTATCCAATACTTTTTCATATTGTAACAAATCGCCGTTTTAAAGGATTTCGTAAAAACATTTAAAACGGCGATCTCAAACTTCAATATGAAACCTAACACTCAAATACAACGTTATGTAGTTCCGGTATAGGTTGTGCGCCAGTGCGCCAGTGCGCCAGTGCGCCAGTGCGCCAGTGCGCCAGTGCGCCAGTGCGCCAGTGCGCCAGTGCGCCAGTGCGCCAGTGCGCCAGTGCGCCAGTGAAAATATAGATTAATTCGATTTTTTGTCAATCCTTGCGTCTAAAAAACCTGCCAAATCTGACGGTAATTTACACTATTTTACAAAAGTTTACTATATAAACCTGAAAAATAACTCCTTTTCGGTATAAAAATAAAAGCAATACTTCCAAATTTTACTTTTTTGACAAAAAAATAACCGCACTTTAATCACTAAAGTGCGGTTACTATATTTATGGATTTTTTACCTTTTATTCGGCTTCATCCGCCATATTCAGCATTTCGGCTAAACTTGCCGTTGCTTCATCTGCAGTGAAAGTAAATTCCGATGCGATTTCTTCATCATCAACCGCCGATAGCTTAACCGGTTTAACCGGTACTTCGGCTTCTACGATGCCTGCCGCGCGGTTTTTCTGACGATTTTGGTGATAAGCAAAACCGGTACCCGCCGGAATCAAGCGACCTACGATCACGTTTTCTTTCAAGCCGCGTAATTCGTCGCGTTTACCCGCAACAGCCGCTTCAGTCAACACGCGTGTGGTTTCTTGGAACGACGCCGCAGAAATGAAGGATTCGGTCGCAAGAGACGCTTTGGTGATACCCAACAATTCGCGTTCGAACTCGACTAGCGGTTTACCTTCTTCCTCACGTTTGCGGTTGACGATTTTCACGCGAGCCACTTCCACTTGTTCGCCTTCAAGGAACTCGGAATCGTAAGCTTTGGTGATAATCGCTTTACGCAACATTTGACGAACGATGACTTCGATGTGCTTATCGTTAATTTTTACCCCTTGTAAGCGGTAAACTTCTTGCACTTCGTTCACGATGTAGTCTGTCACTGCGTGGACGCCGCGTAAACGTAAAATATCGTGTGGCGTTTCGGCACCGTCGGAGATTAAATCGCCGCGTTGTACCATTTCGCCTTCGAATACGTTAAGTTGACGCCATTTCGGAATCATTTCTTCGTAAACTTCACCTTCCGCCGGAGTGATTAACAAGCGACGTTTGCCTTTGGTTTCTTTACCGAAGGAGACGATACCCGAAATTTCCGCCAAGATTGCCGGCTCTTTCGGTTTACGCGCTTCAAACAAGTCCGCAACGCGCGGAAGACCACCGGTAATATCTTTGGTACCCACAGATTCTTGCGGAATACGCGCCAACGGTTCACCGATTGACACTTCCGCGCCGTCGTCCAAGGTCACGATCGCTTTACCCGGTAAGAAATATTGCGCTAATACGTCGGTGCCCGGAATGAAGATGTCATTGCCTTGCGCATCCACTAATTTTAACGCCGGACGTAAGTCTTTACCTGCGGTCGCACGTTCACCCACGTCTTGCACCACGATTGAGGACAAGCCGGTTAATTCGTCGGTTTGACGAGTGACGGTTAAACCGTCCACGATGTCCACAAATTTCACGAAACCGCTCACTTCGGAAACGACCGGCATTGTATGCGGATCCCAGTTCGCGACGTTTTCGCCGGCGGTAACTTCTTGACCGTCCGCTTTGTTCAATACCGCACCGTAAGGCACTTTATAGTGTTCTTTGGTACGACCGAAGGCGTCGATAATGGTTAATTCGGTATTACGCGACGTTAAGACCAATTTGCCTTCTTTGTTAGTAACGAATTTGACGTTCGCTAAACGCAAAGTACCGGTATTTTTCACTTGTACACCGGATTCTTTCGCCGCTGCAGACGCCGCACCACCGATGTGGAAGGTACGCATCGTTAACTGTGTACCCGGTTCACCGATTGATTGCGCCGCGATAACACCGACCGCTTCACCTTGGTTAATCAAGTGACCGCGCGCAAGGTCGCGACCGTAACATTTCGCACAAACGCCGAAATCGGTGTCACAAGTTACCACGGAACGAACTTTAATGCTGTCAACGGAGTTTTCATCGATCACGTCACAAAGTTTTTCGTCCAATAAGGTATTGCGCGGAATCAAGACTTCATCCGTACCCGGTTTTAAGATATCTTCCGCCGCCACACGACCCAATACGCGATCGCGCAACGCTTCTTTCACATCACCGCCTTCGATTAACGGAGTCATCACGATACCTTCGTGCGTGCCGCAATCGTCTTCGATAATAACTAAGTCTTGCGCCACGTCAACCAAACGACGGGTTAAGTAACCGGAGTTCGCTGTTTTTAATGCGGTATCCGCCAAACCTTTACGCGCACCGTGGGTTGAAATAAAGTATTGAAGAACGTTCAAACCTTCACGGAAGTTCGCAGTAATCGGTGTTTCGATGATCGAGCCGTCCGGACGAGCCATCAAACCACGCATACCCGCTAACTGACGAATCTGTGCCGCAGAACCACGCGCACCGGAATCCGCCATCATAAAGATACTGTTGAAAGACGCTTGTTTTTCCGGATTACCTTCGCGGTTAATCACTTCTTCGGAAGACAAGTTTTCCATCATCGCTTTGGCAACGCGTTCGTTTGCTGCCGCCCAAATATCGATCACTTTGTTATAGCGTTCGCCGGCAGTCACAAGACCGGATTGGAATTGTTCCTGAATTTCGGCGACTTCTTGTTCCGCCGCGGAAATAATGTCGTATTTCTTCGCAGGAATCACCATATCGTCGATACCGACGGATGAACCGGAACGTGCCGCATAAGCAAAACCGGTGTACATAATTTGGTCGGCGAATAATACGCTGGCTTTCAAGCCCAAACGACGATAGCTTTCATTAATTAATTTGGAGATCGCTTTTTTGCCTAGCGTTTGGTTAAACAAGCTGAACGGCATTCCTTTCGGTGCAATCATCCATAAAATCGCACGACCGACGGTGGTATCGACCAAATTGGTTTGCGCGACAAATTCGTCCGCCGCATTTTTCACATATTCGGTGATACGCACTTTTACGCGCGAATGTAATTCCGCCTGACCGGTGCGGTAAGCTTTTTCCGCTTCGCGCGGATCTTGCAATAACATTCCCTCGCCTTTGCCGTTCACTTTGTCGCGGGTCATATAGTAAAGACCTAATACAACGTCTTGTGACGGAACGATAATCGGCTCACCGTTCGCCGGTGATAAAATGTTGTTGGTTGACATCATTAACGCGCGCGCTTCTAATTGCGCTTCCAACGTTAACGGAACGTGAACCGCCATTTGGTCTCCGTCGAAGTCCGCGTTGAACGCCGCACAAACGAGCGGGTGCAACTGAATCGCTTTACCTTCGATTAAGATCGGTTCGAACGCCTGAATACCCAAACGGTGTAATGTCGGCGCACGGTTTAATAAAATCGGATGTTCGCGAATGACTTCGGCAAGAATATCCCAAACGATCGCGTATTCACGCTCAACCATTTTCTTCGCCGCTTTGATTGTGGTGGCAAAGCCACGGCTTTCTAATTTCGCATAAATAAACGGACGGAATAATTCCAATGCCATTTTCTTCGGCAAACCGCATTGATGTAGGTGTAAGTATGGACCTACCGTAATTACGGAACGACCGGAATAGTCAACACGTTTACCTAATAAGTTTTGACGGAAACGACCTTGTTTACCTTTGATCATATCCGCGAGCGATTTTAACGGACGGCGGTTAGAACCTGTGATCGCACGACCGCGACGACCGTTATCCAACAAGGCATCAACGGATTCTTGTAACATACGTTTTTCATTACGCACGATGATATCCGGCGCGATTAAGTCTAATAAACGTTTTAAACGGTTGTTACGGTTGATCACACGACGGTATAGATCGTTTAAGTCGGATGTGGCAAAACGACCGCCGTCAAGCGGCACTAACGGACGTAAATCCGGCGGTAATACCGGTAATACGGTCATTACCATCCATTCCGGTTTGTTGCCGGATTGAATAAACGCTTCCAATAATTTCAAACGTTTGGTAATTTTTTTACGTTTGGTTTCGGAATTGGTTTCTTGTAATTCTTCGCGTAAGGTTTCGCATTCGGCTTCTAAATCCATATCGCGCAATAAGGCTTGGATCGCTTCCGCACCCATTTTCGCATCGAATTCGTCCGCCCAGCGATCTTCCGCGTCCATATATTGTTCTTCGGTTAATAACTGACCTTTTTCTAAATCGGTCATTCCCGGTTCGATAACAATATAAGATTCGAAATAAAGCACACGTTCGATATCGCGCAACGGCATATCTAATAATAAACCGATACGGGACGGAAGGGATTTTAAGAACCAAATATGCGCCACCGGCGAAGCCAATTCGATATGTCCCATACGTTCGCGGCGTACTTTTGCTTGGGTCACTTCAACGCCGCATTTTTCACAAATCACGCCGCGGTGTTTTAAACGTTTATATTTACCGCATAAACATTCGTAATCTTTCACCGGCCCGAAAATGCGCGCACAGAAAAGACCGTCACGCTCCGGTTTGAAGGTACGGTAATTAATGGTTTCCGGTTTTTTAACTTCACCGAATGACCAAGAACGGATCATATCCGGTGAGGCTAATCCAATTTTAATCACATCAAAATCTTCGGAAGTTTTTGATTGTGCTTTTAAAAACTTAACTAAGTCTTTCACAATTTGCTCCTGTCGGAGTTAAACTTATTCAAGTGCGGTCAAAATTTTTAAAATTTCCACCGCACTTGGGCGTACTTTAGCGTTTTTATCGCTCGGATTATTCTTCGTCCAAGTCAATATTGATACCGAGCGAACGGATTTCTTTCATAATTACGTTGAAAGATTCCGGCGTACCCGGATCCATTTGATGCGTGCCGCCGACGATATTTTTGTACATCTTCGTACGACCGTTCACGTCATCGGATTTCACGGTTAACATTTCTTGTAAGGTATATGCCGCACCGTATGCTTCCAATGCCCACACCTCCATTTCACCGAAACGTTGACCACCGAATTGCGCTTTACCGCCTAACGGTTGTTGGGTCACAAGGCTGTAAGAACCGGTTGAACGCGCGTGCATTTTGTCGTCAACCAAGTGGTTCAATTTGAGCATATACATATAACCTACGGTAACCGGACGCTCGAATTTTTCACCGGTACGACCGTCATATAAGGTGATCTGACCGGAGGTCGGTAATCCGCCGAGTTGTAACAACTCTTTGATTTCTTCCTCGTGCGCGCCGTCGAACACAGGTGTCGCAAGCGGCATACCTTTACGCAAGTTTTGCGCCAAACGCATTACTTCTTCGTCGGTAAAGGTGTTGAGATCCACGACTTGTGAACCGCCGCCCAGATCGTAAGCTTTTTGAATGTAGCCGCGCAATTTTTCAACCGTTTGTTTTTGTTTGATCATTGCGTTGATCTGATCGCCGATACCTTTCGCCGCCAAACCTAAGTGGGTTTCAAGGATCTGACCGATGTTCATACGAGACGGAACGCCCAGCGGGTTCAATACGATGTCAACCGGTTGTCCGTTTTCATCATACGGCATATCTTCAACCGGATTAATTTTCGAGATAACCCCTTTGTTACCGTGACGACCCGCCATTTTATCACCCGGTTGGATTTGACGTTTCACCGCAAGGTAAACTTTCACCACTTTCAATACGCCCGGCGCCAAGTCGTCGCCTTGGATGATTTTGCCACGTTTGACTTCTAATTTGTGTTCGAAGTCTTTACGCAATTCTTCGTATTGTTCGGCAAGTTGTTCCAACTGATTTTGTTTTTCTTCGTCAGCTAAGGTTTGCTCTAACCATTTGCTGCGTTCCATTCTATCCAACTGGCTCGCATCTGCGCCGCCGGCGATTAAGATGTTACGCACGCGTGCGAATAAACCGGCTTCTAAGATTTCCAATTCTTCAACAAGGTCTTTTTTCGCTTGTTTTAATTGCATTTCTTCGATTTCCAACGCACGTTTGTCTTTTTCCACGCCATCGCGGGTAAAGACTTGTACGTCGATAACCGTACCGGAAACACTGTTCGGTACGCGCAATGAAGAATCTTTAACATCAGAAGCTTTTTCACCGAAAATCGCACGCAACAATTTTTCTTCCGGAGTTAATTGAGTTTCACCTTTCGGTGTCACTTTACCCACAAGAATGTCGCCGCCTTTCACTTCCGCACCGATATATACGATACCGGATTCGTCAAGTTTGCTTAATGCCGCTTCACCGACGTTCGGAATATCCGCCGTAATTTCTTCGGAACCGAGTTTGGTATCACGCGCCACGCAAGATAATTCTTGAATGTGGATGGTAGTGAAACGATCCTCTTGTACAACGCGTTCGGAAACTAACATTGAGTCTTCGAAGTTATAGCCGTTCCAAGGCATAAACGCCACGCGCATATTTTGACCTAACGCCAATTCGCCTAAATCCGTTGACGGACCGTCGGCCAAGATTTCGCCACGTTCGATCGGTTCGCCCAATTCCACGCAAGGAATTTGGTTGATACAGGTATTTTGGTTCGAACGGGTGTATTTAATTAAGTTGTAAATATCAATACCCGCTTCGCCCGCAACGGTTTCGTCTTCGTTGACTTTTACTACGATACGGGAAGCATCGACGTATTGAATCGTACCACCGCGTTTTGCCACGACCGCCACACCGGAGTCAAGCGCAACCGGTTTTTCCATACCTGTACCTACTAACGGTTTGTCCGCACGCAAGGTCGGTACTGCTTGGCGTTGCATATTCGCACCCATTAACGCACGGTTCGCATCATCGTGCTCAAGGAACGGAATTAATGCCGCCGCGACTGAAACCACTTGTTGAGTGGAAACATCCATATAATGAATTTCTTCCGGACGATATAAACCGGACTCGCCGTGTTCGCCACGACAAGTAACGAAAGCGTCAGTGAAACGCAATTCTTCATCAAGATTTGAGTTCGCCTGCGCAATCACATATTTACCTTCTTCGATAGCGGATAAATATTCGATTTCTTCGGTCACTTGACCGTTTACCACTTTACGATACGGAGTTTCTAAGAAACCGTAATCATTAGTACGCGCATAAACGGATAAAGAGTTGATCAAACCGATGTTCGGGCCTTCAGGGGTTTCGATCGGACACACGCGACCATAGTGAGTTGCGTGAACGTCTCGCACTTCGAAGCCCGCACGTTCGCGAGTCAAACCGCCCGGACCTAATGCGGAAATACGACGCTTGTGCGTTACTTCCGATAACGGGTTGTTTTGGTCCATAAATTGTGAAAGTTGGGATGAACCGAAGAATTCTTTCACTGCAGCCGAAATCGGTTTTGCGTTGATTAAATCTTGTGGCGTTACCGCATCTAAATCACCTAGAGAAAGACGTTCTTTCACCGCTCTTTCTACGCGAACTAAACCGATACGGAATTGGTTTTCCGCCATTTCGCCGACCGAACGGATACGACGGTTACCTAAGTGGTCGATATCGTCCACTTCGCCGCGACCGTTACGAATGTCGATCAATTTTTTCATTACGCTAACGATATCTTCTTTACTTAAAATACCGCTGCCGCTCGCATCATCGATGCCTAAAGAGCGATTGAATTTCATACGACCGACCGCAGACAAATCATAGCGTTCTTGCGAGAAGAATAAGTTGTCGAATAAGCCTTCCGCCGCTTCTTTTGTCGGTGGTTCGCCAGGACGCATCATTCGATAGATTTCGACTAATGCGCTAAGACGATCGCTTGACGGATCTACGCGTAAAGTTTCGGAAATATAAGGCCCGAAGTCTAAATCGTTAGTAAATAGGGTTTCGATTGTTTTGTAGCCGGCTTGAGATAATTTCGCCAACAATTCAAGCGAAAGTTCCATATTCGCCGGACAAATTAACTCGCCACTTTCTAAATCGACGTAATCTTTTGCAGCGACTTTACCGACGATATATTCGGTCGGCACGTCCACTTGCGTCACTTGATCTTTCTCTAATGCACGAATGTGACGAGCGGTAATACGTCTGCCGCGTTCAACATAAACTTTACCGTTCGCTTCGATATCGAAAGAAGCGGTTTCGCCGCGTAATCTTTCCGGCACCAAAGTCATCAATAATTTATTGTCTTTAATTTCGAAAACGATTTTATCGAAGAAAAGATTTAAAATTTCTTCGGTCGAATAATCTAACGCGCGTAAAATAATGGTTGCCGGTAATTTACGGCGACGGTCGATACGCGCATACAAATTATCTTTCGGATCAAATTCGAAATCCAACCACGAACCGCGGTAAGGAATGATTCGTGCGTTATATAATACTTTACCTGAAGAATGGGTTTTACCCTTATCGCTGTCAAAGAATACGCCCGGACTGCGGTGTAATTGCGATACGATAACACGTTCGGTACCGTTGATAACAAAGGTTCCGTTATCGGTCATCAATGGGATTTCTCCCATATAAACTTCTTGTTCTTTAATATCTTTGATTGTGCCCGGCGCCGCATCTTTATCATAGCTGACTAAGCGTAATTTAACACGCAACGGCGCGGCAAAAGTGGTCCCGCGGATTTGACATTCTCTGACGTCAAAAACCGGCTCGCCTAATTGATAGCTGACATATTGCAACTCGGTATTTCCGTTATTGCTTACGATCGGAAATACGGAACGGAATGCCGCTTCTAAACCTTGCTGACCTTCCGGATCTCTTTGAATAAATTTATCAAACGAATCGAGTTGAATAGTTAATAAATAAGGTACATTTAAAACTTGCGGACGTTTGCCGAAGTCTTTACGAATACGTTTTTTCTCGGTATATGAGTAAACCATAGGGTTCCTCTGCTTGCTGTTCAGTGACCCAACCGCACAAATTGAATTATGACATCGCGGCAATGATTGACCGTTTTTTCGACCGCACTCTGAACCTTACTTCTCTAGTGGGTTGACACTCTAAATGAACTTTCATTCGAGCAGACTAAAATAAATAAACGGTAAAGTTATTTCAGCCTTAGGATATAGCACAAAATGGCTGATGGATTCCCACCAGCCATTAAGCCTGAAAAAACAGGGCAAAACAGAATATCAAAGATTATTTGATTTCTACTTGTGCACCGGCTTCTTCTAATTCTTTCTTAAGCGCTTCAGCTTCAGCTTTAGCGATGCCTTCTTTCAATACTGCAGGTGCAGATTCAACTAAGTCTTTAGCTTCTTTCAAGCCTAAACCGGTTGCACCGCGAACTGCTTTGATTACAGCGACTTTGTTAGCGCCTGCTGCTGCAAGAACTACGTCGAATTCAGTTTTTTCTTCAGCTGCTTCTGCCGGGCCTGGTGCTACTGCTACTGCCGCTGCTGCTGCAGAAACACCGAATTTTTCTTCCATTGCAGAAATTAATTCTACGATTTCAGTTACAGTTTTTGAAGCAATCGCTTCAATGATTTGTTCGTTAGTTAATGACATAACAATCAATTCCTAAAGTAAATAAATTAAACGAGTTAAGAAAGGCTTGAATTAAGCCGCTTCTTGTAATTTGTCGCGGTATGCCGCAAGAGTGCGAGCAAGTTTGCCTGCCGCCGCTTCTTTCATCGTACCCATTAAACGTGCGATCGCTTCGTCGTAAGTCGGTAATGTCGCTAAGAATTCAACATCTTGGATCTTACCTTCAAAGGCTGCACCTTTAATTTCAAACTTATCGTTTGCTTTTGCAAAATCTTTGAACAAACGTGCCGCAACACCCGGATGTTCGGTAGAGAATGCGATAAGTGTAGGACCGACAAACGTGTCTTTTAAGCATTCGAAATCCGTACCTTCTACCGCACGACGTAACAATGTGTTACGCACGACACGCATAGAAACGCCGGCTTCGCGAGCTGCTTTACGCAAGTCAGTCATTTTATCAACGGCTACACCGCGAGAATCCGCGATCACTGCTGATAGGGCACCTTTGGCTGCTTCATTTACTTCAGCAACAATCGCTTGTTTGTCTTGAAGATTTAATGCCATTGGCTTTTAGCTCCTGAATACACTCCGATTGCTCGGAATTATAAAAAATCTCAAAAAAAGACCGCACTTTCGTGTTGCTTTCTTTGAGCCTAAGGTGCACAGAAGCAAGAAAAATTCTTATTCTGCTCACCATCTACGCAGGATTATTAAGAATAAACATCATTCCCCTACGGTCTTGGACGGGGCTTGAAAAGGTCAAGCACCATCAGAAATCTTATGCCTTTCGGCATAAACAAGGGCGTATATTATATACATAACTTACGCCCTTGTAAAGGTTTAGGGTAAATTATAAGCTGCTTTGATCAACAGCAACACCTGCACCTTGAGTAGTAGAAATACTTACTTTCTTAATAAAGATACCTTTCGCTGTGGAAGGTTTAGCTTTAGTTAATGCTGCTAATAGCGCTTGTAAGTTTTCTTTTAATTGTTCGGCTGAGAAATCCGCTTTACCGATTGTGGTATGGATAATACCGTTTTTATCATTACGGTAACGCACCTGACCGGATTTCGCATTTTTAACCGCTTCGGCAACGTTTGGAGTTACTGTACCTACTTTCGGGTTCGGCATTAAACCGCGCGGACCTAAAATTTGACCTAATTGACCGACAACGCGCATTGCATCCGGAGAAGCAATTACTACGTCAAAGTTCATTTCGCCTTTTTTCACTTGTTCCGCAAGATCTTCCATACCCACTAAATCTGCACCGGCAGCTTTAGCCGCTTCAGCGTTTGCGCCTTGGGTAAATACCGCAACACGAACGCTACGACCGGTACCGTGTGGTAATACGGTTGCACCACGAACGTTTTGATCAGATTTACGCGCATCGATACCTAAATTGACCGCGACATCCACGCTTTCAACGAATTTTGCAGTCGCAAATTGTTTTAATACTGCGATCGCTTCATTGATTTCGTAAGCTTTGGTTGAATCAACGCCCGCTTTGATTGCTTTCATACGTTTGGTTAGTTTAGCCATTGATTAGTCCTCCACTACCAAACCCATTGAACGTGCGGTACCTTCAATAGATTTCATTTTTGTTTCAACAGTCGCACCGGTCATATCCGCCGCTTTTGTTTCTGCGATTTCACGCACTTGCGCACGAGTTACTTTACCCACTTTATCCTTGTTCGGTTTACCGGAACCGGATTTGATACCTGCTGCTTTTTTCAACAATACGGCAGCCGGTGGAGTTTTAGTTACGAATGTAAATGAACGGTCTGCATAAACCGTGATAACCACAGGAATCGGTAAACCTTTTTCTAAGCTTTCGGTACGCGCATTGAACGCTTTACAGAATTCCATAATGTTTACACCTTGTTGACCTAATGCAGGACCAACCGGTGGTGAAGGGTTTGCCATACCAGCTGCAACTTGCAACTTAACGTAGGCTTGGACTTTTTTTGCCATTTTAGTTTCCTCTGAACGGGTAATCGCGCTATTACTAGCTCCCCAGTGTTTAAAAAGGGTTGCATTTTAATCAAATACAACCGTGATTTCAAGTAAAATATTACTGAAATTTCGACCGCACTTTTATATTCAATATAAGTGCGGTTAAAAATTAGTTTGTTTTTTCCACTTGACCGAATTCAAGATCGACCGGTGTTGCACGACCGAAGATCGACACCGACACTTTTAAACGACCTTTTTCGTAATCGATTTCTTCTACGGTACCGTTAAAGTCGGCGAACGGCCCTTCCGTTACACGCACTTCTTCACCCGGTTGGAAGGTAGTTCTCGGTTTCGGTTTATCGGAATTTTGCTCTAAACGATTTAAAATAATATCTGCTTCACGATTACTGATCGGTGCGGGTTTATCCGGCGTACCGCCGATGAATCCCATTACGCGCGGCACACTACGTACCAGCTGCCAAGTATAATCGTTCATTTCCATTTGAACCAAAACATAGCCCGGAAAATATTTACGTTCGCTTTTACGACGTTTTCCACCGACATTTTCAACCACTTCTTCCGTCGGAACTAACACTTCACCAAACTGATCTTCCATTTGGTGCAATTTAATATATTCACGCAATGTGGTTGCTACGCGACTTTCGAAACCGGAAAAAGCTTGTAAAACATACCAGCGTTTTTTAGGTGCATTCTCTGTCATTTTAGAACCTCAAATCTGTTAAAAACGTAATCAAGGAGACAATAATCGAATCTAATCCCCATAAAATCAAAGAGACGACAACCGTTACACCCATTACGATCAATGTAGTTTGCATCGCTTCCGGGCGAGTCGGCCAAACAATTTTACGCATTTCCGTTCTTGAATCTTTCAAGAAACCGCGAGCTTTCGTACCTTGATTAGTTAACGCGGCAATACCCAATGCAATCAGCAATAAGATCACAACGCCGACAACACGAATCGGTGTGGAGAATTTTTCTACAAGATAAATATTACCTAACGCTGCTACCGCCACTACAACTAAAGCCAATAGCCATAAAAAAGTATTAAGCCCTTTCGCTTTTTGCGTATCAACAACTTCAGGGGTGTTTTTCTTTTTCTCGATTTCTAACGACATAATTTAATCCATTATTTGATTTTTAAAATAGGGATCTGCTTTGAACGCGTGATTGTAGCATTTTCTGATTTTATTGCCTATTAATTTTTTGCATATATTTTTTGTGCGTAACAAAAAGGGTATCTTTCGATACCCTTTCTTCTGTCGATAACGTTTTTAATACGTTTCTACAAATATCGGGTAGCCAGATTGCATTACTGCAACCTAGCCCCCTAAGAACTGTACAAGCAAATTTCTCCGCATACAGCTCAAGCCTTTCTATTAACTGCTAAACAGTCGGCTTCACTACTTTCAAATTCAAGGCGTGAATTTGTGTATGACACGTTGGGTGTACCAAACATCGGTTGCTTAGGCTATCCGAACCACCAAGTACTTTGTAAGTAATATGATGATCGTGCCAACCTGTTTCTCTCGTAATCATACCCTGACATAACGCACATTTCCCTCTTTGGTCTTTAAATAAAGCTTGCCATTGCTGTCTATGAGATTGCTCTTCATAAAGTCTGCGTTGGTTTAATACTTCTTTATATAATTCCCATTCAGGTAAAAACGGATTGTAATCTGTTTTTATTTTATTGTGTCGTTTTATCTTAGTATCACTACAATAGAGTAAATCTAGTGGATATAGCTCGCCTTTACTATTGGTATCTACTGTGCCAAATATCCATTTTCGGGTTGCTGTAGTACAAAAGTATTTCGCTTTTATCCAACGTTTCCCTTTATTTGGATGTCGGCGACGACACCATTTCCATAGTGCTTGCCATATCAGCCAATCCATTCGATTATAGGTTGTTTTTGCAACAATATGTCTGTGGTAGTTTGCCCAACCTCTGATCATTGGATTTAATACTTTAATGACATCGGGCTGTTTAGCCGTTCTCATATCAGTCAATACTTTCTTCACTTTTCGATAAAATGCTTCTGCATTTTTCTTACTTGGCTTAATAAGTACTTTCCGTTTGAACCGTCTAACTGTCCAACCTAAAAAGTCAAATCCTTGATCAATATGTACGACTTTAGTTTTCGTTTCTGACAGCGTTAATCCACGTTCTGCCAAGAAATCTTTAACTAATGGGATAACTCTTTCTTCCAGTATTTCTTTTGAACTTCCTGAAATAATAAAGTCGTCTGCATATCGCACCATATAGGTTTTGTTACGGATTATCTGTCTACTTTGCTTTTTGCCAAAATGTTCGGCAAGCAAAGTTTCCATTCCGTCTAGTGCCATATTTGCTAATGTTGGCGAAATTATACCTCCTTGCGGAGTGCCTTCTTTCGTTGCTTTTAGCTGTCCAAATTCAACCACACCCGATTTTAACCATTTCCGCAAAATCCATTTATTCATTGGAATGTGCTGAATAAGCCAATCGTGGCTAATGTGGTCAAAACAACCTTGTATGTCTGCATCAAGTACCCATTCCGCTGATTTCTTTTCTCCTCTTAAAGAGAAGATGCTATGTATATGGTTTATCGCATCTGCCGTTGAACGACTTAGTCGAAATCCATAAGAACTCGTATCAGCTAAGGTTTCTGCAATAGGTTGTAATCCCAACAAGTGCAAGGCTTGCATCGCTCTGTCTTTCATAGTCGGAATACCCAGTGGGCGTTGCTTTCCGTTCGCTTTTGGTATAAACACTCGCTTTAGTGGGCTTGGTTTATACTTTTTGCTTGAAAGTTCACTAATTGCTTGCCATTTCAATTTAGGGGTATCCCAAATCGTTTTATCGACACCTGCGGTTCGTTTGCCTTTATTTTCAGTTACTCGTCTTACTGCTAATGCTTTCGCATAAAACGAGTTGGTCAGCATTCGTTGTAGATTTTTAACTCTACGCCAATCACCTTCCTGTGTTGCCTTCGCAATCCGCACCTGCATTCCTTTCACATACCTATTCACTTTATACCATTCGATATAATGCCATTGTGATATGTGTGAGGTCGTTGGAGCTGGACTGCCTACTAATTTCTTAGTATGATGAGTTCGCTCTTTCATACTTACCTCCGTGAAGAGATAAGTCTTTCTTGGTAATTAAATAGCTCCTCTAGCAGTTTGGACACGTACAAGAGTTGCTATCGTTACCAATAGACTTACACTCTTGTTATCTGTGTGAGATAAAGAGTGCTTACGTTGGTTTGTTTGATTATCACTAATCTGCAAGCCAACGCTCGCTTTCTTATTTCTCTGCCAAAGCCACTAAGGAATTTGTCAGACATCTTGCGATGAAAGACCAGTTAGAAGTCTGCACCCTTTCGGGTTAGGTCATATTTCATACCCTATTTGTACCATTACAGCACAACATTCGCTTTCTCTAACCTCTTTTACCTACACTTTCAACAGTATTGCTTACGCTTTACCTGCCTTTTCAGGCGAAAATATAGGCTTACCAAGTTCCATTATTACCACACGAATGAGGAAGATACCATCTATTCTCCGACAGCGATTTGGTAACGTATTCCCACAAATAAAAGGAATAACCCGCTGCATACCGTTTTGGTTAGAGCCAATAACTACCGTAGGCTCTTCAAATCTAACGAAGTTTATCAGTGGTTCACTTTGCGTTTATCTTTTCATTCAACCTAGCCGCTCAACATTATGTAGTTTAATGTTTTCTTATTGTTCTCTCACAAGTTCAATAACCTTTTCAGGGCGTACATTGTCAGGAAGCTCCGCACATTATCGTTACCAATAATGCACTATCCCTAGGTTACTGCTAGTTACATAGCAGGTTACTCTCATCAACATTGTTGTACAGCTTATATCTTCAACATCGTTGATTGTAACAATGGTAATAACAGCTTACGCATACTTACTAAGTCAGTGACCTAATACAGCAATAAATAAGCCCTTACCTATGCTTTACAAATCTTGCTTTACTCATTAGCAATAATGCAATGATATTGTCAATTTAACGACTTAACCCTACAACTCCTTTAAATTAAAGCTATAGATATTAAATCCATTTCTTTAATGGATTAAGAGAGTATGTTTGGGAAAGTTTAGGTAAATTTGTGCCGTAAGAATACCTTGCTGTAACCGAAAGCATTTTACGGGAGCCATTATTCTCAGACTCAATGGGTATTTCTCCTGAGAGAATGTCCCTTAGTAAAGATAAGTATAGTAAAGGTGGCAATCAATATAGAGAAATTCCACTTCCTCTTATTCGATCCGTTTCAGACTGCTACGGTATCTTTGGGCTTTATTTATAGTAGGTGTTAAATAAATTCTCAAAACGGGTGAGTATGGGTAACTCAAATAGCGGATTTTGCTTACTCTCTTCTAATAAATAACTTCATATTAGAATACATCAGGGTGAAAATCATACCTGACTATCTTTTGAGTTGGATTATTTAATATACCAACTTAGAACTAGATCTTGAGCAACGCTCCTTTTCTAGCCTGCCTACCCTTTCAAACTCCATTGAGTTATCAGAATAGTCGAAAGTAAGCGGTGCGAAGACCGCTTACTTTCAACAGTAACCACTTGATATATAAGTAGTTACTGCCATAAGTACAACAACTTGTCGCACTATTTAATGATTTTCGCTACCACACCAGCACCAACTGTACGTCCGCCTTCACGAATCGCGAAACGTAAACCTTGATCCATCGCGATTGGGTGAATCAAGCTTACTGTCATTTTGATGTTGTCGCCCGGCATTACCATTTCTACGCCTTCCGGTAACTCGATAGTACCTGTTACGTCAGTTGTACGGAAGTAGAACTGTGGACGGTAACCTTTGAAGAATGGAGTGTGACGTCCACCTTCTTCTT